>NZ_CP101462.1:152500-1352500 GCF_024362205.1 Exiguobacterium aurantiacum | reverse complement strand
CACGGCTCGACGTCTCGGACGCTTTCGAGTAGGTTTGTTTTCGCGACAATTGAACGGTCGGCTGCGGCTCGATTTTCGGCAAGTCTTTCGCATACGTCTCGTACAGTTCATCGACATCGAGCCCTAACGATTCCGCGTACGTTTTAATGAACGCCCGTGCATAGAAAGAGCCAGGGAGATTTTTGTAATCACCTTCCTCGATCGCGATGATATAGCGTTTTTGAATCTTCGTCGTCTGCTGGATTTGGTCGAGCGTCAAACCGCTCGCCTCACGCCTTTGTTTCAAAAAAGTCCCTAGTTCTGTCACAGGGGTCCACACCTTCCATTCAAGTAGTTATTCAAACCATTCTGCCTCACGATGTGTCTCTTGAGGAATGATGATCTCCTCATCTTGTGAGTTCCGCAGTTCGATGATGTAATCAAAGTCCTCGAACACACAGTCGGTGTTGCGCACGTAAAGATCTGGATGCTCGATGACCTTGACGGACGGAAGTCGCATGACTTCGCGAATCAATTGCCGATGGCGTTCGTCCATCGTCCGCGTCGAGACGGCACCATCGATGATATAGACGTGGTCACCTTCGCGTTCTTCCTCGAACAGTGATGTCCGCACCGTCTGCTTCATGAGCGTCGACGATAGGAACAGCCAGCGTTTGTTCGCACAGACGCTCGCCGCCACGATCGACTCGGTCTTTCCGACACGCGGGTTGCCGCGCACGCCGATCAGCAAATGCCGTTCTTCTTTCATCAGTTCGGCGACGAAGTCGACGAGGACACCTAAGTCCTCGCGGACGAAACGGAACGTCTTCTTGTCATCGTTGTCGTGCTCGATGTAGCGTCCATGTCGAATCGCGATTCGGTCCCGGAGTTTCGGGCGCCGGAGTTTGATGACGACGATGGCTTCCATCTTGCGTAAAATATGTTCCAGACGATGGACGTGATCGGCCGCCGGTGCTTTTAACAGCATGCCGCGACGTTGAAGATCGACGCCGTTGATCGTCACGATTGAGATTTGAAGCATCCCCATCAGTGAGGCGATATCCCCGAGGATACCGGGCCGATTTTGGCAAAGTTCATATTCGAGATACCATTCTTCGAACTTATGATCCATCTCGTCCACCCTTTCTGATGTGTGCTCGCTACCTTGTTCATTCTAAATTATTTTAGAAGAATTGAAAAGAACTCGTTTCAACCGAGCCGACAAAGTTTCACACCCAACCGCCATCGATGCGGAGCACGGTGCCGGTTATGTACGAGGCGGCCGGAGAACAGAGGAAGCGAATCGTCTCCGCCACTTCCTCGGCCCCCCCTAACCGGCCGAGTGGAATTTCATCCCGAACGTCTTGTTTCGTCTCTTCTACCGTATCATTCATCGGGGTGTCAATCCACCCCGGCGTGACCGCGTTGATGCGGACGTGAAACGGTCCGGCCTCGCGGGCGAACGCCTTGACGAATCCGAGTTGGGCGGCCTTGACCGTCGAATAGAGCACTTCGCCGGCCGCACCGACCTCACCCCAGACACTCGAGACGACGACGATATCGAGCGGGTGATCGTACGGTTTCTGTGCGACGACATGTTGCACGAGCCGAACCATCGAGCGGACATGGATGCGATACAGCCGATCGAGCTCGAGGAGCGACTGGTCGACGAGCAGACCGTAGGCATGATTGCCGGCGACGTGAACGATGCGGTCGACCGGTCCGAGCGTCTCGAGCCATGACTCGAGTCCAGTTTCATCGTCAAGGTCGCAAGTGACGACGTCGGCCGTCAAGTTCTCGCTCGCGACGAACTTACGGAGCACCTCGGTCTGCGTATGTGCCTGCAAGATGAGGTCATCGTCCCGGAACGACAGGGCGACGGCACGGCCAATCGCCCCACTCGCCCCCGTGATGAGCGTCGTCACGGCTTCTTGACGACACAGACCGTACGGTGATCAGCTTGGAACAGACGGTCATACGCCGCATACAAGTCGTCGAGTGTGATCGCATCGAGCAGGTCCGGGATGTCGAACATGTTGCCGCCGCTGAGCGCGTAGCGTGAGAACTGGTTGGCGATAAACTCTGGCGAATTGAGCGCCTTCAAGAACTGCCCTTTCATCATCCGTTTCTTGCGGTCGAGCGTCCCGGCTTCGAGTTCGAGCGGACGGGCGAGGGCGGACGTGATGCGGTCGACGAACGTCTCGACATGCGGCGTCTCCATCGATAGGACGGCGAAGGCGAACGTTTCTTCCGACGTGTAGTCAAATGAGAACGCGTCATCGATCAATCCTTCGGCGTACAGTTCCGCGTAGAGTGGGGCCGTCGTGTCGAACAAGGCGTGCATGAGGAGCTCGACGACGAGCTCCTGCTTCATCCCGTCTTTGCCGGGGCGCGGCGTATCCTTGTAGCCGATCATCACTTTCGGGACCGAGACATCCATCTCAATGACCCGTTCCGTCATATGAACCGTCTCGGGTTCCTCGATTGCTTCACGCGCCGTCAAGAAAGGCGCGTCGAACGTCTTCGCCGCCTGGTTCGCGGTGATCTCGGCGAGGATGGCGTCAGGGTCGATATTGCCAACGACGAACAACACCATGTTGCTCGGATGATAGAACGCCTCATGGCAGCGATACAAATCGTCGGCCGTGATGGCGCTAATCGATTCAATCGTTCCGGCGATGTCGATTTTGACCGGATGCTCGGCGTACATCGCCTCAATCAAACCGAAGTACAAGCGCCAGCCTGGGTTGTCCTGATACATCTGAATCTCTTGGCCGATGATGCCTTTCTCTTTCTCGACCGATGCTTCCGTGAAGTACGGGGCTTGGACGAAATCGATCAACGTCTTCAAGTTCTCGCTGACATTCGACGTCGCACCGAACAAGTACGCCGTCCGGGTGAACGACGTGAACGCGTTCGCCGACGCACCGAGGCGTCCGAACTGTTGGAATACGTCACCGTCTTCTTTCTCGAACATTTTATGCTCGAGAAAATGGGCAATCCCGTCTGGAACGTCAATCCATTCTTCCGTTTTAAAGCGCCGGTCGATCGACCCGTATTTCGTCGTGAACGTGGCATACGTCTTCTCATAGCCGCTCTTCTTCAATAGATAGACCGTCAATCCGTTCTCGAGGACGGTGTGATGGAGCGTCTCTCCCACGTTTGGAAAATCGAGTTTCATATAGTTCCCCCCTTTAAACAATAGACGGCCTGCAGGGCCAGACGATTGGCGAGCGCGGCCACGTCTTCACGCGATGTCCGTTCGATGATCGCCATCTCTTCCTCGAGCGAGAACGGGCGGATGTCCGAACCGCTCATCCAGGCGATCAATTGGCGCGGGTTGTCCCCGAGTTGACGACGTTGATGGTATAACATCGCTTTCGTCTGTTCGAGTGTCTCGTCTTCGAATATACCGGCCTGGAGGTCGGCGAGCTGGTCGGCGATGATCGCCTCGGTCTTCGCCTGGTTCGAGGCGTCAATCCCGGCATAGACGAACAACATCCGGCTGAGCGAGCTGTACTGCGAGGCGGCATAGTAGGCCAGGCTCTCTTTTTCCCGCACGTTCATGAACAGTTTCGAGTGCGGGAATCCACCGAACAGGCCATTGACGACTTGCATCCGCACAGCGTCCTCGCTCCGTGGGTCGACGTCGACTTGATAGGCGAGATGCAGTTTGCTCTGATTGATCGGTTGATCTTCTTCGAGGCGCTGGAATTCGCGATCGACCGGTTGCGGATACTCACGAACGAGTCGTTGACCGAGTCCTTCGAGTGGCGCGAACGCGTCCGTCACTTGCTCACGCTTCACGTCGCCGACGACATAGACATCGACACGGTCGTGACGAATCATTGACGTATAGGCGTCAAAGAGCGTCTTCGGCGTCACGTGCTCCAATTGCTCGAGCGTCCCGAGCGATGGGATGGCGAGTTCGCCGCCGAGCAATTCTTGGAGCCGTTGCTGGGCGAAGCGCATCTTGTCATCGTAGACCGATTCGATGCGTTGACGCTGGAGACGGGCCTCCTGTTCGACGATGAGCGGTTGAAATGCCCCGTCATAGGCGTTCGGACGGAGGAGCACTTCTTCGAGCAGCTTGATCGCCTCAGCGAGTACCGGTTCGCCAACGAGTGCATCACTCACGACTTCGAGCTGGAACTGGATGACATGCTCTTTGCCGACTTTCGATGCCCCGGCATAGAGACTCGCGTCATACAGTTGTTCGAGCGGCGTGTGAAACAATTCGATCGACGGATAGGCCGCTGTCGCTTTCTCCATCACATACGGCAATAAAGCCCGATCGGCAATCGTCTCAGGCGACAGTGGCGCCGCGAATGAGACGAGACATGTGGTCGTCTTGAATTTTTGGGTCGGGTAGACCGAATAGTGCAGTCGTTGTTGGAATTGTTCGATTCCTTTCATAAGTTGATCTACTCCTTTTTCTTTTTCGTTTTGAACACGTCCGCACCACGGGCGTATTCTTGGTCGGGCACGCCGGCCACGACGTTGGCGTAACGGGCCGCAGTGAACAAATAATCACTCAACCGGTTATAGTACGGGAGCTGACGGACGGCCGCATCGACATTGACGAGTTCCCGTTCGACACGGCGACAGACGGTCCGTGCCACGTGCAGGCTCGCCGCACCGACACTGCCACCAGGCAAGATGAAGCGGACGAGCTCGGGGCATTTCACCTCGAGTTCGTCGATCCACGTCTCGAGCTCGGTGACGATCTTCATATTGACTTGTTGCGGTGGGTCTTGTTTATACATCAGCTCCGAGCCGAGGTCGAATAAGTCGTGTTGGATTCGCGTCAACTGGGTCCGGAGTGTCTCGTCCGTCTGATGAGCGAGCGCGAGCCCGATTTGGCTGTTCAATTCATCTAACAGCCCCATCGCCTGGATATGCGGATGGACTTTTAAGACGCGACCGCCGATGAGCGACGTCTCGCCTTTGTCCCCGCCTCGTGTGTACAGCTTCATGTCATTGCCTCCTCTATGCCACAAATGGTGACCCATAGGAGTCACCATTGTCGTTATGTGGGCGGTTGCGTGTATGGGAGACGAATCGTGAACGTCGTCCCTTCCCCGAGCGCGCTCGAGACATCGACCGTTCCGTGATGGGCATCGATGACGTTTTTGACGATGGCGAGACCAATCCCGGTGCCCGCCTTGCCGCCGCTCGTTCGAGCTTTATCCGCTTTATAGAATCGTTCGAATACGAACGGTAAATCTTCTTTCGGGATGCCGCTGCCCGTGTCCGACAAGCGAATCACGAAGCCGGCCGCATCCTCGCTCGCCTCGAGCCGAATCGATCCCGACTCGGTATGGGCGATGGCATTGCCAATCAAGTTGGTGAACACTTGCTCCAAGCGGTCCCCGTCTGCCTCGATGGCATGACGCGGAGCCTCTGTCGCAAGCTCGATGCCTTTCTCGTTCGCCATCTGGTTGAACTTGCGCATGACTCGCGGAAGAAATTCACCAAGGTCAAACGTCGTGAACTGCATCGTCTCTTTCCCTGATTCGATTCGTGCCAAGTCGAGTAAGTCGTTGACGAGACGGGCCAAGCGGAGCGACTCATCGTAGATGATGGACGCAAATTCTTTCGTCGCGTCGTCACTCTCGGTCATGCCGTCGATGATCGCCTCGGAATACCCTTGGAGCGTCACGAGCGGTGTGCGCAACTCATGGCTGACGTTGGCAACGAAATCGGTTCGCATCTTGTCGAGTCGATGGCTCTCGGTCGTGTCACGGATGACGACGACCGCGCCTTCAAAATCGTCCTCGCCGAGAAGCGGGGTCACCGTCAACGTATAATAATGATCGTCTTGTTTCACTTCAATCGTCTTCTCCGGTGCACCGGCGACGACGTCCTCATAGAGTGACAGCACGACTTCATGTGGTTGCTCGTCGATCAAGAGCGGCCGGGCTTGCGGGTTCGTCACAATGACGTTCGCATGACGATCGAGCGTGATGACCCCATCGGCCATCGACCGTAAGATCGAGGCGAGTTGGAGCCGTTCCCGATCGAGCGCATTCACGTACGTCGACAGCTGGCTACTCATCGCGTTGAACGAACCGGCCAACTCCCCAATCTCATCGTTCGACTTCTGTACGAGACGCAGGTCGAACTGACCTTCTCCCGTCTTGTTGACGGCGTCGCGCATCTCGCGTAGAGGTGCCGTGATACGGGTCGATAAGAAGAAGGCAAACACGGTCGTGACGATGATGGCCGAGGCGACCGTCCAAAAGATGATCGTCCGGGCCCCTTCGTTCGCGCTCGAGATCGCGTCGAGCGGTTCAATCAAATAGAGCGTATATTCGCCCGTCTCGAGTGAGAACGTCGTCCGGTACGCGAGTGCCGCCTGATCGTCAAACGACGAGAAGTTTCCAATCGCCGTCTCACCGACCGCCTGATACGTCTCCCAGTCCTGACGGCCGAGCTCGGTCATGAGCTCGTCGACTTCCGTTCCAAAGTTCGAACGGACCGTCCCGTTCTCTAATATATAGTTGGCACCATACACTTCAATGATTTGGTCGACCGTCCGTGACGCATCGCCTTCTTGAAGCAACACCGACTGGACTTGCCCGCCAAGCTTGGCCAAGTGCCCCCGCTCCTGGTCGATATGGAACGAGTTAAAAAACTCGAGCATCAACACAGAGACGATGAACAAGATGAGACTGACCAATACGAGAATCGTCAACCATAGTTTCGTGACGATGCTATTCCGGCGAATCATCACTCACTGACGACTTCGAACTTGTACCCGACACCCCATACCGTCGTGATCATGTGCGCGGCTTCTGGAGAGACCCGGTTCAACTTCTCCCGGAGTCGTTTCACGTGCGTGTCGACCGTTCGAAGGTCTCCAAAGAATTCATAGTTCCATACTTCTTTCAACAGTTGCTCCCGCGAGAACACTTTGTCGACTTGCTTGGCCAAGAAGAACAGCAACTCATACTCTTTCGGCGTGAGCGCGATTTCTTCCCCATCGACCGTGACGCGGTGCGCATCGTTGTCAATCGTCAAATGCGGGAAGACGATCAAATCTTTTGATTTTTCGGCCGTACGCAAATATTTCGTCGAGCCCGACCGGCGGAGGAGCGCTTTGACGCGCAAGACGACCTCGCGCGGACTGAACGGTTTGACGATGTAATCGTCCGCCCCGACCTCGAACCCTTGGACACGATCGACTTCTTCGCCTTTGGCCGTTAACATGATGACCGGTGTCGCCTTCGATTTCCGAAGCTCGGTACATACTTCGACCCCGTCCATTTTCGGCATCATCAAATCAAGCAGGATGACATCAAAGTTATGCTCAAGGGCGAGTTGAAGCGCCTCTTCCCCGTTCGTCGCTTCGACGATCACATACTGTTCCCGCTCCAAATACATTTTTAACAGGCGGCGAATTCTTTCCTCGTCGTCGACCACTAAAATTTTTGTTTTATTAGCCATCCACTAAACCTCCTAAAGAACCATTACAAGATGTAGCGAATGTTGCACAATTGTGAACATTTCGCTCTCTTTCATAACTATACCACTCTATTATTTGGCTTCACAACGGTCAGTTGACAGCGGCATGAAAAAAGAAGCCACCGAAGTGACTTCTTTTTTTACGCGTACGAGTGCAAACCGGCGATGACGAGGTTGACGAACACCAGGTTGAACATGATGACGGCGAAGCCGCCGACACATAACCAAGCTGCTTTCGTTCCCGTCCAACCGCGCTGGATGCGCATATGCAGATAGTAGATATAGATGAGCATCGTGATGAGCGCCCACACTTCTTTCGGGTCCCAGCCCCAGAAACGGTTCCAGGCGATTTGAGCCCAAATCATCGCGAAGATGAGTCCGCCGAGAATGAACACCGGCAAGCCGATCGCGACCGAACGGTAACTGATCTCATCAGCGAGGTCAAGGTCGACCTTCTTCGCGAGCGGTTGGAGCGCCTCGGCGATCCGTTTCCGTAAGATGACGAAACGGAGCACCACATAAATCACGACGCCGGCGATGACCGACCAGATGAGCGTGTTCAATTTCAACGTGTTGATGAACGTCGGCAACTCGAGTGACAGTCCGCTCGCACCAGAAACGAGCTGAGCCCCTTCCGGTACGAACAACATCGGCATAAAGTACTCATACGACTCTTGTGTCCCGCGGTCGTTCGTGAACTCAACGACGCCACCGGTCCCGATCGCCTTGAAGAGCATCGAGACGAGAATGAAACCGAGTGTGCACATGAGGACGAACATCGTGATTTCAAGCCATGTCCGTGACTTCGACTGTTCCCGCATCGACGTCTCGTTCAATAAGAAGATAAGGCCTGACGCGAAGCTGATGGCGAGAATTCCTTGACCGAGTGCGGCCGTCGTGACGTGGATTTTCAACCAGACGCTGTTCAGCGCCGGGATGAGCGGTGCCACTTCGCTCGAGAACATCGAGGCGAAAGCGATGACGAGAAGCGCCACCGGCATGGCGAACAAGCCGAGCACATCATTTTTATATATGCCGTACACGACGAGGAATCCGAGCACCATCATCATGCCGAAGAACGTCGTGTATTCATATAGGTTCGAGACCGGCGCATAGCCGACCCCGATCCAACGTAAAATAAAATATGTCATTTGGGCGATGAAGCCGATGACCGCCAAGATGAACGCATATTTGCCGTAGGCGATGCGGTTGACGTTTTGACCTTTGCGCATCCCGCTGACCGCAATCGTGAACAACACGGTCGCGACAGCGTACAGGATGAACGCGATGAAGAGCAAACGACTGCTCCACTGAATCCACTCCATTATGATTCCCCTCTTTCATTGGTTGAGTTGTCGTCCGTCTTTTTATCGAACCGTGCCTGATCTTCCCAGATCGGCAATCCATGTTTCTCTAGGAGCGGTGTGATTTCGCGGTTGAGCGAGGACGGGTTCTTGTTCGTGAAACCGGCAACGAGCACGTCCGTTTCGTCATGACGGCGAATCCAGATGCGACGGTGCGGCCAATACATGCCCATGACAATCCCGACCATGAAGATGATTCCACCGACGATCAAAATCGGATACGTCGAGTCACTCTTGACGCGCAGACCGCTCGTGCTCGCCATCTCCGTCCCGGCGAATTGGATCACGTAGCGGTTATCCTCGTCGGCGACGTTCAAGCGAATGCCAATCAGATTGGATTCGGTCGTGCCATCCGGATTGTCGATCGCCATGAAGAACGCCGGGTTGAGGGCTCTTGGCGATTTCGTGTTCGGCTGCCCGTCCTTGACCTCGAAGTCCGGATACAGGTCGTTCAGTTTGACCGTGATGCCATCGAGGTCATACGTCGTCTCCGGATTCGTCAAATCGACCGTGAACGGTCCATACACATCGCCTGTCTCTTTATCAGCGACGTTGAACGACATCGACAAAAACTCAGGTCGACTCGAATACTGTTCTTGATACACTTCATAGTTCTCAAACTTGAACGGATGGTTCACTTTCGTCGAACCGGTATCGACTTCCTCGAGTTGCGGCGATCCGTCCTCGTTCGTCCCGGTCTTCTTGAACAGCGTCAATTCCGTCTCATAGTTTTTCGGGACGGCGCCCGCCTTCTCGATCGCCTCGGCGAATTTCGCATCTTCGGCATTATTTTCCGGATCATACATCTCTAAGATGAATTGATCGTTACGAAGATAATACTCATCATCCGTCGCCTCAAGCGGAACCGTATCGCCCTCGCGCACCCATTCAAGCGTGTCCGTATGGAATGCCGGGAAAACGCGTAGCATCGCCCCGATAAAGAAGATGACGAGCCCGATGTGGTTGACGTATGGGCCCCAACGACCGAAACGGTATTTCTCAGCGAGCAAGGCATCACCGTCACGCTTCACATGATAGCGCTTCGCTTTTAAGGCCTCTCCGAACGCATCGATTTGTTCGTCCGACCCTTTCCCCTCTCCAATCAGACGTTGGCCGCGCATGAAGCGGTCGGTACGTCGGACCGGTTGGTATTTTAATGCTTTATAAAGCGGGAAGAATCGATCGATCGATACGACGATGAGCGATAACGTCAGCATGACGATCAACGTGATGTACCACCACGACGTATAGAGGTTATGGAATCCTAACGTGTAATAAATCGTTCCTGGTGTCCCATACTCGTCCGTGTAATACTGGCTCGCCGGCAATTGTTGCGGAATATACATTTCTTGCGGAAAAATCGTTCCGACCGCCGACCCGACGATGATGAGTCCGATGAGCCAGAGACCGACCTTGACCGATGCAAAAAAACTCCACACCCGATCAATCCATGACCGTGGACGACGCTTGGATCGTAAATCGGCGCCGTCATATTTCATATCTAGCATTTGTGCGCCCCCCGTTCGCTTACAATGACTTCTCGGCCAACTCCATCAGTTTCTCTTTCGTGAGTTCACCTTCATACTTTTCAATTACCTTGCCGTCGGCATCGATGACAAACGTGACCGGCAAGTTGTAAATCCCGTACGCTTTCTCGACTTCACTGCGCGTGTCCATCAAAATTGGATAATCGAGTTTGACGCCGAGGTCGTTTACGAAGTTGTCGACTCGAAGCGGTGTCTCCCCGACGTTGACCGCCCAAAAATCGACGCCCATGTCTTGAAGGGCCGCATAGTTGTCCTGGACGACCGGCATCTCTTTCTCGCACGGTTCACAGAACGTGCCCCAGAAGTTGAGGAGAAGTCCTTTGCCGTCGTATGTCTCGCGCTCGACCATCGTCGTCCCGTCAAGACTGACGAGCTTGAAGTTCGGCGCATCGTCACCGGCCTCGACCCGTCCGTCATTGCCGGCTTGTTCAATCAATTGCATGATGACGACCGCTCCTGCGAACAGGACCATCGTCATGATCATGAGACGCCAAAATGACCGTTTTTTCTTATGGGCCATCGCTTGATTCATGCGATCACCCGACTTTGTTTCTTTCGTCATGAGTTCACACCATCCTTCAGTTGTTATTGTACTGAAAAAACACCAAAAACGCACATTAACAGACTTTTTTCATCTTTTTGTCACACAATCTCCACAAACTAAAAAATCATCCTATCTCAGGACGATTTTTTAGTTGTTATTTTTTCTTTTTCTTGCCTCGCTGTACGGGTGGTACGGTCGGGTTGGCAAGCTCACGCAGCTTCGATACTTCTTTGCGTGACAGTTCACGCCATTCGCCCGTCGTGAGACCGTCGAGCGTCAAGAAACCGAACTGTTCGCGCTTCAGTTTGATGACTTCCGAACCGACCGCTTCAAGCATGCGGCGGATTTGGCGGTTGTGTCCTTCGGAGATGACGATCTCTAAGATGGCCGAGTTTTTCTTATGGTCGACCGTCTTCATCTTCACTTGGGCGCTTCCCGTCTTATAACCGTCATCGAGCTCGACGCCCGACTCGAGTTGTTTGATCGCGATATACGAAGGAATATTCTTCACTTTCGCGACATAACGTTTTGGAATCTTGAATTTCGGATGGGTCATCATGTTCGAGAACTCACCGTCATTCGTCAAGATGATAAGTCCCGTCGTGTTATAGTCGAGACGACCGACTGGGAAGACACGCGATCCGGGTGGGACGAGATCGGTGATGACTTTCCGTCCTTTATCGTCTTCGACCGTCGAGACGTAACCGCTCGGCTTATAGAGGACGTAATAGACATGTTCTTCTTGTTCGATTTTGACGCCATCGACTTCGACTTCGGACTTCGGTCCGACTTTCGTCCCGAGTTCGCGCACGACTTTCCCGTTGACGCGCACGCGTCCATCTAAAATCATTTCTTCGGCTTTACGCCGTGAGGCGACACCTGCTTGGGCAATCACTTTTTGTAAACGTTCCATTTATTCATTCTCCAATCTATCTTGCGTAATCGCAGACGGCTGGCCGAAGAACAAATCGCCTTCGTCCGTGAGCTCGTCTTCAAACGTTAATGGGGGCAACTCATCGAGTGAATTAAACCCGAAATGGTCCAGGAAATGCTCGGTCGTCCGATACAGCTTGGCCCGGCCAATCGTCTTGGCCCGGCCGGCTGACTCGATCAACCCTTTTGATAACAGCGTATGGATGACGCGTTCGACTTTGACGCCTCGAACTTCCTCGATATCAGCCCGGGTGACCGGTTGCTTGTACGCGATGATGACGAGCGTCTCCATCGCCGCCCGCGACAGCGCCTGCTCGGCCATCGTCCCAACGTAGCGTTGAATGTACTCCGACACCTCGGGAACCGTCACGAGCTTATACACGCCCGCCGATTCGATCAATTGGAACGGACGGCCGGAATCTTTGAACGATGCTTCTAACTTGCTCAACTGTTCGCGGGCGGCGGCTTCAGAAATATCGAGTGTGTCCGCGAGGGCCCGCACTTCCATTCCTTCTTCGCCGACGACGAACAATAGACTCTCAATAATCGTTTCATAAGACAACAACGGCTTCATCCCTTTCCTTTGACGATTCGACGAACGAGATGTGAATGTCCCGCTCTTCTTGTTTGGTCGTGACGACGCGCAACTTGATCAACTCGAGCAACGCCATGAACGTGATGACAAGGTCCGACACGTCCGGGCGCTCCTCGAAGAACGAGAAGAACGATGTCGTCCGCTTCGCCGAGACGTGATCGTGCAACCGCGTCATCTGTTCTTCAAGCGTCCGTTCTTCGCGTTTGATCGTCTTTTTGCGACGTTCTTTCCACCGCTTGCGTTCGACCATCTTCGAATAGGCGTGCAACAAGTCCGAAAAGTTGAGCGGACCGTCATACGGCTGGACGAGGTCGGACATGTAGCGCGTCAAATCTTCCCCAGGCCGGCTATACAGCTCGAGGCGAGACTCTTCTTGCTCGCGCATGAACACGACCGCTTCCTTGTAGGCCTTATATTCAATCAACTGTCGAATCAACCCTTCCCGGGTCGGTTCTTCCCCAAAGTCGGGAATGTCATCCTCTTCGACCGGAACCGGTGGCAACAGCTGCTTGCTCTTCAATTGGAGCAACGTCGCCGCCATGACCAAATATTCACTGGCCACATCGAGTTCAAATTTTTGCATCGTCCGGATATAGGCGACATACTGATCCGTGACCTCGGAGACAGAGATGTCTGCGATGTCGAGCTCCATTTTTCCGATCAAATGGAGCAACAGGTCGAGCGGGCCTTCGAACGTATCGATTTTGACGTTGTACGCTTCCATAGAGACACCTGCCATTTACATTTTTGCGCTTTAGTATAACATGTTTTGTAGTACCGTGACCACGAAAGGAGAAATTTGATGTCGACGCCTTTTATCCAGTATACGCTCTTGTTTGAATGTCATGCCGATTATTTTGAGTGCCACGAAGTGCTCGAGGAGGCGTGGCAAGACGGGGGGCGAAAAGATCTCGGTTACGCCGCCTTGATCCAATACGCCGTGGCCCACTACCATGCCCGCCGCGGCAATACGCCTGGGGCGAAAAAGAGTATCGCCGCATTACAACAGAAGCTCACGCTCGCCGTCACCGACCTTGAAGCCCTCGGCATCGATAACGCGATGTTCGCCCGTGACTTGGAACGTTGGCCGCTCCCGGAGACGCTCCCGCTCGACGGACCGACGCGACAACGCATCGAACGCTTGAAACCGACCTTCGAACCGACCGTGCTCACGTTCGACGAGCTCGTCCATAAACATATGTATCGCGACCGGACACCGGTCGTCACCGAGCGACTCCGGGCGCTAGAGGCACGCAAAAAAGCTAGGCGCTGAGCCTAGCTTTTTTTAGATTGCGACTTGATTCCATTTATCGAGCAAGTCACCGGTCTTGCCTTGACCGACGAGCGTCAAGTCGAGCGGCAATAAGTTCCGGGTCTCATCGAGCAGTTCATAAGAACGCTTCTCGCCGCGGAACGACGGAGACAGCGCGATATGATGGATGAACATCGTCGTCTCTTGTTGCTCCATCCCGATAATCCCGACGAAGTCTTCCCCGACTCTCCACAGATACAGGAATTTGGCAGGGTCTTCTTCGTAGGACCGGACGAGATCGAGCAAGGCGAGCGGAGATTTGTCGCTACATGAAAACGCGAGCAAGCCCATCGCCGTCTTTTCGTACGATTGTTTGTATTTCACCAGCATTGCTGGTTTCACCACCTTTAGTCATTCATGTTTCACTAAGTGAACACTTGAGAGACATGGCCCATTGTGCCATAACGTTTAGGCAGAAATCAATTCTCGTCCCAAACTTTAACTTCGGTCATCTTCGTGCCTTGACGAAGTTTGACCGCGTGCTCGAGGCCAGACGTCACTTTTCCGAAGACCGTGTGGACGCCGTCGAGGTGCGGTTGCGGCTCATGGACGATGAAGAACTGTGACGAGCCCGTGTTGCGTCCCGCGTGCGCCATCGAGAGCGAACCCGCTTCATGCTTGTACGGGAACGACGTCGACGTCTCACATGGGATCGTCTTGCCTGAACCACCCATGCCTGTTCCGTCTGGACAGCCGCCTTGGCTGACGAAACCTGGGATGACCCGGTGGAACGTCAAACCGTTATAGAAACCGCTGTTCGCAAGTTCCTCGAAGTTGTCGACCGTGATTGGTGCTGCATCGTGGAACAAATCGAATTCGATCATTTCGCCGTTCTCTAATTTCATAGATCCTTTTTTCATGAAAAGTTACCCCTTTATGGTCATATAGTCATTCTCACTCACACATTGCCCATTCTATCAAAAAAAACCGTCTGTCTCCACTATTTTGTGGAAACAGACGTTCTGACCTGCTACTTACTGGATGACCGCGTGGACGAGCGGACGTGCCGCCGGCTCTGTCGCACCGATCGTATACGCATGGTCCATGCGCTCGAGCGCAGACGTCATGTCTTCTTTATTCGAACGGAGCACGGCGATGACGTCACCGGCCTCGACCTTGTCGCCGACTTTCTTCTCAAGCGTGATGCCTGCCGCGAAATCGAGCTGATCATCTTTTGTCGCCCGACCTGCTCCGAGGAGCATCGCTGCCACACCGACTTCGTCGGCGATGATTGATTCGACGTAACCCGCTTGTTTCGCGACGAACGTCGTTTCATACTTCGCTTGTGGAAGTTTCGACAAGTCATCGACAAGCGACGCGTCGCCACCTTGTGCAGCGACGAACTGACGGAACACTTCGAGGGCATGACCGTCCGCCATCCGTTTCTCAAGATCAGCGTATGCCTCGTCGAACGTCGGATAGAACTCGCCGAGTACCGCCATATGGCCGGCGATCGTGAGGGCAATCGTCTTCAAGTCGTTCACGTCTTTGCCCGAGAGGACTTCGATCGCTTCCTTCACTTCGTTCGCGTTCCCGATTTCGAAACCGAGCGGTTGGTCCATGTCCGTGATGACGGCGACCGTTTGACGGCCCACGTTCTTCCCGATGGCGACCATCTCTTCAGCGAGCGCTTTCGCGTCATCGAACGACTTCATGAACGCACCCGAACCCGTCTTGACGTCGAGGACAATACTATCGGCACCGGCCGCGATCTTCTTCGACATGATCGAGCTCGCGATAAGCGGGATCGAATCGACCGTCGCCGTGACGTCACGAAGTGCATAGAGACGTTTGTCGGCAGGCGTCAAGTTGCCTGTCTGACCGATGATCGACATCTTGATGTCGTTCACTTGTTTCGTGAACTGTTCTTCCGTCAACTCGACGTTGAAACCTGGGAACGATTCGAGTTTGTCGATTGTCCCGCCCGTGTGACCGAGACCGCGACCGCTCATCTTCGCGACTGGGATCCCGATTGACGCGACGAGCGGGGCGACGATCAAGCTGATCTTGTCACCGACACCGCCGGTCGAGTGTTTATCTACTTTTTTACCTTGGATGTTCGACAAATCGATGACGTCACCAGACTTGACCATCTCCATCGTCAAGGCCGCCGTCTCTTTTTCAGTCATCCCGTTAAAATAGATTGCCATCGAAAGTGCTGACATCTGATAATCCGGAATCGTCTCGTTCGTGAAGCCTTCAATGACGAAGCGAATCTCCTCTTCGTTCAATTCGCCACCGTTACGTTTTTTCAAAATCAAATCGACCATGCGCATAAGTTTCGTCCTCCTAGTTGGGTAGTGGTTACATGCTTTGAATCGTGCCGCGTACGAGTGAAAGGAAGTCTTGGCGGACGCGTTCTGTCGTCTCGATGACTTCTTCATGGTTGAGCGGTTGATCTAAAATCCCGGCTGCCATGTTCGACACACATGAGATGCCGAGCACACGCATATCCGAATGACGGGCCACGATGACTTCAGGCACCGTCGACATGCCGACGACGTCGCCGCCGAGGAGGCGTGCCATCTTCACTTCGGCTGGTGTCTCGTATGTCGGACCTGTATTACCGAAATAGACGCCTTTTTGAATCGAGAGGCCGAGCTTCGCCGCGACGCCTTCTGTCAATGTGACGAGCTCTTTATCGTACGCTTCTGACATATCCGGGAAACGTGTCCCGAAGTCGCTCGCGTTCTTGCCGATGAGCGGGCTCGTGCCGAAGAAGTTGATGTGATCCGTGATGATCATCAAGTCACCCGGGTTGAATGACTCGTTGCAAGCACCGGCCGCGTTCGTGACGATGAGTGTCTCGACACCGATCAATTTGAGGACGCGTACTGGGAACGTGACTTGTTCCATCGAATAACCTTCATAAAAATGGAATCGTCCTTGCATCGCGACGACTCGTTTCCCTTCGAGGTCACCGAAGACGAGCTGTCCTGCGTGTCCTTCGACGGTCGATACCGGGAAGTGCGGGATGTCCTCGTAAGGAATTTTGACCGCATTTTCAATCTCGTCAGCGAGGACGCCGAGTCCTGAGCCGAGGATGAGTCCGATTTCTGGTGTTCCGTTCATACGTTCCTGTAAAAATGCCTTTGTTTCGTTCCAATTTACCATGAGTGGTCCCTCCTCAAATTTCGTTTAAGAAACTCTTTCCGTGTGCTGGTGCGTCGACATCGAAGTTATCCGCGACCGTGGCGCCGATGTCGGCGAACGTCCCCCGGATTCCGAGGTCGACCGCTGTCGAGCCGTGGTGATGGACGATGAGCGGCACGTATTCACGTGTGTGGTCCGTGCCTGGTGCCGTCGGGTCGTTCCCGTGGTCCGCCGTGATGATGAGCAAGTCATCTTCACGCAACTTCGCCATCACTTCAGGTAGACGGGCGTCATACTCTTCAAGCGCGACGGCGTAGCCTTCCGGGTCCCGGCGATGACCGAAGAGCGCGTCAAAGTCGACGAGGTTCAAGAAGCAGAGTCCTTCGAAGTCTTCATCAAGCGAGTCGACGAGTTTGTCCATCCCGTCCATGTTTGACTTCGTCCGAACCGCTTTCGTTACGCCTTCACCGTCATAGATGTCGCTGATCTTCCCGAGGGCGATCACATCTTTACCGGCCGTCTCGAGCGTGTTCATGACCGTCTTGCCGAACGGTTTGAGCGCATAGTCGTGACGGTTCGACGTGCGGACCCAAGCGCCAGGTGTTCCGAGGAACGGACGGGCGATGATGCGGCCGAGCATGTACGGGTCTTCGCGCGTGATTTCACGGGCGTATTCGCAAATGCGATACAACTCGTCGAGCGGGACGACTTCTTCGTGCGCCGCGATTTGGAGCACCGAGTCAGCCGACGTATAGACGATCAAGGCACCCGTGTTGACGTGTTCTTCCCCGAGCTCATCCAAAATCTCTGTCCCTGACGCCGGCTTGTTGCCGATGATGTCGCGTCCGCTGAACTCTTTGAGTCGATTGATCAAGTCATCTGGGAACTTTTCAAACACGCGGAACGGCGTGTCGATATGAAGGCCCATGATTTCCCAATGCCCGGTCATCGTGTCTTTCCCGGCCGAGATCTCTTCCATCCGTCCATAGGCGCTCGGTGTCGTCGACGCTTCGATGCCCTCGATTGGTTTGATGTTCGCGAGGCCGAGTCGGCCCATGTGCGGCATGTTCAAGCCGCCATGTTCACGGGCGATGTGCCCGAGCGTGTCCGAACCGACGTCACCGAACTGATCGGCATCTGGGGCTTCCCCGATCCCAACCGAGTCCATGACGACCAAGAAAATACGTTTAAATTTCTTCACAAAAAGTTCCTCCTTTAAGTGTCTAGGCACGCGGGTGATGTTTTCGATAGACATCGTGGAGTCGTGCCTTATTGACATGTGTGTAGATTTGAGTCGTGGAGAGGTCTGCATGCCCGAGCATCTGTTGAATGGCCCGAAGGTCAGCGCCGTTCTCGAGCAAATGCGTCGCGAACGAATGCCTGAGCACGTGCGGTGTGATCTCTTTTTGGATCCCAGCCTCTTTGGCCCGTCGTTTGATCATCTTCCAAAACCCTTGACGACTGAGCCGGCCGCCACGTCCGTTCAAGAACAACGCCTCGGTCTCCCGACCGCCGAGCCCGTTACGCGCTTGTTGGATATAGCGTTCGACAAAGTTTTGGGCGACGGACGACACCGGGATGATCCGGGCGCTCTCGCCTTTGCCTTCACACTGTAGATACCCCAATTCGAACTGTAAATCATCCAAATCGAGCCCAAGAAGTTCGCTGACGCGCATACCCGTACCATAGAGCAGTTCGAGCATGGCCCGGTCACGGAGCGCGAGCGGGTCTGACGTCGGCACGCTGTCGAGCAACCGCTCGACTTCATCTTGTGACCACGTGTCCGGCAGATGCCGTTCCGCTTTCGGCGTCTCCAAGTAGAGCGCCGGGTCGGTCGAGGCCCCGCCGGTCATCTTCAAATGATGATGGAACGTCCGAATCGAACTGACGGCCCGCCGAAGTGATGAAGCGGCGCGACCTGCTTGCGACAACTCTTCCATATGTTTGACGATGTGTGCCCGCGTGACTTCATTCCATTCCGTCACCCCGAGTTGGGTGAGTGTCGATAAGTATTGGGTCAAATCGCTCGCATAGGCTTGTCTCGTGTTCGTGGACATTCGTTTTTCTACCGTCATGTACTGCAAAAATGACTCGACTTGCGAACGCATGACATCCCCCTCCTTCCTCGCTACACCTGAATACGCTTACATCATATCACTTATGTAAACCGTTGTGAAGACGTCTGACCTCATTTTTTTTAAAGCTTTTTTGTGACGGATTTCGGTGAGGTTTTCACGCTTATCTTCCGATGGAGGGCTTACAAATCCCGTCACGATTTGGTACACTCAAGTCGACTTATTAAACTGATTTAAAAAGTCAGGAGGGAGTCGGCCATGGACCAAACCACGACTAATCTGACAGTCGCCATCAGACGTCAACTTGTCTTAGCGGGCCAATCGACCATCGCCGCCATCTCAGAAGCGACTCGGCTCAGCTTTCCGACCGTCAAAAAACAATTAGAGCAGTTGATACAAGCAGGCGAGGTGTTCGAACGCGGATTTGAGGATTCACGCGGTGGCCGCCCAGCCAAACGTTACGTCTATAACGAACGATTCACGCACGGATTGACGCTATACGTCGAGAAAACGGTCGTCCGCTATCGTCTCATCGATTGTATCGGGTCAACGATTGACGACGGGACGCAGGTGATTCTAGATGGGGACCACCTCGGTGCGCTCGGCGAGGTGCTCGATCGACAGTTGGACCAGACCTGCGACGTGAGCGCGATCTCCATTGGTGTCGCGGCGGCCGTGGCGGACGGGACGGTCATCTTCGCCCCGGACTATCCGACGTTCACACACCTCGACTTGAAACGGTGGGTCGAGTCACGCACCGATCGCCCCACCGTCATCGAGAACGATATGAACGCGGCCGTCTATGGATACGGACACACGCACGAACTCGCCGGCGACCAGTCAATCGTCTACATTTATTTAGGAAAGAACGGGCCCGGTGCCGGGATTCTCATCAACGGACAGCTCATCCGCGGAAAGACAGGGTTCAGCGGGGAAATCTCGTTTTTACCACTTTACGACGACTCGACGTTTCATGACCGGATGGCGAGCGAGCGCTCGAACCCGTTGTCGGACGCCGCGCTCGATGCGCTCGGCCGGCTCGTCGCGACGTTCACGGCGACACTCAATCCGCACGCGATCATTTTTTCGGACGTCGATCTCGTCGATACCGAGTTGGAGAGGATTCGGCATGCGTGCCAGCGTCACATTCCGGCGGCTCACACCCCAGATTTATTGATCGGCAGATGGGAGGAAGATTATTTCGCAGGCTTGGCCCGACGTTGCGTCGGGTTGATCCTTGAATCGATTTGAAGAGGTGAACCATGACAGGATTTTTGTTATTGACCGTGATTTACATTGCCTTTATCAGTCTCGGCCTACCCGACGCCTTGCTCGGTGTCGGTTGGCCGTTGATGCATCTCGAATTCAACGCCCCGATCTCGATGGCCGGGTGGATTTTTATGACTATCGCCGCGGGCACGATTTTATCGAGCCTGCTCAGCGGGAGATTGCTCGAACGGTTCGATACGAAGCAAGTCACGTTCGGATCAGGACTCGTGACGGCATTGTGCCTGCTCGGCTTTTACGCGGCCCCGTCTTTGATTTGTCTGTTCGCCCTTTCGATTCCACTCGGACTTGGTGCCGGGGCGGTCGATGCCGCCCTCAACCATTACGTCGCGGAACACTATCAAGCGCACCATATGAACTGGCTGCATAGTTTTTGGGGCGTCGGGGCGACGGGCGGACCGCTCGTCATGGCCGGCGTCTTGACAGAGAACGGTTGGCGTGACGGCTATTTGATCGTCGCATTGATTCAGTTCGCACTCGCCTTCCTTCTGCTCCTATCGTTCCCGCTCTGGAAACGCGAAGTCAAAGCAGAGCCCTCCGCATTCGATCGACATGAGACCGCCGCGACCTCGCTCGAACGAAAATTGCCAAAAGGCATCTCGTATGCGCTCGCCACGTTCCTGCTCTATTGCGGGATTGAGGCGCTCATCGGGCTATGGGCCAGCAGTTATCTCGTCCAGATGAAACAATTCTCTGTCGCTTCGGCCGCGACGTGGGTGTCCATCTACTACGGTAGCATCACGCTCGGGCGCTTCCTGAGCGGATTCCTCTCGTTCCGCTTCACGAATCGACAGATGATTCGGCTCGGCCAGACTCTTGCTCTGATCGGCAGCCTCATCTTCCTCATTCCGACGACCGAAACGATGTTGATTGGATTGATTTGTATCGGCCTCGGCTTGGCCCCGATTTACCCGAGCATGCTCCATGAGACGCCGCAGCGGTTCGGACCAGTTCGGGCGAAACGGTTGATGGGCTTCCAAATGGCGTTCGCCTATACGGGCAGCACGTTCCTGCCACCGTTATTCGGACTCGCCGTTTCCCAGACGTCGCTCGGCTTATTCCCGCTCGTGACCGTCTTGATTATGCTGGGGATGCTGTTTAATACGGAACGCTTGAACCTCATCACGCACCAACCATCAAAGGAGGAACTCACATGAAAATTGAACATGTTGCCCTTTGGGTGAACGACCTCGAACAGATGCGCCGCTTCTACGAGACGTATCTCGGGGCAATTGCGAACGACAAATATACGAACGAACGGAAACAGTTCGAGTCCTATTTTTTGACGTTCCCGGAGTCGACATGCCGGCTCGAGTTGATGCGCCGCCCGGACATCCAAGGCACCCCAGACGAGACGATCGGTTACGCGCATATCGCCTTCGCGCTCGGTAGCAAAGAGGCGGTCGACACGTTGACGCGACGGCTCGAGGCCGACGGGTATCCGCTCGTCGATGGACCACGGACGACGGGAGACGGATATTACGAGAGCGTGCTGCTCGATCCCGAACAAAACAAACTCGAATTGACAGTTTAAGGAGATGAGATGATGATTCAGGCGATTTTACTCGACCTTGACGGAACGTTATTGACCGATCAGAAGATGATTTCACCACGTACGAAACAGACGTTGCTCGACCTTCAAGCGGACGGCATCAAAGTCGTGCTCGCTTCCGGCCGTCCGAAACGAGGCATCGAAGCGTTCGCCGAGGAGCTCCGGCTGCACGAGTACGGGGGACTCATCGTCTCTTCGAACGGGGCGTGCGTCACGGATGCGGCGACCAATGAGACGTTGTTCGAACAGGCGATTCATCTAGACGACGCCCGTGCCATCTTGGATCACTTGACCGGCTTCGACGTCATCCCGATGATCAATGACGAGACGTATATGTACGTCAATGATGTCTTCAGCGGCATGCTTGAGTTGAACGGTGAGCCGTTCAACATTATCGAGTATGAGTCGCGCGGCGGACGGTTCCGATTACGAGAGGCACCTCGTCTTGCCGACGCCATCGATTTCCCCGTCTATAAGATTCTCGTCGCAGGACAACCTGACTATCTAAAAACGCATGCCGCCTCGCTCGCCGAACCGTTCACGGACCGTGTCACTGGCATGTTCACGGCCGCCATGTACTATGAGTTCACAGACCTTGGCATCGACAAGGCCCGGGCACTCGACCATGTGTTCCAAAACCTCAATATCAACCGCGACCGTGTCATCGCCTTCGGTGACGGGCATAATGACCGGTCGATCATCGAGTATGCCGGCATCGGTGTCGCCATGGGCAACGCCGTCGAGGACATCTTGGCCATCGCAACAGAAGTGACGACTTCGAACAATGAAGACGGCATCGCCACCGTCTTGTCCCGTTACTTGACGACGTGACGACATACAAAAGACAGGCAGCCCCTTAAGAGGCTGCCTGTCTTCGTTTATCCGTTGATGACTGCTTTATGACCCTCGAGCGTGACGCCTTTGGCTTGGCAGACTTTACAGATGCCGTGAAACGTCAAGCGATGGTCTTTGATTAAAAATTCGTATTTGCTTTCGACTTTTTTCTCGACGTCGACGAGCAGGTCTTCCATAATCTCCTCGACCGAACCGCACTCGACACAGACGAGATGATGGTGCGAATGGTTCGCGCCTTCCGGTCTAAGGTCGAAGCGGGCGACGCCATCACCGAAGTTGACTTTGTCGACGACACCTAGCTCGGTCAATAGCTCGAGCGTCCGGTAAACCGTCGCGAGCCCGATTTCCGGTGCGATGCTTTTGACGAGCATGAACACGTTTTCCGCACTTAAATGATCGGTCTCATTCTCAAGTAGAATCCGGACCGTCGATTCTCGTTGCGGTGTCAATTTATATCCTTTGGCGCTCAATTGCTGTTTGATCCGTTCAATTCGCGTTTCCATAAGGCGCCCCCTCTTTGCATAATTCACTATTCAAATCATACCGAAGTTCATCCGGTTTTTCAAATTAAAATGATTCCTATGTAAGTGTAACATATGTCACTCCAGTTTAGAATCATTTCAATTTAGACAATTGCCACCATTGAATCGCCATAATCGTCTTTGCGTCGGTGATCCGTCCGCTCGCGAGTAACGCGACCGCCTCATCGAACGTGAAGCGCTGGACCTGTAAAAATTCATCCTCATCGAGGTTCATCGCGCCCGAAGTCAAGCCGTGGGCGACATAGACATCGACCCGTTCGCTACAAAAACCAGGTGCCCCATAAAATGAGAAGATTTTTTCGAGCGTCTCGGCCGTATAGCCCGTCTCTTCTTCGAGTTCGCGTTTCGCGCTCGTGAGCGGCTCCTCACCGACTTCCAATTTCCCGGCCGGAATCTCGAGTGACATCGATTCGAACGCTTTCCGGTACTGCTCGACGAGGACGATGCGATCGTCTTCATCAACGACGAGTACGGCGACGGCACCGTTATGGTAGACGAGTTCGCGGACCGAGGTGCCACCGTTCGGGAGCGACACGACGTGTTTCTCGACGTTAAAGATCTTTCCTTCGTAAATGACTTCCCGTTCAATCGTTTTCTCTTCCATTTGTATGTACCCCTCACTTTTCCTATATACTGTGATTATGATTCATATCGTCAGACGGAACAAGGAGGAATTATCAATGGCAGAGTTAGGGTTAGGAACGATGTCGATTTTAAAGCACGGGGAAGCGGAAGGTCGTCGGATTCTAGAGGCCGCTTACGAAGCCGGGATTCGGCATTTCGATACGGCCGACGTCTACGATCACTTCGAGGTGGAACGTCTTGTCGGTTCAACGTTCGCCGGACGCCGGGACGATCTATTCTTGACGAGCAAAGGCGGGAATGTGCGGACCGAGGAAGGGATGCGCTGGGACCCGAGCGCCGCATATTTGGAGCAGGCGCTCGCTGATTCGCTCGAGCGTCTCCAGACCGATTATTTGGATTTGTATTACGTCCATGGCGGCACGCTCGAGGACGACCTCGATGAGACGATCGCCTTCATGCGTCACCAAAAACAAGCCGGGGTCATCCGACAAATCGGCCTGTCCTCGATTCGTCCGAACGTCATCCGCTATTGGCTCGAGCACGGTGAACTCGACGTCTTGATGACGCCATACTCACTGCTCGACCGCCGAATCGAATCGCTCGACCTCGACATCCCGATCGTCGGACGCGGTCCGCTCGCCAAAGGCCTGTTGACCACTGAATGGTCCGAGCGTTTGGCGGACAAAGGTTTCGAGGCGTGGTCTGCATCGGAGTTGCGTGAGTTGTTGCCGACAATCCCAGAGCCGATTCAAGCGTACGCCCTTGCCGCCGCGAAACGGACGTGTGCCGTCGTCTTGCCCGGGGCATCCTCGGTCGATCAATTGAATGACTTGATTGAAGCCAATCAATACGCCGTCGACCCAGATCAACTCGATGACCTATTGGCCCGGCTGCCGATCCATCCGTACACAAAACATGCGACCTGATCGTCAGGTCGCATTGGTGTCTCGTTGTTTCATCTGTTCGATGGCCCAATCGGCCCAACCGGCGTAATTTTCCATCATCCGGATCGCGTACTCGCTCGTCAGTAAATAACCGAGCGTGTCGGCCTCGGACTGGTGGGCCGCTTGAAACGCCCGAATCTGGTGAGCGACTTGTTCATGATGCGCTTTCGTCTCTTCGACGTAGCGAATCGCCTCGTCGAGCGGGAGCAATTGCAACAGGCTGACCCGGAGCAAGTTCTCATCTTTCATCTTCGGTTGGTACGAGGTCGGTTGCCGCAGCCAATCAATCAACTCTTGACGTCCCGCCTCGGTGATTGAATAAATCTTTTTATCCGGTAAGTCATGTTGGGCGACGTGCTCAGAGGAGACGAGTGCTTCGTCTTCCATCTTTAACAGTTCGCGATAAATCTGTGTATGATGGGCGTGCCAAAAGTGAATCATTTGCGCTTTGAACGTCGCGTTCAAGGCATAGCCGGTAGCAGGTTGATGAGTCAACAACCCGAGAAGTGCATGACGTAACGCCATAACCATCACCTATCCCTTGCGGTTCTATTTTTATTAGTGTATCACATATTCAGTTGCGACCGAGAATGCCAATCGGTTGACGCCTATCACGAATACACAGACAATATATTATGAAGGGAGAGATTTTTTATGAAACCGATTCAATCCGATCAACAATTCCAAGAGGCCATCCAAGATAAAGGCATGGTCGTCTTCACGACATCATGGTGCCCCGACTGCCGTCGCCTCGATATGTACGTCGACGAACTCGTCAAAGACTACCCGCAGTTCAACTGGTACGTCGTCGACCGCGATGAGTTGCCTGACCTGTCAGACGCGCAAGAAGTCCGAGGCATCCCCTCGCTCCTCTTCTATCAGGAAGGTGTCAAACAAGAACATCTTCACTCGGCGAACGCCAAGACGGAAATGCAAATCCGCTCTTTCCTCGATACGTTGAATGCCTAAAAAAGACGACCGTCATGGTCGTCTTTTTTCGTTCCTTCATCTAAATCGTTCGACGTAGCGCCGGTCGATTGTCCGTTTCAACCGATATGGCAATCGCCCGTGCCACGTCAGCTTCCCGAACGTCAAGAGCGCCCGCCCTGGTGTCGTCAACAAGATATTGAGCGACGTCCGTGACTTGAACGGCCGTGGTGTACCGAGCAGTTGACGAGCGACGTGACGGCCCGAACGGACGGCATCAACACCACCATTCAGTCGAGCCGCCATATCCCCAGTGATATAAATCTCGCGGTAGACGGGGTGTCGCAAATCGTCTTCCGTGTCAATGAACGCCCCAGCGGCCGCAAGTCCGGCCGCAGACCAAAAATCATCAGGAACGACACCGGTCGCGTCCAAGACGAGTCCCTCCGTCTTAGTCCCTGGTTGGAATGACGTCAGAATGAGCGTCACGCCGCTGTGGACGAGGCGGCGCGCCATCTGTCGCCCGACATGACGGGGAAGCTCGGGTAAGATGTCACGAGCATAGAGCGTCACGCGTTGCTTCTGTCTGATGCAAGCGAAGGCGAGTTCGACTCCGGCTTTGCCCCCGCCGACGATCGTGATTGCGTCACTCTGTAAAATCTCGTCCAACATGTTTGTCGTCATCGGTTTTAACCGGTTCCCGATTCCACGACTCTTCGCACCGGTCGCGAGCACGAGGATGTCATATGCGACGTGGCCGCGATCGGTTTCGACGAGGCGCGCATCCGGATCGAGACCGATCAGGCGCTCGGCGACGGGAGAGACGTCACGACGCAACCGCGTCGTCGCCGATTCCATCTCGCCAGCGATCACTTGAGGAAACGCACCCGTATAAATCGCCTCTCGTCCACCGATATACGACACTTCGTAGTTTTCGTTAAGCGCATCGAGATGTTCGAGAATCTCAAGTTGCCCATGGCCGAGCCCTACCAAGACAAGGCGCGGCTTCATCTTAGAATCCGCCTCGCTTCAAACAAACGTTGAAGAATCGTGAACACTTCAAGGACGAGGAAAATCGTCGCGATGACACCGATCCACGTCGGGAAAAGAATCATGAGCGTGAACAAGATGAAACATTCTGTCCGCTCCAAGATGCCGGGCTGATAATAAAATGATTTCTCTGAACGGCGTGAGCTGCTCGCCCCGACGGCGAGGAACAACGTCATCGCCACGACGAACGATCCGAGCAAGAGAAGAAAGATTGGCATATGTTCCGGATGGCGTAAAGCGAGTGCGATGACGACGGCAATCTCGACGATGCGATCGAAGACGAGGTCAAGTACCGTACCGAACCCCGTCTTTTGGGTGCGCCGGGCCATCGTCCCATCAAGGACGTCGAACAGACCCGACACCCATAACAGCAACACGGCCGTCCACAACATATCGTTATAAATGAACACCCCGACCGACACGCCGATGATGCCCCCCAGAATCGTCACCTCGTTCGGGGTAAAGTTCCATTTCAAAAGCCGATCGGCCCCGCGCTCGATGACGGGACGGACGAAGCGGCTACCATATGTGTCTAACATCAAATTCCTCCTTGTTTCTGTCGCAAATAATACGTCTCACCGACTTTGAACGATTCGCTCCGCGGCAAGATGACATATTCTCCGGTCGGGCGTCGATACTCGCCAAAATGATGCCCGAAACGAATGAACGGCCGGACGAGAACAATGGGATCGGACGTCGGCTCTGTCGACACGGCGATATCGGTCGATGGAAGCAACGCACCGCCCAATTCGACAAAGTCTCCGAACGTCGACTCCGTCTCGGATAAACGTCCCGGCGTACCGGTTGCCCGAACGTGGCCCGTCTCAAGCAATGTCACTCGGTCGGCGACGAGCATCGCTTCTTCACGGTCGTGGGTCACAAGGAGCGCCGTCAACTCAAGTTCACGGACGAGGTCACGAATCAGCCGTTGCAACTCAGACTTGAGACCGGGGTCGAGGTTCGTGAACGGCTCATCGAGTAGAATAAGCCGAGGCGCGGCCGCGAGCGCCCGGGCGAAGCTTGCGCGTTGCTGTTCTCCTCCAGACAGTTCATGAATTTCAGCGTCATAGCGGCCGGGAAGCTTGACCCGGGCGAGCCACGCTTCCGCTTCTTCCCGTGACCGGTTCGGGGTGGCGAGCGTCACGTTCTCCCCGACAGTCAGATGCGGGAACAAGAGCGGGGATTGAGACAACATCGTAACCCGGCGCAAATGCGGCGGCACCCCATCGAGCGGCATCTCCTCCCACGTCACCGTACCGGCATCAAGCGTCTCAAGACCTGCGACGATACGGAGCAGTGTCGACTTCCCTGACCCACTCACACCGACGAGGGCATGGATTTCCCCGTTCGGGATGGCGAGATCGATGCCGCGTAACACATCACGGTCTTTAAAACGTTTTCGTATTCCTGACAATACCAAGCTCATTGCAAACGCCCCTTCACCAATCTAATCCAGATGCTGAACATTGCCCAGAGCCCGATATAAAATAGGACCGGCAACGAGACGAGCACCCATGTGTTTTGTAACGCCAGTGAGACGTCATTGCCTGCGTAGGCCTGATAGAGCCGCGTCGTGACCGTCGGGACGAGTCCGGCCCCAATCAATTGGACGAGCACAAATTGGCTCAATACGATGACGGTCGAGAACAAGACGATCGTTCGGACCGACTCTTTCATGAGTGGAAACAGGACGAACCCGATCCGAGTGAGCGGCGCGAGCGTCAATGTCTGCTCGAGGAGCGGTCTCCCGATTACGTACATGGCGTTGTATGCCAAGCGAATCGAATACGGTAACGTCGTGACGAGCAGGACGAGCCCGACCCCCGTGTACGTCCCGATGAGCCCGATTTGGGCGAGGACGATATACATGCCGAACATGCTCGCCAGGACGGGGATAAACAACGGGAGGAACGTGAGCCACTCGACCCACGACTTCCACCTCGACTCGGTGAACAAGAGCCACCAGGCCGTCCCGATGCCAAGCCAGACGTTGACGAGCGCCACTACGACCACGTAGGAGACCGTATTTAAAATCGCCTCGTCCCACATGAGTGACGTCGGGAACGTCAAAAACAACCCGATGAACGGAAAGACGACGAAACAAGCGACGAGAAGCCGACTCATCGTCTCACCCCCCGTTCGATGCGCCGCCGTCGTTTGGCCGTCAAGGCGTAGGATGTGATGACGCCGCTGAAGATGAACAATGTCCAAGCGAGCGCGACCGCATATGACTCGAACGCATTTAAAAACAGACCAGTCGTCAAGCGCTCGTAGGCGAGTACCCCGAGCAGCTCAGGGTAGGTGACGCCCAACAAGGCCGGCACTTCATAGGCGAACGACATGAACGCCACGAGCACCCAGAACGAGTCGAGGAGCGGTTTGACGAGAAATGGCCATTCGGCCACTCTGAACTGTTCGAGCGGATTGAGCTGGAGCGTCTTGGCCATATCCAAGTACCCTGGATTCAGTTGGCCGTATGTGCCGACCACCATCAAAAAGACGAACGGTACTTCTTTCCAGACGTACGTCAAGATGACGACGAGATGATGGCGTTCATTCGCCTCAATGAGGCCATATACCGGAAAGCCGCCCGAGAACAATAGATAAAACAAATAGGCTGCCGCAACGTGCGGAACGAACATCGGCCATTTGAGGAGCGATGCCAGCCACATCGAACGCCTCATATAGACCGTTCGGGCGAGCCACGTCCCAATCACAAGTGAGAGGAACGTCGATGTGAGCGTGACGTAAAGTGTCACAGCGATACTGGCGCGCCACGCTGCTTCATTCAATTGAGACCAGTCAAAGCCGATGGTCTCGTAGAGCAGGAAGGCGACACCGGTGAATGGCAATGTTAGAACGAACAAACTAAGCCATAGACTACTTCGCGACACGATCCCACTCCTCACGAATCGCATCAATCACGGTCGGCCCATAGTCGGGAAGCGAACGTTCGGCGAGCCGTTCCGGGTCAGGATAGGTCACCCCATCATCTAGCTTCAAGAATGCGTCACGGTCGGCCGCATCGAGCTTCGTCAAGTCGAGCGATGTCCCGTCCCCCCAATACGTCGCGTCTTGTTTGGCGAGCTGGGCTTCAGGGGAGAGCAACTCGTTGATGACAACGAGCGCCCCGTTCGGATTTTCCGCATTGAACGGCACGGCGAGAAAATGCGTCGATGCGATCGAGTGTTCGAGCGTGAGGGCACGCGTCCCGTCCGGAAATACCCCGGCGTTGCGCTCGGCCTCGGCTCGGCGTTCATTGAAGCCCATCGTCATCCAGACCTCACCCGAGGCGTACAGCTGGTCGAGTTGGGCGAGTGACTTCGGATACGTCGTTCCTTGTTTCCAAAGGTTCGGTGACCAGGTCGAAACTTCTTCCCAAAACGCGTCTGGGATCTCACCGTCACGGACCGTGTCCCCATATTCGGCATAAAGCAGATGGCGCACGAACGCGTTGCCCGTGAAGTCTGTCACTTCAGGATACGTGAAACGGCCCGGGTTCGCTTCGGTCCAACGATGTAATTCGTCAAACGTCGTCGGCGGATTTTTCACCTTGTCCGTATCGTAGTGCAAGACGAACTGCACATTCCCCCAGGCGACTTCGAGTCCATTGGTCGGGGTGCCCGCATCGTTCGCTTGGGCTTCCTCGTTCAATAGCGCGGCGTTTGGAATTTTGTCGAGCAGGTCGCCTTGGAGCAACTCCGCCTCGGCGGCGTTACGAAAATTGTCCCCGTTGATCCACATCAGGTCAATCGTTCCTGCTTCACGGTTCGCACGTTTGTCGAGTGACAATTGACGCACGAACTCGGCCGTATCCATCGGGATGCGGTTCAAGTCCAGGTCATACGTCTCTTTCAGACGTGGCGCAACATACTCATCGATATAGCGATTGATGCCGTCATCGCCTCCCCACATATAAAAATTGACCGTCGATTGCTTCGCTTCCTCGGCCGCCTGTTCGAATGTCGGTGCGATCTCGGCTCGGGTCGTCCCGCAGGCAGCGAGGAAGATGAGTGACAGCATCAAGCCAAATTGTTTCAATCGGCGCATCATGTCTCCCCCTTTTTTTCTCTATATTTACACATTTACTTTTTGTCAAATCCCCGTTTTGCGAGTCGTTCGAACATGACTGGGCACATTGCGTACAGTTTCGCGCCAAGTTCCATCCACCACGGGGCGTTCACGTCACGTTTCGACGCCTCACACGCCGCGACGACACGCTTCGCGAGACGTTCTGGATCTAGCATGATTGACTTGACGCTCGCCTCGTAACGTCCGCTCTTATCGGCCCGAAGAAAGAACGGGGTCGCGATCGGCCCCGGATTGACGGTCAACACGTGGATCCCGTCCGGCTTCAGTTCCAATCGCAGCGCGTTCGAGAACTGGAGCAGCGCCGCCTTCGAACCGGCATAAACGGCCGACTTTGGTGTCGGCACTTTCGCTGCTTGTGAACAGACGTTGATGATCGTACTGCCGCGTCGCATCTGCCGTGCGCAGTCTCGTGCGAGCATCATCGGCGCGACGGCGTTCAAGCGCATCGTCTCCTCGATGACGTCGGTCGTTTGATCGACGACCCGGTCGAACTCGCCAATCCCGGCATTGTTCACCCAAACGTCGATTGCTCCATATGTACGTATGACTTTTGCCACGAGCGTGTCATAATCGGTACAGACGTCGGCCACCATCCACTCGGCCGATAACTTCTGTCCGAGTTCGCGCAACCGCTCCTCGTTCCGTGCGATCAACGTCAACTTGGCACCCGACTCATAAAAAGAATGCGCCAGCGCGGCCCCAAAGCCGCTCGACGCACCCGTGATCACAATATGTCTCATTCCACGATTTCCTCCGCTCTTATATAAATCCATTTCCCGTCCGTCAACTGTTTGACGACACGGCCGCGTTCTTCGAGCAACGTCAAGCGGGCGAACACCTCGCTGAAGACGAGCGGCATCGCCCGACGCATCTTGCGCCCATAGAGCCGCATCGACCAATCGAATACGCTCAAGCCATCGATCCAGTCGTTGAGGAGCAACTCACTCCGCTCATAACGCTGACTGATGCGGGCCTCGATCAACGGCCGCGGTTTTTGAATCGGTTCCCCGTGCCCGCTCACGACAAGTTTCAAGTCCACTTCTTGGAGTTTTCGAAGCGAATCGAGATACAACACGACCGGTGAGGCGAACCCTTCCTCCTCGTATGGTTGTTCAATGAGTGGGTTCGGTTCGACCGTATCAATCAAATGGTCGCCCGCAATCAACACGCCGCCCGGGCCGAGCAGACCGAGCTGATCGCTCGCATGGCCAGGCAGATGAATCGTCTTCCATGCCCCGTCACTCGTCACGTCCTGCCCGTCCGTGAACGTCATTGTGACGGTCGTCGGGCCGATCCAACGCAGCGCCTCCCGGTAGTCGGGCAATTTGTTCACAATCGTCTCTGGCGTGCCGAACCAGTGCGCCAAGTCATGTAAAAACTGATTGCCCCGTTTGATGAAATTCGGCGTCTGTTCCAAGTACCGAACGAGCTTCTCATGCCCGTACACGGGTATCGAGGCGTCACGCAAGCGCCACGCCTGCCCCGCATGGTCGGCATGATGATGCGTCAAAAATAAAAAGTCAATGTCCGCGAGCGTCAGTTCGAGCTCGGCCAATTGCGTCGTCAACGAGGCCCACGCTTCTTCCGTATCCGGACCGCAATCGACCATAAAGAAACGGTTCATATGTTCGACGACATAGACGTTCACGTTGCCGACCTCGAACGGCGTCGGTATATCGAGTCTTGCCAGTTGGCTTGAAATCCAGTTCGCCACGTCCCCACAACCCCTTCCACCTATCTTCACTCATTATACCTGTCGATAAGAACGGATTTCAATCACACAAAAAAAGGAGAGGATTTCTCCTCTCCAATCACTTATAAGTTGATGACGGTGACTTTGTCGCGTGTCATCGTTTCGAGGCTGCGTCCAATTCCTTGAACACCGAGGCCTGACTGCTTCACGCCGATGAACGGGAAGTGGTCAGGGCCGCGTTCCGTGCGGCCATTCACTTGGACCGTACCGACTTCGAGCTTGTCGGCGACCGTGAAGGCGCTGTTCACGTTTTGTGTGAACACACTCGCTTGAAGACCGAACTCCGATTCGTTCGTCAGTTCAATCATCTCGTCGAGCGACTTGACGCGAATGACCGGCAAGACCGGTCCGAACGGCTCTTCCCAAGCGACGCGCATCTCACGCGTGACGCGGTCGAGGAGCGTCGGATGAAGGAGGTTGCCGTCGCGTTCGTTTCCATGGACGACCGTCGCTTGTTTGTTGACGGCGTCGTCAATCAAACCTTGGACGTAATCTGCCGACTTCTTGTCGATGAGTGGAACGATGAAGCTGTTGTCGACCGGTGAACCGACCGTGAGCTTCTCGACGCGCTCTTTCAACATGCCGACGAGTTCGTCCGCTTGGTGCTCGAGCACGAATACGCGCTTGATGGCCGTACAGCGCTGTCCTGAATACGAGAACGCCCCGCTGACGATTTGATCGGCCGCGAGCGTGAGGTCTGCGTCTTCGAGGACGAGCGCCGGGTCCTTGCCGCCAAGTTCGAGCACGACAGGTACCATCGATGCCTGTTGTGACAAGTGTTGCCCGGTACCCGTACCACCTGTGAATGTGATCATGTCGATGCCAGGGTGAGACGTCAAATAGTCACCGATGACCGACCCGCGTCCTGTGACGAGGTTCAATAGACCGCTCGGAAGACCTGCGTCTTGGAGTGCCTCGACCATCTTCACACCACTGATGGCGCCTTGTGTCGCCGGTTTAAAGACGACCGCGTTGCCTGTGATGAGCGCCGGTGCGATCTTGGCTGCTGCCAAGTTGACCGGATAGTTGAACGGCGAGATCGCGAGGACGACACCGAGTGCCTCTTTCTTGATGATCGCCATCTTGTTCTTCGAACCGCCAGGGAATGAGTCCCCTTGCATGAATCCGCCCGTGAAGCGAAGTCCTTCTTCGGCCGTATAGCGGATGATTTCCGCCGTCCGGATGACTTCTTTCTTCGCGTCGCTCAAGTTCTTCCCGACTTCGCGCATGATGATTTGACCGATCTCATCGACACGCTCTTCGAGTTTGTCCGCCCAAGCGTACAACAGTTCGGCACGCTTGTTGACCGGAAGCGCCGCCCATTCCTGTTGTGCGCTTTTCGCGCCATGAATCGCCTCGTCGACTTCGTCGCGAGACATCGCCTGGACGTGCCCGACGACTTCTTCTGTATAAGGTGAAACGAGTTCGATTGTTTCGTTCGTTGTTGATTCCTGCCATTGTCCATTAATTAAATATGGATACGTGTTCATACTCATAATCTCTATCTGCCTCCTGAGTAAGCTTTGATATCTCGTTGCCACCCCCATTGTATGCAAAATCAAATCGGTAGAACAACTATAAAGATTCAGTTTATGTAATGTAAACGGTTACTCGTCAACTTTTTGTCAATTTCGCCTCGACTTTGCCACTTTCAACTGAAGATATTCTTTAAATCGACCGATAGAAGAGATGAGAGTACGTGAACTAGGAGGGACCACCAGTGAGCATGGATCATAATATTTTACTTGAGGCAGGCACGAACGAATTAGAGATTGTCATTTTCCAATCAGGCCCGTTCATTTTCGGGATCAACGTCATGAAGGTGCGTGAGATTATCACAATGCTTCCCCTCACCCCGCTCCCGGGAACCCCGGAAGCGATCATGGGGCTAATCGAGCTCCGTGGAGAGGTCATGACGGTCATCGATTTACCGATGGTCATCGGTCATCCGCGTGACGTCGGGGACAACGACCGCTTGATTGTCTGCGAGTTCAACGGTGAGAAGTCGGTGCTCCGCGTCGACCAAGTGACGGAGATCAAACGCATCTCTTGGGAACAGATCGACACGCCGTCCGACCTCGCGCGCGGCATGCAAGGCATCACGAATGGGGTCGTCAAAACAGGAGACCAGATGATTATCCTGCTCGACTACGAGCGCATCGCCCTCGAACTTTCCCGCAAGGACATCATGGCCCGCGAATCGGTCAAACGGCTCGGTGCCCGGGAACGGTCGAACAAACAAGTGTGGATCGCCGAAGACTCGGAGATGTTGCGGACGCTCATCATCGACACGCTCGATGATGCCGGTTATTTCAACACGACGATCTTCAACAACGGAAAGGAAGCGCTCGATGCGTTCGAACAGAGCGACGTCCATTGTGACCTGCTCATCACCGATATCGAGATGCCGCAAATGGACGGCTTGCATTTGACGAAACGACTCCGTGAGATGGACCAGTTCGCCGAGTTGCCGATCATCATCTTCTCTTCGCTCATCTCGGATGACTTGAAGCATAAAGGCGACGCGGTCGGGGCGAACGCCCAAATCACGAAGCCAGAGATTGGCATGTTGATCGCCACACTCGACGAATTTTTAGCTTGAACTGAAAACGGGACTTCGCATCGTGGCGAAATCCCGTTTTATTTATGCTAATTCATTCAACCGCGCGTCCCATTCGTAATCGAAGCGGCGCATGTCGGCTTCGATTTCATCGAGAATCGGTTCGAGGTTCGAGGTCTCATTTGTCTCCCCAGCCAATTCGAGCCGATGGAACCGGCCAGCTGTCTCGTCGAGCCCGACAGAATAAGAAGCTCCTTTCAACAAGTGGGCAAGTTGTTCGATTTGTTCGTGGTTTTGTTCACGCACCATCTGCTTCAATTCAGGGAATTTCGCCTCGAATTGGCGCACGTACGTATCGGCAATCTTTTTCAGGAAATCTTTATTCCCGCTAGCGATTTGATGGAGCTCCGCCAACTTTTCTTCGTTAAACAGAGCATTTTGGGGCGTTTGTGACAACTCCATCCCTCCTTTGACTCAATCCTACTACCATTCTTTCCCACTGTAGCATGTTTTCGAGAAAAAACAAAAAAACTCCTCCTTTTCCGATTGCACTCTCCCATTCGCCTACCTATAATTAGGTTGAGCTAAGGTAGGAGGAACATTATGCTAACGATTTACCGTACCGATGCATCTGGGCGTGTCGACGAAATCGAAGATTTTGACAAAGGGAGCTGGATTCAACTCGTCAATCCGACGAAAGATGAGGCTGATCAAGTCATCGCCGCCTCCGGCATTCCTGAAGATTTCGTCTACGACCCGCTTGATATTGAAGAAAAACCACGATTTGAAAAAGATGATGAGGGACTCCTCATGATCATCGACGTCCCATACGTCGAAGAAGACGACACGGGACGCGCCTACAATACGATTCCACTCGGTATTATCGTCACCGGGCGACATTTCATTACCGTCTGTTCGCGTGACCTCGACGTGCTCAATTTGTTCGCCAACGGAAAAGCCCGATTGTTCCGGACGAACTATCGGAGTCGGTTCGTCTTTCAGATTTTGCACCGAGTCAGCATGACGTACTTGCGCTTCCTTCGCCAAATCGATCGGCGTATGGACGAGCTCGAGCAAGAGTTGCAACGTTCGATGCGAAATCAGGAAATCTTTCAATTGATGAACTTACAGAAGTCGCTCGTCTATTTCATGACATCGCTCAAAGCGAACGACAGCGTCCTCGACCGCATCGTCAAGACACCGAGTCTCGAGAAGCATGAAGAAGACGAGGAGTTGCTCGAGGACGTGTTCGTCGAACACCGCCAGGCGATGGAGATGGCGTCGATTTATAACGACATCATCAGCATCAAGATGGACGCCTTCGGTTCGATTATCTCGAACAACGTCAACTTCGTCATGAAATTCTTGGCCTCGATTACGATTGTACTCAGCATCCCGACGATGATTTCCGGGATATTCGGGATGAACGTCCAAGTGCCATGGGAAGGCCAACCCATCGGCTTTGTGTTCGCCATTACGATGATGATCGGGTTCTCAAGCCTCGCCTTTTATATTTTGTGGCGCAAACGATATTTCTAAAAAAAGATGGTGTTGCCCGTTGCGGCGACACCATCTTTTTTACATCAATTTGACTGTGACGAGACACAGGTCGTCGTCAATCTCGATTTTAGGAACGAGCTGTTCGGCAACATGACGTGCATAGTCAAGCCCATAAGAAGCGACGTCCTTCTCGAGCCAGCGAATGCCGTCATCGATATCTTTGCTGTAACATTCCATCAGTCCATCCGTATACATATGCATCGTCATGCCCGGCTCGATGCCGACGACGTTCGACTCATAGTTCGGCTCTTCGAACATACCGACCGGCACTCCGGTCGTCTCGAGGCGAGTTACACCTGTATCAGACGTCACGATGACCGGAGGATGTCCGGCGTTGACGTACTCGATTTGACGCTTCGTCGTATCGATATAGCAATATACCGCGGTGAAGTAGCTCTGCATGTCGTCACCTGAGAACAAGAACGTCATCTGGCGGTTCAGCTCGGTCATGACATCGACCGGATATTGCACGTTGCCGACGAGGCCCGGTAAAATCGAACGAATCCCCATCGTGATCAACGCGGACGACACGCCGTGCCCCATCACATCGAAAATGATGACGCCGTAGCGGTCAGGCGCGACCTGGAACCAGGCGTACATGTCACCGGCCAGTTTTTTAGACGGCAAGTATAAGGCCCGGACGTCGATCTCATCGTTGCTGATCGGCGGGGTCAATGCGCTCTGTTGAATCTTTTGGGCGAGGTCGAGGTCGTATTGGAGACGCGTCTCATATTTTTTCCGTTCGTCAACGGCTGCTTTGTAACGGAGCGCCGAACGAATCCGCGCGAGCAGTTCCGTGATTTTAATCGGTTTCGTCGTATAGTCGGACGCCTCGGCGTCGAGTCCTTCCGCAATCTGTTTTTCTTCGGTGCGGCCCGAGACCATGATCACAGGCAACTCCTCGTAACCGGCCATCTGTCGAATCCGTTTGCACGTCTCGATCCCAGAGATTCCTGGCATCTCAACATCAAGCAGAACAAGGTCGTATAGCGACGGGGCTTGCGGATCCATCAGGAGCGCGAGCGCATCTTCACCACTTGAGACCGAAATCGTCTCATAATCATGTTGATGCAATAATTGTTCGAGAACCATCGTATTGACCGGTTCGTCGTCCACAATCAAAATCGCCATAGTCATCCCTACTTTCTCTGTCAGTGTTCTTCTGCATATTATTGTATCATATCTAATCGCTCCATTAGGTATTTCAATGCTGTGACAGTTCGAAGTACCCGAAAGATGGAGAATCTCGTTCATTTTTGGCATACTAGAAGTACGAAAGCGAGGAATGCCGCATGGGATGGATATTCGCTGTGAGCGGTTTGATTATCTTGCTCGTCTTGATCGCCTCAATCGTCGTCATTCAAAAAGGCTACGCCTATAAGGACAACAAGGACGACATCATGCTCGATTACGATGAGATCAATCGCCGCATCACTGAAGAAGAACAACAGAAAAAATAGAGCCATCGGCGGATGGCTCTATTTTTTATTTGAACTCGAACCGAAGCGCTCCTTTTTCAAGGTAAAGCGCGGCGTCGAACGTCTTGTCGCCTTTTTTGAACGTATGCACGTTCGACTGACCGCCATTGATCATCTGTTTCAGCTCATCCTTGGCAATCCCGACGCCGAGCACTTGTTTCGACATCGTGAACTTGCACCCTTCTCGGTAGCCGCTGCAGCCGATGAACTTCGGATGCTCGACGAGTCCCTTGCCACAATTCGGACAGACGCCAAACGACGCTTTCGGCCGCGCCGCCGACTTCTTCCCGAAACGTCGTGCTTCAATCGTATAGCCTTCCGGGTTCGCCGATTCGACTCGCGCCTTCGCCTCCTCGACGAGATGGATCGACATCTTCTTCGCCTGGTCGATGAACTCGGCGGCGGACGCCGACGCCTGCCCAATCTCGTGGAGCCGCTTCTCCCACTTCGCCGTCATGGCCGGCGAGGCGAGGATACTGTCACCGAGCACGTCAATCAACAGGCGCCCTTTGTCGGTCGGGACGAGCTCTTTCTTTTGGAGTTCGACATAACCCCGCTTCTTCAATCCATCGATAATGTTGGCCCGCGTCGCCTCGGTGCCGAGCCCTTCGACTTCTTTCATGATGTGAATCAGTTCCTCATCATCGAGCTGCTTACCGGCCACCTTCATCGCCATGATGAGCGCGCCTTCCGTATACCGTTTCGGCGGCTCCGTCTGTTTCGATAATACTTCGACTTTCTTTTCGGTCAACGGTTCACCGACCGTGAGTGCCGGGAGCTCGACGTCTTTGGACTTTATCTCGACGACTTGACGATAGCCGGCACTGACGACGACCGTCCCTTTTGCCCGGTACAAGTCGTCCCCGTCCATAAGGTCGACCGTCGTTTTCTCGAGCTTGGCCGGCGGGGCAAACGCCGCGAGGAAACGCCGATTGATCAAATCGTATAGCTTCGCCTCGTCCCCGCTTAGTCGAGCCACATCGCCACACGCCTCGGTCGGAATGATCGCATAGTGGTCACTGACCTTTTTCGCGTTCACGTAACGGCTGTTGCGGGACGGATTCTCGGTCAATACGTCCTTCAGTCCGGCGTAGGCCGAGGACTTTAACAGGCGCGCTTTCGTCTGCGGGAACAGCGTCGCCTCATCTGGTGTGACGAAACTTGAGTCGGTCCGTGGATAACTGATCCATCCTTTCGTATACAGCTTTTGGGCGATATCGAGTGTCTTCTTCGCCCCAAAACCGAACCGCTTGCCGGCCTCGGCCTGCAAACCCGATAAGCTGAACCAAAACGGCGGGTGTTCCGTCTTGTCTTCCTTGTCGATCGAGCGAACGATTGCTGTCCCGGTCGCCCGGTTGACGACCGCATCGGCTTGTTCACGCGTCTTCAATTTCGTCGTCTTGCCGAGCGTGTATTTCGCTTTGAACGTACCCCGCCCTTTTTGGAGCGTCGCTTCGACCTCGAAATACGGTTCCGGGACGAACTGTTTAATCTCGCGCTCGCGATTGACGATCAAGGCGAGCGTCGGTGTCTGGACGCGGCCGAGCGAGAACACGTCCTCGATACCAATCGTCTTCAACAGTGTCGTGTATGCCCTTGAGGCGTTCATACCGACGAGCCAGTCGGCACAGGCACGACTCATCGCCTCATGATAATAGGGGACGGTCTGGTCACCCGGTAGCAAATCGGCGAAACCACGGTCGACCGCCTGTTCGGTCAAACTCGAGATCCAAAGGCGCGACAACGGTTTTTTATTGCCGGCGAGGCGTAATATGAGGCGGACGATGGCCTCCCCTTCTCGCTCGGCATCGGACGCGATGATGATATCGGTGATGGACCGGTCGTGCAACCATTTCTTGATTGTCTGGAACGGTTTCGACTTGCCTTTCGAGATGCGATAGTCGAATCGGTCCGGCACAATCGGGAGTGACTCATATTTCCACGACTTCCATTCCGGCTTATAGTGAGACGGTTCTTGAAGCTCGCATAAATGACCGACCGCCCAGACGACGATGGCGCCTTCCGGGAAACGGGCACAAGAAGATATTTCAATCTCATCTTTTTTCTTTTTTGATGGATACGGCGCAGCCAGTTTTTGGGCCTGCGACGGTTTCTCCGCAATGATTAATCTCATAGGATCCCTACTTTCAAAGTCATCCGAAATCTCTTGTCGGAACGACACTTTCGAGAAAGAATGTATTTTCTTATCTATTCTATAATATCATTAGAAGAGTATGTACAACACAAAGGGGGATGTCTCTTGTCTTATCTTATCTTATTCGCCGCCGTCTTTTTCTTATCGACGAGCGTCTTGTTCGTCAAATGGACGTCCGCACCGGCCGAGACGGCCGCGTTTTACCGGATGCTGATTACGTGTCTGATGTTGTTGCCATTCGTCGACTTCAAGTCACTCCTCGGGACACGCCTCATGACGCGATATGCCTTGTTGCTCAGTGGGACGTTGCTCGCGTTTCATTTTTGGCTCTGGTTTTTATCGCTTGATTACACAACGGTCGCGAGCTCGACGCTGTTCGTCACCTCGAGTCCGATTTTTGTCTTAATCGGGAACGCCTTAATCTTTAAAAAGAATCCGACCCGGAAAGGTTTAGCGTTCGCGCTCATCGCTGTCTTAGGAGGCATGCTTGTCGCGGCAGGCGACATTCAACTCGGACGCGAAGCGCTGTTCGGGGACTTGCTTGCCTTAATCGCCGCTCTGCTCATCGCCGGCTATTGGCTCGTCGGCCAACACGTCCGGACCGAGATGAATACGAATACATACTCGTTCAGCGTCTATCTCGTGGCGACGGTCGTCCTCTGCTTCATGCTGCTCGTCCGGGGTACGACATTCACCGCGTTTGAATCGGTCAACTGGTGGTACTTCCTTGCCCTCGCCTTCTTCCCGACGATTTTAGGACATAATTTGTTCAACTATGCGCTCGCCCGTGTCAGTGCGACAGTCGTCAGTATCACCATTCTCGGGGAAGCGCTGTGGGGCATGCTGTTCGGATACGTCTTCTTCGAGGAACGCCTCGGCGTCATGCAATGGATCGGCGCGGCCGTCCTGCTCGGCGGGATTTACTTGTTCTTAAAAGAAGACGCCCGTTCGACAAGAACGGACGTCAGTTCATAAATTGGTTGCTTTCGCTTCGATTTCATCTTCCGACGGGCGGAACAAGAGCTTGCGATCCCAGACCGCCATCCCGACCGCTGTCAGGAAAGTCATCGCATCGGCGATCGGGAATGCGAGCCAGACGCCGAACACGCCGAAGAAGTTCGGCAGGATGAAGACGAGCGGAATCGTATAGAGCGTCTGTCTCGACAGCGACAAAAACATCGCGACCCGGGCCTTACCGAGCGATTGATAAATACCGTTTACGAGCATTTGCACGCTCGGGAGGAACGAGACAGCGAACAACACATGGATCGCCGTCACACCGCCGGCAATCAAGTTGGCGTCAGACGTGAACATGCGCATCAGCTGCTCCGGAATCAACTGGAGCGTCAGCCAAATGATAACGGCAATGGCAATTCCGGCCCGCATCGCCGTCCAAATCGTCTCGCGCATCCGGTCGAACTGTCTGGCCCCGAAGTTGTAGCCGACGATCGGTTGCATGCCTTGGACGATGCCCATGATCGGCATCCCGACGAGCGCCATGAATTTATTGATGATCGCGAAGATGGCAAGCTCCTCGGTGCCGCCATACGTCCCGAGCATAACGTTGACACCGACAAATAAAATCGACTGCGACACCATCATGATAAACGAGGACGATCCGATTGCCATGATCTCTTTCAACTCGCCGAACCGTAATCGAAACTTCCGCCACTGGAAATCGAGCTCGGTGCGGCGATTTTTTGCGAAGAAGAAGCGGAGCATGAGCACCGATCCGACGACTTGTGCGAGCGCCGTCGACCAAGCCGCCCCGTATATGCCCCAGCCAAACGTGAAGATGAACAGCGGCGTCGTCACCAAGTTGACGACGACGGTCGTAAGCATCACTTTCATCTGATAGGGAGCCTGCCCCTCGGCGCGCACCATCGCACTGGCAGCGAGCGTGAACATGAAGAACGGCGAGCTGATGAGCACGACCGATAAGTATTGTCGGCTCAATTCCATGATGGCCGACGTCGCCCCGAACACTGTCAAAATGTCATCCAGCATGAAAAAGGCGGAACTGACCGCGAAGGCCGCGAACACGCCGACGAGGACGAGCACGTTCAAGAACGTGACAGCGGCCCCGGCATCGTCGCCTTTGCCGAGTTTCCGTGAACTGATGGACGCCCCGCCTAGTCCGACCGCGCTCGAGACGGCCATGAGAATCATTTGAATCGGAAAGGCGATCCCGATGGCGGCCACAGCGGTTGCCCCGATGCCGCGGGCGACGAAGATCGTATCAATGATATTGTAGAGCGCCGTCACCAGCATGCCGATCATCGCCGGCAGCGACAGCTTGAACAGCAGGCGTCCGATCGGATCGGTCCGGAGCTGCTCCGTATTTTGATTCATGCTTCCATCCCCTTTGTCGTCTATGTTAATAGGTTAGCAAGATTGGATGGAACGGTCGACTATGTTGTCTTACCGGATGTGTCAGACCGGACTCGGGACCGGCGTACTCACGACGCCGGCTTTTCGCTTGCGCATGATGAAATCGGTCGCGACCGGTTGCTCGACTTTGACGCGCACTGTCATCATTGCCTGGTTCGCCGTCTCGAGTCTTTCTCCCGACTCATCGTACAGCTCATCGATCCGCTGCGAGAACCGGACGAAGCCAGGACCGAAGAACTCGACTTCTTCCCCGCGTCGGAAATGATTCCGCTGTTCGAGTGTCGCCATCTGTGTCGACGGCTCATACGAGATGACGCGTGCCGCGAACGCATATTGCGGGATGGCGCGCGGCTTGCCGAACAGTTGCTCGTTCTCGGTCGGGACACCATAATAGAACCCGGTCGCGAGCTCTCGCTGCGCCGCTTTCCAAATCTCTTCTTCCCACGCCGGATCGAACTCGAACCCTTCAGGATCAGCACAGTAGGCATCGATGACTTGACGATAGACGTTACAGACCGTCGCCACATAGTGAATCGATTTCATCCGGCCCTCGATTTTCAAGCTGTCGACGCCCGCGTCGACCAAGTCCGGGATGTGGCGCACCATCGCCAAATCGACCGAGCTCATCGAGAACGGTTCCTCATCGCGTGCCGCCATCTCTTCGGTCAACAGCTCGTCCGCCTCGAAGAAACCATATTTCCAACGACATGACTGGGCACAACCACCACGGTTCGCATCTCGGAGCGCCATATGGTTCGATAAGGTGCAACGGCCCGAATAGGAGATGCACATCGCCCCATGGACGAACGTCTCGATTTCGACATCGACTTGCCGCTTCATCTCTTTGATTTCTTCCATCGATACTTCACGCGCAAGGACGATCCGCTCCAACCCTTCCTCTTGCCAAAAACGGAGCGTCTCATAGTTTGTCGCCGATGCCTGCGTCGACAAGTGGACCGGAAGTCCCGGTGCATCCGTGAGACATACCTCGATCATGGCCGGATCGGAGACGATGACGGCATCGATGCCGATGTCACGAAGTTTACAAAAGAACTCGCCCGCGCCATCGATGTCCCCTTCATGCGTCACCATATTCGCGGCGACGTATACTTTCGCCCCACGTTCATGGGCGAACGCGACGCCTTCGGTCATCTCGTCGTACCCGAAGTTGCCGGCCCGGGAGCGGAGCCCGAACTGTTGCCCCCCGATGAAGACCGCATCGGCCCCGTATAAGATCGCCATCTTCAATTTCTCCAAATTCCCGGCTGGTGCTAATAATTCTGGACGTTTTTTCATCTCGGTTCCCTCACTTGATCTCTTCTGGATTTCGTAACAACAATCCGGTTCCGAGCCGGAATTGTTCAGGTTGGAGTTCGGCGAGGCGCCGCTCCATGACGTGGCGGTCGAACCGCCCGTTCAATAGATCTGACCTGGCCTTGTCGAACAGGCGGACGATGTCGACGAACGCATCTCCCGCATGCCACCCTTCGAGTTTCCACGTGTGTAACCCGCCCTTCAAGAGCGCGGGCAGTTGACCCATGAGCGTCAAATCTTCAGAGAAGACGTGCGTGCCGTTGTCGTCTTGATAGACTGGATAGCGACTGTCCGCATCCGAAGGTTCGCTCATATAATACTCACGTGCTTCTGCCAACGTGTTCGACCGGCCAATCTCATTGAAGTAGTTCGTCAAGAGCGGACGTTTCGAATGATGGATGCACGTCGGGCCATACACTTGCACCTCGACCGGCAACCCAATCTGTTGTTGGATCATCCCGAGTTCGGTGAGCGTCACTTCACGGGCCGCAACCGCGCCGATGGCGTCACGTTTACCCCAAAACTGAATGTGTCGCGCCGACGTGACGAGCGTTTGAGCATCATACCAATAGGGGATATTGGCATTACGGATTATGCGGATAGCGCCCGGGTCACCGGCCGTCACACTGTCGACCCCGATCGCCTTGAGTTCCTGCAAATACTCAGGGAGCGTCTCGATTTGCTCGTTATGCATCAAATTATTGACGGCGACCGTCACTTCTTTGCCGTATCGGTGGGCGACGGCTGTGACTTCTCGCACAGCCGGGAGCGACCAGTCACCTTTGTGGCGTAACCCGTATTTTGAATCTCCGATATAGATGCGGTCGGAGCCCGCCATGATTAGCGCCTCTGCTTGCTCGACGCTTTGTGCCGTAGTCACTAGCTGAATCATCATCTGGTTTCTTCTCCTCACTTTGTGAGCCTAATCACATATTCTCGCTATACTCTAGCACACGTTTTGATGTGGTGGCCGGGCAGGAATTTAACAACTCGTGAAGAAATCAGTAACAATGTATGACTTTTTACATCGAAGGAGTGGACGATTTTGACAAAAACCGCCTTAATTACTGGAGCCTCGACCGGAATTGGCCTCGACCTTGCCGTCTTGGCGGCCCGGGACGGGTTTGACTGTATCCTCGTGTCTCGCAATGAGCCCCGTCTGCACGAATTGAAAAAAGTACTCGAGAAGCGGTATCGCGTCGATGTACACGTGTTCGCCCTCGACTTGTCTGAACACCAGGCCGCAAAACGGTTGACGAGCGCGATTAGCGACGCGGGACTAACAGTCGACTTTTTAATCAACAACGCCGGTTTTGGGACGGCCGGTGAGTTCATCGACCTCGACGCCGAGACCGAGGCTGAAGAGGTCCGCTTGAACGTCAACGCCTTGACGGAACTGACGAAAGCCTACTTACCCGGCATGGTCGAGCGAAATCATGGCTATGTCTTGAACGTCGCCTCGGTCGCCGCTTTCCAGCCCGGTCCATACATGGCTGTCTATTACGCGACGAAAGCGTACGTGTTATCCCTCACCGAGGCACTCCATACCGAAGTGAAAGGGACAGGCGTGAACGTGAGCGTCCTGTGCCCCGGACCGACCGATACCGGTTTCTTCAACCGGGCCGGCAGTGAGATGATGGTGTCGAAAATGCCTTCCCACCTCGTCGCCTTCTTCGGCTATAAGGGTGTCATGAACAACAAGCGCGTGATCGTTCCCGGCGTCTCGAACCAATTGCTCGTCGCCGCGACCAAACTCATGCCGCGGGCGGTCAGCCTGGAGATTTTGCGCCGGTTCCAAAAACCGTCGGATGCCGGAACGGAAGACGTGCCGACAGCCTGACAATCGTATTCAACAAAAAAGGAGGAGGTTCCCGATGCGGGACCTCCTCCTTATACGTGTCATGAAATTTCAATGCCGAGCCAACTGCACCATCCGTCGAATCAGCGAAACACCCGGGATGCACACCATCAGAGCCGTCGCGACGACGACCGACCAGGCCAATACGCTCTCGAGCGTGACCGCTCGTTCGGTCAGCCCGTCAAGGACGCGTCCCCCTTGGACGGACAGGACGATCATAAGCGCAGGCCATACACTCGCGCCGAGAATGCTCAGCATCCCGTAGCGCGTTCGAATGAGACGACGGGACATCAACAATAAATTGAGTCCCATAAACAATAGACCGATGAAAAGGAACCAGCCAATTTCAACTAGATTGACGTATCCGTTCATGCACGCGTCACCTCACTCGGTGTGATACCTACTAGTTACCCGTCTTCTCGTACAAATATGCGGACGAAGAGATCGTGCAATAAGACGAGAAAGACGACATTCCCGATGCCATGGGCCGTATCGAACGGCAAACTGAGCACGAGCAATTTGAAGAAATCGACCCCAATCACTTCGGCGAAGGACAGGTTGGCCGTCCACCCGAACAAATAGCCGGCTCCGAGACCGACGGCGGCAAGAAACCATCGGGAGCGACTTAGTAACGGCTTCAGGACCGTGACGACAGCGACGACGAAAAGCCACCCTAAAAATTGAAAGAGGACGAACGGGCCGATGCCGAGCAACAGCCCCGATAAGATCGGGACGAACAGAGCAAGCATCGCCGCACTCGTAAATCCAAAATAAAGGGCCGTCAGCATGAGCAGCGCCGTCGACGGTTGTACGTTCGGGATGGCCACGAACAGCCAGCGCCCGATGACCGCGAGGGCGAGAATTTGTGTCAAGACGGCAATCGGGACGTCAATCCGTTCGAACCTCGACATGACCCCCGCCGCAATCAAGAGGATGATGACATATGTGACCATAGCGCACTCCGTTTCATATACTCACTGCGGTCGCCATCAAAGACGAGCGCCCCGTTCGACAGACAGATGATCCGGTCCGCCGTCTTGATCAACTGCTCGTCATGGGTGGCGCATATGATGTGCGCCGTCTCGGCCTTCTCGCTTAGCGCCCGCTCAAAATCGCGCCGTTCCAGTTCCGTCAGCCCGACGGTAGGTTCATCAAGCAATAAGAGCGAGGCTTCGGAAGCGAACACGGCTTGCAGTTGAGCGAAGCGACGATTCGTGGCATGTGGGAACGGCCCATACTCTTGATCAGCCGGTAAATAGACCGGGCGCTCTGACCATTTGACTTTCCCATACAAGGGACGCACGCTTTTCGCAATCAGCTCGAGCAACGTCGACTTGCCGCTGCCGTTCGTGCCGATACAGACGGTCAAACCAGGCCCTCTCGTTTCGTAAGATACATGTTCGACCGCGTAAGACGCTTGTAGCGGGTGCCGATATGACACATCGTTCACGTCGAGGTGCGGTGAGGTAATCGTTTTGGCGACGAGGAACCTGTCAGCGACGCCACGTTCTCTTGCTCGATCCGTATAGGCGATTCGAACACCGAGGTTTGTCAATCTTCGAAGCAGCATCGATAAGTGCTCACTCCGAAATCGATCAAGGTGTCGAAACGGTTCAATCAAGACGAGCGCCTCCGTCGACTTGCTGAGCGCATAAGCAATCCGGACGAGTTGTCGTTCCCCGCTCGAACATTCATCGAACCTTTTATGGAACAGATGATCGATTTGGAGAAGGGCGGCCAACTCCGCTCCTCGGAGGGCGTCGCCTTCTGAAATGAGCGAGGCGACCTTGCCTGCGAGCGGCGTATCAAGATGGACGATTTTAGCCTGTTCTGTCCGAACCCAGTCATCTAATACTTCATGACCGTCTGTCAAGGATAACCAGCGCATCGCGCACCCCTCCCTTCGTCAAATATGGATACAGCAACCAAACGACCGGAGTTCCTAAAGAAGCGGCCGCCGCGAAACCGAGCAAGACAAGGCATTGGACCGTGTCATGCCGTTCAAAGCGTCGCATTCGATTCGTCACATACACCGGTTCAAAGCGTTGGCTGTCAATCCCGACAACGATCGCCTCTTGCCACTCGCGCCTCGGATGGCTCGCGATAGATAGTCGCACCGCTCGCTCCATCGACGGCACGAGCGCCCAGCCCCCATAGAGCAGCCGTGTCGAACGCGGCCATCTGTTCAAGAACGGAAGTAACCGTTCGAGTCGCATGAATCGGTTCACCCAAATCATGCCGAACAAGAACGTCGATAACGGAATCAATTGATTCGTGACGCCCGCGAGAGAAACGTTCCAGCCGAAGATGATTGGAGCAAACGAAATCAACACGAACGCGACCAACACACCGAGCATCGTCAGTGGAAATCGTCGCTCAATCAATAACAAACCGAACAGACCGACAAGGAGCCAAACTGAGTCATTTACGTAGGTCAGGATATACAGATGGGCAATTAAGAAGAAAAGGAGCGTGACCGGATGTCTACGCTCCCAATCCGCCTCATTCGAAGAAAGAAATCGCATCTTCTTCAAAACGCCATTGAATGATATCGGTCGATTCGACTTGTTTGGCTCCGGCGCCTTCATCACCCGGACTACCGTTAAAGGCGTAGACCCAGCCCGACGATTGACCAGCCGACTTCTCTTGGATGCCGTCGATCGCCGTCACATAGGTCATCTCCCCGCTGCCGACCGATTCGATGTCGAGTTCGGTCGCTTCGAGCGCATCTAGCACCGTCGCCCCGTCCTCTAAACAAACGCTCTTCTCATGGAACAACGTCTCTTCGGTCGAAGCGTCATAAACGGAAATCGTTGGTTCGACGTCACAGGTCGCATTTTCGTTCGACGGTTCTTCCCCGCCGCAAGCGGTCAACAGTGGGACGAGTAAACTCATCAGGAGCAGTTTTTTCATTGATCGGTCAAATCCTCTCGTTGATGGATAGAATAATTGTATAGGATCGTATATTTTTCACCAGTCGTTCGGCCTTCTCGGGTAAGCCCCGACAATTGGATACTGTTCGCAAGCACGGGTTCCCGTTGCAACCAGAATTTGACGAGTCGGCGGTCACGATTGATCATGAGCATCGACTCGTTCTCGAACGTATACATGTCGTACAGCCCGTCAAATGAGAACTGGAGAAGCGGTGCATCGACTCGGTCCGCGAATTCAGACCAAGGGGTGTCGCGCACGGCATCGAGCATATGTTCAAAGTCGACGAGCTTCTCGAAAAACGCACTTCCGGAATCCGAGTTCAGTTCGTCGACTTGACGATACGACAACTCGCCGGACTCATTATAGTTGATTCGAATCTGTTGAAACGAGTTCGAGCGCTCGACCATGAGCAGATACTCGAGCGAGCGGAGGTCACCGTCCTCGGTGAACACCATCTTGCTCCGGTCGAGCTTAATCGAATCGCTATTGATGCGGCGCAAGATATTGTCCGTCATCCGGTCAAATGTATCGTCTTGAATCGACACCGCCCCGATTTGTTGCGACTCGGCCCGAAACTCAGATTGATCAAACAACGGGACGAATAAGAGCACGATGAAGAAAAAGAAACCGACGAGCGCGCCGTACCATTTGTAGCGACTGTTCCGCTTCGGAAAAAATAAGAATGACATGAGAAAACCAATCGGGATATGGAACCCGCCAATCGGAAACGAGACGATCCCGAGCAAAGAGAAAAATAAAAATTTAAAGAAAAAGTTCGGTTCAGGTTCTTTCAGTTGATTCAAGCGTAAACCTAGCAACGTACTGATGACAAAAAAACCAAGCCATACATATAGTTGTACTGTCACGTTAATCCCCCACTGTATACTCGAAGAAGTCATTGGCGACTAAGCTATTTTGGAACACGGACCGGACTTCGTCTAAAAATTCATCTTCCCGCCCTTGATAGCGGGCCGAGATATGGGTGACGATCAAGCGTCCAGCTTGAACCGTCTTCGCGAGCGTCGCCGCCTCGACCGTCGTCGAGTGACCGTATTGACGGGCCAGCTTTGCCTCTCCGTGCATGAACGTCGCTTCGTGGACGAGCACATCGACTCCTTCAGCAAGGACAGCGGCGTTTGGACATGGGACCGTATCCCCTAGAATCGCCACGACCGGTCCTGGGACCGCGTCAGTGACGTATTCTTTAGAGGCGTAGGTTTTCCCTTCAAACTCGAACGTGTCAGACTGCTTGATCGTCCGATAAATCGGTCCGCTCGGGATGCCGAGCGCCTTCACTTTGTCGACGAGCAATGCGCCCGGTCGTTCCGGCGCTTCAATACGGAATCCGTACGACGGGAAGCGATGGTCGAGTCGTTTGACGATGACGAGGTGACCGTCCTGTTCGAACGTATCGCCGTCCTCGTACTCGACAATCGTCAAGTCATAGCCGAGATAAGAACCCGTCACTTTCATCGTCAACTCGAGCCATTTCTTGATGCCTTTCGGTCCGTAAAGCGTGAGCGGGCTCGACCCGTCGAGCGCTGAACGCGTCGACAAGAACCCGGGCAGACCGAAGACGTGATCGCCGTGAAGGTGTGTCACCCAAACGGCGGAGACTTTGCGCGGTTTTACTTTCGTATGCAGCATCTGGTGCTGCGTCGCCTCGCCACAATCGATGAGCCACGTCTGTTTCGCAAGCGTGACTGCCAACCCGGAGACGTTCCGTTGTTTCGAGGGCATACCAGAGCCAGTTCCTAAAAATTGTAACTTCATAAATGATAATGTCCTTTCTTGTCGTCCATTCCATGCTATACTGTAGGCAATCGTTGATAAAGGATGTGATCCGTGATGAAGAAAGTTGAACATTCCGACTCGATCTATCAACAGATCCGGGAACGGGCGACTTCAATGAATCGCAAACACCAACAAGAATCAGGCACCTCAATCCACATTCACGACATAGCGATGGAACTTCACTGTTCAGACGAACTCGTTTTGGAATCGTTGGAGTTCGCCGCATAATCACTCGAACACATAGGAAGAGCCGACATCACGTCGGCTCTTTTTCATTTCGTTTTCGGTGTCGCGACGTGCTCGACAATTTGAACGACATATTCAACCAACTTGTATAGCTCGACGAGTGGCATGCGCTCGTTCGTCGTATGAATCTCTTCATAACCGACAGCGAGGTTGACGGTCGGAATTCCGCCGCCAGCGATGACGTTCGCGTCTGAACCGCCGCCAGAATGTAAGATGCGTGTCGGGCGTCCGATCGCCGCTGCCGCCGCTTTCGCGACCTCGACGACTTCGTCCCCTTCCTCGAACTTGAAGCCTGGGTACATGATGTCGATGTCGACCTCAGCTCGGCCACCGTGTGTGGCTGCCGCCTCGATATACGCTTGTTTCATCGACTCGGCTTGGGCTTCCATTTTTTCGTGGATGAGCGACCGCGCTTCGGCGAGCACCTCGACGTAATCACAGACGATGTTCGTGGCACGACCGCCTTCGAACCGTCCGATGTTCGCCGTCGTCTCGTCATCGATTCGGCCGAGCTGCATCTTCGCGATCGCCTTCGCCGCGATTTGAATCGCCGAAACCCCTTTCTCAGGAGCGACACCGGCGTGCGCCGTCTTACCGTAAATTCTAGCGTTCACTTTCGCCTGGGTCGGGGCTGCGACGATGATGTCGCCGACCGGGCCGTCCGAGTCGAGCGCGAAACCGAACTTCGCATCGATTTTCGACAAATCGAGCACTTTCGCCCCGACGAGACCTGATTCTTCCCCGACCGTGATGACGAACTGGATTTGTCCGTGCGGGATCGCTTGTTCCGTCAAGACACGGACAAGCTCGATCATCGCCGTCAAACCGGTTTTATCATCAGCGCCGAGGATGGTCGTCCCGTCCGTCACGACGTAGCCGTCTTGAATGCTCGTCTTGATGCCCTTACCTGGGGTGACCGTGTCCATGTGCGCCGTGAAATAAATCGGATCGACGCCTTGTTTCGTCGCCGGTAGCGTGATGATGAGGTTGTTACCTGAATGAGCCGTTTTCGTCGATGCGTCGTCCTCATAGACGTCACATCCGAGCTCTGTGAAGACCGCCTTCAAATGCTCACAGATGACTGCTTCTTCTTTCGTCTCTGAGTCGATCCCGACCAGTTGTAAAAATGTGTCAAGCACTCGTTTCTCGTTTACCATGAAAACATCCCTCCATCCAAACATTTCTAGGTTATTATAACAAACTCGTGCCATTTGCACGAACCTTTTCCATTCTGTACAATGAGGACAAACACATTTGGAGGAACGTCATGAGTAATAAACAGAAAAAGCGGCAACGCATCATTCAAATCGGAGTCGTCGTCATCGTGTCCATCTTTTTATTGAGCACGTTTTTGTCGGGGATGGCCATGTTCCTGTAACAACAGAATATAGCGCTCTTTCAAAATCAAGTAGCTCTTCACATCAGACAAGATATTGAGCAGCGATGAACGTACCTCAAATTCCTCACGTGACGTGGGGAGGGGTACGTTTTTTCGATAGTGCTCGATCGTCTCCTCGAGCTCCCGCAGGTACGTCGAGGCGTCGGCTTGCTGGTTGACGTTGTCACCGACGAGTCGAAGGAACGTCGCGACCGGTTTGGCCTCATTGACGACGAGCGTGATCTCCCGCGAGTTCTCGGCGATGCGTTTCAAGATATCATATTGCCGCTCCCGCATCCGGAAGTACAAATAATCCATGTCCTCGTTCCGCTTGCCGATCGAATTTCCCATCCGGCGAAGCGCAAGATCTTTCCCTTGCTTCAAATAATCCCGTGTCTTCAAGAGCATCATCGAATGGTCGTTATAGACGCCCGTCTCGACACAGGCGGCCACATCATAAAAATGGACGGCGAGGGCCCGATCGATATTGTCCTTGATGCGTTCGATCTCTTTATCGAGCGTCGGCATATACATATTGACGATGAGCCCGACCCCGACCCCGATGGCGATCAGTAACAGTTCGTTCACGAACAAATCGAGCGAGAACCGTCCTTCCGTATACAGATGGGTCAAGATGACGACACTCGTGATCATGCCGTCTTGCAGTTTGAGCTGTTGAACGAGCGGGATGAACATGACAAAATAAAGTGTGAGCGTCGCTGGCGAATAGCCGAGCAAGGTGAACATCAACGCACCCATGCCGATGGCGATCAAGCTGGCCATGACCCGTTCATAGGAGGCCCGAAACGACTTTTTCCGCGTCTCCTGAATACTGAGGATAGCGATGATGGCTGCGAAGACGTAGTAATCGAGATGGATCGTCTCCGAGATGAGCATGGCAATCCCGGCTGCTGCCGCCGTCTTGAGCGTACGTGATCCGATTTTCATATTATCTCCTCCTCTCTCACAAAATTGTTCACTAGTTTCTTCCGTTTGGCAATCCATATGTTTGGAAGTGATCGTATTGAAAAGAAAGAAACGCGGCGTGGTTCCCACGCTGCTCATCCTCGCCCTCGCCATCGTCGGCTTCCTTTGGCTCCAAGATCGTCCGAGCGGGTCGTATACCGTTCAGACCTATGAGGAGGGGGACGTTTCGACCCGGGCGTTTGAGTCGCTCGATGAGGCACGCGCCTACATGGCACGCGGGGGCAACCGCGCCCTACTCGATGCGTCAGGGGACGTCATCGATTTCACGGGTACTGGAATCGCGGTCACCCCGACCGACCGAATCACCAACCTATACCAGGACGCCGAGTTTAAGAAACGACAGTCCTATGTCGCCGGTGGAACCCGTCTCCGACTCATGCAGACGGGCGACAAGCATTTGTTGGTGACTATCTCCGGGGCCGATGTCTACGTGAAGCCCGCCGACATGACGCTTTACCCAGACGCCGTCGTTGAGCGTCGAGGCTTCTACCAGATGCGGGACGGCCAAGTGTTCCATACCGTCGAGGCGAATGGAAATTTGGCCGGGACGTTTCTCGTCGGACCGGCACCGGACGAGTCGTCAGACCGAATATATACGGAGAATGTGCGCGATGTGTTCGATTCGCCGTATCAATTCGCTTCAATCGCTTCGAAGGCACCGTATTCGGCTCGCGAGCTCGACGCATTCCTCGGCTCACTCGATGACAGCCCGCTCGCCGGGAAAGGCGATGCCTTCAAGGACGCCGAGGCCGAATTTGGCATCAACGCCTTGTTCCTCATGGCCGTCGCCGGGCACGAATCGGGGTTCGGAACGTCTGCCATCGCCAGGGAAAAGAATAACTTGTTCGGCTTCCAAGCGACCGACAACGACCCGAGCGGTAATGCGGCCTCTTATCGATCCGTCGAGGCGAGCATCGATGCGGCCGCTCGACTATTCGCTGAAAAATACGTGACCGGCGATTACGACCGTGGTCCGTTTCCTGGCAATAAACAAGAAGGTGTCAACGTCTTTTACGCCTCGGACCCATATTGGGGCGAGAAAGTCGCCGGGACGATGTATCGCATCGACCGCGAACTTGGATTGACTTATTTAGAACAGCTCAAATGACGGCCCCCGCGGCCGTCATTTTTTTGCAGGAATCCCGATGCAGGTCAGCGAATACCTAAATGAACGACCATTCATTTTAAAGGGGGATTTGTATGAAAACGATTTGGATCACAGGCGGCTCATCGGGGATGGGCAAAGCGATGGCCTTAAAATTCAAGACGGAGGGATGGAACGTCGCCATCAGCGGCCGGAACGAGGAGCGGTTACAAGAAGCGATGGGTGAGCTCGAGGCTATCGGGGCCGGAGCAGCCATCGCCGTTCAACACGATGTACGTGACTATGAGGCGTGCACGCAAGCACTCGACCAAATCAGCGAACGGTTAGGTCCGGTGCATGCGCTCGTCAACAATGCGGCCGGCAACTTCGTCTGTCCGACGCTCGACTTGACGCCGAACGGTTGGACGAGCGTCATCGATATCGTCTTGAACGGGACGTTCAATTGCACGCACGTCCTCGGCAAGCATTGGGAACGGGAGCAGTTGCGGGACGGCTCCATCATCAATATGGTCGCCTCCTACGCCTGGCAAGCGGGCGCCGGTGTCGCACCGAGCGCGGCCGCCAAAGCCGGCGTACTCAATTTGACGCGAACGCTCGCCGTCGAATGGGGGTATCAGTTCGGGGCGCGCGTCAACGCGATCAGCCCTGGCCCGATCGAGCGGACCGGTGGTGCCGACAAACTCGCCGTCCACGTCAAAGAGGTCGAACGGATCCGTCGCAACGTGCCGCTCGGACGGTTCGGGACACCGGAAGAGATTGCCGACCTCGCCTTTTGGATGGCATCGGACGAGATGCGCTACTTGAACGGAGAATGTATCTCGCTCGACGGTGGCCATTGGCTCAATAAACATCCGTTCTAACAAAAAACGGCCGAGGGATTCCTCGGCCGTTTCATATGTCTTGCCCCGTCCATTCCGCTTCGAATCGGTCCAAAAATGTGACCATAAAGGCGTGGCGTTCCCGGGCGATTTGGCGTGCCCGTTCCGTATGCATCTGATTCGCGAGCCGAAACAGTTTGGCGTCGAAATGAGCGACCGCGCTCGTTGGATCATGCTCTCCATAGAGGGAACTGCCTCGCGAACCCGCAAATTGGAACGTCCGAGCGATGCCGATCGCCCCGATCGCGTCGAGCCGGTCCGCATCTTGCAGGATGGCACTCTCCCGTGTCGACGGATCTGTTTGCTTCGAGAATGATGTCTCGCCGATGATCGTCAGGACGTGCTCCCGTCGATCCGGATCGAGCGCTAACGTGTCCAGGTGACGCGCGACGAGCCCTGCCTCGCGACCGAGCTTCTCATCCTCGACGTCGTGCAAGAGCGCCGCGAGCGTCAAGACGAGACCGTCGACCGCTTCCCCTTCCGCGAGATGAATCGCCAAGCGGCGTACCCGTTCAAGGTGGGCCATGTCATGACCGGTATGGTCTCCGGCATGTAGCGTCGCCACGTACCGTTCGGTCTCGAGTACCGCTGGATGCGTCATCAAATCTCGATCGTCGTGTTCGGCTCGATCAAGAGACCACGTTGGTGCAATTGATCGCAGAACGCCCGAGCGTCTTGTTTGATCGGTGGGAACGTGTCGAAGTGGATCGGGACGACCCGTTTCGCTTGAAGCCAGTGTGCGGCATCGAGCGCATCGACCGGTCCCATCGTGAAGTTGTCTCCAATCGGGAGGAAGGCGACGTCGATATCGAAGCGTTCCCCGTACAGTTTCATATCGGAGAACAACGCCGTGTCTCCGGCGTGGTACAACGTGAGTGCATCCGCTTCGATGATAAAGCCTCCCGGCATGCCCATATAGACGGGCACATCACCCATGTCAAGGCTCGAGCTATGGAACGCCTGCGTCATCGTGACGCGACCGAACGGAAACGGATGACCGCCTCCGATGTTCATACCGTGGACCGAATAACCTTTCTTCTCATAATATGTCGCCAGTTCGTGCGTCGCGACAATCGTCGCACCCGTCTGTTTCGCAATCAGCTCCACGTCTTCGATATGGTCAAAATGAGCGTGGGTGAGCAACAGATAATCTGCCTTGACGGTCGCCGGGTCGACGTCCGTATGCGGATTGCTCGTCAAAAACGGATCGATTAAGACAGACGTCCCGTCGAGATCGAGGTGTACAGTCGCATGGCCATAGTATGTGATCTTCATCGAAATCCTCCCTTTCTGATATCAGATGGAACGTTTCAGTTACAAGACTTTCTCTAAGAATCGTTTCGCGCGGTCGGTCTGCGGATTGAGGAGCAGGTCGGCCGGTTTGCCTTCCTCCATCAAGATACCTTCGTCGAGGAAGAGGACGCGATCCGCCACTTCGCGGGCAAAGCCCATCTCGTGCGTGACGACGACCATCGTCATCCCTGAATCGGCGAGTCCTTTCATGACGTCGAGCACTTCGTTGACCATCTCTGGGTCGAGCGCCGATGTCGGCTCATCGAACAACATGACGTTCGGCTCCATGGCGAGCGCCCGGGCGATGGCGACACGTTGCTTTTGTCCGCCCGACAGTTGGCTCGGGTACGCGTCAATCTTCTCAGACAATCCGACGCGCTCTAGCAGTTTCTTCGCCCGTTCGACCGCTTCGGCCTTGCTCACTTTCAACACATTGATCGGCGCGTACGTCAAGTTGTCGAGCACGTTCATATGCGGGAACAAATTGAACTGTTGGAACACCATCCCGATATTTTGCCGTGCTTTCGAGACGTTGGCGCCTTTCTTCGTCAACTCATAGCCGTCGACGCTGACCGTCCCGCTTGTCGGCACCTCGAGCATGTTCAAGCAACGGAGGAACGTCGATTTCCCGGAACCTGAGGGACCGATGACGGCGACGACTTCCCCTTTCTCAATCGATGTCGTAATGCCTTTGAGGACCTCGAGGTCGCCAAATTGTTTGTATAAATCATTTACTTGTATCATCTGCCATCACTCTTTCTAAGCCGTTTTTCTAGACGTTGACCAAGATACGTCAACACCATCACTATTGTAAAGTATATCACACCGGCAAACAGGAGCGGTTCAAAGTAGATCGCCTTTTGCCCACCGACGATTTGCGCCCGGCGCATGATGTCGAGCACGCCGACCGTCGAGACGAGCGCCGATTCTTTCGTGAGCGTGATCATCTCATTGACGAGGGCCGGCAAGATGTTTTTAAACGCCTGCGGCAAGATGATCGACCGTAATTGTTTGACGTACGGGACGCCGAGCGCGTCCGATGCTTCCCACTGCCCTTTATCGACCGCTTGAATCCCGGCCCGGATGATTTCCGAGATATAGGCTGCCGAGTTGAGCGAGAAGGCGATGACGGCCGACTGATACGGCGTCGTGATGTAACCGGTCAACTGCGGCAAACCGAAGTGGATGATCGCGAGTTGCAAGATGAGCGGTGTTCCGCGGAATACGGCCGTATAGGCGTGTCCGATAAAATTGACGAGCCGGTTCGGGACGATTTTGAATGTGGCGACGACGACCCCGAGCGTGATCCCGAGCAAGGCCGAGACGAGCACGACTTGGAACATGACCGGGATCCCTTCGAGAATATACGGGATAGAATCATAAATCCGACTAAAATCCATTGTGAGTTCCTCCTAAAAAAAGGCTGACTGATATTTTCAGTCAGCCTTCTTCAATCTTTATTCAGCTGGTGCTGCTTCTTGTTCGAACCATTTTTGTGCCAACTTCTCGATTTCTCCTGAATCAATCATCTTGTTCAACTCTTCATTGAATTGATCGCGGAGCTCATCGTCCTTGCGGAAGGCAGCGGCAGAACCGGCCTCTTCCTCGTCGACGATTTCAAACGTTGAAAGTTCGCTGTCTTGGTCAAGATATTTCTTCGCGACCGTATCCTCGATGACCATCGCATCGATGCGCCCCGTCTTGATTTCCTGGATGATCTCTGGGATCTTGTTCAAGGCGACGATTTCAGCGCCCGGGATTTGCTCTTTGGCAATCCCTTCTTGAATCGAACCGAGTTGGACCCCGACTTGCTTGCCGTCCAAGTCTTCAAGCGACTGGATGGCATCCCCTTTTGACAGGATCAAGTTTTTTGCCGTGAAATAGATATCCGAGAAATCGGCGTTCTCTTTTCGTTCTTCTGTCGGCGTCATACCCGCCATGACGAAGTCGACACGGCCGGCATTGAGCGCCCCAAGCAGGCTACCAAAGTCCATGTCTTCAATTTTCAATTCATAGCCCATGTTCTCGGCCACTTGCTTGGCGATATCGATGTCGAAGCCGACAATCTCATCGCCGTTCGCCGTATCGACGAACTCATATGGGAAATAGTCAGCACTCGTCCCCATGACGATGACTTTATCCTCCTCATCGGTCGACGTGCTGCCCCCTTCATTCACGTCCGACCCGCAAGCTACCGTGAAAGCGGCCAGACTCGCGATACATAATGCTAGAAAACCTTTTTTCATGTTCATCGTCCCTTTCTTCATATAGGATGAAATTTTCAGAACTTTAACAAAATTATGACATATATGTGAATGTTGCTCAACTGTTCTCTAACTCATCATATGTCCGACTTGTTCTTCAACCACTATATACACATAATTATTACTTGTAAAGTATATTCATGCATAAAATCTAAAAAAAAATACGGTCACATTCGCTCGTAAGCAAAATAAGTGACCGTACCGTTGTCGCGAGAGCCGTAGGGCTGCACCCGTTTGACCGACGCGATCGGGATGGCGCTATACACGTGGGGATAGCGTTCCCCGTCCTCGTCAAACTCGTAGTGGAGCAGGCTGCCGAGACGTCCGACATGGAACGAGACGAGTACGACTCGCTCCCCATGATAATGCCGACGCACGAATTTACCGATCTGTTGCGGGGTGCAACAACGAATATACCCTTCCGTCTGGAGGGTCGGTTCATTGATCTCACCACGCGACAAGGCGATCGTATATTCGGCCTCGCTCATGATTTTGACGACTGGTTCCATCTCATCGTTCCCTTCTTAAGCAAAAGCGCAAAGGCAATGCCTCTGCGCTCACTTCTTAGGCGTAATAAATATCGAACAACGTCTGTAACTGCTCGACGAGCTCTTCGGCCGTCGATGATTCAATCGTGCTCCGCTCGACCATCGTGACGATATTGCCGTCTTCTAACAACGCGATCGATGGTGACGACGGGGCGTAGCCTTCGAAGTATTCACGGGCCCGGTCCGTCGCTTCACGATCTTGACCTGCGAACACGGTGACGAACTGATCCGGCTTGACGCCTTCCATCTTGTTCACGTATGCCGCTGCCGGACGGGCGATGCCACCGGCACAGCCACAGACCGAGTTGACGAGGACGAGCGTCTTGCCTTCTTTCGTTAACGCCGCGTCGACTTCTTCCGGTGTCGTAAGTTCCGTGTACCCTGCAGAGCGTACCTCATTGCGAGCTTGTTCGACTACATCTTGAAAATATAATTGAAAATCCATATTGTTTCCCCTTTCGACTTGCGTCTATTCTTTCTCATTTTACGTCTTGTGGATCGGTTAGGACAAGTCTATCGCTCAATTGCCCTTCTAGGAACGGTGTCGCGTTCAATAACGTCTTGAACGCCACATAGCGGGCCCGTGCTTCATCGGTCGCTTCCCGGTTCGTCAAATAGGCCCGGATGAGAATGTTTTTCGGTGTGTGCTCCATGTCGATGAACTCGAGCAGTTGGGCTTCATAGCCGACGAGACCGAGCAATTCGGCCCGAATCGAATCAGTGGCGAGCGCGGCGAACCGCTCTTTGATGAGTCCATGTTGCAACATGACGTCAAGGCTCGGTGCCTCAAGTTGACGGTTCAATTCTTTTTGACAGCACGGCACGCTCAAGATGACTTTCGCACCCCAACGCACGGCCCGGGCGAGCGCCATGTCTGTCGCGACGTCACACGCATGGAGCGTGACGACCATATCGACCGCCGTCTCGCCTTCGAACTCGTTGATGTCGCCGACGAGGAACTCGAGACGTTCATAGCCGAGGTCACGGGCGATCCCCGCACACTCCTCGATGACTTCTTTCTTCAAATCAAGCCCGGTGATATGAACGTCGTACCCTTTCATCTCATGCAGGAAGTGGTAGAGGGCGAACGTTAAATACGACTTTCCAGATCCGAAGTCAAGAATCCGGACGGTCCGGTCGGTCGGCAAGTGTTTAATCGAGTCCTCGATAAATTCGAGGAAACGGTTGATTTGTTTGAACTTATCGTATTTTTGACGTTTCACTTTTCCGTCCTCGGACTGGACACCGAGACGGATGAGGAACGGTACCGGTTCATCGAGCGGCAACACGTACTGCTTCTCGCGGTTATGGCTCAGCTGCACTTGTTTGACGGCCGTCTCGCGTTCTTTGAACGTCACTTTAAACTTTTTAGACAGTTGGAAATGGAGCTCGGATGCCTTCAGTTGAAACTGTCCTTGGCGAAACGTCTCGAGCAGTTCCTCGAGTTCGATGACCGCCTCGTCCGACGTGAGATTTTTATGTTTCATCACCCGTTCAAATTGGTATTCGAACTGTATATGGTACTCGCCTTTCAATAAGACCGGTTTAAGTTTGATCCGGCGCAAATCGTTCGACTTGAGGCGGGGTTGGCTGATTGTCGCCGTCACGAGCTCGTTTTGGTGAATCACATCAGCGAGCCGCTGTTTTAACTCTGTATATTCCACTGCGTTCATCCTTTTTTCAATAGTTTCGAAACTTTTGTTCACGTGTATTCGTACATACTATTACACGAACACGTGCAAACGTCAAAGGAGGATCATTGTATGTTCAAAAAGTTATTATCATCGATTGGAATCGGCGCCGCGACAGTGGACACGCGACTCACCGAGAGCGCCTGTGTGCCTGGCGGGACGCTCGACGGTGTCGTCCATATTAAAGGCGGCAGCACCGAACAATCGGTCGACCGGATTTACATCTTCTTCAACACGCTCTATAAACATGAGGTGAACGACAAGACGACGTATTCGACGTTCACGATCGAGAAGATCTTGTTGAATGAGGCGCCGTTCATGATCGGTCCTGAGGAAGTGAAAGAGATCCCGTTCACGATCGAGGTCCCGTACAACACACCGATCTCGGTCAGCCAGTCCAAATCATGGATCGAGACCGGCCTCGACATCGCCCAGGCCGTCGACCCGAAAGACGAGGACTCGATTCTCGTCAAACCGAACCAGGCCCAGCAGGTCGTCCTCGACGTGCTCGACGACATCGGCTTCCGCTTGAAGAAGGCCGATACTGAGATGCTTCCGGCCCGCCATCGTTCCGGTCGCCTCCCGATTGCCCAAGAACTCGAATATTCACCGAACGGGACGAGCTACGGACGCAAACTTGATGAGCTCGAAGTCGTCATGCTGCAAACGGAGTCGTCGCTAGATTTATTGATTCAAGTCGACAAGAGCGTCCATAACCTCGGCAGCCTGTTCGCCGATTTGACGGGGACCGACGAGTCGACACACCGCCTCAGCTACACGAACGCCGAGCTCGCCTCGCCCGAGCGCATCCGGCGTGACCTCGAAACGTTAATCGAACGCTCCATTTGACTTCTACCGCCACGGAAACGGATCCGTGGCTTTTTTATATGAAAAATCCTGCCTTCGACTGAAGGCAGGACGTGAATCAATAGAGCGTATACGTGTCGGGATTGATCGATTCAAGCGACTGTTTGATTGCCTGCAAGAACTGACCGGCGACGAGACCGTCGAGGACGCGGTGGTCGACCGACATGCACAAGTTGACCATATCGCGCGCCGCGAACATCCCGTTCACCCATACCGGGCGCTTCACGATCGACTCGACCGACAAAATCGCCGCTTGCGGGTAATTCAGAATCGGGGCCGATTGGATTGAACCGAACGCACCCGTGTTGTTGATCGTGAACGTGCCGCCCCGCATCTCGTCCGCTTTCAAGCGATTGGCGCGGGCACGGGCCGCGACGTCTTGAAGGGCGACAGCGAGACCTTTGATGTTCTTCTCGTCCGCATGCTTGATGACCGGGACGTAGAGGGCATCGTTCGCCGCGACGGCGACCGATAGATGGATGTCTTGATGGACTTTGATGTGATCGCCTGCCCATTCGGAGTTCATCATCGGATGTTTTTTCAGCGCCTCGATGGCCGCCTTCATGAAGAACGGCATGAACGTCAGCTTGACACCTTCCCGTTTGAAGAACTCGTCTTTCAACTTAGCCCGGGCTGCGACGAGGTTCGTCACATCGACCTCGATCATGAGCCACGCATGCGGGGCCTCATGTTTCGAGCGTACCATGTTGTTCGCGATCGCTTGACGGACACCGGCCGTCGGAATGAGTTCGACTCGGTCCGACGACGAGCTGGCTGCCGGGGCAGGCTGCGTTACAGCCGGTGCCGCGACCGTCTCAGGCACGTCGAGCTTCGTTTGTGTCATCGTCTCTTGAACCGGAGCTTGCGTCGCCGCTTCCGGTTTGACCGGACGGCCTTCCGACAAATAGCGAAGGACGTCTTTGCGCGTGATGCGACCGCCGAGGCCGCTGCCGTCGAGCTCGTTCAAATCGATTGCATTCTCGTTGGCGAGTCGGATGACGGCCGGTGAGAACCGTCCGTTATTCTGTTTCCGCGGTGCAGCCGATGCGGCAGTGACCGCTTGCTTCGTCTCGACCGGGTCCGCTTCGACTTGTGCCGGTTCTACTTCCACTTCTGCTTTCGCCGGCGCAGACTCGGCACCTTCGACTTCCATGACGAGGACCGGTGTGCCGACGGCGACCGTATCGCCTTCACTGATTAAAATCTGTTTCACGACACCGGCGCTCGTCGCCGGAATCTCAGCGGTTACTTTATCGGTCATGACCTCGGCGAGCGGCTCATACTCCTCGACGCGGTCACCTGGTTTGACGAGAAACGTTGTGATCGTCCCCTCAGTGACACTTTCTCCGAGCTGTGGCATTTTAATTGTCTGTTCCATACGACCCCTCCTTAAAAGGCGGCGAGCTGACGTGCCCGCTCCGCGATTTTTTCAGGGGATACGATGAAAAATTTCTCCATCGGTGGTGCATACGGCATCGACGGCACGTCCGGTCCCGCCAGACGCTCGATTGGCGCGTCGAGTTCGAACAGCGCTTTCTCCGCGATGATGGCCGCGACTTCCCCGATGATGCTACCTTCTTTATTGTCCTCGGTGACGAGGAGCACTTTCCCGGTCTTCTTGACGGCTTCGACGATCCCCTCTTGGTCGAGCGGATAGATCGTGCGCAAATCGAGGATGTGCGTACTGATGCCTTCGCCTTCGAGCGTCTTCGCCGCTTCCTGGGCCATATGGACGCACAGACCGTACGTGATAATCGTGATGTCGTCACCTTCCCGTTTGACGGCGGCCTTGCCGATTTCGACCGTATAGTCGTCAGTCGGAATGTCGGCTTTCAAGAGGCGGTACGCCCGTTTATGTTCGAAGAAGAGGACCGGGTCGTTCGAGCGGATGGCTGACTTGAGCAATCCTTTCGCATCGACCGGGTCGGACGGGATGACGACCTTGAGGCCAGGTGTCGAATTGAACATCGCCTCGACCGATTGAGAATGATAGAGCGCGCCATGAATCCCACCGCCGAACGGTGCACGGATGACCATCGGGCACGTCCAATCGTTATTTGAACGGTAGCGGATTTTTGCCGCTTCGGAGACGATTTGGTTGACCGCCGGCATGATGAAGTCGGCGAATTGCATTTCGGCGATCGGACGCATGCCGTACATGGCCGCCCCGATCCCGACACCTGCGATCGCACTCTCGGCGAGCGGCGCATCGATGACGCGGTCCTCACCATACTTCTCAATCAAGCCTTGCGTCGCGCGGAACACACCGCCACGGACACCGACATCTTCCCCGAGCACGAAGACGTTCTCATCGCGTTCCATCTCTTCATGGATCGCTTCATTGATCGCTTCAATAAACGTTTTCATCACATTTCCCCCTCGTACACATGGTCCATCGTCGATTCAGGAGACGCATATGGTGCCTTGTCGGCGTAAGCAGTCGCCTCATTGACTTCACGATCGACGTTCGCCTCGATCTCTGCGAGTTCTTCCTCGGTCATGACGCCGTCCTCGATCAAACGCTTCCGGAACAATTGATTCCCGTCGCGATTCTTCAGGTTAGCCAACTCTTCGACCGAGCGGTACGCTTTGTCATCGTCATCCGACGAATGCGGTACGAGACGTTCGACCTCGGCTTCGATGAGTGTCGGGCCTTCACCGCGAAGGGCGCGGGCACGGGCTTCTTTCACGACGACATAGACGGCGATCGGATCTGTCCCATCGACCGTGACGCCAGGCATGCCGTAACCTTTGGCCCGGTCCGACACGCGCTCACAGGCGAGCTGCTTCGAGAGCGGTACCGAGATGGCATATTTGTTGTTCTCACAGAACAAGATCACCGGCAATTTATGGACACCCGCGAAGTTCGCGCCTTCGTGGAAGTCCCCTTGGTTCGACGAGCCTTCACCGAACGAGACGAACGTGACGAGCTCTTCTTTTTTCAGTTTGGCGGCGAGTGCCACACCGACCGCATGCGGCACTTGCGTCGTCACCGGAGACGAGCCCGTCACGATGCGGTGCTGTTTCGAACCGAAATGGCCCGGCATTTGACGACCGCCCGAGTTCGGGTCCTCCGCCTTGGCGAACGCCGACAACATCAAGTCGCGGGCCGTCTGTCCGAAGTGTAAGACGACGGCGACATCCCGGTAATACGGGAGGATGTAGTCCGTCCCTTTCTCGAGCGCGAACGCCGCACCGACTTGGGCCGCCTCTTGTCCTTGACACGAGACGACGAACGGGATTTTTCCGGCACGGTTTAATTTCCACATGCGCTCATCGATTTTACGGGCACGGACCATCGTCTCGTACATCGCACCGAGGTCTTGTTTCGTCAACCCTAGTTCCTCATATGAATTCACAGTCATCTGTTCCATTCTGTTTCCTCCTTAGGCGTGAATCGGTAATCCGTCGACGGCCAGTGCCGCCTCTTGGAACGCTTCGCTCAGCGCCGGGTGAGGATGGACGAGCTGGCCCATTTCCCATGCCGTGGCGTTCAAGACGAGAGCGAGTCCGCCTTCTGTGATTAATTCTGTCGCTTTCGGTCCGACGATGTGCACCCCGAGCAGGTCGTCGGTTTCCTTGTCCGATACAAGTTTGACGAACCCATCCGCTTGCCCTTCGATGCGGGCCTTGCCGAGGCCGTTGAAACGATACGTGCCCGTCTTGACTTCATGTCCGGCCGCTTTGGCTGTTTCCTCGGTCATGCCGACCGATGCGACTTCCGGCACCCCATAGACGCAACGTGGGATCAAGGCGTAATCGAGCGGTGTCGGCTCGTGGCCGAGAATCGTCTCGACCGCCTTCACCCCTTCCGCCGAGGCGACATGGGCGAGCTGGAGTTTGCCGATGCAGTCTCCAATGGCGAAGATGTGACGTTCTTTCGTCCGATACTGTTCATCGACTTGGATGACACCGTTCTCGACGACAATCGAGGTGTTCTGTAAGCCGAGATGCTCCGTATTGGCGACCCGTCCGACCGAGACGAGGACGCAGTCGACCGAAATCGTCTCATCCCCGACGGCGAGTGCGACATCGTCCGAGGACACAATCGTCCGTTCTGGGTCGACCGTCACGTTCTTTTTCACTTTTACGCCGCGCTTTTTGAGGAGCCGTTCGACTTCTCGTGACACCGCTTTGTCTTCGAGCGGCAACAGACGCTCCCCGACTTCGATCAAAGTGACGTTTACATCTAAGTCGATGAGCATCGAGGCCCATTCGACACCGATGACGCCACCGCCGACGATGGCGATTGAGTCCGGCAACTGTTCGAACTGGAGCAGGTCATCCGAGTTCAAGATGCGTGTATGGTCAAACGGGAGGCCAGGCAGTTCGCGCGGAATCGATCCTGTCGCGATGATGAGCTGGTTCGGCAAGATAAGCTCGGACTCGCCCGAGGCGTCTTCGACCGCGACCGTTCCCGGCTGCGGTGAGAAGATGCTCGGCCCTAAGATGGACGCTTTGCCGCGGAACACTTCGATTTTGCCTTGCTTCATCAAATGCTCGATGCCTTTCTCTAATCCTGCGACCAAGTCTCGTTTGAACGACTGGGCCCGTTCCATGTTGAACGTGACGGCCCCTGTCTCGACACCGTACGCGCTCCCGTGTTTCGCCGTCTGATAGACGTGGGCCGCTTTCAACAACGCCTTCGTCGGGATGCAGCCTTTATGTAGACATGTCCCGCCAAGTTTCTCAGCCTCCACGATTGCGACAGTTTTACCGGCTTGGGCCGCCTTGATGGCCGCGACATATCCGCCAGGACCGCCGCCGATGACGACGATTTCAAATTCTCGTGCCATGTGTATCCCCCTCATATTCTCGAACTGCTTCTTCATGTCGGATGGCCCGGAAAGCTCCTTCGGCGAGTGCCTTCAGCTCATCTTCACCCGGATAGATGTGGACCGGCGCCAAATAGCCGACGCGGGCACTGATTTGCTCGGTCAGCCAAGTCGAATAGGCGATGCCGCCCGTCAACAAAATCGCATCGACGTCGCCGCGCAGCGTAGCGCCATGTTTGGCGATCTCTTGGGCGACGCGGTATGCCATCGTCTCATAAAGAAGAGCGGCCTGTTCATCACCATCTGCCATGCGCTGTTCGATCTCGATCGCGTCGAACGTCCCGAGGTGGGCAAACAGTCCTCCGCGTCCGACGATTTTCTGTTTCATTTCCGACTCTTTATACCTGGTACTATAACATAGTTCTACTACCTGTCCAACAGGAATTGAACCTGCCCGTTCCGGGGCGAGCGGGCCGTCGCCATCGAGCCCATTGTTTACATCGATGACTTTTCCTTTGGCATGGGCGCCGACCGTGATACCGCCACCGAGGTGGGCGATGACCAAGTTAAGTTCGTTGTAATCGCTTCCATTTTCAGCCGCAAAACGTTTCGCGACCGCCTTCTGGTTCAAGGCGTGAAAGATGCTGCGCCGATTGATTTCAGGCATTCCTGTCGCCCGCGCGAGCGGTCCGAGCTCGTCGACGACGACCGGGTCAACGATGAAATTCGGCACTTGAAATAAATCACCGAGCTTGTGTGCGAGCAAACCGCCCAAATTCGAGGCATGCATACCGAAGCGTCCGCTCGCCAAATCTTCCCGCATGAGCGGGTTGACGGCGTACGTCCCCGATGTCATCGGGGCGAGCAAACCGCCGCGACCGACGATCGCGGACAACTCCTCGCCCGCGATGCCCGTCTCGGCCAATAAGTCCCGCACTTCGCGTTCCCGATGTGGCAGTTGCTCCGGAAGTGACAATCCTGTGACGTCGGCCCCATGACGGACGGTACGAGACATGATCTCGTCCGTTCCGTCAAACAAACCGACCTTTGTCGAAGTCGAACCCGGGTTGATGGCGAGAATGAGCTGTCGTGTCATCTCAGCGCCCACCTAACAAGCTCTTTTCGACTTTCAAGAACTGGCTGCGCGACCGTGACATCATCTGGATGCGCTCTTCGGCCATCTTCTCGGCCGCGACATGCGTCGGGACACCATCGCGCTCAGCAATCTCGAAGACGCGCTGCATGTTGTCGTAAATGAGCTCGACTTTCTTCATCGCCCGCTCGCGGTTATAGCCTTCGAGCTCGTCGGCCACGTTGATGACGCCGCCCGCGTTGATGACGAAGTCTGGCGCATAGAGGATGCCGCGCTCTTCTAACACGTCCCCATGACGGTCCTCAGCGAGTTGGTTGTTGGCCGCACCGGCCACGATTTGGGCTTTGAGCATTGGAATCGTCTTGTCATTGATGACCGCTCCAAGTGCACACGGCGCGAAGATGTCGCAATCGACCGCATAGATCTCATCCGGCTTGACGACTGTCGCTCCGAAGTCCGTCTCGGCCCGCTTGAGCGCCTCTTCGTTAATGTCGGTCACGACCAAGTGCGCCCCTTCCTCGTGTAAATGACGGCACAAGTTGTAGGCGACGTTCCCGACCCCTTGGACGGCGACCGTCTTCCCAGCGAGCGAGTCCGAACCGAACTTCCATTTCGCCGCCGCCTTCATGCCGCGGTAAACGCCGTACGCCGTCACCGGCGACGGATTGCCGCTCGATCCGAACGCTGGGCTGACGCCGGTCACATAATCGGTCTCCATGTGGATGAAGTCCATATCAGCGACCGTCGTGTTGACGTCCTCGGCCGTGATGTAGCGACCGCTGAGTGATTGCACGTAACGACCGAACGCCCGGAACAGCGCCTCGGACTTGTCCGTCTTCGCGTTCCCGATGATGACGGCCTTGCCGCCGCCGAGGTTAAGTCCCGCAGCCGCGTTTTTATACGTCATCCCTTTTGCCAAACGAAGGACGTCCGTAAGCGCTTCTTCTTCCGACGCATAGTTCCACATGCGCAGCCCCCCGAGAGCCGGTCCGAGCGTCGTATCGTGAATCGCGATAATCGCCTTTAATCCTGACGCCTGGTCTTGGCAGAAGACGATTTGCTCATAATCCTCAGCCTGTAAGACGTCGAAAATACGAAAGCGTGGTTCCATGTTTGTTTCCATCATTGATGATTCCTCCATAAATTTATTTTTTGGCGTGCAAGAGCGCGAACGCGAGTGAGTACAGTTTGGCCTCGGCCGTGTCGGCCCGGCTCGTCAAGACGACCGGTGCGGCCGCGCCGACGACGATGGCCGCCACGCTCGCTCCGGCAAAGTACATCATCGACTTATAAAGGACGTTGCCGACCTCTATGTATGGGACGAGCAATAAGTCGGCTTGCCCGGCGACTTCGCTAGCGATGCCTTTTTGTTTGGCCGCGACCATGTCGACGGCGTTATCGAGCGCGAGCGGTCCATCGACGACACAACCTTTGATTTGTCCGCGCCGGTTCATCTGACTGAGCAGCGCAGCGTCGAGTGTCGCCGTCATCTGCGGGTTGACGACCTCGACCGCCCCGATTGCGGCCACTTTCGGCGACGCGTAACCGATGTCATGCATCGCCGCGACGGCGTTGTGGATAATCTCGACTTTCTCATCGAGTGTCGGAGCGATATGGATCGCCGCATCGGTCACTCCGATCAGCCGTTCCCGATTCGGGATTTGGAACAAAGCGATATGGCTGAGCGTCCGGTTCGTCCGAAGTCCCGTCTCTCGGCTTAGCACCGCTTTCATGAACGTCGATGTCGCCACCATACCTTTCATGAGCACGTCGGCTTCTCCGGTCCTGACGGCGAGCGTCGCCCGTTTGGCAATATTCTTGTCGCCCTTGACGTGGATGATATCGACCGCGTCCTCATCGATGTCGTGTTCGTCACATAATCGTTTGATCTCTCGGGCATCCCCGATTAGTTTGAACCGAGATAATCCGTGATCGGTCGCGAGCTTGACGGCGCGGATGACTTCTACGTCGGCCGCCCCCGCGATCGAGACGGTTCGCCCGTCTAACTGTTTCGCTTGATCGAGCATCCGTTCAAAATTCATGCATGTCCCCCCCTTGCCTGTCTTCACTTATTCTTATGCAAGTTTGTTTCCACTTTTGAAAGCGCTTCAACCGGTCAATGATTCTGCATATTTTTACATAGCGTGAATAAAGTTGCAGGCAATTTATTGCAGACGTTCAAGTTTATTATACAACGTCCGGATGGAGATGTGTAAGCGACGAGCCGCTTCCGACTTATTTCCGTCCGCATCTTCGATCGCTCGTTCAATCAAATCCCGTTCATAACGCGCGACGGCATCGTGTAAAGAGAGCGCGTCCGTCGGTCGCGTCGATGTGACGCGCGGTGACAGTTGGAGATGGTGCGGGGCGATCCATTGCTCGGTGCTCGCCATATAGATCATCGCCCGGCCGAGCACGTTCTCGAGTTCACGGACGTTGCCTTTCCAATACTGGCTTTTCAATAGCTCGGTCGCCTCTAGGTTCACACCGCGCACGCTGCGGCCATATTCTTGGTTCAACTTACGGACGATGCGCTCACAGAGCGGCTCAATTTCCTCGAGCCGGTCCCGGAGCGGCGGAATATGGATCGGCATCCGATTAATCCGGTAATACAGGTCTTCGCGGAACGTCCCGTCAGCCACTTTCAGTTCGAGGTCGGCGTTCGTCGCCGCGATGATGCGCACATCGACTGGGATCGCACTCGTGCCACCAACTCGGACAATCTCATGTTCCTGGAGGACACGGAGCAGTTTGACTTGGACGTCGACCGGCAACTCGCCAATCTCATCGAGGAAGAGCGAACCGCCATCGGCCTCTTCGAAATACCCTACCTTGCCGCCTCGCTTCGCCCCACTGAAGGCACCGTCCTCATAACCGAACAGTTCGCTCTCGAGGAGTGTCGGTGAGATGGCGGCACAGTTGACACGGACGAATTTCTTATATTTGCGCGGAGACTCCCCGTGGATGGCATGGGCGAACAGCTCTTTGCCCGTTCCCGACTCACCGCGGATGAGGACGGTGACGGGTGTCACGGCTGCGAGCCGAGCCTGTTCGATGACGAAACGCATCTTGTCGCTCGTCGCGATGATATCGGCGAACTGATATTTCGCCTCGAGGTTGCGAATCCGTGTCTTTGCTTCCTGTAACTCGTCTCGGAGCGCCCGGATTTGAGACACGTCGCGAATGACACCGACCGACCCCCGCAACTTTCCTTCGACGATAATCGGTTCGGCGTTGACGAGAATATCGCGGCGTGTCGCACCGATTTGCATCCGGATGTCACGGACGCCTTGTCCGGTCGAGAGCACTTTCAAATGGACACTCTCCTGCATGCCGATATCGGCTGTCGCCGGCTTGTCGACGACGTCTTCTTTTTTAAAACCCGTCAGCCGTGTATAGGACGGGTTGATCAAGATTGTATTCCCGTTATGGTCGGCGACCGAGATCGCCTCGCTCGTACAGTCGATGATCGCCTCGAGCATCTGTTGGTTCTGTTTCAACCGTTCGACGACGATACGAATGAATTCGCCGGGCAAGACGACCGCGTCCGCGAAATGTTCCTTCAACTCATCAAACGTCTCGGAGCGCCCCGTCGTCTCGATCACGAAATCGAGGCGCTTGTCGGCGCACACCCGCCAATCCCCTGCAGTCATGATCCCATGGTTCCGCGCGAGCTGTACGCCTTCGGCCGTCGCTTCCGGGTCGATGACGGCGACGACGGTGACGAGCGGAGAGTCGAGCAACATCTTCAACACCTCGGTCCCGCCTTTCCCCGCACCGACAATCATCAATCGTTTATTCATTTTGACATCCCCCAATTTTACCGTTCTGCATTCATGCTACTGAACCTGAACTGATTTCGCAACCTCACAAAAAAAGGCCGTGTCGACGTATGTATTTTCTGGTAAACTTATGAGTGTTAAGGAGGAGATCCTATGCGCATCATCGCACTGTTGATCTTAATCATCCCTGGCCTCTTAGGTGTCTATGGCATCAAGTTACTTCGCGACAGTTTCTTCCTCAAGACGAGCGTCCCGTTCTCTTGGATCGAGTCAGTGGCAGCCGCCTCGATGCTTCAAGGAACGTTCGGGCTGTTGATTGCGATGGGCGGGATTGGTTTCGTGGCAGGTTATATCTTCAATCGTGACAAGAAAACAGGCAAAGTCCCACGAATAGATTCTTGAACACAAAAAAAGGTTCCCTAACTTGACTTCATTTCAAGTGCGGAACCTTTTTATTCATATTGAATTGTGATCACTACGGATGATCTCCTCTCCTACTTGCTACAATCTTGTGACATGAGGTCCAATGGTCTTCTTAATGAAGAAGTTTGAAAGAAAGTAGTAACTGCCGTCTTGCGTGAACGGAAACGTACCCATTCGAGTTACTAACAAATGTTCATCGGGTCATGTCGAACCATCCATCGTGAAGTCGAACGCTTGCCATAAACTGTTCAACGGTTGACAACACTCCTTTTGGTCAACTGAACGATTCGTTTTCCCCAGACACGGTCCCTAGCTTCGAACCGATGCCGGAATCGCCTCGCGAATGAGCGTACGTCGCGACCTCTCGTCGGGACGATGACGATTTGAGATGTCGTTCCCACCTCTGAGCTATTGACGGATAGCGGTCCGAGATGATTTCTTGCTTTAACGTGTTCCGGGACACGTTAGAAAGCGTTCATCTGACGCTCGTCCAAGTAACTTGGTACACCTTTATTATAACAAGTTCCCCTCGATTTGCAAGCGCTTTCTTTAACGAAGTGAAAGAAAATCAGGAGGAGAACCCCCCTGATCGGTCATTGCTGTTTGAACGATTGATAGGTGACAAAATAAGAAATGAATTCGGAATTTTTCGGACTGCGCTCGCGCTCCGGACGTCCATCGAACATCTCATGGTTGCGCATCCCATTCTCCCACGCCGTCTTGATCGCGTGTCGCATCGCCCGCTCGACGCGCGACGAGGTCGTCTCATGTTCTTTCGCAATCATCGGATACAGTTCCTTCGTGATCAATCCGAGCAGTTCCTGACGCTCCCGGACGTAGACGACAGCCTGGCGGATATACTTGAATCCTTTGATTCGCGGTGAAATCCCGAGCTGTTGCAGCAACAACGAGATATCGAGTTCTTCTGGCGACATCGCCTCGAACTCCCGGCTCGATCCGGCGGCCAGTTCACGGATTTTCGTAATTAGCTGTTGGATGTTGAACGGCTTGACCAAAAAGTAAGAAGCACCGAGTTGAACGGCCTGCTTCGTCACTTCATCTTTCCCGAACGCGCTGAGCATGATCACTTCCGGTTTGGCGTGCGCCAGGTCTGTCTGTAAACGTTCGAGGACGCCGATACCGTCAAGGTGCGGCATGATAATGTCGAGTAGGAGCACGTCCGGCTGGTGTGTCTTGACGACGTCTAAGCATGCCTCGCCGTCGTAGGCGGTGCCGACGACTTTTAAGTCATCCTCGGACTCGAGTTGGCGGGTCAACAAATCGACGATTTCACGATTGTCGTCCGCGATGCATAATGTGATCAATTAAGACACCCCTTCGATAAACTTCCGTTTTAATTGGAGGGACATAGTGAGCAGTTCCTCCACATGTTGTTTCGTCAAATCCGTCATCTGCGCTCCAGCGATCATGCGCCCGAGCTCATCGACCCGTTCGGCATGACCGAGCGTCGAGACGTTCGTCTTCGTACGGTCGTCCATCTCCGTCTTCGTGATATACAAATGCTGGTCCGCCATCGCGGCCACTTGGGCCAAGTGGGTGATACAGAGCACTTGCGAGCCGACCGACAGGCGGAAGATTTTCTCGCCCATCGCTTGGGCGACCCGTCCGGAGACGCCCGTGTCCACTTCATCGAAAATGATCGATGCGACGCCGACCGTTCGGGAGAAAATCGACTTCAAGGCGAGCATGACGCGGGACAGTTCTCCGCCTGACGCGACTTTCGCGAGCGGTTTGAACGGTTCACCGACGTTCGTCATCATATAGAACTCGACTTGGTCAAGACCGTCTACTTTGTACGCCCCTTCTTTGAAGCGGACCTCGAACTGGGTCTTCTCCATGTACAATTCTTTCAATTCGCGTTGAATCGCCTTCTCGAGCTCGGTCGCCGCTTGTTTACGGGCCGCCGATAATGCCAGCCCGGTCGTACGCACCGTCTGCTCGAGCCGCTCGAGGCGGTCTGACAGCTCTTGCAAATGTTCTTCCCGATTCGTCATCGACTTTAACTCGTCGGCGATTTTCTCCCCATACGTGATGACCTCGTCGATCGTGGCCCCGTACTTCCGCTTCAACTGCTGGAACAAGGCGAGCCTCGTCTCGATCTCATCGAGACGAATCGGATCGAATTCGAGCGAGTCGAGCTGGTCACGCAACTGGAATTTCGCGTCTTCGAGCAGGAAGTAGGCGTTCGAAATCGTCTCGGCCATCGGCGCAAGCGATGTCGACAGTGCGGACGCTTCCTCCATCTCGCGCATGGCGATCCCGATTTGATCGAGCCCTTTCGCCTCGTCCGCGACGGCCTCATACGATAACCGGACATGTTGATGAATCCGCTCGAAATTGGCGAGCTCGTTCCGTTCCTCGGTGAGTGCCTGTTCTTCACCGACCTTCAGCTCGGCAGCCTCGATCTCGTTCGTCTGGAACGCGAGCAGGTCCATGCGCTGGGCCAGCTCTTGTTCACTTTGACTCAATCGCTTCAACTCATCGGCGACGTTCTTCCAGTCGACGTAAGCGTCGCGATAACGCTCGAGGAGCGGGGCGAGTTCGGCTTCAGCGAAACTGTCCAAGATGCCGAGATGGTATTCGGCATCCATCAAGTGTTGATGTTCATGTTGGCCATGGATATCGACGAGCAACCGACCGAGCTCACGCAACGTCGACAACGGCATCATCTTCCCGTTGACGCGGCAAACGCTTTTCCCGCTGCTATGTAAGTCGCGGCGCAATATGACGGTCCCTTCTTCGATCTCGATGCCGTACTGAGTCGCCGCATCGATAATCGGATGGTCCGATTCGACGTTGAACAGCCCTTCGATCTCCGCCTTGTCTTGGCCATAGCGGACGAACTCGCTTGAGCCTCGTCCCCCGACGAGCAAACCGATGGCGTCGAGCAGGATTGATTTCCCGGCCCCGGTCTCCCCTGTCAATACGGTCATCCCACGGTTGAACGTGATATTCAGTTCATCGATGATCGCAAATTGTTTGATCGATAGTTCTGCTAACATACGATAGTTCACCTCATAACATTCCGAGTAGTCGTTCGATGATTCGTTTCGCCTGGTCTTCGTCCCGGGCGATCATCAAGATCGTGTCGTCCCCGCAAACCGTTCCGATCAATTCATCCCACGACAAATGGTCGATCAAGACGCCGATCGCATCCGCATTGCCCGGCAACACTTTCATGACGACCAAATTTTGAGCCGAGTCGACCGAGACAAAACTGTCCCCGAGGATCCGTTTCATCTTGCCGTACGGATTAAAGCGTTGATCGGCCGGCAAACTATACTTATAGCGGCCGTCATTGAGCGGCACTTTCACGAGATGGAGCTCTTTGATATCCCGTGATACCGTTGCCTGGGTCACTGGATATCCAGAGCGATGGAGCTCGTCGACGAGCTCGTCTTGCGTCTCGATTTCACGGTTTGTCACGATTTCTCGAATCTTAATCAAGCGCTGTCCTTTATTCATACTCGCTGACACCTCATTTTATGTTTCACATACTCAGTATCATTCTAAAGTATTGTCGAAAAAAGGTCTAGCATTCGCAGGATGATTTCCCCAGTCGGTCGCATCCAAGCATGAAAAAGCTGCAGACGTTCTGAAGTGCTCCCTGTCAAGTAGACAGGACAAATAATGAAAACCAGCCTAGGCGGTTTGAGACCTGTATTCGACAGGGCTCAAGCCGTTTAGTCGTTTCTGGAAACGATCGTGGTTGTAGAACGATATGTAGTTCTCGATGGCCCTCGTGAGTTCGCTATAGGCCTGGAACTCACGCAAGTAGTACATCTCCACTTTCAAGGTGCCCCAAAAACTCTCGATCGGGGCGTTGTCGATGCAACGCCCGACCCGGGACATGCTGCGGGTCATTCCCGCGTCTTCTACCATCTGTTTGAACCCTCTTGAGGTATATTGGAACCCTCGGTCGCTATGGATCATCGGACGTGCTCCTGTACGGAGCCCCGCGATGGCTGGCATCATCGTCTGGAAGACGAGCCCGTTGTTATTGGACCTTCCGATGCGGTAGGCGACGATCGAGCCGTCATACAGGTCGATGATCGCGCTCAGATACGCCTTCTTCCCGGTCCCATACTTGAACTCGGTGACGTCGGTGCACCATTTCTCGTCCGGGCGGGACGCACTGAATTCTCGGTTCATCAGGTTCTCGGCCACATGTTGCGGCGTTGACTTCTTATGTCTCTTCCGCTTCCGGCGGATGACCGATTGGATCCCATGGCTATGCATCAAGCGATAGATTCGCTTCTCATTGAATCGGGACAGGCTCTGTTGCCGGCGCAGCCGATTGATTGTCATCGTGATCCGACGGTACCCGTATGTGCCGTTCGCCTGGTCATAGAGTAGACGAATGTCCTCCAGAAGCTTCTCGTTCTCTTCTTGACGCACCGGTATGGTACGGTTCAACCATTTGTAATAGGCCGCCCGTGAGATGCCGGCGACTCGACAGAGGAGGACGATCGAGATGGCCTCCTCTTCGTATAATTCTTTGATGGCGATATATCGTTGCTGTAGCCGTACCTGGCTGATCACGACCTCCTCTCGATCTCCTCTAACTTTTTTAGGAACAGGTTGTCCGCACGAAGAAGTTCGTTCTCAAGCTCCATTTGCCGGATCTGGCGTTTCAGCTTCTCCTCTTCACTTAGTTCGTCCTCTGGCTTCGTACGCCCACGGCGGTCCAGGAGCGCTTCTGCCCCGTCCGTGTCATACTTCTTGACCCAGCTATAGATTTGCCCATAAGACACCTGATATTGTTCCGCGGTCTGCTGGTAGTTGCGTCCATTCTCCAAACAGTATTTCACGATCTCGAAGCGCTCTTCGAATGTAGTTTTTCTTCCTTTTGTCATAGCTCGATTCATCCCTTTTCTCGAATCTGTTAACTCGCTATGACTAGTATACTTCTTAATCCATTTTCGAAGAACAGATCCATCACTGATTTGATGGTTGGAGAGGACTTCCACCGTGGTGGCCCCATCGAGATAGTCACGGACGGCGGCAATCTTTTGTTCCTTGGTGTAATGTCTCCAGGTCCTCGATTCCTTCAACGCGTCGATCCCGCCGGTATCGAATTTCACTTTCCACACCCGGAGGGTATTCTCAGAGACGTTATGCGCTTCCATGATTTCCTTCCACGTATAGGTTTCTTCTTCCATCATGCGCAGCGCACTCAGTTTTTGTTCGATCGAATGCCGACTTCTCGCCATAAAAAAACACTCCCCAATCAGATAAACAGATTTGTTATTTCATCTGTCTACCTATTGGGGAGCATATCATTCCGTCTGCAGCTCAAGCGTTCTTCTTCAATTGCGCGTGGGCGGCGTCGATGACCGCGTCCACGTCGATGGCTGGGTCGACACTACCGACACCAGTGAAACGGGCGAACAATAAGAATTCGATATTCCCATCCCCACCTGTGATTGGTGAAAAGTCGAGTCCCGCGACTTCGAACCCTTCCGAGGCGAAATAACGGACCATGTCGTCGACGACCCGTTCATGAATGGCCCGGTCCCGGACGATGCCTTTTTTCCCGACATCGGCCTTCCCGGCCTCAAATTGCGGTTTGACGAGCGCCATGACGATACCGCCCGGCTTTAAAATCGTCTTCAAAGGCGGGATCATGAGCCGTAGCGAGATGAACGAGACATCAATCGTCGCGAAATCTGGCGCCACTGGGAACTGGTCCGCGGTCGCATGGCGGAAGTTCATCCGCTCCATGACGACGACGCGGTCATCGCTCCGAAGCTTCCACGCCAGCTGGTTATAGCCGACGTCGACGGCGTACATCTGCGTGGCCCCGTTTTGGAGCGCACAATCGGTAAACCCACCTGTCGATGAGCCGATATCGATGCCGATATTACCAGCCACATCGAACGGGAAGACTTGGAGCGCTTTCTCAAGCTTCAGTCCGCCCCGTCCGACGTATGGCAACACTTGTCCTTTCACTTCGAGCGGGATGTCATCGAACACTTTGTCGCCGGCCTTATCGAGCCGTTCGGTCCCGCTATAGACGAGCCCGGCCATGACAGACCGCTTCGCCTTCTCTCTCGTCTCCGCTAAACCACGGTCGACGAGGAGCACATCTAATCTAGTTTTCTTTCGTTTTTCCATAGTTCCTCACACATTCTGTCGATTTGTCACTTGAACGAACTGCTGAATCGAGTCAGCGATTTGCGTCGGACGGAGCCCAATCTCTTCGAGCAGCTGATTGACGCCGCCATGTTCGATATAGCGGTCCGGGATGCCGAGTCGGAGCACACGCGGGAACTGCCCAGCGTCGCTCGCATGTTCGAGCACACTGCTACCGAAACCACCGGCGAGCGCTGCTTCTTCTAACGTGACGAGCGGGATGCCTTCCGCATAAAGAGCGGCGAGCATGCTGTCGTCGAGCGGTTTGATCGTCCGGGCGTTGATGACGCGGACGCTCACTTGTCCTTCTAAGAGCGCGCGCACTTCAAGCGCGTCTTGCACTTGCGGACCGAATGTCAAGATGGCGACGTCCGTCCCATCCGCGACCGTCTCCCAGACATCGAGCGGCAATTCGCGGAGCGTCTCGCTCATCGGTGTGCCAATCCCTTCGCCACGCGGGAACCGTACGGCGATTGGACCGTCGTCATACTTCAGCGCCGAATAGACGAGATGTTGCAATTCGTCCTCGTCTTTCGCCATCAAGATGCGAATGTTCGGGACGTGACGCATGAAGGCGATATCGAATACCCCTTGGTGCGTCTCCCCGTCCGCTCCGACGAGACCAGAACGGTCGATCGTGAACACGACGTTCAAGTTTTGACGGCAAATGTCGTGCACGAGCTGATCGTAGGCGCGTTGGAAGAACGTCGAATAAATCGAGACGACCGGCTTCAATCCTTGCGTCGCTTGTCCTCCGGCCAATGTGACCGCATGCTGTTCGGCGATGCCGACGTCAAACATCCGCTCCGGGAATTGCTTGTTGAAGCAATCGAGTTTCGAGCCGACGCTCATCGCTGGTGTGATAAGTGTCACGCGCTCGTCCGTCTCGGCGACTTTCGTGATCGTCTCGGCGACGACCTTCGAATAGCTTGGTCCTTTGACCTTGCCTTTGATGACTTCACCCGACTCGATTTTGTATGGTCCGAGACCGTGCCACGTGCCGACACCATCGAGTTCGGCCGGGCGATAGCCCTTGCCTTTTTTCGTGATGACGTGGACGATGACCGGTCCATCGATTTTCTTGGCGTACTCGAGCGTCTCGAGCAGGTCGCGCAAATCGTGACCGTCTGTCGGTCCGAAATACGTGAATCCGAGCTCTTCGAAGAACGTCCCCGGGATGAGTGCTGATTTCAGCATATCCTTCACGCGTTCCCCGCTCCGTTCGAGCGAGTTGCCGACGATCGGGATATGTTTGATGAGCGTCTCGACTTCCTCACGGGCGTGTTTCAGTTTACGTGACGACCGCATCCGGCCGAGCATATTGTGCAACGCCCCGACGTTCGGGGCGATCGACATCTCATTGTCGTTCAAGATGACAATCACATTTTGTTTCTCGGCGCCGATATGGTTCAGTGCTTCGAGCGCCATGCCCCCTGTGAGCGCCCCGTCCCCGATGATGGCGATGGCCCGGTCGTTCGCGCGCCCCTTCAACTCGTTCGCGATGGCGATTCCCATCGCGGCCGATAAGGACGTCGAGCTGTGCCCTGTCTCCCAGACGTCGTGATCACTCTCACAGCGTTTCGGGAAACCACATAAGCCGTTGTATTGACGGAGCGTGTCGAACTGGCTCGTCCGCCCTGTCAAGATTTTGTGGACGTAGGCTTGATGTCCCACATCCCATACGAGTTGGTCTTTCGGACTGTCAAATACACGGTGCAAGGCAAGCGTCAATTCGACAACCCCTAGGTTTGGCCCCAAGTGCCCCCCCGTTTCAGCCAATTTTTCAATCAAAAACCGTCTGATGTCCGCGCCGAGTGCTTCTAACTCGGGTACCGACATCCTCTTTAAAAATGACGGGTCTTGAATGGATGTCAAGTCCATGATGACCATCCTTTCTCCTGTCTTATTACTGATTCGTACCTTACATTTTACAAGAATGTGTCCATAGATGCTATACATTCACAAAAACAAAGGTGACACGATGTGCTCATCGTGTCACCGAGATTAATGATTGCGTCGAACAACGAAGTCGAGTAGTTCCCGTAAACGCGGGGCATCGACCGACAGTTCGGCCAGGGCGGCCTTACTTTCTGAGACTTCCCGTTCGAGCGCTTCTTTCGCTCCATCGAGGCCGAGCAGTTTTGGATAAGTGGCTTTATCGTTGCCTTCGTCCGAACCGACTCGCTTCCCGATCAACGCTTCATCCCCTTCGACGTCTAAAATATCGTCTTGGATTTGGAAAGCGACCCCGAGATGTTTCCCGAACCGCGCCAGCGCCTGACGGTCCGCCTCCGAGGCGTCCGCAAGGATGGCACCCGCTTCAAGGGCGTACACGAGGAGCGCACCCGTCTTCCGTTCATGGATCGATTGCAAGGCCGACAATGTCACGCCGCTTCGCTTTTCGGCGAGCATATCATCGAGCTGACCACCGACCATGCCGGCACTTCCTGCCGCCTCACTGAACCGCGTGATGAGGGCGACGATTTTTGTCGCTTCCAAATCGGCTCGTGCCATGAGATAGAACGCGTCCGTGAGCAAGGCGTCTCCTGCGAGAATCGCCGTCGCCTCATCAAACTGACGATGGTTCGTCGGACGTCCGCGGCGGACGTCATCGTCATCCATCGCCGGAAGGTCATCGTGGATGAGGGAGTACGTGTGGACCATCTCAAGGGCGACGGCCGCTTCATGACCGAGCGCCCGCGGACGGCCGTATGTATCGAGGACAGCGTAGAGAAGAGCCGGACGAATCCGTTTCCCACCCGCCTCGAGGGAGTACGTCATCGATTGAAACAGACGTTCCGGCATCAAAGACGGGTCGAGCAAGCGACGCGTCGCCTGTTCGACCTCGTCTTTCCATGCCTGTAGATGAACCTGCACGCTCATACGGTACCTCCTTTTTCACGGAGCGTCCCGTCGAGCTCAAGAATCTCGTCCATCTTTTGCTCGGCCGCCGTCAATTTGGTCTGGCAGAGGGCCGACAACCGGACACCTTCCTCATAGAGCGTCATCGCTTCTTCAAGGGCGACCTCTCCCGTCTCAAGTTGTGTCACGATTTCCTCGAGCCGGGCGAGCGCCGCTTCAAACGTCAGTTCTTCTTGTTTCTTCGCCATCGTGTCTCTCCTTCACTTCCGCGAGGGCATGGCCATCCCGAAATCGGATCGTCACCACACCGTCATGTAGTTGTTTGACATCTTTCACGTACGTCCCGTCCTGTTCGACGAACGTATAGCCTCTCGCGAGAACGGCGAGCGGGCTGACAGATTCCAATCGACCTGCCAACCGCGCGAATTGATCCGTCGGTCTCTCGAGAGGTCGAATGCGTTCCAACCGTCCTTCATATTGACGGAAGCGGTCGTCTTGCGTTCGGAACACTTGCATCAGATTGCGGACGTCGAGACGTTGCGCCGATGCTGCGAAACGGTGCCGCGCGTGCGTCACTTGTTTCGTGGCACTTTGTTCGAGTCGAATCTCAGCTTGGGCGAACCGTTCACGTTTTTGCATGATCGTATAACGAGGTGATTTTAAGCCGTAACTGTTTTTCATGCGTTCGACGCGTTCGCGAAGCGAGGCCATTTGAGTCGTCACGACCCGCGTGAGTGCGCGGCTTAATCGTTCCACGTCTTTCCGTTGCGCTTCGATCGTGGCCGTCGCGAGCTCCGCCGCCGCTGTCGGCGTGGCCGCTCGTACGTCGGCGACAAAATCAGCCAGCGTGAAATCAGTCTCATGGCCGACGGCCGAGATGACAGGGATCTCGGAGTCGTAAATCGCCTCGACGACGACGTCCTCGTTGAACGCCCATAACTCCTCGATCGACCCGCCGCCGCGTCCGACGATCAACACGTCGCAGTCGGTGCGTTCGTTCATCCAGCGAATCGCACTCGCCACTTGCGGAGCGGATTGTTCCCCTTGTACGGCGACGGGCGCGAACGTGATGGCCACGTGCGGCGCGCGCCTTCTGAGCGTCGTGGCGATATCGTGGAGGGCCGCGCCTTTCGGCGAGGTGATGATGCCGATGCGCTCTGGGAAGGCCGGCAGCGGACGTTTCCGTTCCGCTGCGAACCAGCCCTTCGCCTCGAGCTCACGCTTTCTAGTCTCATACCGTTCGAACAACACACCGATGCCGTCCTGCCGCATGAGTTCGACGTACAATTGAATATCACCCGTTGACTCATACATCGTCACCCGGGCGACGACGACCACGTTCACCCCGTCCGTCGGCTCGAAATTGAGCGTCCGGGCGTCACGTGAGAACATGACCGCCTTCATCCGGGACGTTTCGTCTTTGAGGGTGAAGTAGCAGTGCCCCGAGGCGTACCGTTTGAAGTTCGAGATCTCGCCGATGACGGCGATTTGTTGCAACACCGGGTCACCGTCGAGTTGACGTTTCACATAACGGACGACTTCGGAGACTTGAATCGGATTAGCCACGTGAGGCGACCTCGACCGTATTGTGCATGAGCATCGTGATCGTCATCGGACCGACTCCACCCGGAACTGGAGTGATGGCGCTCGCGACGTCACGGACGCCTTCAAAGTCGACATCCCCGACGAGACGGCCGTCGACGCGGTTGACCCCGACGTCGATGACGATTGCTCCCGGTTTGACCATCTCTTTCGTGACGAGACCGGCCCGACCGACGGCGACAATCAAAATGTCAGCTTGGCGTGTCATCGCCCCGAGGTCGACCGTCTTCGAGTGACAGTATGTCACCGTGGCCGACTCGTTCAAGAACAGCATCCCGACCGGTTTCCCGACGATTTGACTGCGACCGACGACGACGACGTGTTTGCCGACCAGGTCGGTCTGCGTCTTGACGAGATGCAGAATCCCGTGCGGCGTACATGGCAATAGCGTTTCGAGACCGAGCATCATCTTCCCGACGTTCGTCGGGTGGAATCCATCCACGTCTTTGTCCGGTGAGATGCGCATGATGACGCGATTCTCATCGATATGCTTCGGCAACGGCAACTGCACGAGAATCCCGTGCAACGCGTCGTCCGCATTCATCGAATCAATCAGTTCGAGCACTTCACGTTCTGAAATCGTGTCATCGAAGCGAATCACTTGTGAATCGATGCCGATGTCAGCCGCCGCCCGTTCTTTCCCCCGGACGTAGCTGTGGCTCGCCGGATCATCCCCGATTAAAATGACTTTCAGTTTTGGCACGATGCCGCGCGCGCGTAGCGCGCTGACCCGTTTCTTTAACGTCTCCCGATATGATGCTGCGATTTGTTTCCCGTCGATCACTACTGCCATCTCTCTCATCCCCCGTTGTCTTAGGTTTCTCTGTAGTTGGTGTGGTGTCTTCTCTATTTGTTTAACAGACCGTATGCTTGTCTTCGCTTACGCTTTGATGATGTTACCGAGCACGCCGTTGACGAGCTTGGCCGCTTCTTCATCGGCGAACGATTTGGCGAGTTCGACCGCCTCGTTGATCGTCACTTTGTCCGGAATCGTCTCGACGTAGAGCAACTCGTACGTCGCCATGCGGAGAATCGTCCGCTCGACATTTCCGAGACGATCGAGTCTCCAGTTTTTCAAGTTTTCGATGAGCAATTCATCAATCTCGTCTTTCTTTTCTAACGTCTCCACGACGAGTTGTTCGTAAAATGGATCGGAGTCCATGCCATCGAGGGCAAATTCGATGGCCTCGTCTACCTCAAGTTTTGATACTTCGATTTGAAAAAGCGTTTGAATCGCTTTTTCCCGTGCTTCATGACGTTTCATTCAGATACTCTCCTTTTGCATGCTTTCATTTTGATAGTTTAGCATAACGCCTCCATAAATTCAGTACAAAAAACCAGGAAGCCCAAATAATGTTCGGGCTTCCTGGTCAGGCTCATTTCGTGAGCGTCATTTCTTTTTCGACAAATTTCGTGTCGAACGCACCGGTTCGGAAACGTTCGTGGGCCATGACTTGTTGATGGAATGGGATCGTCGTATGGATGCCCGATACCGTGAACTCGTCGAGGGCGCGAAGCATCTTCGCGATCGCCTCTTCTCGAGTCGGTGCGTGAACAATCAGTTTCGCCACCATTGAATCATAAAACGGCGGAATGACGGCACCAGCATAGAGACCACTGTCGACCCGGACGCCCATGCCGCCAGGAACGATATACTGATCGATTTTACCGGCCATCGGACGGAAGTCCGCAAACGGGTCTTCTGCGTTGATACGGCACTCGATCGAGTGCCCGCTGAACGTGATGTCCGACTGGCTGATGGCGAGTGGATGACCGAGTGCGACTTCGAGTTGAGCTTGGACGAGGTCGAAGCCGGTAATCATTTCGGTGACCGGGTGTTCGACTTGAATCCGCGTGTTCATCTCCATGAAATAAAACTCGTTCACTTCCGGGACGTAGATGAACTCGATTGTGCCCGCACCCGAATACTGAATCGCTTTGGCCGCTTTCACGGCCGCGTCGCCCATCGCTTGACGGGTCGTCTCATCGATTGCCGGAGACGGTGCTTCCTCGACCAACTTCTGCATCCGGCGCTGAATCGTACAGTCCCGCTCCCCGAGGTGGATGACGTTGCCGTATTGATCGGCGAGCACTTGCACCTCGACATGGCGGAACGACTCGATATATTTCTCTAAATAGACGTCGCCGTTACCGAACGCCTGCTTCGCTTCTTTACGCGTGTCGGTGAGCCCTTTCACGAGCTCGGTCTCGTCGTAGGCGACACGGATTCCGCGCCCACCACCACCGGCCGTCGCTTTGATGATGACCGGATACCCGATTTCACGGGCGAGCTCGACCGCTTCCTCGTCAGTGACGACACCACTCGATCCCGGGACGACCGGTACGCCCGACTCGATCATCGTCCGCTTCGCTTCGTCTTTTATGCCCATCTTCCGAATCGCATAACTGCTCGGTCCGACGAATTGGATGCCGCACGCCTCGCTCATCTCGGCGAACTCGGCGTTCTCGGCCAAGAAACCATAACCCGGATGAATCATCGTCGCATCGACCGCGCACGCGACTGACAAGATGTTCGGGATATTCAAATATGAGTCTTTCGACGGGTTCGGTCCGATGCAATACGCCTCGTCAGCGAGACGGACGTGCAGCGCCTCGCGGTCCGCTTCCGAGAAGACGGCGACCGTCGGGATATTTAACTCTTTCGCGGCCCGAATGATGCGGACCGCAATCTCTCCACGGTTAGCAATGAGTAGTTTCATACATACCTCACTTCACGCTGAAGAGCGCTTGGCCGTATTCGACTAAATCGCCATCTGCGACGAGCATCTCAATAATCTCTCCGCTGATTTCCGTTTCGACGTCGTTGAACAGTTTCATCGCTTCTAAAATACAGACGACCTGTCCTGCTTCGACGCGGTCGCCGACCTGGACGTAGGCGTCCTTGTCCGGTGCCGGACGCGAATAGAACGTCCCGACCATCGGTGACGTGATTGTGCGCAAGTTGCTCGGCGCAGGTGTTGGTGCCGCTTCTTGTTCTGTCTCGACGACTGGCGCAGGTGCTGCGACCGTGGCCGCGTGCACGATTGGTGTATGAGTGGCGGCGAATTGTGGGGCCGCTTCTTTTTTCAATGAAAGTTTAAACTCCGGCGTCTCGAGTTCCATCTCGTGAACGGACGTCTGATCGAGTAATGTGATCAGCTCTTTAATGTGTTCGATTTGCATGAAATAACCCCCTGTTTATACCTGGTACTAATCTCTACTCTACTATAACTGGTCAGACCAGTGAATGCAACGACAAAAAAAGGGCCCATTCCGAAGAATGGACACCTTTGGTTTACCCGTTATAGCGGCCTGTGAACTCGCCTGTGCGTGTGTCGACCGTTACTTTTTCGCCTGGCTCGATGAAGAGCGGCACTTGAATGATGTGGCCCGTTTCGACCGTCGCGTTTTTCTTCACGTTCGATGCCGTGTCGCCTTTGACGCCTGGATCGGCTTCGACAATCGTCAAGACGACCGTCGTCGGGAGCTCGATGCCGAGAATCTCGCCGTCGTAGTCAGCGATACTCACTTCCATGTTCTCGAGCATGTACGGAAGCGCCGCTTTCACTTGCTCGCCCGTGAGTTCGAGCTGTTCATACGACTCTGTGTCCATGAACACGTACGTGTCGCCCATTGGATAGAGGTACTGCATACGTTTGCGTTCAATGTGGGCACGCTCGATGCGCTCGCCACCACGGAACGTCGTCTCTTGAATCGCGCCCGTGCGCAAGTTACGCATCTTTGTGCGGACGAAGGCCGCGCCTTTACCTGGTTTCACGTGTTGGAATTCGATGACTTGCCAAATCGAACCGTCCGATGTTTTGACTGTTAAGCCTGTTTTTAAATCGTTAACTGATACCATGTTGATTTCCTCCTAAGATGAGCTGAGACTCAAGCCTCAATCGTAATTAACTCTTTTGGCGACTGCGTGAGACGGAAGTTGCCAGTCTCGGTGATGACGATGTCGTCCTCGATGCGGCACCCGCCGATTCCGGCGATATAAATGCCCGGTTCGACCGTGACGACCATCCCCGGCTCAAGCACCGTCTCCGCACGGAATGACAACCCTGGCGCTTCATGGACTTCCATGCCGAGACCGTGTCCTGTCGAATGCCCGAAGTATTCACCGTAGCCGGCTTCTTTGATCACGTCACGCGTCAACGCGTCCGCCTCGATCCCCGTGATGCCGGCTTTCGTGCCTTCGACGCCCGCGAGTTGAGCGCGGAGCACCGTATCATAGATGTTGCGCAACTCGTCTGAAATCTCGCCGACGGCGAGCGTGCGCGTAATGTCCGAGCAGTACCCTTGGTAGTAAGCACCGAAATCAAGCGTCACGAGCTCGCCTGCCTCGATGACCTTGTCGCTGGCCACACCGTGCGGCAATGCCGAGCGATGGCCCGATGCAACAATCATATCAAACGACGACGAGTCAGCACCTTGAGCCCGCATGAACATCTCGAGTTCGTTGGCGACTTCTTTTTCGGTCCGACCCGGGCGGATGAACGACTGGATATGGGTGAACGCCGCATCCGCAATCGCCGCAGCTTCCTTCATTATCTTAATCTCTGACTCATCCTTAATCAAGCGTAGCTTTTCGACGATACCTGACGTCTCGACGAGCTCGGCGTTGACGTCTTTTTCATACGTCCGGAATTGACCGACCGTCATGTCATCTTGCTCGATGCCGAGGCGCGTGACCGCATGCTCCGTCACGACTTCTGCGACCGATTTGATGAGCGACGTCTTGTGCTCAATGATATCGAACCCTTTCACTTGGCTCGCGGCCTGTTCCGTGTACCGGAAGTCGGTAATAAAGCTCGCCGACTTCGCTGTAATCACGAGGACGCCACTCGACCCGGTGAATCCCGACAAGTAGCGTATGTTCTCCCGTTTCGTCACGAGCAATCCGTCAATTCCGTTCGCTTCTAGCTGAGCTTGCAGTTTGTTGACCCGTTCAATCATGTCGATTCCTCCAATGTTCGATGAGCGCCTGCAACGCGAGCGTGTAACTCGTCAACCCAAAGCCGCTGATGACGCCGAGACAGACGGCGGCGAGCTTGGATTCATGACGAAACGACTCCCGTGCATGCACGTTCGAGATATGTACTTCGACGACCGGGGCCTTGATGGCAGCGATGGCATCTCGGAGCGCGATCGACGTATGCGTATACGCCCCGGCGTTGAAGATGACCCCCGCGTAATCGTACGCTTCGTGCAGTGCATCGATCAGTTCGCCTTCATGGTTGGATTGGACGAACGTCAACTGGACGTCATCTGGCGCGGCGAGCAACAATTCCGCCGTCAGCCCCTTCAACGAGACGTCACCGTATACGTCCGGTTCACGTCTCCCGAGTAGATTCAAATTCGGCCCATTCAAGACGAGTATATGCACAAGTCTTCCCCCCTGTTCGTCAAGTCGCCTCTATTGTAACAAATTTAACGGTTGTAGCGACAATTGACGTTCATGTGGTTTCGTTTTTTAGGTGAATCACGGTATAATTCAACTATATAACTGTAGGAATCGAGGAAATGCCATGAAAACTAAACCACTGATCCCCGTTGGAGGCCAAGCGCTTGTGGAAGGCGTCATGTTTCAAGGACGCGCCGAGAGTGCCTCGGCAATCCGCCGGAAGGACGGGTCCATCGAGACGTTTGAGCAGCCCCGCATCCTCGTCCCGTGGGTCCAGTCTTTAAAGAAAGTCCCGTTCCTGCGCGGCGTGGTCGCCTTATACGAATCGCTCAAAAACGGTTCCGCCCACATGAACTTCGCCAGTGACCGTTATGACGTCGATCCGAGCGAGGACGAGGCGGCGGAACCGGATGAGAAAAAACAGAACATCTTGATGGTCGTCATGATTGCGATTGTCGGGATCATCTCGTACGTATTCGGCAAGCTCATTTTCAACGTCACGCCGGCCCTGCTAGCCGCCATGTTCCAAAGCGTGCCCGCATTGTCCGGTCACGTGATTCAAAACCTCCTCGAAGGGGGAATAAAATTAGTATTGCTGCTCAGTTACCTCTATTTGATTTCCTTGACGCCACTCATCCGCCGCGTATTTCAATATCACGGCGCAGAACACAAGGTCATCAACTGTTATGAGTCCGGACGGCCAATCACCGTCGATAACGTCCGTTCGAGCTCACGCCTCCACTATCGTTGTGGGTCAAGCTTCATCCTATTCACCGTTTTCGTCGGCATCGGCGTTTATATGCTCGTCCCGATCGACCCGCTCTGGGTCCGACTCGTCAGCCGCATCGCCTTATTACCGGTGGTCATCGGCATCTCGTTCGAGGTGCTTCAATTCACAAACCGTTTTCGTGAACATCGCTTCCTGTCCGTCCTCGGCAAGCCGGGACTATCGTTACAGCTGTTGACGACGCGCGAACCGAACGACGAGCAAATCCGCGTCGCCATCGAGGCTTTCGAAACATGGGAACGTTCAGAACTAGGTCAACCGGCCGTGCAAAGAGAGGGATAAAGAGGAGGAAAGCACCATGATCAGACAAAGAATCGGTACGACCGCTGCCACGATCGTGTTCATCTTAGGTTTCATCGGAGTCGGACATATGCTCGCGACCGACCCCGGTCGATTGTTCAGACAGTTGCTCTTCATCGGTATTTTCGGGTTAATCTTCTACGTGATTTACCGTGTGTTCATGGCGCCCAAAATCTCGGCCGAGGATATGCGCTATCGGAAGACGGCCCAGGCCTCAAAAAAACGGATGCAGCGTCCCGGCACGAATCCTAAAGTGAAGCCGTCCGCTACGACAAAAAAGAAAGCGAAACCTGGCTCGAACGTGACGAAGCTCTCAAAACGCCCTGCCCGTTCGACGCATCGCAGTGACGCCCCTCACCTTACCGTTATCGAAGGAAAAAAAGGCAAGAAGAAAAAGAAAGCGAACATGTAAAAACGAACCAGGTCGCCGCGGCGATTTGGTTCGTTTTTTGGCGTGATTCGAAAGTCAATCCGTCTCGACGAAACCGATATACGGCAGGTTGCGATACTGCTCGGCGTAGTCGATGCCGTAGCCGATGACGAACTCATCTGGGATTTCGAAGCCGACATAATCGGCATCAAGTGTGACGAGGCGGCGAGCCGGCTTGTCAAGAAGTGTACAAATCTTCAGTTGTCCGGGTTGATGCAACGTCATATGCTGACACAAGAACTTGAGCGTCTGCCCCGTGTCGATGATGTCTTCGATGATGACGACGTACTTCCCTTCGACATCGAGGTCTAAATCTTTCCGAAGTTGGACGTTCCCGCTCGATACCGATTTCTTTCCGTACGACGATGTCGCGACCGTGTCGAGTTGGACACTGCCCGTCATCTCGCGCATCAAGTCGGCTGCGAAGACGAGCGACCCTTTCAAGACGGCCACGAGGACGATCGGTGTCCCGGCCGCATCCCGTTCGATTTGTTCGGCGAGTTCCGCCACGCGTTGTTTAATCTGTGCTTCGTCAAACAGTTTCCCTTTGATTTGAATATCCATCATGTCGGCGATTGTTCGCCGTCACCCCCTTATATTTCTTACCAGCACCCATTCTATCATAAAATCAACTTAAAAATAGACTTCAATTCAATATATTCGATTCATTGTTCGGTTTTAGCTGTCTATCTGTATAAAAAAGACCGTTCCCGAATCGATTCATCGGGAGCGGTCATCTGAACTCACTCGTCGTCGGTCTTATTCGATTCTTGAAACGCGCGAAACTGGGCCATCAGTTCCGGCTTGTCTTCGAAAAACTCGACGAATTGGGTCATGCAGTCGAGCGTATTCGAGCTCAAGTGGTGTTCAATCCCTTCGACGTCCTCATAAACATGGGCCTCGTCGACACCAATCAAACGCAAAAACGACTCGAGCATCGCATGACGCTCGACAAGCCGTTTTCCGATTTTTTGGCCTTTTTTCGTCAACATGAGTCCTCTATATTTCTCATAAATCAAATAGTCTTCCCGGTCGAGCTTTTGCACCATTTTCGTGACAGAGGAAGGATGCACCCCTAAATGTTCGGCGATATCAGACACGCGAGCGTATCCTTTCTCGACCATTAACAAATAAATTCGTTCTAAGTAATCTTCCATACTCGGTGTCGGCATGGGCGTAGCCTCCCCTTATGTTCCGTTCTGCAACCTCTATTTTAACGCAACGACCTGCAAACCGAAAGCAGAACGGGGAAATCCATCAGTCAATCATTGTCTCGTGACCTTATATTCTTTATAATGGATGTTGGTGAAACTTATTAGAGAAAGGGAGAACATCAATGGGAATCGAAACTATCCTCGTCATCATCCTATGGGCTGCGCTCATCGCATACATCGTCTGGCGTTTCTTGCCGGCTCGCGGTTTGAAGAAAATGAAGCAAGAAGAGTTTCGTGCGTCGCTCCGTAAAGGTCAATTGATCGACGTCCGTGAACCGAATGAGTACAAGGGAGGCCACATCGTCGGCGCCCGTAACATTCCGGTCGGACAGATGAAATTGCGCATGAAAGAACTTCGCAAAGATCAACCGATCCTCATGTATTGCCAAGGCAAGTCACGTACGAACCAAGCGGCCAAGTTGCTCATGAAAAATGGTTATACGGACATCTACATGCTCGATGGCGGTTTTAAAAACTGGAAAGGGAAAGTCAAAAAAGACTGACCCGTCCACTGCGTCCACTCCTCACTCCGAGGATGGACGTTTTTTTGATGACAAAAAACCGCCCACACAAGGTGAGCGGTCGGATTCAATTGATGGAAGACGGTTGACGTCGTTCGTATTTGAGCACCGGTTTGCGAGCAGCGAGCGTCTCGTCGAGTCGTTTGATGACCGTCGTATGCGGGGCCGTCTGAACGATTTCCGGATTCTCTTCTACCTCTTTGACGATTTGGAGCATCGCGTCGCAGAAGGCGTCAAGCGTCTCTTTCGATTCCGTCTCCGTCGGTTCGACCATGATGCACTCCTCGACGTTGAGCGGGAAGTAAATCGTCGGCGGATGATAACCGAAATCGAGCAGTCGTTTGGCGATATCGAGCGTACGGACGCCGAGCGCTTTCTGGCGTTTACCCGACAAGACGAACTCGTGCTTGCAGAACGTATCGTACGGGACGTCGAACGCATCTTTCAAACGGGCGAACATATAGTTGGCATTCAATACCGCCTCACGTGAGACGCGTGTCAAACCTTCCGCGCCCATCGTCTTGATGTAGCTATAGGCCCGGACGTTGATACCGAAGTTGCCATAGAACGGTTTGATGCGTCCAATCGATTGCGGACGGTCGTAATCGAGCGTGAAGCCCGATTCGGAACGGCGCGCGATCGGCGTCGGCAAGTACGGAATCAAATCGCGCTTCACCCCGACCGGTCCAGAACCTGGACCGCCACCGCCGTGCGGGCCTGTGAACGTCTTGTGCAAGTTCAAGTGGACGACGTCGAAGCCCATATCCCCAGGACGGGCGATCCCTAAAATCGCATTCGAGTTGGCACCGTCGTAATAGAGCTTCCCGCCGGCCTCGTGGACGACTTTGGCGATTTCCAATATGTCGGCTTCGAACAAACCGAGCGTGTTCGGGTTCGTCAACATGAGCGCTGCCGTATCGGCCCCGACTTTTGACTTCAAATCTTCCAAATCGACGAGACCACGCTCATCCGATTTGACCGTCACCGTCTCGAAACCAGCGACGACGGCCGAGGCCGGGTTCGTCCCGTGCGCCGAATCCGGCACGAGCACTTTCGTCCGTCCCAGATCGCCGTTGTGATGGTGGAACGCCTTGATGAGCATGAGACCGGTCCATTCCCCGTGGGCCCCGGCAGCCGGTTGCAGCGTCACTTCGTCCATTCCCGTGATTTCGGCAAGCTGTTCTTGCAGGTCGACCATGAGCTCGAGCGCGCCTTGAATCGACTCGACCGGTTGCAACGGATGGATATGGGCGAAGCCAGGGAGGCGGGCCATATCCTCGTTCACTTTCGGGTTATACTTCATCGTGCACGAGCCAAGTGGATAGAAGCCGGAATCGACGCCGTGGTTGCGGGTCGACAGCGACGTATAATGGCGCACGACATCAAGTTCAGATACTTCCGGTAGTTCGGCCGCTTCTTGACGAATCATCGATGCCGGCAAGAGCGTATCCAAATCGACTTCTGGTACGGTCGGTGTCGGCAAGTTGTAGCCGGTCCGTCCAGCACGTGACACTTCGAAAATTAACGTTTGTTCATGTTGCATCAGTTCATCCCCCCAACCACTTCAACAAATTGATCGATTTCTTCTTTCGTCCGAAGCTCCGTCGCACAGAGCAACATCTGCGTCTGGCGCTCAGTCTCATACGTCCCGAGCGGCAAGCCGCCGATGATGCCGTTATTCAGCAAATGACGGGACAAGTGGTCCGCATCGACCCCGAAGTCGACGACGAACTCGTTGAACATCGGCCCTTCATCAATCACTTTATAGCCGGCCGTCTTAAGCGCTTCTTTCATGTAATGGGCCGTTTGAATGTTACGTATGGCCATGTCACGAATCCCGCATTTACCGAGAGCCGACATCGTGATCGATGCCGCGAGCGCGTTAAGAGCCTGGTTCGAGCAGATGTTCGACGTCGCCTTGTCACGACGGATGTGCTGTTCACGGGCCTGGAGCGTCAAAACGAAACCGCGCTTGCCGTCCTCATCGACCGTTTGTCCGACGAGTCGACCCGGAAGTTTACGCATGAGCGCTTTCTTGACGGCGAAATACCCGCATGACGGACCGCCGAAGCTTTGCGGGATCCCGAACGGTTGGGCGTCACCGACCGTGATGTCGGCACCGAGCGCACCAGGTGACTCCAAAATCCCGAGCGCGAGCGGATTGCTTGAGACAACGAACAAGGCGCCGGCATCGTGCGCCGCTTTCGCTAGGGCCGTTAAATCTTCGACGCGGCCATAAAAGTTCGGATATTGGACGACGAGACACGAGGCGTCTGTCAAATCAAGCTCCGACATGTCGGTCACCCCGTCGCTCACGTCAGTATATTCGACCGTCAGTCCCGGACCGCCGGCATATGTCCGGATGACGTCTTTCGCTTCCGGATGGACCGCGCCCGAGACGACGACACGTTTTTTCTTCGTATGGGCACTCGCAAGATATGTCGCTTCAGCAAGTGCGGTGATTCCGTCGTACATCGACGAGTTGGCGACGTCCATGCCCGTCAGCTCACAAATCATCGTTTGGAACTCGAACATCGCTTGAAGTTCACCTTGTGAGATCTCTGGCTGGTACGGCGTATAGGCGGTATAAAACTCTGAACGGAGAAGCATATGGTTCATGACGCTCGGTGAAAGGTGATCGTACATACCCGCTCCGAGAAAACTCGGCTTCGATTTCGTATGCACGTTCTTCTCGGCGAGCTTCGTCATGTGACGGACGAGGTCGACTTCCGGAAGCGGGGCACCGATGGCAGCCAAGGAAGCCGTCTCACGGAGCGAGGCCGGAATGTCCTCGAGTAAATCCTCAATCGACTCGACGCCGATCGTCTGCAACATGTCGCGCTCATCTTGCTCTGTCATCGGTAAATAACGAAACTCCATTCTATTCATTCTGAATCCCCCTGTATCATTTACGTTTATAAAACGGTGTCGGTACACGTTCGGCTTCTATTTTTTTACCCCGAACTTCAATGATAAAATGTGTCGCTTCCGCGAAACGACGGTCGACGCGCGCCCAGGCGATTGATTCGTTCACTGTCGGCGGCATCGTACCGGTCGTGACAACGCCAATCGCCTCCCCGTCAACTTCGACCGTCGCCCCTTGACGGGCAATGCCGCGCCCGAGCAGACGCAAGCCGATCAAACGGCGCGGGATGTCTTCTTTTTGCTTCACGAGGGCATCCTTGCCGATAAAATCGGTGTCGAGTTTGACGGCAAAGTTCAAGTTTGCCTCGAACGGGGTGACCGTCTCATCGAGCTCGTGCCCATAGAGCGGAAGGCACGCTTCAAACCGGAGCGTGTCACGCGAGCCGAGCCCGCATGGCGTGACGCCTTCGACTTCTAACGCCGACCAGATTGCGGCCACGTCCTCGGCCCGGGCGTAGAGTTCAAACCCGTCCTCCCCCGTATAACCACTGCGCGAGACGATCGTCGACACGCCCGCCACGTCGCCGGTCATGAACCGGAAAAACTTGATGTCGGCCAGCGGCAAGTCCGTCAAACGACTGAGCACTTGTTCAGCCATCGGTCCTTGGATGGCAATTTGACCATAGGCGTCCGACTCATCCGTCACCGTGACGTCACCAGTCACGTACTGTTGGACGTGCGCCACGTCTTTTTCGATATTCGAGGCGTTGACGACGAGCCAAAATGCGTCTTCATCGAGTCGATAGACGAGCAGGTCGTCGACGACACCGCCGTTCGGCAGGCAGAACAAGTTGTATTGTGCCTGGCCAATTTGTAATTTCGTGACGTCATTCGTGACGAGACGTTGCACGTTCTCGAGCGCACCCGGCCCTTCGATCCGAATCTCCCCCATGTGCGACACGTCAAACATGCCGACATTGTTGCGAACCGCTTGATGCTCTTCTTTAATCGACGAGAACATAATCGGCATCTCAAACCCCGCAAAATCCACCATCTTCGCCTTTACGGAAATCAAATCATATAAAGGCGTACGTTTTAACGATACTTTCTCCATATTATCCCCCAATCCCGAACGTAAATAATGTAATTCGTGAAATATTTCGTTTTCTATTCCACTTTATCAATTTTCCCTGGCTCTGCCTAGCCAAAATAGGCAAAAATAAAGAGGATGGAAAACGAAAACGTTTTCATCCTCATTATTTCATAGTTTTGTCTCAGTGGAAACGTCTGGGCGTTCGATTCCAGCGGTGCGCTTAATTTCTTTCGTCAGCCCCAAGGTCGCCTGTTTCAACTCCATCGTCTCGTCTTTCACTTTAACGGAATACGCCTTCATCTGCTTCACGGAGTCGTTGACCGTATCGACGTGTTGCTTGATCTCATTGACGAGACCTTGGATGACATTCGCACGAATTTTAAAGCGCTCCGTCAAACGGGTGACGCGGCGTACGTCTGTCTTCATTTTGTTACGGTACAATAAGAACCCATACAAGCCGAGTCCGACTAGTGCGAGCACGATGATGCCTAGATTGATCCAAATCATGTATCTTCCTCCTTCAACCGATATAAAGTGTGTGCAATCGCTTCGGTGCTGAGCGAGGCGTCGAGCACGTGGTCCGCACGCGCATAGAGTGGACGGCGCCGCTCGTATAACGTTTCGACGGCCGCTTTACCGTGGCGAACAAGGGGCCGGTCCGAATCTTTGATTCGGTCCCAACACATCTCGTACGGTAAATCGAGCGCGATGACGGTGCCGTGCTCTCGCATCCAAGCGAGATTTTCGTCCCGTTCGACGATTCCGCCGCCGGTCACGATATACGCGGCATTCGCATGTCGCAAGAGCTTACTTTCTTGCAGGCGAAACGCCTCTTCCCCGTGACGCTCAAAATATGTCGGGATGTCCATCCGTACATGCACTTCGAACAGCTCATCCAAATCGACGACGTGATTCGATTTTTCAAGATATCGTTTTAAGCTTGATTTACCTGTACCCATAAACCCGATGATGTAAAACGGTTTAGTCATCGAAATAAATCACCTCTTTATGTCGTTCTCCGGTATCGAGGCGAATATCGACCTCGACAGTCCCGTCACCGAGCGGCCGGCAGTTGATTGTGCCGGTCGGTTTCGGCACCGTTACGGCTGTCGACCCACAAGACCGTTTGGCGACCATGACATGCGATTCGAAGCGGACCGCCAAAATATCGAGCGCGAGCCGTTCGGTCGTTCGTTCCATATCAGTATACCAAAACATCGCCCCGCCGAGTAACCATGTCAACACGATTAACGTCGACATCACAAAGTACCCGCGCGCATGCACATCACGTTCTTCTCGCGTGGACCGGTCGCATCGATCCACTGGATGCGAAAGCCTTCTCCTACCGGTTCGACCCGATACGTCTCGATTCCTCTTAAGAATAGTAAATTCCCTCCCTCGTCTCCGACCATGACCAAGTTTTGATTGATCTGTTTGAGCGTCCAAGCCCACGACGTGCCGTCCGGTCGCACGTATGTACCGACGAGGCGTCCCGACTCGACATCACAATCCCGGCTATCGAATAGTTTCCGGACGATCAACTGGGGTGTCGTCGCCACCGCTTCACGCGGCTGCTCATAAAACGCTTGTCCGAGTGCCAAAAAGTGAACCGCCAGTCCGACGAACAGAGGGATCAAGAGCAGCGTGAAACTCACTTCGAGTAACGTGAAACCTTGCTCAAAGCGTCGGGAGACACAGGTCCCCATCGCATACTTCTGAGCGTCCACTCGGCTCGACTGCATCGCGCAACACCTCCCCTTGTAGCCGTTCGTAGCGTCTGACGGTCGTTTCGAGACGGTCGACCCGCTCCGTCGCGGCTTCGACAAAAGGCGCGACGACCCCGACCCACGCCAAGAGAAGCGCCAAACTGAGACAGATTTCCCAAAATGTGATGCCTTGCTCATCGTCCGTCAACGCGAAGCACCTCCGGCTCATACGTCCCCATTCTAAACTTCAACGTCACCATCGTCGGCCCCGTATAAAATTTCCACTGCCCGGCATACGTCGCCTCCGTACGCGAGAAGACGATCTCACTCGTGGCCGGAAGGCTCATCTCGACCCCTTCCGGCACGATGCGCGATGCGATTGGCGTCGTGCCACAGGCGATTTGATAGCGCCGCTCTTTTATGTACCACCGCAGACGCGGCACACAAGCTTCATCGGTGGCGACGTATGGATATTGGCCAACCTCATTAATATCGCTCACGAGCGCCTCGGTGAAGTCAAACAAAGCCAATCGATCCATCGAACGGACGACCGGGGTCGTCATCAACAGCAGGAGCGACAAGATGACGAGGACAGATGCCATCTCGACCAACGTATATCCGTCTTGCCTCATTGTTTCGTCAACGTACCGGTCGTCGGCGCATACGTGTATACCATCGATTGACAGCTATACTCGAGCGGACTTTCCGTCGAGGCGCGTTTAATCACCGCCAACGTCTCCGGGTAAGCTTTGTGTTCCGCATAATACAAGTTGATCTCTGACTCGACGATCCGGACGCTCCCTTCACAACTGACACTGTCCGCCCGAGATTTCCCGTCTGACATCGAAGGGACGAGCAGCAACAGCAATACCGAGATGATGAGTAAGACAGCAGCCATTTCGACGAGCGTGAATCCTTGTTCCGATTTGAATCGTGTCATGTGGTTGTTCCTCCTTGTTATAGTTGAGCCATAATCAATTTAACCGGTAAATAAATCGTGTAGAAGATCATCGTCACCATCATCGTCAAAAATCCGTATAATACCGGCTCGGCCTTGGTGATCAACTGTTTCCAGTACAACTCCATCTCCTCAAACACGAGGTCACGATGCATCGTCATGATCGTTCCAAGCTCCCCGCTCACTGTACCTACGCCGAACAGACTGACGACCTCATGCTCGAGCAACCGTTCTTGCCGGGCCGCCTCTTCGAGTTCAAGACCGTCCGACATACGCTCATGGATCCGTCTCGCGATGGCCGCGACTTCCCCGTCGCCCCGAGACAAACGCTCGATGATATGACGGACCGAACCTTGCCCTTCACTTAAGAGCGAGATCTCACTGACGAACAAATACGTGACGTACAGCCGCCTGCCCCGTTCGACGACACGTAGCGGCACGAGCCGACCGCGTCTCCCGTTCCAGTAGAGGGCCGTCCCGGTCACGAGCAAGCCGATGAATAGACCCGGGAAAAACCAACGGGACAACAGAATTGCGTTTACCCCATCTAGCGCCTCGACGTCCACCATCGACAGCAATTTCGGGAAGATATAAAGTGCATAGATCGCCCCGAGTCCAAGCAACATCGTCAAAATCACGAGTGGATACCGCGCCAATTGTTTGAGCTCTTGCTGCAGATTCCGGCGCATCGTCGACAAGACGAGCACTTGCTCGAGCCCTTCCAAAAAATGATGACCCCGCTCCGCCGTGACGAGCATCTCGCGCATTCTCGGATCGGTGACGAGACCCGAGAACACCTCGGCGAGCGGCCGACCTTGCTCGAGTTGAAGCCGCATGTCCCGAATCACTTGTTTTGCTCTTCCCCGTTCATGAAGCTCAAGTGTTTCGAACGTCTTTTTCAATCCGACACCACGGGCCTGCAGCCTGAGAAAGCGACGGATTGTGAACAAGTCTTTACTCATCTGGTCTCGGACCATGAACAACTCACCTCTTCTTCCCGGTGCAGGATGCACCAATGACGGGCGACCTCCATCTTGCCGACGAGCTGTTCGAGCCGATGTTCGCCGTCCTCGACACTTGCCGTATGGAACGTCGCAATCGTCAAATGGCCACTGAGCGCCGCGTCGTGTGCCACCCGCAACTCCTCGCTCGTCCGGATCTCTCCGATGACGATGACGTCTGGGTCGGCCCGAAGTGTCTCTTTCAATAGACTGCGATGGTCAAGTCCCGCTCTCGGGTTGACCTCGAGTTGAATCACTCCCGGCACTTGTTTCTCCGGGGGGTTCTCGATTGTCACGATGCGGCGTCCCGTCAAACTTTGCAAAAAGGCATAAAGGACCGTCGTCTTGCCTGCCCCCGTCGCGCCACCAATCAATAACAATCCTTGCCGGAGCATAGCCAACTTTAAAAAGCGGCCCACATCCTCGTCGTCAAGCAACTCGGACAACTGGAACGAGGCGTTCGGGAGCCGCCACGACATGAGCGTATGGTCGAACGACGGTAAAAACGTGACCCGGATCGCGTCCTCGGTTCCGACGTACATGCCTGACTGGGGCACACGATGGTCGGTCTCCGTCAGCGAGCACCAATATTTCATATGTAGGGTCAAGCGATCATAGTCAATCCGCGTCATCGATTCCAGTCGATGCAAGAGCGTCCCGTGCCGGACTTGAATCATCACTTCGTCTCCGCAGGGCATGAAATGGACATCGCTCGCATTCAAATTACGCGCCGCTCCCACGACACGCTCGATCAATCGTTTCATCTCCACCACCTCAACAAAAGCATAAAAAAAAGCCCACTCGTTGGATAGTGGACTTGTGTCAAGAAACGTTTGCAGTTGTTGATTCGAAACGGCGGGCATACGCTTCGATAGTCGCTTTGTCATAACCGACAATGACTTCGTTGCCATCCGTCAAGATTGGACGTTTTAATAGTTTCGGGTTGTCGCTCATCAATTTGAGCAACTCGCTCAGCTTCAAATCTTCGACGTCGATGTCCAACTGTTTGAACGCCTGACTTCTCGTCGCGAGAAGCGAGTCGACACCGTTTTCGCTAAGTGCCAACAACGTCATCAACTCATCTACTGTCGGAGCGTTCCGGAAGATATGGCGCTCACTCACCTCGAGGTGCTGCTCTTGTAAAAACGCTTTCGTCTTACGGCATGAAGTACAGCTCGGGTACGTATAGAACATCAATTCATTGGCCATTTCAATACCTCCTCATAATGTGTAGAACAAGTCGTTCGATGTGTGTAATTGGATTATACAACCTTATACCCGTTTTGTACATAGTTTGTACAAGTTTTTTTATTTTTTGTACAACTTTGTTCAACCCGATTATTTCACATATTTTTCACGATTATTTTGCTCAATTCACACGTTTTCATAGCATTTTTCTGAATGTGTTGGTAAAATAGTGAATGAGAATGGAATAATGCACGTATGGGGGGATTAACATGGCGAGAATGTTCCGTGTCCTAGGCTTTTGGACTGGGTTGATCGCGGCGCTTGCTTTCGTGGGCGCACTCGGTGGAGATCAAAGCAGTAGCGAACATAGTGGTGACTTCGTCGTAATGGGGCTTGTCTTTTTAGCTCAAACTATTTTCTTCGTCGCACTAGGCTACTTGAAACTCACTGAAAAAACGTATGTATACGTGTTCGGCGCGTATTTGACTGTCTTCTTCGTCGTCTTCACGTATTGGAGTAACTTCCAAATGTAAAAAAAGATTGTCTCCTCGCGAGACAATCTTTTTTTGATTCATCGATCGAAAAACGGATTTGTCCGAATCTCGGCCTCGAGCGTAGTCTTCGGTCCATGACCGGAATAGAGCACCGTCTCAGCCGGCAACAATTGACGCATTCGATCGATCGACCCGAGCAACGTCGCTTGGTCGCCGCCGTATAGATCGGTACGGCCGACCGATTGTTTGAAAATCAAATCTCCGCAGAAGGCGATACCTTCTACCGGGAAGTGGAGCGTGACACTCCCGGGCGAATGGCCCGGTGTGTGGTGCAACTCGATCGTGAATGCACCGATCTCGAGCGACTTACCTTGATAGACGCGTTCGGCCGGTCGCATCGATGCGCTCGGCAGATGGAACTTTGCCGCTCCGTTCTTCTCATCATCCATCAGCCACGTCCGTTCCACTTCATGGACATAGACCGGGATATTGTAACGGTCACGAAGGGCATCGATGCCACCGATATGATCAAAGTGGGCGTGCGTCAGTAAAATGGCGTTTAAACCGCCGAAGCGTTCGACCGCGTCAAAAAATTTCGGGTCGTCCGTGCCCGGGTCGATGATGAGCACCGTTCCGTCTTTCTCGAGCACGTATCCATTCTCTTGGGCCAAGCCCGATGTGATTCTTACAATATTCATTCAGAACACCTCCACATCCCATTCTAATCGATATTGTGGCAAAATTGTAGCGGAGGCTTTCTTTGCTCGACAGCGTCTACATTATCGGATAAAATAATAATGATATTTCAGTGAAATTTTTATGAATTTCATGACGTATAATAAAGGGGGAACTCGTCATGCATTTGTATGAACCATTTGGATGGATCTCGCTCATCGTTGCACTTGTTGCAATCTGGGGAATGGCCCGTTCGTTTAAGAAACGCCAATTCTTTCCACTGGCTTTCGCCGCAATCACTGTACTCGTATTTGGATTCTTCGGCGTCGCGACATTGATTTACGGTGGAATCCCAGGTTAATGAGCATGAAGACGACTTCGGTCGTCTTTTTTTGTATAACAAACAGCGCCGTCCCGCTTAGCCGGGACGGCGCTGTTGCTTACTCTTCGGTCTGTTCTTTGAAACGAAGCAAATCCGAATAAATCAAGTCATCATTCATTTGAAGAATCTTCTCTGCTTCTTCACTATCCGGTCCACAGAGCGAGACGTCTTCGACGGCTTCACCACTCGAGGCGTCATAGCATGTCGATTGCGCCCAGACGTATTCCTCGGTGATGACCGTGCCGTCGCGGAAAATAGCTCGACTCGTCCGGTCTTCCGATAACAAATCGCTACCGAATCCGACCGTGTCAGACGTGTCGATCCCGAGCAAGTGAAGGATCGTCGGTTTCATATCGACATGGCTTCCGATCGTCTCATGCACCTCACCCGACGTTTGACCTGGCAAGTGGACCGCGAACGGCACTTGCTGGAGCTTGGCCACATCAAACGGCGTCAACTCGTCTTTTCCGAGCAGGTCGGCCATGGCGGCGTTATGGTTCGTCGAGATGCCGTAATGGTCACCGTAGACGACGAAAATTGTGTCGTCCCACATACCGTTCGCCTTCAACTCGTCGATGAACAAGCCGAGAGCGTAATCTTGATACGCGAGCGCCTGTGGGAAGTTGTTGAGTGTCGTCGAACTTGTCTCGAACTTCGGCACGAGCTCATAGTCCTCGCTCGGCATCGTGTACGGGAAGTGGTTCGTGAGCGTGATAAACTTCGCATAGAACGGTTCCGGAAGCTCTTCAAGCATCGGAATTGACTGTTCGAAGAAGCTGTCGTCGAGCAGTCCCCATTCCGTCATATCCTCAGGATTACCGAGGTCATAACTTTTCTCGTCGAAGAACTGATCAACGCCGATATTCTTATACATCAAGTCCCGGTTCCAGAACGATTTATTGTTGGCGTGGAACACGGCCGAGTAATAGTTGTCTTCCTTGATCAATTCAGGGAGCGCCTGGTACTCGTTGTCGGCGTTCGTGAAGTAAACGGCGCCGCGCGGAAGACCGTACAGCGAGTTGTCGAGTGAGAACTCGGCATCCGACGTCTTCCCTTGTCCGACCGTATGGTAATAGTTCGGCCAGTAGTGAGATTCTTCGATTAGTTTGTTCAAGTTCGGCGTGATGTACTCACCGTTCGAGGCTTTCATGTTGTGGGTAAAGTTCTGGGCCGACTCGAACGAGACGACGATCACGTTTTTGCCTTTGTATTTCCCGAAGTAATCTGGGTTCGGGGCCGCGTAGTGTTGACGGGTGTACTGTTCAATCTTTGCAAGCTCCGACCCATCAGCCATCGCTTTTTGAGCCGATGTCTTCGTTTGAAGCATGGCGTCATAGACGTGGAAGTTGAACGTCCCGATATTCTTGACCAACAATTCCCGGTCGAACGAACGCGTCAACAGTTCAGGACGTTCCGTTTCAGCGAGCGACAAGTTGAACAAGAAGACGACGACCGCCGTCGCGAACGTCACGAGCGCTCTGCGATGGGAAGCAGCCGTTGCTGTCGCATTGATGCGCCAGAGGATGAACGGCAAGATGAGGACGTCCCCAAGGATGATCAAATCTTTCCACTCCAACAGTGACGTGAACGACGTCGATAACGTCTCCATGTTCGACGGTTGCAAAATGACCGGCATCGTCAAGTAGTCGGTGAACTCGCGGTAATAGACGGCATCTGCGAATAAGATGAACGACGCCGCAGCATAGAGCATGTACAATACCCATTTCTGCTTGTTTCCTTTAAAGAAGAAACTGAAGGCGAATAGGAATAAAGTGGAGCTGATCGGGCTGATCAGCAAGATGAATGCTTGTGCGGTGTTTTCAATCGGGATATTGAAGAAAAATTGGTAAACTACGTACGTCTTCGTCCAAAGTAATAGCGAAAAAATCCAAAATAACCGATATTCTTGAAACGAAGCGCGGACCGTATCATTCAGTCGCATAGTAAGCTTCGAAAAGCTTTGAGATGACTTCATCTGACGGCCTCCTCCTCTGTTCAACGGGTGACGAGCTCAAACAGAGTCCGTCCTCCCTATTTTTTTTATAAGTCCAGTAAGCTTGTTATCCATTTCACGTACGATAACAGTCCGGTATCAAGTCCAAATCTTACCCCTTTTTTAACAAAAAATCAACTCTGGCATTACAAATTTTACATTATCCCATACCCGTTCCATATGAAAAACACGCCTGCGTCAAGACGCAGGCGTGCCTAGACAATCCTTATACACGAGTCGGCAAGAAATGTTTACGGGCGAGCCAAGCACAACCGATGACACCGGCGTCGTTCTCGAGTTCCGCAATTTTGAACGTCGTCGAGTCGTAGACACGCTCGAGGGCGAACCGCTTGAACTGCTGATCGAGTGGTTCCAGGAGCGCTTCGCGCGCTTTCGAGACACCCCCACCGATGACGATCATTTTCGGGTTCAGCGTGTTGGCGAGATTTGAAATCGTCAAGCCAAGATATTCGGTCATCTCTTCGACGACTTCGGTCGCGACGGAATCGTTCGCCTTGAACGCTTCAAACACGTCACGTGCCGTCACTTCTTTCAATTCGTTCAACGACGTCGTCCGATTTTTACGTTTTTGGAGTGCCAAACGAGCGACTCCTGTCGCCGAGGCGATCGTCTCGATACAACCTTTGCGTCCGCAACCGCACATGACGGCTTTCGACTCGTCTCGTTCAACGGTGATGTGACCAATTTCCCCAGCCATCCCAGCTGTCCCGTGGACGATGTTCCCATTCGTGATGACACCGCCACCGACACCTGTGCCGAGCGTGATTGCGAGCAGTTCAGATGCACCTTCGCCGGCGCCCTTCCACATCTCACCGAGCGCGGCGGCGTTCGCATCGTTCTCTAAGACGGCCGGCAACCCGACGGCTTTCTCGAACTCACTGACGAGCGCAAAGTTTTTCCAGCCGATGTTCGGCGAGTATTCGACGACACCTTCGGAGAAGTTGATGAACCCAGGTGCCCCGATTCCCGCACCAGCGAACTCATCTTTCGCTTTACCCGATTTTTCTAGATAAGCCTCGAATGAAGCGGCGATATCGGTCGGAATATGTACCCCATTCTCACGAATGTCCGTCGTAATCTCCCATTTGTCGGAAATGATTCCGTTCATATCTAAGACAGCCATTTTCACTGTCGTCCCACCAATGTCGATTCCTAACAACCACTTCATATGTTCCACTCCTCATCTCGATTAAATCGCTTTCATCCCATAGTTTACACTATTAAACCCCTAGTGCAAACCTTTGCACTAGGGGTTTTTCTGTCAATCTCTTGAATTTTTCAATTCATGCGTCAAAATGATTTTGGCCGTGTCGTACTCTCGTTGTTCGATCATCCCACCGGCGTGCAATTCGTCGAGTTCCATCATCATGAGCCCGATTTCAGCGTCGCGTTCACCGATATAAATGATCGTCCCAAACGTTTTCAAAAACTGTTGGACATCATAAAAGTTTTTCATCGTTCGTCTCCCATCGTCGTGAGCACATAACGATAGAGCAGTTCCCGTGTCGCCTCGAGCGATTTGGTATGCGTCCGTTCATAGCTGTGACTCGACTCGATGCCTGGTCCGACGAGGGCGTGGCGCACATCATAGCCGGCCCGAATCGCCGCCGAAGCATCAGAACCATAATACGGGTAAATATCGACCTTGTGGGCAATACCGTGTTCCCGACACAATGCGGTGAACTGACGGCGTAACCCGAGATCATATGGCCCGGACGAATCTTTCGCACAAATCGATACCGTGTACTCATCCGAATGCTGTCCATCGCCGAGCGCCCCCATATCGACAGCGATATATTCCGTCACTGCTTCCGGGATCCCGGCGTTGCCCCCGAATCCAACCTCTTCATAGTTCGAGATCAAGTAGTGGACCGGATGCGGCAAGTCGGCGTCGACCAGGTCTGTCGCCAAATCGAGCAAGATGGCGACAGATGCCTTGTCGTCGAGGTGTCGTGATTTGATATAGCCTGCGTTCGTCCGGCGGAAGCGTGGGTCGAACGAGACGAAGTCCCCGACCTCGATGCCAAGGGCACGCACTTCTTCAGCCGAATGGACATCGGCGTCCAGTCGTACCTCGATGTTTGACGAAGTTCGCTCCGCGTTGTTCGTGTCTTTATAGACGTGAACACTCGACTGGTGGATGAGAATCGTCCCTTCGACGGGCTCGCCCGCCTCCGCATGGACCAGGCAGTTTTCCCCTTCGATGGCGGTCCAGGCGTAACCTCCGACTTGCGTCAATCGCAGACGGCCACTCGGCAAGATGTCTTTCACCATCGCCCCGAGCGTATCGACGTGGGCCGTTAACAGACGCGCTCCTGGCGACTTCCCTTCAAACGTCGCCAGGAGCGCCCCTTTATTTAAGCGTTTCGTGGCGACGCCGAGATTCGTGAGTTCTTGCTCCACGAAGCCGATCGCCTCATCCGTCATGCCCGACGGACTTGGAATTTCAACCAGTTGCTTCAACGTTTCAATCATACCTTTACTCCTTTGTCATCGATTATAGCCGAACCAGAATAACGCTCCGGATGCCACGAGCACGATCACCGTAAACAACAGACGGCGCTTTTTCACATGTTCATCCGGCAAGCCGACCACTCCCGCCATCAGAAAGCCCCCGACAAGACCCCCCGCGTGTGCGGAGTGGTCCAAACTAGCGCCAAGGACGAAAGCGAGTCCTACGTTTAATCCTAACATAATAAACAGCGGCGGGCCGAGCGTCTTCATAAATAAGGAGCGGTCGCGGAGGCCGAAATAAAGCAGCGCCCCGACAAGCCCGAACAGCGCCCCCGATGCCCCGGCCGAGATGGCTTCACTGAACGCGTACGAGGCGACCGTGGCGATGACGCCTGCTAACAAATAGATGGTGACGAAGCGGGACGAGCCGTACATCCGTTCGACGAGCGGACCGAGCGACCAAAGCGCGAACATATTGATCGCAAAATGGAACCAGCCGATGTGGAGGAACATCGGTGTGACCAAACGCCACCATTCCCCCGCATCGATGAGAGGATTGACTTTCGCCCCGAAGCGAATAAGCGTATTCGGATCGAGCGTCGAACCAATCGATTCGGCGAACCACATGACGAGGAACGTCACGAACATGAGCCCATAGACGAGCTGTGGTTTCCCAAAGGCGAACCGTTGCTTCAGTTCGTTCTTTCGTTTTTGGTCGAGCGCGACGGCGCGTGGTCGGTACGACTCTTCCGCTTGACCGCACGGCCTCATCTCGAGCTTCACTTTTGCCGCGATCGGGAACGTGAGGGACGATAGGCGCTCCTCATCGACGAGCGGGTCGCCGTAAATGTGAACGTACAGTTTCTCACGGCCGATGCGGGCCAAGCGAAACGAATTCATGACCGCCTCGACGTCCATGGCGACATGGTTCGCCCAGGCTTTGTCCGTCCGTATGTAGAGGTGATAGACGTCCCCGGCTTTCGTATCGAACAATAAGAGCGCGCGCGACGGTTCCAAGATCCCCTCAATCCGTCCTCCCGTCTCGACGGTGCGATACACGTCTTCCCAAAAACAAGCTGGCTCAGTCATCAATCGTCACCTCCTTCTTTACTTTCATTTTAAAGCAATTTATGGCTGCCGACAAAAGAGAGCCTATGCCCAACGTGTCGAGAAAAAAGACATAACAAAAAAACCGTAGCGGCGTTAGCCGGCTACGGTCATGAACGAACGAGCGCTCGTTCTTATAAGACAGGTTCCATCGTTTTCAACAACACTTCTGCCGAGTGATGCATCTTCTGTTTTTCTTCTTCTGACAACTCGATTTCCACGACTTGACGGACACCTTGACGGTTGATGATTGCCGGTACACCGATGTGGATATCATTCAAGCCATATTCGCCGTCCAAGTGCGCACCGACCGTCAACAACGTGTTCTCGTTGCGAAGCACGGCTTTGACGAGACGGAGCAGGCCGAGACCGATCGCGTAATAGGTCGCCCCTTTACGTTCGATGATATGGTATGCCGCGTCACGGACGTTGACGTAAATTTCTTCGAGGTCTTCCCATGTGTACTCGTCGTTCTCTTCAAGCAACTGTTCGACCGATTTTCCATAAATACGAGCGTTGCTCCATGCCGCGAACTCTGTGTCGCCGTGCTCACCCATGATGTAGGCGTGGCAGTTACGTGGATCGACGTTGAAGTAATCGCCGAGCATATAACGAAGTCGTGACGTATCGAGTACCGTCCCCGAACCGAAGACACGGTGTTTCGGTAGACCCGAGTATTTCCATGCCAAGTGGGTCATGATGTCGACCGGGTTCGATGCGATGATGATGATGCCGTCGAAACCAGACGCCATGATGTCCCCGATCATCGATTTCATGATTTTAGCATTCTTCTCGACGAGGTCGAGACGCGTTTCACCTGGTTTTTGCGGAGCGCCGGCAGTGATGACGACGATATCTGCTGCACCACAGTCCGTATAGTCCCCTGCCCAGACGCGCATCGGTGAAGAGGCGAATGAGACGCCGTGATTCAAGTCCATCGCTTCCCCTTCAGCTTTCGATTTGTTGATGTCGATGATGACAAGCTCTTCACAGAGACTAGCTGTCGTTAATTGGTACGCAAAGCTGGCACCGACCGCTCCGGCCCCGACGAGCGCGACCCGTGTTACTTTTGCATGATTTAATGTTTCCATATTGATTCTCCACCCTTCGAACAATCTGTTTCATGTTTTTGTTTTGTCTGTTACATAAAGATTGTAACATCATTCACAAACACTCACTACTAAGGAAACCGTTTTCACTTTGGCAATATTGTGACAATATTCACATTCATTTGAAACATCTTCTCTGACTGTACTACCCTTATCGAAGCAAGAGAAAACTAATCGTCGCGGCCGAGGCGATCGCCAAAAAGTTGACGGCGTCATTGCCGAGAAAGCGCCAGCCTGATATGTAAGACGTCGGCTCATGATGATGGACTCTCTTCTCGGTCAACTTGCCGCATACCCGGCATCTAAACTTGCGTTGGACCGTCGCCCCGAGGAGTGTGTCGACGACGCTCCCGGTCAGTCCGAGAGCGATCAACAAGCCGGCGAACGCCAAGCTGATATCGATCAATGGTAGCGACGCGCCGATGATGACCGCTGCCCCGGCCACCGACATGAACGTTCCGAACGGAGACACCCCGCCGCTCGTTCCCGGTTCCACTTCACGGAACGTTAAGACGGAACGTGGTTTTTGTTTGGCGAGGACCCCGAACTCGGAGCCCCACGTATCACTCGTCGCCGCCGCAATCGAGGCAATATACGCGAACAACCAGGCATCGTTCGGCGCGAGAATCATCCCGAGCGCCGTCGCCATCCCGACGCCACCGTTGGCGAGCACTTGAACGAAGTCGCGAGGCCCTGATTTCTCAACGATCTCATCGACGGGTTCTTTGTCGCGGGAACGGTATTTCGAGGCGAGCGATGACGTCGAGAAGAAGACACCGAGCAGATACAGTCCGAACCAACCGAAGCCGTACCCGATGACCGTCCCCGTCACAACCGTCAAGACGGCGCCGGAGATGGTCAATGAGCGCAGCCGATAGCCGGCAAAGGCTACCAGACAAGTTACGAGAAAGATTGCGAGCATAGAATCGTTTCCCTTTCCGTCACGATAAATTCGACAGGAATGTCGTGTGGCTCGACCGGAATCGTATCGAGCAGTTGGACATCATAGGCCAACGAGATAGTGACACCTTCATACGTCGCTAAAAAACGATCGTAATACCCACCGCCCCAGCCGATCCGATACCCAGACCGGTTAAAGACACGTCCCGGGACGATACATACATCGATGCCGAGGTCTGATTCCATGGTCGTCGGTTCGAGTATGCCCATCACCCCCGGCTCGAGGTCACTGAACGTCTTGATTTGGTGAAATGTGAGCCCCTGTTTCGTTACTTTCGGCACGAGCACCGATTTTCCTGCTTCTAAAGCCGCCTCGATGAGCGGGCGTGTACTCACTTCAAGTTCGAGCGACAACGTGAGTGCGACCGTATGCGCTTGTTGCCAAACTGGGAGCGACAGTACGGTATGTATAATCGTTTCGTCACGATCGCCGCGATCGGCGAGCGCGCGAATGTTCGCATGAACCTCTTTACGCAGTTCTTGTTTAGCTATCATCGTTTATTCCTCCTATCGAAAAAAAAGGCCGCCACATGAGTGACGGCCAGTCTCATTATTTCACTTCGCGGTAAAGCGTGTGACGACGGAGACGTGGGTTGTATTTGCGCAATTCGAGGCGCTCTGGGTTGTTACGTTTGTTTTTCTTCGTGATGTACGTGCGATCGCCTGTTTCTGTGCAAGCTAGTGTGATTTTAACGCGCATATCTTTCACTCCCATCTTACTAATGTTGTATCAAGTGCTTTTGCTTTACAGTCTAAGCATACTCAATTATCCTACCAAGTTTTATTTGAAAAAGCAAGGTTATTTCGTGTTCTTTTTCAAACGTTTCTGCCCGTATGGCGAAGCATCGAGCGGCAAGCAGGTTTTTACGTTATCGCCAATCGGATAGCGCATTCCGACTTCCTCGGTCGACAGTTGTTCGCAAATAAAGACCGTATCGGCTTCAGCGAGGATGCTGCTCTCGATTCGATGGATTGCGTCGAACAGTCCGCCGTGTCCATGCGGATTGCGGGTCGTTTCAAATGACAACATAGTTGAGTATAACGGAACTTGTAGTGCTTTCGCAAGTGAACGTGCCGCTGTAATCGTCATCCAATCGAATTGATGAATCGCTTTGAACGGGACTTTCGAAACAAGTTCATGCGCGAGTTTGACGTAGGCCACGTTTTGGGCCGCGACTTGGTTCATCACGTGCTCCAAGAATGGGCTCGTCAAACGGACACGGTAGACGTGAATCCGGTTGTGGCGTTCATATTCTGGCAACCCTTCCTTGAACGGTGTCAAGACGTACACCGTCTCCCCGTCCGCAGCTCTTGCCTCGACTTCGTCGATGACGCGGCGACCGAGATCCCCGACGACGTTGCCTGTATATTCTGGCGTCAAGACGAGAATGGCCTCGTCCTCTTTACCACGCTCTTCGGTCACATAATAATCGTGTGGCGACAAGAACGTGTCGATGTCAACGTCCACATCATCAAGGAACGGATACGCGCGATAATGCTCAGCGAGCAACTCATCCGATAGCTTGTCTTGGTAAAGTGCCGTCTCGAGCTCGGCGAACAGGCGCGTATGCTCGCGGAACCGTTCTGCCGCATATTGGGCCGTCGTCTGACCGTCGAGGATAAACGCCCAGTCACTTGATACAGCGAGCACGTAATGGCGAACGAGTTGGATGAGCGCCCGGTCGACGAGTGGCGACTTGTGACGATAATCGGCCACGTCTTTGACGAGTTGTGTCTCCATCATGTGTAAGTGACGAAGCATCCATTCGTTGCGTTCGTTGATCCAGACGTCGCCATAGCCTTTACGCCCCCACGTGTTCATCGAGACGTGGACCGTCTCGAGGTCTTGGAAGTGACGTTCAAGGAACAACGCTGGCGTGATTGTCTCGATACCAAACTCTTCGAGTCGCTCGGCGACTTTCCCGAGGAACTCAGGTCCTTCAAACCACCAATGTCCGAACAATTCGGCATCGAACGGTGCCGTTACGAGGAACGGCGGGAACATCTGTCCCCCGTGGGCCTCGAGATGCCCTTCGAGCGTCTGTGCGAAATCGAAGGCATGGTTGTCGATTTGATGTTCGGCCCAGGCGCGGACATAATAGTCTTTCTCATCCGAATCACCCGTGATGCGGTGCATCTTCAAGCCCGTATCGAAGCGAATCCCTTCCGGATGCATGAACTTTTCAATGTACGCCCAGTCGCGGTCATAGGCGAGGTCACGATAAAACTCGCGATAGTCAGGATGGCCCGGATATCCGATCATCGAGCTCCAAATCTTCCCTGAGATGATTTGGTCACGCGGGAACAAGGCGACGCCATGCGGCGAGTAGACCGGTGCACCGATCCCTTTGTCCGGCGTCGGGTCGGCATCGAGCAAGGCGTGCTCATCGACGAACGTATAACGAACGCCTTCCTCGTACAAGATGCGGTCGACACCTGGCGTGTAGGCACACTCCGGCAACCAAATGCCGGTCGGACGGAACCCGTAATGACGCTCGAAACAGTTCAAGCCGGTACGGATTTCCGCGCGGGCGGCCTGTTCGGTGAACAAGTGTGGGTTGAAGCCGTGCGTCGCCGTACATGTGACCATATCGATGAACCCTTGCTCACGATATGTACGGAACGCATGGTTCAAGTTTTTCTCCCAATGCAGGAACGTTGTTTTCAAATCGTTGTAGCGCCCGCGATAAAAATGGAGCGTCTCAACTTCCTGTTCGCTCCGTCCTTCGGCGAGCTCAATCTCAATCAATTCGAGCATCTCATCCAAATGTTCCACGTAACGGTCCTGGACGAGCGGGTCGGCGAGCATCTCGACGACGGGCGGTGAGATGCTGACCGTCCAATGGAGCGGTTTTTGCAGACGGTCGACTTGCCAAAGAATCGGGATATATGTCTCGGAGATGGCTTCATACACCCATCTCTCTTCTAGGCGGTGTTTCTCTTCATGTCTTACGTACGGAAGGTGGGCATGAAGGACGAGTGAAAAATAACCTGGTTTCATCAAAAAAATCCTCCTCAGCGCACGAATCGATATGCGGAATATTTTGGTAACGTGTCGAGTAGTTCAGGAGTCTCGACTTCCCCGTATTGCCAGCGTCGCACCGGTTCGGCGAAACGACCGTGCCCGGTCGGCTCTGCCCGTGGCGTATCAATCGGTGAGGATGCGAGCAACGGCAGGAACTCCCCTTCCATCGTCCGAATCCCGAACTCGAACACGTATGTCGTATTCGGATCGAGCGGCCGGACGAACCAACTGTTCGTCATCTCCGGCAATTCGAACGTATACGCCCGGTTCGCATGTCCGCTCGCGTAGTCGAGCAACGTGATGTCGAGGATGCGAAACGCCTTCGGCAAGTCTTCCCATGGACGCATGAATTGCATCGAGAGCGTTTCTTTGACGCTGTCCGACACTTCCCAGAAGACATAGACGGCGTTCGGTGATTGGACGACCGCATGCATCAAGTCTTGATCATAGCGGTCTGGGAGCTTCCAAAACCCTTCTGGACCTTTGTCAAGAAGCGGTGATTGGGTAGGCTCCTCGTGTTGCAGTGTCGAAGCGACCTGCTTCACAGATGAGGCGGGTACTTGCTTCGAGTTTGATGTCATTGATTTCTTCCCTTCCGTCTTTCGTTTTGGGGCGGCTGCCGGCTTGTCCGGTTCACCGTGTTGGGAACGCCATTTACGCCAAGCGTACTGGACTTTCCCGATCGGCATATCTAATTGTTCTGCAATCTGTTTTAACGTCAGTCCTTGTTGTTTCAAGGAAACGATTTTCTCTTCCATATATGTCTGGCTCCCTTCCTAAAAAAAATCCATGTGTTCTACTATTCGCCCCTTTATCCGTGAATTCCTGCACAAAAAAAAGTAAAGAACAACTGGTCTGTTGTTCTTTACCACTTTTGTCACTGGTTTAAATCATAATGTTTCCCTTTTTCGAGGAAAATGAGGTGTTCCCCGAAGTTGGTCACGTGATCACCCATCCGTTCTAAATAGCGGGCGATGTTCGAAAACTCGTAAACGTCGTTCGTCCCGACAGCCATCGTCGGAACAGAACCCATGTATTGTTTGATGGCCTGCAAGTTCAAATCGTCGATGACTTTGTCCATCTCATTCAATTCGCGCACTCGACTGACCTCGCCTTTCCGGTAAGCGCGTGTCGCGAGCTCGAGCATGTCGATCAATTGCTCGGCCATCTGTTTGAGCGGTTTGATGTCGAGGACGTACGGGACGTGCTCGATACGGCCGACGGCTTTGGCGATGTTCGTCGCATAGTCCGCGATACGCTCCAAGTCCGTCGCTGATTTCATCGTCACGATCAAACGACGAAGATCGGTCGCGACCGGTTGCTGCTTCGCGATCAACAAGATCGCTTCATCATTGATCTCGAGCTCGAGGTCGTCAAGTTCATTGTCATTGTCGATGACCGTCTGCGCGAGCACGAGATCACGTTTCTCGAGCACTTCGATAGCGGTCGCCGTCTGGCGCATCGTCAAGTTCGCCAAGCGAACGACTTTATCTTCTAATTCGTTTAACTTCATATCAAAGAATGTGCGATTTTGTGCCATGATTGTCTCCCCTTCTTAACCGAACCGGCCAGAAATATAATCTTCAGTCCGTTTGTCCGTTGGATTCGAGAAGATTTTATCGGTCGCATCGAACTCAACGACTTCTCCGTTCAAGAAGAACGCCGTCTTATCCGATACACGAGCCGCTTGTTGCATGTTGTGTGTGACGATGATGATCGAGTATTGCTCTTTCAACTCTTGGACGAGCTCCTCGACTTTGAGTGTCGAAATCGGATCGAGTGCAGACGTCGGCTCATCCATGAGGATGACGTCCGGCTCGATGGCGAGCGTCCGGGCGATGCAGAGACGCTGCTGTTGACCGCCCGAGAGGCCGTAAGCGTTCTCGTTCAAGCGGTCTTTCACTTCATCCCAGATGGCAGCGCCACGTAACGAGCGTTCGACGATCTCATCGAGTACTTTCTTGTTTTTGATACCGTGTGTCCGCGGCCCGTAAGCCACGTTGTCATAAACCGATTTCGGGAACGGGTTCGGCTGTTGGAACACCATGCCGACCGACGTCCGGAGATCTTCGACCCGATAGTCGCGGTCGAAGATGTTGCGGCCATGATACAAGATTTCACCATTTGTACGAACAGATGGCACGAGTTCGACCATCCGGTTTAACGTCTTGATGAACGTCGACTTTCCGCAACCGGACGGACCGATGATGGCCGTCACTTCGTTTTGCTTGATATCGAGATTGACGTCGATCAACGCCTGATCGTCGCCATACCATAAGTTCAAGTTGTTCACGACATAGGCACTGTCTTTTTGCATCACGGTCTCGTTCGGTTGGGTCGTCGTTGTGTTCACTTCATGATCTCCTTTGAGTTCTTTTTGTTTCATCATCTCGAGAATCCTCCTCGTTACCTGCTACGACTTAATGTCGATTCGTATATTTGTTACGGATATAGATGGCTGCCGAGTTCATGATGATCAACATCGTCATCAAGACGATGATGCCGGCAGCGGCCAAGTTTTGGAATTCTGCTTGTGGACGGCTCGTCCAGTTATAAATTTGAATCGGCAACGCCGTGAAGTCTGAGAACACGCTGCTCGGCGTCGTCGAAATGAACGTCGCAGCTCCGACCATGATCAGTGGAGCCGTCTCGCCGATGGCACGTGATACGGCCAAGATGATCCCTGTAATAATCCCTGGAATGGCGGACGGCAAGACGACGTTGAACGTCGTCTGCCATTTCGAGGCACCGAGCGCGAGCGACGCGTGGCGCAACTCCATCTTGACCGAGCGAAGCGCTTCTTGCGACGCGACGATGACGATCGGCAAACTCATCAGTCCGAGCGTCAGCGCACCGGCCATGAGTGAGTTCCCGAGTTCCATGACCCGTACAAAGATCGTCAATCCGAGCAATCCGAACACGATTGACGGCACGCCGGCCAAGTTTGAAATATTCACTTCGATAAATGATGTGATACGGTTTTTCGGGGCATACTCTTCCAAGTAAATTGCGGCACCGACACCGACGATGAACACCATCGGGACGATGAGAAGCATCAACCAAAACGTCCCAATCAAGGCAGGATACAATCCGGCCTGTTCCGGACGGCGTGACGGGAAGTTACGCAAGAAGTCGAGATTGACCCAACCGCCACCTTTTGACACAACATCATAAATCAACGTCGATAAGACGAGCAAGGCGAAGACGAGCCCTGCTAAAAAGATGTACTTAAAGATCTCATTCAATTGAAGACGGCGTTTGATTCGTTGAGAAACCGAATCACGATCCATCAAGTTCTTCGTATTCTTGAACTCACTGTTCGGTAAAGCCATATTAGTACTCCTCTCTGAAGCGGCGCGTCACCCAGTTGGCGAATAGGTTCATCACGAGAGTGAATACGAACAATAGCGCACCGACCGCATAGATACTGTAATATTCGATTGTCCCGTACCCGGCATCGCCTTTGGCGATTTGGACAATATATGCCGTCATTGTTTGAATCGCGTTGAGGGGATTGAACTCAAAGTTCGGCTGTGACCCACCGGCGATGGTTACAATCATCGTCTCACCAATGGCCCGGCTCATCCCGAGGACAATCGACGCGATAATCCCTGAGAGGGCGGCTGGCATAACGACTTTGATGGCGACTTCCAGACGCGTCGCCCCGAGACCAAGTGCCCCATCACGAATTTTCTTCGGTACGGCGCTCATCGAGTCTTCCGAAATGGAAGCGATCATCGGGATAATCATGATCCCGACGACGATTCCTGGGCTGAGGGCGTTATAGATTTGAAGACCCGGAATCAATGCCTGCAAGATCGGTGTGACGAACGATAGGGCGAAGAAACCGAAGACGATCGTCGGTACGCCTGCGAGCACTTCAAGGATCGGCTTCAAAATCGTACGAGCGCGTTCAGACGCATACTCGCTCAAATAAATCGCCGATGCCAACCCCAGTGGGACGGCGACGATCATCGCGATGACGGTGATTTGGAGCGTCCCCATGACGAGGGCCCAGACACCGAAACGTTGATCGGCACTAAGCGGGTACCATTCGGTCGAGCCTAAAAATTCGGCAATCGGCACACGCTCGAAAAACTTGAACAGTTCAAAACCGAGTGTGAACGCGATTCCGACCGTCGTGACGACCGAAACGAATGCGCTCAAGAATAATAAGAACGGCATGACTTTATCAAACACGTTCGTCGTACTATATTTCTTTTTCTTATTGGCTTCAATCATCTCTCGAATCGAAAGCCCTTTGTTTGGTTGGTTCATCTCGTGTATCGCTCCCTACCTCTTCATACTAGAAAGCACGGCGAGAAGGTGAGAGCGACTCTCACCTTCTGCCTCCTGCGCTATTTACTCGCCAGCAATCTCGTCGATCACTTCAGCGTTCTCATCATATCGTGCTTGTTCCATTCCGACATAACCGACTTCTTCTGAAAGGGCTGCTGCATTTTCATTCAAGAAGCGTGTGTAGTCAGCGACTTGTGGCTTATCTTTCAATGACGCGTTGTTCACGTACGTGTAGATCTCACGTGAGAGCGGGTATGAAAGGTCGTTGATCGTCTCAGTCGTCGGCTCGATGCCTTCGACGTTCATCGCGCGAAGCGTATCTTGGTTTTCAATGTAGTACGCGTAACCAAAGAATCCGATCGCACCTTTCGTACCGGCAACACCTGTTACGAGGACGTTGTCGTCTTCAGACAACTGTGCGTCTTGACGGATGTCTGTGTCGTCAAGCACTGCTTCGTTGAAGAAGTCATACGTTCCTGAATCTTTACCAGGTGAGAAGAATGAGATCTCTTCATCTGGCCAGTCTGAACGGACGTCTTTCCATGTCTTCACGTTCGTGTCAGTCCACATTTTGTTGAGTTCTTCGATCGTGATATCTTGTGCCCAGTCGTTCTCTGGGTTGACGACGAGTGAGAGTCCGTCAAGTGCGACCGCGAGTTGCGTGTACTCGACACCGTTCTTCTCAGCTTCAGCCGCTTCTTCTTCTTTGATTTCACGCGATGCGTTCGAGAAGTCTGTTTCGCCTGTGACGAAACGTTTGAAGCCGCCGCCCGTACCTGAGACACCTACCGTGACTTCAACGTCTGGCTGTTCAGCTGAATATTCTTCGGCTACGGCTTCCATGATTGGGAATACGGTAGACGAACCGTCCATGACGACTTTACCTGAAAGTCCTTCACCTTCGGCTGCGCCGCCTCCTTCTTCATTGTTCCCACACGCGGCACCGATGATGGCCACCGAAGTGATTGAAGCGACTAAAGCTGATTTTTTCATCCAAGACATTTCTGACGTCCTCCTTGAGTTTGCTTTGATTTGTGTTGTGGCTTGCTTGTTCTGTCCTACAATTAACATCCTAATAAACTACTATTAACGAGAAATAAACGGAACGTAAAAGAATTGTAAAGACGAAAAAAAGAAGCCACCGAAGTGACTTCTTTACTGGAGCTGTGCTTGGACGTCTTCTAAGTCAAAGTACGCCTTCATGATGTCGTGCGCGACACGGGTGTTGATTCCTTCTGCCTCGAGGCCTGGCATGATGATGGCCCAGGCGATTTCAGGGTCATCATACGGCGCCCAACCGACGTGGTTCGAGTTGAGGGTCTTAATCGGTTCCCCGTTCGCATTTCGCTTCGCTTGGCCGTCTGGCCCTTCCGCGATCGCTTGAGCAGTACCGGTCTTCCCGGCCGCGGTGATCCCCGTCTGTTGCAGAATGCGCGACGTTCCGCTCTCGACCCCTTGTCGGAATCCTTGACGCGCCCGCTGGATGAACTCATCGCGGATATCGACTTTATTGAGCGCGTTCGGTTGGAACGTACTGACGACTTGCTTGTTCGATTCGTCAAGCGAGCCAGGTTCGATGATTTCTTTCAAAAGATGCGGTTGAATCCGGTAGCCGCCGTTTGCAAGCGTCGACGTATACTGCGCCAACTGAATCGGCGTGTACGAGATGAACTGACCAATCGACATGTCCATGAGGAGCGTGACACGGTCCGGTACGCTACGGAATCCGATTGATTCATACGGAAGATCAATCCCTGTCTCGATTCCGAGTCCGAACTGTTTATAGTAATGCTCCATCGTATTGAACGCCTCGGTCACGTTTTCCCCGACGATTTGGCCGGTCGAGTAGTAATCGGCGAGCCGCAAGGCGATTTGGAACATATAGATGTTCGATGACAAGGCAAGGGCATCAAGGTCGTTGATGTTCCCCATGTTCCGGTACGACGACTTGAGTGACGAACCGATGCGGATCGGCGTGTCGTAAATATATTCACCCGGTTGGATGACTTCTTCTTCAAGTCCGAACGCGACCGTCGCTCCCTTGATCGTCGAGCCGATTTGACTCGCCCGCAGAACCGTCCCGGTCGAGACGTCTTTGAATTCGTTCGTTTCATAGTCGAGCTCTTGTCCCGAGAGGGCGAGCAATTCACCCGTTTGCGGGTTCATGACGACGGCGAAGGCACGGTCAAAGTGCGGGCTGCCCGAACGTCCGGCACGAATCGCTTTCTTCAAAATCTCATCGATTTCTTTTTGGAATTCGATGTCCGTCGACAAGATGATATCTTTCCCTGGGTTACCGCTGACGCGGGTCGGTTCTCCGACCGGTTCGCCCTTGTACGTCGTGAAGACGTCGTAGGCCGGGGTGCCGCGAAGAATCTCTTCATATTGTTGTTCAAGATAAGACGTGCCGACACGGTCGTTTAAGCCGTACCCTTTCGCTTGATACGAGGCGCGCTGCTCGGCCGGGATTTGACGATAGCTTCCGAGAAAGCTTTGGAACGTCTCGCCGAACGGGTAGTCCCGTTGGTAATACGGCTCGACACTGACACCAGGGAGCAGTTCCAAGTTTTCTTCGATCAACGCCATCTCTTTTGGCGTCGCTCCGATCTTGATGACTTGCGGGTCGAGGGCGTAGCCCGACTCCATATTATGTTTGATGGCGATGATTTCCTCGGTCGCATCATCGAACGTGATTTCTGCGTCTGTGATCGAATCGAGCAACAATTGGTCGACGTCTTGGTTCGACAAGGCGGCCCGCTCTTCTTCCGGGAGATCGGCCAATAGCTTTTGGACGCGTTCTTGCGAGCGCTCTGGATCGATGGCAATCCAATAATCCTTGCGGTCCCGCTCGGTCACTTTGCGGTCCTTCTCCGGGACGTCGACGATGTCAGCGAGCTTGATGGCGACATCAAGCCGCTCTTCCGTCTTCGTCACTTGCGAACGGCGATACATGACCGAGTAGTTTGAGATCGTATCGGCGAGCACTTGACCGTTACGGTCGTAAATCTTACCACGCGGCACCTCGTATTTGATTTTACTCGATTCCGTCTTTTGCACTTCACGGGCGATTAACTCACCATTGACGATTTGAACGACGCCTAAACGAAAAATGAGCGTCGCGAATAAAATAAAGACGATAAAGAACAATAAGTTCAGTCGCAAGGGCAGATGATTGCGCCGTTTTTTCGGCACTTTCACACGGTGTCTGGCCAATTCAGTTGTCTCCTTCCTGATTCGTTTCTTCTATAAGTATAGGTGACATATATGTCGATGATGTTTCTATTTTTAGACTCGATTTTCACTATATCATAATTTGTTTACAAATTAATGAAATGTAGAAAAAATCCCGAGATTCATTGGAATCCCGGGACAGTGTCATTATTTTGCGTCCGCGTAGAGCTTCGCGACGTAATCCCAGTCGATGACATGGAAGAACGCTTGGATGTAATCCGGACGACGGTTTTGGTAGTTCAAGTAGTACGCATGCTCCCAGACGTCAAGACCGAGGATCGGCTGAACGCCTTCCATGATCGGTGAGTCTTGGTTTGGCGTCGACGTAACTTCGAGCTTACCGTTTTTGACGACAAGCCAAGCCCAACCAGAGCCGAAGCGAGTTGTCGCTGCTTTCGCGAACTCATCTTTGAAAGCATCAAAGCTGCCGAATGCTTCATCGATGGCTGACGCGAGTTCGCCTGTCGGTGCGCCGTTCTCGTTTTTCTTCAACAATTTCCAGAAGAACGAGTGGTTCCAGTGACCGCCACCATTGTTACGAACCGCTGTTTGAATGTCAGCAGGAAGTGAATCGAGGTTTTGAAGCAACTCTTCGAGTGAAGAGTAGTTCACATCTTTTCCTTCGAGTGCATTGTTTACGTTCGTGACGTAAGTGTTGTGGTGTTTCGTGTGGTGGATTTCCATCGTGCGTGCGTCAATGTGTGGTTCAAGTGCATCGTATGCGTAATCAAGTTGTGGTAATTCAAATTTAGCCATAACTAAAATCCCCCTTAAAATTGGTTTGAACAACGTTCGTTTTAAATGTAACAGATTTGTGACGGCTGACTCAATTGTAATGCCTCACTCGACGTCTTGTTCCGGCAACGCCCAAACAGAAATCGACCCTGCCGCCACTTTAAATACCCCATTTCCATCTTCGTCAATCTCAACGATCTCATCGACGGTCTGCGTCAAGTCGACCCATTTCTCACCGGCACGGTGTTCGCCGACGAACATCGTTTTCTCGGCCGCTTCACTGTTCGAGATAAGGACGGCACAACCAGAACGTTCAATCTCCTCGACACCACAACGGACCCAACCGATGACGTGTTCATCATCGAAATAGTCGTCTTGTTGTCCGTACGCTTTTTCACGGCGAGCATAAAGGAGGGGATCAATCGCCGGCTTTTTCCCTTCGGCCGGATGCGGACCGTTGATGCCGTAATAGTCACCGTAGAACACACATGGGTAACCGTCTTGGCGAAGCAAGATCAAGCCGTAAGCGATTTGTTTGAACCAATCTTCGACCCATGACTCGAGCGCTTCCGCCGGTTGCGAATCGTGGTTATCGACGAACGTCACCGAGTGGAGCGGGTGGGACTGGACGAGCGTGTCGTCAAAGATCGTCCGCATATCGAACGATTCCCCTTCCGTTGAGGCGCGTTGCAGATTGTAATGGAGCGGCACGTCGAACAAATCGACATGATAATCAATGTTGTCGAGGAACTCACGGCACGCTTCGAGCTCCGATTTCCAAAACTCACCGACCAAATAGAAGTTTTCGCCTTTTTCGGCTTTCATCGTCTCGCTGAACTCTTTGACGAAGTCATAGTTGATATGTTTGATCGCATCGAGTCGGAACCCGTCACATTTCGTCTCCTCGATGAACCACTTGCCCCAGCTGAGCACTTCGTCTCGCACTTCTGGGTGGTGGTAATCGATATTGGCGAACATCAAATAGTCATAGACACCAAACTCATCGTCGACGTTGTCGTTCCATTTCTTGTTTTCACCAAGAATGAAGAAGATACCGCTATGGTCGTTCGCAGCGTTATAGTCCGTCCCGTTGAAATGGTGGAAGTTCCATTTGAAAGAAGAATGCTTATCGTTCCGACCTTCGAAATCGAACTTGGTCCACCCTTCAATCTCGAACGGTTCTTCCGATAGCACTTTCGTGCGATCTTCCGGGTCGACTTCGAGGACATCAAACTTCTCGGTCGCATCTGCACCCGCTTTATGGTTTAAGACGACGTCCATATAGACTTGCATGCCAAGTTCTTGGGCATGCTTTGTCGCCTCGAGCAACTCTTGTTTTGTGCCGTATTTGGTCGCGACCGTTCCTTTTTGATCAAACTCACCTAAATCATACAAATCGTACACGCCATATCCCGTATCCTCGTCGCTCTGTCCTTTCGTGACAGGTGGCAACCATAATGCGGTAATTCCGACTTCCTTCAATTCAGAAGCTCGTTCTTTCAATCGCTTCCAATGTTTCTGGTCAGCCGGGACGTGCCATTCAAAAAATTGCATCATCGTATGATTTCGTTCCATCTCGCTTCGCCTCATTTCATATTTTTCAAAAAACAAAATGCTAACGGATATTTACCCATGACTTCGGATTTGAAAACTAAAAATGAAAACAAAAAAACAGCTTTCAATCGAAAGCTGTCACAAATGGACCCTGTAGGACTTGAACCTACGACCGGACGGTTATGAGCCGTCTGCTCTAACCAGCTGAGCTAAGGGTCCTAATTGGTAGCGGCGGAGGGAGTCGAACCCACGACCTCACGGGTATGAACCGTACGCTCTAGCCAGCTGAGCTACACCGCCACGTTGTTATACAGTAATAATATACTGAATAGAGGAGTCACTGTCAATCAAAAGTCACATCTAACCAAAAAGTCCCTCTGGCTCATCTGAGCTAGAGGGACTGTTCGATTACACGATTCCTTCGTTTGCATCTTCAAGCGTGATTTCTGTGATGTTCATCGCGTGGTCACCGATCCGCTCCAAGTTCGAGAGCATATCGACGAAGAACATCCCGGCTTGGCCGTCACATTCGCCTGTGTTCAAGCGAACGACGTGATTTTTACGGAATTGACGTTCAAGCATATCGAGTTTCGCTTCCATCTCGATGACTTGACGAGCTTCGACCATGTCACCGCTCGCAAGTGTTTGAAGCGACTTCTCGAGCGTGGAACGAGTCAAATCGTACATCTCCGTCAACTCTTTTTGAGCGTCGGCCGAAAGATTGACGCGCGTTGCCGTCTTATAGTCAATCAACTCGATGATGTTCTCGACGTGGTCACCGATTCGTTCAATATCATTGATCGCATGCATGAGTGTCTTGTGCTCTTGCGATTCTTGTTCTGTCAAATCGACAGCGGCAAGCTTCACGAGGTAATCCGTGATTTTCGAGTTGAGCGAGTTGAGCGCGTCTTCGATATGCGCCGACTTCTCAGCATGTTTTTTATCACCAGTTGCCATATATTTGCGTGCTTCATCGAGACCAAGTTTCGCGAAATCGCCCATGCGGATGACTTCATATTTGGCTTGTTCGACAGCAATCGATGGAGACTGTTGGATGAAGATCGGATCCAAATGTTGTGCTTTCGTATCGACGATTGAATCTTCGCCTGGCACGAATTTCGTCACGATCCATGCAATCGTTCCGATAAACCAGAATTGAATTACGGTGTTCAACACATTGAACGTTCCGTGAGCGAAAGCGATTTGCATCTTGTCTTCGATCGCCAACAGGTCTGTGATCCAGTAAATATATTGCGTGAACGGAATCAAGAGAATTAAGAAAATCGCTGTTCCGATCAAGTTGAAGATAACGTGAGCAGCAGCCGCACGACGGGCCGCGACCGAGGCACCAATCGAAGCGAGAATCGCCGTGATCGTCGTCCCGATGTTATCCCCGAACAAGACAGGAAGTGCCGCATCGAGTTGAATCGACCCACCCGCGTACAATTCTTGTAAAATCCCAATCGTCGCAGAAGACGATTGAACGATGACCGTGAATACCGTACCGACGATGACGCCGAGGAACGGGTTGTCACTCATTGATTGCGTCAAATCGATGAAGTATTCGCTCGAGCGGAGCGGCTTCATCCCGCCTCCCATAAGTTCAAGACCGTAGAACAGCATCCCGAAACCGAAGAAGATTTGACCTAAGTGTTGCAACTTCTCTTTTTTAAAGAAGAACAGGAGAATGGCACCGATGGCGATAATCGGTAGTGCGTAGGCCCCGACATCGAAACCGATGATGAACGCCGTTACCGTCGTTCCGATGTTTGCTCCCATGATGACCCCGATCGCTTGACGAAGTGTCATGAAGCCGGCACTGACGAGACCGACCGTGATGACCGTAGTACCTGACGATGATTGAATTAAGACCGTTACAATGATCCCGGCTAGTACTCCGAGGAACGGATTCGATGTATACTTATCAAGGATGTCGCGCAGGCGGTTACCTGCTGACTTTTGGAGGCCGTCTCCCATCGATTTGATACCGAAGAGGAAGATCCCTAATCCTCCAAAAAACATGAATAACATTTCTTGCAAATTGTATTCCACGATTTTTGTACTCCTTTTGATTGTGAATTAGTTGTGTTTGCTTGGTTTTTATTGCCCTACTCATTATGCCCGCATCACCCATTCGATGTAAACAGGTTTAATGTTAAGGTTTTATTAAACCACTGTATGAATTATGTATGTTTTTCAGGTTTTGTACTATAACAGATTGGAGTTTGATTTTATGCTCAAAACGACATCACAGTTTCTTCGCCACAGCCTTTACCCGACCAAGCAAGCGTTACGCCTCCGCCTCGCCCCGCTCCACGCCTATATGTTGGCGAGTCTTATCTTGACGCTTGTGGTCACGCTGCTCGATTACGCCGTGTTACAGCCCGATTTCTTTTGGCCGATGTGGATCTTTTTACACGGCTTCGCCATCTTCTTCTTCTATATGGGGTTCGTCGCACTCAGCGCCCTTTTCGTCCAACTCGTCACGAGATGGTACACGAAGAAGACATGGCCGTATCGTCAAGCTTGGCCATATGCCGTCGCGATGACGATGATTCCAGTCCTCTTCCTAGTCACCTTATACCATACCGCGCCCTCGTTGACTTGGCTCGGTGTCCTCTTATCTTTCATCTATTTGATTGTTCCGTTGCGTCATATCCCTGTCAAATCGAAACTATCAAAAAAGCCGGACAGCGCACGTTTGCGTTGAGCCGGCTTTCTATTGTTATAATGTGGGGGCCAAATCAGACAACACGGCCTGGAGTCGTTGACTTTGGTTGCCTAAGTCGATCCCTGCACCTTGTAACGTCTGTTGCACGTCCGACCAACCTTCGACGCCTTCATATAATTCGTCTAATCTTCGTTCGAGCGCCACGCCTACTTCTTTTAATTGTTCATTCGCTTCCGCCATATGTAGTAATTGATGTCCGGTGGCGGTTGTTTGCTCGGTGATGGATTGGAACTGCGTCATTTGCCTTCTCACTTCCTGGTCGATTGTTTCAATCCCGCCTTCGACACGGTGTAACGTCTCACCCAAATAAACGATATCCTCTTCGAATCGTTTCATCTCGTCAAAAATCTCGGCTCGCTCCAATCGAATGGCTTCAATCGCCGCCACGGCCGACAGCGTCGATTCATTCGTGACTTTCGCCAACTGTCCGACCTCATGGGCGACGAAGGCAAACCCTTTGCCATGCTCCCCGGCCCGGGCCGCTTCGATCGAGGCGTTGAGTGCCAACATCTTTGTCGCGGCCGCGACGGACAAAATCTTCCGAAGCGCGTCATCCGCCTGCTCAGACGTGCCTTCACTTTCAAGCAAACGGTTCTGGACCGCACTCGCTTTCTTTGCGAATCGCTCGCTGGCCCCTTTGACGGTCGAGAATGATTCAATCTCAGTCGTGATCGTCTGTTTCAACGCCTCGGCCCGCTGATCAATCGAACCGATCTCTTGTTCGAGCGAACGGACTTGTCCCGCCAAATCTGTAAAGCGATGCGTCGATTCGTTCGTGAACGACTGATAAGATTGACTCGTCGACGCGACGGTCGCGGCAACTTTCTTGAACCCCGTCACTTGCTGTTGATTCGCTTCAAGTTGTCGCATAAACACCGGTAGACTCGATTCAAAAGCGGTCGACGTCTCGAGCATCGTCAACAACGAACGTTTCCATAGCCCGATAAATGTGTTGTACTCTCGTTCCAAACTTCGCATTTCAAACGATTTTGCGTGAAGTTCGACCTCTGAGAACGACCGCGTGGCCACTGATTCCCGAAGCCGGACCGCAAATGCCCTCAACGGCTTGATTTCCCGGCGGATCATAAACGAGAATAAGCCGACCATCATGACGAGCATGATCGTGATTGCGGCGAGGACAAGTTCTCTCAAATTCCACATCGTGCCGAGCACTGATTGTTTCGTGACGACGATCGCATAGTGGGCTTTCAACTCTGGAATCGGTGCCGTGACGATGAACACATCATCTTGTTCGCCGACCCTCACATCGTCCGTCCTGATTTCATCCAGACGGTTCATAAACCGATCCTCGACTTGTCGGCCGCTCAATTGCTCGACTTGTGTGTCGCGCAATAAATATTGACTGGCCTCTAGACCGTCCGCCGATAGAATTGAAGCCTGTTGCATATACATCGACTTCAAAGCCCGATTCAATACTTTTTCATTCGCGACGTACGCCCCATACGTCGTCTTTACCGTTTCGCGGACGACGGTCGCTTCCCGATGAAGCCGTTTCTCGACTTCGCTCGTCAACAACTGCTCCGCTCTTAAGGCGAACCACCCGAACACGGTTAAAAAGAGGACGAGCATGACCGGCATCAACGTCCATAGCAAGCGATGGCTCATCGTCCTTTCGGCCTGTTGCTTCCTACTCCATATTCGTTTCAATCGTTCAAACATTATACATTCCACCTTTTCAGACGTCATTTCTTTGAATATATCGGTCCTCAGACGGTGGAAAATTATGAAGCATCTGTTAAGATAACGTTAGCGTTTTGTAAGAGCACACCGATCAAGCGCTTGCCGGGTGCTTTTTCACAAACATTTCGTTATGATAATAAGGAAACCACTCACCTTAAATCGATTGGAACCTTTCCAAAAGAAGGAGATTACGTATATGTCAGAAATTTTGCATCGTTCATTAACCCGTCCGATTCGTGTCGGTAACCTCATCATCGGTGGATCCAACGAAGTCGTCATCCAGTCGATGACGACAACAAAAACCCATGACGTCGAAGCGACCGTCGCTGAGATTTTGCGTCTCGAAGAAGCGGGCTGCCAAGTCGTCCGCGTCGCTTGTCCGGACGAGCGTGCGGCCGATGCCCTCGCTGAGATCAAGAGCCGTATCAACATCCCGCTCGTCGTCGATATTCACTTTGACTATAAACTAGCGCTCAAAGCCATCGAGAGCGGTGTCGATAAAATCCGCATCAACCCGGGTAACATCGGTCGTCGCGAGAAAGTCGAGGCGGTCGTCAACGCCGCCAAGGCGAAAGGCATCCCGATTCGCATCGGTGTCAACGCCGGTTCACTTGAAAAGCAATTCCTTGAGAAATACGGTTATCCGACGGCCCAAGGGATGGTCGAGAGTGCCATGCACCACGTCAAGATCTTAGAAGACCTTGGCTTCTATAACACGATCATCTCGCTTAAGGCGTCTGACGTAAACCTCGCCCTCGAAGCGTACACGCTCGCGGCCAAGACGTTCGATTACCCGCTCCACGTCGGAATCACAGAATCGGGCCCGCTCTTCTCGGGGTCACTCAAGTCAGCGGCCGGCCTCGGTGCGATCCTTTCACTCGGAATCGGTTCGACGGTCCGCGTCTCGCTATCTGACGACCCGGTCGAGGAGATCAAAGTCGCCAAAGAAGTGCTCAAGTCGTTCGGTCTCGCAGCCAACGCGGCGACGCTCATCTCGTGCCCGACTTGTGGCCGCATCGAGATCGACTTGATCTCGATCGCCAAAGAAGTCGAAGAATATATTCAAAACATCAACGTCAACATTAAAGTCGCCGTCCTCGGCTGCGCGGTCAACGGACCAGGTGAGGCCCGTGAAGCCGATATCGGCATCGCCGGTGCCCGTAACGAAGGTTTGCTCTTCCGTCACGGGAAGATCATCCGGAAAGTGCCGGAAGCCACGATGGTCGAAGAGTTGAAAAAAGAAATCGACGCTATCGTCGCTGAGAAATTGGCCGCTCGTGAACTCGAAGAGCAAGAGCTCGCCAACCAATCTAACTAATCCTTCGCCCGCTCGGTTGCAACCGAGCGGGCTTTTGGTACAATAAGGGTTATGAGCAAGGAGGGACGCACATGCACATCGGGATTGACCTCGACGGAACCGTCACGGATCCGCAAAGTTGTTTTCACTATATGAATGATGCGCTCGGGTACGCCATCGATTATCATCAGGCGACCGAATACGAGCTGCATACGTATACAGATATGACACAAGAGGCGTTTTGGCGCTTCATGATCGAACAAGGCCACGAAGAGGCCATCTATCGGCGCTCACTTCCGCATTCTGAAGTGAACGCTGTCTTATGGAACATGCGCAAGGCCCACCGCCTTCATTACGTCACGGCCCGGAGCGAGGCCGTACGTGCCGTCACCGAGGAGTGGATTCGGCAACATGACCTTCCACTTGACTCGCTCATCATGACAGGGAGCCACGACAAGGTCGGTGTCGTCAAACAGCTCGAACTCGACTTGTTCATGGAAGACCGCTATGAGAACGCGATCTCCATCCACGAACAGACATCGATTCCCGTGTTGTTGTTCGACGCTCCGTACAATCGGAAACCGCTGCCAACCGGTGTGAAACGGATCACGTCTTGGAACGAGGCCCAGCATATCGTGCGCCACATCGCGACGACAAATTCGATCACCATCTAAAAAAGAGGAATCCCACGTGGATTCCTCTTTTTTAGATGCGCCCGATCGCTTCGATGATATCGGTCGCCAAGACGCTCGCAGGATGAATTTGTTCGCTCGCCTCTTTCGCTGCCAGGGCGTGCCAGAGGACGGCCTGCTCGTTCGGCGACTTGTCGGCACGGATTCGGTCCGTCCTTGCCCAAAGCGCGAGCAAGATTCCCGTCAATACGTCACCGCTCCCGCCTTTCGCGAGTGCCGACGCCTCGACTGTATTGACCGCCCCGGTTCCGTCTGGCTTGACGATGAGTGTGTACGTTCCTTTCAAAATGAGATGAACTCCATGAGCCTGTGCGAATTCAGAGGCAATCCGAAAACGATCCGCTTCGATCTCATCGACCGACTTGTCCATCAATCGAGCCAGCTCACCCGGATGCGGGGTCAGTGTGAGCGGTCCTGACGCCTCGAGGTGCTCTTTCGTCAATGCTCCGGCATCCACGATGAGCGGTGCCTTGCTCCGGCTTACAGCTGCCCATGAATGAGCGAGTCGCGCATCATCGACTAGGCCGGGACCAATCGCATTGGCTGCATACTCCTTGTCCAGTAACTCATCGATTCCGTAATACATCGCCTCCGGTAAACTCGAGGCGAGCGCAAGCGCTTCATTCGGGATGACCAAATCGAGTAGCCCGATTCCGGTCCGAAGCGCCGCCCGTCCTGCCAAGAACGGGGCTCCAATCAAATGCCGACTCCCGCCAATCAAGCGACCGTGCCCATACGTGTTTTTGTGACTGTACGTATCTCGTTCGAGCAGGGAACGGTCAAAATCTGAGGCTGTCAGCACACGCCATGTTGACGTGTGTGGCAACCCGATCTCGACGACCTCGACTTTACCGTAATATGGAGCGGTCCGTTTTAAAAAAGCGCTCCGCTTATAACCATGGAGCGAGAAAGTGACTTCTGCCTCGACCGCGTGCCCGTCAAACGCCAACGCGTCGTCACTCGGGACACCAGACGGAACATCGATGGCCACGACGGGCGCTTGTTGCTCGCGTATCCAAGAGATGACGTCCCTTGCCGTTCCATTGACCGGTCCATGGAAGCCGACCCCGAACAAGGCATCGATGACGTGATCGGCATCTCGTGGCTCATCCGTGACCGTGACGAACCCTCGCGCGTACGTCGCGTGCCGTTTCGCTTCGTTCGACTTTGGATCTCCAAACGGGGCATAGACGGTGACCGCATGACCTCGCTGCGCCAATTCGCGTGAGATGACCCAACCGTCTCCCCCGTTGTTACCAGCGCCACAGACGACGAGGATGGACGATTGTGGCGAGAAGGTCAGACGCGCCGCCAAAGCCGACGCTGCCCGCTCCATCAAGACGTCGGCTGGCATCCCTTTCCGGAGCGCCGTCTCATCAGCTTGCTTGATCTCGGCTGCTGTGTAAATCATCTCGACTCCCCCCTCTCCTGATTCGACAAAAAAGGGATTGCAGACACAATCCCTTCTCGTCACTTACATTGTTTACAATACCCGTAAATCTCGAATTTATGATCAACGACCTCAAAATCGGGATCAAGCGTCTCGACGTAGCGCATCGGACAGAGCTCGAGCAACTTCGTCTTGCCGCAACCGCGACAAATGAGGTGATGATGGTGATGATTAGACCCGCACGTGACACGGAACGCTTTCTCCCCGTTCAATTCGGTCGCTTCAAGCAAACCTTCTTCGGCGAACGACTTCAAGTTGCGATACACCGTGTCAAAGCTCATCGTCGGATGTTTCGAGCGCATATAGTCGAGGACGTCTTTGGCACTGACGTAACGTTCTTCCGCCGCGAGAAAGGCAAACATCTCAATCCGTTTCGGTGTCACTTTGAGCGATGAGGACTGTAGGCGGGTCAACTGTTCAGTTTCCTTCATAACGCACCTCCTTCTTCCGAGCGAATCCAATCCGTTCGGCCAACATGACAATCGCTAAAATCATAACGGCGAGCAAGACGATGACACCGCCCGGGGCGACATCGAGTTCGTAGGCGAGCACGAGCCCGCCAATCGTCGCGATTTCACCGAAGACGATCGACCAGAGAATCGTCTGTTTAAAGCTGTTCGTGAACCGGAGCGCGGCCGCGACCGGCAGCGTGATGAGACTCGAGACGAGGAGCGTACCGACGATGCGCATGCTGACGGCGATGACGAGCGCGACGACGAACATGAACAGCACGTGGAGCATCGTGCTCGGCAAACCGGACACTTTTGCTTGTTCTTCATCGAACGACAAGAACAATAGCTGTTTATAGAACACGACGATGACGAGTAACGTGATTCCGGCCACCGCCAAAATCAACCAAATATCCGATAGACTGACCGCGGAGATCGAGCCGAACAACAGTGTCGACAAATCGATGGAAAATCCGCGTGACAGCGAGATGAAGATGGCACTGAGCCCCATCCCGGCCGACATCATGATGGGGATCGATAGTTCTTGAAAGTGCACGTACTTTCCGCGGAGCCAGTTGAGGCCGAGTGCCGCGAGCACGGACACGAGCGTCCCAAGATAAAGCGGGTTCAAGTCGCTGAACAATAAGATGTATTGTCCGAGAAACAGACTGAACGATATTCCGGCAAGCGTCATGTGGGATAGCGCATCGGCAATCAAACTCATCCGTCTGACGACGACGAACGAGCCGATGAGCGGAGCGGTGAATCCGATGACAACGGCTGCGATGAACGCATAACGTAAAAAGCTGTACGTGAAGAGATCGGCGATCATGACGTACCTTCATGGACGAGCACTTTGACCGGATATGGCTTGATCGCGGTCAACTCGCCGAGTTCGCTATACTCTTTCAAGCCACAGTTGCACGCCATCCGTCCGTGGTCGAGATGGACGACTTTCGTGACGAGGTCCGTGACGACGTTCAAGTCGTGCGTCACGAGAATGAACGTGCACATCGTATGTTCACGCAACAGATGGAGCACCTCGTAGAAGTCGCGCAAATGTTTTTGGTCGACTCCGACCGTCGGTTCATCCAAAATGAGCAAATCCGGCTGATTGACCATGGCCCGGGCGATAAAGACGCGCTGTTGTTGCCCACCTGACAGGGTGCCAATCTTCCGATGCCGAAACTGCCACATGTTGACCGTCTCGAGAGCATTTTGGATGGCGGCTCTGTCTTCGATGTTCAACCGTTTGAACAAACCGAGTCGTCCATAGCGGCCCATGGCCACGACTTCCTCGACCGTCACCGGAAACCCCGAGTTAAACGACGCCGCTTTTTGGGAAACGTAACTGATACGGGACTTGTCTTTGAACTGGCCTTGGGGGCGACCGAACAGTTCGATCGATCCGGTTTGCGGCGCTAATAAGCCGAGAATGGTCCGAATCAATGTCGATTTACCGGAACCGTTCTCCCCGACGACGGCAACGAAGTCGCCTTGGTGTATATCGATGGACACGTCCTGTAGCGCGGCGGTCCCATCGTAGTGATAGGAAACATGATTTAATTTTACGACGGATGTCGTCATAAGCTACCCTTCTCTCGTATGATAAATCGTAATCATTTCTACTTGCTTGGCGTCTGTATTATACAGAATATCAGTCCAGGCTTCAAGTATGAGGCGATGAGAGCAGGTTGAGTTCGGTCACTCCGAATTCCATATGTACTTTCAAGTTCTTCGTTGTACACTAGAGATAACGCAGAGGGGGTTTTTCCGTGGAGAAAAAGCTAGCAGTCATCGATATCGGGTCCAACTCGATTCGTAACGTCATTTTTGAAGTGAACGGCCACGGCCAGTATTTCGAACGATTGAACGTGAAGGAAGTGGCCCGGTTATCGAGCCATATCACCGAGGATAATGAACTGTCCGAGTCTGGGATCGAGGCGCTCATCGAGACGCTCGACCATTTCAACCGATTGAACGCGCATCACGAAGTGAAAGAAATATTACCGGTCGCGACGGCCGCCATCCGCAACGCCAGCAACTCCAACGCCATTTTAGATGAAGTGCGACAAGCGACGGGCATGGAGATTCGTCTGTTGAGCGACTATGAGGAAGCCTTTTACGGCTACTCGGCCATCATCAACTCAACGTATATCGAGGATGGGTACTCGGTCGATATCGGCGGCGGCTCGATGGAAGTGACGTACTTCAAGGATCGTGAACTCGTCTTCTATCACAGTTTCCCGTTCGGGGCGGTCACCTTGACCGAGGACTTCATGAAAGGTGATACACTCACGAAAGACGAGCGCAAGCACCTGACGTCGTTTTTGAAAAAGTCGTTCAAAGACATCGACTGGCTCGTACCGCATGGTATCCCGCTCGTCGGGGTCGGAGGAACGGCTCGAAACCTCGTCCGGGTCGAACAGTCGCTGTCCTTGTTCCCGCTTGAAGGCATCCATCAATACACAATCGGAGCCGACCGCCTACATGACGTCGTGGATGAGCTCATCGATATGTCGAGCAAACAGCTCGGCCGACTCGACGGCTTGTCGAAAGATCGAATGGACATCATCGCCCCGGCCGTCACCGCCATCGATGAACTGGCGAAATATTTGAAAGTACCTGAGTTCATGATGAGCAACAACGGGCTGCGCGAGGGCTTATTCTACGAATATTACTTAAAAGAAAACAACCGTGTCCGCTTCGGCGACGTCAAAGAAGAAAGTTTCCGCCACTTCGAGAACCAATATGACGTCGACCCGGTCCGGCACCAACATTTGATTCACTTGGCCCGTCAAATCTATACCGGCCTGATCGAGACGAAGACGATCAAACCGAAACCATTCGAACCCGGCCTGTTAGAAGGGGCTTGCCGCCTCGCCTACGTCGGGGAATACATCGACCATAACAACAAGAGTGACCACACGTTCCACTTGATCACGACAAACGATTTTAAAGGGATGAACAACGAGGACCGGCTCGCACTCGCCTTGGTGACGTCTTATAAATCGCGGCGCCTGCTCGAACAACATATCGAGGGCTTCCCGGAATGGTTCGACTCGAAGATGTTGAAGAGTCTTGAATTGCTCGGCTCGATCGTCAAACTCGTCGACGCGCTCGATTTGACCGAACGTCAAGTCGTCGAGAACATCGACGTCACTTCGTCGGACGAGGGACTCGTCTTGAAACTTCACACGCACAGCTCGCCGCGTTTTGAAGTCCAGCGCGGCATCCGCCACAAAAAACATTTGGAACGTGCCATCGACCAAATAATCGAGTTACGTGTAGAGGAGAGAGAGTCATGACCATCTACTTACCCGAACATTTCAATAACCGTGAGCTCAGCTGGCTGAGTTTCAACGAACGTGTCCTCCAAGAAGCAATGGACGAACGTAACCCGCTCATGGAGCGCTTGAAGTTTCTCGGCATATTCAGTTCGAACCTCGACGAGTTTTACATGGTCCGTTTCGGCGGATTGAAAGATGAAGTGCTCGCCGGCTTCAACCGTCCGGAAGACAAGGCCGGATTGACACCAAAACAACAAATCAAAGCCATCTCTATCAAAGCCCAGGAGCTCGTCGAGGTGCAGTACGCGACGTATAAAAAAATCGTCAAACAGCTCGCCTCGGAGAACGTCCGCTTTTTACGGCCGAAACATTTGAACAAAGAACAGCTCGACTTCGTCAAGTTGTACTTCCGGACCCACGTCTTCCCGGTGTTGACGCCAATCGCCGTCGATGCCTACCGTCCGTTCCCGATGTTATTGTCCAAATCACTCAATATCGCCGTCGAGATCGCCTCGACCGCTGAAGGCAAAAAACGGCTCGCTCTCGTCCAAGTACCGGCCGTGTTGCCGCGTTATCTTGAACTGCCGACAGAAGACGAGGACCATACCGACTTGATGTTGCTCGAGGACGTCATCATTCAGTTCATCGACTCGCTGTTCAAAGGTTTTGAAGTCGAGTCGACGATGCCGTTCCGGATCACACGGAACGCGGATATGCCGTTCCATGAGGAAGGAAGCCGCGACGTCCTGAAACAGATTGAAAAAGAGTTGAAGAAACGGCGCTATGGTGTCGCGATTCGCCTTGAGGTTCAGCAACGGTCGCTCAGTAAAGAGCTCTTGTTCATGCTTCAGGACGTGCTCGATTTGCATGACCGCGATATCTTCCTCGTTGACGGCCCAATCGATTTGACGTTCCTGTTTGGGGTGTATAACAAGATTGGCATCGAGTATGACGACATGATCAATGAGACGCTCATCCCGTTCGTCCCGGAAGGACTCGAGCCAGGGAAAGACTTGTTCCAAGCGCTACTCAAACGCGACTACTTGCTCCACCACCCGTATCATTCGTTCGACCCGGTCGTCCGCTTCATCGCTCAAGCCGCCAAAGACCCGAACGTGCTCGCTATCAAGCAGACGCTCTACCGTGTCTCCGGCGACTCGCCGATCATCAAGGCGTTGACCGACGCCGCCGAGAGCGGGAAACAAGTGACCGTCCTCGTCGAATTGAAGGCCCGGTTTGACGAGGAGAAGAACATTCAATGGGCGAAACAGCTCGAGAAGGCCGGCGCCCACGTCATTTACGGCTATAAGGAGTTGAAGACCCATTCGAAGATCACGCTCGTCGTCCGCATCTTAGAAGGTGGTGTCCTACAGCGGTTCCTCCATCTCGGCACCGGTAACTACAACGACTCGACCGCCAAACTGTACACGGACATCGGTTTGTTGACAACAAATGAAGAGCTCGCCGAAGACGCGACCAACTTCTTCAACTGGCTCTCCGGTTACGGTGAACGCCCGTCATGGCACAAGTTTGAGACATCACCGGATGACATGCACGACTTCTTCCTTCAAAAGATTGACGAAGAGATTAAACTGCACGAGAAATACGGGAACGGCCGCATCGTCGCCAAGATGAACTCGATCACGGACAAGCCAATCATCACCAAACTGTATGACGCCTCGCAGGCCGGTGTCAAAATCGATTTGATCATCCGCGGCATCTGTTGTTTGCGTCCCGGAATCAAAGGCATATCGGACAATATCCGCGTCGTGTCCATCATCGACCGGTATTTGGAGCACTCACGCATCTTCTACTTCTATCAAAACGGGAAAGAAGACTTGTATTGCTCATCGGCCGACTGGATGACGCGCAACATGCGCAAACGGATCGAGATCCTCTTCCCGATCCTTGACGCGGGACATAAGTCATACATCAAAGATATGCTCGCGCTGCAACTCGTCGATAACGTGAAGGCGAGAATCCAGCGTGCTGACGGCAGTTACGTCTATTTGAAACAAGAGGCCGGACAAGAGCGAATCCAATCACAAATCATCATCCACCAATACACCGGCGGGCGCTGGAACAACATTCCGAGCGTGTTTGAGCGCGAACCGTCGAACTGGGCCGAACGGGAAGTCCTCCGCTTGCGAGCCGAAAACGAGAAAATGACAGATGACTGATGTTAGACTTCTCAAATGAGAATGAACATTGTATAATGAGTTCGGTTACCTGTTAGTTAAGCGTTTTCATTTCGAATATGGAGGAATCATTCATGCAAGAAATCCTATTGTCATTGCTCGCTGGTCTCATTTGTGGCATGATTTTCACGGCCTTGAAGTTGCCGCTCCCTGCCCCGCCGGTCTTACCGGGCGTCGTCGGCATCTTCGGCGTGTTTCTTGGGATGAAAGTATATCAATTCGCACTCGCGAACTGGCCATTTTAATTCAAAAAACGAAGCCCGCGGGCTTCGTTTTTTTATAGATCATAATGTCTCGCTTTGTGGCATGTCGGGCATAGCCACATGCCGCTCCCTGACTCGAGATGATACTCCATCAAACGAATCCCGGTACGTCCGAAACGGTTCAAGTCATCCCCGCACGCTTCACAGACCGCCGTCGGGGCGAGCTCTAACACTGCCTGCTCTTCGGTCAAGTGGGCAGTGAACGTCTCCCGGGTCCACTTGGCGGACGGGACGCGGTACCCTTGCTCCCATTTGATGCGGATGACGGCGTCCGTGTCTTCCTCGTACATCCCTGATTGAAGCAACGGATGATGGAAATCAAGGCCGATCACGTCGACGAGGCTGTACGTCTTCGGTTCTGGTCCCGCCTTCGTCCGCCAATAACGGTCGGCCGGGCGCTTGGTCATCTCGACGAGCATGACTTCGACTTCGGCAACAATCCCGTATCCGAGAATCTCAATCCAAGCTGTCCCCTCATCAAGCCGGCCTTCCACGTAAAATGGGCTCGCTTCTTGAAAATACGTCGGAAGCGCAGACAAGACGTCATACTCGTTCGGATCGATTCGGATGATGTTCATCTTATTGGTGCGCGAGCGTGAACTGTTCGCGCCATTCGGCATCGAACCGGTTCGCCCGGAACATCTCGATCTCTTGCTTGTATGGTGCTACTTTCGTCTTCTCACTGATCGGGATATACGGCGTCTCCAAAATCTTAGGCAAGTGAGTGAACGCCTCATGGTGGATAATCCGGTTCAACGTATCAAAGCCGATCTCCCCGTAGCCGATATTCTCGTGACGGTCTTTCTTCGCACCACGGACATTCTTCGAGTCGTTGACGTGGATGACACCAAGACGGTCCAATCCGACGATTTGATCGAATTGTTCGATGACACCGTCCAAGTCACCGACGAGGTCGTAACCCGCGTCATGAACGTGACACGTGTCAAAACAGACCGAGAGCCGGTCGTTATGTGTCACTCCATCGATGATCGTCGCTAGCTCCTCGAACGTCTTGCCGAGCTCACTGCCTTTCCCAGCCATCGTCTCGAGCGCGATTTTGACCGTCTCGTCCCCGGTGAGCACTTCGTTCAAGCCCTCGATGATGCGAGCGAGTCCGACGTCTTCACCGGCACCGACGTGGGCACCCGGGTGAAGGACGACGTGACGTGCGACTTGGAGCGCCTCGGCCCGTTTAATTTCGGAGGCCAAAAACGAGACGGCGAGTTCGAACGTCTCCGGTTTCGTCGTGTTCCCCAAGTTGATGATATACGGGGCATGGACGACGATCTCGTCGATGTCGTACGCCGCCATATGGGCGAGCGCCGCCTCGATATTCAAATCCTCGATCGGTTTGCGCCGCGTGTTTTGGGGTGCACCCGTATACACCATCATCGTGTTAGCGCCGTATGAGACGGCCTCTTCACTGCCTGCGAGTAGCATCTTCTTACCGGATACTGAAACGTGGGAACCAATTTTTAACATAGTCACTTCTCCTTCATTCTCATCTGTCCTTAGTGTACACAAAAAGAAGAATCGACTCCACGAAGTCGATTCTTCTTTTGCTTAGCGTCGGTTCTTTTTACGAACTTCGCGACGTTCCTGACGTTGGCTCTGCATATGCTCACGTGAGGCCGTCTCTTTCAATTTATACTTGAACTTCTTCTTGTAACCAGGCTTGACCTTTTTCTTCGCCTTCTTGATTTCGCCCGCCATCCGGCTGTGCGCCGTTTGCGAGACTTTCATCTTCCGGTCGGTCGTGCGGCGTTTGCGTGTCTTGATCTCTTGAAGCGATCCGTTCTTCAAATCGACGTGCTTGAATGTGAAACCACGCTCTTCGAGTCGATTGATTGGACCGTTCTCGTGATCTTCATACAACGTGTACGCTTCGCCAGTCTCCCCAGCGCGGCCCGTACGGCCGACACGGTGCGTATAGAAGTCGAGGTCTTTCGGAATTCCGAAGTTGATGATGTGCGACACACCTTTAATATCGATGCCGCGCGCCGCCAAGTCTGTGGCGATCACGAACTGATATTTTGCGTCGTTGATGTCTTTGATCGCTTGCTTCCGGCGACGGGCTTGCATGTCCCCATGAAGCGTGCCGACGTTGAGTCCCGCCTCGCGGAACGACGTCTCCAACTCATCCGCATCTTGTTTCGTGTTCGTGAACACGAGACAGACGAACGGGTTGATCGCTTTTGCGATTTCGACCGTCAACGCCTTGCGGTCACGGTGACGGACCGGGATGACGTGATGCTTGATTTTCGGAACGACGCGATGCTCTTCACTCGCTTCCGCGTAACGCGGGTCATGCAAATATTTCTTCAAGAACGGTTGCAGCTTCTCAGGGATCGTCGCTGAGAAGACCATCGTTTGAAGTTTCTCTGGCAATGCCTGTGCGATGCGGTCGACTTCAGGCAAGAAGCCCATGTCGAGCATTTGGTCGGCTTCGTCGACGACGAAGTGCGTGACTTTGTGCGGGAATAACGCTTGGACTTTCATCAAGTCGAGTAGACGACCTGGTGTCCCGATGATCAGTTGTGGTGGGTTTTTCATCTTGTCGATTTGTCGTTCCCGGTCAGTTCCTCCGACAATCAGACTTGTTTTAATATAGTCCGGCTGTTTGACGAGGAGTGTTTTCAACTCTTCGTGAATCTGCCAAGCGAGTTCGCGCGTCGGTGCGACGACGATGGCTTGGACCGATTCTTCTTTCGGATCGATCGCTTCTAAAATAGGTAAGAGGAACGCAAGCGTCTTCCCCGTCCCGGTTTGTGATTTCCCAATGATATCGCGGCCATTCATCGCAGCCGGGATAATCCGGGCCTGAATGTCCGTCGGTACTGTGATGCGCTTTTCTGTCAAGGCATCGACGATAAACGGTAACAATTTGAACTGTTGGAAGCTGTTCAATCGATACACCTCCTGTTTCTTTCCACTTTTCCTAGCATAGCGGAATCTAATCATTTGTCAATTAATCTTTTGCGAGCCCTTCATACAAATAGCTCGACGAATAGTAGTGTGACGCAATTTTCTTGCCGTTCAAATGATGTTCGAGCGCCTTGAATCCGACCTCGATCATCTCGTTCGGTGATTGGACAACCGTCGCATCGACTTTCCCGCTATGGATGAGCGGATAAATGCCCGTCACGCCGTCGACCGATACGAGCGTCTTGTCGCTGAGACCATGGCTTTCAAGGGCGCGGACGACACCGAACGTATTGTCATCATTGTGGGAAAAGACGGCATCGAACGGGATATCGGCATCGAGCCAACGTGACATCTCAATCTCCGCTTGGAACGTATCGTAATTACCGGTGATCGAAGCGACGACTTGCAGGTTGTCGTTGGCTTTGTCGTATTCCGTCAACCCGAGGCTCCGGTCGATCGTCGAGCGGACTTTAGCGGTCCCTCTCACTTCGACGACACGAATCGGACGGTCGAGCCCGGCGTGTTGGGCGGCGATATGGTTCGCTGCCATTCGGCCGATCTCGACGTTATCGGACATGACCGATGTCACGACGCTTTCATGGTCGATCATCCGGTCAATGGCGATAATCGGGATGCCTTCCCGTTCGGCCCGTTCGAGCGATGGGCGGATGAACGATTCATCGAGCGTCGTCACGAAGATCGCTTCGACCCCGCGATCAATCAGCGCATCCAATTTTTCTTTCTCGAGGACACGGGAATCCTCACTCGTCGTCGGGACAGGGATGAACCCTTTTTGATTCGCTGTCCGGACGAACGCGGCCAACAGTTTATTGGCATGCTCATGTTTTTCACTGACGAACACGAAACCGACTTCATTATTTGCTCTCGTCCGTTCCGGTAATTGAATCGATGTGATCAATAGAATCGACAGCGCCCAGACGACCGGTAGCCAAAGCCAGTAATGTTTAAATCCTTTCGTCATGGGTGCGACCGCCTTGGGATTTTAATCATCATGGCCGTACCTTCTCCTTCAACACTCTCAATTTCCATGTGGCCGTTCACGGCTTTCAAGTATTCGCGAATCATGTAGAGCCCCAAGCCGTTGCCGTTCTCTTTCGTTGTATAAAACGCGGATCCGACCGACTTGACTTGGGCTTCGGTCATGCCGATCCCATTGTCTTCGATCAAGAAGCGGTAGTCCCGCTCTGTGAATTGAATCGTGACTGTCACGACCCCGTCGGCACCTTTCGCATCGACGGCCTCGACCGCGTTTTTGAACAAGTTATAGATGATTTGGACGAGCATGTCATTCGAACAGTAAAATGGCGGCATGTCGTTCGGAGTGTTCAACTCCCAGTTTGTGACCCGCTTATAGCATTCGGCATCGAGCAAGAATTCGAGACGTTTCGCAAACTCGGTCATGTCGAGCCACTCTTCCTGCAGCTTCGCCTGGTCGGGCTTCGCAAGCGTGAGCATCGTCGTGATCAAGTGGTTGGCCCGGTCGAGCTCTGAAAGAGCGAGATCGAGCATGTCGCTGCTGCTATGTCCTTCTTTCACCATCTGCAACGTGATTTGGACCGGCGTGAGCGGGTTACGAATCTCATGGGCAATCCCGGCAGCGAGCTGTCCGAGCGAGGCGAGCTTCTCTTGTTGAAGCAACAGCTGTTGTTGACTAAGCTGTTCGCGTCGGGCCGTCTCCATGCGTCGGGAGTAATCGTTGTACGTATCGAGCAACGTCTCGACTTCCTTTGAGCCGGTCCGTTCGAGTTGGATCGGTTCAAGCGACTGTTGCTGCTTAATACTTTGAACGAGTTCAAGCAGCGGGCTCGTCAGTGTCCTCGACAACAGCAAGCCGACCAGAATGCTCAAGAAGAACGTGACGAGCGTGATCATCAAGTATTGCCAACGCGTCGCATACACGGCTTCGTAGACGGAATCGGTACTATGCTTCGCGAGGACGCTCCAGCCGTTGACACGCGCATCGGGCTCATACATGAGGACATCGTCTTTCGTACTGAACACCGAACGTACGTCGTAGGCGTCCGTCGCTTCGATAATGGACCGGGACAAGCGCCGTTCTGCGTCCGTGACGAGATTGAATGATGTCGACAAAACCTCGCCCCGTTCATTCAACAAGTAGAGAATCATGTCATCATTCGCCGATTCGAGCATCCGGCGATATAAATCTGAGTTGAGCACGCTGATACTTCCGCCGAACATCCCGACCATCCGGTTGTCTTCAAGCACTGGGACGTATAAATACGTCCCGACGTCACCCGAGATCGAGATCGGGTCACTCATAAACAAGTCGTTCCTGCCGCCGGTGAGCACTTCTTGAAATTTCGAATCGCTCTTGAGCGTCAGCGCCGGCACTTGCCGCTGCGAGTACCACGTGAACGCTTCGCCTTCTAAATCATAATAAAAGATCGAGGTGAAGCTTGTCCGCTGATTCAAATAACCGGTGCGAATCCGTTCTTCGATATATGTCTCATTCCCGACGTAAGCACCGAGGTAGACCAAATCTTCGTATAATTTACCGAGCCGCGTCTCTAGGTTTTCAATACTCCCATCGATCGCGTAGTCAAATTGTTCTTTCGCCAGTTCTTCCGCGCGGGACACCGTCACACGGTCGGCAGAGAAGGCTAGTGAAGAGATGACAAGTCCTAATATAATGAAGATAATGAATGTAATCTGAAAGAAGTACGATTTTCGAACTTCAAGCAATGTTCTTAGGCGTTCCACGGTGTCCCTCCTTTCTAACCTTAAGATTATAGCATGAATACACGGAAATCTTTTCGTATTTTCGAAACAATGTTAGACTAATACGTATGACAGCATCGCGAAAGGAGCGTTCCTTACAAAATGAAAGTTAAAAAAATCAGTCCACGCGGATATTGCTACGGCGTCGTCGATGCCATGAAGCTCGCTAACGAAGCCGTGGCCAACCCAGATTTACCGCGTCCTATCCATATACTTGGCATGATCGTCCATAACCGTCATGTCACCCAAGCATTCGAGGACCTCGGCGTCAAGACGGTCGACGGCGAGGATCGCATGAAAGCACTTGAGACAATCGACCGCGGAACGGTCGTCTTCACCGCCCACGGCATCTCGCCGCTCGTGCGCAAACGTGCCATCGAGAAAGGGTTGACGATTGTCGACGCCTCATGTCCAGACGTCCTGGTCACTCACGATTTGATTCGCGAAAAGACGGCTGACGGTTATGAAGTCATCTATATCGGGAAACACGGCCACCCGGAACCGGAAGGCGCGATGGGCGTCGCTCCTGGAAAGGTCCATCTCGTTCAATATGAGCGTGATTTCGAGGCGCTCCCGGCTCATTTGTATGACGCAAAAATTCTTGTCACAAACCAGACGACGATGAGCCAATGGGACGTCTCGGCCTTGATTGAAATGATTCAAGAGCGTTACCCTCACGTCGAAGTCCACAATGAAATCTGTAACGCGACCCAAGTCCGACAAGAGGCTGTCGCTGAACAAGCTGGTGACTGTGAACTATTGATCGTCGTCGGTGACCCGAAATCGAACAACTCGAATCGTCTGGCACAAGTCTCTAAAGAGATTGCCGGCACGAACGCGTACCGCATCGGTGACTTGAGCGAGCTCGACCTCGCTTGGCTCGCCGGTGTCGAGACGGTCGCCGTCACGTCGGGTGCGTCGACGCCGACGCCAATCACGAAGAAAGTGATCGACTTCTTGACCCAATATGACCCGCTCGATTTGAGCACGCATGATAAGACGCCTTATCTCGAACTGCGCAGCATCCTCCCGAAAGTGAAGGCGCTCCGTAAATGACATGACCCCCGCCCTCATGAGAGGACGGGGGTTTTCGATTGATCAATAAAAACGAAACGGATTCGTATCAGCTTCCGACACGAACAATTCGACATCGAGCTTCGCGCGATCACACTTCTCGCGCATCACATTGACGACGCCTTGCTTCATCACACTTTCCACGTGATGACCTGGGTCGATGACGGAGAGACCGAGCGCCATCGCGTCGTGCGCCACATGGAAATACAAGTCGCCCGTCACATAGACATCTGCGCCTTTGAAATGGGCGGCTGACACATATTTGTTCCCGTCCCCGCCGAGGACGGCCACTTTCTCGATTGTCCGAGTCGGATCACCGACGACCCGGACGGCCTCGACATCAAAGCACGTCTTGACGTGTTCGGCGAACGCCGCGAGTGTAAGCGGCGTCTCGAGACGGCCGATGCGGCCGAGACCGAACACTCTTCCCTCGATGTCGTCACGAATCAAGTCGTAGGCGACTTCTTCATATGGATGGGCGTCCGTCATCGCCTTGAGCACACGTTTCTTCTGGCTTTCGGTGACGATTGTCTCGATTTTCACTTCTTCGACCCGTTCCGTCTTGCCTTGCTGACCAAGGTACGGGTCAGACCCGGCAAGCGGAGTGAATTGCCCTTCTCCTGAGACGGTGAACTGACAATCTCCATAATCCCCGAGTCGTCCGGCACCGGCCCGGCCGAGCGCTTCCGAGACGACAGTCCGATGGGTCGTCGGGACGAAGACGGACAGTTTATACACCGGTTCTTCGTACGTCGGGATGAGCACCGTCGGATCGACTAGCCCAAGCGCCTGACTCATCCAATCGTTGACCCCGCCCTGACAGACGTCCAAGTTCGTATGGGCGACGTAGACGGCGATGTCATGCCGGATGCATTTCATGACAATTCGGCCAGCGGCACTGCGATCGTTCACTTGCGCGAGCGCGCTGAAAATCGGGGGATGGTGGGCGATAATCAAGTCGACGTTCCGCTCGATCGCCTCATCGACGACCGACTCGAGCACGTCGAGCGTCACCATGACCCGTTGTACCGGTTTGTTCAACGTCCCAATTTGAAGACCGATCTTATCGCCCTCGACCGCGAGATGTTTTGGGGCAAACTCTTCAAACAATTGAATGACATGGTTTCCGTTCGCCATCAGTTGCTCACCTCTCTCATTTTGTCGCGCAGCGTCTTGAACTCCTCCTGTTTGCGGATGAGCGCCTCGGTCTGGGCACCGGCGGCCATCTGACCGAGCACGTAATCGAGCTTGTCCGCCTCGCGGCCCCATTTCAGTTTGAACGCCTCCGGGCGCGTCTTGAGCAAATACGGTCCGAACATGAGCTGCCACATTCGTTCTGTGTCATCCATGCTATAGCACGTCTCCGTACCACGCTCTCCGACGAGAATCTCATACACTTTATCGTTCTCCTCGACGATGGATTCAGCGACTAGGACGAACCCTGCGTCGAGCAGCCATTCGCGGACGTGTTGCCCGTCCACGTTCGGTTGCAGGACGAGCCGTTCGACCGCCCCTAATTTGTCACGCCCACTCTCTAAGATGGAACGAATCAAACTTCCACCCATCCCGCAAATCGAGATGCACGTCGCCTCATCTTCTTTGAGAACGGCGAGTCCGTCACCGAGACGGACGTCGATATTTCCGGTCGCCCCAATCAACGCGACTTGGGCTTTGGCCGCTTCCATCGGTCCACGGTTCACTTCGCCGGCGATGGCGCGGTCGACGATGCCTTGCTGTACGAGATAGCACGGCACGTAGGCATGATCGGAGCCAATGTCGGCCACTACGCTACCTTTCGGGATGAAATCGACGACTTGCTTCAGTCGGCGGTCTAACGTCACTTGTTCTTGCATAGGGACAACTCCTTTTTCTACTTCTTCACTATTAGGGTAACGAATATTTATATCTAGGACAACAAAAAACGTACCCCAGAAGGAGTACGTTTCACCCTTATTGTTCGAGCAACCAAGTCGCGAGTACGTCTGCTTCTTCGGCAGTCGCGAGACCGGCTGGCATTGAACCTTTACCGTTGACGATGATGTTTGTGATCTCTTCAGCCGATAAACGTTCGCCGACGCCTGTCAAGGCAGGACCGACGCCACCTTCTAGATTCCCACCGTGGCAACCTGTGCAACCTTTCGCCGCGTACAAGTCTTCCGGGTTCATCTCGGTGACCGCTGGACCTTCAGCAGCCTGCTGAGCTTGGTTCACGCCAAAATACGATAATGAGACCATGGCAATGATTGCGACGATCGCGATCGCTGCAAACGGTAACAATGGATTACGCATTGTATTTCCCCCTCATGTTCATTCCAAATTTCTACCCATCACTATTTTACTCAAAAAATAATAAAGAAGGAAGGAAAATCACTCATTTTCCTTCCTTTCTTCTAAAACTTCACATTTTATTCAAAAACACAATCAATCAAGGAAGTCTTTCAAACGCTTCGAACGGCTAGGGTGACGGAGTTTCCGAAGCGCCTTCGCCTCGATTTGACGAATCCGTTCGCGGGTGACGCCGAATACTTTACCGACTTCTTCGAGCGTGCGCGTCCGACCGTCATCGAGACCGAAGCGGAGACGGAGCACGTTCTCTTCACGGTCAGTGAGCGTGTCGAGCACGTCTTCGAGCTGTTCTTTGAGCAGCTCGTAAGCGGCGGCGTCTTGCGGTGCCATCGCATCTTGGTCTTCGATGAAGTCGCCGAGGTGTGAATCATCTTCTTCCCCGATCGGTGTCTCAAGCGAGACCGGCTCTTGGGCGATCTTCAAAATCTCACGTACTTTCTCAGGTGTGAGTTCCATCTCTTTGGCGATTTCTTCAGGCGACGGCTCGCGCCCGAGGTCTTGCAACAACTGACGCTGAACACGAATCAACTTGTTGATCGTCTCGACCATGTGGACCGGGATTCGGATCGTCCGGGCTTGGTCGGCGATGGCGCGGGTGATCGCTTGACGAATCCACCACGTGGCGTACGTCGAGAATTTGAACCCTTTCATGTAGTCGAACTTCTCGACCGCTTTGATGAGGCCCATGTTCCCTTCTTGAATCAAATCAAGGAAGAGCATACCGCGTCCGACGTAACGTTTCGCAATCGAGACGACGAGACGGAGGTTGGCTTCAGCGAGACGTTTTTTCGCCTCTTCGTCCCCTTGCTCAATCCGCTTCGCGAGTTCAGTCTCGTCTTTCGCACTGAGTAGGTCAACACGGCCAATCTCTTTCAAGTACATGCGGACCGGGTCGTTGATTTTAATGCCTGGCGGGACGGACAAGTCGTTCAAATCGACCTCTTCGTCCTCTTTTTTGGTTGGCGTCTCTTCAGCATCGGCCGCATCTTCTGTGACACGGATATCTTTACCTTCTAAATCTTCAATGAAGTTATCAATAAAGTCTGAGTCCACCTCGAAATGGCTGAGGCGGTCTTGAATCGCTTGCATGGATACGACGCCTTTTTTCTTACCTAATTTCTCAAGTTCGTCTATGGCGTTAAATAAATCCTCTTTTTTCTTCTCTGCCATCTAGCAGTTCAACTCCTTCCAAACTTCCTTCACGTTCATCGTTCACGAAGACGACGACTCCGGGTAATCAATTCCTGCAACTTGGATGCCTGGTCTACTATACTTTCGGCATCTTGTCCGATTTCCCTTTTCGCCCGTTCGATTTGACGCTGTTCCTCATAACTGTTTATGACCTTAATGTATTCATCTAAAACCTCTTCGGTCAGTTCGTCCGGTGCGGACATGAGTCGAATCTCGGCATACCGATTCGCATAGTCCGGACGCTGGTCACAATATCGTTCCATGAACGGAGGTGCGACTTGTTCGAACTCCTCATGCGTCATGTCCTCGGAGACGATCTCATAGAGCGCCGTCGCCAACATGCGATGCACTTCGTCCTGATAGGACAGACCGAGCCGATCCCTGACGAAACGGACCCGCTCCGGACCGCTCAGCATGGCCCTTAGCAATAGCTTTTCCGCTTTGACGTAACGCGGTTCATTGGCCTTCGATGAACGTCGGCGAACCGGTTCAGCCTCCGGCACTCGTTGTGGCGCGACTTCTTTCGGTCCTGTCGAGGGCATCCGTGATAACAGTGTCTCGACAGGGATTTCAAATTCGTCGGCCAATTTTTTGACATATAAATCACGGCGAATCGAATTGTCCGTCTTACTGATTTCCACAAGCATAGATTCAATAAATCGAATCCGTTCTCCTTCTCGACTCATGTTTTTCCCGCGCCGAAGCGTCCGGTTCATGAAATCGAGGACAGATAAACGTTCCGATTCGACGAGTCTCTGCCATTGTTCCGCCCCGTTCGTCCGTATATAGTCGTCCGGGTCGGTCTTTTCAGGTAACATCAGCACTTGGACATCGAGCGGGTAACCTTCGAGCAAACGGACGACTTTCATCGTCGCTTCTTGCCCGGCCGTATCGCCGTCATAACAGATGATGACTTCTTCGACCATACGCGCCAACGCACGGGCATGTTGCGTCGAAAACGCCGTCCCTAGCGAGGCGACGACTTCCTTCGTCCCGGCTTGGGCGACTTGCAGGACGTCGACGTTCCCTTCCACAAGCACGACGCGCTTCTGCTTTCGCATCGTGGCCCGTGCCTGTGAAAAGCCGAATAAGAGCTCACTCTTGTTGAACAAGGGTGTATCCGCTGTGTTGACGTACTTTGGCTGTCGCTCGTCGATTGCCCGTCCGCTAAATCCGACGATGGTGCCGTCTCGATCCGCAATCGGAAAGACGACTCGGCCTTCAAACCGGTCAAAATATTCACCGGCCCTCGACTTAGAAATCAATCCCGCCTCCACCATGACTTCGAGGTCGAACCCTCTTCGTTCCAATGACTCCACGGTAAATCGACGATGGTCGGGCGCGTAACCGATCTTATACTGTCCGATCGTCGACTCCTCTAAACCGCGCGCTTGCAAATACGTCAATCCGACTTCGCCTGCTTCGGTCTTCATCAACACTTCATGGTACAAGTCCGCCACGACACGATGGGCGTCACGCATCTGTTTGCGAATGACTTGGTCCCGTGACAACTCCTCGTCGCCAGACATCCCGCCCTCGATGGCGATGTTCGCCCGCGTGGCGAGACGCTCAATCGTCTCAGGGAACGACAGACCTTCCGTCTCCATGACGAACGTAAATACGTTCCCGCCGGCGCCGCATCCAAAACAATGGTACATCCCTTTTTCCGGGGACACGGAGAACGATGGGCTGTTCTCTGAGTGGAACGGACAGAGACCGACGAGGCGATGGCCTTGCTTCTTCAATTCAACGCGTTCACTGATTAAATCAACGATATCTGTGGCTTGTTTCACTTCCGCAATGACTTCATCCGGTATCCGCGGCAACTCGACCACTCCCTATCCAAACTCGCAACGAAACGGAACGCTCACCACGTTCCGTTTCACTGTAATGTCAGTACTCTATTATACCGTTAACGCTAGGCGATTACTAATCCGAGTACTCAGTCGTCTTTTGATTGATCGAGCATGCGTAAAATGATGCCCGCCGTCTCTTCGACGGCCTTGTTTGTCACGTCGATGACCTCACAACCGATTCGTTCGTATATCCCACGGGCATATTCGAGTTCTCGGTTGATGCGTTCGAGTTGGGCATAATCGGCCTCAGGCTTCAATCCGAGCGACTTCAACCGTTCCATCCGAATCGAGATCAACTTATCCGGCGAGATAATCAACCCGACACACTTGTCGGGCGGTAAATCGAACAGTTCTTCCGGCGGCCGCGATTCCGGCACGAGCGGCACGTTGGCGACCTTGTAACGTTTCAGCGCCAAATACTGAGAGAGCGGCGTTTTCGACGTGCGCGATACGCCGACGAGGACGATGTCGGCTTTTTTCAAGCCGCGCGGGTCACGTCCATCATCGTATTTGACCGCGAATTCCATCGCTTCGATTTTACGGAAGTAATCCTCATCCAGACGATAGATGAGTCCCGGCTTCTCGCGCGGGCTCTCGCCGAGTTGACCGGCGAGCACGTCGAGTAAATCTCCGAGCAAGTCGACCGTCTTCACGCCGTGTTCTTGTCCGAGTTGGACGAGCAAAGCCCGATGCTCTTCATTGACCAGTGTGAAGGCGATGACCGCACCTTGGGCCCGGGCTTGCGTCACGACATCGTGAATCGTCTGTTCATCTTCCACGAACGGAATTCGAAGCGTCTCGATCGCATTCTCGTGGAATTGGATGCTCGCGGCCCGGACGACGAGCTCACACGTCTCACCGACCGAATCGCTCACGACAAATACAAGTTGTTTTTGTGTCAATGTCAAACCAAATTCCTCCTCAGAACGACTCATCGTTGGCGAGTGCGATCAATACTTTCGTCATGTTCGTCTTCGTCATGCGACCGAGCACGATCAGCTTGCCGTCTTTCTCTTCGACGACCGGCATCGCGTCAATTTGTTTCTCAATCAACTTCATCCCGGCTCGAATCAACGTCTCACTCTTCTCGCACACCGTGATGTTCGGCATCCGGGTCATGATGACGTTGACCGGCAATTGATCGAGGTCTTGATTCCCGATGGCGGCCCGGAGCAAATCTTTACGAGACAAGACACCGACGAGCTCGTTGTCTTTGCCGACGACGAACAGCGAACCGACATCTTCTAAAAATAAGGTCACGACGGCGTCATACACCGTCATTTCGTCACTGACGACTTTCGCGGACGACATGAAGTCGCCGACCGTCAATAAATCGAGTTTTTCCCGAAGCAGGGATGAGTTTCGTTTGCCAACGAACGTGTAGCCGACACGTGGCCGGGCTTCTAGTATTCCAGTCATCGTCAAGATGGCCAAATCCGGACGGAGCGTGGCACGAGTGAGCGACAGCTCTTGCGCGATTTGCTCACCCGTGATCGGTCCATTGACCCTGACAATCTCAACGATCTTCTGTTGGCGTTCATTCAGCTGCATAGCCAACCCCCTCAAGTTTGGTCAGAGTACGAGCGCGCTAAAGTCGGCGACGCTCTCGATTGTCGTGGCGAGTCGTTTCATCTCGCGCAGACGGTTCTCGCGAATCGCTTCAACGTCGCTCATGACCATTGTATTTTCAAAATAGGCGCTAATCGGTTGTTCAAGTGCACGCAATGACGTGATCGCTTGATGATAATCCCCAACCTCGACTGCCTGCTCCGTCTCCGGCAACGTCGTTTCGATGGCGGCATGGAGCTCGTTCTCTTCTGTGTTTTCGAACAATGTCGGATCGACAGTTCCGGCCTCGCCTTTCTTGGCGATATTGACGACACGCGTCAATTGCTCAATGAGTAGTTTCGCATCGTTCGCGAGCATGGATTGAACCGCGTCCGCCCGGGCATCGAGCCGGTTGATGGCGAGTTCTGTCGTCAACACGGCGTCGATGACGTCATAACGGACTTGTCGCTCTTGAAGACGATACTTCAGGCGAAGCATGAAGAAGTCTTTTAGTTGCGCCTTGACTTGTTCTTTATCGGCATCATAAAGTCCTGCCTGAAGTTGTGAATCGACAACTTGTGAAAGTAATTTGTCGAGTGGTAATGCAATCTTCCAGTCCGCCAAAATTTGGACGACCCCTTGGGCTTGGCGACGAAGCGCGAACGGGTCTTGCGAGCCGCTCGGAATCATACCGATTCCGAAGAATGCAGCGATCGAATCCAATTTATCGGCCAGTGCGAGCACCGCACCCGTCGGCGTCGACGGTGACGCGTCACCGGCAAAACGTGGCATATAGTGCTCACGGATGGCCGCGGCGACTTCTTCATCCTCACCTTGTTGGAGCGCATATTTCTCGCCCATCACTCCTTGGAGTTCTGTGAACTCGTATACCATTTGGCTGACGAGGTCGAACTTATGGATAGCCCCGGCCCGGGCAACTTTCGCCGCATCGGCATCAAACAATGGTGCCAGCGTTCCCGCGAGTTGTTCCACACGACGGACCTTGTCCCCAGTCGTTCCTAATTTCTCGTGGAAGACGATGCGGTCGAGACGGACGAGTTGCTCATCAATCTTCGTCTTTTGGTCTTCCTCATAGAAGAAGACGGCATCTGCCAAGCGGGCTCGAATGACCTTCTCGTTCCCTTTGGCCACGTTTTGAAGATGGTCCGCATTCCCGTTACGTACCGTCACGAAGTAATGTTGGAGCGTCTCTCCGACGTAGACCGGGAAGTAACGTTGGTGCTCTTTCATCGTCGTGATCAATACTTCTTCCGGAAGATCGAGGTAACTCGCATCGAATTCCCCGAATAGTGCTGTCGGCCATTCGACGAGGTTTGTCACTTCTTCAAGCAATGACGCGTCGAGCTGGACCGTCCACCCTTGTTCGGAAGCCAATTCCGCGATCTGACCTTCGATGCGGGCCTTCCGGTCTTCATATGAGGCGACGACGAATTCGCGTTCGAGCGTCTCGGCGTAGAGGGCTGGTTCGGCGATCGTGACGTCCCCCTTGCTCAAGAAACGGTGACCACGTGTCACGTTCCCCGTCTTCACGCCTTCAATCTCGAAGTCGATTTGTTCGGCACCGAACAAGGCAACGAGCCAGCGAATCGGACGCATATAGCGCAGACTGCTCGTGCCCCACTTCATGTTTTTCGGGAACGTCATCCCACGGACGACGTCTTCGAGTGCCGGCAGCAACGTGCTCGTCGCTTGTCCCGTCTCATGACGGTCGGCGAACACGTACTCAACACCTTTCTCTTCCGCGAAGTACAAGTCGTCGACCGAGAGGCCGCGACCACGGGCAAAGCCAGCGGCCGCTTTCGACCAGTTTCCTTCAGCGTCTTGGGCGATTTTTTTCGCTGGTCCGCGAAGCGTCTCCGTCAAGTCTTGTTGCTTCTCTTCGACATCTTTGACAAGGACGGCGAGACGACGCGGTGTCGAGTAGACAGTGATCGCACCGAACTGGATACGGGCGTCCGTCAAGAACGTAGTTACGCGTTCCGCCAATTGTTTCTCCGAACGGAGGACGTACTGCGCTGGTAATTCTTCAAGTCCGATTTCTAATAAAAGGTCACGCATCAAGGGCACCTGCTTTCTGTTGGTTCAAAAGTGGGAAACCGAGGCGTTCCCGCTCTTCGATAAATTTGGCAGCACATGCACGAGACATGTTGCGGACGCGTTGAATGAAACCGGTCCGTTCTGTCACCGATATGGCGCCTTTCGCATCGAGAAGGTTGAACGTATGCGAACATTTAAGGATATAGTCGTAAGCTGGGAAGACGAGGTTCTCATCAAGGGCACGCTTCGCTTCTTTTTCATACGTATCAAACAACGTGAACAGCATATCGACGTCCGAGAGCTCGAACGTATATTTTGAATGTTCAAATTCTGGTTGATAGAAGATATCGCCATACTTGAATCCGTCTGTCCAAACGAGGTCAAATACGCTCTCGACTTCTTGGATGTATGACGCGAGACGTTCGAGACCGTACGTGATCTCGACCGCGATCGGGTCGCACTCGATGCCACCGACTTGTTGGAAATACGTGAACTGGGTAATCTCCATCCCGTTCAACCATACTTCCCAGCCGAGACCGGCCGCGCCGAACGTCGGGTTTTCCCAGTTATCTTCGACGAAACGGATGTCATGTTCGAGCGGGTTGATCCCGATCAATTCTAAACTTTCTAAGTAAAGCTCTTGGATATTGCTCGGTGACGGCTTCATGATGACTTGGAACTGGTGATGCTGGTACAAACGGTTCGGGTTTTCTCCGTACCGTCCATCCGCCGGACGACGTGATGGCTCCGTGTAGCAAACGTTCCACGGCTCAGGTCCGAGACTCCGTAAGAACGTCATCGGGTTCATCGTGCCGGCCCCTTTCTCAACGTCATACGCTTGCATCGTCAAACAGCCTTTCGACGCCCAGAAGTTTTGCAACGTCAAAATAATTTCTTGCACGGTCATGTGCTTCATATGTGACACCTCCAAAAGTATTGAAACGACAAAAAACGCCCCTATGTGCCATGCACATAGGGACGGGATTACCCGCGGTTCCACCCTACTTGCCTCGAGATGAGGCCACTCTTTGGATTGTGGGCGCTCTGGAATTGCCATTCACTTTCCCTTGGTGTTCGGCTCCCACCTTCCCGAACTCGCTGTACCCACGGCATAAAAGCTACTCGTTTCCTTCATTGCGCACGCTATTTCATTTGTCTAATCGTAGATTATGGTATCGAATCTTGTCGAAAAAGTCAATCATCGTTCAAGTAAAGTCGCTGCATTTGGTCGAGGACACGTTTTGTCTTCAGTCGCAAGCCACTGTACGATTCCATATAGGCATCGAATACCTGTCTGAGCAGTATGCGAGTCTCTTTCGTGAGCGGGACGTTACTGAATTCGGACAGCTCGTGCCGGCTCATCAAATAGAGAAGTTTCGCCAGACGTTCGCTCATGCGGGCCGACCCTTCTTCTTGATGCCGGGCGCAAAGGAAACCGCCGGCCGCCACCGAAAAGTACATCGGGTCGGTCACGTCGTTGCAACGGATGCATCCGGTCAAGACCGGTGCGACCCCGAGCAGGTGTAAAATCCGCAGTTCAAAGTGGTGCGTGATCACATCCGGGTCCATTCCCGCGTTGAGCGCCTGCAGGGCATCATTTAAAATCCGGTAGAGCGGCCGGTTCGGGACGCGGTCCTCGACGGTGCGGTCAACGAGCTCGAGCCAATACATGGCGTACGCCATGCGCTCGACGTCTTTCCGAATTTCCGGGTAGGACGTGATCACATCGGACGATTTCAGTTGACCGAGACCACGGCTCGCCGGAAAAATATATACCGCCTCGACGAACGGCTGACTCGACGAATGCAGACGGCTGCCTGGCTTTTTCGCCCCTCGTGCCATGACGGCGACTTTTCCGAGCTCTTCGGTGAACAGCGTGACGACCTTGTTCGACTCCCCGTAATTGACCGTCCGAATGACGATTCCCGTGACCTTCTGCAACATGGCTTAATACTCGTCGTCGCGGAAACCGAGGTCGCGGAGTTGACCCATCTTGTTACGCCAATCTTTTTGCACTTTCACCCATAGGTTCAAATATACTTTCGTTCCGAGGAGCGCTTCGATGTCGTGACGTGCCTCTGTTCCGATTTCGCGGAGCATTGCACCTTTTTTGCCGATGACGATTCCTTTTTGTGAATCACGTTCGACCATGATCACGGCCTCGACATCGATCATTTCCGAGTTTTCTCGTTTCTTGATCGACTCGATGGCGACGGCGATCGAGTGCGGGACTTCGTCGCGCGTCTTATGGAGCACTTTTTCTCGAATCAATTCAGAGATGATGAATCGTTCCGGGTGGTCGGTCACTTGGTCGGCCGGATAATACATCGGACCTTCCGGGAGCAACTTTTTGATTTCTTTAAGGAGCGGCTCGACGTTATTGCCTTGGAGCGCCGAAATCGGGACGTACGCCGCGAAATCAAGCTGGTTCGTATACTGCTCGATCACGGCCGGAATCTCGTCCGGATGGATCAAATCGATTTTATTCATAACGAGAATGATTGGCGTATCGAGGCCTTTCAACTTCTCGATGATAAACTCGTCCCCCGCTCCGCGCGGTTCTGTGACGTTGACCATGAAGAGGATCGCGTCGACTTCACGGAGTGCGTTCGTCGCAACTTTCATCATGAAATCGCCGAGACGGTGTTTCGGTTTATGGATCCCCGGCGTGTCGATGAAGATGATTTGTGAATCATCCGCCGTATAGACACCTTGGACCTTGTTGCGTGTCGTCTGTGGCTTATCTGACATGATAGCGATTTTTTGACCGATGACCCGGTTCAAGAACGTCGATTTCCCAACGTTCGGACGACCGATAATAGATACAAACCCTGACTTAAAATCTTCTTGATACATTGTGCACCTGCTTTCTCAATTTCCAATCCGTTCAATCATATGAATAATTTGTCGATTATATAAGGCCCAAAGATGAAGAGCGCCGTGATTGCGGCCCCGATGGCCGCAACGAGAACCGACCCGGCAGCGACGTCTTTTGCTTGTTTCGCTAACGGTTTGATGTCTTTCGTGACGAGGTCGACCGTGCGCTCGATCGCTGTGTTCATCAGTTCGAGCGCGATGACGAGGACCACCCAACCGAACAATATCAAATTCTCAAGCTTTGTCGTCGGCAACCACCAGGCGAACACGCCAACGAGTAGCGTCGACAAGAGATGAATCAGCATGTTGCGCTCGGTCCGCACCGCGTGCACGATTCCGTGTACGGCGAACCAAAACGGTTTCACACTTCGCCTCGTTTCAGCTCAAAATGAGCCAGCACTTGTTCTTGACGCGCCGTCATCTCCGCCTCTTCCTCAAGCGTCATATGGTCGTAGCCGAGGAGGTGTAAAAAGCCATGAATGGCCAAAAAACCGAGTTCCCGTTCGAACGAGTGGCCATAGTCGGCCGCCTGCTCGCGGCAACGTTCGACCGAGATGAGCAAATCGCCGAGGAGACGTGGTTCTTCTTCATCAAGCATGAAGTCCATCTCCTCCTCACCCATCTCGTCAAAGGCAAAGCTGATCACGTCGGTCGGCACGTCTTTCCCACGCCATTCCCGGTTGATGGCTTGAATCTCGTCGTTCGTCAAAAAAGTGACCGATAGCTCGCTCGGTTCTTCGACATCTTCTTCGAGTGCCGCGTGCACCAAGATGGATTCGACGAGTTCTACTTGAGCATCCGTCAACAATCCGTGCTCATCGTTCGAAATGATTTGCATGTAATTCGCCTTCTTTCTTCAGTTCTGGGTACTCGATCCGTTCATGGAACAGGCCGGTCAACGTCTCACACGCACTCTCACCGACGCGCCATACTTCTTTCGTCGTCAATTCGCAGTCTTCGAATTGCCCGTCTTGTAGCTTATCACGAATGATCGCGTTGACGAGCTGGCGAATCCGTTCTGGTGTCGGTTGCTTCTGTGACCGGACCGCCGCCTCAATCGAATCGACGATCATGACGACTGCCGCCTCGCGCGTCTGCGGTTTCGGTCCTGGGTAACGGAAACGCGACTCGTTTACGTCTCGTGTCTCTTTCGCTTTCACGTAAAAGAACTTCAACAGCGACGTCCCGTGATGTTGCTCGGCAATGTCGATAATCTCTTTCGGTAATTTATAGCGGCGCAATAGATCGGCACCGTCATACGGATGGGCCATGATGATATCGGCCGATTCTTCCGGCGTGAGCCGGTCGTGCGGGTTGATGCCGTTCTGTTGGTTCTCGATGAAGTGGAGCGGGCGCTCGGTCTTGCCAAGGTCGTGATAATAACTTGCGACCCGGGCGAGCAGTCCGTCGGCCCCAATCGCCTCACACGCCGATTCGGCCAAGTTGGCGACCATCATGCTGTGATGATACGTTCCCGGTGCCTCCATCAATAACTTGCGTAACAGCGGATGTGTCGGGCTCATCAGTTCAATCAAGCGACTTGAAGACAAGACGCCAAACCAAGGTTCGAGGAACGGCAAGAAACCGAACGTCAGCACGATTGACAGCAAGGCACTCGTAATCGCGAAGCCTGACAAGTATGCGACCATCTCCCACGTCACTAGCGTGTTACGCAAGAACAAGAGCGCGAGCACCATGATGATATTAATGATGCCGAGCAAGACGCCGGACAAGAACAGCCGTTTCCGCTGAATCTTCGGTTCGACGAGGAAGACGGCCAAGAAACTGCCGGTCGCGAAATAGACGACGGTCATGAAACTCGTATTTTGACCAAAGCTTGCCACGATCGACCCGGCAACCATCGTAATGAGGGCTGAAGCGAGCGCGACCCGTTCATCGACGAGGATGCGAAGCAAGAGCACGACGAACGCTGTCGGCGCGAGCACGTAGGCGTACGTCGTAAACTCGATGCCGATATAGCCGACACCGAAGAAGATACCGAGCTGAAGCAGTAACAACCCGTACACGGTAATCAAGATTTTGGGACGGAGCAACAACTGTTGAATTTTTGAACGAATCAGCATGAACAGAAATCCGACCGTCAACAGTCCGCTCAGTAAGTAGGCTCCGAACAATGGGGCGAACGAACGGTTCGGGTCAATCGCACCGGTCAATTCGAGCTTGCGATAAATCTCGCGCGTCACGACTTCCCCTTGATTGACGAGCAATTGTCCTTCTTGGATAATGACCGGTTCGACCGCGTCGAGCGCTTGCTGTTCTTTCTCGCGCGTCGCCTCGGAGTCGAACACGTAGTTCGGTACGATCAATTGATCGCTTAAACTGTTGGCGATAGCTTTGAACTCAAGCGAGAGCGGTGATTGGTCGACGAGTGTCTCGGCCCGGTCTCTCGCTTCAGCAATCGACTCCGAGCTCGTCTCAATCCGATTGGCCATCACTTCTTGGAGCGCCGTCACGGTGACGTCTTCGACCGTCCTACGCGTGTTCTCAGATGCCTCGAGGAGCAAGTTTAGTTCATCATCGCCAAGAAAGCCGTTCACTTCGGTCGAGTTCAATCGGTTCTTGATATCAGAGAGTTCGGTCTCATCTTCAGTCTCCTCGAACGCGGCGAACAGTTGCTCAACTTTGGCGATTTGTTGATCGGCGAACTCGCGCCGAAGTGAAAATTGACTTCCGACGCCATTGACGGCGTCTTGTTGCAACCGTTCCGTCGCCATCCGATCCTCAATCGTGATGGGCGAGCGGATATCCTGTTCGGCTATCCCGAGCGGTTCAACGCTAATAATGGATGGGCGCACTGTAAAATAGAGAATCGCGCCTAAAATGAGAAAAAAGAGGACGGAGATCGTCGCGACCGTCCAATGACGTGCTTGCTGCATCAGTGCCCCCCCTTTTTGTTATGTGAGTTCGGTACTATAGGCGTTGATGATTTTCTTGACGAGCGGATGGCGAACGACGTCCGACGACGTGAAGTGTTCGAAATGGATTCCATCTACTCCTTCGAGCAGATGCAACGCCTCTTGAAGCCCTGACGCCTTTCCTTTCGGTAAATCGACTTGCGTCAGGTCGCCGGTAACGACCATTTTCGAGCCGAAACCGAGTCGCGTTAAGAACATCTTCATCTGCTCTTTCGTCGTGTTCTGCGCCTCGTCTAAAATGACGAACGCATCTTCGAGCGTGCGCCCCCGCATATAAGCGAGCGGGGCGACTTCGATCGTGCCTCGTTCAAGCAAACGATTCGTCTGTTCGACGCCATAGACGTCAAACAAGGCATCGTATAACGGGCGTAAGTACGGGTCGACCTTCTCTTTCAAGTCCCCTGGCAAGAAGCCTAAATTCTCACCCGCCTCGACTGCCGGACGTGTCAGGATGATGCGTTTGACTTGCCCTTCTTTCAGCGCACGCGCTGCCAAGACGACGGCCAAATACGTCTTCCCGGTCCCCGCCGGTCCGATTCCGAACACGAGGTCACGTTTTTCGATGGCCCGGACGTATCGGCTCTGCCCGACCGTCTTCGCCCGAATCGGCTTCCCTTTGTTCGTCGTGAAAACGACCCGTTCATAATGTTCGAGCAATTCGTCACCTTTGCCGACTTTGATGTGTTGAATCACACTGATGGCATCGCTCTCATTTAAGCGAGCCCCTTTTTTAACGAGTTGTTGCAACGTCTTGATGACGGCCTTCGTCAATTCGAGCGTATCGGCCGTATCGGCCTGAATGATCAATTCTTCTCCACGAGGAGTGAGTGCGACCGCGAGTTCTGCTTCGATGGCTTGAAATACCTCGTCCTTCGGTCCGAGGAGCGCCTGCGCTTCGTTCGCATGTTCCATGACGAACGGAATTTTATCAGTCATAATCAATGGTTGTTTCTCCTCCCCATCAGTAGATTGTTCCTTCTTTACTTTAGCACTATCAAGCCGTTCGTGAAAGAAAGACCGTCCATTCTTCCAACAAAAAGAAGCAGTGACACGGAGTCACTGCCTCTTGTTCACCGACGGCGTTTCGACACCGGCGGTTGCAAAATTTCACTCCATACAATCGCTTGCCGAACTTGATTCGTCGACATGCGTGGTTGTGGCCGTGACTCGGTCACCTCGGTAATCGGTGGAATCTTGACGGTCTGTTCGAACTGGGCACTCACGTGCGGCAGTTCTTCCTGTCGACGTGGTGCATGTCGGTCTGTCGTTTCGACCGGTGCGGCGACACGGCGGCGCAGTTTCTGAGGAGCCGGTTTATCTTGATTGTTGCGCGGCTCGTCAAACGTCGCCTCAACTTCTTTCATCATGTCACCGACCGTATCGAGATACCGCTTCAAATCAGTGCTAGGCGGCCGTTCTCCAGTAGATGATGATTTCTCCATCCGCTTCATGACCGCCGAGGCGATCCCGAAGGCGGCTAGGAGTAGTACCCAGAGTCCATCCATTCCGGTCACTCTTTGTCAGATTCGACAGGGTGACCGATGGCTTTGCGCATTTCCGTATCAGCTTGGACGTTCAAGTAGTTGACGTAGTCCATGACACCGAGTTTGCCGTGACGAAGGGCGTCTGCCATCGCGAGCGGGACTTCCGCCTCGGCCGCGACGACTTTGGCGCGCATCTCTTCGACCGACGATTTCATCTCTTGCTCACGGGCAATTGCCATCGCGCGGCGTTCTTCTGCTTTCGCTTGCGCGATTTTCTTATCTGCTTCGGCTTGGTCGGTCTGGAGGACCGCCCCAATGTTTTTACCGATATCAATGTCAGCGATATCGATCGATAGGATTTCAAACGCGGTCCCTGAATCAAGACCTTTCGTCAATACGGTACGTGAAATCATATCTGGGTTCTCCAAGACGTGCTTATGGTTGTGCTGTGAACCAATCGTCGAGACGACCCCTTCACCGACACGGGCGATAATCGTCTCTTCCCCGGCACCACCGACAAGACGGTCGATGTTGGCACGGACCGTGATTCGAGCTTTCGCCTTCACTTCAATCCCGTCCATAGCCACACCGGCGATGAACGGTGTTTCAATGACTTTCGGGTTGACAGACATTTGAACCGCCTCTAACACGTTACGGCCGGCAAGGTCGATTGCCGCGGCACGTTCGAACGATAATTCGATATTGGCACGGTGGGCCGCAATCAAGGCGTTGACGACACGGTCGACGTTACCACCGGCCAAGAAGTGACTCTCAAGCTGGTTCGTGTTCAAACCGATGCCGGCTTTGACCGCTTTGATAAGCGGGTTGACAATTTTCGATGGCACGACGCGACGGAGCCGCATCCCGACCAATGTGAAGATCGAGACGTGAACGCCAGCCGCGAACGAGCTGATCCACAGCCCGACCGGTACGAACGTGAAGAATACGGCGAGCGCAATCAATCCTCCACCTGAGATGAGTAAAGTGGTCAATAATTCTGGTGTCATTCTGTTACATCCTCCTTCGGCTCTATAAAGCTACGGACGACGACGCGTCCTGAATCGACTTTATATACCTGAATTTTAGTTTGCGAATCGAGATAGCTACCTTCAGTCACGACATCAATCCGTTCTCCGTCAATCTCAGCGGTACCTGCCGGGCGAAGCGGCGTCAACGTGACCCCGACTTTTCCGAGCAACTGTTTGCGGTCATCGTGGGACAGATACCCTTTATCTGATGACGTCGAATCGGTCAAAATCAACCCTTTATACATGAGCGAACGATTGGACTGCAGGCGACGATATGCCCAAAAACCGAGTCCAGCGACGATGGCCGTGGCTAACCCGAGTGACAACCACAGTTGTCCGATGGTTGCACCCGCCATAATCAAACTGGCGACGACCGCCCCAATCCCAAGCACGCCGAACAATCCAAAACCGGCAACGAACACTTCAATTCCTAGAAGGACGATTCCGACAAAAAACACCGTCAGAATCACTCCGAGACCAAATGTCATCGTATTGCTACCCCCTTCCGAGTTACAAAGCTACCTCTTATCTCTAGTGTATACGAAACAAGTTCGGTTTTGGTTTCAGAATACGCAAAAAAGACAGAAACTTTTGGTTTGACCCAAAAATCCCTGTCTCTCTCATTAATTCGTCAATTGTTGTTTGACAATGCGGTTCACAAGACCACCGTCTGCCTTGCCTTTAACTTGAGGCATGACGACGCCCATCACCTTACCCATATCCGACGGGCCTGTAGCATTCGTTTGAGCAATAGCTGCTTTTACGATCGCCGTGACTTCATCTTCAGAAAGTTGTTCAGGCATATAGGCCTCTAGTACGACAATCTCGTCAGCTACTTTAGAAGCAAGGTCTTCACGACCAGCGCTTTCGAATTCTCGGAGGGAGTCTCTGCGCTGTTTCATCTCTCGGTTGAGCACCGTGAGTTCCTCTTCCTCAGTTAGATCTTGTCGACCAAATTTGATGGCCTCATTTTGGAGCGACGCTTTGACCATCCGGATCGTCGTGAGACGATCTTTCTGTTTCGCGCGCATGGCTTGCTTCATGTCGTCCGTCAAGCGTTCTTGAAGACTCATGAGCTAACACCCTCTCTACAAATGAAACTGAAATTAGAATTTCTTACGCTTACGCGCAGCTTCTGATTTCAATTTACGTTTTACGCTTGGCTTTTCGTAGTGACGACGTTTGCGAACTTCGGCAAGAGTGCCATCTTTCGAAACACCGCGTTTGAAACGACGAAGAGCGTCTTCAAGCGATTCGTTTTTACGGACACGAGTTTCCACTAGTTTTCCCTCCCTCCGAATTACACGACTAAGGAAACGTGTTTCACACGTCATAACATATTATAGTGAAAGTAAGTCGTGCGGTCAACTACTAGTTATTAATAGTCGCTGTCTGAACGTCCGCCAGTGACGATGGCGATTCCAGCCGATGCGCCGATGCGCGTCGCGCCGGCATCGATCATCGCTTGTGCGCCTTCGAAATCACGGACGCCACCTGAAGCTTTAACGCCGAGATCTGGTCCGACCGTCTCACGCATGAGGCGGATGTCTTCAACTGTCGCGCCGCCTGTCGAGAAGCCAGTCGACGTTTTCACGAAGTCTGCGCCTGCTTTGACTGAAAGCTCAGCCGCTTTTTTGATTTCTTCTTTCGTAAGGAGGCACGTCTCGAAGATGACTTTGACGAGTGTCCCGTTTGCGGCTTCGACGACAGCACGGATATCGCGTTCGACGAGGTCGAAGTCGCCGTCTTTCATGGCACCGATGTTGATGACCATATCAATTTCGCCTGCGCCGTTCGCGATCGCGTCTTTTGTTTCGAACGCTTTCACTTCTGGCGTGTTGGCTCCGAGTGGGAAACCGATGACCGTACATACTTTGACGTCGTCATCTGATTTGAGTTGTTCCGCCGCGTACTTCACCCATGTCGGGTTGACACAGACGCTTGCGAATTTATATTCGAGCGCCTCGGCACAAAGTTTTGTCACTTGATCTTTCGTTGTCTCTGCCTTCAAGGCTGTGTGGTCGATATAACGTGCTAATTCCATCGTAAAATTCCTCCTCTGATGTATCGGTCTGACATATAGGTCTGACATCTAACATATTATCATGTTTTCTTGAAATGTAACAGCTTTCAATTTAGACGAGTTGACGACGTTTTCGCGTCTGCACCCAACTGTTCCAACTAAAGAAGAAAATGGCAATCCATATACACGTGAACGCAAAAATGTGATAGCCCGTGAACGGTTCATTATAGAGGATGACCCCGATCGCGAGACTGAGCGTCGGTGCGATGAATTGAAGAAACCCGACGAGCGTGAACGGGATATGTTGCGCCCCGTACCCGAACAAAAGTAGCGGCAAAGCCGTCATCACGCCTGTCCCGACCAAGGCAACCCAAATGACCGGTTCAGTCGTCATCGTCAATCCGCCCTGTGACGTCTGCCAGCCCAAGAAAATGATGGCGACCGGCACGACCGCGAGCGTCTCGATACCGAGGCTGACCGTCGAGGCAAGTGGACGGCGTTTCTTTACCATCCCATAAAACCCGAACGTACTGGCCAGGATGAACGCGATCCACGGGAACGACCCGTACCCAAACGTCAAGACGAGCACACCGATCGCCGCCACGGTCACCGCCAGCCACTGCACTCGATTTAATGATTCCCGAAAAACAAGCACGCCTAACACCATGCTGACGAGCGGATTGATGTAATAGCCGAGTGACGCTTCGATGATATAGCCGTGATTGACCGCCCATATGTACACGAACCAGTTGGCACTGACGATAAATCCGTTCAACATGAAGGCGTTCCGTGTCGCCCGGTGTCGGAGCGCATAGTTGAACTCGGTCCACTGTTTCGTCCATTTCAAGACGAGTAAGATGAAGAGGAACGACCAGACGATGCGATGGGCCAAGATTTGACCGCTCGGTATTTCCTGCAAAAACTTCCAATAAATCGGTAGGACGCCCCACATGACGTAGGCCCCGACCGTCGGCATGACGCCTTTGTTCACTCTGTTCACCCGCTCTCGTAATCAATTATCGTCAGTGTAGTCGATGCGATTCGGACATTCAAGCGAATTCTTTCATCCTGAACACGACAAAAGAGGTGCGCTCGCGAGCACACCTCGAATCACTATGCAGCTTAGTTCGGAATCGTCGCCACGGCCGCGAGCGCCTGCTCCAAATCTTCAATCAAATCTTGTACATCTTCGAGGCCGACCGAGATGCGGACGAGCCCGTCCGTAATCCCGAGCTCGAGACGGCGCTCCGCTGGAATTGACGCATGGGTCATCCGGGCCGGGACACTAATCAAGCTCTCGACTGCGCCGAGACTCTCGGCGAGGGTGAAGTACTTCGTCTTCGCGACGACGAGTTCGGCCGCCTCGGCTGAACCGACGTCGAAGGCAATCATGCCACCGAAGCCGCGTGCCTGTGACAAGTGAACCCGCTTCGCTTCTTCGCTACCGACGCTCGGATGCAGGACACGGCTCACCGCCTCGTGCTTCGTCAAGTAATCGACAAGAGCGAGCGCATTCGCTTCAATCTCTTCCATGCGGACTGCGAGCGTCTTGATACCGCGGACGACAAGGAAGCTGTCTTGCGGTCCAAGCACCGCGCCGACTGAGTTTTGCAAGAACGCCAAGCGCTCCCCAAGCTCTTCCGTGCGGGCGACGACGAGACCGGCGACGACGTCGCTATGGCCGCCCAAATATTTCGTGGCACTATGAAGCACGTAGTCCGCCCCGAGTTCGATTGGGTTTTGGAAATACGGTGTCATGAACGTGTTATCGACGACGAACAGGACGTCCGCTTCGTCGGCAATGGCGCGGATAAGGCGCATGTCGGTCACGTTCAACAACGGGTTCGTCGGTGTCTCGACGTAAATCATTTTCGTGTTCGGTTGAAGTGCTTCCCGGACCGCTTGCGTATCGGCCGTATCGACAAAAGATGCCTCCAAGCCAAGTGATTGAAATACTCGATTGAATACACGGTACGTTCCCCCATATACATCAGAACCGACGATGACGTGGTCCCCTGATTTCATTAACATTAAAATCGTCGAGATGGCTGCCATCCCAGAACCGAATGCGAATCCATTGGCACCACCCTCGATATCGGCGATGAGCGTCTCGAGCGCCGTCCGTGTCGGGTTGGCCGTACGCGAATATTCATACCCTTCGCGAAGATTGCCAATGCCATCCTGCTTATACGTGCTCGTCTGATAAATCGGTGGTGTGACGGCTCCCGTCAACGGGTCCGTCGTTTTACCGCCGTGAATGAGTGCTGTTTTTGTACGCATATTCTGCCTCCTTGACTATTCCTTGACTTAAATAACGTTCAACGCTGTCCGGTAAGATCGTCACGATGACCCCTTCCGTCATCTGAGCCGCTTCTTGCACGCAAGCCGCGATGGCCGCGCCGGATGAACTTCCGACGAGCAATCCTTCTTGCTTGGCCAGATGGGCGACATAATAGAACGCCTCTTCGTCTGTGATCGTATAAATCCCATCGACGAGGTCGCGCGGTAAGAACGCCGGCCATGACTCGACGCCGATGCCTTCTGTCTTGTGCGGACCTGGTTCTCCGCCATTTAAAATCGACCCTTCCGGCTCGACGACGATCGTCTTCGTCCCGTTCGGTCGCAATTTGCTCGCGACACCTGTGAACGTACCGCCGGATCCGGCCCCGGCGACAAACACATCGATGTTCGGGAGGTCGGCCTGAAGTTCAAGGGCGAGCGTATCGACGTACGCGTCCGGATTGTCCGGATTCGAGAACTGTTCCGGCACATAGGCGCCATGTTCGACGGCGAGCTCTTTCGCCCGCGCGATAGCGCCTTTCATCCCGAGCTCCGTCGGCGTGTTGACGACGGTCGCCCCGAGTAGTGCCATCAACGCCTGCTTCTCTTGACTGAACTTCTCCGGAGTGACGGTCATCAACTGGATGCCGTGACGTTGACAGGCGAGCGCGAGCCCGATTCCGGTGTTCCCGGCCGTCGGTTCGACGACCGTTCCCCCGCGTTCAAGTTGTCCACGTTCAAGCGCCCGTTCAATCAATTGTAGACCGAGCCGGTCCTTGACGCTTCCGCCCGGATTCATCATCTCGAGCTTACCGTATACTTTCACACCCGGCGGCACCGGCAACGTCCGCAATTCGAGTAGAGGCGTCTCCCCAATCAATTCATAGACGCTTTGGACAATCATTTTATGCTTCGTCCTTGAAGATGATGTGCCACTCGTCACGCTTAGCGAGCATATCGGCCGCGAGCTTCTTCGCGCCCTCGAAATCGTGATGGTTCGCGCTTCCGCATTGAATCGGGTTTTGTGCCGGTAACTCCGTCGCATTTGCTGCGTCGCGGAGTGTCGCTTCGACAAGGTCGAGCATCGCTTCGTAATCCCCATCATTCAACATCGTCCAATAGAAGCCTGTCTGGCAACCCATCGGTGATACGTCGATGATTTGGTTCGAGTGGCTGCGGCTGTTTTCTGCAATCAAGTGCTCGAGCGAATGGACGGCCCGCATCGGCATGAGACCCTCGTTCGGTTGAATGAAGCGAATGTCATATTTATAAATCGTATCGGCCGTCCCTTTCTTCACTCCGGCTAGACGGACGTATGGGGCTTGTACTTTTGTATGGTCTAAATTAAAGCTTTCGACTTTATAACTTTTCATGATTGAGTTCCTCCTGTTTGTTTCGTGGCCACGACGAGCCAGACGAATTTATTCTTTTGCGTCAGGCTAACCGTGTAGCCATTTGCTTCGAGCATCGCTTGAATTGTTTGCGTATACGGGTAATACTCTCGATTCAAATCCTCGAGTAAATCGGTATAGCCGTTCGCTTCGGCCCAGTCCAAGATGTCCCGTTTCGCCGATTGCGAGGCGAACATCGTATCGAGCAAGACGAAACGGGGAGCGTCGAGATGATCGACATAACTTCGAATCGCCGTCCGTTTCTCGTCATCCGTCAAATGATGGAACGCATAGGACGACACGATCGTATCGACCTGTTGATCCGTCGGATAGTTAAGGAAGTCACCGTCGACGATATCGAGTTGTAACTTCTCGGCCGCGACGGCGCGCATTTCTGGAGAGGGCTCCACCGAAATCAATTCGTGGCGCTCCAAGATTTTTGCGCTCAAGTTCCCTGTCCCGCTGCCGAACTCCATGACCCGACCTTCTAATTGGTCGACGACCTCACCGAGCATCGTCTCGTATCCGGCGAACACTTCACGATATTGTTCGTCATGTCCGGTCACGGTCGCGTCGTATTCTGACGCCCATTCTTTAAAAATGTCCATGAATTGTAATCCCATGCTGTCACCTCATCATCTTTATTCAGACTATATCGATAAGTTTTATATGATTTATCTACTTCAGACCGTATCAACTTCTATCTGAAATCTCAAGTATTTTGTCCGTTTCATGTTAAAAGCTTCATTTTTTGAGACTTGGAGCTCAAAACTGAAAAAAGACCTATGTGCCAATATGAGCACATAGGTCCAAAGTAATTGTCAGAATCTTTTAATTTGTTCAAATTCATTACCCTATCGTTTAAAAAACAGGCAGATTTCCACATTATAATCCGCTATCATTTTCCACAAATGGATTTATTTTTTCAAAAAACGATTGGAGGATACCAAATTGCCACAACCAAAATTTTATTTGAACGTCTCCCTCGCGACATGCCTCGCGTTGACCCCTGGCCTACTCGGCCTCGGTGCTGAACCCGTTCTAGCCAAACCAAGCGTCAAACAAAGTGTGAGCACGACCGATAAGCATGAGAAGTTACGTGTCGTCGTCGAACTCGTCGGTGCCCCGGCAATCGAGCAAGCGAAGAAAAAAGGTAAGAAATTTAACGAGTTGACGAAAACGGAGAAAGACGGTGCCCAAAAGCTCGTCAAAGCCGAACAGAAGAAAGCGAAAGCCGCTATCTCGAAAAAAGGCGTCAAAGCCGTGACACTCGAAGAGTTCACGACCGTCTTCAACGGTTTCAGTACGATGCTGACGGCAACCGACGTCAAGAAGGTCGAGGCGTTGCCTGAAGTCGCAAACGTCCACGTCGTCAACGAGTACGAACGTCCAGAAGTCAAACCGGACATGGTCACGAGCAATGGCATGGTCCAATCACAGCAGACATGGGGCGATTACGGGTTCACGGGTGAGGGCACAATCGTCGCTGTCATCGATACAGGCGTCGATGCCGACCACCGCGATTTCCGTCTCACGGATGACTCAAAAGCCGAGTTGTCTCAAACAGAAGTCGAGACGGCCGTCAGCACGTTCGGCATGCCTGGTGCTTACATAAACGAGAAAGTCCCATACGCCTATAACTATTACGATGAGAACGATGACATCCGTGACGATTCACCTGGCGCCTCGATGCACGGGATGCACGTCTCCGGTACGGTCGCCGCCAATGGGGATGAAGCGGCCGGTGGCTTGAAAGGGGTCGCACCTGAGGCCCAAGTGCTCGGGCTCAAAGTATTCAGTAACGATCCGAACTACGCTTCGACATATGGCGATATTTACATCAAAGCGATCGATGACGCCATCAAGCTTGGTGCGGACGTCATCAACATGAGCCTCGGTTCAACGGCCGGTTTCGTCGATGCTGACTCACCGGAACAACAAGCCGTGCAACGCGCCGTCGATAACGGTGTGTTCATGTCCATCTCAGCAGGGAACTCGGCCTATTTTGGGAACGGCTACGACCTCCCGTACGCCAACAACCCGGACACGGGCGTCGTCGGGGCTCCGAGTGTCAGCTCGGCATCGACATCGGTCGCTTCACTTGAGAACGATCAAATCCAATTGGATGCGTTCTCGATCAAGTCAGGTGACGCTACCGATAAGATCGGTTGGAAAAAACAAGACGGTCCCGCCTTCACCCAAGGTGACTACGACCTCGTCTACGTCGGCGACGGCCAACCGAGCCAATACGTCGGAAAAGACGTCAAAGGAAAAATCGTCCTCGCGGTCCGCGACGGCAGCTACTTCTATTCAAACATTCAACAGACAGCCGAAGCGAACGGCGCAGCTGGCGTCATCGTCCGTGGAGCCGTCGGTCACGGCGATTATGTGAGCATGGCGCTCTCGAACCCGAAAATCCCGATGGCCTCGCTCAGTATCAAAGACGGGAACACGTTGCAACAACGTCTCCTCGCTGGTGAACAGATGACAATCGGTTTTGCCGGCGATCGCCTCAGCGTCGTCAACGGCGCGGCTGGTCAACTCTCGAACTTCACGTCGTGGGGCATGACGCCAAACCTTGACTTCAAGCCGGAGATCTCGGCACCAGGCGGTCAAATCTTCTCGACGTTGAATGATAACCAATACGGCTTGATGAGCGGTACCTCGATGGCCGCGCCTCACGTTGCCGGTGGAGCCGCCCTCGTGCTCGATCGTGTCGACCGTGACTTCAACTTGACGGGCACGCCACGTGTCACGATGGCGAAGAACTTGCTCATCAACACGTCGAAAGCGGTCACGGATATCGGACCGCTCAACAAACAGTTGAAACAGAACCTTCCGTATACGCCGCGTCGTGGTGGAGCCGGTCTCATGCAATTGCATGCTGCCGTCTCGACACCGGCGATCGCGTACGAGAAGAAGACGAAAGAAGCCAAAGTCGCGCTCAAAGAATTGAACCGCAGCAAGGCGACGTTCACGCTTGTCGTCGAGAACTTGTCGGACAAGGCCGTATCGTATAACGTGTCTTCTTCACTCCAAACCGATCTCGCCATTGAAAAGACGGCCGGACTCGTTCAGAACGCGATGGAAGCACAAGCGCTCGAGAATACAAAAGTGACGGTCAACGGTAAGAAAGTCAGCACGGTCAAAGTAAAACCGAACGCGAAAGTAGAGCTCAAAGTCGTACTCGACGTCTCGAAAGCGCAAGTGCTCAATCCGAAAACGCTTGACGGTCTCGTACCGGCGAAAGATGTCTTCGAGAACGGTTACTTCGTCGATGGATTCGTTCGCTTGACGGACGTCAACGGTCCTGAGGGCAACCCGTCACTCGTCGTACCGTTCGTCGGTTTCGAAGGAGACTGGGGCAAGGCGCCAATCTTCGATGCCTCGATCTATGAAGACGGCTCGTTCTATGAAGTGTCAGGTATGGTCGATCAAACAGGGAACTATCTCGGTTCGAACCTCGACCAATCGGTCTCTGCCGACGCGATCGCCTTCTCACCGGACAAAGATGGCTCAAAAGATGTTGCCGTACCGGTGTTCTCGTTGCTTCGTAACGCCAAGGACGTCAAGTATCGCATCGTCGACGAGGCAGGTAATGTCGTTCGGACGTTATTCCAAGACGAAGCGCTTCGCAAGAACTACTTTGATGGCGGTGCCAACACACCTTATTACTATTCGGCCGCTTATACATGGGATGGCCAGTTAAACGGCAAACCAGCCCCGGCCGGCAAGTACTTCTATGAAATCGAAGGAAGTATCGATTACATGAAGAAACAAGCCCAGACGCTCCGCTTCCCGGTCAAAGTCGATTACACGGATCCAACGTTCACGACGAAATGGCAAGGAGACAGCTTGGCCGTCCAAGCGAAAGATGAATTCTCTGGAGTCCATTCGGTCGAGTACTTCTTGAACGGGAAATCCGTCGCCAAGCAAGCGGACGGCAAGGCCTACACGTTCACAGGCGTCAGTGAGGCTGATCAAGTCAGCGTTCGCGTCGTCGACCACGCCGGCAACAGCACGACGAAGACGGTCGCTTACTCGACAGACGCGGATAAGCCAGGCGTGTTCGTGAACGCCCCGCTCGCTTTGACACCATATGCGACAGCGGTCGTCCCGGTCGCAGGAACGATTCAAGATGCATCGGCAATCCAGTCGTTCCAAGTCGACGGTGTTGACGTGCCGCTCACATGGGACGATGCGAAGAAAGAACACGTCTTCAATACGACCCGGACGTTCGCGGACGGTGTCCATAAATTACGGTTCGTCGCCGAAGATGCGGCCGGCAACGTGGCCAACTTCCAACGCGCGATTTTCGTGGACACGACACCAGCCGTGATTGAACTCGGAAAACTGCCGAAGAAGATTAGTAAAAAACAAACGTCGGTCGATGTCAGTGTGACTGTGAAAGACAACTTCGATGAAGTGAAACTCGTCGTCAACGGTGACTTGAAATTCAGCCAAGCGCTGAAAGCCCCGTATGAGATGCGTTCATTCACGAAAACACAGACGGTCACGCTTCCTGTGACATCAGGTGAGAACACGTTCACGTTCGAGGCGACCGACCTCGCCGGTAACGTGACAACGAAGACGATCACACTCGTCAAATAATGAATTCGACAGGCTCGAGTCCAAATCGCGAGCCTGTTTTTTTCTTGATAAAAATAACGGCTCCCGCATACGCGAGAGCCGTTTGACGTATCAATTCAATTCGAGTGCATATGAGACAGCTGCGAGCGCATAAAGCGGCGCCGTCTCCGAACGCAAGATGCGTGGTCCGAACGCACAAGGCGTGGCCCCACGGACCGTCCACTCGTTCACTTCACTTTCGTCAAAGCCACCTTCTGGCCCGACGATGAGCAGTAGTTTCGCCCCAGGTTGAAGTGCTTGCAATACGGTCGCAAACGCTGCTTGCTCCCCTTGCTTCGCTTCTTCCTCATAGGCGATGACGACGGCATCGAATCCATCGATCCGGTCCGCCAGTTCTCGAGGTGTGATATGTTGACACATCGGAACGACGGCGCGGTAAGACTGCTCGGCTGCTTCCTGCATGATTTTTTGGAGCCGTTCGACTTTTTTCGGTGCTTTTTTGGCGTCCCATTTGGCGACCGAGCGCTTCGACTCGAACACCCAAAAGTGATGCATACCGAGCTCGGTCCCTTTTTGAGCGACGAGTTCGACTTTATCACCTTTCGGGAGCGCATAAGCGAGCGTCACGTCGACGGGAAGTTCGGTCGTCGCTTGACGGCGTTCGAGCACACGGGCCGTGCCCGTCTTCTTCTCGAGCGTCACGACCTCGGCCTCATACTCGAGACCGGTACCGTCTAAGAGCACCATGCGATAACCGGGCGTCTCCCGGAGCACTGTCCCGATATGGTGGACGACGTCGGCCGGTAACGTGGCCGTGTCATTGACAAATGAGTCACGCGGTAAAAAGTAACGTTGCATGGCTTAGTCCTTCTTCGCGATAATGGCGACCCAGTCTTCCATGACACGTGTCTCTTCAATCGCGAATCCGGACGCCTTGAGCGCTTCCGTCACTTCGGCGCGCTTCTGCCCGATGATGCCCGATGTGATGAAATAACCACCTGGCTTGACGCGTGCGTAAGCGTCATCGATGAACAGCATGATGACGTCGGCCAAAATATTGGCGACGACGAGGTCATATTCGCCCGTCATTCCTTTCAACAAGTCACCCGTTTTCACGTCGACGACATCTTCCGCCTTGTTCGTCTCGACATTCTGACGCGCCGATTCGACGGCAACCGCATCCAAATCGAGCGCCTCGACGCGTTGTGCGCCGAGCTTCGCCGCGGCGATGGCGAGCACACCCGACCCCGTTCCGACGTCAATCAACCGGTCACCTGGCTCGATATAGTTCTCGATTGCTTGGATGCAGAGCATCGTCGTCGGATGCGTGCCCGTCCCGAACGCCATACCCGGGTCGAGCAAGATGACATTCTCTTCCGGTTGTGGTTCGTAATCTTCCCACAGCGGGACGATCGTAAGGTGTTGTGAGATTTTGACCGGCTTGTAATATTGTTTCCACGAGTGGGCCCAATCCTCTTCGTCCATCTCGACGACCGTCACTTCACCGGTGCCGATGTCGAGCATATGACGCAACCCGTCCACTTCTTTTTTGAACGCGGCGAGCGTGTCTTGAAAATCGCCAGACGCCGGGACGTACGCTTTCACGTAGACGCCGGACGTCGGATACGATTCACGGCCCGACACGTCCCAAATTTCTCCGAAATGGTCTTCGGCCATCATCTGGTCGTAATCTTCGACGTCCTCGATGACGACCCCTTGTGCCCCCACTTCATGTAATAAGTTCGATACGGCTTCGACTGCCTGCTGTGTCGTGTGGACACAAATTTCAGACCATTTCATTGTTTGAACACGCTCCTTTTACTGGCTAAAAAACTTCTTCATTTTTTGGAACAGGCCGTGCTGTTCTTCGACGCCTGCTTCCCCGCTAATCTCTTCGAACTCACGAAGCAGTTCTTTTTGACGGTCGGTCATGTTCGTCGGTGTCATGACGACGATATTGACGTACTGGTCGCCGTTGCCGCCGCCGCGGACGCTCGGCATCCCTTTGCCGCGCAAGCGGAATTTCGACCCGGTCTGCGTGCCGGCTGGTACTTTTAGGCTCACCTTGCCCTGGACGGTTGGCACTTCTAGCTCGGCACCGAGTGCTGCTTGTGCGTATGTGACCGGCATCTCCATCGTGATGTGTTGGTCGACCCGTTCAAAGATCTCGTGGGCCCGGACGCGGACGACGATATATAGGTCACCGGCTGGTCCGCCGTTATAACCTGGGCCGCCTTTACCGGAGAGACGGATTTGTTGGCCGTTGTCAATCCCGGCTGGAATCTTGACTTCGACTTGCTTCTGTTTCTTGACGTGGCCAGAACCATGGCACGTTTCACATTTTTCTTTGATCGTCTTCCCGCTGCCGTGACATTGGCTACACGTCCGCTGGTTGACCATCCGTCCGAGAATCGTGTTCTGTTCAACCGTCTCGACACCGCTACCGCCACAACGGCCGCACGTCTCCGGTTTCGTTCCCGGTTTGGCGCCGCTGCCCATGCACGTGTCACATTCCACTTCGATCTCGAGGTCGATTGTTTCCGTCTTACCGGTCACACTCTCCATGAAATCGAGATCGACGACGTATTGATAATCTTCGCCGCGACGCGGAGCGTTCGGGTCTTGACGACGTCCGCCGCCACCGAAGAACATGTCAAAGATATCCCCGAAGCCGCCTTGGAAGTCGCCACCGCCACCGAACTGACTGGCCCCTTCGAAACCGAAGCGGTCATACTGGGCCCGTTTCTGCTCGTCTGACAGTACTTCATACGCTTCGCCGAGCTCTTTAAATTTATCGGCCGCATCCGGCTCTTGGTTGATGTCTGGGTGATATTGTCGTGCGAGCTTGCGATACGCCCGCTTGATGTCTTGCGCCGAGGCCGATTTGTCTAGGCCAAGCACTTCATAATAATCTCGTTTCGCCACGTTACTCTCTCCTCTACACTGTCTAAACTAAGATTCTACCGAATCTACCTTAACATGGAAAGAGCCAAAGCAGAAACCTGCTTTGGCGCTCTCCTATCTATCGGTTGCCTTATTTACGATCGTCGAGGTCTTCAAACTCAGCGTCGACGACGTTATCGTCTTTCGCTTCCGTTTGTGTCTCGGCACCTTCAGCACCTTGCTCTTCAGCCATGTTCGCATATACTTTTTGCGTCAATTCTTGAACGACGTTTGACAATTCGTCTTTCGCCGTCCGGATTGCTTCGAGGTCTGTGCCTTCGAGTCCTGACTTGGCTTTTTCTTTCGCCGCTTCAGCGCGCTCTTTGTCCGCCGCATCGACTTTATCGCCGAGGTCTTTGATTGCTTTATCTGTCGCGAAGACGAGTTGGTCCGTCTCGTTGCGGAGCTCGGCTTCTTCTTTACGTTGTTTGTCCGCTTCCGCGTTCGCTTCCGCTTCTTTTACCATGCGGTCGATTTCAGCCTCATCGATACCTGAAGACGATTGGATCGTGATCGACTGCTCTTTGTTCGTACCGAGGTCTTTCGCCGATACGTGAACGATTCCGTTCGCATCGATGTCGAACTTGACTTCGATTTGCGGCACACCGCGTGGTGCCGGTGGGATGTCCGTCAATTGGAAGCGGCCGAGCGTCTTGTTGTCCGGCGCCATTGGACGTTCCCCTTGGAGGACGTGGATATCTACGGCCGGCTGGTTGTCAGCTGCCGTCGAGAAGACTTGTGATTTCGATGTCGGGATCGTCGTGTTACGGTCGATCAACTTCGTCATCACGCCACCCATCGTCTCGATACCGAGTGAGAGCGGGGTCACGTCGAGGAGGACGACGTCTTTGACGTCACCAGCGAGGACGCCACCTTGGATCGCTGCACCGAGGGCAACAACTTCATCCGGGTTGACACCTTTGAACGGCTCTTTTTTCGTGAAGTCGTGAATCGCTTTTTGGACAGCTGGGATACGTGTCGAACCACCGACAAGGATGATCTTGTCAAGGTCAGATGGTGTAAGACCAGAGTCTTTCAACGCGCGACGTGTCGGTTCCATCGTGCGTTCGACGAGATCGGCTGTCAATTCATCGAATTTTGCACGCGTGAGTGTCGTTTCAAGGTGAAGCGGACCAGCAGCTCCGGCCGTGATGAACGGAAGGCTGATGTGTGCGCTTGTCACGCCTGAGAGATCTTTCTTCGCTTTTTCAGCTGCATCTTTTAAACGTTGGAGCGCCATCTTGTCTTGTGCGAGGTCGATGCCGTTCTCTTTTTTGAATTCAGATACGAGGTAGTCGATCACTTTTTGGTCAAAGTCGTCTCCGCCGAGACGGTTGTCCCCTGCCGTCGCGACAACTTCGAAGACGCCGTCGCCAAGTTCGAGGATTGATACGTCGAACGTACCGCCACCAAGGTCATAGATCAAGATCGTGTGGTCTTCACCTTTGTCGAGACCGTAAGCGAGTGCCGCCGCTGTCGGCTCGTTGATGATTCGCTTGACGTCGAGACCAGCGATTTTCCCTGCGTCTTTCGTCGCTTGACGCTCCGCATCGTTGAAGTAGGCAGGAACAGTGATGACCGCTTCTGTTACTGACTCACCGAGGTAGTCTTCCGCATCTTTTTTCAATTTCTGCAAAATGATCGCCGAGATTTCTTGCGGCGTGAACTTCTTGCCGTCGACTTCAACTGTATGGGCCGTACCCATGTGACGCTTGATTGATTGGATCGTGTTCGGGTTCGTGATCGCCTGACGTTTTGCGACTTCACCGACTTGACGCTCTTCCCCTTTGAAAGCGACGACAGATGGTGTCGTACGGTTCCCTTCCGCGTTCGAGATGACGACCGCTTCGCCACCTTCCATCACTGCCACACATGAGTTCGTTGTTCCTAAGTCAATTCCGATAATTTTACCCATTGTCTATTCCTCCATCTAATTAAGTAATGTTATTCTGAGACTTTTACCATGCTCGGACGAATGACGCGCCCGTGCATTGTGTACCCTTTTTGAAGCTCCATCGTGACGATGCCCGATTCGAACTCATCGCTCGGCTCTTGCATGACCGCTTGATGATAGTTCGGGTCAAACGGCTGTCCGACCGCTTCGATCGCTTCGACGTTCTCACCGTTCAAGACGTCGAGCAACTGGCGGTGAATCATGTCGACGCCGGCTTGAATCTGCTTGGCGTCGTCCGAATTCGCTTCGACTTGGAGCGCACGCTCAAAGTTGTCGATGAGCGGGATCAATTTCTCGACGACCGTCTGTGAAGCGAATTTCACGCGTTTTGCGTTCTCTTCGTTCGTCCGGCGTCGGAAGTTGTCAAAATCCGCACGAATACGGAGTTCGCTCGCTTTGAGCGCATCGATCTCTTTTTGTAAATCCGTCCCCTCAGAAGTTTCTTCCACAAACTCAACATTTGAAACCTCTTCAGCTTCTACCGTCTCTGTCTGTTTCGGATCAAAATCTTTTTCTTCGAGCACTTCTTCTGGCTCTGGCCCATTTTGTTTGTCAGTTGTCATAATGAGGCTCCTTTCCATCACTCTTCTAATTTCGTTCGCCTGAGCGCCTCAATGATTTGTCCCATCATCTGAACCCCGTGTCGATAATCCATCCGGGTCGGTCCGATCATCGCGATCGTGCCGAACGTCTGACCGTCGAGCGTATAGTCAGACGTGATGACGCTACAATTTTGAAGCGCGACGATGCCATTCTCGCTTCCAATGCTCACATAAATCTCGCGGTTTGGCAACGATTCGAGCCAGTCGGTCAACCGCTCCTGCTCATCGATCCATTCAAGGAACGGACGCAGCGTATCGAGCGTCTGAAACTCAGGTTGGTTGAAGATGTTCTTCTTCCCGCCTAGATAAAGCGAAGCAGGATGTTGGACCCCGACGGTCGATTGAATGAGTTGCATCATGAACTCGAATTGTTCCTGATGCGCGAGTCGAAGCTTGGACACTTCTTCTCCGATCCGGAACTTCAGCTGACCGAGTGGAGTTCCTTTCAGACGATCATTCAAGAACCGAATCGTCTGTTCGACCAGGTCCGGCGCCATCGGAGAATCGAATATGACCGTCCGATGTTCGACGTGGCCTTGGTCGGTCACGATCAAGACGACGCCGCGCCGTTCGTCGAGCGGCATCAAATCGATTCGGGCCAGCCGATTCATCTGGCTGTTTGGACCGAGTGCCACTGTCGTATAATTGGTCAGGTCAGAGAGTAGGTCGGCTGCTTGACGGATGAGCACTTCCGACTCTTGGGCCGAGGCACGCAGGCGCTCGCCGAGGCGATACGTCTCCCGCTCGTCGATGATTTTCGTTTCGACGAGATGGTCGACATAATACCGATAGCCGATTTCGGACGGGATGCGTCCGGCCGACGTATGCGGCTTCTCAATCAGACCCAAATCTTCTAAATCGGCCATATCGTTCCGGATCGTCGCCGAACTGAATGACAAGTCATCCCGCTTCGATAATGTCCGTGAACCGACGGGTTGGGCCGTTTGAATATAATCATCAATGATGGCTCGTAAAATGAGCAATTGTCTCTCTGTCAGCACAACGTCACTCCTCTCTGAAGGATTGGCCTCGCTTTATTAGCACTCATATTTACTGAGTGCTAATCACACTTCAAATATTATCACGTTCTCCATATTTGTCAATTCATTCGTCTCATTTTTTCCCGTCCTTTGGAGCCTTCGAGTATGCATGTCTCTTCAAGTTTCGGTATGATACGAATTGAGGTGATTTGATGTTTACAACACAACAATTTAACGTATTCGCACAAGACGGACTCGATGCCCGGATGGCAGGGATCCGCTCTGAGATTCAACCGCTATTCCATCGAATCTATGACGAGGTCGGCCCTCAACTTGAGGCCGATGTCGGAGTCCCGCTCTACTTGCATGTCGCCAAACATGCCCGTCGCACGGTCAATCCACCGAAAGACACGTGGATGGCCATCTGCCATGATAAGCGTGGCTATAAGAAACATCCCCATTTCCAAGTCGGCCTGTTTGATGACCGCGTCTTCGTCTGGCTCGCCTTCATCTATGAGATGCCGAACAAAGAAGCAATCGGCAAACGACTCATGACGATCGACTTCAAATCAGAGTTCCCCGACTTCCATGTCGCCGGGGACCATATGAAAAAAGACGCGTTCCTCATCGAGGACACGTCGAACGAATCAATCGAGACGATCACGGACCGATTCGCGACCGTGAAGAAAGCGGACTTCTTGATTGGCCGTCAACTTCCGGCCGATGCGTCGATCCTCCAAAACGAAGCCGCGTTCCTGGCGCTCGTCGAGGACACGTTCAGCCGGCTGATGCCGATTTACCGCGATCTTGTCTTATGACCAACACAAGGGCGAACCCAATCCGGGTTCGCCCTTGTTTTTTATGACATCGATGCCTGTTCAGGTGAGTCGCTCACTCGTGCCTCGCCGATGAAAGCGGCAAACGCCTCGTTGGCGAGCGGGAGCCCCGACTCGGTCAAGCGGACGTGTGTCTCCGTCGTCTCGATCAACCGTTTCGCCTCGAGCTCCGACAAGACGTGCCCGAACACCGAACGCATTGACACACCATACTTCGACTCGAACGTCGCAAACGACACGCCTTGACGCATCCGGAGTCCAAGGAACAACTCTTCTTCCATCTTCTCGAACGTCTCGAGCGTCGTCGTATTGCGAACCGGTAACCCTTCCGCCTTGATATAGTGCGGAATCGGGGCGATGTTCGCCCGGCGTTCCCCGTTCAAATAACTGTGCGCCCCGGCACCGAAACCATAGTACTCTTCGTTGCGCCAGTACACTTGGTTGTGACGGCTCTCGCGCCCTTCGAGACTATAGTTCGAAATCTCGTACTGCTTCAAACCGCGACGTTCGAGCGTCTCCATCACTTTCAAATACATGGCGACCTCAATGTCCTCGCCCGGGAGGCGCAACTTTCCTTTTCGTTCTTGAATCGCGAACACGGTGTGCGGCTCGAGAATCAATGAATAGGAAGACACGTGTTGAATCGGAAGCTTGAACGCCAAGTCGAGGTCGCGCTCGATTTGTTCGAGCGTCTGTTCCGGCAAGCCGAACATCAAGTCGATCGAGATGTTGTCGAATCGCTTCGCAGCCTCCGTCACGGTCGCGAACACGTCATCAGCCCGGTGTGTCCGGCCGATGCGCTCGAGTCCGCCGTCATCGAACGTCTGAACGCCGAAACTGACGCGGTTGACGCCGCCTTGTTTCATCGTATCGAGTTTTTCCGCGCTGACGAAGTTCGGGTTCGCCTCGACCGAGTATTCGAGATTCGGTGACGCGAGCGGGAGCAGGTGACGTTCGACCATGTCCATGAGACGTTTCATCTGCGCCTCGTTGAGCGCGGTCGGTGTCCCACCGCCGATAAAGATCGTCTCGATCGTATCGGTCGGGTATTGTTCGAGCGAGAGTTTGATCTCTCGTTCAAGAGCATCTAAATAGTCATCAACCGGTTGGTTCTTTAAGAACACCTTGTTGAAATCGCAGTAATAACAAATATGTTCACAAAATGGAATGTGAAGATATACGGCTTTAGCCATGGCGGCCACCCCTTTCTTCTCTTCCATTTATAACGTTTTTTACGCCGTCACGCCACTCTGCACGTTCAATCGAACCGATGAATGAACAGACCACTTTTCAATTTCGGTTCAAACCACGTCGATTTAGGTGGCATTTGCCCAGTCTCATCGGCGACGCGCATCAGCTCCTCCATCGCCGTGGCGTGGCACGTCAACACGACGACGTCATCACGTTCAGCCAAGTCGGCGAGACGTTTCGGTGCGTCCTTGCCGCCGATGAAATCGATTCGGTGATCGGTGCGAACGTCCGTGACGTGAAAATACGGTTCGAGCACATCCCGTTGCAGCGTCGCGACGTCGAGCGCCGTCGTCGTCTGCCGTTTTTTGAGCATGAAATGCTCGCCCCGGTAAGACAAACCGAACGTGCCCCGCTCGTTCGGGACATACAAGGCAGGGACCGACTCGAGGTCATACGATAAATCCAGACTTTCGAGCAACACCATCACTTCTTCTGTGTCCACTTGATTCAAGATCCGATGATACGGCAAAATCGTCAGCTCATCGCTCGGGAACAAGACGCCGAGGAAGTGGTCCCGCTCTTGTTTCGATTCCCCTTCATGAATCGGGCTCCGGGCGACGACGGCTGCGGCTTTGGCCCGGTGATGCCCATCGGCGATATAGATGGCCGGAATGCTGGCCCCGAGCATGATGACGCGTGCTTGATGCTTGGATGGCACGGCATAGCCTTCATGGACGACACCTTCACTGTCCGTGAAGGCGAACAACGCGTCTCCTGTCGTCGCGTCGTCCAAGATGCGACGCAACCCTTCGTCCGGCGCGTGGCTCATCAAAATCGGGCCTGTGTGCGCTTTCGTCGCCGAGACGTGCTCGACGCGTTCGCGTTCTTTCGCGGCACGGGTGTGCTCATGAATCTTGATGCGACCGGACTCATAATCGGTCACCGAGAATGTGGCGACGAGCCCTGTCTGGACACGCCCTTGATCGGTGAGCCGGTAAACATAAAATCCGTGGGTCCGCTCGGTCAACTCGCTCTCGTAAAGCCGTTCGAGCTCATGACGGGCTCGTCGTCCCCATGTCTCGAGCGGCATGTCCGCCGTGAATAGTTCCGGCTTATCGACCGCAAGGAACGAATCGGGACGCCGTTCGACGTCCTCACGTGCCTGTTCGACGCTGACGATATCGTACGGGTCGGCGGCGACGTTCTCGGGATGGGTTGGCATATAGGGGGCAAACGGTTTGAATACGACCATGGTCATTCCTCCTTAAAATTCGCGGACGCGCATGACGCCCTCGATGTCATATAGGGCGTGCACAGATAACGCCTCATGTTTATGGTTATCGATGTCGATCAACGTATAGGCCACGTCGTTGCGGCTCCGGTTGACCATGTTATCGATATTGATGCCGTTCTCGGCGAGCCGGCTCGCGATTTGACCGACCATATTCGGGACGTTCAAATGGAGCACCGCCAAACGCCGCTTCCCGACATATGGGAGTTCCGCGTTCGGGAAATTGGCCGAGTTACGAATGTTACCGGTCTCTAAGTACAGTTTGAGCGTATCGACGGCTTGGATCGCACAGTTCACCTCAGACTCGTGCGTCGATGCCCCGAGATGCGGGAAGGCGACGACTTGCGGATGTCCGAGCAGCACTTGTTTCGGAAAATCGGTGATGTATGTGGCGACGTTCTCATCGAGCGCCTCGAGTAAATCAGAATCGTTCACGAGCTCACCGCGGGCAAAATTCAAGACGGTGGCGCCCGGTTTCATCTGTTTGAACCACGTCGCGTCAATCATATGACGCGTGTCATCCGTGAGCGGCATATGAATCGACAGGATATCGACGTCGGCGAGCAATTCGCTCAACTGCTTGGCTCGCTTCACTTGTTGCGAGATGTTCCAGGCCGCGTCGACCGACAAGTGCGGGTCATAGCCGATGACGTCGATGCCGAGGTGAAGCAAATCGTTGGCGAGCGATGCACCGATCGCACCGAGACCGATAATCCCGACTCGTTTACCTCTCAGCTCAGAACCGACGAAGCGCCGTTTCTCATCTTCCATCGCTTGTTCGAGCGACGCCTGATCGGCGAACGCATGTCCGTTGACCCAGTTCGCCCCTTCTAAAATCGGTCGGACCGATAGTAGCATGCTGGCGAGCACGAGTTCCTTGACGGCGTTGGCATTCGCACCCGGTGTATGGAAGACGACGACCCCTTGCCGGGCCAGTCGTTCGAGCGGGATATTGTTCACGCCGGCGCCGGCCCGAGCGATGGCGAGCAAGTACGGCGGGATGTCCGCGTCGTGGACATCGTGACTCCGAATGACCCAGGCATCGGCTTGCTCCGCGTCATTGACGGCATACTCGCTCGGTTCGAAGCGTCTTAGCCCGTCCTTGGCGATTTGATTATACGTTTTTATATGAAACATCTTGTCCCTCCTGTTCAAACTCATGCATCACATCGATGAGACGTGTCACGCCTTCGAGCGGCATGGCGTTGTATAGACTCGCTCGCAGGCCGCCGACCGACCGATGACCCCCGAGTTCGATCAACCCGCGCGTCTCGGCGAACTGCCGGAACGCTTCATCCGTCGCGTCATCTCCGGTCGTGAACGGGATGTTCGTCAACGACCGATTCTTGCCGGACACGAGGGCGTAAAACAATGGTGACGTATCCAATGCGTCATACAACAGCTTGCTCTTCTTTTCGTTACGACGTTCCATCTCCTCGACGCCGCCTTCGGTCTCGACCCAGGCGAGGACCCGCTCAGCGACATACAGACTGAACGTCGACGGGGTATTGAGGAGCGTATCGACGTGCTTGCTGTAGGCAAGATACGACGGCAAATCGCGTTCGGTGATTAAATCGCGACGGATGATCACGAGCGTCAATCCGGCCGGTCCGATATTTTTTTGCGCACCGGCGTATAACAAACCATAGCGCTGCACATCGATCGCTTCCGCCAAGATGTTCGATGAGACGTCGGCGACGAGCGGGACGTCCGTGTCTGGGAGCTTCGTATAGCGCGTCCCTTCAATCGTATTGTTCAACGTCACATGAAGATAATCGACGTCCTGTATATGTTCCGGCCAATCCGGGATTGTGCCATAGTTCGATGCGGCTGAACTGCCCGCGACGATGACGTCACCGAAGTGTTTCGCATCAGCAATCGCCTTCTTCGACCAAATCCCGCTGTCGAGATAGGCGAAACGACCCGTTTCGCGAAGATTCATCGGCACCATCGAAAATTGAAGCGTCGCTCCCCCTTGAAGGAACAGGACGGCGTAGTCGTCAGGAATGTGCATCAACCGCCGCAGTCTCGTCTCGAGCTGCTCGACGATCGTCCCGAACGTATCCGAGCGGTGGCTCATCTCGACGATGGACACCCCTTGTTTATAAGACAGAAACTCGGCTTGCACTTCACGTAAGACAGGTTCCGGCAATACGCCCGGCCCTGCTGAAAAATTATAGACCACCGCCACTCCTCCTCTTTTTATCTGTAAGTACGTACTATTCCGTACCCGACGTGCCGAATCCTGCCAAATGACAAAAATCGCCCTTATCCGGAGATAAGGGCGAATGATTATTCTTCGTCCATCGACAAGACGGACATGAACGCTTCTTGTGGCACTTCGACGGAACCAACCATCTTCATGCGCTTTTTACCTTCTTTTTGTTTCTCGAGCAATTTACGTTTCCGCGAGATGTCACCGCCGTAACATTTAGCGAGGACGTTCTTACGGAGCGCCTTGATCGTCGAGCGGGCCACGATCTTCGTTCCGACCGCTGCTTGAATCGGCACTTCGAACTGCATCCGTGGGATGAGCGCCTTCAATTTCTCGACGATGACCTTGCCTCGTTCGTAGGCGAAATCGCGGTGAACGATGAAGCTGAGCGCATCGACGAGTTCGTTGTTGAGGAGGATATCCATCTTGACGAGGCGTGACGGGCGATACCCAATCAAATCGTAATCGAGCGAGGCGTATCCTTTCGTGCTCGACTTCAACTGATCGAAGAAATCGTAGACGATTTCACTGAGCGGGATGTCGTACGTGATTTTGACGCGTGTCGTATCGATATACTGCATATCGATGAAACTGCCGCGCTTCTTCTGACAAAGCTCCATGATGGCCCCGACATAGTCGTTCGGTGTCATGATGGCCGCTTTGACATAAGGCTCTTCAATCGACTCGACTTTTTGTTGTTCCGGCATTTTCGACGGGTTATCGACATGGATGACGTCACCCGCCGTCGTCGTGACGTGATAGATTACCGACGGTGCCGTCGTGATCAAGTCGATCCCGAACTCACGCTCGATTCGCTCTTGAATGATTTCCATGTGGAGCATGCCGAGGAATCCGCTGCGGAAGCCAAAGCCGAGTGCTTGTGACGTCTCCGGTTCGAATTCGAGTGCCGCATCCGACAATTGGAGCCGCTCGAGCGCTTCGCGCAAATCGTTATATTTGGCGGCATCGATTGGATACAGGCCACAATACACCATCGGGTTCATCTTCCGGTAACCCGGTAGCTGTTCCGTCGATGGGTTTTTAGCGAGCGTGATCGTATCACCGACACGAACGTCGCCGACCGTCTTGATGGACGCCGATAGCGTACCAACATCTCCGACGTTCAACTCCTTGACCGAGACCGGTTTCGGCGTCGAGACGCCGAGATCCGTCACGTCGAACGATTTACCGGTCGACATCATTTGGACCTTGTCCCCGACCTTGACCGAACCGTTGACGATTCGAATCGAGGCGACGACGCCACGGTAGGCGTCATAGTACGAATCGAAGATGAGCGCCTGGAGCGGTGCCGACGGATCACCCGTCGGCGGCGGAACGAGTTCGACAACTTGTTCGAGAATCTCTTCAATCCCGATTCCCGCCTTGGCAGAAGCCGGCACAGCGTCACTCGCATCGAGTCCAATCACGTCTTCGATCTCTTGACGGACGCGTTCGACGTCAGCCGATGGCAAATCGATTTTGTTGATGACCGGGATGATCTCGAGGTCGTTATCGAGGGCGAGATAGACGTTCGCGAGCGTCTGGGCTTCGATCCCTTGCGCGGCATCGACGACAAGGACAGCCCCTTCACAGGCTGCGAGCGAGCGCGAGACTTCATATGTGAAGTCGACGTGTCCCGGTGTATCGATTAAGTGAAGGATGTACTCTTCACCATCTTTTGCGGTATAGTTCAATTTAACGGCGTTCAACTTGATCGTGATCCCACGTTCCCGTTCGAGATCCATCGCGTCAAGCGTCTGTTCTTTCATTTCACGCGCTGTGAGCGCACCAGTTCTCTCGAGAATCCGGTCAGCAAGCGTCGACTTCCCATGGTCGATGTGGGCGATGATGGAAAAGTTTCGTATTCTCTTCTGACGATTCTCTAATTCTTGTTTATTCATATATGGGTTCACCTATCCTTCTCATGCATACCGTGTCATTATATCAAAATCCTAAGTTAATGTGTACGACCTACTACAACAATACCACATATAGTTTTCAGAATAATCATCAAGTGGTTGCTTTTCGAATAACCGTTTGCTACAATTGTGCTTGTTCTGTTGAATGATTACTTGAAGTAATGAGAACATACACTTTCTTGTTTCAGGAGGTGAAATAACATGGCAAATATCAAATCAGCAATCAAACGTGCAAAAACTTCTGAAAAGCGTCGCGTAGCGAACTCGCAAGAGAAAGCAGCAATGCGTACAGCAGTAAAACGTGTTGATACTCTCGTTGTAGAAGGTAACAAAGAAGCTGCTCAAGAAGCTTTCGTCCTCGCTACTAAGAAAATCGACAAGGCTGCAGCAAAAGGTCTTATCCACCAAAACAAAGCAGGTCGTGACAAATCACGTCTCGCAGCTCGCATCGCAGCTCTCTAATTAGAGACTAAAACGAAACAGCCGCCTCCATTAGGAGCCGGCTGTTTTTTCGTATTTCATCACGTAATGGGGTCCGATCCCTGGAATGTCGAACGCGTCCCCGACCGTCACTAATCCGTTCCGTTCATAAAACCGGACGGCAATGGCTCGGGCGTTGCACCACCAAGAGTCGTCGAGCTCGCGGTGGAGCGCCTGCAAGAAGGCCGAACCGATTCCGGTACCAGCGACGTCTTTTGCGGTCGCCATGCCTCGCAGTTGAAGCGGCGCGCGTTCACCAGAAAACTCACGTTCTTGGCGCAGGACGGTCGCGATCGACAACACGCGCCCATCTTCGACCCACGCGTAGTGCCGTGTCGTCTCGGCGTCATCCCCTTCAAAATAACACGCCTCGACCGCCTGCCCCGGACGTAACACGTCATGCCGGAGCGGAATCACGTCTTCTAGTCTCACTTCCTGTAATCCCATGTCTTCACCTCACAGTAATGTCAATTGGCAGACGAGCGTATCGAAGACGACTTGTTTGTCGCCCCGTCCCGTCTTCATCGCCTCGTCCGCGTCAGCGATCAACGTCAGCGAACGGCCGAGCTGGGCCTCCGAGAAATTCCGACTCGCTTGTGAGGCGAGTTTTACCGTGTACGGGTGCGCCCCGATTTTCGAGGCGATTTGTTTCTCGCCATACCCCTTCTCGGTCAACTGTTTGGCGAGATACATATTCCGATACTGTCGGGCGAGGAGCGACAACAGACCAATCAACTCCTGTCCTTGCTTCTCCAAATCCCGGACGAGCCGAAGTGCCGCATCCGCGCGACGGGCCACTAAAAATTCGGACAGCTGGAACACGTTATCCTCGAGTGTCCGCGGGACCAGATCGTTGACGATTTCGATCGGGATGTCGGCCCCGTCGCTCGCATACAGTTGTAATTTTTCAAGCTCGCGCACGAGTTTTCCCCAATCGTCCTGACAGAGGAACAACAGCCGCTCGACGGTTGCCCGCTCCATCTTTTGGCTGCGACGATTTAATTCGTCGCCGACGTAACGCATCAGTTCGGACTGGCTCGGTTTTTTCGCTTCGAGCACGATGGCCCGTTCTTTCAGGCGTTTGACGACTTTTTTTCGTTCATCGAGTTTTTCTGCTTCGATGACAAAGACGAGCACGGAGTAAGGCGCCGGTTGTAACACGTATTCCGTCAAGCGCTCAACGTTTTGTTTCTGTTTCTCTTTCGCCCCCGTCAAAAACTGGGCATGTTTGACGATGACGGTCCGATATTCGCTGAAAAATGGTACCGTCTCTGCTTCATCGAGCGCCGTGTCGAGGGACGTCTCGTGTAAATCGAGCTGCATCACATCAAATTGATCACCAGACGGGTTGGCAGCTTTGATAATCGCCCGTTCCCACGTCTCTAGCAAATATTTCTCTGTCCCAAACAGGACGTACACGTTTGACAACTTTCCGTTATGCAGCCACGGTTCATTCAAAACACACACCACTTTCACAATTTATTCTTATCTAAACATAGATTATCCTTCGGTGATTCGCTATACTTAGGACGGAACCATTTCAAGGAGGGACTCACTATGCATATTAACTCTGTTCGCCCACAAAGCGAAAACCCGTTCGAGAACGACGTACAATGCAAACGTAACGATGCCATCGATTCAGCAATCGGCTTCATCGTCCCGTTCGGCTTTTTCTTCACCATCTTCGCGATTGGTGTCCTCATCAAGTTCTTGAGCCTATAAGTCAGTCAGAAAGCGATTGCCCCGGGGGAGCAATCGCTTTTTTAGTTTATCATAGATTTCATGGAGTGACCGCCCTCGTTACAATCCCGCGACAGCGATTTCCTTCACAGACGACCATCCCATCTTCGTCCGTCCGTAATAACCGTCTGCCCTCGATTCGTTCAAGCGTGTCGGGGTGCGGGTGCCCGTAGCGATTGTTCGCCCCGACGCTGACGACGATCCATTCGGGGTCGACCCGTTCAATCAACTCACGACTCGAAGACGACTCTGCCCCGTGATGTCCGAGCTTGAACACATCGACATCGACGGTCGGGATGCTCCCTTCCCTCGTGTCCGGTAAATCTCCGGTCAATAAATACGACAGGGCCCCGACTTTCATGAACAGCGATACCGAGTTCGCATTCTCATCCTCGCCTGACCCGTGCGGCGCGACGACCCACATCCACGGATACGGCCGGTCTCCGGCCGACAAGAGACGAACCGGGACGTCATACTCGGCCAGAACGGCCAACAATTCGTCCCGCTTGTCACGGTCCGCCACTTCCGCCGAGAGCCATACTTCCTCGACGGGCATCGCCTCGAGCAGCCCGGTCAGTCCTCCAATATGGTCATGGTCGGCATGGGTGAGCAGTAAGAAATCGAGACGACGTTCCCCGCGCTTCCATATATACGGGGCGACGACGTCCGCTCCCGGGTCGTATGTGGAACGCTTTTGTTCGTTCGGGTCTTGATACACCCCGCCGACGTCGATGACCCCGGTCACCTCGCCATATTCGACGACGATGGCATCGCCTTGTCCGACATCTAAAAACGTGACACGGGGCTGCTCGGCCCATTCCAACGTGACGTGCAGGAAGAATAGGGAGCCGAGCGCCAACGCCCACCCCGTCCACCGCTTCCATTCGAGTAAGATTAACCCGCCCCATAATCCGATAGCGAGCGCCACAGCGTGCCAAAACGTGAACTCATGCAACGGGAGCCAAGGTTGCCAGTCATGATGCAATTGGAACGTCCCATTCAAACCGTCGAGGACCGGGTGCAACAACGGTTCGGCCGCCGGCACGATGTACGTGAGAAACGCGATCGGGATGATGACCCAAGCGATCAACAATCCGACGAGCACGTTATAGACCGGTGCCAATATGGATAGAATCGATTGCACGGGCCATAGGAAGATGAGACCGAACCATTGCGCATAGACGGCCAAGCCGAACGGTCCATGCCAAATCGACCGCGTCACGAGCAAGAACAACGTCATCACGATCGTCAATTGAAACCCCAAGTTCCATAACAAATACGGTTGCATCGCGAGCAACATCGCGCCACACCAACTCAGTAGCCGAATCGGGTCGCGGACGTGAATCCCGAACAGCGACAACCCGAGCAACAAGTCGGCGACGAGCACGGCCCGTGCGACCGGGGGCGAAAACCCCGTCATCCAACCGAACAGCGTGACCACGGTGATGATGAGTTGCGTCTTCGTCTCGCGACGGAACGGCAAACCGCGCAGCAACCACCAGAACGCCAAGACGAGGAGGGCGATATGCGACCCTGAGATGACGAGCAGATGTAACAATCCGGTCACTCGATAAGAGAATGACGTCTCTTCATCGAGCATGCGGCTTTCCCCGAATAGGAGCGCCTCCATATAGAGCGCCACGTCCGTCCGGTACGTCGTCTCGATTCTCGTCAGCTGTCGCTCTTTCCAGCGGAGCAGGCGGCCATTCAATCCTACACTCGGACGACACGCCTCGATCGATACGTCGCTCCCTTTGAACGTAAGCCCGGCACCGAGCGCCCAGGACGCCTCATCGAACCCGCCCGTATTGCGTAATGGTGCGAATGGGGTATCCGTGAACGTGACAAGACACGTTTCGCCCGGGCGGCCGAGCGCGATGTCTCGTCCGGTCAACACGCCTTCGGTCCCGGCAATCTGTCCGTACAGCCGGACCGACAGCCCGTTGTCTCGTCGGCTCTCGACCGAGAACACATGTGGACCTTCGGCCGGTATCGCTGTGACGTCTGGACGCATTAGCACGACGAGCACGAGCAGCCCGGCACCAAGATGGGTGTAGACAGATTGACCGCGCCACGTCAAAACGGTCCCGACGGCGATCAGGGTGCCTAGGACGGCCGACCCGTGCGTCCACGCGATCAGGAGGCTGATGGGCAATAAGGGATAGAGTGGCATGTCACGGGACCAATAAATAACCTTTCATGCTCTCTAACGTCTTCTCACCGAACCCTTTGACGTCACCGATGTCTTCGTATGACTTGAACGGGCCGTTCTGTTTCAAGTGGTTGAGGATGGCTTCGGCTTTGGCCGGACCGATTCCCGGTACGGTCATCAGCTCTTCTTTCGTCGCACTGTTGACATGGACCCCGTTCGTCCCGCCGGACGCGTCTTCATTCGGTTGACTCACAAGTGTCTCGCCTTTTTTCGGGACCGTCACTTTCGTCCCGTCGACGAGCAGTTGGGCCAAGTTCAATTGCTCAGGATCAGCCTCATCCGTCAAGACGGCGAGTGACAGTACGTCACCGACACGAGCCCCGTTAGGCATCGTGTACATATCCGGTGCCTCGACCGCCCCGGTCACGTAGACGACGACTTCGGTCGTGACATTCGGTTCAGCTTCCGGTTCGGGTGTCACGACGAACTGTTCGACCATCGGCGTCTCCGGCTCTTTCGAATAAAACATATAGCCCACCCCGATAAACAGTCCGATCAGCAGCACGACGACATATCGCTTCCACTTTTCCATACGTCCCCTCCTCGAGCGAGTCTTTTCTATAGTATGAAGAAACGTTGTCACATGTGCTCGAGCCGAACTCATCGTTTTTCAAGCGCCTACTGGACGAAAGCATGCGCTTCCCATAAACAGCGAGACGACAAAAAAAGAGACAAGCCGAAACTTGTCTCAGTGCTCTTCAAAATGTTGGACTTGGCTCGCGAGTGCCGCAGCCTGTCCTTCTAATTCTTGCATCAAGGCGAAAATCTGATCGAAGCTCGCCTGCTGTTCTTTCATCGAGGCTGCGACTTCCTCGTTCCCTGCCGCAAGTTCTTCGGTGACGCCGCTCACTTCCTCGACCCGTTTCAAGACGTTCGTCACTTCCGAACTTGACGCGACCATCTCACGTTCGATCGTGCTGACGAACGAGGCGACATCGTCGGTACGGTCATGGATCCGGTTGAACGCTTGTTTCGTCAACCCGAACGCCTCGAGCTGTGCCGTCTGTTCCCGACTCGACTCTTCGACCATATCCGTCAAACGGCCGACTTCGTCTCGAATCGTCTGGACGACGCCAAAGATGGAGCGTGTCGCCACGTTGCTTTCCTCGGCCAACTTCTTCACTTCGCTGGCGACGACGGCAAACCCTCGTCCGGCCTCTCCGGCCCGTGCGGCCTCGATGGCCGCGTTCAAGGCGAGCAAGTTCGTCTGGGCGGCGACATCTTCCACGAGCTTCGCCATCTTCTCGATTTCTTCCGTCTTCCGGGCGAAGTCGTCCATCCGATTGACGAGCGATGCGTTGCGTTTGCTCGAACGCTCTAAAATCGCTTCCTGGTCCGTCAACGTCTCGATGCCGGCCGCGACTTCGCGCGTCATCTCAGTCGTCTGTTCGGTCGTCTGCTTCGTCTGGTTCAAACTCGTCTCGAATGAAGTCGCCATGATACCGACCGATTCGAGCGTCTCTTGCAGTTCGGTCGCAATCGACTGCGCCCCGTTTGCCATCTCATCGACGGCGTTCGTGATGTTCGATGTCGTGCTGACCACGGACTCGTTCTCTGCGGCCGCCGTCTCCGTCATATCGTTCACTTTCATCGACGTGACACGGATGGAACCGATGACCGTCTGCAGCGACATTGTCATCTCTCGCATCGCTCGTTCTAAGCGTCCGATTTCATCACGTCGCGTCGAATCCGGCAACGTGATCAATCGACCGGCCGCGATCGCTTCCGCCGCCTCGACATTCCGTTCGAGCGGATGGGTGATCGAGCGGGCAAAGAAGAAATTGTATACACTGAGCGCTCCGATAACGAAGACCGTCAACAATACCGACACGAGCAAGAGACGCTTCGTCTCGCTCGCCGCCTCGGCCTGCAACGCCTCATAGAACGTTCCATTTTTCAAGAGGAGCGTGTTCACGTCGTTCAATACGCCTTCGAGCTTCGCCGCTTGAATCCGGGCCGCGATCCCGCCAGCCTCGGCCGTCTCGACTTCGGCTCCAATCCGCTCATACTTCATCGTCGCACGTTCAAGATGATTCGCGAACTCAGGGATGAGGTACGTTTGTTTCAATGTCGTGAACGTCTCCGTATTCGTCGCCCGGATCCGCTCGAGCTGCGTCAGCGTCGATTGGCTCATCTGCTCACCGAGCGATGTCCAAAGCGACTGTTCCTGCAACAGCGACGTCTCGAGCTGAGACAATTCGATCATCTGTGTACCGTACTGCTCATTATACGTCTGCAGACGGTTGAGCGTCGATAAGACGTAACTCATCATCAAGACAATCAATAAGACCGTGAAGACGGTCGAAAAGATAAACCGTTTCCGTAAGCTCATTTCAGCGTCCCCTCCATCAACTGTTTCTGAAACGCTTCGAACCGTTTCGTCTCTTCGTCATCCCACTGGACACGACGAATAGCGGCCAAACCGACACCGCCTTGATCGATGCCGAGTTCGACATGGGCGTTGAACGCCTTTTCTTCGACCCGGTCCGCAATCTCGACGATGGCCAAGTCGACTTGTTTCAACATTGATGTGATGACCGCGTCCGGCGCGATCATCGATTGATCACTATCGACACCGATGGCCTTGACCCCGTTGCGCTCAGCCGTCTCTAATACACCGACCCCCGTCAGCCCGGCAGCCGCGTACAGCACGTCTGCGCCGGCTTCGATCTGCTTTTCCGCCAATTTGCGCCCGATTTCAGGTGAAGCAAAATCATTGGCGTAATCGACGAGCATCGTCACGTCTTCATTTACACTCTTCGCTCCGAGCTCGAAGCCGGTCCCGAACTTTTGAATCAGTTCGTTGTCGACGCCCCCGATAAAGCCGATTTTGTTCGATTCGGTCTCAAGTCCCGCCACTGCCCCAGCGAGTGCGCTCCCTTCCGTCTCTTGGAACGTTACCGACATGACGTTCGGTAACGTCGATACCGCGTCAATCAACGCGAACTGTTGCTCCGGATGTTCGGCCGCCACCGCTTCCAAGTCTTCTTGACAAGCGAATCCGAGCCCGATGATGACATCATGCCCGTCGGCGACGAGCTGTTCGAACCCGGCTTTATATGTCTCTGTCTCTGCAAGCTCGCGGTAATCGACGAACCAGTCCCCCGTCTCACGGAGTTGTCCCATGCCGCGCATCGCCGCGTCGCTGAACGATTGGTCCCCGAGACCAACATCAGACAACACGACGCCCATCGATTGACGGGTTTCAACGGTTGCTTCGGGCTGGTCAATCACAGACTGACAACCTGGCAACAAAGTCACACATGCAGCCAACAAGCCGATGATGAGTGATTTCTTCATAATAGCTACTTCCTCTCTCTAATGGTCTGACATCTCCCTTATCGTCACAAACCGATCGAATTTGAAGTCTTTCCTATCAAATTTAGAGGAATCCGCACGAAACAAAAAAGCCACAGACGATTGTCTGTGGCTCTCGGCTCACTCTTCCGTCGCGGCGAACGTCGATTCGCTCAATTCGCGATTCGCGCTCGGTTGGACGTTGCCTTTTCCAGCAAAGTTGTCGAGTAAATCTTTCATGTCGATTCCTGATGACGCTTTGAGCGTCTGTTGGAGTGAAGCCATCAAGTCAGTAGCGTAGCCTGTGACTTTGCCGGCCCCCCCATCTTTGCCGCTGCCCGTATCGACGACCGTGATCTTGTCGATATTGCCAAGCGGAGCTGCGATTTGTTTCGCATAGTCCGGAAGCATCTTGACGACCATGTCGAGAATGGCAGCCTGTCCGTACTGTTCGAACGCTTCGGCGATCTTTTGTTTCGCTTCGGCTTCGGCGAGACCCGTCAAGCGGATAATCTCGGCTTCGGCTTCCCCTTTGGCCCGTTCCGAATCAGCTTCGGCCACACCGGCGAGACGGACACGTTCGGCATCGGCTTTCGCTTCCGCTTCGATGCGGTACTTCTCGGCGTCGGCTGCGGCGATTTGACGCGCCTTGTCGGCTTCGGCTGACTGTTCGATCGCATAGCGATCGGCATCGGCCTTCTTCTTCACTTCTGAATCGTATTGCTTCTCACGACGCATAATCTCTTTCTCTTCGAGCTCGATTTGTTTTTGACGCTCGATGATTTGGACTTGCATCTGTTGCTCCGTAACTTCTTGTTTAGCGCGGGCTTCTTCAAGTTCATACGCTTGGTCGGCCCGGGCTTTGGCGACGTCTTGCTCGCGGCGATAAGCCGCGATGCGAAGCTGATTCTCTTTCTCGGCTTCGGCGATTTCAGAAGCGCGTTCAAGTTCCGCTTTCTTCGCATCTTTCATCGCTTCCGCTTGTTTGATCCGTGTCTCTTTGTCCGCTTCGGCCGTCGCGATATCGGCATCTCGTTTCACTTGCGCGATTCGCGGTTTACCGAGCGATTCGAGATAGCCGTTCTTGTCGCGGACGTCTTTAATCGTGAACGAGACGATGACGAGGCCCATCTTGGCCAAATCTTGTGAGGCGACGCGTTGGACTTCTTGTGAGAACTTGTCGCGGTTCTTATAAATCTCTTCGACCGTCATTGAACCGAGGATGGAACGAAGGTGACCTTCGAGCACTTCTTTCGCCTCGTTCTCGCGTTCGATTTTCGGCTTGCCGAGGAACTGCTCTGCCGCCGTGGCGATTTCGCTAATCGAGCCACCGATTTTGATGATGGCCGTTCCGTCCGCCATGACCGGCACGCCTTGCTCGGTATACACTTCCGGTGTCGTGACTTCAAGTTTGCTCGAAAGAAGGCTGAGCGGTTCTGCCTGCTGGAACACCGGCAAGACGAACGTCCCGCCTCCACGAATGATCTTCACGCGATTGCCTGACGCATCGCTATGGACGTTCTTTTTGCCCAAGTAGCTACCTGTGACGATGAGCGCCTCATCCGGTCCGACTGTACGATATTTCAAGACGAATACGAAAATCAAGGCGAGCAAGATCACCCCGACGATAATACTGACTAAAATGGCTGTGCTCATAAGTTAAAACTCCTTTCGGATTGTCGGTTCGTCATATTCCATGACAACCGCAATGTTTCGTTCGACTTCGATGATGATGACACGGCGATCACTAGGAATCGCCTTGCCGTCCACACTTTGGGCCGTCTTCAAAATCGAACCGATGACCGATTCGACGAGTACTTCACCGTAGCCGCCTTCAGGAACGGGGACGGTCAACCGCCCGACGAGTCCGACGAGCGATTCATCGGTCATCCCTATCGATTCTTCCGCGTTCGATAACGGCAAGAGGACAAATAAGTACAGGAGCGTCGTGAGCGCGAATGAGCCGACAAGCGCGACGGCAAGTCCAATCATCGGGGACACATGGGCGAGCGCGTTCAGAATCAGACCGATACCCGCACCGAGCGCTAAAAAGGATAAGATGACAGCGGGATTGAACCAACCATCAAATATATCGAACGCATCTGAAAAAATCATGTACACGAATGTACCGAGACCGGCGATGATGAGTACCCACCAATACAGCTGATCTAACGATTCCATTACCACTCCTCCTCGACGCGACGCTGTCGTTCGTACGAAAGGACGCGGCGCAAATGTTCGACTTCGAGCGCGAGCGCCTGTTCAATCGTATCCCATTCCGTCAAAGGCCGGGTCGGTTGCTCGACCGACTGCCGCACACGTCCTAACGTCTGTTCGAGACGAGAGCGATCGTAACGATCGACCGCTTCCGTCCGTTCTTGTCGCAATAGCGATAAATAATGATCGACTTCCGCTTGCAACGCAATGATTTGTTCGGTCGCCGCGACCGACGATTCTTGCATCAGCAGGCGACGCACCCTGACTTGATGGGCGATCAGCTTAGCAATCCGGGCCTCTAGCTCGAGAATATGTTTATAGAGAGATTCTGCCTCATCTTCATCCGTGTCATCGCGCCACCACATCTCCGACTCACCTCACTTCTTTCTTTACTCACTTGTCTATACGTTTAGAGCGAAACTTTGGTTTCAAAATATCTAAAAAAAATGTAAGATTGATTTGCTAGAGTTAGAAAGGAAGTGCTCACGTTGGGCAATCAAGTCATCAAATTGTCGACCGCAGCCCAAGAAGAACTCATTGCGAGTTACCAGATGCATGCGGTCAAGCCACCACCATACGCGCGGTTTAGCGCCAAGACACCTCAGTGTGTGATTACCGTCTACAATTCGGGTAAAGTCATGTTCCAAGGACGCGATGCCGACACGGAAGCCGCCAAATGGGGAACGAGCATAAAAAAAGAACCGAGTGTTCCAAAAAATGTTCTACCGGAAGGCTTTTCGGATTGGTCTGTCATCGGGAGTGACGAAGTTGGGAAAGGTGATTATTTCGGACCGCTCGTCGTCGTCGCTGCCTACGTGCCAAAAGAGAAAATCGCTCTCGTCAAAGAGCTCGGCGTCAAAGATTCCAAGTTGTTATCGGACACAGAGATCGTCCGCATCGCCAAAGATTTGCACGTCACCATCACGTATCAGAAAGCGACGTTGCACAATCCGGCATATAATAAGATGCAACGGACGATGACGCAAGGCAAAATGACGGCCATCGCCCATAATGCCGCCTTGTCGGCCTTATTAAAGAAGCTCGATGCGACGCCTGACGCGATTTTAATCGACCAGTTTGCTGAACAGAACGTCTATTACAACCATTTACGGTCTGAAAAGGCGGTCGTCAAAAACGATGTCTATTTCTCGACGAAAGCGGAAGGACTGCACGTCGCCGTGGCCGCCGCCTCGATTCTCGCCCGCGCCCTCTTTTTAAAAGAAATGGACAAGTTGAGTGCGACACTCGGCGTCACGTTACCGAAAGGCGCCGGCGCCAAAGTCGACCAAGTCGCGGCCGAATTGATTATCCGTTACGGCCAATCTCGTTTGAATGAGATCGCGAAAGTTCACTTCGCCAACACGAAAAAAGCGATCCGGTTGAGCGAGTTGAAACGATAGTCCTACATTTGTAGATATGGTATATTGTTTTTAGGGTTTAATGAACTTAAAAATTTTTGGAGGATAGCGTTCATGTTGCATTATAAAACGTACACATTAAGCGACGACCACCCTTGGGTCATCTTCATCCATGGCGCGGGTGGAAGTCTGTCGCATTGGTATCGTCAAATTCGGCCGTTCAAAAAGAAATATAACGTGCTCTTGCTCGACCTGCGCGGACACGGCGGCTCTTACAACGCAGAACAGTCGTTGAATCAACCGCTGAACGCGTACACGCTCGACGTCGTTGTCGAAGACGTCGTCGAGGTCATGGACCACTTACAGATTGAAAAAGGTCACATGGTCGGCCTATCGCTCGGGACGATCGTCATTCAAGCGATGTTCGAGCACCATCCGGAACGGATCGCTTCGGTCGTGCTCGGTGGGGCCATCGTCAAGTTCAACGTCCGCTCGACGTTGTTGATCCGACTCGGTAGTCTCGTGCAGAGCTTCGTGCCGTACATGTGGCTGTATCAGCTGTTCGCGTGGATCTTGTTACCGAAAAAACGTCATAAGAAATCGCGCATGATGTTCGTCCGTGATGCAGCCAACTTATGTCAGCGCGAGTTTATCCGCTGGTTCAAGATGACCGAGAATATGAATCCATTGCTTCGCCATTTCTCTTCGATCGAGACGAACGTACCGATTCTCTATATTATGGGTGACGAGGACTACATGTTCCTTGAAGCCGTCGAACGGACCGCGAAACATCAACCGACGGCTCGGGTCCAAGTCGTCACTGACTCGGGTCACGTCGTCAATGTCGACCAACCCGATCATTTCAATTCGATCTCGATGGCATTCATCGATCAACAAGTTGGCTCACTGGCAGTCAGCACGTCTTAATACAAGACGACCCTTCATCGGGTCGTCTTTCTTTTTGGGTTGCTTTCTATTTTTTTCAAATAAATTTTCAGAAAATATTGATTATTGAAAAATATCGTGTTACTCTTAGACAAATCTTAACAAACGGAGGAGCTGGCAATGATGAAAACCCATGCGCAACACGGCCTACTGATTATTATTCGACTGAGGGACTGAAAATCGACTCGATGACCGAGACGAATTTTTGGGCCCTTGTTTCGATGGTTTCGGACGAGGCGCTCATGGTATGACCGACGCGCCTATCCCATCCGGATAGGTTTTTTTATTGGATTGACACACATAGAGGAGATGATGGAAGTGAAACAGTACGCAATGGATCGAATGATCAAAATATCAGCAGGAATGGCTAGTGCCGTCCTCGTCACGCTCGGGGTCGGACTCTTGATTGAAACGATTGGGAAGATGGCCGGAATCGAGACACTCGTCTTGATCGGGCAAGTCGCGAAATCATTGCTCGCCCCGGCACTCGGTGCCGGTGTCGCCTATCAGCTCGGCGGCAACACGCTCATTTTGTTCAGTTCGATGATTGCGGCAACCGTCGGTGGTGCCGCGCTCCAAGCGACCGAGAGCGGGCTCGTGCTCGTGCCCGGTCAACCGATCAGCGCCTTGATCGCGGCAGCGGCTGCGGTATGGTTAGGTAAACGTGTCCTCGGGAAAACGAAATTTGATATGATGGTCGTCCCAGTCACGGCCGTCCTCGGGGGCGGCATCGTCGGAGTCGGTGCAGCCGCCGTCACGACGCCACTCATCAACTCGATCAGTGCGAGCATCACCGCTTCGGTCAATACATCGCCAATCGCGACATCGCTCGTCATCGCGCTCGTCTTCAGTGTCATGCTCATGTCTCCGGCTTCATCGGCCGCACTCGCCATCGCGCTCCAGCTCGACCCAGTCGCCAGTGCCGCCGCGTTGATTGGATGTACGGCTCAGTTCGTCGGCTTCACGCTCATGGCATATCGTCAAACAGATCCAGGCGGTTTGGTCGCCTCGTTCTTCGTCACACCGAAAGTGCAGTTCCCGAACGTCGTCAAAAACCCTCGGGTCGTCATGCCACCGTTCATCGCAGCGATGATCAGTGCCCCGATCGCGACGCTCGTCTTCTCACTCGAAGTCCCATACGAGATCGCTGGACTCGGGCTCAACTCGTTGATTGCGCCACTCAACATCCTTGCTGCGCAAGGAATGGACGCGTTCCTCATCTTCGTTGGGACCGGAGTCGTCCTTCCAGCCGTCATCACGCTCGTCTTGTACAAAGTGACATGCCTCGTCGGTTGGACGAAGTTCGGCGACTTGGCTCTTGAAGTTCAATAATCACAAAAAAGCGGTGTCCACTTAAAAAATGGACACCGCTTTTTGAATTACGCGCGAACTTCCGCACCGTGGGCCGCTTGAACGGCCGTAAGGATCGCTTCATATGACGCCGTCACTTCTTCATCTTGAAGGGTACGGGTCGGATCTTGATACTTGAGCGAGAAGGCGATCGATTTCTCATCGTCCCCGACGTTCTCGCCGACATACACATCGAACAAGGCGAGATCGATCAGGAGCGGTCCAGCCGCCTGTTTGATCGTCGCTTCGACTTGACCGGCCGGGATGTCCCGCTTCAAGACGAGCGCCAAGTCGCGTGAGATCGACGGGAAACGCGGCACGTCTTCATAGACGAGTTGGGCCGTCTCATTCAATACGTCCAAGTCGAGTTCGAATACGTACACTTCTTTCAAACCGTACGCTTCTTTCGACACTCCCGGATGGACTTGACCGACGTAGCCGATGACATGTCCGTCAACGAGGACGTTCGCAGTCCGGCCCGGATGCATATCCGCAATCGTCGCCGCCTCATATGTCGCCTCGATGCGTAGCGTATGCAACAGTGTATCGACGATTCCTTTGGCGACGAAATAATCGACCGGTACACGCGTACCTTGTGAACGATGGTCATACCAGAGTCCCGTCAATACGCCGGCGACGCGCTCGGTTTCACGTGGCAACGTCTCGCCTTGCTCGACATAGACGCGTCCTGTCTCATACAATCGCACGTTCACTTGTTGACGCGACGTATTGTAACGAGCCGCCTCAAGCAAACCTGGGACGAGCGACGTCCGGAGCACCGAGCGTTCTTCACTCATCGGCATCGCCAAGTTCACTTGCGTCAAGTCGGACCCAGTGAAGCGTGAGGCGTTCCCGACGCTCGTGAGCGAGTAGGTGATGGCTTGCGACAGCCCTGTGCCTTGGAGGACACGACGGACGCGACGACGCAACACGTTCTCTTTCGGGAGGTACCCTTTCGAGTGTGACGCCGGAAGTGTCGACGGAAGACTGTCATAGCCGTAGAGACGCGCTACTTCTTCTGTGATGTCAGCCGGCAACTCCAAGTCCGGGCGACGTGACGGTACGTAAACCGTCAACGTCTCGTCCCCGGTCACATCGAGACCGAGACGTTCCAAGATGCGGACGATCGTTGCTTGCTCGAGGTCCATCCCGAGTCGATGGTTGATATATGCGACTGAGACGTCAATCGTTCGCGCCGCCGAGTCTTTGTCCCCGGCGATAACGATGTCGCTGATCGTGCCACCGCTCACTTCGACGATGAGTTCGGCCGCACGGTCAAGCGCCAATTGCAATCGTTCTGGGTCGACTCCTTTTTCGAAGCGGGCACTCGAATCCGAGCGTAAACCGAGTGTCCGGCTCGTCTTACGGACCGATGCCGGTGCGAAGTAAGCTGACTCGAGGATGATGCTCGACGTCGTCGCATCGACTTCGGTGTTCGCTCCACCCATGACGCCGGCGATGGCGACAGGCTGTTCGCCGTCCGTGATGACCATCATCGAGGCATCGAGCGTGCGCGTCACGTCATCGAGCGTGATGATTTCTTCGCCGTCATGTGCTTGACGAACGGCAATCGTCGTACCGAGTTTCGCCGTATCGAACGCATGAAGCGGTTGACCGAGCTCGAGCATGACGTAGTTCGTCACGTCAACGACGTTATTGATTGGACGGACGCCTTCTGCGATCAATACGTTCTTCAACCACTGTGGTGAATCTCCGATCGTGACGCCGTCGACGCGACGTGTCGCATAGTACGGGCAGTTGTCCGTCTCGAGACGCACACTGACCGTATTAGGTGTATCAGTCGTCACATCTGCTGTCGGTAACGTGTACGGACGCTCGAGGATGGCCGCGACTTCATGGATTATTCCGTATAGGCTCAAGCAATCCGAGCGGTTCGGTGTCAATCCGAGCTCGATCACTTCATCGTCGAGGTCTAACAATTGAATGACGTCCGCACCGACTTCGACCGGTTCGCGGAACGTGTGAATGCCGTCCTGCTCGTCTTCGCGAATTTGTTTTTTCTCGAACCCGAGTTCCTCGAGCGAGCAAATCATCCCTTGCGACTCGACACCACGCAATTTCGCTTTTTTGATTTTGAGTCCTGGGAGACGAGCGCCGACCGTCGCCACGATGACGTGCTGTCCGGCCGCGACGTTCGGTGCGCCGCAAACGATTTGAACCGGGCTGTCCGCACCGATATCAACCGTCGTCACGTTCAACTTGTCCGCCTCCGGATGTTTCTCGCAAGCGAGGACATGACCGACGACGAGCCCTGACAATCCTTCGGCACGGCTGACGACACTCTCGACTTCGATCCCATTTTTCGTGATCAAGTCACCGAGTTCTTGCCCGCTCAAGTCTGATACATCAATATATTGATTCAACCATTTTTTCGATAATAACATGTGTGATCCCCCTTAGAATTGCTCGATGAAACGTAGGTCGTTTGTATAGAAGTGGCGGATATCATCCACCCCATGTTTTAACATCGCCATCCGCTCGACTCCGATTCCGAATGCGAAACCAGACATCTTCGTGGCGTCATATTCGGCCATCTCGAGCACGCGTGGATGGACCATACCGCCTCCGAGAATCTCGATCCAGCCTGTTCCCTTACAGACGTTGCAGCCTTTACCACCGCATTTGAAGCAAGAGATATCCACTTCGACCGACGGTTCCGTGAACGGGAAGAAGCTCGGGCGAAGACGAATCTCACGCGTCTCGCCGAACAGTTGCTTGACGAACACTTCGAGCGTGCCTTTCAAATCGGCCATCGAGATATGCTCATCGACGACGAGCCCTTCGATTTGCATGAACTGATGTGAGTGCGTCGCGTCGTCCTCGTCACGGCGGTACACTTTACCCGGACAGATGATGCGAATCGGCTTCCCATCGGCTTGAAGCATCGTCCGGGCCTGAACCGGTGACGTATGCGTCCGGAGCAACGTCTCGTCCGTGATGTAGAATGAATCCTGCATATCACGGGCCGGGTGGTCTTTCGGAAGGTTGAGCATCTCGAAGTTGTATAGGTCCGTCTCGACTTCAGGGCCTTCGGCGATCGTATAGCCGAGCCCGACGAACAAGTCCTCCATCTCATCGACGATTTGTTGGAGCAAATGGGTGTGTCCTGGCAGTGTCGTCCGTCCTGGCAGTGTGACATCGATTGTCTCAGCCGCGAGTTTCGCTTCGAGTTCGACTGCCTTTACTTCCTCGATTCGTGCTTCTAACGTGTCTTGGATCGTCGCGCGGACCGTGTTGACCAACTCACCGACGACCGGGCGCTCTTCAGGAGACAGTTTCCCCATCCCACGAAGTACCTCGGTCATTGGACCTTTCTTCCCTAAATATTTGATTCGGACATCGTTCAATTCTTTTTGCGACGATGCCGCTTGAATCTCGTGCAATGCATCTTGTTGTAATTGCTCTAACTGTTCTTTCATCCTTATTTCCTCCTCTACAAAAAAAGTCCCTTCAGTCGATGACTGAAGGGACGAATAATCGCGGTACCACCCTACTTGGCCGAAGTCGGCCCACTTGAGAGCATCGGTATCGGGATGCTACCCCGGTGTTGTCTCCAACACGACTCGAGAGTGAATTCAGCGCCGCCCTCGGCATCGGCTCGCAGTCTCGGCCCATGCTCCCTGTACTTGTTCGGTAGTTCGCTTACTATGCTCTTTCAACGTCTATTCGATATGATATTCGATGTTATAAACCTATCACGATTCGTCGGTGCTGACAAGATTATTGTAGCGCGATCCGATACATGAGAATGCCGGCCGCGACGGCCGCATTCAACGATTCGGCGTCGCCGAGAACCGGGATATGGACGCGAGTGTCGCATAGGTCGAGCACGTCGTGATGCACGCCTTGTGCCTCATTGCCGATGACGAGCGCGACTTTGTCCTTGAAGTCGACTTGTTCGTAAGACGTCGCTTTCGCGAGCGCGGTCCCATATACATGGAACCCTTCGTTCTTCAATTCTGGCAACGTCTCGAGCAAATCGACCGAGCGAACGTTCACGTGGAACAGCGAACCTTGTGTCGCTCGGACGACTTTGGCATTGAACGGGTCGACCGTTCCTTTGCCGAGCAGGACCGTATCAAACCCGGCCGCGTCCGCTGTCCGAATCATCGTCCCGAGGTTACCTGGGTCTTGAATCCGGTCGAGGACGAGCACATGCTTCATCTTCCGTTCGACCGGGGCCATCTTGACGACAGCGAAGACGCCTTGCGTCTTTTCTGTCTCAGACAGAAGATCGGCCACATGGTCCGACAATTCGAGGACAGGCATCTCATCTAGACGCCACGAACCTTTTGGAGAATACGATTCTCCCATGATCAACTGAACGAGGCGTCCAGCCCGAATCGCCTCATCGACCAAATGCTCGCCTTCGACCAAAAATTGGCCGGACTCTTGTCTGCCTTTTTTCGTCATCAACCGCTTTAAGCGTTTGATCGTCTCACTTTTCGTAGACGTGATTTTCGTCATATTATCCCTCTTTCAACCATTGAACCGTTTCGTGGTCGAGTCGTTTCGTGAGCGCTACGACCAAATCGACGGCTGCTTCATAATCTGCTTTGTGAATGATCGAGACATTCGTATGCAAATAACGGACCGGTACCGTGAGTGCGATGGCTGGCATCCCGACTCCTGACAAATGGAAGCGGCCTGCGTCTGTCCCGCCGCCCGGTGTCAAATCCAGTTGGTACTTGATGGCGTTTTCTTTGGCCACCTCGACAATCAAATCGATGAGACGCGGGTTCGTGACGGTCGTCGCATCAAAGAAGATGACTTGGACGCCTTCCCCTAGTTTCGACAATCCTTCAGCCGGTGTCATCCCTGGCGTATCTCCAGGAATCCCCGTATCGACGGCGATGGCGACGTCCGGTTTGACCAAGTTGGCGGCCGTGACGGCACCACGCAACCCGACTTCTTCTTGGACAGTCGCGCCCGTGAAGACGACACCTGGTACTTGTTCGTCTTTCAATCGTTTCGCCGCCTCGATGGCGATGGCGCAACCGATTCGGTTATCCCACGCTTTCGCCATCAAGAAATCTTCATTTTTCATGACCGTGAACTCACAATGTGGAACGACCGTATCGCCCGGACGAATACCCCACTCGGCCACTTGGTCTTTCGATGTCGCACCGATATCGAGGAACATATCTTTGATCTCGACCGGTTTCTTGCGTGCCTCGAGCGGAAGGACGTGTGGCGGTTTGGCACCGATGACGCCGGGAATCTTCTCTCCTGAGCGTGTGACGACGTCCATGCGCTGAGCGAGCAGGACTTGGTTCCACCAGCCACCGAGTGCTTGGAAGCGAAGGAAACCGCCTTCTTCGATGCGTGTGACCATGAAACCGACTTCGTCCATATGACCGGCAATCATGACACGCGGACCATCCGCGTTGCCCGTCACTCGACCGAACAGACTGCCCAGTCCGTCCTGTTCAAACGTTTCGACGTGTGGTTCTAAATACTCACGCATGAGTGAGCGGACTTCTCCTTCATTTCCAGGGACACCAGTGGCATCCGTCAAGCGTTTCAACATATGTAATGATTCATTCATGGGGCATCGCTCCTTCGCTTCGATTAGTAACCTTGATTTTGTCGCTCATGGTTCTTTTCATTTTTTGCCATATACGCCATCACCATCAACTCTTCATTGATGCCGAGCGTATAGCCAAGTTCGAGATAAGCCGCCATCAGCGTCTCGTACATCGGTTCCGTCTTCGACAAACCAAAGTTCGTCACTTTGCGGAACACGTCTAAAAAAGCGTCAGTCGCGTCAAGATACGAGCTACCTGTCGGGAACGAATCGCGTTCATACCCGAGTGCAAGACCGAGCGACAATAAGAAATGAATGCCGTCGACATACTCTTCTAAGATCACGTCTTGAGGCGACGGGCCCTTCGTTGACCAAAATTTAAAACTACGGGTCTCATTGGCGAGTTCCCCAAGCTCGACGAGCAAAGCGAGCAGCCGCTCATCGAATTGGTTCCCGGATAGTTGATGTTCTTCTTTGATCCGCTCATCCAATTCACGCTGCCGATCAAATAATGTTGTCCAGTTCACCGGTTGCTCCTCCTATTCTCCATTCAAAGCAGTACTAAAATCATTAAAGACCAGCCGACTGCCAAAATCAATACTTGTATTTGAACACGTTTTGGGGCATGAACCGCCTTTTTACGCGTCAAATGAAGCCCGAACAGAGCACCGATCGCACCGCCGGCATAAGCGTACAAGACGTTGAAATCGCCTTCTCCGAGCGTGTAGCGTTTCGCCTGCAAGTACGTGTAGACGTTCAAGACGATGAGTGCCAGCGCGACGATGGCTAAGACTGATTGATCCATGGGACGTCCTCCTTATCTTAAGTCTAAGGAATTTATCAGAAAAAAGAAAGCGCCGAGATAAGGTCTCGGCGCTGTCGATTGAACGATTACGCGTTCAATTTTGATTTAGCTGTATCAGCAAGTGACGCGAATGCTTGTGCATCTGTCACAGCAAGCTCAGCAAGCATCTTACGGTTGATGTCGATCCCTGCGAGCTTGAGGCCGTGCATCATACGGCTGTATGAGAGGCCGTTTGTACGTGCTGCCGCATTGATACGTGTGATCCAAAGACGACGGAAATCACGTTTCTTTTGACGACGGTCACGGTAAGCGTACATGAGTGACTTCATGACTTGTTGTTTTGCTACTTTAAATAGAATGTGTTTCGAGCCAAAATAACCTTTGGCAAGCTTGATTTGCTTTTTACGACGTTGACGAGTCGTATAACCGCCTTTTACGCGTGGCATATGGTTTCCCTCCTAAATTCTTTCTGTATTACTTCGCGATCATGTTGCGAATGCGTTTGAAGTCTCCAGCTGATACGATAGCACCCTTACGGAGCTTACGTTTCGCTTTAGTCGATTTGTTACCAAACAAGTGACTTGTGTAAGCGTGTGAACGCTTGAGTTTACCTGATGCAGTACGTTTGAAACGTTTAGAAGCACCACGGTGCGATTTCATTTTCGGCATGAGTATTTCCTCCCCACTATGACTCGATGATTAATCTTCTTTCTTCGGAGCCAGCACTAAGAACATGCTGCGTCCTTCCATCTTCGGCTTTTGCTCAACTGTTGCCAAGTCGGCACATTCCGCCGCCAATTTTTCCATAACGCGTCGGCCGATTTCCGAGTGTGTGATGGCACGTCCGCGGAAACGGATCGATGCTTTCACTTTGTTACCATTTTCAAGGAATTTGCGAGCGTTACGCAATTTCGTTTGGAAATCGTTTTCCTCGATCGTCGGACTGAGGCGTACTTCTTTCAATTGGATGACTTTTTGGTTTTTACGCGCTTCTTTCTCCTTTTTCTGGAGTTCGAAACGGTATTTCCCGTAGTCCATGATTTTAGCGACCGGTGGGTTAGCTTTATCGGCGACCAAGACGAGATCGAGTTCAGCCTCTTCTGCTAAACGTAATGCTTCATTACGCGATTGCACACCGAGTTGTGCACCGTCCGCTCCAATTAAGCGAACTTCACGGGCACGAATGTTTTCGTTGATAAAGAGCTCTTTGCTAATGGTTAGCACCTCCATCGTGCGGTTGCACGAGTTTTAGATTGATAAGACAACATGGCAATAAAAAAAGCGTCGGCAGTTTCCCGCCCACACATCATTTCGGAGTCAGTCCGACCGAAAGGTTCGACTGCTTCACGTACATGATGGACCTGACCGAACTGTTCGGACGAGGTGAGAAGCGGGCGCTTCTGCTTTGTTGTATTTAATCACTATGTCATCTTAACACCAATAGGATTAAGATGTCAAGAATTCGCGCATGAATAATTGGTAGCTCACACTTTTATGATGATAACAGTCATTTCGCTGTTTCGCAATACCTTTTCCGAGGGAATAAAATAAAAAAGGAGGGATGGGCCGTGTCTTGGAGAAAACAAGTGAAGAGTGACCATGATTATCACGACCAAATCAAACACATTGTACAAGAGACGATGCGCCACCATGAGGTGAGTGATGCCAAGCTCGAAGCGGTATTGACAGACCTTTTAGAAGAGATGAACCGAATCACGTTGAAGATTGTGGACGACCACGAGTCCGCTCGCGACTACATTCATAAACGATGGTATTGAAAAAGGGCCGATGCCCTTTTTTCAATACCATTTGTCATGTACTCAAAGCCATTCAATTCGTCAACGACTTGAAAAAGTTGCTGAGCGCTTCAAACAAACGGGCGAAGAAACCTTGGACTTCTTCTGTCTCGAGGAACGCCTGGACGTCTTGACCTGCCCCTTGTAACCCGTTGCTGATCGCACCCCAGTCCAGGTTCGCCTGCTGCATGTTCTCGAACAACGTCGTCAATTGCGTCAACTGCGTATCAGACAGTTGGACGTTGTTTTGATTCAGCACTTGGATGACGATATCCCGGATCTCGATGTTCGTCTCCGGTGCCTTGTTCGCAATTTCCGCTTTGATCTCGTTCATAAGTCCGGCCACGTCCTCTTGACCGACCGTCTTCCCGATTTCAGATGTGACCGCGAGCTCTTCTTGCGCCAAGTTTTTCCGCTCCTCGGACAACTGGATGCCCGTCTCCGCGGACGTCTGATCATACGCCTTCATGATCCCCGTCAACGCCGACGTCCCGGTGACACGAATCGGCGACGTGATATAAATATCAGCATCCGTGACGCCAGCCGTCACGAGAGCATTCGCATACATATCTTCGGTTACCCATGTCACGTTTTCAGTTTTAATGTCGAGGCCGGTTCCGTCGGTCAGTTTGATACGGGCCGAGGAATACATGCCCCCGCCACGCTGCGCTTGTGGGACGGCATCCCCTAAATATTTATCTTCGTCGGCCGAGGTCGTGATAATCGGTTCAATCCCCGCCGGCGCCTCGACCCGTTCGAGCACCCAATCCCGTTGGCTGGCCGATAACGATTCGCCGAGTGTGACGATCGTGTCATCGACGATGGCTTCTGCGTTTACTTTTGGAATCATGCTTGTCGCGACGACCGAACCGATCGTCAACGCCACTAATGGTTTCATATAATTCAAAATGAATCACTCCTTTCTTCTACCTTACGTGTTTTGTGAAGTCTTCCGCATCCGTCTCAAGACCGAAAAAACGACCACCCTTCCGGTGAAGGATGGTCGATCGATTAACGTGAACGGTTCGCGATCTCTTCTGTGAGCGACGACAAGAATTCATCGAGCGTGGCCGATACTTGTTCTTGTTGTCCGTAGCGGCGGATGTTGACCGCACGCTCATCGCGTTCTTTATCACCGAGGACGAGCGTCATCGGAATCTTCTTCATCTGTGCTTCCCGAATCTTATAGCCGAGTTTCTCATCACGAAGGTCTGTTTCAACACGGACACCTCGTTTGACAAGTTCTGCTTTTACTTCTGCGACGTATTCGTCGTGGACGTGTGAGACCGGGATCAATTTGACTTGGACCGGGGCGAGCCACGTCGGGAACGCACCTTTATACTCTTCAATCAAATAGGCGACGAAACGTTCCATCGTCGAGACGACTCCACGGTGGAGGACGATTGGACGATGATCTTTTCCATCAGGACCTGTGTACGTCAAATCGAACCGCTCTGGGAGCAAGAAGTCGAGTTGGACTGTCGACAACGTCTCCTCTTTGCCGAGTGCCGTCCGGACTTGGACGTCAAGCTTCGGTCCGTAAAACGCCGCTTCGCCATCCGCTTCGAAATACGGGAGTCCGAGTTCGTCCATCGTCTCTTTCAACTGACGTTGCGCTGTTTCCCAAATCGCGTCGTTGTCGAAATATTTCTCTTTGTCGGCCGGGTCACGGTACGACAAGCGGAAACGATAATCCTTGATGCCGAAGTCGGCGTACACTTCTTGAATCAAGTGGACGATATCTTTAAACTCCTGCTTCATCTGCTCCGGCGTGACGAACGTGTGCCCGTCGTTCAACACCATGTAACGGACGCGTTGGAGGCCTGTGAGCGCCCCAGACATCTCGTAACGGTGCATGCCGCCAAGTTCGGCGATGCGAAGCGGGAGCTCGCGGTATGAGCGCGGCTCATGTTTATAGATCGTCATGTGGTGCGGGCAGTTCATCGGACGAAGGACGAGTTCTTCGTTGTCCATCTCCATTTTCGGGAACATATCGTCTTGATAGTGATCCCAGTGACCCGATGTCTTATACAGGTCGACCGAACCGAGGACCGGCGTATAGACGTGCTGATAGCCGAGCTCGAGCTCTTTGTCGACGATATAGCGTTCGACCGTACGACGGATCGAGGCACCTTTCGGAAGCCACATCGGCAAGCCTTGACCGACTTCTTGCGACACGAAGAAGAGGTCGAGCTCTTTCCCGAGCTTGCGATGGTCGCGCTCTTTCGCTTCTTCTAGCAAGCGCAAGTGTTCCGCGAGCTGTTCTTTCGTCGCGAACGCCGTCCCGTAAATGCGTTGGAGCATCTTGTTGTCCGAGTCGCCGCGCCAGTATGCACCGGCCACGCTCATCAACTTGAACACTTTCAACTTCGATGTCGACGGAACGTGCGGCCCACGGCACAAGTCGAAAAATTCGCCTTGATGGTAAATCGTGAGCGTCTCGCTCGCCGGGATGTCTTCAATCAATTCGATTTTGAGCGGGTCTCCGAGCGACTTGTAACGCTCGAGCGCTTCGTCGCGTGACACGACTTCACGTGTGATGTCCAAGTTCTCGTCGACGATTCGTTTCATCATCTTCTCGATTTCCGGTAAATCCTCTTCATTGATGCGGCGATCCATCTCGATATCATAATAGAAGCCGTTCTCGATCGTCGGTCCAATCCCGAGGTAGATGCTGCCGTCTTCTCCATATAACCGTTTGATGGCTTGAGCCATCAAGTGGGCCGACGAGTGGCGCATCAAATCGATGCCCTCTTCCGAGTCCGGCATGACGAGCTCGATTTTACCGTCTTGTTCAATCGGACGTCGATAATCGATCATCTCGCCGTCGATTTTGGCGGCAATCGCTTTTTTACGGAGTCCCGGGCTAATCGAACCTGCTACTTCTTCTGCTGTGATGCCGGCCTCAAACTCTTTGACGGCCCCATCTGGAAATGTCAATTGAATCATGTGTCAACTTCCCCTCTCTACATATAAAAATAAATAAAAAAAGCCCATCCCTATGAAAGGGACGAGCTTTGATTCTCGTGGTACCACCCTCGTTCCCAAGCGATCCGCTTGGCTCGAACACACGATAACGAGTGTGAATCGCCGCACGATTGACCCGTACGGTGCTCCGAGGGAGTAAGGCGATCGGCGTGTTTAGGAAGCTCTCACCAGCCTTCCCTCGCTTTGAAACCCGTTACGACGTCTCATGTCCTCTTCCATGCATCGGTTATATGCTTATTAGTATAGTCAACTCGTTCAAGAAATACAATCCCTTTACCGCCGGCGATTCTCACCTTTTAATTCGATTTGTGTCGTCGTCGTCGAGATGCGCTGCATGAGCCGCTGCGCCTTCATTTTGTTCTGTGGCGAGCCGTCGATCGAGAAGTGGGTCTCGAGCTCTTCTCCACTGAAGTTTGAGCTGTAAAGCGTCGGCAAGCGATGCATCATACGATACTGCAAGATAATCCCGAACAGTTCATCCCGTACCCACGGGCTGATCGCCTCGGCCCCGATGTCATCAATCAATAAGACGGGTACGTGTTGGAACGACGTCAAAAACGAATCGAATGAGTCGGTCCGGATTTTCCGTTTCGCTTCCGAGACGAATCCCGGGGCGTGGACGAGAATTGTCTCGATGTCTGCCACTTTCAACTCGTTGGCGATGGCCGCGAGCAGATACGTCTTCCCGACGCCGAAGCTGCCGTGGAGGTATAAGCCGTTCACTTTTTGCCGGGTCTTCATCCCTGATACGAACCGCATCGACTCACGGAGCGCGATTTTACGGGCGTCATCCGACCAGTCGAACGATTCAAAGCTCGCCTCCCGGACTTCTTCTGGTAAGAATAAACTCTTGAACTTCCGGTCCATCTCTTTTTGCCGTCGCGCTTGACGATGCTTGACCGTCTCCTCATAGCGAATGGCGATTTGCCCGAGGTCGACATAGAGCATCGGCTGATGGCCTGGGATGACGGCTTGCTCTTCGATGAGTTTCTTCCCGTCCATCTGCTCCGCGTATTCACTGAGCTTCGTGAAGCCGACCTCGACCGCCGTCTCATCTAATTCCGGATGTGCCTTTAAAAAGGAGACGACTTCTGGATGTTCGAGGGTGCGCCGGCGAATCGATTCGTACGCGTCCCGCACTTCTTTCCGGTTCATCATTTGGGCGAGCGTTTGATTGATGCGTTCCATGTCCCTCATCCTTTCTCTTTCAATTCATTCAACAGCTTGACGAGTTCCGCGTCGTCTGGGACCGATGCCTCGAGCTCTTGTTTTCGTTTTTGATCGTACGTCCGTTGTTCTTTCGCCTCGTCCTCGAGCCATTTTGGCATCTCGGTCTTGTCTTTGCGTCGCGAACCGACGGTTGTCCGCTGTTGCACGTTCTCTCGTTTTTGTTGTTTCTTCTCGATGAGCGCGTCTTGCGTCGCTTCTTGCTCCAAGGCGTCCTTGGCGTTCAAATAACCTGCCGTCTTCCAACTCGTCGCGATGCGCATGACGTAGTTCTCACTGAGCCGGGTCTGTTTCTTCACTTCGATACAGTAGTAGAACAACGCGTTGATGACACTAGGCGCGAGCCCGAGCGTATCGACGAGGTCGATGATGAGCTGCTCGTCGCTCTTCGACAGCTGTGGCGTCTTCCGAAGCGTCGACACGTATTGATGCGGATGCGCTTCTTCCATGACCGTCACGTCATGCAAGTCGCCGATTTCTGCCTTCTCCGTCTCATCCGACTTCACTTTCCGATGGCGCGTCTGTTTTTTCTTCAACTGCAACACCATCTGACGGCAGCCGTCGCGCTTCTCTTGCTCGCTGAGCGGGAGATACGCCTCGTGGACGAAATACTCCTTCAACATTTCGGCCATCGTCTCTTCATCGATTTGTGAGACGTACGCGAGTTTCGTGATCGTCTCATCAAGTTTCTTCGTGAAGAAACCGACCGGGAAGTTCGTCAGCTTTTTGACGATTTCCATATCGAACGTATAGTTGATCTCAATCTTGGCGCGGTCAGGTTTCTCGTAGTTCTTTTGTGTGAACGCCATGTGGTTGACCCCTTTGACGTCGAACACTTCATTAAAGTCTTTCGTCACTTCAATGATTCCGGCCGGCAACGGGTCGATCGTGAATCGACCTTGCAACTGCTTGAAGCGGACTTCCCCGACTTTATAGAAGAGGAAACTCGACAACAGCCCGTCGTTCAAGAACGTATGGGGCGCGAGCGGGACGCGCAGTTGATATACGTACTGGGTCAAGCGCTCGTCTTTCGTCTTATAAGTCCGGACGAGACCGATCGCCTCGAGCCGGAACAGACAGTCCGTCAGCTCGTTGATCGAGTAGTCGAGCATCTCGCAGAGCGCGCTGTGTGACATATAGTTCGATTTCATCTTGCCGGGTTTCAGCTCGCTCCAAAGCGTCTGATACATCGCGAGCGCCTTAACCCCGATGACCGGCTGATATAAATGGTACAGCGACTGATACGACTCGCGATCGATGAGCCCGGTGCTCATGATCAGCAATTCGTCAGTACCGTAAAGGATTCGTTCTTTTTCCATGGTTGGTCTCCCCTGAAAAAAGGCGACCAGAGGCCGCCCGTTTAGTTGGTCGATTTTTCTTGCTTCATTAAATCTTCTAGTTCTTTAAAGAACACAGAAATATCTTTGAATTGCCGATAGACGGACGCGAAACGGACGTATGCCACTTCGTCGACCCGTGCGAGCTCATTCATGACGAGCTCCCCGACTTGCTCACTCGGAATCTCGGACTGACCGAGAGCGCGTAACTGTTGTTCGACTTTCGTGACGACACCTTCGAGTTGCTCCAGCGTGACCGGACGTTTCTCGCAAGCCCGAATGATGCCGCGGAGCACTTTCTCACGACTGAACTCTTCACGATTACCGTCTTTTTTGACGATAATGAGCGGCGTCTGTTCGACCGTCTCGAACGTGGTGAACCGATAGCCACACTCTTCGCACTCGCGACGGCGTCGAATCGAATAAAAATCTTGTACTGGCCGGGAGTCGAGCACTCTCGTTCCATTATGATCACATTTAGGACAACGCATGCTCAGCCCTCCTTATCGTTCGACAGATTGATTCCCGATGGCGCGGAGCGGGAACTTTAATGATAGCGCCTCATAATATGTGGTGACGATTTGACCGAGATCCGGCCCGAGCATCTGTTCACGGTTCAATGTGAAATCGACGGCCGTACGTCCGCCGTCCACTTGGACGATGGTCGCCAATGCATCCCATCCGGCTCCATTAAACGCTACTTCGCCCCGGTCCGCATCGACGCGGCGAACCGTTTGGCCTTCCGCTTGAATCCGTTCGCGGAGCCATGTGAGCACGGCGCTTGGCGATGCCGCCACGTAACGTGTCCGTAATGCCTCATTTTTATGCAAATCGTCCGTCTGGACATGTGTTTGAAACTTATCAAGTAATCCCATTATCCACCTCGACACCTTATTTATATAGGTTAAGCATATCAAAATTAAGCGGTTAACAAAACAATTAAAAGGGCTGACCGAAAATCGGCCAGCCTCAAAAGGTCAATCTGATTATTTGCTAATTGCAACTTGTGCTTCAGGAACACGAATCGGTCCCATCCCACGATCAAGTTTCACATCTTCACGAACTTTCGCTTCCAAGCCTTCTGCAATGTACTGCGAGGCTGTAGCTGGATCGATTCGGTCCCCACATGTGAATACATCGACTGATGCGTAACCATGCTCTGGGAAACTGTGAATCGTTAAGTGTGATTCTGAAATGATGACGACCCCACTTACACCGTGTGGTGCAAATTTGTGGAAAGCGACTTCGCGGACTTCAGCGCCCGAACGAAGTGCTGCATCGACGAACAAGCGCTCGATGTAGTCGATATCGTTTAATTTGTCGGGATTGCACTCCCAAAGTTCTGTAATAATGTGACGTCCCATAGTATCCATATTAGTGGATCCCCCTTTACATCAATGGTCTCAAAGTAGTTGATGATCACTCACTTTGTGCCTGAATCGCCCACAACCACGGGGGCAAGTTAGTCCTAAGAGGTCCTAACCCTTTAAGTTGCGTTTGTCAGACCAATTGAAGTTCACGAGTTAGAGTGTATCGCGTTTGGGACGTCGATACAAGACATTTGTTTCAATTCATTGAAAATATTTTTTTGTGAATATATTTTTTCAGACGTGGGTTTCTTGTTGCCCGATTTGCAGGTAGCTCGCGACCATGTCCAACAGGTCGACGACACGGCACGAATAACCCCATTCGTTGTCGTACCAGGCGAGTACTTTGACGTGATTGCCCCCGAGCACCATCGTCGAATCGGCATCGATGATCGACGAACGCTCATCACCGTTGAAGTCGATTGAGACGAGCGGTTCGTTCGAGACACCGAGGATACCCGTCATCTCTCCGTGAGCCGCACGCTCGAACGCCTCGTTCACTTCATCGACCGTCACGTCACGACGCAACTCAACGACGAGATCGACGAGTGAGACGTTCGGTGTCGGTACCCGTAACGCCATCCCATTCAACTTGCCTTGAAGTTCCGGTAAGACGAGTCCGATGGCTTTCGCGGCCCCCGTCGAAGTCGGTATAATGGAACTACCACAAGCACGGGCACGCCGGAGATCTTTATGCGGATTATCGATATTGTTTTGGTCGTTCGTATACGCATGCACGGTCGTGACGAGTCCCGTCTCAATCCCGAACGTCGAATCGAGCACTTTGACGACCGGACCAAGACAGTTCGTCGTGCATGAGGCGTTCGAAATGACGTGATCGTGCTCCGGTAAATAATCACGATCATTCACCCCCATGACAATCGTCCGTAGCTCGCCTTTCCCGGGCGCCGTCAAAATGACTTTCTTTGCACCGGCCGTCAAATGTTTTTTTGCCCCAATATCAGAATTGAATTTCCCCGTCGCCTCGATGACGATTTCAACACCGAGCTCGTTCCATGGCAACCGCTCCGGATCACGCTCGGAGACGAGCATGATTCGCTTCCCATCGACTTCAAGCGCATCCCCATGCGCCCGGACCGTGAGTGTGAACGGTCCGTGGACCGTGTCGTGCTTAATCAAGTGGGCGAGCGTCTCCGCCGGATAACTCGCATTGATGGCGACCACGTCGTGACGCCCTTCGAGCATCAATTTTCGAAACACCATTCTGCCGATTCGTCCAAATCCATTGATTGCAACTTTCGTCCCCATGTAAAATCCCCCTTTTTTCTGCGTTACGACATCATTATAACGGAAAATTGGAAGCGTTTTCACTATGAATCGTCACATTTCTTTCACTTTTTTACAGTTTCAGATTTGAAAAAGAGGGAAATTTGGTGTAGAGCTTGGAAAGGAGCTAGGACAGCATGTTTGATTGGACAGATATAGACAAGTTTATCATTTCGTTTTTTATCATTTTGCCAATTGTGACGATTATCCATCAATTCGGTCATTTTTTCTTCGCGAAGCTGTTTGGGGGTTCGCTCGATATGGAGATTGGGACCGGGAAAAAATTGTTTAAAGTCGGACGCCTCCAATTCAATCGCGTCTATTTCTATGACGCCTGGTGTCAATTCAGCGACTTGAAGTACAGTAACCGCCTGACGCGTAGTATCGTGTATGCGGGCGGCTCGATTTTCAATGTAGCGAGCATTTTGATTGTGAATGGATTCATTTTAATGCGGGAGATCGAACCGACAATTTATACGTATCAGTTCGCCTATTTCTCGTTTTATTACGTCTTCTTCTCGCTCTATCCGATTTACTATTCGAATGGCCACCCGAGCGATGGGCGTGCCATCTTCGATACGTGGAAGAAAGGAAGACCTGACGCCGATCCACTCAACTGAACAAAAAAAGAAGGCGCTCAGTCGCCTTCTTTTTTCATGTCTTCAAATTGTTCGACGAGGCGGACCACCTGGGCCGTCAAGTCGCCTAACGCACCGTTGTTGTTAATCAAAAAGTCAGCTTGTTGCTTCTTCTCCTCGATTGGTATTTGCGCATGAATCCGAGCAAGTGCTTCATCTTTCGTCAACCCGTTACGCTCCATAAGACGCATCAACTGAATCTCTTCACGGCAATAGACGACGACCGTATAGTCGACGAGGTCCCGCATCGTCCCTTCGAATAAGAGCGGAATGTCGAATATGACGACCGTCTCACCTGCCGCCTCATAGCCGCGCATCTCCTCAAGCATCTCTTCCCGGATAGCCGGGTGCATGAGCTGATTTAGCAACTGGCGTTTGGCGTCATCATGAAAAATATCTCGCCCGAGCGCCTGGCGATTCAACTCATCGCCCGAGAAACATTGCGGGAACGCCTCGCGGACGCCCGCGAACGCCTTGCCCCCTGGCTCGATGACGATCCGCGCCATCTTGTCGGCATCGATGATCGGGATGCCTTGCTTTCGAAACAGTCTGGATACGGTCGACTTCCCTGTCGCAATTCCACCTGTCAAACCAATCTTTAACATCGTGTCCACCTCTTACTGTTGGCAGTGCGGACAGTAATGTGTGCCCCGTCCGCCCAATTTCATCTTCTCAATCGGTTGGCCGCATCGCTTACATGGCTCCCCGGTCTGTCCATACACGTATAGCGTCTTTTGGTATGTCCCGCTCGCCCCGTCCGGATTCGTATAACTCCGAATCGTGCTCCCGCCTCGTTCGATGGCTTCCGTCAATACGGCCACGGCTTCCTGATGCACCCGTCGGACTTCTTCAAGTGAGAGGGTGGCTGCCGGACGGGTCGGATGGACCCCGGCCCGGAACAACGTCTCGTCGACGTATATATTGCCAAGTCCAACGAAAATCGATTGGTCGAGCAGCGCCGTCTTGATGGCACGGACGTTCATCCGCTTCAGACGACTGTGAAGCGTCTCCGCTGTCACTTCCGGGTCGAACGGCTCGAGCGCGAGAAGCGACAAGGGTGGTGTCACATACAAGTCTTCATTCGTCTTCAGCTCCATCGTGCCGAACTTTCTGACATCATTGTAATGAAGCGTCGTCCCATCCGTGAATGTGAAGATGACATGCGTATGTTTGACCGGAATGACCATTTCGTCATGCGGGAAGAATTTTCCTTCCATCCGCAAATGCGAAACGAGATAGCCGTTCGTCAACTTGAATAAAATGAACTTGCCGCGTCGCTCGACGTCTTGAATCATCTCGCCGAGCAACTGTTGTTTCCAAATCTCTGGTTCGTGACCCCGAATGATTTTCGCGTCGATCACCTCGACATTTGCAATCGTTTTTCCTGAGACGAAAGGCCGCAATCGGCGACAGACCGTCTCCACTTCTGGTAATTCTGGCATATCGATTTCCTTTCTCGATCTTATTTCGTATCAAACCATGTCTCACCAAACGAACCGTCCGCACGGAGGGGCACGTCCAAGGTGATCGTATGTTCCATCGCTTGTTTCACGAGCGTCTCGAGCGCATCCATTTCTTCTTTTGGTCCTTCGAAGATGAGCTCATCGTGGACTTGAAGCAATAGTTTTGACCGAAGGCCCGACTTCCGGAGCGCCACGTCGACGTCAATCATCGCTTTTTTGATGATATCGGCGGCTGTCCCTTGAATCGGCGTGTTGATGGCTGTCCGTTCCGCGAAACCACGCAAGTTGAAGTTCCGGGAATGGATGTCCGGGATATTGCGACGACGCTTCAGCATCGTCTCGACGTAACCGTGCTCCCGTGCCCGCTCGATGGCGGCATCCATGAATCGTTTCACGCCCGGGAACTGTTCGAAGTACGTATCGATAAACGTCTGCGCTTCTTTTCGGCTAATGCCGAGGTTTTGCGACAATCCGTAGTCGCTGATGCCATAGATGATGCCGAAGTTGACCGCTTTCGCTTGACGACGCATGAGCGACGTCACTTCTTCTTTGGCAACCCGGAACACATTGGCCGCCGTCGACGTATGGATATCCTCGTCATGCAGGAACGCCTCGAGCATCTTCTCATCTTGGGACATATGCGCCATGATCCGGAGTTCGATTTGCGAGTAGTCGACCGCATACAGCATCCAATCGGTCTCGCTCGCGGTGAACGCCTTGCGTATCCGACGTCCTTCTTCCAATCGGATCGGGATGTTCTGTAAGTTCGGGTTGACCGAGGACAACCGTCCGGTCTGGGTCAATGTCTGCGTATAGCGGGTGTGGATCTTCCCGTCGTCTTTGATGACTTTTTGTAACCCTTCGACGTATGTCGATTGCAACTTGCCGAGTTCACGGTAATGCATGATATGTTCGACGATCGGATGGAGCGGCGCGAGTTTCTCGAGCACGTCTGCTGCCGTCGAGTAGCCGGTCTTCGTCTTCTTCACCGGAGGCAACGCCAACTTCTCGAACAGGATGACGCCGAGTTGTTTCGGTGAATTGATATTGAACGCCTCACCCGCGAGACTGTGAATTTCCGTCTCGAGTTGAAGCAACCGTTCCCGCAAATCGTCTTCCATCACTTTCAGTGTGGACACGTCGACGTGGATGCCGGCCCATTCCATCTCCGCGAGCACCGAGGCGAGCGGACGTTCCAAATCTTCATAGAGCGACGTCTGCTCGTTTTGGACGAGCTCTTTGCTGACGTTCACGAACAACGTCAAGATGGCCATCGCCTTCTCCCCGAGATGTTGCTCGAGCACGTCTTGTTCCGGCACGTGCAGTTTTGCCCCTTTTCCGTACACCGCCTCGTCTTCCGGCAACGCGTATTCGAAATGGGCGGCAATCGAATCGAGTGTCGTTCCGCCCGATAGGTTGAGCAAGTATCCGGCAACGAGCAAGTCGTCATAACCACGAAGCGAGATGCCATGGCGTTTTAATTGAATGATCGTCTGCTTCGCATCGAGACAAATCGTGGCCCGGCTCTCGTCGGCCAACCAATCCCGGACAGCCGGTACGTCTAAGAGCGACGCATCGCCGACCGTCACCCCGGCTATTGAGGCAATGGCCACACCGATGACCGGTTCTTCGAAATAGTCGTCGCGAAGTTGTTCGAGGAAGAGGACCGCTTCCGTCAAATCTTGCTCGTCGATCCCGATGTGGTTCACATCACGCACTTCCACGGCTTCCTCGCTCGACGCGTCGAGGCTCAGTTTTCCGAGAAGCGACTTGAACTGAAGGCTCATAAACAGCGGTTTCACTTTACCGGCGTCATACGGATGGAACGTCAGCTCGTCCATGCCGATTTCGATTGGAACGTCGGTATAAATCGTTGCCAATTGTTTCGACATGAGCGCTTCCCGCTCGTTCGCCTCGACTTTCTCTTTTTGTTTCCCTTTTAATTCATGCGTATGTTCATACAGTCCTTCCACGGAACCATAGGCCGTGAGCAGTTTGAGGGCCGTCTTCTCACCGACACCGGGGATGCCCGGGATGTTATCGGATTTATCACCCATCAGGCCTTTTAAATCGATCATTTGGAGCGGGTTCAGACCGTCATAGCGCTCTTTAAATGCCGCCGCGTCCATCGTCTCGACATCGGTGATCCCACGCTTCGTCAAATAGACGGTGACGCGGTCATCAATCAGTTGTAGTAAATCTTTATCTCCGGTGACGACGGTCACTTGGTCGAACGCGGTATTTTTCGCAAGTGTCCCGATGATGTCATCGGCCTCGTACTGGTCGAGTTCGAGCACTTTGATCCCGAACGCCTCGCAAATCTCGCGGACGATTGGGAACTGTTCACGGAGTTCCCCTGGGGTTTTCTGACGCCCGCCTTTATAGTCAGCATACGTGTCGTGCCGGAACGTCTTCTTCGACGCATCGAATGCGACCGCGAAGTGCGTCGGTTGTTCATCTTCCATCAGCTTTAACAGCATCATCGTGAACCCGTACACGGCGTTTGTGTTTCGGCCGCTCGCATCCGTCATCGGAGGCAGTGCGAAAAACGCACGATACGTAAGTGAGTTTCCATCAAGAAGTAGTAGTTTATTCATTGGTCAACCTCCATTCTATCTGGTTCCATCATATCATACGGGTACATGCGTTCGAAAAAAAAGACCCTTTTCTAGGTACTAGAAAAGGGTCGATCTTCCTGACCGAGTGGAGATGAGCACCGGCCGGGACACGAGATGATGAAGAGGTCTCGTCTATAGAGTAGCATCGCTTTGTAAAGCCGGTATGAACCCGACATGAATTCCATGTTAAGCGAGCGGGAACTTGATCGTGAACGTCGTCCCAACGCCTTCGACACTATCCACGTGAATCGTCGCATGATGAAGATCGATGATATGTTTCACGATGGCGAGGCCGAGACCGGTCCCGCCGGAGTTGCGGCTTCGTGCTTTATCGACCCGGTAGAACCGCTCAAAGATTCGGCTCACTTCTTTCGGCGCGATGCCGATGCCGTTATCTTTGACGATCAAATAAGACCCGTCCGCTCTCTTCTCGACCGCGATTTCGACCCGGCTGCCTTCCGGCGAATAGTTGATGGCGTTGGCGACAAGGTTCAAGATGACTTGTTTCATGCGGTTCATGTCCGCCTGCAAGACGACTTCCCCGTCATGACGTGACTCCAGCTGAATCGATTTCCCTTCCGCCTTCTGACTCAGCACGAGACAGACTTCCTCGACGAGCTGATTGAGTTGGACCGGGGTGAAGTCCAAATGGAAATCTTCACGTTCGAGCCGTGATAGCTCGAGTAAGTCCTCGACGAGCATTTGCATCCGTGTCGCTTCTTTTTGAATGATATCCAAAAATTGATCGCGCAACTCGGGTACTTCTTTCGCCCCATCGAGAAGCGTCTCACTGAACCCTCGAATCGACGTGAGCGGCGTTTTCAACTCATGGCTGACGTTGGCGACGAAATCTTTACGCATCTTCTCGAGTCGTTTCAACTCGGAAATATCGTTAAAGAGAAGCGTCGTCCCGCGTAACATGCCTGTATCGCTGAAAATCGGCGCGGCCGATACCATATACGTCTTTTGGTTAAATCCAGTTCGAATCGACAATTGGCGGCGGTGAGGCTCTTCTGTCAAATAGACGTCCTCAATCAACGTCTCGACGTCCGGGCTCGGCAAAATGCCATGATAAAATTGGCCAATCATCAAATCGTCGTATTGGAACATGTCGCGATACGAGCGGTTAACGAGCGTCACAATGCCGCGCTCGTCGACAAGCAATAACCCCGCTCCCATATACTCGATCAGCGATTCGAGTCTGGCCCGCTGTACGGACTCGCCAAGGGAAATCGTCTCGAGGTTACGGGCGAGCACGTTGATCGACCCGGCCAAGCTGCCCGTTTCTTCATCGTTACGCAACTCGTAGACCCGGGCCCGATAGTTCCCGTCAGCAAGTTCACGTAACACGATTGTCGCCTCGTCAATCGGTCGGATGAATTGGTTCGTCAAATTGTGCAAAACGAACAGAATCAAGACGAACGAGAAAATCAAGGCCAGAGCAATCGTCAGCCAAATCCGGTCATAAACACCTTCTAAATCGGAGACGTAGCGGATGAAACTGAGATACACCGTGTCACCCGATGACAGTTCAATCGGTTTCGTGAACTGGATCAAATCCTCGCGCGTCTCGTTCCCGAACGTCCCATCATCCGGAATCGTTGCCGCATCCATCCGAAAATCGAACGACCCGACCCGAAACGGCGTCCCAGCGATCACTTCCATCCGACGATTGAGGAGCAAAATATCGAAACTGCTCTCGTCATCGATTTGCCGAACATAGTCTTGAATCGCCTCGAGCTCGCCGCCCTCCAAATACAAGGCGGCGAGCTCAGTGTCCTCTTTCAAACGATCGCGTTCAGAGTCCAAATAGAAGTCTTTGAACAATTGACCAAGCACGATCCCGAGGGTCAGCAAGACGCCCGTCACGAGCAGGATGAGCGTCGTCAAAAAACGCGAGCGGTACGTCTTCATTCGGGCATCGGCTCTTCCATCTTATAGCCGAGACCGCGTATCGTTTTAATATAAGTCGGTTTTTTCGTCACCGGCTCAATCTTTTCTCGAAGGTGGCTGATATGGACGTCGACGATGCGCGTATCGCCGACGAAATCGTAATTCCAAATCGCCGATAGGAGTTGGTCACGCGTCAAGACACGGCCTTTGTTTTTGGCGAGATAGGCCAACAGTTCGAACTCTTTCGGGGTCAATTCAAGCCGCTCCCCGTTCTTGAATACCTCATAGTTCGAAGCGATGATTTTCACGTCGCCAATCTCAATGACGTCCGCGTCCATCGCCGGCGCTTCTTGTGGGGCCGAGCGTCGCAGAATCGCTTTGACCCGAGCCACGACTTCACGCGGACTGAACGGTTTCGTCAAATAATCGTCTGCCCCTAACTCGAGCCCGAGCACTTTATCAAACTCATCGTCTTTCGCCGTCAACATAAGAATCGGTGTGTTTACTTTCTGTTGGCGGAGTCGCTTGCAGACCTCGAGTCCATCCATCTCAGGCAACATCAAATCGAGGACGATCAACACCGCGTCCTGCTTCTCGGCGAGTTCGAGTCCGGTCTTTCCATCATGCGCCGTCTCGACCTCAAAACCGGCTTGTTCCAAATTGAATTTTAATAACGTCGCAATCGACACCTCGTCATCGACAACAATCACTTTTTCGGCCACGCTTAGTTCCTCCTCTAATCTATCTGTTCAGTCATGTACACTACCTATTCTACAAATCAATGACACATCAGACCAATCTCAAAGCAAATCTTTACAAAAACAAAACAAATCCACGTTCTTCTTTCAGTGTAGCACGCGTCTATCAAAATCCAAGCCTACAAAAAACCTCGCCTGCTCATGCAGGCGAGGTGAGGAATCAGTTAAGGACGTTCAAGACGGAGCGTACCGAGTCAGCCGAGCGCTGGAGCGCGGCTGCTTCGTCTTCCGTCAATTCAAGTTCGAGCACACGTTCAATCCCGTTCGCACCAAGAATCGTCGGTACACCGAGATACAAGTCGTGGAAACCGTATTCACCATCGAGATACGCGATGGCCGGTAAAATACGTCGTTGATCTTTCAGGATCGCTTCGACCATCTCGACGATGGCCGCTGCCGGCGCATAATACGCCGAACCGTTCCCGAGTAGCTGAACGATCTCACCGCCACCTTTACGTGTCCGGTTAACGATTGCTTCGATGCGGTCGCTCGGCAACAACTTCTCGAGCGGGATACCACCCGCATACGAGTAGCGGATGAGCGGGACCATGTCATCCCCGTGCCCACCGAGCACGAATCCAGAGACGTCCTTCACGGAGATGTTCAACTCCGCGGCAACGAACGTCCGGAACCGAGCCGTATCGAGGACGCCGGATTGACCGATCACGCGCTCTTTCGGGAAGCCGGATTCTTTGAAGGCCGCATACGTCATCGCATCGACCGGGTTCGTCAAGACGATCAAAATCGCATCCGGTGAATAACGGGCCACTTCTTTCGTGACCGCTCGCATCACTTTGGCGTTCGTCGAGACGAGGTCATCCCGGCTCATACCGGGTTTTCGCGCGATTCCCGCCGTGATGACGACGATATCCGAGTCCGCCGTGTCGGCGTAATCCGATGTCCCCGTGATCCACGAGTCAAACCCTTGAATCGGCGCCGTCTCTTGCATATCGAGCGCTTTCCCTTTCGTCGGGTTTTCGTTCTCTTTAATATCGAGAAGGACGACGTTGCCGAGCTCTTTTTGAGCCAAATACAGTGCCGTCGTGGCTCCCGTGAATCCGCTACCGATAACCGAAATCTTGTTGCGACGTATCATTGTGCTCTCCCCCTTGGTTTAACTGATGAATTACATGTTTTTGATTAGTTCATCTGCAAACTCTGAACACTTCACTTCAGTCGCGCCGTCCATCAGACGGGCGAAATCGTATGTGACGACTTTCGAGGCGATCGTCTTCTCCATCGAGTTGATGATGAGGTCAGCCGCTTCGTTCCAGTTCATGTGACGGAGCATCATCTCACCTGACAAGATGACCGATGACGGGTTGACCTTGTCGAGCCCTGCATATTTCGGCGCCGTGCCGTGTGTTGCTTCGAAGATGGCATGGCCCGTCACGTAGTTGATGTTCGCACCAGGTGCGATCCCGATTCCGCCGACTTGAGCAGCGAGCGCGTCCGAGATGTAGTCCCCGTTCAAGTTCATCGTCGCGACGACGTCGAACTCACGCGGACGTGTCAAAATCTGTTGCAAGAAGATATCGGCGATTGAATCTTTTACGATGATTTTGCCTTCTGCTTCTGCTTTCGATTGCGCTTCGTTCGCAGCTGCTTCACCTGATTCTTCTTTAATGCGGTCATACTGCGCCCAAGTGAAGACTTTGTCGCCGTACTCTTCTTCGGCGAGCTCATAACCCCAGTTTTTGAAGGCGCCTTCTGTGAACTTCATGATGTTCCCTTTATGGACGAGCGTGAGCGATTTACGGTTGTTCGCGATTGCGTACTCGAGAGCCGCACGAACAAGGCGTTTCGTTCCTTCAGACGAGATTGGTTTAATGCCGATACCAGACGTTTCTGGGAAGCGGATCTTGTTGACGTTCATCTCTTCTTTCAAGAATGAGATCAATTTCTTCACTTCGTCGCTACCTGACGCGTACTCGATCCCTGCGTAGATATCTTCTGTGTTCTCACGGAAAATGACCATGTCTGTGTCTTCTGGGCGCTTGACCGGTGACGGGACGCCTGTGAAGTAACGGACCGGACGCAAGCACGTGTACAAGTCAAGTTCTTGACGGAGTGCGACGTTGAGTGAACGGATTCCGCCGCCGACCGGTGTCGTCAATGGACCTTTGATGGCGATCAAGTATTCACGGATTTCATCGAGTGTCTCGTTTGGAAGCCATTCACCTTTTTGGTTGAAGGCTTTCTCTCCTGCATACACTTCCATCCATTCGATTTTCTTCTCGCCACCGTACGCTTTTTCGACAGCCGCATCAAAAACGCGCACTGAAGCGTTCCAAATATCAGGACCTGTTCCATCGCCGATGATAAATGGAATCGTCGGTACGTTCGGTACGTTTAATACACCGTTCTCAACTGTGATCTTTTCGTTTTGTGTCAACATAATGAATCCCCCTAAGTACATTTATGTAGGCCGACGCGAGCGCCGACCTACGTCAATTGTTAGTTTACCAAAGTTTATGTCTAAATTGTGACTCGATCTTCTCGTGTCGCGTCAATTAACGCTCGTTCACCGGGACGTAAGACCGGTTCGTCTCTCCGACATACTCGGCGCGAGGACGAATCAAGCGGTTGTCCGCATACTGTTCGAGGATGTGGGCGATCCAGCCTGACATGCGTGAGACGGCAAAGATTGGTGTGAATAACTCTTCGTCGAGTCCGAGCGCATAATACGTCGATGCTGAATAGAAATCGACGTTCGGCTTCAAGCCTTTTTCCGTCTCGACGAGATGGTCAATCTTCTCAGACATTTCATACCATTCCGGCTCGCCGATTTGGGCCGTCAATTGGCGGCTCATCTCTTTCAAATGTTTCGCTCGCGGGTCACCGTCTTTGTAGACACGGTGCCCGAAGCCCATGATTTTCTCACGGCGTTCGAATTTGCCACGGACGTACTCTTCGACTTTGTCGACCGAGCCGATTTCGTGGAGCATTTTCATGACAGCCTCATTGGCACCGCCGTGAAGCGGGCCTTTGAGGGCGCCCATCGCTGCCGTCACGCCTGAATAGATATCAGACAAAGTAGCGACACAGACGCGGGCCGTGAACGTCGACGCGTTCAATTCATGGTCAGCATGGAGGATGAGCGCCTTGTCGATCGTCTTCTCGGCGACTTCGCTCGGTTCTTCTCCATTCAACATGTATAGGAAATTGGCCGCATATGAAAGACCAGGCTTCGGCGCAACCGGTTGTTCGCCTTTACGAAGACGAGCGAACGCCGTCACGACCGTCGCGATTTGGGCTTGGAGACGAATCGCTTTGCGCATGTTCGCTTCTGTGCTCATATCTTCAGCTTCTTCATCATAAAGCGCGAGCTGTGAAAGGGCCGTCCGAATCGTCGCCATCGCATTGGCCGACTTCGGCGCCCGCTCGAGCGTCGCGATCACTTCTTCTGGTAATTTGGCTTCTTTCACGAGCGCTTCTGAGAGCTCAGTTAATTCATCTGCTTTTGGAAGTCGGTCGTTCCATAATAGGAAAACAACCTCTTCAAACGTGGCGTGGTCCGCCAAATCATCGATTGTGTATCCTCCATAAGTCAATTGTCCGTCGATAATCGAACTGACTTTTGAGGCCGCTGCCACAATTCCTTCTAACCCTTTTGTCGTTGACATCAATAACTCCCCCTCAGTCTTTAAAAGTGATCGACCGCATCATACAGTCTGTTGTGTAGGGAATAAGGGCGGGAAGTCGAACACTTTCCCCAATCCGTTTCGATCTCGCTCCACCCTGTCCTTTATCTAGTATAAACAATTTACTGAAAAAAAGAAATGTAAGCGTATCCAGACGTCAAAAAATGTCAGAACCATTTTTGAACCAGGCTAAATCCACCTAAAATCAAGGCGGCAATCCCGGCACCGACGAGCGGTCCGACCGGCACGCCTTTCATGAAACCGACGGCTAGGATAGTCCCAGCAAGGAGTGCCGTCGTCACAACGGGGTCGACCCGCATCAGTTGGACTCCTTGTCCGGCGGCGAGCGCGACGAAGATGCCAGAGGCGAACGCGATGATGCCGACTGGACCTTTAATGCTATTCCACAATTCCCTGAAACCGATGTCGCCGGTCGCAATCGGAACGAGGACGGCAATCGTAATGATCGTCACACCCCAATGGATTCCTTTCGAGGCGAGCGTCGGGAATAGCTGGTCGCCGAATCCGACCGCTTTAATGATCAATAGAACGCTGCTAGCGATGATGACCGACTGGTTATGAGAGATGACCCCAATCAATACGAGCAACAGCAAAAATAAGTAAGCACTCATCACACACTCTCTTTCTGAATGGAAAAAGAACCGACCTCATGAAAAGGTCGGTTCGATTGGCATTCGATTACGCGTTGTAGATTTTACCAGTGAGTGGGTCGATTGAAATCATCTGTCCGTCGCGGAATGTTGATGTCGCTGATTCGACACCGACGATGACCGGCTTGCGGAGTGATGGTCCAACGATGCCGGCATGGCTCGTCAATCCACCGTCTTCTGTGATGATTCCAGCCGCTTTCTCGATTGCTGGCATCATTTCTTTATCTGTGAATGGTGCGACGAGGATCATCCCGTCTTTCGCTTTCGCGTTCGCTTCGTCTGCGTTGTTCGCAATGACGACTTCACCGACGAGACCACGCTCACCGATTCCGCGTCCGTTTGCGAGGGCATGACCGACGATGTGAACTTTCATCATGTTCGTCGTACCCGCAGTCGCTGCCGGGATACCTGCCGAGATGACGACGAGGTCGCCGTCTGTGACGAATCCAGCGTGACGAGCTGCTTCTGACGCTTGGACCAACATCTCATCCGTGTTGTTCGGCATCGTGTCGGCCACGATTGGGTATACACCCCAAACGAGGTTCAATTGACGTGCCACACGCTCTGACTCTGTGACCGCGATGATGTTCGCCTCTGGGCGATACTTCGCTGTACGAGCAGCTGTGTAACCTGATTGTGTCGGTGTCAAGATCGCTTTCGCGTTCAAGTTGATTGCCGTGTGGGCAACCGCTTGTGAGATCGCATCCGTTACCGTATGCTCACTGCGCTTCTGACGATCTTTGAGCAAGTTTTTGTAGTCGAGCATTTGCTCCGTACGAACAGCGATGGCTGCTTGCATTTGAACTGACTCGATTGGATAGTCCCCTGCTGCCGTCTCACCTGAAAGCATGACCGCATCCGTACCATCGAGGATGGCGTTGGCAACGTCAGATGCTTCCGCACGTGTTGGACGCGGGTTGCGTTGCATCGAGTCAAGCATTTGTGTAGCCGTGATGACTGGTTTTCCGAGGTCGTTACACTTCTTGATCAATTCTTTTTGAACTGGTGTGACTTCTTCAGTCGGGATCTCGATTCCGAGGTCACCACGAGCGACCATCAAACCGTCAGAAATCGCCAAGATCTCGTCGATGTTGTCGACACCTTCTTGGTTCTCGATTTTTGGATAGATTTTGATGTGTGAAGCGTTGTTGCGCTCGAGAAGTTGACGAATCTCAACGACGTCAGATGCACGACGGACGAATGATGCCGCGATGACATCGATGTCTTGTGAGATCCCGAACTCGATGTCGGCGATATCTTTGTCTGTAAGGGCAGGAAGGTTCACTTTGACGTTAGGCAAGTTGACGCCTTTCTTCGTCTTGATGACGCCTTCGTTTTCGATGACGCAACGAAGGTCACGGTTCGGAAGTTTCTCAACGACAAGGAGACCGATGAGTCCGTCGTCGAGCATGATGCGTGAACCGACTTCAACGTCTTCATACAATCCTTCGTACGTGACCGAGAAACGGTCTTTCGTTCCGACGATTTCTTCTGTCGAGACGATGATGACTTCTTTACCTTTTTCGAGGAGTGCTTTTCCTTCTTCAAACGTATGTGTACGAATTTCAGGACCTTTCGTGTCAAGAAGAACCGTTACAACTTTGCCGGCAGCTTTTGATGCTTCACGGATGTCGCGGATACGTGCGCCGTGCTCTTCATAGTCACCGTGTGAGAAGTTGAGACGTGCGACGTTCATTCCGGCTTCAATCATTTCCGGAAGACGTTTCTCTGAAGCTGGTCCAATCGTACATACAATTTTCGTTCTACGCATAAATAAAAACCTCCTAGGGGATGTATTACATTTACACACAGAAAACGGGGGGTCGTCCGACCTGATCCCGTCTCTGTGGAGTTCACTGGTACTCGTTAAATCGAAAGTTGATTCGAAAGATCAATCAACTGCATATCGAGCGTATGCTTGTTATGATCAAGCGCTTCGTCGATATCGAGATCCATCATCTTACCGGCACGAATGCCGACGACACGTCCCGCCTTGCCTTCGAGTAAAATATCGACAGCATAGGCACCCATGCGGCTAGCAAGCACACGGTCCGCAGCAGTTGGGGAACCGCCACGTTGGATGTGCCCAAGAATCGTCACGCGTGTCTCTGAGTTTGTTTTCTCAGCGATCATCTTTCCGACTTCTTCGGCACTGCCTGCGCCTTCAGCGACGACGACGATCGAGTGTTTCTTACCGCGAGCCACACCGTGGTTGATGCGGTCGACGATCGCACTCATGTCTTCTGGACGTTCTGGGACGAGGATTGACTCCGCACCACCGGCAAGACCGGCATAGAGTGCGATGTCACCTGCATCACGGCCCATGACTTCGATGACATACGTCCGTTCGTGCGAAGACGCAGTGTCACGGATTTTATCAATCGCGTCAAGCGCCGTGTTGAGCGCTGTGTCAAATCCGATTGTCGCATCTGTACCGGGTATATCGTTGTCGATTGTTCCCGGAAGACCGATTGTCGGGAAACCAAGTTCCGTCAATTTTTGGGCTCCACGGTATGAACCGTCTCCACCAATGACTACGAGCGCGTCGATGTTGAATTTCTTCAATTGCTCGACCGCTTTCGCACGGCCTTCTTCCGTTCTAAACTCAGGGCAACGGGCAGAACGTAAGAATGTTCCTCCACGTTGAATGATGTCGCCGACCGAACCGAGGTTCAATTCCACGAGATCTCCTTCGATTAGACCTTGATAGCCGTTATACACACCGTACACTTCAAGACCTTCGAAAATTGCTTTTCGGGTCACGGCACGGACTGCAGCGTTCATTCCAGGGGCGTCTCCCCCACTTGTCAATACCGCAATACGTTTTAAATTCACGTCACTCACCTCTTATGTGTTTTAACGAAATCTGAAAATAAAATACCATGTCTGACCTTTGTTTTACAACACAAGTATGTGAAAAAAAAGCATGGGGTGTGCTTAAAAACAGTCAACCCGTGAGTGAACGAACGTTAACCTGAAGCGGTTGTTAACGTTTTCACGAGCCAATTGTGCCAATTTGATGATATTTGGCGGCCCGCCCTTGCAACAACTCATTTTGAGTCCGACCTCGCAACTCCGTCATGTGTTGTGCTAATACAGGCTTTAAGAGTGATGACTGTAATGACACATCGATATGAGCCCCACCGAACACCTCGGTGACGACTTCATCGACAATCCCTAAATTCAGCAAATCTTGTGCTGTAATCTTCATCGTTTCTGCCGCGCGCTCCGCGAGCTTCGCGTCTTTCCACAAGAGGGCGGCTGCGCCTTCCGGTGAAATGACCGAATACGTGCTGTTCTCTAACATGAGCAGACGGTCACACACACCAATCCCGAGCGCTCCACCCGATCCACCTTCTCCGATGACGATTGAAATAATCGGTACTTTCAATGTTGCCATCTCGAACAAGTTGCGCGCAATCGCCTCGCTTTGTCCACGCTCTTCGGCCGCTTTCCCAGGGTAAGCGCCTTTTGTGTCGATGAACGTGATGACAGGACGATTGAACTTTTCCGCTTGCTTCATAAATCGAAGCGCTTTGCGGTAGCCTTCTGGGTGCGGCATACCAAAGTTACGGTGCATGTTTTCTTTCGTGTTCCGACCTCGTTGATGGCCGATGATTGTCACCGGCGTCCCGTCGAGTGAGGCCAGTCCCGATATAATGGCAGCATCATCATAACCATGACGGTCACCATGCAACTCGATGAAATCCGGAAACAGCTGGGCGATATAGTCGAGCGTCGTCGGCCGTTTCGGGTTTCGCGCCAATTGTACGCGATCCCACGGTTTCATATTCCCATAAATGTCTTTTTCTAATCGATGAAGCTTCGCTTCGAGGTGGCGGATTTCTCGAGATAAGTCGATCCCTTTCGTCTCCGCCGTCTCGCGCAACTTCCCGAGTTGTTCGTTTACTTCTTTAATTGGATCAAACATGATGGACCTCCCCGCCGTGTAACTCGATCATCTTCTTTAAGAACGAACGCATCTGTTCACGATGAACGACGGCGTCCAGTTGACCAGCTTCTAATAAGAACTCGGCAGTTTGGAAGTTGTCTGGCAATTTCTCACGAATCGTTTGCTCGATGATACGTCGTCCGGCAAAGCCGATCAACGCCCCAGGTTCGGCGACGTTCACGTCCCCGAGCATCGCAAAACTGGCTGACACGCCGCCTGTCGTCGGATGCGTCAAGTAGGCGACGTACAATAGGCCGGCTTCATCGTGTTGTTTCAACGCGATCGACGTGTTGGCCATCTGCATCAAGCTGACCATACCCTCTTGCATGCGCGCACCGCCAGAGGCCGTAAACAAGACGACCGGCAAACGTTCTTTTGTCGCGGTCCGGACGGCTGAAGCGATCGCTTCTCCGACATATGCGCCCATCGACCCCATGCGGAAGCGGGCGTCCATGACGCAGACGACGACAGGGAGCCCGTCAATCGTGGCGCGGCCACAGACGATGGCTTCTTCAATCCCAGTTCGCTCCCTGTCTTTTTTCAATTTATCTTCATAATCTGGAAAATCGAGCGGGTTCTCTTTCACGAGCGGCCCCGCAAATTTTTCAAACGATTGACCGTCAACCAACATGTGAATCCGCTCATCTGCACTGAGCGGGAAATGATAGCCGCAATCACACACTTTATGATTTTCGTTTAACTGTTTCGTGTAATGCATATATTTACAGGATGGACATTTCGTCATCAAGCCTTGTGGTGCGTCAATTTTCGGTTCTCGTTGACGCAATGGCATATATCGTTTTGGTTTCTTGAAAAAAGCAGTCATCGCTTCCCCCTCGTTCATTCCGGCATCCCCGCCGCACGCCACATCTCCAACAATCGTCTACGTTCGTCTTCCGTATACAGGTCGCCCGCATCCGTTCCGTCATAAAACCGATTCACTTCGCTCCAAATTCGAATGAACAGTTCGTTCTTCAATCCGAAGATGAGGTTCTGTCGGAAGTCACGATCCGTCTGTACGCTCGCTTCAAGCAACGCGATACGTTCTGGGGTCGGTTCGACTTCCGTCAACGCCAAGCGTTCGAGCAGTCGCAACATATCGACAATGTCCGTCGCTTTTGTTTGCTTCGTGACGATGAACTCAGACAAAATCTCGATATATCGATGGCGGTCTTGCTCGCATAAAAACGTGCCGCCCCCATGTCTCGTCTCAACGATCCCTAGGAAGCTGAGTGCCCGTAACGCTTCACGGACCGAGGCGCGGCTGATGGAAAGCGTCTCGGCGAGTTCCCGTTCTGACGGGAGACGATCCCCCGGCTCGAGCGCGGCCTGGACGATCAACGTTCTGATTTTAGAAATGTTTTCGTGAAAAGAGGATGCGTGTTTTCCATGCATCTGACCGTTCAACTCCCTTTTTGGATGGCATTTTCTCTAAAGTGGTCAGACCAATTAAACAGATTATACCACTTTTTATGACTTGGTACTAGTTTTCGTACCGGGCAATTTCGAGTCGACCCGCTTCAACACGACATCCGTTTCGCCGAACCGTTGTTTCAATGCCAAGAGCAAAGATTCCGTCGGATTGACCGCATACGCCGTGGCAAGTTGCTTCACTTCCTTCGAATCCGAGAACCGACAGATGACCGGCACATCCCCTTTCGCCGTATGGAGCAATTCTTCGAGGTCGGCGAACGACTCGAGACGGAGACGGACGAACAGCGCTTGGCCATGGAGCGGCCTTGCCCGTTCGACGACGAGTTGACGCCGACCGTCCCGCTCGTTTGGATGCACTTCGAGCAAGAGGACGTTCCCGACGTAAAGCGAGCGCGAAAATTGCGTGAACACACGCGGGAAGATGACGACCTCGTCTTGTGAGACACCGTCATCGACCATGACGACACCCATCTCTTCATTCTTCTTCGTCTTAAACGTACGAATCGCGTCCACGTAGACGACGATGAATCCACGTTCGCCATGCAGCACCTCATCAATCGTCACCGTCTCGACCGAGAGCGGCGCGACCGTCGTCAGTGGCGAATGCACGATCCACGTTCCGAGCGCCTCACGTTCTTCCTCGGACCAGCTTGGCTCGATTGGCGCGGACCGTTTCAATCCGAGCGCGGACAATTCGTCCGGGAGCAGATGCGTCTCCGTCTCTTCACGAAGCCGCTCGACCGCCTCAAAGGCACGCCGCCGATCACCATGGTACATCCGGTCTAACGCCCCTGCCCCGAGCAAGCGCCGCAGTTTCATATGGTCTTTCGTGCCCCAGCCCATGAGTTCGAGCAGATGCTTCACGTCGGTGAACTCGGTATGATGTTCGATCAACCGCTCGACGTCGCGCTTCGTCAAACCTTGGACCGCTTTCAAGCCGAGGCGAACACCCGGCCCTTCCAAAAAGGCACCGGCTTGACCGTGCAGGACGTCGGGTGGATAGACCGGGATTTTCCCTTTTCGCAACATTCGGACGAGCTGGTTCGTCTTATCGTACGTCACGAGATAGAAGATTCGTTCAAAGTGCGCCTTCACATACGCCAAGCGGTAACTGATCAAACTGTAGGCGACAGCATGGGAACGGTTAAACCCGTAGCCCGCAAACTTCTCAATCCACGAAAACACTTGTCGCATCGAATCTTGATCGAACCGGGCCGAGGAACGTTCTAAAAATCGAGCCTTCTCGACATCGATGGCGGCCACGTCTTTTTTGGCGATGGCGCGGCGAATCAAATCGGCCTCGGCATACGAGTAGCCCGCAAGCTCACGCAATAAGCGCATGACTTGTTCTTGATAAACGAGCACCCCGTTCGTCGTCTGCATGATGTCACCGACGACGGGATGGACCGGTTGATACGGCATCCCGTGCTTGCGCTTCGCGTACGTGTCGATGAACTGCATCGGTCCCGGCCGATAGAGCGACATCGTCACGACGATATCCTCGAACTCGGTCGGCTTCACTTGCCGAAGCGCTTGCTTCATCCCTTCCGATTCGAATTGGAAGATCCCATCCGTGTCACCGCGAGCGAGCACACGTAACGTCTTGGCGTCGTTCAGTGGAATCGTCTTCAACGAGAACAGTTCATCCGTCTCTCGAATCAACTCCTCCATCTGTCGGAGCCTCGTCAAGTTGCGCAAACCGAGCAAATCGATTTTCAACAGACCGAGCGCTTCGAGATCCTTCATATTATATTGGGTCACTTGCTCCCCTGTCGTCGGCTGCAGCGGCGTGATTGCATCGAGCTCCTCCCGGCTGAGCACGAGTCCGGCCGCATGGACCGAGGCTTGACGCGGTAACCCTTCCAACTCGGAGGCGATCTTCAAGAGCTGCGAGCGTTTTTGACTGCCGGCAAACCATTTCACCTTCGATGGGTTGGCCAAAATCCCGGCCAGCCCGTCATCTTTCACTTGTTTGCTCGCCGCCTGTCCTTCTTCAAGCGTCAGTCCGAGCGCCCGTGCGACATCCCGCAGCGCCGCTTTCGCACCGAACGTGGCGAGCGTACCGATTTGAGCCGCATGGTTTTCACCATACTTCTCCAACACGTAGCGGACGACCTCATCGCGCCGTTCATCCTCGAAGTCCAAATCGATATCCGGCATCGTGATTCGTTCCGGATTCAAAAATCGTTCGAACAAGAGACCGAATCGGACCGGATCGACCTCGGTGATGTGAAGCGCGAAACTGACGAGCGACCCTGCCGCGGAACCACGACCGGGGCCGACCTCGATTCCTTGTTCTTTCGCATAACGAACAATATCCTCGACGATGAGGAAATAAGAGGCGAACCCCGTCCGTGCGATGACGTCGAGTTCATAACGGGCCCGCTCGATATAATCTTCTTGGAACAAATCGAGCGCCTTCAAGCGGTCGGCGACGAGGCGTTTCAACCGGTCGACGGCACCTTCGAACTCCGGGATGGATGTCGTCGCTTGCGGCAAGCGGGTGACGGACACAAGGGACTCGAATCGGTCCAGCGCCTCAAGTTCGTTTGGCTCGAACCAATCGTTCATCTCGCTCGGCAGACGGACGTACCTACCTTTCTGATGCACATCCTCTTGCGAGATAAGCTCCCCTTCGCCGATGGCGACGATGGCTCGATACGCCTCGAAATCTTCCGGTCGCATGTAACTCGTTTCCGGAGCCGGGACGAGCTTTGTCCCGAGTTCATCCCGCATCTCGCGAAGTTGTCTGAGCAACAATGTATGTTCCGTCGTTTGCGGTGCCGGCAAGCCGAGCCATAGTTTCTCTTCGTTCACGTAACCGAGCAGATGATTATATAGGCGGCGCCTGTGGACCGGATCGTTCGTCTTCCAGTTCTCCGGTAAGACGACTACTGCCAATTCGGTCGCCTCGGTCAATCCGTCGGCCTGGACGAGGCGATAGAGATCCGGTAACTGTTCCTCGGTCAGCGCGTAGACGAGGACCGACACGTCAAACCCGTCCATCCGCAGTTTCGTCCGCAACCCGATGACAGGTTTGACCGCGTAACGTTCGCATAATCGGACGAACTGCGGCAAGCCGTATAACGCATCGTCAGCGAGCGCGACGGCCCGGCTCCCCCGTTCGGCCATCAGTGCGACATATTGTTCAAGTCGAATCGTGCTCTGCATCAAGCTAAAAGCCGATCGTACATTCAAGTGGATCACAAGACCCCCCCTTTCTTTTTTCATAATTGTCAAACTCATTTCGGCACTTGTCTGATACAATAATTATAGACAAAACTTCTCCTAAAAGGGGGTATAAACCGGATGATTATTAATCGGGGTAAAATCGCACGTGACAAGCTCGAAAATTTACAGAATGGCCAGACCGTTTTTGCTGACAGTCCGGAGATTATCGACCGACTCCGCCGCTACATCACCGAGTACCAACTCGACGTCGTCGAGGACGTGACCGATCGCGGTACATGGTTCATCCCACAAGATCAGGACAAAAGCTGAAGAGAGCTGACCAACGGGTCAGCTCTCTTCAGTTTCGAACGTGAACGGTGCCGCGACTTCGTTGAGTGCCGCGATCACCTCGTCCATCTCTTCCCATTTATCGATGGTGGCACCGGCTGCCATCGGATGACCGCCGCCGCGATAGCGCTTCGCCACATCATTGATGACCGGTCCTTTCGAACGAATCCGCACCCGAATCTCATCTTTGTTCTCGACGAACATGACCCAGCACTTCAATCCTTCGAGGCCTGAGAAACTGTTGACGAGCAACGACGCCGCTTCCGGTGACGCATGGAACGTACGCAGGACGTCCGCATCGATTTTGACATAGCCGACTCCGGCTTCCGTCACGTTGACGTTTTGAAGCACGTAGCCTTGGAGTTGCAATGTCGCCAAGTTCGTCTTGTACATTTGGCGATACAATCGGTTCGTATCGATGCCATAGTTGATCAGCTTGGCCGCGACTTCGAACGTGCGTGGTGTCGCGTTGCGGAACTGGAAACGTCCCGTGTCGCCGACAATCCCGGCAAATAATAGGAAAGCGGACGCTTCATCGAGAGCAAGACCCCACATCCCGGCAAGTTCAGCAATCATCTCCGACGTCGAACTGACCGTCGTGTCGACAACTTGATGTGCCGCGTACGCATCTTCGTCAGGGTGATGATCGATCTTGACGACCGTCTTGCCCGTCAAAGCGTGCGGTCCATCGATCCGCTCATGGTTGGCCGTGTCGAGCACGATAACGAGTGCTTCCTTGTACATGTCCGGTTCGACGTGCTCCATCTTGCCTAAAAATTCTAAGTCGGGGACGATGCCGCCGACGACGTAAATCCGTTTCTCGGGATACGCGACCTCTAACAGTCGCTTTAATCCGAGCTGACTGCCGAGCGCGTCAGGGTCGGGACGGACGTGTCGGTGGATCATGATTGTATCCGCCGATTCAATCAATTTCAATATCGTTGCTGCCTCTGGCCAATGTGCCATAGCCATTCCTCGCTTTCTTGAACACTATTCTATGGTATGATGATAACAGATTACACGTCTGAAAGGGGTTTCTTCACTTGGGTCAATTAATTATGATCGGACTCATTTTGTTTTCGTTGGGCGCCTATTTCGTTTCAAAACGACGCGCCTATTTGACGAAGACACCATACCGGAAAGCGCTCTTTAACACCCAAGCGCTCATCTGGCTGAGTTTGTTCCTCGCACTTTTCGCCGCCAACCAAATGATTGGCGGACTGGGGCTCGGCTCGACGATCGGCTGGATCGTCAGTATCGCCATGCTCGTCCTAGGGCTAGGCAATGCCGTCGTCGGATTCATCCGCTACCGTAAAATCTATCCGCTCGCGAACGAAGAGCCAATCAAACAACCATAAGAACAGACAGAAACGAGCTGATGACGTCATCAGCTCGTTTTTCGTTAGCGATCAATCAATTGCGCCGTGACGAGCGCTTTGGCAACGAGTTGCGTGCCTTGCGTCATCTCGACATCGACTTTCCCGAACTTCCGACCGAGGTCGAACACGTTCGCTGAGACGCGGATTTGACTCTCGATTTGGATCGGTTTCATGAAATAGACCGTGATATTCTCGACGACAAGGTCGCCTTTTTTCATATGGCGCAGACTCCGAGTCGCCCCTTCGACGAGGAGCGTCGTCAAGACACCTGACGACGCCGTCCCCATATGGCTCGTCATTTGCGGCGCGACCTCGACGGTGAACGCCGTCCCGTTCGAGGTCGGGTCTTCTTTCAATTGGTTCGTGATCATATTGTCGAACGTCTCGCCGACTTGCGGTTGGCGATTCGCGAGTTGGAGCGCCTTCAAGACGTCTTGGCGGCTGATGATCCCGAGCAGGCGGCCATAGTTGTCGACGACCGGTAGCATCTCGATACCTTCCCAAACCATTTGGTGGGCCGCATTGGTGACGCTCGTCTGGACGCCGACTGTGATTGGACTTTTCGTCATCACTTTCTCGATCTCGGTGTCATGCGGACGGTCGATCAAGTCTTTCGCCGTAATGACCCCGACGACTTTCATCTGCTCGTCGATGACTGGATAACGGTTATGTTTCGTCCGTTCATTCAGTTCGTGCCACCGTTTGACCGTATCATCCACTTTTAAATAGAACGTATCGTGGAGCGGGATGACGATGTCGGATACGAGCAGGATCTCTTTTTTGATCAGACGGTCATAGATGGCCCGGTTGATCATCGTAGCGACGGTGAAACTATCGTATGAGGTGGAGATGACCGGCATATGATATTTATCCGCCATCCGTTTCACTTCATCGGTCGTATCAAATCCTCCCGTGATCAACACGGCGCCACCTGATTGGAGCACGAGCTCATGCGCCTTCTCACGGTTCCCAATGATGACGAGCGAGTCGACATCGATGTAACGCATCATCGCTTCGAGCTTCATCGCCCCGATGACGAATTTCGAGAGCGTCTTATGGAGCCCGTCTCGGCCGCCGAGCACTTGCCCGTCGACGATATTGACGACTTCGGCGAACGTTAGTTTTTCGATATTCTCTTTATGCTTGCGTTTGATCCGGATGGTCCCGACCCGTTCGATCGTCGACACAAATCCTAAATTCTCGGCTTCTTTGATGGCCCGATACGCCGTTCCTTCTGATACCGCCAATTCTTTTGCGATTTGGCGGACCGAAATTTTGGACCCGACATCGAGCGACTCGATATGTGCTATGATCTGTTCATGTTTTGTTGTCATGTCACGAGTCCCTTTCCTCAATACATTTTCTGTCATCTTCAGTATACTGTATCAGTCGTCCTTCTTCAAACTGTACTACTGAAATTGTGACATTTCCTTTCCGTTTTGGAAAACGTTATAATGAGACAGAACGCCACTGAACGAGAAGGAAGGGAAACGAGTTGAATCAACGAACCAACCATATTGCACAATCTTTGGCCACTAAAGGGTTAGATGCCGCTTTCGTCACATCGAAAGCATCGGTCTTCTACTTTTCAGGAGTGTACGCCGAGGCGCACGAGCGACTCATCGCGATTCTTGTCTTGAAGAACGGTACGACCGCGATCGTTTGTCCGGCACTTGAAAAAGGAATCGTCGAAGCGAGCGACTGGAATGGCGACATCGTCACATACATGGACCACGAAAATCCATGGGACAAGGTCGTCAAACTATTCCTCGACCAACAAATCATCCCCGAGCGTATCGGGGTAGAAGGCGAGCATTTGACATACAACCGTGTCGAACAACTCCGCGCCGGCTTCGCGGGACTGTCGATCATCGACTTGACGGAAGAGTTGCAGGCGCTGCGCATGATCAAATCACCGGATGAGGTCCGCTTGATGAAGCGCGCCGCCGAACTTGCCGACATGGCGATCGAAGCAGGAATCCGCGCGTTGCGTGAAGGGGTGACCGAGCTTGAGGTCATCGCGGAAATCGAATATGCGATGAAGAAACAAGGCGTCCGCGAGATGTCGTTCGACACGCTCGTCTTGTTCGGCGAGAATAGCGCCGACCCGCACGGTGTCCCTGGCAACAATCGCTTGAAGAAAGGCGACTTTGCCTTGTTCGACCTCGGTGTCATTTGGCAAGGATATGCCTCTGATATCACCCGCACCGTCGTCTACGGAGAAGCGAGCACGAAACAACGCGAGATTTACGAGACCGTCCTCAAGGCTGAAGAGGCCGCCATCGCGATGGCGAACGTCGGGACAACGCTCGGCTCGATCGATATCGCGGCCCGCCAAGTCATCACGACGGCCGGCTACGGTGAATACTTCACCCACCGTGTCGGGCACGGCATCGGCATCGAGGTGCACGAATTTCCGTCGATGGCCGCCAATAACGATATGACGGCCCAAGTCGGGATGACGTTCACCGTCGAACCAGGGATTTATCTCCCGGGCGTCGGTGGTGTTCGCATCGAGGACGATATCGTCATGACCGAGAGCGGTCCCATCCTGTTGACGAGTTACCCGAAGACGCTCCAAGAAATCGATTGAGTCACAAACAAAGACCAGCCGCGACGGCTGGTCTTTTGCGATGTCAATAAAAGAGCCGGAACATGACGTCTCGTTGCGGCACGTCACGTCGTTCCATCGTTTCAAGGAACGAACGTTTGTCGTACGACACCGCTTGCGGATGAATTGACAAACCCGCCTCACCCCACTCGAGGATACCGTAGCGGGCCAAATCGTCCCGGGCGACGCCGAGCGCTCCCGGATTGAAATAGTGTTTCGTGTCATCCCGGAACATATGCTCCGGATGATGATGCCCGAAACAGATGACGTCCGCCTCATATGTGCCATATAACGCCTGCATGTTCGAAAGTGTCGCTTCCAAGATGTCGTGGAACGGCTCCTCGGTGATCGGCACGTCCTGTTTCTCGGTCGGGATATGATAATGAATGCCGTATACATCGGTCCCCTCGATAACACGCTCGATCGTGCGAGGCAGCTTGAAGAGCGCCTCCGCATAGGCAGGATTCAACGTTCGCGCCACCCACTCATGATGCGGACGGGTATGCGCATAGCTGTCCGGATGGCCCGTCCCGGCCAGGAGCGACAAGACCGCCTCATCATGATTGCCCGTGATCATGTGCACACCTCGGTCGAGCAGTCGTGCCATCACTTCGTTCGAGTCCGGTCCCATCGCGATCATGTCCCCTAAACTCCATATGTGGTCGATTCGTTGCCGGTCCAGTTCGGCCAGCACCGCGTCGAGCGCTTGGACGTTGCCGTGGATATCGGTCAATATGGCCAACTTCATACAGACCCCTCCTTATTTTCGATATTGATGGACGACGTTGACACCGCCGGTCACATCGATGACGGCACCCGTCACCATATCGGAATCGCGAGCGAGCAGGAATAGAATCATGCGGGCGATATCTTCACCTGTCCCGTGCCGGCCGACCGGTGTCTGGTCATCCGGTTCGGCCGCTTCAATGCGCATCTCTTTTTGAGCGCCGACGATATTGCCCGGGTTGATCATATTGGCCGTGATCCCGTATGCCGCCTCTTCGAGCGCGACCGACTTCGTCAAACTGACGAGTCCTGTTTTCGCTGCCGCGAACGCCGATCGATGAATCCAGCCCGGGGCCGTCGCACTCTCGGGGAATCCGTACGTGATGATGCGACCAAAACGTTTCGCCCGCATGCTCGGGATGGCCCGGCGCATCAACCAAAACGAGGCCGACAAGTTGCCCGTGATGACCTCGTCCCACTCTTCGTCCGATAAGTCGACGAGACATTTCCGTTCAAAGATATAAGGGCCGGCGTTCAAGATGAGCGCGTCCGGGTCCCCGAACTTGGCCACCGCCTCCTCATATGCACCCAGGACGGCCTTTCGGTCCGTCAACGGCGCCTCGATCATATGTAACCGCTCGTGGTCCCAATCGATCGGCTTACGTTGTAGCACGCTGACGTGCCAGCCTTCTTCTAACAGTCGTTCCGTCACAATGCGGCCGATCCCTTTCGCACCAGCCGTGATGACTACGTGTTTCATCGTCATCCCTCCTCTGTATCATCTTACCCGTTCCGTCTGTCCATTTCCAAACTTCAACCTGTTCAATGAGAAAGTTGTGAATATTTCACACATTTCTGAAAGAACCGGGCGTGAATTTAGGCAGAAGTGGTATACTATACATGTAAGCCGCACGTACATTTCAAGCGAAAGGTTGGGATTTACATGGCAATTGTCTACAAACATATTCTATCTGCCGTCGACGGCTCGAAAGAGGCGGAACGCGCATTTGAAACAGCAATCGACGTCGCCCTTCGAAACGATGGCAAACTGTATATCGGTCACGTCATCGATACACGGACGTTCGCCACGGTCGAAGCGTATGACCGGACGATTACCGAGCGTGCTGAGACGTATGCGAAGGAATTGCTCGAGGACTACGTCAACCGAGCGAAAGAACGTGGGGTCAAAGAAGTCGAGACGGTCATCGAGTATGGCTCTCCGAAAGTGACGATCGCTAAAAAAATCGCACCGAATCACGACATTGATCTCATCATCTGTGGAGCGACCGGCTTAAACGCCGTCGAACGCTTCTTTATCGGTAGCGTCTCTGAAAGCATCGTCCGCTATTCGAAGTGTGACGTCCTCATCGTCCGCCAATAACATGATTCACAAAGGGGCCATCGCAAATGCGATGGCCCTTTTCGTATGCCTGATTATAATACTTTGACGGTTACCGTCTTACGCCCAAAGTTAATGGCCGCACTTTGTGAGTACATCAAGATGTCGATTTTGTTACCTTTGATGGCGCCGCCTGTGTCAGCCGCTGTGTAAGTACCCAGCAACTTCCCGCCGACGTACACTTGTACTTTTTTACCGAGTGGAATGACGCGTGGATCGACAGCGATGACGTTACGTTTTTGGGCCCGGACGTTCCAGCCTAATGTCGTCACGCCTGAGCACCCTTTGCAGTATGGCGTGTAAGCCGATGCGTTCATCTTGTGTGTTTTCATACTAGCCTTCGCGACCGGTGCTTTCACGGTGCGTAAGTATTTCGTAGCAATCCAACCTGACTTGCCTTTGTAGTTGACGCGAGTCCAAGTCCCTTTTGAGCCAGTGCGCTGAAGTTGTTGACCTTTGTTGATTTTGCCGATGACTTTCCCGTTGAGCGTCCCTGCCGAGCGGACGTTCAATCCGTTGACTTGGCTTTGTACGTAAACTTTCGAAGATGCCTCAACTTGTTGTGGTTGTGGTAAGAGCATTACGAGTGTCATGACCGTCAGTAGTAAGACCGTTCCAATTTTTTTGAACATGTGGTTTGTCCTCTCCTAGTCGGTTTGTGAGTTGTAAGTTCATGGTGTCGAATCTGTGGTGCCTTGTTCACTTTCACATTTCGCGTTTATTGCTGAATGTTTCGTCCAGATAACTATATGACGAAACTTAGCGATGTGCGTTTACAACTAAAATTCATTTGAATGTCAGCAAAGTTACGGTTAGATTACAAAACCGCCATCTTTTAAAGAAAGATGACGGTTTTAATATGATTCTTTAGTTTTTGTCATATCAACTCCCAATTAAAGGGATTATTATATCTTGTTTGTTACGAAAACAATCTTTTCTTACGTCGAATGTTACAAACGCGATTGATTCATTCGGTCCATTGTCACGATGCCATCTCACTTTTTGTGTCAAAAGTACTAAAAAACGTCCGTCCCGTAACAATACGGAACAGACGTTGTAACAGCTTAAGCGTGTGACTCAACGAGGTTGGCGATGCGAACAGTATCGCGTGCGATGACCAACTCTTCGTTCGTCGGGATGATGATGACTTTGACCGGTGAGTGCGGGTAGTTGATGAACAACTCTTTGCCGCGCGCTCCGTTGTTGAGTGATGGGTCCCAGTAGACGCCCATGAACTCAAGGCCACGAAGGATGCGCTCACGGATGACGTCCGAGTTTTCTCCGACACCAGCTGTGAAGATGATCGCATCGACACCGTTCATCTCTGCCGCATATTGACCGATGTAGCCGTGAATGCGGTTCGAGAAGATTTTGAGCGAGACTTCGGCACGGTGGTTTCCTTCAGCCGCTGCCTGCTCGATATCACGCAAGTCACTCGAGATACCCGAGAGACCGTAGACACCTGACTCTTTGTTCATGACGTTCAATACGTCTTCAGCCGACTTGCCTGTCTTCTGCATCAAGAACGGGATGAGGGCCGGGTCAAGCGATCCCGAGCGCGTTCCCATCGTGATTCCTTCAAGTGGCGTGAAGCCCATCGTCGTATCGATCGAACGACCGCCGGCAACCGCTGCGATTGACGCACCGCTACCGAGGTGGCACGAGATTAAGCGAAGGTCTTCAAGCGGACGACCGAGAAGCTCTGACGCACGTTGTGTAACGTACTTGTGGCTCGTTCCGTGGAAACCATACTTCCGGACGCCGTGCTCCGTGTAGTACTCGTACGGAAGGCTGTATAAGAAGTTCTCTTCCGGCATCGACTGGTGGAACGCCGTATCGAAGACAGCGACTTGTTGCACGTTCGGCAAGATCGCTTGGAACGCACGAATCCCTGTCAAGTTCGGTGGGATATGGAGCGGTCCGAGCTCGACGAACGATTCGATGTTCTTCATGACTTCATCGTCGATGACGACCGAATCCGCGTACAGCTCTTTCCCGTGAAGGACACGGTGGCCGACGCCTGCGATTTCGTCGAACGACTGGATGATATCCAGGTCAATCAATTTCTCGAGCGAGAGCTCGACCGCTTCTTTATGTGAATGAAGCGGCGTGACGATATGGAACTTTTGTCCTTCGCCATATTTAATCGTGAAGATCGCATCTTCTTTTCCGACACGCTCGACGAGCCCGACGGCGAGCATTTTCTCAGATGGCATCTCGAGAAGTTGGAACTTTAATGACGAACTACCTGCGTTGACTGCCATAATTTTTGTCATGTCATACACCTCTTACCTTTCGATTTAAACACGAGTCTTTATCTGTTCTCTTAAAAACCGATAACTGTATCATAATGAAGATACTTGATATGGCATATGTTTTTCAAGTCTTTTGCCCAATAAAAATTATGTTGTTTTAAACCAATCATCAATCTGTTTCACAATATTGGCAACCGCACGTACGTCCGTGAACGATGGCAACTCGACAAGGAGCGCTTGTTTCGGGCGTTTGACGCCTTCCCCGAGCTTTTGCAGCATCAATAGGCTCTTCGCATACCGCTCATCTTTAAACATCGTCGTCGGGAGTTGCAGAACGCCTTTGACGACGGCCTCACGGTCCATCCACTGTTTTAATTTCCCTTCGTCATCCTGTTCAAACAAATTGTTCGGGATGACGAAAACGCCATGCGCGCCCGGTTTCAAATGACGCATCGCCTGCTCAAGCAACAAGAAATGGGAATAAGAATGACCCTCTTCTCGCTTCAAGGCGTAGCCTGACGCCATCTCATCGTTCGGGTAGTACCCAATCGGCAAATCGACGAGCGCCAAATCGCTTGGCTCGACGAACAGGGGCGCGAGCGCGTCCTGATGGAAATACGATACCGGTTTTCCGAGCAAGTTGCTGATTGCGTACGACAGACGGAGCATCGTTTCATCCACTTCGACCGCTTGTGCGGTGGCGTCTTTCAATTGTGTCAACACGGCATGGACGAGTGTCCCCGTCCCGCTTCCGAGTTCGAGCACGCTCGCCCCGTCTTTAACGAGCTTCGTCGCCAAGTACCCGATGAACAGGCTGACAGCATCCGGTGTCGGTTGGTGGTTCGGCGGGAGCGTTGTCGTTTCTTCGAGCACGAGCAGGCTGACTGCTTTGCGGACGTCGTCCGTCTTCTCTTGTTCCACATCGACCCGTTCAAATACTTCAATCAACGCCTCGAGCGGTAACAAGTCAAGGTCCGTCGTCAGCTTCTTCGCTTCTTTTTTCCAGTCACGATACAATTGTTCAAATCGTTCCATCTTCGATCATCCTTTCCATACAAAACCGGCCCTCTGATGGAGAGCCGGTCGGTTCACTTCTATTAGTGTAAGCGATTCGTGGTTATTTCGCCAAGCGAATCAGTTTGCTTGGTCAAACGCTTCGAGAGCCGCATCGAAATCGACCTCTTCTGTCATCTCATCCATATACTGAACGTACTGGACCGTGCCTTCCGAGTCGATGACGAACACCGAGCGCGCGAGTAGACGGAGTTCTTCCATCAATACGCCGTACGACTTCGCGAACGATTGGTCGCGGTGGTCCGATAACATGATGACGTTATCGAGGCCCGACGCCGCGCACCAGCGACGTTGTGCGAACGGCAAGTCGTTCGACACGGTCAAGACTGTCCCACCAAGCGCTGCCGCTTTCTCGTTGAACGCACGCGTTTGTGCATCACAGACGCCTGTATCGATCGATGGGACGACACTAATCAACTTTTTACCTGGGTATGACGCGAGCGTCACCTCTTCAAGTGCCGTCGTGAGCGCAGTAAAGTCCGGTGCGGCATCTCCGACTTTGACCGGATTCCCTTGTAGTGTAACGGTATTGCCTTTAAATGTTGGCATCGTTTCATCCCCTTTAGCTTGATTTGTACTTCTTCATCATATCGATGGTGCCGTCTCAATGACAAGCTTCCTGCTTCAGACGGCCTGATTGTGATTTTCCCTATATCGAGCGTCTAAAACGCTGTATAATGAAAGAGACTCAATTGACAAAGGGGATGACTTGGATGAGAAACAACGTTTATTTGTACCATCGTAACGTCAACGACTTTACTAAAGAGGTAAAGAAACTAATCGAAATCGGTGAGAAGCACGGCTTCAACGTCGTCAATCGTCCAGAAGACGCTAACATCATCGTCGCCATCGGGGGAGATGGCGCGTTCTTGCAGGCGGTCCGTTACACGGGCTTCCGTCAAGATGCCATCTACGTCGGGTTCGGGCGCGGCTTGAACGAGTTTTATTGCGACTTCGATATACATAAGCTCGATGAAGTCGATCGCTTGTTCTCGGACAACAGTGCTCGCATCGAAGCCGGCCTCGAGGTGCGGAAATACCCGCTCTTGTCGGCATCGATCAATGAATCGACACCGATGCTTTGCTTGAACGAGGCCTCGATCAAATCGAGTATCATCAAATCGCTCGCCATCGAGGTATATATCGACGACCTTCACTTCGAGACGTTCCGCGGCGACGGCATGGTCGTGTCGACACCGACCGGCTCGACGGCTTACAATAAGTCGCTTGACGGCGCGATCGTCGACCCGCTCATACCATGCATGCAAGTGAGCGAGATCGCTTCAGTGAACAACAACCGTTACCGGACACTCGGATCGTCGTTCATCGTCCATGACTCACGCAAACTGTCACTTCGCATCGTCGAGGACGGGAACGACTACCCGATCATCGGGATGGATAACGAGGCGCTTAGCTTGAAGTATACGGACCGAATCGATATCGAGCTCTCTGACCAAGTCGTCAAAACGGTCAAGTTGAAAAACAACTCGTTCTGGCACAAAGTACAACGCTCGTTCTTCTAAACGACAAAAGGCTAGCCGTCCTCAAGGATGGCTAGCCTTTTATTATGCGTTGACGACGTCGGCCTCGTACACCGGCGTACCTTCGACGACCGTCATGACGAGTCGGTTGTCGAGGATGTCGCGTCCGCGAAGTTCGAAGAAGTCTTCTTCCCACACGGTGAACGTGGCGTTATAGCTTTGGATCAATAGACCGTCACGACCATGCGTGCCTGTGGCGACGCGCGGCGCATACGTGAAGCTACGGAGTGCCTCGTACATCGACAGGCGTTCCGGTGGGTTGAGCGCGCCTGACTCTTCGAACGATTGCCGAGTCACGGCACCGTACAGGCCTTTTCGCACATCGACCGAAGAAATCGGGGCGTCACTGCCCCCGAGGACGAGCGCACCCGTATCGACCATCGATTTGAAGCGATAGGCGTTATCGACCCGGTCGTTGCCGAGCCGATCGAACAGCAAGTTCATATCGTCCGACAAGAAGATTGGCTGCGCATCGATTAACACCGGCAATGCCTGGACCCGTTTCAACAACGCATCGTTCAACAGTGAGGCGTGGATGATGCGGTCCCGTGATCCCCGTTTGGCCGGATACTTCTCGAGCAAGGTGATGAATTGTTCGGCGGCGGCGTCCCCGATCACGTGGGCTGCCACGTTCATGCCGTAAGACCGCGCCTTTTTGACGAGCGCCTCGAGATGGTCCGGACGATGGACCTCAATCCCGCGCTGCCCCGGCTCATCCGTATACGGTTCCGACAAGAGCGCCGTCCGTCCCCCGAACGACCCGTCGACGAACAGTTTCATCGCCCCGAAATCGAAACGCGGGCGTTTTGCGAGCGCGTCGTGACGAATCAATTGATCGACGACTTGCTCATGGACGAGCAGATGGGCATGGAACGGAATATCTGCCAACACATCCTCATACGCTTGTATCGTCTCGAGCGGGTCACCATGGTAGAACAAGTCTTCCGTATGCGCACCGACGATCCCGTGGGCAAAGAGCGAGTCGATGGCCCGGTGGAGCGAGGCGACATTCTTATCACGATTCCCGCCGAGTTCTTTGTGGAGCAGGTCGAGCGCCGCGTCATAGAGCACCCCGTTCAACTTCCCGTCCGCATCGCGTCCGAGCTTCCCGCCTTCGATGACGGTGTGATGAATCAAGCCGAGCCGCTCCAATCCTTTCGAGTTGATGACGGCGACGTGGCGACAGACGCGTTTCAAGACGACGGGCCGGTCCGGGATGACGGCGTCGATCATCTCACGCGTCGGCATCTCGCCGAGCAGACGGTCATTGAACCCTTCCGCGACGAGCCATTCGTCGCTTCTGTCACTACCGTCCTTTTGCTTCATCGACTCGAGCAATGCTTGCAAATTCGTCGTCTCGGTCGCATCGATGCGGTCGAGCGCTTCCCCGTATCCAATCAAATGGATATGCGAGTCGGTGAACGCCGGATAAACGCTCTTCCCTTCAAGGTTCACAATCTGTTTGATCCTTCCGGCGTATGTACGACGAAGGTGGCCTTCTTCCCCCATCTTCAGAATACGACCGTGCTCGACGTACATAGCGCGAGTCTGTTCATGTTCTTTATTCATCGTGTAGATTTTTCCGTTTACCCATAGCGTTCCCATCACAAAATTCCTCCTCGATTCAAAAAAGATTGACGTCTACGTTAATTCCCGTTTACGTCAATCTTCATGCATCATTATTTTCGTAATAGCTCTTGCTGCTCCAAACCTTTTTCGACACGTTGACGAATCTCGCGGGCCGCGCCTTCATCGAAGCGTCCGAGGACGCGTTCGCCAATCTCGACGGCCGTGCCGTACTCACCGCGCAAGAACTTGTTCTCGGCGAGCGTCAAAGCGATATGGACCTCATTGTCGCGCCGGCGATAACGATTCGCATATTGCAGGAGTTGCTCGGCGTACGTGACTTGGCGCAACAGCGCTTTGACCCGGTCGCGGAAGTTGTCCATCGTCTCTTCGACGTCATGGCTCAAGCCGACAATGTACGTCATATTGAACGGCGCCTTCTCGAACTGTTCGTCTAACGATTGAACGCCTTTTTGCAGTTGGCGCATATCGTTCGTCAAATCTGTCGGAACGACCGGCATCGCACTCTTCGTGAGCAGTCGGCGATGAGCCGACAGTTCCTTCTTCCAAGACTCGAGCTTGTTACGGACCTCGAGCTCTTCTTTGCGGAGCGAGTTCGTGTTCTCGATGAATCGTTCATGCATGGCGCTGAACTGATCGAGCGACCGTTTCGCTTCTTGCACTTTCGATTTGATCATGCTGAACGGGATCATCTGGGCGACAAGCGCCTGTTCGATGTCGAGCACGTTCGCGGTAAGCGTCGCCCGCTCTCGTTCGAGCTGTTCAAATTCTTCCCCGACCCTTGCGTTGATTTCATAGTTGCTGACGAGTCGAGTCATCTCTTGATGGAGACGCGCCATAACTTCGCTCGTCTGGCGGTCACGGTCTTTCACGCTCGCGAATTCTTTCTTCACGTATTGACGCGCGTCGACTTCGGTCCGGAACGCTTCGAACAACTGATCGATGTCCGAGCTGAGCTGCTGCATATCCATTTCGAAATGATCAAAGTCGAGCTGTTCGATGCGGTCCATGAGAGCCGACCGGCGATCTTCCGCCTGCTCGATTTCTTCCATTAAACCGAGCGGTTCGAGCGCGTAGCCGTCCATCTGCATCTCTTTATGTCCCGAGCGCAACTGGTTGAGCTGTTGTTTCAAGTCGACCTGCACCGTGCGGACGAACTGAGGGATGATACCGACGAGTTCTCGGATCTTCGTCACTTTCTCAGACAATACTTGGCCGGCGACGTACGCCTCTGACACTTGGCCTTCTTGCTTCAACGTGATCATCTCGGTCCGTTTTGCTTCCGCTGCCGCAATCTCGGATTCGACGAGTTCATACGTCGGACCGAACGCACTGTTTTGGGCGACGAGCGTCTTCCGGAATTGATACAGCTCTTTCTCGTCTTTTTTGACGATATCGAGGAGCGACGAATGGTGTTGATTGAACTCATCCATCTCATCGAGCATGGCGTGTACCATCGACTCGAGCTCTTCAATCAACTGTTCCGTCGCATTCAAATCCGATTTGACTTTAAGGAAGCGATACTTGTCCAAGTCTTCTTCCGCGTGATAGAGCGCCTCATCAATTTGCCCCGTATGTACGCTGACGAGCTCGTCCCATGACTGATGCCATCGTTCGAACTTTTCTTTCGTCTCGCCTTCCATCGGCCACTGTTTGAACTTCTGCAGTTCGGCCGGTACGCTGGCGCTGAGCACGCTTTGTTTGCGCATGTCTAAATCATCAATTTTCTGGTAAAAATTCCTTCGCAAGAGCATGCTTCCCAGCATGGCCCCTAATGCGATGACAATGATTCCAATTAAAATTCCGTAGATTCCGTAATCCATCTCTGTCACAACCTCCAAGCCGCTTTCGTGGACTTATGTATCTGAATGAATAAATGAAGTATTTTATGAGTATAGATAATACTAATCATATTATAGAACCAATGATTTGCATAGGTTTTCCAACGGTTTAGGGAGAGAATGTTATTTTTCGCTTGAATCTTTTATGAAGACAAAATAAAAAAATGCGTGTACCATAATGCTAATCAATCTTGCTTTCATTCATTAGGAGGGAATCACATGTTCCAAACGACTACTTACTCTGGCGACTTGGCCGCCGGTTATGACCTACTGAACAAACAACTCGCTGCACTTCTCGAAGGTGAGACGAACCGCGTCGCGAACCTTTCAAACGCGAGCGCGCTACTCAACCAATTCCTCGACCGCATCAATTGGGTCGGCTTCTATTTAACAGAAGGTGAAGACGCCCTCATCCTCGGACCGTTCCAAGGCCTCCCGGCTTGCGTCCATATCGCGTTCGGTAAAGGAGTCTGCGGCACAGCTGCCTCGACACAAGAGACGCAACTCATCGCAGACGTCCATCAATTCCCGGGCCATATCGCTTGTGACGCGGCTTCAAACTCGGAGATCGTCGTCCCACTCGTCCGTGACGGCAAGACGATCGGCGTGCTCGATATCGATAGCCCGGAGTTCGATCGCTTCTCGGATGTCGACCGTCAAGGGTTAGAGCAATTTTGTCAGACATTACTTCGCTTCATCTGATTGACAAGCGAATCGTTTCATCGTATACTGATTTTTGTGCATGAAATGACGATAGCAGTCATTGACAGACGTATCCACCTTTCGGGCCTCGACTGAGTCGGAGGAGCATCTCGTAGCTTCGCTATCAAGTGAAGGTGCTTGAACCTATGAAAGGGGCGTCACCCGTCTTTGACACCGTTGTTCTTTTGTGCAAAATACATGAACAACAAGGAGGAGTCCAAACATGGCTCGTTACACAGGTCCAGCTTGGAAACTCTCGCGTCGCTTAGGCATCTCGCTTAGCGAAACGGGTAAAGAATTAGCAAAACGTCCTTACGCACCAGGTCAACACGGAAATGGTCGTCGTAAAATCTCTGAATACGGTCTTCAGCTTCAAGCGAAGCAAGCACTCCGTCACATGTACGGAATCAACGAGAAGCAATTCCGTCGCATCTTCAACGATGCAGGGAAAATGCAAGGTATCCACGGTGAGAACTTCATGTTCTTGCTCGAGTCACGCCTTGACAACCTCGTTTACCGTATGGGTCTCGCTCGCACACGTCGTGGAGCGCGCCAACTCGTCAACCACGGTCACATCCAAGTTGACGGTTCACGTGTAGACATCGCGTCTTACCGTGTAAAACCAGGTCAAGTCATCTCAGTTCGCGAGAAGTCTAAAAACTTCAAAGCGATCGCTGAAGCTCTCGAAGTAGCACCAGCTACAAAAGACTACGTCACATTCGACGCTGAAAAGCTCGAAGGTACATTCGTACGTCTTCCTGAGCGCGCTGAATTGAACGACCAAATCAAAGAGCAACTCATCGTTGAGTACTACTCACGTTAATGCTTTTATCCCCTTTCCTGCCTCGGCAGGAAAGGGGATTTTTTTATTTTTTTAAAATTTGTTCGCGAATCCGGCCCATCTGGGTATCAAGCGCATCCGCCATCCTGGCCGCCTCGATCAACTCGAGTTTCGACGCCTCCGGGACGACGTGCTGATATTTATAATGAAGCTTATGCTCCGTCGCCGCCCAAAAGTCCATGGCGAGCGTGCGAATTTGAATCTCGGCCGGCACCCAGATGACGCGTTCCGCCAAATACACTTTCGTCCGAACGATGAGATGGAGACTTCGATAGCCGCTCGGTTTCGGATGTTTGATATAATCCTTGATCTCGTCGATCTGTAAATCGTCCCGCTTCTTCAAATGATCGAGGATGGCATAGATGTCATCACGAAAACTCGTGACGATCCGGACCCCAGCGACGTCGTAAATATTGTCCCAGAGCGCTTCCACTTCAAGCGGGAGCCCTTTTTGATTCATTTTTCGAATGATGGACGGCAGCGTCTTCATCCGCGTCTTCACATGTTCAATCGGCGAATAGCCGAGCCGAGTCTGCCAATCGAGGTCGATGATGCCGAGGTCGCTCTCGAGTTCGGTGATTGCCATCTCATAGTAACGGAATCGCTCCCGCCATTGGTGGAACTGTTCGCCAAAAAATTCTTCGATATCCATAGGCTTGCCTCCTTGTCGTCTATACTTGCCATCGTAGCAGACCGAAACCGGTTTGAGACACAAAAAAACGTCCATGTTCGCAATATTTGCGGACATGGACGGATGGGTTAAACGTGACGGATCACGAAGTATTTTTTCTTACCGCGGCGGATGACCGTGAACTCACCGAGTGTATCGGCGCGTGTCACCGTCTTGTCGAGTGCTTGTTCGCGCTCTCCGTTCAAGTAGATCGCCCCGTTTTGAACGTCTTCACGAGCTTGACGTTTCGATGGCGCAATCTTCGCTTCTACGAGAAGGTCGACGATGTTGCGTTCGCCATCGAGTTCGAATTGAGGCATGCCTTTGAAAGCAGCGTCCATATCTTCTGGCTTGAGTGTCTTCAAATCACCGCTGAAGAATGCCGCCGTGATGCGGAGCGCTTGATCGAGACCCGCTTCTCCGTGCACGAGTTTCGTCATCTCTTCGGCGAGTCGACGTTGGGCGACACGTTTTTCAGGGGCAGATGCCACTTCGCTTTCAAGCGCCAAAATGTCGTCGTGCGACAAGAACGTGAAGTATTTGATGAACTTGATGACGTCGGCGTCGTCGACGTTGATCCAGAACTGGTAGAACTCGTAAGGCGTCGTCTTATCGGCGTCGAGCCAGACCGCGCCACCGGCCGTCTTTCCGAACTTTTGACCGTCCGACTTCGTCACGAGCGGCACCGTTAAACCGAACGCCTTCTCCGAATGACCGAAACGGCGAATCAGTTCGAGACCGGCCGTGATGTTCCCCCACTGGTCGCTACCGCCGACTTGAAGACGGCAGTTTTCGTTCTCGTACAACTTCAAGAAGTCGAACGATTGCAAGAGCATGTACGAGAATTCCGTGTACGAAATCCCGTTCTCCAAACGCGAGTCGACCGAGTCTTTGGCAAGCATGTAACTGATTGGGAAGTGTTTGCCGATATCACGCAAGAAGTCGATGATTGACAACTCTTCCGTCCACTCGTAGTTGTTGCGGATTGAGATCGGGTTCTCCCCTTCAAGCGGCAAGAAGCGACTCAATTGATCTTTGATTCGATCAGAGAACTGTTTGACCGTGTCGAGCGTGTTGAGCGATCGCTCGTCCGAACGACCTGACGGGTCACCGATCATGCCGGTCGCCCCACCGACGAGGGCGATCACGTGGTGCCCGGCCTCTTGGAAACGTTTGAGCGTTAAAATCGGGAGCAAGTGCCCGATGTGGAGCGAGTCCGCCGTCGGGTCGAACCCGGTGTAAAGCGTCGTCGGTTTGTTCAATTGTTCTTTCAATCCTGATTCGTCCGTCATTTGGTTGACGAGACCTCGAAATTCTAAATCCTTCAATAATTCCATCTGTTCCACTCCTTCGATTGACATAAAAAACGCCCCTTCTCATATTGAGAAGGGACGGAGATTCCGCGGTACCACCCTAATTGCCACAGCTGTGGCCACTTGTAGCGAGAGATAACGGTCTCGACCCGGCCAAACGGCACGCTCCAAAAGTGTAATTCATCGGCTGACATTGGCTAGTTCACAGCACCCACTAGCTTTCTGGACAAGCGGTCAGTCGACTACTTCGCTTTCTTCATAGCGTCTTTTTATATAGACTATGCTTTACATTTTATAAGTTCCATTTCCAAATTGTCAACCAAGAAGATGGAAACTTGCATCCGACAGTCGATTCGGGGTAAGGTCAGCAAAGACTTGTGCTATAATCGTATATATTACTGTCCAAAATAGTTTTACACCATATTAAGGAGGCTGTCATGCTGCAAAAGATTCGAGACATATGGAACCAACCAAAGTCCTTGAAAGCCCGCCGTTATGCCAATGTTTTTTATGATGTGTCGTGGAACGTGCTACTCCTCACCATCATTTCTGTCGTCCTCATTGGATTTTTAGGCACCGGGATTGGAGCGGGGTATTTCGCTTCACTCGTCAAGGATATGCCGACACCCGCATATAAGACGATGACGTCACAAATCAACACCTACTCGTCGACTTCTGACATTTATTTTGGAAGCGGTGAACGAATCGGAAACTATACGACGGATGAAGTACGGGTTCCTGTCGACGTCGAGAAAGTCTCTCCGTTCGTCGTCGACGCGTTACTCGCCACAGAGGACGTCGAGTTCTACGAACACGATGGTGTCGTCCCGAAAGCGACGCTCCGTGCCATCTTACAAGAAGCGACCGGGTCTGAAGATCGGACCGGCGGCTCAACGCTCACTCAACAGCTCATCAAGAACCAAATGCTGACGAACGAAGTGTCGTTCGAACGAAAAGCGAAAGAGATTTTACTCGCCCTTCGTCTCGAGAAAGCGATGAACAAAGATGAGATCTTGAACGCGTACTTGAACGTCGTCTCGTTCGGACGGAACTCGATGGGACGCAACATCTCAGGGATTGAAGCAGCCGCTCGCGGCGTGTTCAACACATCGGCCGAGAAGTTGACGTTGCCACAAGCCGCTTTCCTTGCCGGGATCCCGAAAAACCCGTTCCTGTATACACCGTATTATCAAGGCGGTGTCATCAAAGAGGACGTGTCACCGGCCATCAATCGGATGAAGACAGTACTCAACCGGATGTATGTCGCCGGCAAAATCACAAAAGAAGACTATGACGCCGCGTACAACTACGACATCACGCAAGACTTCATGAAGACGCAATCGAAGCCGCGTGATCGCTATCCGTATGTTGTGCAATGGGCTGAAGAAGATGCCCTCATTATCGTTCGGGATCATATGCTTAAACAAGACGGCGTTAACTTGAACGAATTGAGTGCAGACGACCGAAACGAGATCACAAACACATACGGACGGCGCGCCCACAACGCACTCCGTCAAGGTGGTTACAAGATTCACTTATCGCTCGATAAAGAAGTGCATGAATCGATGCAACAACCGGCCCGGAACGTTAACAACTTCGGACCAAATAACTCTCCAAACGTCGATCCTGAGCAAGGACCGGAGCAAACGGCAGCCATCATGCTCGACAACAAGACCGGCCGCATCCTCGGATTCGTCGGCGGTCGTTATGTGAACGGCAAAGCTGATGATTACAACCGCGCCCGCCTTATGAAGCGTCAAATCGGATCGACAGCAAAACCCCTTCTTGTTTACGCAAATGCGATCGAGAAAGGACTCATCACGACGGACACAGTCATCGTCGATGAAGAATATAAGTATCGAAATGGTACAAACCCGAATACGATCCCAGTTCGAAATGAGGACCGTACATTTAGAGGGCCGATGACGGCGCGTGACGCACTGAAGCAATCGCGAAACGTCCCGGCAGTAAAAATTTACGAAGAACAAAATGATTTTAGAAGTGATACCGAGAAATTGATTCAAATGGGTATGAACGTTCCAGACGACACGCGTGATGCACCATCGATGGCGCTAGGTGTCAGCTCCGTCTCACTCGCGTCACTCGCATCGGGTTATGCCATGCTCGCCAACGGCGGTGAACACGTCGAACCGTATATCATCGACCGCGTCGAATATCAAGGCGAGGTGATTTACGAGAAGAATCCGAAAAAAACACGTATCTACTCCGACCGCACCGCGTATCTCATTGTTGATATGCTCCGCGACGTCTACACGTCAGGAACAGCGACGTACGCCAAATCACTCTTGAACGTTCCTGGCGACTGGATGGGTAAAACCGGTACCACTCAGGATATTCGCGACTCGTATTTGGTCGGTTCGACACCGGGTGTCACGCTCGCTGTATGGACAGGTTACGATAAAGAAAATGGTTTGACCGACGGAGGCGCTTATGGCCGTTACTATCAACGGACACAAGGTATGTGGTCTAAAATTGCCAACAACGTCTACCTCGATCGTCCAGAAGTATTTAACTCGAACGCCCGCTTCGTTCAACCAGCTAGCGTAAAAGCAAGCGACTTCGGTGACTCTGGCTCATTCTCTGAGAAGAAAAAAGTCGAAGAGAAGAAGAAAGAAGAGGAAGCGAAGAAGAAAGCCGAAGAAAAGGCGAAGAAGAAAGAAGAAGCTGAAGAGAAGAAACAAGAGGCTGAAAAAGAAAAACAAGAAGCTGACGCTGCTGCGAAAGAAAAAGCAGCCGCTGACGCTAAAGCAAAAGCGGAAGCTGACAAGAAGAAAGCGGAAGCGGAAGCGAAGAAAAAAGCTGAAGCTGATAAGAAGAAAGCTGAAGAAGAAGCTAAAAAGAAAGCTGAGGCCGAGAAAAAGGCTGAGGAAGAGAAGAAAAAAGAAGACGCCGAAGCTGCAGACGGCGCCTAACCCGACAAGAAAGGTCGACACATCGCGTGTCGACCTTTTGTCGTTCAATCTTCCATTGTCGATAAGTCACCTGTCTCAAGGTTCAATTCCCAAGCCTTCAAGACACGACGCATGATTTTCCCGCTTCGCGTTTTCGGAAGCTTGTCTTTGAACTCAATCTCACGCGGGGCCGCATGGGCCGCGAGACCTTCCTTGACGAACTTTTGAATCTCCGCCTTCAACTCATCTGACGGCTCATAGCCTTTACGAAGCGCGATGAACGCCTTGATAATCTCCCCGCGGACCGGGTCCGGTTTCCCGATAACCCCTGCCTCGGCGACTGCCGGGTGCTCGACAAGACGACTCTCGACCTCGAACGGACCGACCCGTTCGCCCGCCGTCATAATGACGTCATCGACGCGGCCTTGGAACCAGAAGTAACCGTCTTCGTCCATATAGGCGGAGTCGCCCGAGACGTACCAGTCGCCCCAGAAGTAGCTCTCATACTTGGCATCGTTCTTCCAAATCTTCCGCATCATCGACGGCCACGGCGTCTTGAGCGCCAAATTACCCATTCGATGCGGCGGGAGCGGTTGACCGCGGTCGTCTAAAATTGCGGCTTCACAACCCGGGATGGCTTTGCCCATCGAACCCGGTTTGATATCCATCGTCGGATAGTTACAAATCATCATCGCTCCGGTCTCCGTCATCCACCACGTATCGTGAATCCGCAACCCGAACGATTCGTTCCCCCAACGAATGACTTCCGGGTTGAGCGGTTCACCGACCGAAAGGATGTGGCGGAGAGACGACAAGTCATACTTCTCAAACGCCTCTTCTCCAGCACCCATGAGCATCCGGAACGCCGTCGGCGCACTGTACCAGACCGTGACCCCGAACCGTTCGATGACCGAATACCAAAACTCAGGATTGAACCGTCCCCCGACGATCACGTTCGTCGCCCCGTTCAAGAACGGTGCGAAGATCCCGTAACTCGTTCCCGTCACCCAGCCCGGGTCAGCCGTGCACCAGTAAATATCGTCCGGTTGCAAGTCGAGCACCCATTTGCCTGTCATCAAGTGTTGCACCATGGCGTTATGGACGTGCAAGACGCCTTTCGGCTTCCCGGTCGAGCCTGACGTATAATGTAAGATCATGCCGTCCTCACGGTCGACCCATGTGATGTCCAGGTCGGTCGAGGCGTCACTCGCCAACTTACGATAGTCGATGATTTTCCCTGACTCTTCCACCCCGTCACCGACGATGAGAATCGTCTCCAAGTGTGGGAGTTGATCGACCGGGATGCGCGGCAAGAGCGCCTCGGTCGTCACGATGACTTTCGCTTCCGAGTCGAGCAGACGGTCGTGGACGGCTTGTTCCATGAACGCCTCGAACAACGGACCGACGATGGCGCCAAGTTTGAGTGCGCCGAGCAAAATAAAATAAAGTTCTGGACTCCGTGGCATGAAGATGAAGACGCGGTCGCCTTTCTCCACTCCAACCGATTTCAGAACGTTCCCGGACCGATTGCTCTCTCGTTTCATATCTACATACGTATAGCGCTCTTCTCGTTCCCCATCGAAATAGAGCAATGCCAGTTTGGTGGCAAGTTCACCTTCGGCGTGACGGTCGATCGCCTCGTATGCCATGTTGACGTTCCCCGTCAAATTCCAAGAAAATAATGCTTCTGCTTGTGTCCACTCGAACGACTGACAAGCCTCTTCATACGACGACAATTGATGTTCCCCTGATAACGCTTTCAATTTTTCCATCGCTAAAGATTCGCCTCCCCTGTAATGAATGGTATAACCACTTTCAGTATAGTGTTAATATTGTGACAAATCAATGAATTTCCAAAATCTCCAAAAGAGCGTGAACGAAGTGGAATGAAAGCGCTATAATAGAAGATGGAAAAGGTGGTGACTCCATGGAAAAACAATATCATTCAAAGGTGTGGGAAACCTCACTCGGAGCCGTAATCATCGATGGACCCATCGAGAGTGATGTACTGGCGACGTATTGCCTCGATGAGGGATTGACTGCATTTCGTGAACCAGAGGACCAACATAAGGCACTCGTCGAAATCGCTGACTTGAAGGAAGGCCGCATCATCGTGGCCCGCGTCGATGATCTTGTCATCGGCTACGTGACGTATTTATATCCAGACCCATATGAACGTTGGAGCGAAGGAAACGACCCGTATATTCTTGAGCTCGGTGCCATTGAAGTGAGCCCGCGCTACCGCGGTCAACGAATCGGAAAACAGCTCCTAGAGGTATCAATGTTGGACCCGCATATGGACGACTTTTTGATTTTGACGACAGAATATTATTGGCACTGGGACCTAAAAGGAAGCGGGCTCTCCATTTGGGATTACCGAAAAGTGATGGAGAAGATGATGAACCACGGCGGGCTCGTCTTCTTCCCGACCGACGACCCGGAAATCGCCTCGCACCCGGCCAATTGTCTGATGGCACGAATCGGCCAAAACGTCCGTCAAGAGACGATCGACCACTTCGATTCACTCCGGCTGCGACGCCGGTTCATGTATGACTAAGGAGGAATCTGGATGCTGATTGAACAAATGATGAATCGTCATGTCGTGACGATTCAGCCGACTAATACGATCGCCCATGCGGCCAAGCTCATGCGCGACCATAAAGTGCGCCATCTCATCGTCACGAATCCGGCCCGTCAAGTCGTCGGAATCGTCGGCCAGTTCGAGATGAGCGGTGCGACGAGTGTGTTCCACCCCGAAAGCGAGAGCGCCGACTTTAAAAACCCAGTCTCGAGCATCATGCGGCAGGATGTGACCACGGCGCATCCGTACGATTTTTTTGAGGATGCGGCCGCTCTGTTTTATGAATATCGTTTGACATGTCTTCCGATCATCGAACAAGGCAAACTCGTCGGTGTGTTGACCGAGACGGACTTGTTGCGGTACTTCGTTCAATTGACCGGTGCACTCGAACCGAGTTCGCAAATTGAAATCTTAGTCGAGAATACGACCGGCACGCTCGAGAAAGTGACGCGTCTTCTCGCCAAGACGAACGTGAACATCATCAACGTGTTCGTCCATCCGACGGCCGACCCGTACAAACGGATCATCTCGTTCCGCGTCCAGACGATGAATCCGCTCCGCATCATCGAACGATTGAAGCGTGAAGGTTTCGACGTGCTCGGTCCGGAGATGTCCCAATGAGACCGGCCTACATATTCGGGGAGAACGAGAATTCGTACCGTTTCCACGAGGACCATCCATTCAATCCGATTCGCCTGAAGCTGACGACGTCCCTCCTGATCGCCTCAGGCAAGCTCCAAGCCTCCGAGTGTATTGCCCCACCCCTTGCATCGATCGAGTCGCTCGCCCTCGTCCACGACCTCGACTATATCGAGGCGGTCCAAGCGGCGGCGGCAGGTGAGCTGTCGACGTTGAAAGCAAACAAGTTCGGCCTCGGGACGGAAGACACTCCGATTTTCCCAACGATTCATGAAGGGGCGGCCCGGCTCGTCGGGGGCACCGTCCACGCGCTCGATTTGGTCGCGAGCGGCAAACTGGAGCGTGCCTTCCACGTCGGAGGCGGACTGCATCACGGGATGAGACGAAAAGCGTCCGGATTTTGCGTGTATAACGACGCGGCCGTCGCCATCGCCCACGTCCGTAAAGCGTACGGCAGCCGGGTCCTCTATGTCGATACTGACGCCCACCACGGAGACGGCGTCCAATGGCTGTTCTATGACGATGACGATGTGATGACGTTATCCATCCACGAGACCGGCCGCTACCTGTTCCCGGGAACAGGAGCCGTCACAGAGCGCGGCAACGGGAATGGGTACGGCTATAGCTGGAACGTCCCGGTCGATGCGTTCACCCAAGACGAGTCTTTCTTGCGCTGTTACGAGACAGTGTTCCGGGAAGCGTGCGAATGGTTCAAGCCGGATATCATCGTGACGCAGAACGGGGCCGATGCCCATGCGTTCGATCCGTTGACGCACCTTGCCTCGACGATTCGGACGTTCGAACAGATTCCTCAAATCGCCTCTCGACTTGCCGATGAGTATACGGAAGGAAGACTCGTCGCCCTCGGTGGCGGAGGGTATGATTGGTATCGGACGGTGCCACGCGCCTGGGCGCAAGTGTGGGCCGGACTGACGCGCGAGGCGCCGTACAGCGGCGACATTCCGCCCGAATGGATCGAGCAGTGGCAGGACAAAGCGGATTTAGCCTTGCCGACATGCTGGGATGACCATCCGTACACGTTCCAACATATTCCCCGACGCCAACAGATCGAGGAGAAGAATTGGGAAGTGACGAAACGGGCGTTCTGGCCGTTCATTTCGAACGATCGCAAATCAATATATGTCTAAAAAATCCCCTCGTCCGCGGAGTGACTCCGACAGGCAAGGGGATTTTTATTCAGTCTTGACGTACCGAATCGCGACGTTCGATGCGGTGCGGCAAGACGACGTTCTTCTCTTCGACTTCTTCCGCGTTCAAAATTTTCGTCAAGAGACGCATCGCGACGGCACCGATGTCATACATCGGTTGGACGACCGTCGTCAATTTCGGACGAATCATCGTAGCGAGACGCGTGTTATCATGGCCGACGACCTCAAAATCGTTCGGGACCGAGAAACCGGCGTCTTGAATCGCGTGAATGACACCGAGTGCCATCTCATCCGTACCGGCGAAAATTGCTTTCGGGCAATCGTCACGTTCGAGCATCTTCTGCATCGCCTCGAGGCCTGATGCATACGTGTAATTCCCAAGGACGACGTCATTCTCACGGAACGGGAGTCCGGCGTCGTCAAGGGCACGGCGGTAACCAGAGAATTTCTTCTCGCCATTGATTTGTTGCTCGAGTGGACCTGTGATGAAGCCGACTTGTTTATGACCGTGGCCAATCAACATTTCGGTCGCATCGTATGCCGCTTGCTCATAATCGATGTTGACCGCAGGGAGGTCATACCCTTGGTTGAGTGTCGCCGCGAGAACGATTGGGACTGGTGACTTTTTAAACTCGTTGACGAGGTCTTCGTGCAGACGACCACCCATGAAAATGATGCCGTCGACTTGTTTTCCGAGCAATGTGTTCAACAAATGAATCTCTTTGTCACGGTTCGAGTCCGAGTTCCCGAGGATGATGTTGTACTTGTACATCGTTGCGACGTCCTCGATGCCGCGCGCAAGGTCTGCGAAGAAGATATTCGAGATATCAGGGACGATGACGCCGACCGTCGTCGTCTTCTTGCTGGCCAGTCCACGCGCGACGGCGTTCGGGCGATAGCCGAGACGGTCGATTGCGTCCTGGACTTTCTTGCGGGTCGTCGGCTTGACGTTCGGGTTTCCATTGACGACGCGTGAGACGGTTGCCATCGACACCCCGGCTTCTCGTGCGACATCATAGATCGTTACATTGTTACTATTCATTAAAACTCCTCCTACAAGCAATGATTTTCAAACGATTTTCAAAAAACGTGTCAAAAAAGGAAGACAGGTATCTGTCATCATTTTACCCTGTCTTCACGCTATATAAAACGTTTCCAATTGGAAAGTTTACTTTTTCACCAAATCAAGTTGAGGGAACTGGGCCGTTAGCCCGTTCACGAATTGATCGAATTGGTCGAAATCGAGTTGTTGCTGGGCATCCGATAAGGCGATGGCCGGATTTGGGTGGACTTCCACCATGACCCCATCCGCTCCGACTGCAAGCGCTGCTTTGGCCGCCGGCAGTAACAAGTCGCGTCGTCCTGTCGAGTGCGTGACGTCGACCATGACTGGCAAATGCGTCTCTTGTTTCAAAATCGGAACAGCCGTGATATCGAGCGTGTTGCGTGTCGCCCGCTCATACGTCCGAATGCCGCGTTCGCACAAGATGACTTGGTTGTTGCCGCTCGCCATAATATACTCGGCCGCATAGATGAACTCTTCAATCGTCGCCGACAAGCCACGTTTCAAGAGCACCGGCTTATCCGTCTTCCCGACTTCTTTTAACAAGTCGAAGTTTTGCATATTGCGCGCACCGACCTGGATGATGTCCACATAAGGCAGTGCCGATTCGACTGCACCAGGTGTCATGATTTCAGAGATGACCCGTAAGTCATGACGATCTGCCGCTTGCTTCAACAGTTTCAATCCCTCGAAGCCGAGACCTTGGAAGTCGTATGGAGATGTACGTGGCTTATACGCCCCGCCGCGCAAGATTTTCACACCCGACAGCGCCAGTTTTTCAGCGACGGCGTTCACTTGCTCGAACGATTCGACCGCGCATGGTCCCGCAATCAATTGCGGACGTCCATTACCGATTGTGACATCATCGAGCGTGACGATGGTGTCTTCAGCTTGGCGTTTCCGCGAAACGAGCAACGTCTTGTCACGGTCTTCGCCTTGCAGCTCGGCCGAGGCCTTGAACATCTCTTTGAACAGATGTTGCAGGCGAGCCGTCTCGAACGGACCCGGATTCTCCGCAGCGACAAAGTCGAGCATCTCACGTTCACGTACCGGATCGTATCGCTCCACACCTTGCAGACGTTTTACTTTTCCAATCTCAACAGCAAGTGTGCCGCGGCGGCTGAGCAAGTCGAGCATCTCACGATTCAACTCATCCATCTCGCGACGTAATCGATTCAACTGATCTTGTGGACTCATAATTACCCTCTCATTTCTAAGCCGTTCTTTCCAGATTCCTAATTATAACGAACTTTAATCGCTTTGTCATAGGGAAATGGGCTGACGACACAAAATCAACAAAAAAAAGCGCCCGGACGGTCCGGACGCGTCATCACTTATTTGTTGCCATTTTTAAGATCGTTTTTCAAGTCCTTCAATTCTTGTTTCGACTCATCGTCGAGTAAGTCTTTGACAGGGGCCTCGAAATCCGATTCATAATTTTCCGATTGATCACGGCTGCTCGTTGCTTCTTGTTTGTTCGCCGCCGATTTGTTTGTATTTGCTTTGTTTGTATTTGCTTTGTTCGCGTTCGATTTGTTTTCTGATGACTTCGTTTTTTCAGTTGAGGCATCAAATTTAGCATCTGCTTTCGACGAATCAGTTGATTCGTTCGATGCTTTCGTTTCGCTCGACTGATCTTCTGAAGCGCGGTCGAGTTGCTCTTTTACTTCAGCTTCTGCCTCGGCTACGAGTTGGTCGGCTTTCTCCATCGCTTCTTCGATTGACAACTCGTCTTCGTCGACTTGTTGTTTCAATTCAGCAGCTTCCCGTGCTTTGTCTTTGACGAGGTTCAAGACCGGCGCTGCTTTATCGCTCGCCACTTTGATCCATTCGCCGACGACCGGCTCCGCTTTTTCGCGTACTTCTTTCGATTTGACTGTCAATCGCTCACGCGACGTCGCCGTCTTCTCGTCTAAGTACGTACGTACTTCACGACCGCTCTTCGGTGCTGTGAGGAGCGCCACGGCTGCGCCGATTACGCCACCGAGAACGACACCTGCCAAAAATCCACCGCTCGATTGCTGCTCATTGTTATATGTTTTGTTCTTATCGTATGTCATCGTTACTTCCTCCTTGTGATGGTTATGATTTGATTGTATCGTCTGTCGCAATCAATCCTGGTGAGACCGTTGTCGGTTCTTGTTCTTGTTTTCGGTCCCGGCGTCCACGACGACGTGATGGTCGTTCGTCTGAAGATGTTTCGGGTTTATTTTTCTTAAATAATTCTACAGCGACAGATCCCCAACGTACCGCTTGGGCGATTTGGTCTTTATTTTCATCTGCTGCCACGTGAACAGAAGAAGAAACCGTTCGTACCGATTCTGTCACTTCGTTAAGTGACGTGCCAAGCTCATCAAGCGCGTGAGCCACCGGTGCGAGCAATTCTGTTTTCTCTTCGACGTTATCTACGAGACGGTTCGTCTTATGTAAGAGCGCCGTCACTTCCATTGTAATTCCGTCTAATTGACGTTCTAAGTTTTCCGTTGTGTTGGCGACGCTACCGAGTGTCCGATTGACGTTCGACAAGACGCGTGCCAAGAAAAATACGAGTACGACAAATGCGAGTGCCGCGATGAGCCCTGCAATGCCTCCTAATGTGATTTCCATGCATCCATTCCTCCTGTTCGATAATGTGGTGGTTTCATTATAGCACCATTATGACTGAAAAGATTTGTCACAACCGTTTTCGCCATCCGGTCTGATTATTCCTTTACCCGTTTTTATGTTTTCGATTACACTAAAATAGAAATAAATTAAAAAAAGTTAAAGGGGTGCACGTATGAGAGATCCAAGAATCACACAACTCGCCGACGGATTAATCAATTATTCAGTTGAGTTGAAGCAAGGGGAACGCGTTCTAATCGAAAATTTCGGTGTCGAGGAGTCGCTCGTCGAAGCGCTTGTCGAGAAAGCGTACGAAGCCGGGGGGCATCCGTTCGTCTTGTTGAAAGAGAGCCGTATTTTGCGCAAGCTCTACACAGGGGCGAGCCGGGAGCAGCTCGAGCTCATGGCCGACATCGAGCGCAAACAGATGCAGGCGATGGACGCCTATATCGGACTTCGGGCCGGTGATAACATTAACGAGCTATCGGACGTTCCGGCCGAACAACAAAAACTCGTCGGGGCCACGATCGGCAAAATGCATACCGAGGACCGCGTCAAAGGTACGAAATGGGTCGTACTCCGTTACCCGTCGCCATCGATGGCGCAACTCGCCGGTAAATCGACCGAGGCATTCGAGGATTTCTATTTCAACGTCTGTACACTCGACTATGGGAAGATGGACCGGGCCATGGACGCACTCGTCACGCTAATGAACGAGACCGACCGTGTCACCATCAAAGGCCCGGGAACGGACCTCACCTTCTCAATCAAGGACATCCCGGCCATTAAGTGCTCGGGTCAAATGAACATCCCGGACGGTGAAGTGTTCACAGCGCCGGTTAAAGACTCGATCAACGGCGTCATCACCTATAACACACCGTCTCCGTATCACGGCTTCACGTTCGAGAACGTGTCGTTGACGTTCCAAGATGGAAAAATCGTCGACGCTACGGCAAACGATACAGACCGGATCAATGAAGTGTTCAACACGGATGAAGGCGCACGCTATGTCGGCGAATTCGCCATCGGCGTCAACCCGTACATCCAGCACCCGATGAAAGATATCTTGTTCGACGAGAAAATCGACGGCAGCTTCCATTTCACACCGGGTCAGGCTTACGATGATGCCTATAACGGGAACGACTCTTCAATCCACTGGGATCTCGTCAATATCCAACGCCCTGATTACGGCGGCGGCGAGATTTGGTTCGATGACGTCTTGATTCGCAAAGACGGACGTTTTGTCGTCGATTCGCTCTTGCCACTCAATCCAGAAAACTTAAAATAAAAAATAAGCGTGCCGATTGCGGCACGCTTATTTTTTACAGTTTGGTCTTTTTGCCGAGCGCTGCCGACATCATCCAAATCTCTTTCTCGAGGCGTTCGATGTGAGACACGAACGTGTCTTCGATTGCTTCGTCCCCGTCTTCGAAGTTTTCCATCGCGTCTTGCATCTCTTGACGGATTTGTTTGAAGTCACCGATGACGTCTTTGATCATCTGCTCGGTATCCGCGTGACGATCCCCTTCTTGCAACGTCGAATGTTCAAGATATTCTTTCATCGTCGCATACGGTTCGCCGTCGTTCATCAAGAGACGCTCCGCCACGTCATCGTACAATTCAGCGACGAGGTTATACAGTTCCTCTAACTTTTCGTGATACGTGAAGAAGTGAGGTCCGCTAATGTACCAGTGGTAGTTATGCAGTTTGACGAATAAGAGGCCGTAGTTGGCCACCTCTTTGTTCAATGTGTTCAATGCGCCTTGGCTTGCCATCCTTAACATCTCCTTTTCCAATTTCAGTCGCTAATACTATTACCGTCTTGGCTTGAGATTAAACACAAAAAAGCGAACGGCTTAAGCCATTCGCTCTCGATTCACGCTTCGAGTTGGACGTGATCCTCATATTCACGTTGATACGTTTGGATGTCTCCGGCTCCCATGAACAGGAGAACAGCATCTGTATGTTGACTTAAGACGCTGACTCCGCCTCGCTTCAAGACATTCGCGCCTTCGATGCGCGATTGCAGGTCTTCAATCGTGACCGTGCCTTCTTGCTCGCGAGCCGAACCGAAGATGTCGCACAAGTATACAGCATCCGCTTCGGCTAATGCCGCAGCGAAATCATCCATGAATGATTTAAGGCGGGTATACGTGTGTGGTTGGAAGATGGCTACAACTTCACGGCCGCCATATTTTTTACGCGCCGCTTCGACTGTCGCACTGATTTCCCGTGGATGGTGGGCATAATCATCCACTAACACTTGGTTTCCGAGCGTCGATTCGCTGAAACGACGTTTCACGCCGTTAAACGTCTCAAGACGATCTTTGACCAACTCTTTCGGTAAGTTCTCATAGTCACATGTCGCGATGACGGCAAGGGCGTTCAAGACGCTGTGGTTGCCATATCCCGGAATGCGGAACGTCCCATAGAAATCGTCACGTAAGTAGACGTCAAACGTCGTCCCGTTGTCCGTCGAGTTCACGTTCTCGGCGCGGAAGTCGTTATGGGCGCCAAAACCGTAATAGACGATTGGCACGTTCGCTTGAATGTGTTGCAGGTTTTCATCATCACCACAAGCGATGATGCCTTTTTTCACTTGTTTCGCCATCTCTTGGAACGCATCGATGACGTCATCGAGACCCGAGAAATAATCCGAGTGATCAAAGTCGATGTTCGTCATGATCGCGTAGTCTGGACGGTAATATAAGAAGTGACGCTTGTACTCACATGCTTCGAAGACGAAGTTTTTCGAGTCTTCGACCCCTTCTCCTGTGCCGTCGCCGATCAAGAACGACGTCGGCTCGATGCCGCGCATGACGTGGGCTAAAAGGCCTGTCGTCGACGTCTTACCATGAGATCCCGTAATGGCGACACTCGTGTAATGGTCGGCCAGTTCGCCGAGAAACTCATAGTATTTGTATATCGTCAATCCGAGCTCGCGCGCCCGAACGACTTCAGGGTGATCGTCAGTGAAGGCGTTGCCCTGTACGACGATTTGCCCTTCGGTAATATTTTCAGGATCAAACGGAAGAATTTCAATTCCTTTGCGATTCAATGCTTCTTCAGTAAAAAATGCTTTGTCAACGTCCGAACCTCGGACCTCATTGTTCATGTCATTTAAAATTTGAGCTAAAGGACTCATGCCCGTTCCTTTAATTCCGACGAAGTGATAACGGTTCATCTGTAAATAGCCCCCCTAATTCATTGCGGTCTGCAGAAAAAATGCGACAAACCTTTGTCATTATAGCAAAACTACCGGAGTCATGCTATTACAGATTATTGTTTTTTTTAGCCAACCGGCGACTCTTGTACATCGCCATCCGGTCTTGTGGTGTCATCATGACGTTGAGCGGAGGGCCTTCCGCTTTGTATGACACGCCCATGGCGGGCGTCAATGTTTCTTCATCAGGCACAACGACCGGTTCGTCCGACTGTAATGTTTTCGCAACATCCTCGACGATCGGTGCCACCGTCTCGACCGAAGTTTCGATCGGTAACGATGGTTCGGCCACATCTTGTTTTTCTTCACGAACGGAAATTTTTGACGATTTCAAATCGGTCGACCCCATAAATACCGAAGCGAATCCACTCTCGACAATCGAGACTTCCCCGAGAATCGGTTTTGCGTCTGGTTCAGCCGGCTCGGCTTCTGAGACGGTCGGATTCTCATCAATCGGTTCCGACGTTTCCGTGGAAATAATCGACGCTTCAACTGGTGCCTCGGTTTGCTCGGTCACCATTTCCTCAAGCGTCTCCGCTGCTGGCGCTTCGCCCGCTGCGACATCGTGGTCGGGCTGTGACGTCGGCGCCTCATCCTCGGTCGGCACGGATTCGTTTACTGACTCCATCACCGGTTCCTCCACTGATTCCAATACCGTTTCGTCTACGGATTCAACCATCGATTCATCTACTGATTTCAATACCGTTTCATCTACGGAATCCATTACCGGTTCGGTCTCAGGCTCAGGCGCTACGCTTGGCGGTACCGCTTCTGACACTTCCTCTATCGGGACGGCCACTCGTTTCGCTTGGCGGATCGCTGAATCGTCTCTCGTCTCCGGAGAATGTTCAGTGGGCAGAATGATTTTCGGTTTCGGTCGGGCATATCCATAAATCGGAGATGGCACATCCGACGGCACAAATTCATCCTTCGGCTCGGGTTTCGGTGCAGGCGCGCCTTTCTTCCCTTCTTGGGATAGTTCGCGTCGAATTCGGTCTGCTTGCTGTTTTAATGAACGTTCATATGCATCCATACTTGATTCCTCGCTTTTTCACTCAATCCTATTTAGCAAAAAATCGGTCGAGTTTAGCGACCGATTTCAAATGCTTTACCTACTTCATATTCGTCATCTAATACGAGAATCCCTTTTTCTTGCGGTGCATCAGGCAAGTTTAATTCACGGGCCGAACAAATCATGCCGTGTGAGCTCTCACCACGTAATTTAGACGGACGAATGATCAACCCTGATGGCATGACCGCTCCCGGTTTCGCGACGACGACTTTTTGGCCGGCCGCGACGTTCGGTGCGCCACAGACGATTTGGACCATACCTTGGTCGGTCTCGACCTGGCAAATCGAAAGTTTATCGGCATCCGGGTGCTTCTCGGCTTCTTTCACATAGCCGACGACGAATTTCGGGGTGAAGTCCACACCCGACAATTCGGCTTCGATATTTTGTTTGCGCAAGATGACGCCGAGCGTCTCAATCAATTCGGCCGTCAATTCGACAGGACCATGCCAAGCGCTGACATCAAAATAGTTACTCGCATTGAACACGTTATAGCCATTGACTTTCCCTGTCGTCGATTTAACGATGGCGACATCGTCTTTCCGTTCAACGACCTGATGATGGCGATCACCTTCTCTTAACAAGACCATGAGGACATCGCCGATTCCTTCACGGTTATAAAAAGCATTGATTTGCATACGTAAAAACGCCCCTTCTTTCAAACTAGACACAAATAGTTTAGCAGATTATGCGTCGGTTGGTGGGTTCTTTTTTCCAACAATGAAAATTGGCTCGAGTACGCCAGCTTCATAATGGAAAGAAAGAGCCGTCACCGGAATCCGTCCATTCGTGAAAAAGTCGAACATAAGCTGTTGCATCGCATCATAACCTTGGTCGTTGCGGATGTCCGCAATGATCATCACGTCCTGGTGCGGCACCCCGACGAGCATATCGCCTTCGATGCGGCGTTCCATGACCCGTAAAAAATCGTCGTTCAAGAGGCGTGACGCCTCATAGCCGTCGCGCGCCGCCAAGAAATAGAACGTGTTGCCGGCAACGGTATCTTCTTTTAAATCGGTCGGTAATTTTTTGACGTTATCCCGTGCTAGCTCATCAAGCCGTTCGAGCGTCATCCCGCCCAAATGCCGCTCTTCAATCAACCGATAGCCGTTACCCAAGTCGAGGGCGTAAAAGATGGCCGTCTCCGCCGTATGCGGCGTCATCGCCAACGTCTCACCCCGTTTCGTCTCGGTCGAGAACGAAGCGGAACGGATGACAGGATAAAGATTGGCCTCATTGCCTGCTAATGTGACGGCATCATCGGCTGTGAGTGCCGTCTTGATATAGTCGACGACCTCATCGACGGCGATTTGCCCCCGGACTTTAGTTTTCGCCACGAGTGGGGCGAGACGGATGTTGACGCCGAAGCGATCGGTCGCCCGTTCGATGCGCAACACCTCATTCTCGCGGTCGTACGAGGTGCGGTATCCGTCGGAGAACTTACTTTCGAGATGACGACGTAATTCATTCCGTTCCATTTATATCACCCTAACCCATGAAGGAAGGCTTCGACTTGCTCTGGCGTCTTCCGTTCGCGCCCGACATAGCGGTCGACCTCTTGCCCACCGTTGAAAGCGACGAAACTTGGAATCCCAAAAATGTCGAGCTCTTGCGCGAGCTCCATCCATTCGTCGCGATCGACATAATAGAACGTCCAATCTTCAAACTTCGCTTCGATTTCTGGCATGAATGGATCGAGGAAACGGCAATCGCCGCACCACGTTGCTGAGAACATCAAGATGCTCTTTCCTTGTTTTGCTTCTGTATACTCGTTCATTGTTGTCAATTGTTTCATGTTCACCACTCCTGTTCTTTTTTCCCCATTCATGATAGCATAAGTCCGTTGTCACATTCCGCTCTCATGTTTTATGATCATCGGGAGCGAAGACTACGTGAAAAAGGTGAAGTCATGACAAAATGGACACGCGAACAGTTGAATCCAGAAATGAAACATCCACTTGAACAACTCGTCGGCGTCATCGGCATGTTGTCGATTTTACGCTACGGTTATTTGTTCATCAATACGGACAAGTCACGAGGCGAGATTTTAGTATGGCTCGTCGTCGGGTTCGCCGTGATTTACATACTTGAACGGGTCGGCAAGCGTCTTGTGCGCAGGCTGCCCATCATTCGAAAACGGTTTTTAATCCCCGTCTATGTCGTCTTGCTCGTCTTATTCTTGGCGAGCTTCCGCGTCCCGCGGGAAACCGTCGAGACCGTCCGACATTTTTTCGGTTGGTGAACTGAAGAGAGCGTCCCGCTTATATGCCGGGACGCTCTCTTTCGTATGTTCAATATTCGATTTTCATGTCGTTCGGTCGAATCCGGTTCATCCGGACCAACACTTGATAGACCGCATAACTGAGCACTGCCGGACCGACAATCAAAAAGCCGAGCACAACGATGAACATGTGCCAACTGAAGCCCATCGTCTCGAGCATGACGATCGGACCGACGAGTCCGCTCGTCCCCATCCCGGCACCAGCCGCGACGCTTTCGAGCTCAAACAACAGAATCGCGATCGGGGCGAGCACCGCCCCCGCTACCGTCGGCGGCAACAAGATCCAAGGATTCTTCACGATATTGCCGACTTGAAGCATCGAAGTACCAATCCCTTGGGCGATCGCACCGCCGATGCCGTTGTCCCGATAACTCGTGATCGCAAAGCCAACCATCTGGGCGGCGCAGCCGACCGTCGCCGCGCCTGCTGCGATGCCGCTCAAGCCGAGCATGAGCGCGATGGCCGCACTCGAGATCGGTGCCGTGAGCGCGAGTCCCATCAGTGTCGCGACGACGACGCCCATGAACAAAGGCTGTTGTTCCGTGCCCCACTCGATCCACGTCCCGAGCTGCGTCATGAACAAGCCGACATACTTACCGATATAGGTTGCAGCCAAATAACCGACGCCAATGGTCGTGAACGGTGTGACCAAAATATCAAGTTTCGTCGATTTCGAGACGAGTTTGGAAACCTCGACAGCGAGCAACGTCGCCACATAACTGCCGGCTGGCCCGAACTCATAGCCGAACGCTCCGACGACGAGCGCCGAGAACAAGATGAGCGGCGGCGCTTGGAGCGCATAGGCGATGGCAATCCCGATCGCCGGTCCAGTCAAACTGATCGCCACATCACCAATCTCGATGAGCGCCGACCCGAAACCGGACAGACTCGTCTCGAGCAATTGCCCACCCGCCGTCTTCATGATCAAGCCGATGATGAGCGTACTGAATAAGCCGAGTGCCATATAACTGAGTGCCGTCACAAAATAAAGCGACGGACTGAGCGTGATCCCTTTTTTCTTAAACATGGAAATCCCTCTTTCCTGTCTTGTCAGTCGTAAAGTTTCTGTCTTCACACTTTTATCAGTATAAGCGTTTCTCGGGAAATTTCAATATAAAAAACGCCACTACACGAGTGACGTTCTCTCTACCTTTAGCGTGAAGCTCGAAGCGTCTCCATCGTCGAACGATCGAGTCGTTTGACAAGCGCTTTGAGTAGCGCTTTCGCCGCATCATAGTCGTCCGTATGCAGAATCGAGGCGTGTGTATGGATGTAACGCGCCGCGACACCGATCACGGCCGTCGGGACCCCTTCCCCGCTCATGTGGATGCGGCCTGCGTCCGTTCCACCTGGCGAGACGAAGTACTGCGTTTTGATGTTTTCGTCAGATGCCGTGTCTAGTAAGAAGTCACGCATCTCTGGAGACATAACCATGACCCGGTCAAGGATTCGGATGAGCGCCCCTTCCCCGAGTTGGCCGAACTCCGTCTTATTGCCAGACGCATCGTTGGCCGGTGACGCGTCGAGAACGAGCGCGACGTCCGGACGAATCATTTCGGCTGCCGTTTGCGCTCCACGGAGTCCGACTTCTTCTTGGACAGTCGCACCCGAGAACAAGATGTTCGGATGATCGGCTTTTGTCGTCTCTTCGAGCAATTCGACGGCGAGCCCAACGCCGTAGCGGTTGTCCCAAGCCTTAGCCATAATCTTTTTCGGATGTTTGAGCGGCGTGAAGTCGCTTGTCGGCACAGCCGGAAGACCCGGACGGACGCCCCATGACTCGGCTTCTTCTTTCGTATCGGCGCCGATGTCGATAAACATCTGTTTCATGTCCATCGGTTTACTCATTGCGTCCGGTCCGAGCAGGTGCGGAGGTGTCGATGCGACGACGCCCGGAATCAATCCATCGTTCGTCACGATATCAAATCGTTGCGCCATGAGCACTTGGCTCCACCATCCACCGAGTGGCTGTATGTATAGCATCCCGTTTTCTGTGATTCGGGTGACCATGAACGCGACTTCGTCCATATGTCCAGCGACCATGATGCGTGGGCCCGCTTCGTCCCCGACCCGTTTCCCGAAGATTGAGCCGATGCCATCCGTCATGACTTCATCAACATGAGGTGTGATTCGGTCACGAACAAACTGACGAACCTCTGATTCGAATCCTGGTGCGCCCGGAAGTTCTGTCAACGTCTTGAATAAGTCTCTCGTTTTTTGTTCCATTTCCATCCATCCCTTCAACCATTCTTGTTTCATTATATACAGAACTTTTCGGCAGATGCGAATGGTTTTCGTTCCAATGGGGTACAGGTTTTGGTACGATGTACATGATAGCCATAGTTCAAGGGGAGGTAGTCATATGAAGAAAAGGTATTGGTTAGTTGGAATCGGGGTTGCCATCGCGGCCGCACTTATGACGAAAAAAGTGTTAGATGAACGAAGCTTATCGGCTGAGGACGCGCTCGAGTACACGAAACGGGCATTCTCAGCCAAAGGTCACGTTCAAGGCGCATGGATCTCGGCATCACCTGAGATTTACACGTATGACGGACGTGAGTATGACGTCTTCAAGGGCGGCATCTCGGTTCTCGAGAACGACGAAGAGAAGACGTACCAATTCACAGTCGATTCAGAGACTGGCGCTTTACTTGAATATGCATGATATGGAGTCGGCGATGACATTCGCCGACTTTTTTTGTTTAATCTGGGCGAAAGAGTGGAAAATTGAATATGGTACTTTTCAAACTCAAAAAGGAGTGATCCCACGTGAAGAAACTGATCGGTGAAGCAAACGAGCTCGTGTCACAAATGGTCGAAGGAATGGTCCATGCCCATCCTGAACTGTACGGTCGTGTGGAAGGATTCAACGTCATCTGTCGTGCTGACGGGGCCAAGTCCGGAAAAGTCGGACTCGTCTCGGGTGGAGGCAGCGGTCATGAACCGGCCCACGCCGGTTATGTAGGTGACGGGATGCTCGATGCCGCTGTATGTGGTGAAGTGTTCACGTCCCCGACCCCGGACATGGTGCTCGAAGGCATCAAAGCGGCCGATGGAGGAAACGGGGTATTACTCGTCGTCAAAAACTATGCAGGTGACGTCATGAACTTCGAGCTCGCCGCCGAACTTGCGGACGCCGAAGGAATTAAAGTCGACCACGTCGTCGTCGCGGACGATGTAGCCATCTCGAACAAGGAAGACCGCCGCGGGGTTGCCGGCACCGTGTTCGTGCATAAGATCGCCGGCGCGGCCGCAGCGAGCGGGAAATCACTCTCCGAAGTGAAAGCGCTTGCGGAGAAAGTTGCCACTAACGTTCGCTCGATGGGGATGGCTGTCGAACCTTGTTACATGCCGGTGAGCGGCAAGCCAGGTTTTGATTTGAATGAAGAAGAGATGGAAATCGGCATCGGGATTCACGGGGAGCGCGGCGTCGAACGGAAGCCGACGACGAACGTCGATGCCATCGTGGATGACCTGCTCGACCACTTGAAAAAAGAAGTGAGTCCTGGCGAAGTTGCTGTTATGGTCAACGGTATGGGCGGTACGCCATTGTCTGAATTGTACGTGACGTATCACTTCGTCGCGAAAAAATTAGAGGATGCCGGCTACACGTTGAAACGGAAATACGTCGGCAACTATATGACGTCCCTCGAGATGCACGGATTCTCGATCACTCTCTTGCCGCTCGACGAGGAAATGACGGGCTATCTTGATGCACCGTCGGCGGCACTCGGTTTCAAACTCTAATCCAATGAATGAGGTGTTTATGCAATGTTGACGATTGATGGGTTCAAGCAAGCATTACGACACGCCCAATCCGAGATTGAGGCGAACAAGGATACACTGACCGACCTCGACCGCGCCATCGGCGACGGAGACCACGGCATCAATATGTCACGCGGCTTTGAAGCGGTCGTAGCCGTACTCGATGACGACTATGCCAGCCTTGGCGACTTGAGCAGGAAAGTCGGGATGACGCTCATGTCCAAAGTCGGCGGCGCAGCCGGTCCGTTATACGGGTCGGCATTCGTCAAGGCAGCACCTAAGTTCGGTGACGCAACCGAGGCCGATTTCAAGCTCGTCAAAGAAGCGCTTCTTGAGGCGTCGACAGCGATCAAGGCGCGCGGGAAGTCAGAGGTTGGCCAGAAGACAATGGTCGATGTGTGGGAACCGTTCTTGTCTGACTTGAGCGAGGCTGACGATTTTGATGCCAAACTCGACCGCCTCGTCGGCGAGACCGAAGATATGATTGCCACGAAAGGCCGGGCATCTTATTTCGGTGAAAACTCACGCGGTACGGTCGACCCTGGCGCACTCTCGAGTTCCATCGTGTTGAAAGCGATTATGAAGGAGGTTGAGTGACATCGTAGAGCTCATCATCGTATCCCATAGCGCCAAAATCGCCGAAGGGATCCAAGACTTGATGAAAGAGATGGCCCCGGCCGTTCCGATTCACTTGGCGAGTGGACTTGAGGACGGCAGCATCGGGACCGATGTGACCCGTATCCTCGAGGCCATCGAGGCCGTCGACAAAGAAGCGCTCATCTTATCCGATATTGGTTCGGCCACGATGAATGCCGAACTTGCCGTCGATATGTATGAAGGTGATAAAACGATTCAGTTCTATGACGGACCAATCGTCGAGAGCGCCTTCGTCGCTTCCGTCTCATCCGGTAACGGGATGGACGTCGCTCAAATCGTGGAACAACTAAAAATGGCATGAAAAAAGAGCCTCGCGGCTCTTTTTTTAACGTGGGTTATCGTTTTTCTCGTAAATCGGGTTCATGTACTCAGTCGTCGAGTAAAAGCGTGGAACGACGACAAACAAAATCACGACCGGAACTGCGATCAACAAGAGCAAAATCAACACAGGCAACCAATAGACGACCTTTTGACCGAGCATGTCGATGTTCGCATCCGAGAATTCAGTCGCGCCTTCGACTTCTACGAGATCGGCAGTTGCAAGAATCTTGTTGTCCGTCGCATCGTAATAATGGAACTCAGTCTTACGTGTGATGAAGATGCCGTCACGGACCGTGTCCAATTCGACGACCGCCGCGATGACTTCATTGCCATTCGAGTGACGGAGCGTCTCTTGTTTTACGATTTCAGCCGTTCCTTCTTTGTAGTCGTAGTGCGTGGCTTTCAAATCCTCTTCAAGGGCGTCCAAGAACGCCTCGTTTGCCGAGGTATTAAGTGGTGCGATTGTTAGAATGAAGATTAGTGCAAGCAGGCTTGCCCATGCTTTTTTCAACATCCCCATGTTCCCCCTTCTCTAATTCCAGTTTAGCGTCATTCCTATTGTACCAAGAAGAAAGAAAAAAGTGTGAAGAAAATGCTATTAAAATAAGAAAAAAGCGTGTCAAATTTTCGGGCGGAAGGCGGCCTCCATCCGATAAATCGGTTGGCCCAACGCGCTGAAGCGCTCTTCATACTCGGTTCGGACGTTGTCAGCCGGTTCATTCACGTGAAGATCAAGTGAAATATCTGTGAAGTACATACCGTATTGGCTCATGCTTTCGAGTGAATATTCAAATAGACCGCGGTTATCCGTCTTGAAGTGAATTTCACCGCCGCGAGGTAAAACAGCCTCATACGTGGCGAGGAACGTTTTATACGTCAATCGACGTTTCGCATGCCGTGTTTTCGGCCATGGATCTGAGAAGTTCAAATAGACGCGGTCGACTTCACCGGCCTCGAAGTAGTCGACGAGCTGCTTAGCGTCAACGGTCAACACACGGACGTTTGACATCGGCGTCTCCACGAGCTTTTGCACGATTGACACGGCGACGCTCTCGAATAACTCGATGGCGATGAAATTGACGTCCGGGAACTGTTGGGCCATCCCCAAAACGAATTGCCCTTTCCCCGATCCGACCTCGATAAAGAGCGGATTGTCGTTCTTAAATTCTGCTTTCCAATTCCCTTTTAACGTTTCGGGATGAGTGATAAAGACATGTTCTTGAGCTTCCATATATTCTTTGGCCCAAGGTTTGTGACGTAAACGCATATTTTTCCTACCTTTCGTTCAAGAAATGTTCAAGTTTCAGCTGACTAGCCGCTTCGCGCGAGCAGTCCCCTTGCGATTATACACGAAATCATTGTTTAATGAACATGAATCATCCTTCACAAGGAGGTTATATCGATGAGCACGTTGGATCAATTTTTAATCTTTTATGCGGCCCCGCTCACGTTCTTTGGCGCCGTCATCGCGACGTTCGTTTGGGCGTATTTCATGAAACCTGATGATGTCTAATGCATATGGAAAGGGATGGCTCACACTCGTGATCCATCCCTTTCTTCATTGTGTCCGTTCCTCTGCTTCATCGAGCAGTTCCCGGAGCACGGTCAATCCTTCTGCTCGGGCGATGCCGTTCTGTTCCCCGTACAACGTGAGAACCGTCTGGGCGATCGCATACCAGTGCATCCGGTAATGGAGCTCGGACGTGTAACGGATGCCGTAATGGCTGAACCACGTCTCCCAGTCCGCCTCATCGACGTAACTGTAGACGACCATCGCCAAATCAAAGGCACGGTCGGCGATGATGGCATCATCCCAGTCGGTCAAATACAACAGACCCGTCCCGTCCTCGATCCAATTGTTATGGTTGAGATCCGAATGGCAGACGACAAGTTCACGTTCGTCATCGACCGGTTGATGGACGGTCAACCAATCGACCGCTTCATCAATCGTCACGTCCGCCTCGTCTTGCTCATAGGCGGCACATTGCCGAAGCAACAACGTCGACGTGACCGGAGTATGATTCAACTGCTGCAGCATGAATAATAGCTCTTTCGAATGATGAATCTTCCCAAGCTGTGCCGCCACATCAGACCGTTTCATATCGGTTGGCGATAGCTCACGACCTTCGATGAACTGTTGGGCACTGAGGACATCGCCGTTGAACATCCGCTTCGTCCACAGCAATTTGGGGACGATGCCTTCGGCGGAAAGAATGGCTAGAAACGGGGACGAGTTCCGTTTGACAAAGATTTTTTGTTGGCGCGTCGTCGCTACGTACGCTTCGCCTGTAATCCCGCCCGCGGAAGCCACCGTCCACTCTTCACCGAGCGCACCGATTATATCTGAATACATATTCATCACGCTCAAATCTCATTAAGAATTACAAAGATACAATCACCATATTAACACGCGATAATCGTCATTGACAACGACTCGACTTGAATCTCGCTCGGATTTCGTTCGATCGGGACAAGGCTCGCCGTTTCCCCCTGGACATAGACGTTCCAGTCCCCTTCGGCGTGAAACGTCACGTCACCGAACGTTCCATTCAAATAGACGCGGACGCGTTGCCAGGCGTCATAAGAATGGCTTGCGGTCAACTCATAGGCGATCACGCCTGGGGGTGACGGAAGGAACTTGAATTGTTCCACGACTTTCTGTCGGGTATCGTAGCGGAAGCACGTGTGTCGGCGTCGCAATTTCAGCAACGTCTTCACGAATTCGACTTCATGCTGTCGCTCGTCCCGTAAATCCCAATCGAAATGATTGATTCGGTCCGGTGCGTTGTAACTGTTCTCGACACCTTGTTTCGTCCGACCGAACTCTTGGCCGGCATGGAGGAACGGGACACCTTGCGACGTGATGACGATGGCCGTGGCGAACCGTTGCATTCGTAACCGCGCCGCCTCGTCCATGTCTTCACACGATAACAGTAATTTATCGTACGTCGTGTAATTGTCATGCGCCTCGACATAATTGATCGTGTATTGCGGGCTCGGAAACCGTCCGACGGTGACGTTCGGAATTTGAACCGCTCCCGTGATGCACTCTCGAAGCTCCCATTCCCGCCATTCGTTACCGGAGACAAAACCGCGCTCGCGGTCATTAAACGTCGATCCTTTTAACGCGTCCCGCATCATGTCATTGAAGTGACCGATTCGGGGCATGAAGGCGGCGTTATGCGACGAGGCTTTCAGCGATGGACTGAGCGGTGTCGCCAAATCCCACCCTTCCCCATAAATCAAAATCGAACGATCGATCTTATCGAGCGAAGCCCGGACTTGATTCATCGTCTCGACGTCATGGATGCCCATCAAATCGAAACGAAAGCCGTCAACATGATATGTTTCGGCAAAGAACGTCACACAATCAACGATCATCCGCCGCATCATATACCGTTCCGAAGCCGTGTCATTCCCAACCCCGGTGCCGTTCGCGACCGTCCCGTCATGTTCGTAGCGGAAGTAATAATATGGGACGAGTGCCTCGAGCGACGATTGCTCACGGATGAAGATATGGTTCATGACGACATCAACGACGACCCGCATGCCGTGATGATGCAGTTCATCGACCATATGGGCATATTCCAGAATTCTCGACAACGGCTCGTCTGGATCCGAGGCGTAACTTCCCTCTAGTCCGAACCAATGAATCGGGTCGTATCCCCAATTGTAGGGCATCCGGGTCGCTTCATCGACACTGCCGAAATCATGGACCGGTAACAGTTGCAGATGGGTGACCCCGAGTTCTTTCAAATAGTCGAAGCCGGCACTATTCTCGGCCCTCGTTTTCAACCCGGTCTCGACGATGCTACCATACAAGCCTCGCATCTGACTCATCGAGGATGGGTGGCTCGTGAAGTCCCGGATGTTCAGTTCATAAATGACCGCATCGGTCGCTTTCCGAAGCGGCGGGCGTTCCGTTGGCGCGACGTGCGCGGCAACGTGCGCCTCGACATCGATCAATACGCCAAATTCGCCATTCAGGCTGACGGCTTTCGCGTAAGGATCGACGACCTCGTTCGTTTCGACCGGCGTCTTGACGTACAGTCGATAATAATGCCCTTCGTAAAACCGAGGCACGTCGGCATGCCAGACGCCGCGGCCTTCTCGCGACATGCGGAACCGCTCGATTTCGCGATGCGTCGTCGAATCGTGGATGACGAGCCAAATCGAGAAGGCGACAGGCGACCAGACGAATGCCTCAATCGAATGCTCAGAAAAAGCGAGGCCGAGCGGTCCATCATAGGCGTAACGGCGTTCGAACTCATCCGTATGCACAATCTCACGGGGCACGACGACAATCGTCTTATGACCAGGGTGAAAAACGGTATATACTGCTTCCAACTTGACCGGTCGCGCCAATCGGATATCTCGCTCGATCGTTCCGGTCTCTGTCGTCCATTCATTGAGCACCACGTAGTCGACCGGTCGACCGTTCTGTTCGATGTGTACCGGAACGGATTCATATTCGGCGATGACTTCCAGTCGAATCGTCTCGAACGAGAGCAAAGAAGCCCGTTCAATCGTCACATGTGACGTCGTTTGCTGCTCTGGTGTGTGATGCATACGCGTTCCATCCTCTCCAACCTACTGGTCCAAAAATTGTCGAAACGGCATCTGGGCTGTCGCATCTAGTAGTTTCGCCACATCTCGAATTTGTTGGGCTTTGACGATTGGCGCCCTCGTATTCACTTGTTTCAACCACTGCTCATAATCAGAGCGTGAAATGAACTGTGTCGACCGTGTCTCGGGCACGTGATCGAAATAGCCTTCTGGAGCCACCGTCACTTTTTGGATGACCCCGTCATAGGACGGAAGAAACTGTCGAATGATTTCTTCAGTGCGCGTCAATGCAATGAGCGGATTGACTACACGTTTATTTTCCCCTTTGAGCGGTTGATGAATCCAAGTCTTCTGCTTTGAAACGTGATAGATGCTCCGGTCCCCGTCAAGCCATTCGACCAAATACAAATGTGACGGTCCGATAATGAGATGGCTCAGTTCGACCGTCGCCCCGTTCCATTCCACAACCGGACGATACATGAAGAAGTGTTGGTCGTTCCATTCGACCACCATCTTGCGATAACCGTACTCTCGAAGGAACGGCAAGAACGGCATATCCGCCTCGGTCGCCCCTTCACACGCGAACTGCAACTTTTGAATGTGACGCCGGGTCGTGAGAAGCGTCTGGAACTGTGCCTCTGAGAGCGGTGTCGGTTCGAGTTCGATGCGTTCCGTACGACGCCAAAATTTCCACCATGGGTTCTCAAACTCCATGATTTCGGGCGGGTTCAGTCGATTGGACTCGTGCAGGCGGCGCATACGGGCAACATCGGACTCGACGTATTCTTGGAAGCGATTGAACTGGTCGAGCATGTTTCGTTCATATTTAGATGTCACGTCAAAAATTTTAATCGGGATCGCCATGTGTCCTCCTCTGACCGCTGTAACGGAAATACTTCAACTGCCTCATAGGCAGGGGTGTGCTTCGGATTGATTCGATAAAGAATGATGGCTTCGATCGATTCTTCGATCTTGAACGCCGAAGGGATGTATGGAATTCTCGTTCCAGTATCCCACTTTTTCGCGAGCGTGACGTGCGGGACGAATGGTTTTCGGTCAAGTGACGCGATCTCCTCGGATAACTTGCGCCGAAGCGTCCCGGTAAGTGTCGTCAACTCTACGGACGAGTCCGGGACAATCGTTAGCACACGAGGACGATCTGGTCTCCCGAAGTGATCGATTTGTTTGAACGTCAGTGAAAACGGAGCCGTCACTGCTGTCACGTCACGGGCGATTTCTTTTACCGCCTCGACTTCATCATCGTCCAACGCACCGAGAAACTGAAGCGTCAGATGGAATTCTTCCGGGCGATACGTCCGGCGATACGAATAGTAAGGCAAGATGTCCCGTTGAACGCGTTCGAACTGTGCGTCCTCGATTGGGAGTGCCAAAAAATAGTGCGTCGACATCTCAATCACCCTTTCACACGAAACCGTCTCAGTCCAAAGAAGAGGACCGCTCCTACGACACTGACCAATGTGTACATCCAAAATACACCGATGATGCTGTTATATTCAATAATAAATCCACTGAGCAAGTTGAAACCGGCCGTCGCCAACCCAGACGTGACCGCCATATAGACTCCGATTGCCGTCGAGACGACATTCCGACTGACGAGGCTACGGACGAACTGAAGCGCGACCGGGATCAGTAACCCGACGACGAGCCCTTGGACGATGGCAAGGATCCAGACGACCCAAATCGGGGGCTCGAGCGCCAACCAACCGTTGCGAAGCGCTGAAATCAAAGCCGCACCCGCAAGGACGTTGACTGTCCCGAGCCGTTCGACGATTTGATACGCCACTTTCATGAACGGAATCTCGCATAATACGGCAACGAGGAACAAGGTCCCGACGAGTGTCGTCGAGCCGCCGATACTCGTCACATAGATCCCGAAGTAATAATTGTTCGCATAAATTGGTCCGAAGACGAGCATGCCTCCAATCAAAAAAGCGATGAACGGCCCGTTCCATACGGCCGACCATTGAAACGGTGCCGATGTGACCGTCTGTTTCGGCTCTTGTTCAGATACCCTCCGCACGAACAACGTACCGACCGTTAAGACGATTGCACTGAGCAAGAATGTACTTGCTAGTCCCCACGTTGTGTCTGAGATGCGACCCATCACGAATACCGCAATCGCGAACCCGGCCGAACCGAACAGGCGGATGGCCCCGTAGTCGATTTTTGCCCGCGCTGTATACTCGAGCGTCATCATGTCGACGAGCGGGATGTGGGCACATTGGAAGACTGACCAGGCGACCATTAACAAGACGATCCATATATATGATGTTGCGAACAAAAACGTGAGCGACAATGCGGCGGCCCCAAGCATCGCGAGGATGAGCCAAGCCCGGACGCGCCCGGTCCGGTCGGCGAGCATGCCCCAAAGCGGCTGGACCCCGATCGAGAGAATCGGCATGATGGCGACAATCGTCCCGACCTGACCCGGAGACAAGTCAAAGCGTGCTTGCGAGAAGAAGAGTGCCATGTAAGGAATAAGGGCACCTTGGGCAAAGAAGATAGCGACATAAATCGATTGAAACGATACTTTTTGTTGGTTCACAATAAACTTCCTTCCTAACAGACAGAGAGCCGACCGAATCAGTCAGCTCTCACAGGTTATTATTTAGCGAGCTCATAAATCGCTTCCGCATAGATGGCGGCTGCGCGAAGCAAATCTTCAATTTCCATATATTCATCGACTTGGTGAGCAACGTCTTTCGCTCCAGGGAACAACGCCCCGAAAGCGACACCAGCCTCGAGCGAACGGGCATACGTCCCTCCGCCGATGGCCATCAAGTCCGCCGACTCACCCGTCTGGCGTTCATAGACGCCCGCTAGCGTGGTCACGAGCGGATGATCTTCGGCCACGTGGTGTGGCGGCATATGATGACGCGTCGACAGTTCGAACCCGAAGGACAAAGCGATTTCTTTCAAGTTTTGTAATCGCTCTTCAAATTTCGCAGTGTACGGGTACCGGATATTGACCGTCGCCGTTCGCTCATCGCCTTCATAGCGGAACACGCCGCCATTGATCGTCAAGTCCCCGGTCTCATCGGTCGCTTCAATCCCGAGCGAGATACCACGCGAATCAGCGAAGACGTGGCGGATGAACTCGATGTAGCGCTCCCCTTGAATGTCGAGCGGAAGCGCGAGTAAGAAGCCAGCGAGCACGTAGGCCGCGTTGACACCGTTATCCGGCTCCATCGCGTGCGCGGCGACACCTTTCATCGTGAACGTATACGTCCCCGCGTCCCAGGTGCATGTCCCGTCCGCCTCATATTTTTCGAGATACGCTTCAAATTTTTCTTCGAGCACGTCGTCTGTCTTGAGCACTGCCGTCGCAAAATCAGGGACCATGTTCGGGCGTTCCCCGCTCACGAACGAGACCAAGTGATATTTCGATCCTGGTACCCGCTGAATCGGGAGCTGTTTCAGGACACCATCGTATAAGCCTTTCTCTGCATTGATAATCGGGAAATCGGCGTCCGGCGCAAACCCGTAGGTCGGCATCGCTTCTTGTTTGAAGTATTCACGGACACAACGCCATTCGCTCTCTTCGTCGCAACCTGCGATGAGACGGACCCGTTTCGATAGCGGCAAGCCGAGTTCTTTCACGATGCGCAAGCCGTAATAAGCGGCCATCGTCGGTCCCTTGTCGTCATTACTACCACGAGCGAACAGCTTGCCGTCCGCAATCGTCGGATTGAACGCCCCATACGTCCATCCGTCTCCAGCCGGCACGACATCTAAGTGGCAGAGAATCCCGACGATCTCTTCGCCTGACCCGTACTCCAAATGTCCGGCGTAACCGCCGACATCTTTCGTCACGAAACCGTCTCGTTCTCCGAGGGCAAACATATAATCGAGGGCACGACGGACTTCCGGACCAAACGGCTCGTTCGGTCCGGCCTTAGCTTCATCAAGGACGCTCGGGATTTGTAACAACCCTTTTAAATCTTCTAAAAACGCGTCTGTTCGTGCGTCGACTTCTTGTCTCCAATTCATCTCAATCTCCCCTTTGCGAATGTTCTCTCCCTTATTAGTATATCCAAATGTTAGAAAGACGAACATTCATTTCGAAAATATTTTTTCGTTCGTCTTTTAGCCGTTAGCAAACGTCTTTACATATCCTTCATTCGATATTTACGTTCATAACATGTTTTTTACAATTCGATTGTTCGTTCTTTTCACTTGCAATTCTATTTGAGAGCGGTATACTAAAGGTGTAATTTTAGAAAATAACAATTTCATATTTCATTTGTCGTCCGTAGGTTTTGTCTTTCATCATTCTACGCATTGGGAGGTTATCCAATGAAAGGTTCAACAGATCGTATGCTAACCCGCATCAAGTCCATTTATTTGTTCATTAACGAAAGGGAATGCGTCACCACTTCAGAACTAGTAGAGGAGTTCGGGATCACGTCACGCACCGTACAGCGTGATTTGAACGTGCTTGAATACAACAATCTGGTTGAAAGTCCGAGTCGGGGCACGTGGACGTCATCGAAACGTTCGCTCAAGACGGCAAATTAAATAACAAGTTACAAGGGATCTCGCACGCGGGTCCCTTTTTTTGCACAAAAAAAAGTACGTGCCGATTAGCACGTACTTCCGAATCACATCAGGAACAAGTCGACCTCTGCTTCCGTCAACTCGCGGTATGCGCCTGGTTCGAGTGTCGGGTCGAGCTCGAGGGAGCCGATTTGGACGCGTTCGAGTCGCTCCACATGTTTCCCGACCGCGGCGACCATCCGTTTCACTTGATGGTATTTCCCTTCCGAGAGCGTCAAACGAATCGTCGAACGACGACCTTTGCTCAGCAGTTCAAGTCGTGCCGGCTTCGTCGTGTAGCCGTCCTCGAGTTCGACGCCTTCGGCAAAACGACGGACGTCATCTGACGTCATCTCCCCGTCGACTTCCGCGATATACACTTTGTCGACGTGTTTACGAGGAGACATGAGCGCATGATTGAACGCTCCATCGTTCGTGAGGAGCAACAGACCGGTCGTGTCCTTGTCGAGACGTCCGACCGGGAACAGCTCATAATGGGCATAGGACGGGTCGATCAAATCGATGACCGTCGACTCGACTTTATCTTCGGTCGCACTGATGACGCCGACTGGCTTGTTCATCATCAAATAGACGAACGGTTTGTATTCGACGACTTCCCCGTGCACGGTCACACGTTCCGTCTCCAAGTTGATTTGTCGTTTCGCATCTTTGACGGGTTGGTCATCGATGCGGACGGCACCTTGTTTCAATAAAATTTTAACGTCTTTGCGCGAACCGTATCCCATGTTCGCCAATAATTTATCAATTCGCATTATGCTTTCCTCCGATACTGGAATCGTTTCCCTAGTAGTTTTCCGGCCAAATGACTTCTCCAACCGAGATAGCCGTATACGACGAGGCCGATTCCGAAACCGACGATCGTAGCTAAGATATCGTTCCCCCAGCTCGGTTCATCCTGAAGCGTGACGAACAGCGAACCATACACGGCGATAAACATCGCCCCACCCATGGCGAACATGAGCATCGTCCGGCGCAACAATTGCTTATACGGGAATTGTAGCGTCCGTTGAATTTTCCATACCATGAGAATGATGGCGACGATATAACCAGCGATCGTCGCGTAACCGGCGCCGATGCCGCCGAGGGCATAGACGAACGGCACGTTGAGCGCGGCTTTCGTCAATAACCCCATCGCTGTCGCAAAGATGGTGAAATATTGACGATTGATCCCTTGCAGGATGGCCGCTGCCACCGAGTAATAGGCGAGGAAGAACGCACTCGGCGCATAGTGGAGCAAGTAGACCCACCCTTCCCGGTCACCTGGGAACAGCGTCCCGAACAACGGCTCGGAGAGGGCGACCAACCCGATGACAGCCGGAATCGTGACAAAGAACGACACTTGGAAGATGTGGTTCACTTGATTGCGGACTTTGTTCATATCGCCGTGCGTGAACGATTTCGTGACGAGCGGGATTGTCGCCATCGACACACTTGCCGCGATCGAGACCGGAATCAAGACGATCTTATGGGCGTTCCCGGTCAAGAAACCAAACGCGGACGTCGCTTCAGCGACCGACTTGCCCGAGTTGAGCAACGTGTTGACCATCGTCAATTGATCGACGAACTGGTAGAGCGGCGTCGACAGACCGACCATGACGATTGGGATCGAGTAGCTGAGCAACTCGAGTAAGAGCGATTTCATCGAGCGGACCGGTGTGCCAGCTGGATTTTCCGTCTGGCGGTGGATGTCTTTGCGCTTGCGCCAGTACATGGCGAGGACGACGATACTGCCGATCGCCCCGATAAAGGCGCTGAACGTCGCGATCGTGACGGCGAGCACCTTCAACCCGTTCAATTCGGTCGTCGCGACGGCCGCCGTCCCACCGAGCGAGTCGGCGAGCGGACGAATGAGTGCCGAGTCCGAGAAGACGAACAAGACGAGCATCGTCCCGCTGAGCAGGAACATGATACGGACAATCTGTTCGATGACTTGCGAAATGGCCGTCGGGGCCATATCTTGATGCCCTTGGAAATAGCCGCGCACCATGCTCATCGCGGGGATGAGCAGAAGTGCGAAACTGACGCTACGCGTGACGAGCGTCAGCGAGTCGATATACTGCTGATTGTTCTCCGAGTTGCGGACCATGAGTTCCGACAACCATGGGGCTGAGAAAAACAGTAATAAAAAAGCGACGACTCCGGTCACGAGCATCAGCTTCATCCCTTGACGGAATAAGCGCTGACTCGTGCCATATTCACCGAGCGCGTTGTACTTGGCAATAAATTTCGAGACGGCGACAGGAATCCCCGCCGTCGAAATGGCGATCATGAGCGCATAATACGTGTACGCCGCCTGATAGAGCGTGACGCCGGCAATCCCGACCATCGCTTGGAACGGGAACGTATAGAGCAGTCCGAGCGCACGCGAGATCAAATTTCCGGCTGATAAGAGCAGCGTGCCTTTGACGAAGGACTCCCGTCCTGAATCTTGTTTGACGCTTGATGACATGAGATACCTCCATCTATTCTTTCACAACTAATGTAACTAGTTTTACAAAACAACCGTTTCTCATTATACTCTTACTGTTGCAGATAATAAAGTTACGAACCGTTAAAGTTTAGATTGAGAAGAGAAACGAGGGATACCATGATAAAAGATGTCATCGTCATCGGAGGAGGCCCAAGCGGCCTGATGGCGACCTACGCCGCCGCCAAAGCCGGAGCAAACACGCTCCTGATTGATAAAGGTTCGAAGCTCGGACGCAAGCTCGCCATCTCTGGCGGCGGACGCTGCAATGTGACGAACCGCAAGCCCGTCGACGAACTGATTCAGTTCATCCCGGGGAACGGACGCTTCTTGTATAGCGCCCTCGCCCAGTTCGACAACCAGTCGATTATCGACTTGTTCACCGGATTCGGCATCCCGTTAAAAGAAGAAGACAACGGCCGGATGTTCCCGGTGACGGATAAAGCGCAAGACGTCGTCAACACGCTCCTCGGCGCCATCGACCAACTCGGTGTCGAGATTCGTAAGAACGCGAAAGTGAAGACGCTCCATTTTAATGAAGCAAACGAGTTCGAAGCGGTCGAACTCGAGGACGGCGAACGCATCGAGGCCGGCGCCTGCGTCATCGCTGTCGGCGGTCAATCCGTCCCCCACACCGGTTCAACCGGCGATGGATATCCATGGGCCGAGAAAGCCGGACACACGATCACCGAGCTGTTCCCGACCGAAGTGCCGATCTTGTTGAACGACGCGTTCATCGGCACGAAACAACTACAAGGGCTGTCGCTACGTGACGTCGCCCTCACCGTCCACGGCAAAAAAGGCAAGCCGATCAAGACGCATCGCGGTGATATGATTTTCACGCATTTCGGTATCTCAGGCCCGATCGCGCTCCGGTGCAGCCAGTACACAATCAAAGAGCGCAAACGGAGCAAAGAGCGCGTCGTTGCCCTCTCGCTCGACTTGTTCCCGGACATGGCACGTGACGAGCTGTATCAAGCGCTGTGGAACCAAGTGCAAGAACAACCGAAACGGGCCGTCAAGAACGTCTGGAAAGGGTTCATCCCGGAACGGATGCTCGATCTCTTGTTGGCCGACCTCGCTTTCGGTGAGGAAGACGCGAGCCAGTTGAAGAAGCAATCGGTCATCGATTTTGCGACGCGACTGAAGACGTTTGAGTTGCACGCGACTGGGACACTCGACTTCGATAAGGCATTCGTCACGGGTGGCGGCGTCTCCGTCAAAGAGATCGCTCCGCAGACGATGATGTCGAAGAAGGCGGACGGCCTGTTCTTCGCTGGCGAAGTGCTCGATATCCACGGCTATACAGGTGGTTATAACATCACGGCCGCTTTCACGACCGGGCACTGTGCCGGGTCGCACGCTGCTGAATTTGCCGTACGTACGACCGTATAAGAAAGAGAGCCTATCGCGCGCGATAGGCTCTCTTTTTGGTGTCACTGTTTCGCTTCGAGTTGGCGTCTTACTTCCGCCTCGAGCTCTGGCTCGGGTGGCAACCAACCTTCCGGCTTTATGACTTTATTGTCCGACGCGCGCAGGATCGGCTTACCATCCGGACCGAGCTTCGCCATATTGGCGCGCTGCACGATTTCGAACAACGGCACCGGGTCGAGCCCGAGCTCGACGAAACTGCCCATCACGAAATAGAGGGCATCCGTGAGCGCATCACCTTGTCCGACGAGTCGCTCGACGTCGTTTGTCGGTGGTGCGTCTTGGAGCGATTTCTGAACCGCTTGCTCGAACCCTTGTTGGAACGTGGCAACGGCCTCGAGGAACTCGTCCTCACTCCGTGCCGATTGATGCAAAAATTCGACGACGGCCTCTTCTGCCGTCCAGACCGAACGTTTGACGGCTCGATCCAACTCGAGCGGTTGCGGGGCACTCGCTTCCGGGTGCCCGAACGTCTCATGGAACTGGCGAACTTCTTCATAAAAATAGCGTTTGCTCATCTGATTCTCTCCTATCAGTCGACCGAGACGAAATCGTCAAGGTCGAACACATCTGGTCGCACGATGGCGAAAATTTCATTGTCTTGCAGGAACATGCCGGTCGAACCGTACACGCGTGGGGTGACCATCTGCCCGTTCATCGTCCCTTCGTTCGGGTTGATCGTATACAGGACGAGTTCTTCCGAATCGAGGACATAAATCCGTCCTTGGCGTTCGACGAGGCCGACACCGCGGAAGTTCTCGAATTTCTGTTGAATCGAGGCGCTCATCCCTTCGGTCGTGAGCGGTTTTCTCGACTCAACGGCCCATTCCGTCTTCGGTTCCGGCGCCGCCTCAGCATTCGCTTCATCTGTCGTCGATGCCGCATCGTCGTCTGAATCCGCTACAGTCGCTACATCCGTCTCCGTCTCACTGTCGTTGGCCGCCTCTTCCTCGAGCGTCCGCTCTTGGACGTACAACAGTTCCACATCCGGCGTGTCCGCCAAACGGCTCATGATGATCAGTCGTTTCGTCTCCTCATCGTAACCGAGACCGAACAAACGGTCCGACGATGCAAGTCCTTTAATCAATTTGCGCGGTTGCTCCGTCCAGCGGCCACCTTGCCGCTCGATTGTCACGAGAATCCCGTTAGACGTCACGGCATAAATCTTATTTTCCGCGATCATGCGCATGCCGATGAATTCTCGGAGCTGATACGGTTGACCGTCATTCTCTAACTTAAGCGACGCATTCACCCGGTTGGCGTTCCCGCTCACTTCGAAGAACTCTTTATTTTTCGTCAAGACGAGATACGCTCCGATTGTGTCACTATAGTACACTTCATCGAGCTGTTGAATCTGTTCGAGCGCATCGGTCGTATCGATATCTTCTTCATCTGGTGATGCCTCGACCGGAGGCACTGATGTCGCCTGATGGCTCGTTTGAATCTCGATTTTTTCAAATGTCGAGGCAATTTGGCTTTGAATGTCCTCGTCTGAAAAGACGAACACATAGCACAACATTACGCCGACGACGACGGCAAACAGCGTCGTATATAGTACGTAAGAACGTTTCATGGACGTTTCGTCCCCTTTATATGCAGTATCGCCCTTTAGTGTAACAAACCCGACCCGAAAAGAAAACGACATCACACAAAAGAAAGGAACGTGTGACAATGTCACACATTCCTTTGCTTATCCAACGACGATATTGACGAGTTTCCCTGGAACGACGATCACTTTGCGGACCGTCTTCCCTTCCGTGAACTCTTGAACGCGTTCGTTCGCGAGCGCATCGGCCTCGAGTGCTTCTTTCGAAGCGTCGCGGGCCACGTGCATCTTCGCACGAAGCTTCCCGTTCACTTGGATGACGACTTCAATCGTGTCGCTGACGAGTTTCGACTCGTCGAACGTCGGCCATGCCGCATACGTCAAGTCTTCCGTCATGCCGAGACGCTCCCACAACTCTTCGGCCAAGTGTGGCGCGACCGGGGCGAGCATCTTGATGAAGTTGACCATCTCTTGTTTCGGAAGCGTATCTTGTTTGTACGCTTCATTGATGAAGACCATGAGTTGCGAGATTGCCGTGTTGAAACGGAGCGCCTCGTAGTCTTCTGTCACTTTCTTCACCGTCTGATGGTACGTCCGTTCGAAATCGGCCGTCGGCGCGATGTCTTGAAGTTCCGTCTGATCAAATAAGCGCCAGACGCGGTCGAGGAAGCGACGTGCGCCGTCAAGACCGTTCGTCGACCAAGCGATGGCTGCGTCGAGTGGTCCCATGAACATCTCATAAAGACGAAGCGTGTCAGCCCCGTGCGACTTGATGATATCGTCCGGGTTGACGACGTTGCCTTTCGATTTCGACATCTTCTCGTTGTTCTCACCAAGGATCATCCCTTGGTTGTAAAGCTTTTGGAACGGCTCTGTCGTCGGAACGATACCGATATCGTAGAGCACTTTGTGCCAGAAGCGAGCGTAGAGCAAGTGAAGGACCGCGTGCTCCGTCCCACCAATATACAAGTCGACCGGAAGCCAGCGCTTCAACTTCTCTGGGTCCGCGATCATGTCTTCATTGTGCGGATCGATGAAGCGAATGTAGTACCAGCAGCTACCGGCCCATTGCGGCATCGTGTTCGTCTCGCGACGACCCTTCTCACCCGTCACTGGATCGGTGTACGTCAACCACTCGTCCGCGTTCGCAAGCGGTGATTCTCCCGTACCCGACGGTTTGATTTCATCGATGATCGGAAGTTCGAGCGGGAGGTCTTCGACCGATACCGTCTTGAGCGTTCCGTCTTCCATATGAATGATCGGAATCGGCTCGCCCCAATAACGTTGACGGCTGAACAACCAATCGCGGAGACGATATGTCGTCTTGGCGCGGCCGGTGCCCGCGAGTTCGAGTTCTTCGATGATCTTAGCGATCGCGTCGGCTTTGTTGAGACCGTCAAGCGAACCTGAGTTGACGTGGACGCCATCCTCGACGTAAGCCGCCTCATCCAAGTTGCCGCCGGTGACGACTTCACGAATCGGAAGATCGAACGTCTTCGCGAATTCATAGTCACGCTCATCATGTCCAGGAACGGCCATGACCGCGCCGGTGCCGTATGTCGACAACACGTAGTCAGCGATCCAAATCGGAAGCTTCTCCCCGTTGACCGGGTTGATCGCATATGCGCCAGTGAATACGCCCGTCTTCTCTTTGGCGAGATCGGTCCGCTCGAGATCCGTCTTTTTCGAGACTTCTTCGACGTACGCCTCGATGGCGACGGTTTGTTCCGGCGTCGCGATCGCTTTCACGAACGGGTGCTCTGGCGCGAGCGTGACGTATGTCGCGCCGTAAAGTGTGTCAGGACGTGTTGTGAACACCGTCACGACTTTATCGTGACCATCGACTTTAAAATCGACTTCGGCCCCGACCGACTTGCCGATCCAGTTGCGCTGCATCTCTTTGACGCTGTCTGGCCAGTCAAGGCCTTCTAAATCGTCAAGCAACCGCTCTGCGTATTCCGTGATGCGGAGCACCCACTGCTTCATCGGGACACGGTAAACCGGATGGCTTCCACGCTCCGACAAGCCGTCGATGACTTCTTCGTTGGCGAGCACCGTGCCGAGGGCCGGGCACCAGTTGACGGCGACTTCGTCGACGTAAGCGAGTCCGCGGTCATGGAGCTGTGTGAAGATCCATTGCGTCCACTTGTAGTATTTCGGGTCGGTCGTGCTGATTTCACGATCCCAATCGTATGAGAAACCGAGCTCTTTCAACTGGCGGCGGAATGTGCCGATGTTGCGCTCTGTGAACTCGCGCGGGTCGTTCCCTGTGTCGAGGGCATATTGCTCGGCCGGAAGACCGAACGCGTCCCACCCCATTGGATGGAGGACGTTATAGCCTTGCATCCGTTTCATGCGGGCGATGATATCCGTCGCCGTGTAACCTTCCGGATGACCGACGTGAAGTCCGGCACCTGATGGATAGGGGAACATGTCAAGGACGTAAAAACACTCCTTGTCCGGGTCTTCTGTCGTCCGGAACGCATCTTTCTCGTCCCAACGTTTTTGCCATTTCGGCTCGATGTCTTGATGTTTAAAATAGTCCAAAATTCATCCTCCTCTGCATAATAAAAAGCCTTCCGCCCCGGTAATGGGACGAAAGGCTTGAAAGCTCTCCGCGGTACCACCCATGTTGCATTTCTGCCACTTGAGACGCCGATAACGAGGCGTAACTCCGGTTCACCCTACTGTTCGTTCAGGCGAACTGCTCCAAGGCGAGTTCTCATGGTCCATATACCAGTTCACACCACCCACTGGCTCTCTACAAATACAGACGTCACGATACTATTCCTTATCAACGCAATTTTTATCTCACCTCTTCATTCTAGCGCAAGATAAAAATCTACGTCAACGTCAACTTATCTTTACGTCTTAATTTGTTTAAGCGTCGAAATCGTTTTGACCGCGAAGAAGGCAATCAACCCGAAGCCGACCTTGTTAATCAAATCGGCGACGTTATAGATGAGTTCACGCACCAACTGGACTTCGACACCGGTCGCAAACAGCGTGACCGCATACCCGATCGGATAAATCGCCCAACCAATCAAAATGAACAAACGCATGTTCAGGAGTGCTTTTCGAATCGGGGCCGGAGACGATTCGGCCGCTTTCGTGACGTTCGTGAACAACAGATAGATGATATAGATCCAAGCCAAACAACCGACGAGATAACCCCAAAGCCCAAGTTGCGTGAAGCCGCCATTCAAGTTGATCGAGGACTCACCAAGATATCCCGCGACAATCATGATGATGTCGGCGACGATCAACTTCGTCAACAGACCCGTCTTCATCTTTCCTTTTAGACTGAGCAATAGCGGGAACTTCACGAGCAAAAGCGGTGTCGTCACAAGCCAGTCGATATAGCGAATCTCCGTCGGGAATCCAGTGATTTCCGACAACAGTCCCGAATCGCCGACCGCGTCTTTCATGAAGTAATAATGAATCGCTGCGACGAACGTGACCAAAGCGGCGACCGTGGCGACAGAACGATATTCTGGATCAAGACTATTCCGTTCGACTAAAAAATAGAGCGTAGCGGCTGCCATTCCGACAAATCCGACCCAAAACATATATTGGGTCGCAAGCACGAGCAGGTTGACCTCTTCGTTCATAGTGTACATCTCCTTCACGCTGAAACAGGAAACGACGAACGATTATGTGAAAGGATCCTTTGCTTTCATTTTAAAAGGAATGTCACGACCACGCTCGTTCCGGATATGCAACAAATGTGCGCATCCGGTCAAGTTTGAACATTCAATGTCCGAATTTTCATGAAGAAGAAAAGTGCGGTCAGAATAAGCACGAGCAACAGTCCGAATACGGCGTTCATACCGAGCAAATCAAACGCGAGACCCGAGAGCGTCGGACCAATCATCCGACCAACCGAGGCCGCGATATTGACGAGCCCTTGGAACTGTCCGGCTTTCCCCGGAGGCGCGAGTTTCGCAGCAATCGTCGGAACGGCCGGCCAGATGAACATCTCCCCGATCGTCATGACGACCATCGCGACCATGAACATCGTAAAGCCGCCCGCGAACGGAACGATGACGAAAGCGGCGAGAAAAATGACAGCACCGACGACCAATTGTTTCTTTAGATCGTCTTCAAAGTAACGAAGCGCCCGATTGAGGAGCGGTTGGGCGAACACGATTAACGCGCCGTTCACCGTCCAAAGGAGCGAATATTGGCTGATCGTCACGCCAAGGTCTTTTGAATGGACGGCGATCGTCCCTTGCCATTGCACGTAGACGAACCAAAGGGCCGCGTAGCCGATGGCGACGAACCACATCGATTTCATCGTCGCACCAGACAATGTCGTCGCCGCAGCTTCGAGCTGTGATTGGACGACCGGACGGGCCGGGTCTTTCAAATAACGGAGCCCGAACAAAAGCACCACGACAAACAAGACGGACAAGAAGAAGTTCGCATAGAAAATCCATTCGATGTCGATGCGGGCGATTTGTCCGCTCATCGCCGTCCCGAGGGCGACCCCGACGTTTTGGGCGACATAAATCGCATTGAACGAACGGCGGCCGCCTTCTGGCCAAATCGAGCCGGCGAAAGCATACACGGTCGGGAAAACGAGGCCTCCGGAGAAGCCGATTAAGCCGAGCCAGCCCAAGTATCCGAGGAACGTGGCATGGAACAACAAGAAGCCGAGCGAGCTCGCGAGCAACAGCCCGACCGAGAGGATGAGCGTCCGTTTCCCGCCGATGCGGTCAAACAGCGTGCCCCCGATATAGTTCCCGGCGATGGCGAGCGCCGAGTTGACGAGCAAGGCAATCCCTGCGAGCGTCATCGATTCACCTAAATATCCATTTATATAGAGTGTGTTAAATGGCCATAAAAAAGACGCCGCCGTTGTATTGAGCGCCATCGCGATGACTAAAATCCATACCGAAATCGGCATTTTGTTGTTCATACCCGTTACTCCTTTCATTCCCTTTTAACGATAAAAATTCGGCACGATGGCCGAATCAAGAATTAGTCCTTCTCCAAGCTAACGGAACGCCCCATAACTGTCAAGAAAAATTACTTATTATGAAGTAAACACGAGGAAAGCTTGTGATAGCATGAGCAAAGAAGGAGAGGATAATTCATGCAACATCCATTTGGCGAAGCCAGATACCACAAATTGAATGAAGCCTATCGCCGCGAGTTCGGAGGGAAAGTGTTCAAAGTACCGCTCGATGGCGGTTTCACTTGTCCGAACCGGGACGGACTCGTCTCGAAGGGCGGCTGTACGTTCTGTTCGGACGACGGCAGCGGTGACTTTGCCGGCAACGCATGTGACCCAATCCCGGTCCAATTCGCCGAAGTGAAGGCACGACTGCACCGGAAGTGGAAACAGGCCCGTTACATTGCCTACTTCCAAGCGTTTAGCAACACGTATGCCCCGGTCGAGCGGCTGCGAGAGCTATTTGAACCTGCCCTCGCAGAAGAAGGTGTCGTCGGTCTGGCGATTGCGACCCGGCCCGACTGTCTGCCGGACGACGTCGTCGACTATCTCGCCGAGTTGAATGAACGGACGTCGCTTACGGTCGAACTCGGTCTACAGACGATTCACGATACGACGGCGAAAAAAATCAACCGGGGCCATGACTATAAGACGTTTCTCGACGGTTTGGCCAAACTGCGCCGGCGCAACATTCGCGTCGTTGTCCATATCATCAACGGACTCCCTGGCGAGACGACGGACATGATGCTCGACACGGCCCGAGAAGTTGCTAAAATGGACATACAAGGAATCAAGATCCACTTGCTCCACGTTTTGAAACAGACACCGCTCGCCCGACAGTATGAAAAAGGATTGCTCGAGCTCATGGACGAGACGACTTACGTTTCCCTCGTCTGCGACCAGCTTGAAATGTTCCCGCCCGAGATCGTCATCCATCGGTTGACCGGCGACGGGCCACCGGATCTGTTGATTGGTCCGACGTGGAGCCGGCACAAGATGGCCGTCTTGAACGCCATGGATGCCGAACTGGTGCGTCGTGATTCCTTCCAAGGAAAAAAGAAGGATGAGAGCCATGGGATTAATGAGAGTCTTACCGTTCGCGAAGTACCTACTCCGTGAACACGTCACACCCGGTGCCGTCGCCATCGATATGACGGCCGGCAACGGGCACGATACATTGTTTTTGGCCGAACTCGTCGAGGCGACGGGGCACGTCTACGCGTTTGATGTCCAAGCAGCGGCGGTCGAGTCGACACGTACTCGCATCGAGGAAGCAGCATTGACAGACCGCGTCACTGTCATCCACGACAGCCATGAAACGGTCCGAGAAATGGTAGCGGACGAGACACGCCCGATCACCGCAGCCGTGTTCAATCTCGGCTATTTGCCGGGAAGTGACAAGTCGGTTACGACGACTGGCAATACGACCATCGACGCCCTCGAGCAATTGCTTGACGTGATGGCTGTCGGCGGCATCATCGTCGTCGTCATCTATCACGGCCATGAAAGCGGCAAGGTCGAACGCGACGAGGTGCTCGCATACGCCGAGTCACTCGACCAAAAGCGCGCCGGCGTCCTCCGCTACGGCTTCATCAATCAAATCAATCATCCCCCGTTTATCGTGGCGATTGAAAAACGTGCATGAAAACAGGCGACTCGCGCGAGTCGCCTGTTTTGTCATTCCCGAATCAATTCATAAAATGTGATGAGTGTCTCCGCGAACTTCGTATTCAATCGTTCATATCCAAAATGCGGGAATCCTTCGAGCCGACGGATGTACACTTGATCGCCGCCGATTTTTCGGCAGACGTTGAGCGTCAGCTTCACATCGGCGAAGCGGTCGTCCGGCGCATAGAAGCAAGCGAGCGGCAGGCGCGGCAAATGTTTCTTCTCTTCTTGATGCTCGACAATCTCTTCCTCGATTTCCCGGTACTGGCCGTACGTGATCTCTCCGAAGCGAGATGACTCTTCCCCGGCACCCATGAACGTCATCATGCCGAGGGGCAAATCCGGACGGAAACGGTCGACCGCACTGGCAACGACTTGTTTCAAGCCACCGATTTGACGGGACGGATGCCAGTCGAACAAGGGCGAAATGTATGTCAGGCTGCCGAGCGGCACATCGTATTCTTGAAGCAGCCGGTTCGTCAACAACGCCCCGAGACTGAAGGCGATGACGTGAATCGGTAGTTTGTACTGACTCGCCTCGCGCAACGTGTTCTTGATTAATAGTTTATGGTCTTCCGCGGTCAAACCGACCGTCTGTCCGGTCACGACGAGAACTTCATATTCGTCTCGCAACCGCCCTAAAAACGCCTCGCTCAAGCGTGACGTGAACTGGAGCGGATAGACGATCACGATGACCCCTTTTCGTGATTCTTCTTCGTATGTCATGCTGTCACCTCATTTTATTATGTCCATATTTTTATACTAACAAAAAACATCAGCCGAGACTGATGTTTGTCAGAAAATCCGTCTAGGGTCTTAGCTCGGGTCATAGCGTAAATGAATCAGTTCCATCGGTTGATCGTACACTTCCTCTTGAATCCGATTTAACTCGATGAACGCCTCATGATTTAAAAAGGCGATCGCCTGCTCGTTCGAGCTTTCGACGTACAGTTCGATCGGTTGAACTTTACGTTCGCGCAGATGCGTCAGTAGGACCGTTCCGAGACCTTGTCGGTGATGGGCCGGATGAAGATAGAGTCGTAGCACTTCCCACGTGTCCCCGCGGTCGATCGCATGATAGAACCCGATGACGTCGCCTTCGGCTTCACCGACAATGAACAACTGCTCTTTCGCTTCCTCGCTTGAACTGATGGCGCGGACAATCTCTTCTTGCTGATAAGCCCGTTCCATCACTTTTGAACGAACCTCATCTTGTTCACTGACCGTCGCGAGCGCAATGTCGCGGATGGTGGCGGCATCTTCTGGTACGGCTTCCCTGATCTTCATAACGGCATCCCCCTTTTGGCCAATCTAGTAGTATCATTCCCCATCAACAAAAAAATATCCTGCCCGCTCATTACTTTTTGATGTCGAAATGAAGGAAGACGTTATTTTCCATTTTGACTCGGGTATAAGAGTATCAATGCCAACTTACAAAAAGGAGTGTTACTATGGAACCGAAACTACAACACGATCCAAAAGTAGAGCAAGCCAATCATCCAAATCGTCAGTTTGACCAATCGAATGCAGGTGGCCCTAAAATCACCGTCGTGACGGGGATGCTGCTCGGTGCCCTTGTCGGCGGTCTGCTCGCTTTACTTAGTACATCCAACCGCGAGAACACGAAACAGTCGCTTTCGACCGCGAAATCGTCGGTCGGCGGCCTCGTCGATACGGTCAAACAAGATCCGGCCGGAAAGGCCTCACAAGTCATTGACCAAGTGAAATCGGCTTCTGGAATCATCCAAGAAGTTGCGACTGACGTTCAAAACGTATACGAGAAAGTCGCTGGTGAAGTCGATACGGTCAAAGAAGACGTGAATAAAGTCGTCGGCACGGCGCAAGAAGCGAAATCAGACTTACAAAATATCGGTGAAAAAGTCGTCGAAGCGAAAGATACGGCGCTCGGTCAAGAAAACTCGTCTGACACGTCATCAAGCAAGAACGAATCATCGAACGACAACAAAACACAAGCCTAAATAAAAAACGACCTTTCGCTGAGAAAGGTCGTTTTTACTGTTTTATACGAAGCGTTTCGCGCCTTCTTCAAGCACTGCCGCTTTGTCCGTTTGCTCCCATGGGAGTTCAACGTCTGTACGACCGAAGTGGCCGTAAGCTGCTGTCTGCTTGTAGATTGGACGGCGAAGGTCGAGCATCTTGATGATGCCGGCCGGACGGAGGTCGAAGTTCTCACGAATGAGTTCGACGAGCTCAGTCTCGCTCAATTTGCCAGTGCCGAACGTATCGACCGCAATCGATACCGGGTGGGCAACGCCGATCGCGTAAGCGAGTTGAACTTCTGCTTTGTCAGCAAGTCCCGCTGCAACGAGGTTTTTCGCTACGTAACGAGCCGCGTACGCCGCTGAACGGTCAACTTTGGTTGGATCTTTACCTGAGAACGCGCCGCCGCCGTGGCGAGCGTAACCACCGTACGTATCGACGATGATTTTACGTCCTGTAAGGCCTGCATCCCCTTGTGGTCCACCGATAACGAAGCGGCCCGTCGGGTTGATGAAGTATTTCGTGTCCGCGTCGATGAGTTCAGACGGGATGACCGCATCGATGACGTGCTCTTTCAAATCAGCTTGGATTTGCTCGAGCGTGATGTCTTCCGCGTGTTGTGTCGAGATGACGATTGTGTCGATGCGAACTGGGTTGTTCGCTTCATCGTATTCGACCGTTACTTGCGTCTTACCGTCTGGACGAAGGTAAGCGAGCGTGCCGTTCTTACGAACTTCTGCCAAACGACGTGACAATTTGTGAGCGAGTGAAATCGGGAGCGGCATGAGTTCAGGTGTCTCTTTTGTTGCGTAACCGAACATGAGACCTTGGTCACCAGCACCGATCGCATCGATTTCTTCTTCAGTCATTTGTCCTTCACGAGCTTCGAGCGCTTGGTCGACACCTTGGGCGATGTCTACTGATTGCTCATCGATCGATGTGAGGACCGCACAAGTCTCTGCATCAAAACCATATTTCGCGCGTGTGTAGCCGATCTCACGAACTGTTTCACGAACAACTTTCGGGATATCCACGTAAGTTGATGTTGTGATTTCACCTGCTACGAGCACGAGACCTGTTGTGACAGATGTCTCAGCCGCAACGCGGGCGTTTGGATCTTCAGCTAAAATTGCATCCAAAATCGCATCTGAGATTTGGTCACAAATTTTATCCGGATGTCCTTCCGTGACGGACTCCGAAGTGAAAAGTCGACGGTTCAAGTTTGCCATTTCGAAAAACCTCCTATAATAAGGGTGATGTGTGGACGGTACTCGTTCCCCTTACGCGTTGCTTTGGGACGGTAATGAAAAAAACCTCTCGCCATGTTCAATGGGAAAGGTTGAATCGTTCTTCCTTACCCTCTTATCGTTCGAAGCTTGCGCTTCGCTTCAGGATAGCACCTTTTCCGAATAACAATGACAAATCGGACGGTTGCTGGGCTTCGTAGGGCCTTGTTCCCTCCACCGCTCAGAATAAGAGTATCCGTTACGAAGACCATCATATAAATGACACCCCGTTCTGTCAAGCGTATCGACCGAATTCGTCAAACTTTTCACAAACATCCAATAGTTATGTTTGTGAAATATCAAACATTTTTTTGACGGTTTTGGTTTTTGTACTATGACCTGGTACAGAATATGTTAGAATGACAGTGTAAGAAAGCGCTTACTTTAAAGGGTAAAAAAGGCTTGTTTTTGATTAGTATGTCACATATAATAAAAACGTCATACTAATAACACGCGGAAGTATGCGGATTTCATCCACATCTATTTAGGGGAAAGGTGGGATTCAGGATGGCGACAACGCTCCTGAAAATCGAAGAATTAATTAAAGGTGCCGACATGATGCGGAACTTAACAGTTCCAGAATTGGTGGAAGAAGCCATTCGCAACGGGGAAGGCGTACTGACGAAAGACGGGGCTTTATCGGTCAGTACAGGTAAATTCACAGGACGGTCACCGAAAGACAAATTCGTCGTGCAAGATGAAGTCAGCAATCATTTAGTAGACTGGGGTCCGGTCAACCAACCGATCGCAGAAGAAAAGTTCACGGCACTGCTCGATAAAGTGCTCACGCATCTCGAGACGAAAGACAAACTTTACTATCTCGAGGCGTCTGCTGGGGCAGACGAGCATTATACGCTTCCGGTGCGGGCCATCACAGAATATGCGTGGCACAACTTGTTTGCCAAACAGTTATTCTTGCGCGAGTGGCCGACGAAAGGTGCCTTTGATCCGTTCACGGTCATCTATGCACCGAGCTATAAGGCCGACCCGGCAGTCGACGGCACGAACTCAGAGACGTTCATTCTCGTCTCATTCGCCAAACGGACCATTCTGATCGGGGGAACAGAATACGGCGGCGAAATTAAAAAATCGATCTTCTCGGTCATGAACTTCTTGTTACCGGAACAGCACGTCCTATCGATGCACTGCTCGGCGAACGTATCGGACGCCGGCGAGACGGCCCTTTTCTTCGGATTATCGGGTACCGGGAAGACGACGCTATCGGCCGACACGGAGCGTCATTTGATTGGTGACGACGAGCACGGCTGGTCTCCAGACGGTGTCTTCAACATTGAGGGCGGTTGCTACGCGAAGACGATCAATTTGTCGCGTGAGAACGAACCGCAAATCTATGACGCCATCCGGTTCGGTTCGTTGATTGAGAACGTCGTTTTGGACGACTCGCGCGCACCGGACTATAAAAACATCTCGCTCACCGAGAACACACGGGCCGCCTATCCGATTCAATTCATCGATAACGCGATGCTCCCGTCACGGGCGGGACATCCGAACACGATCGTCTTCTTGACGGCTGACGCGTACGGGGTGTTGCCTCCGATCAGCAAATTGACGAAGGAGCAGGCGATGTATCACTTCTTGTCAGGCTACACGTCGAAGCTCGCCGGCACGGAACGCGGTGTCACTGAACCACAAGCGACCTTCTCGACGTGCTTCGGTTCACCGTTCTTGCCGCTCGCACCGGAGCGCTACGCCGACATGCTCGGCACGTTGATCGAGAAACATGACGTCGACGTCTATCTCGTCAATACGGGTTGGACCGGCGGCGCATACGGCGAAGGATCACGGATGAAGCTCGCCTACACACGGGCGATGGTAAACGCGGCCGTCAACGGAAAACTGCGTGACGTCGAGACGACGCGCCATGATATCTTCAACGTCGAGATCCCACGCCACATCGATGGCGTGCCGGACGACGTGCTCAACCCACGGGGCACATGGAAAGACGGGGCCCGCTACGACGCCGAGGCGGAAGCGCTCGCCCGGAAGTTCCAAGACAACTTCAAACGATTCACGAAAGCGAGTGAGGCGGTCGTCGCGGCCGGCCCGATTATCGTTTAATAAAAATGACTAGTGCCTGTTGGCACTAGTCATTTTTTTGTGCGACGGACAACATCCAGTCCATCGCCTCATCGGTCGTCTTCCATTTTTCCCAGAACGGGAGTTGATGGGCGAACGGGACGACCCAAAGTTCGGCCCGCTCCCCCATCCGTTCGGCCACGGCCGTTGCATGACGGAGCCGCACTTGCTCATCATCGGTCCCGTGAATCAATAACGTCGGGGCTTCCCAGTCCTTGTAAAGGGGTGAGCGCTCCACGTAAGCCTCCCGCGCCGCTTCCGGGTCACCCCCGGTCATGCGGCGCAACATCTTCCGCATCGAGCGCTGTTCTTCATACGTCCACTCGAGATTGGTGACACCCGCCCATGACGTCACGGACGTGAGCGGCCGCTCCGCAGCGAGCGACAACGCCATCATGCCCCCGCGCGAGAATCCGAGCGCATGGATCAACTGATCCGTTCGACTGACGCGATCATAGAGGGACAAGACGTCTTCTAAGTCCGCCCCGCCGAAGTCCTCTTTCCCGCTTCCCCCGTGATTCCCCCGATAGACGGGAGCCACGACATGAAAACCTTTGGCCGCGAACTGCATCAACCGGGGCAAGCGCACGTCCCCGATGCGTCCGGTCCCACCGCGCAAATAAAACAGGACGTGCCCGTTCGGCCGCTTCGGTGTAATTGTATAGGCGACGACGTCCTCACCGTCACGCGTTGCGTACCAGCCGCGGTGGACCGCATAGCCGGCGTACGGCGGAAGGACCTCGAGCCGGTCAAACCAATCGTTTTTCATGGAGCACCTTCATCGTTTCCGGTAGCACCCGGTCCTTCATCATGAAACTGTACCGGTTGTTCCGGAGCAGATTTGTCGGCAGTTCCTTCATCAGGACAGCGCCATCGGTCTCGTCGACCGCCGGATGATCGTCAAAGCGTTCAATCTCAGCAAAATAAATATTTTTGATGACCGTGTCCCCGCGTCCGAGCACGCGATACTGGCCGAGATAATGCAGCGTCTTCACGACACCACCCGTCTCTTCATATACTTCCCGAATCGCGGCGTCATCCTCGTGTTCGCCAGGCTCGACTTTTCCACCCGGGAACTCGAGCCCGCGTTGTTTATGCTTCGTCAGCACCCATTGATTCTCATATCGGGCGACGACCCAGACGTGGAGCGGCGTATCCGAAAATGGATAGTGCGCGAAGCTCAACTCGACTTTATTGTGATAGTAGTCCGTGAATGTCAACATAGTCCATCCCTTTCTTTCCCCTGTCTACTCTCACTTTACCTTGTCTTCCCCCAGTTTCAAACAAAAAAATAGGCCCGCCGGAGCGGACCTACTCGAAATTACTGGTTCAAACGCTTTTCAAGCTCAGCTTTTTGCTCTTCGTAACCTGGTTTTCCAAGCAACGCGAACATGTTCGCTTTATACGCCTCCACACCTGGTTGGTTGAACGGGTTCACTCCGAGAATGTATCCGCTCATCGCGCACGCCTTCTCGAAGAAGTAGAACAAGTAACCGAGGTGGTACGGCGTCATCTCCGGCAATTCGACGACGAGGTTCGGAACTTCTCCGTCCGTGTGGGCGAGGAGTGTTCCTTCAGCTGCCTTGTCGTTCACGAATTGAATCGTTTCGCCGGCGAGGAAGTTCAAGCCGTCGAGGTCTTGCGCATCTTCTGGCACGTTCATCGCGTGACGGACGTTCGTGACACGGATGACCGTCTCGAACAAGTCACGACGACCTTCCTGGATGTATTGCCCCATCGAGTGGAGATCGGTCGAGAAGTCGACTGCCGCCGGGAAAATCCCTTTGTTGTCTTTTCCTTCTGACTCGCCGTAAAGCTGTTTCCACCACTCTGATACGTAGTGAAGGGCCGGTTCGTAGTTGACGAGCAACTCGATCGACTTGCCTTTCGCATACAAGGCGTTACGGACGACCGCATATTGGTACGCCTCGTTCTCAGAGAGTTCTGGTGACGAGTACGCGTTTTGTGCGTCGCGTGCACCTTCCATGAGGGCGTCGATATCGATCCCTGCCGCCGCGATTGGAAGGAGTCCGACCGGTGTGAGGACCGAGAAGCGGCCGCCGACGTCATCCGGGATAACGAACGTTTCGTAGCCTTCCGCATCCGCGAGCGTCTTCAAGGCGCCACGGGCACGGTCTGTCGTCGCATAAATGCGCTCACGAGCGCCATCTTGACCGTACTTGTCTTCCATGAACTGTTTGAGGACACGGAACGCGATCGCCGGTTCTGTCGTCGTTCCCGATTTCGAGATGACGTTGACTGAGACGTCTTTGCCTTCGAGCACCTGGAGCAACTCCGTCAAATAAGTTGACGAGATGTTGTGACCGGCGAAGAAGACTTGTGGCGCGTTACGCTCTTCTTTAGACAATACGTTGAAGAATGAATGTTGGAGCATCTCGATGGCCGCGCGTGCGCCGAGGTATGATCCACCGATCCCGACGACGACGAGGACGTCCGAGTTCTCACGGATTCGTTCCGCGGCCGCTTTGATGCGGGCAAACTCATCCGTATCGTAATTTGTTGGGAGGTCGACCCACCCAAGAAAATCGCTACCTGCCCCGCTACGGTCATGGATGACCGAATGCATTGCTTTCACGGTTTCTTGCAATTGATCGACTTCATGTTCCCCGACGAAAGACAGGGCGTTTGAATAATCGAAACGTACTGTTGACATGTCATTTCCTCCTTTAAATCGCTCATTGACGAGCCATACATGACCCATCATAAACGGAAACGTCGGATTCGTTCAATCATTATTGCAAAATAGGCATTAAATCGCCTTATTTACTCAGTTCAAGAATTGCCGCCACGTCTTCACGTTCGAGCGTACGGAAGCGACCGAACGCACCACGTTTCATCGCCGAATCAAGGATGGCGTCGAACGTCGACTCATCGATGTCATAGTCACGGAGCGAGCTCGGTGCACCGAGTTCATCGAAGAACGCACGGACGGCTGCAATCGTCTGTTTTGCCGTCTCGAGGTCGTTACCGGCCGGTTCAACGTTGAATACTTCTGTGCCTAGGCGGGCGAAACGTGCTGCATTGTCTTCGTCGAGTACATGTTCCATCCAGCGCGGGAACAGAATGGCGAGTCCGCCTGCGTGCGGGATGTCATGGACGGCCGAGACCGCATGCTCGATATTGTGTGACGCCCAGTCTCCCGAAGCGCCCATTTGGAGCACACCGTTCAAGGCGATCGTACCTGAGAACAAGATGATGGCGCGCAAGTCGACATTCTCCAAGTCATTGACGAGTTTCGGTGCCGACTCAACGACCGCTTTCAAGACGCCTTCGGTCATGCGCTCTTGGACCGGTGCATGGTTCGGGTGGAAATACTGCTCGAAGCAATGGCTCATCATGTCGACGATGCCGTAGATCGTTTGGTCTTTCGGTACCGATACCGTGTAACGCGGGTCGAGGATCGAGAACGTCGGATAGACGAGCGGGTGGCCCCAACCGTACTTCTCTTGTGTCTCCCAGTTCGTGATGACCGAGCCCGAGTTCATCTCAGAACCGGTGGCCGCGAGCGTGAGCACCGTACCGAACGGGATCGCTTCTGTCGGAATGTGGTCGCGGAGCACGATGTCCCATGCGTCGCCATCATACGGGATGGCAGCCGAGATCAATTTCGTGCAGTCGATGACCGAGCCGCCGCCGACCGCGAGCAACGCGTCGATGTTCTCTTCGCGTGCTTGTTTGACTGCGCGACGGACCGTCTCGATGCGCGGGTTCGGCTCGACACCTGAGAAGTCGACGAAGTCGATCGAGGCGTTGTTCAGTTCCGCCACGACTTCATCATACGTCCCATTTTTCTTGATGCTCCCGCCTCCATAGACGAGCATCACTTTCTTGGCGTCAAGCGCCTTCAACTCGCCTGCGAGTTTTTCAATCTGATGCGTCCCGAAAATGAGTTTCGTCGGGTTCTTGTATTCAAAGTTGTGCATGATTCATCCTCCTTCGAAAATATGTAACACCTACACTATATACCCTGTTTTTTGTGATTGAAAAGCAATCAGCCCTGAGCGTAGATACGGTCGATGATCGTATGGAGCGTCACCGCCTGTTCGGCTTGCCGGTACGACGGCTCCTGACGGCACGCCTCGAGGAACGTTTGAATCTGTCTCGCATACGGGTCTTCGAGCGCGAGATGGGCCGGTGATTTATCGAACAACGCGCCGTGTTCTTCTGTATGGATGACGAGTGGGAACAGCGACGCCCCGCCCTCCGTTCCTCGCAATTCGACCCGCATCGTGTCCGCCGCCTCGATGTTGGCCATGAAACTCGCATCTAAGATCAAGGAGGCCCCGTTGTCGAACGTGACCATCGCCCGGGCCGTGTCTTCGACCGAGAACCCGTCCGCGTCCCAGTCGCCCATCAGACCGACACCAGGCCGTGTTCCAAGATATTGACCGACGTGACCGACCACGTCGACCGGTTTCGGATAGTCCATCAAATAGAGCGCCAAGTCGAGCATGTGTACCCCGATGTCGAGCAAAGCGCCGCCGCCTTGCAGTTCCTTATCCGTGAACACGCCCCACCCCGGTATGCCGCGACGGCGGAGAGCGAGCGCGGTCGCCGCATAGACGTGACCGAGTTCGCCGGCATCGATCATCCGTTTCAATAGTTGTGTGTCGGACCGATGCCGGTAGTGGAATCCATAATGCAGTGTTCGCTCGGCTTTCTTAGCCGCTTCTAACATCTCGTTCGCCTCGTAAGCCGAGATGGCCGGCGGTTTCTCGCAGAGGACGTGACAGCCGGCCTCGAGTGCGGCAATGACTTGTTGTTTATGTAAGGCGTTCGGTGTACAGATGCTGACCGCATCGAGTGTCTCTTCGGCGAGCATCTCCTCGACCGTGTCGTACACCCGTTCGATTCCGAACTGCTTCGCCACCGCCTCCCCGCGTTCGCGTGTCCGATTCATAACGGCGACGACGTCTGCGCCTGCTGCGATGTATTGCGGGATGTGGGCGGTCTTGGCAATCCCGCCCGTACCGATGATTCCGATTTTCATGGTCCTCACTCCTTTTCTGTACTGTTCGTGAACGTGTGGGACATTTCCTGTACAAAAAAAAGACGACCTGCACAAGGCAGGTCGTCTCAATCACTTACTTTTTGAAGTTCGTGTTTTTGATCCAGTCTTCGAGCTTGTCCTTGAGGACAGTGAAGCCTGGTGCTTCTTCTTGCTTGAAGTTTGAAGCTTCGTTGCGGCGTGGTGCGCCACGACGAGCTGGCTTAGCCGACTTCTCGCGTTTTGGAGCTTCTTGTGTCGCTTTCATTGAAAGCTTGATTTTCTTAGATGCTTCATCAACATCAAGAATTTTCACTTCAACTTCTTGACCGACTTGAACGTACTCGTTCACGTCTTTCACGTAGTCGTGTGAGATTTCAGAGATGTGGACAAGACCTTGAGTCTCGTCGTCGAGTGCGACGAACGCACCGAAAGGTTGGATTCCTGTTACTTTACCTTTTAAAACTTGATCTTTTTCGTATTTTGCCATTACAAACACTCCTATGCTAAATTCATCAACTTACTATAACATACTTTTTTCGATAAAGTGTACAAATTAGTAAAAAAGATTATTTGGGATTGTTTTTGTGTTTCAAAGTCGACGGGTCGGGTAAATACAAATCAAGCAAGACTTCAAGTATTCCCCCCTGATTCCGCTAGGCTAACGCCTAGCCCTTTTTTTGTTCAAAAACTTGTAAACGGTTGCTGCGCGGCCACATCAAACACCGTTTCCCCCATCATTTCATTCAACATGATTGCGTTTCGATACACTGCCATCCCCAAATTCGTCGCTGCTGGACCGTGCGAATGTTCTAAATTCGTATGGGTAAATAAACTTCCCGCCAATGTCGTCTTCGTCGCAATCTGATAGCGATTGTTGACACGCCACTGCTGGTCCGCCTCCCATTCAATGTCGAACCGTTCGACCCATGTCGGGATGCGCGGTCGATATCCGGTCGCCGCCACGACCGCATCATATTCACCCGTAAACGATTGCCCCGTATATTGTTGCGTCCCTTCGACAGTATAAACGATTTCGTGTGCGATGTGCTCGATTTCAATCTGAGTGTACAGGTTCGTCGCTTGATCACTTCCGTCCGCCGTCCGATGATACAAAAATCCATAAATCGCCCGAAGCGTCTCAGGATTGACCCCGTTCCGGAACCGCTCGAACGCTTTCCCGAGCTGCTCCCGCTCCGCATAGGGCAATTGATTGAAATAGTCGACATACGGCAAGCTGAAAATTTCCTCGCCGAGCTTACCGCTCTCTAGTGATTCGAACACATCCGAGCGCGTCACCCAATCGATGCGTTGGCGCATTTTATCGGACCGGGTCAATAAGTCGAGATACACTTCAGCCGCGCTTTGACCGCTACCGATGATGACGATGCGATCGGTTTCAAGCAAGCGCTCCCGCTCCATCCGATACGAACTCGTATGGACGACATCTTGGAAGGCGTCCGGGACAAGCGGTTCTGCTCCCGTACCAATGACGACGTGACGTGACGACAGCACCGTTTCCCCATCCGGTGTCTCGACCGTGACGAGAAACCCATCCGCCGCCGGACGGACATCGGTGACCCGGTGTGAGAACTTGATCGTGTCGAGCGAGGCGGCGACCGATTGTAAATACCGGTTGAACTCCGTCCGGGGAATTGTCGGGCTCTCCTGGACGATGAACGTCTGCAGCCGGCCAACCTGCTTCAAGTAGTTCAAATAGCTGTAGCGGCTCGTCGGATCCGCGAGCGTCACAAGGTCATATAAGTAATGCGTCTGCATCGTCGCCGCTTCGAGCAACATCCCTTCATGCCAAATGAAATCGTCCCGCTCTTCAAAACAAACACCGGTCAATTCGGTCGATTCGCTGAGCGCCATCAATCCGAGATTGTACGGGCCACATCCGATCGCTATAAAATCCACTCGTTCCAATGGCTTCACCTCGCTCGTCTTTTCCCATCTATTATACCACTAAAACGTGAAACAGACCCTCATCGCTGAGAGTCTGTCACTGTCGTCGTCACTTCGAACTGTTTCATGAACCGATCGATGCGACGAATCGCTTCTTGCAACTGTTCGATCGACGTCGCGTAACTGGCTCGGACGAATCCTTCACCGCTCGCGCCGAACGCGTTGCCCGGTACGACCGCGACCCGTTCCTCGAGCAAGAGACGCTCGGCAAACTCTTCGCTCGTCAATCCGGTATGACGGATTGATGGGAAGGCGTAGAACGCGCCACCCGGCACGTGCGTCGGCAACCCGGCGTCGTTGAGCGCTTGGATGAAGTAATTGCGGCGTTGCCGATAGCTCTTCACCATCTTCGGTACGTGCTGGTCGCGGCTGCGGAGCGCCTCGAGCCCGCCGAACTGGACGAGCGTCGGGGCGCACATCATACCGTACTGATGAACTTTGAGCATCTCCCGCGTCACGACTTCCGGTGCGCACGTGAAGCCGAGCCGCCAGCCTGTCATCGCGAACGCCTTGGAGAACCCGTTGACGACGATCGTGCGCTCACGCATGTCGTGGAGCGTCGCGAAGCTCGTGAACGGCTCATCATAAGACAGTTCGGCGTAAATCTCATCGCTGACGACCCAAAGGTCATGTTTCGTCGCGAGTTCCGCGATCTCAGTGAGTTCTTCGCCTGTCATCGTCGCGCCGGTCGGGTTCGACGGGAAACAGAGGAGTATCGCTTTCGTCCGTTCGGTGATGGCCGCTTCGACGTCTTCCCGGTCCAAACGGAACCCGTTCTCCGGACGACAGGCGACCGGGACGACCGTCCCACCGGCGAGCTCGATGAGCGGCCCGTACGAGACGAAAGCCGGTTCGACGACGATGACCTCGTCTCCTGGGTTGAGGAGTGCCCGGAACGCGATATCGAGCGCCTGCGACGCTCCCGTCGTGACGATTAGTTCCGTCGCCGGGTCATAGGTGGCACCGAACCGGTCCGCCATATAACCGGCGATCTCTTGACGTAACTCGAGGAGCCCGGCGTTGGCGCTATAGGCCGTGTAACCTTGTTCGAGCGCTGCATAACTCGCTTCGCGAACGTTCCACGGCGTGATGAAATCCGGCTCTCCCACCCCGAGAGAGACGACGTTTTCCATCGTTTGCGCCAAATCGAAGAATCGGCGGATGCCGGACGGCTTCATCGAGACGACTTGTTGGGACAGCGACTTCATGGCGTGATGTTCAACCGTTTGTCTTCGACTTGTGGGGTGAATAAAATACCGTCGTGCTTATACGTCTTCAATTTGAAGTGCGTCGTCGTCGAGACGACCGAATCGAGCGGGGACAACTTATCAGATACGAACGAGGCGACGTCTTGAAGTGAGTTCGCCCGAATGACGACTTGCAGGTCGTAGGCCCCTGACATCAAGTAGAGCGCCGTCACTTCCGGGAAGCGATAAATCCGCTCGGCGACCTCATCGAAGCCACGACCCCGTTTCGGAGTGACTTTGACGTCGATGAACGCCGTGACATCGTGGCGATTGATTTTTTGCCAGTTGACCATTGCCCGGAAGCCGAGCAAGATGCCGTCCGCCTTGAACTTCTCGAGCATCGCTTCGACGGTCGCCTCATCGGTCGCCAGCAAGTTCGCCAACAGTTTCGTCTCGAGGTAGCCTTTCTCTTCGAGCAACTCGAGCAGTTCTAGTTCTTTCGATGTATACATAATTTATTCTCCTTCCGTTCTACCGGGGAACAACCCTGTGAACGTTCTCTCTGTCTGTCTCACATAGTCCCGTCGTTCGGCTTGGACGATATGGAAGTTTTTCATTTCCATATTGGCCAAACCGTGCTTGTGACAGAACCGATCAAAGTAACGACGGCGTGTCTCGTCTTGTTTGGCCGACAAGTTGTCGGTGCCGTTGAACGCATACAGCACCGTTGCACGGGCCGGGTGCCGAATCGTCCCAGCTTCACTGACACGTAAAATGAAATCCCAGTCCCAATAGTTGTAGACCGCTTCATCGAACGGTCCGATGTCATCGTGGAGCTGTTTGCGATACAACGTACCGGACGGGATGAACGTCGAGTCTTGGCGGAGCCGCTCCATATCGAGGTCGTAGGCGAACGCCTCCCAGTCGGTGACGCGCCGGCGTCCGTCCTCCCACTTGAAACGGAACAGTTCCGCATCCGTGAAGACGAGGTCGGCCGAACGGATGTCCTCGAGCGCTTGCTCGATATGGGTTGGCATGAGCAAGTCATCATCGTCGAGCAACAGGATATAGTCGCCGCTCGCTTCCTGCACGCCACGATTTCGAGCTTTGACGTGATGGTTCTCGCCGAGCTCGATATAGCGAATCGATAATCGATTCAAAAAAGGCGCCAAAAGATGCTGTTTTGGCGGCCCGTCATTATTGATCACAAGTACTTCGAACGATTCGAACGTCTGGACGACAAGACTCTCGAGCAGTTCCGTCAGTTCAGCCTCCCGGGAATGGACCGGGACGACGATGGAAACGAGCGGGTTCATCCGCGGTAAGCAGTTTCGACGTGCGGCAAGATGGCTTCCCAGCTGACGCCGTTCTCTTTTGATACCGTGACGAAATCGCCGTAGGCGAATACGCTCTCGACACCTTCGATTGTAACGAGTTTCGCGAGGAGCGGTTGGTCCGTCTCTTCGCCAGCTTTCACGCTTTGGCTTTTCGCGCCGAAAACGTTCTCTGGAAGTGTGATTTTCATTGCATTTGGATTCGGTGTTGGATCGATACGTAACATCGTGGTTCCCCCTTATAGTTGACAAGATTCTGAAGACGCGAGTAATCGTGCCGCCATGGCTCGTGTTTCCGATTCACTCGGACAGTCGCCGAACGCGTCTGTCAAGATCTGTCGAATCACTTCATCCAACCGATCAATCGAATCGAGGTGAATGAGCGCCAAGGCGATATCGTCAAACTCTGGTCCATACGACCCAAGCCCGTAACCGAGTGGGTCCCATGCTAATAATAAGTCTTCTGCTCTCATTTGTTAAACCCTTCTTTTTAGCTTGATTCAAATCGTACTCCCTCAATCTACCTCACTTTTCAGTTCGATGCCAGTGAGCGGTCGAATTTCCCTCATTTCAAAAAAGCAGTCGTCACTATATATAGTGATTGTTCAGATTGTTGATTGAATAGAAGATATGTCAAAATCTAATGAAATTCTCGTATATTTCGACATCCGGTTCATGATTGACCGCTTACATAAAATTGCACGCCTTTTCATACAAACATCAATTTAATTTTTTTCTATCTCATATCTCATCTCAAATCGGATGATAGCGCCGTTTTCGAGTAAAAGTAATCCAGGCGTCGAGAGTTTGCCGAATGTCAAGATTGCAAAACTAAATATAGGTGATTTATGATTAAAAAGACAAGAAAACGTCAATATATAGTTAACGGATATTTATCACGTTTATCTACTATTGACATCGAATCGGACAAGTTCCGCTATACCTTTATAATATCTACATCTGAAAAAGGAGTGATCGTTTTGACATCACCAATCCACCACGAGACGATGTTGGCTGCTACGCCAACACTGACTGACGTCTCAACATTGATCCAATCATTAAAACAACGCTACCCACAGCTCAGTGTTGAACGATACGAAGAACGGGCCGTCCGGGCGCTCGAAGGAAAGACACTGACACAAGATGTAGTATATGAGCTCTTGACGATGCACGCCCTCGACATGTTGAAGGCTGAAGAGCCGGACTGGACGTTCGTCGCCACAGAAATGTACTTAAACCGCCTCTATTTAGAAGCGGCCCGTAACCGCGGCTATGACGCCTCGATGCGCTACGGCGCTCTCTATCCGATGATCGAGACACTTACGACGAAAGGCATCTTCACCTCGGCCCTACTCGATACGTACTCGAAAGAAGACATCGCCTACTTGGAGACGTTGATCGACCCGTCACGTGACCGCATGTTCACATACATCGGTCTCCGGACGTTATCAGACCGTTACCTCGGTCGCGACCACGTCAAAAACTTGTATGAGTTGCCGCAAGAACGGTTCATGGTCATCGCCATGACGCTCATGCAAAATGAGAAGGCCGACCAACGCGTGCAACTCGTTGAAGAGGCATATTGGGCGCTATCGAACCTCTATATGACGGTCGCTACCCCGACGCTCTCGAACGCAGGAAAATCGTACGGTCAGCTCAGCTCGTGTTTCATCGACACGGTCGACGACTCGCTGCGCGGCATCTATGACTCGAACACAGACGTGGCCACGCTCTCAAAAGGTGGCGGTGGAATCGGCGTCTATCTCGGCAAGATCCGCTCACGCGGTAGCGACATCAAAGGCTTCAAAGGCGTTTCGAGCGGTGCGCTCCCTTGGATGAAACAACTGAACAACACCGCCGTCTCGGTCGACCAGCTCGGCATGCGCCAAGGCTCGATCGCCGTCTACCTCGACATTTGGCACAAGGACATCTTCGAATTCCTCGATGCGAAATTGAACAATGGGGACGAGCGTCTTCGGACGCATGACTTGTTCACAGGCGTCTGCTTGCCCGACTTGTTCATGCGTACGGTCGAAGCACGTGGCGACTGGCACTTGTTCGACCCACATGAGATCCGTACGGTCATGGGCTTCAGCCTCGAAGATTTCTATGATGAGACGGAGAACGGCGGCTCATTCACCGAGAAGTACATGGCGTGTGTCAATACGCCGGAGCTCTCGCGTGTAACGGTGCCGGCCATCGACCTCGTCAAACGATACATGCGCTCACAGCTCGAGACGGGTACACCGTATATGTTCTTCCGGGATGCGGTCAACCGCGCCAACCCGAACAAACACGCCGGCATGATTTACAGCTCGAACCTCTGCTCAGAGATCGCGCAAAACATGTCGCCAACGACAATCGACGAAGAGTACACGGCGGATGGGAAAATCGTCATCACGAAGACGCCTGGCGATTTCGTCGTCTGTAACTTGAGCTCGATCGCCCTCGCCCGGGCCGTGAAGTCCGATGTCCTCGAGCGACTCATCCCGATTCAAATGCGGATGCTCGACAACGTCATCGACTTGAACACGATCGAAGTGCCGCAAGCGATGATCACGAACCAAAAATACCGCGCCGTCGGACTCGGCACATTCGGGTGGCATCACTTGCTCGCTCTCGAAGGCATCCGTTGGGAATCGGTCGACGCCGTCCAGTACGCGGAAAAGCTGTATGAGAAGATTGCTTACCTCACCATCCAAGCCTCGATGGAACTTGCCAAAGAAAAAGGCGCGTTCGGTGTGTTCGAAGGGTCAGAGTGGCATACGGGTGAGTACTTCAAGCGTCGCAACTACCGCTCACATGATGACCTCGATTGGGACGGCCTTGCTGCCAAAGTGAACCAGAACGGTGTCCGTAACGCCTATATGATGGCGGTCGCACCGAACTCATCGACGGCCATCATTGCCGGCAGTACCGCTTCGATCGATCCGGTCTATAAAAAGGTCTACTCGGAAGAGAAGAAAAACTATAAGATCCCGGTGACGGTCCCTGACCTCAACCCGGAAACGAACTGGTTCTATAAATCAGCGTTCGAAGTCGACCAACTTTGGAGCATCCGTCAAAACGCTTCGCGCCAGCGTCACATCGACCAAGCGATCAGCTTCAACCTTTACGTCAAAAACGACGTCAAGGCGACCGAGCTCCTCTCGATGCACCTCGAGGCCTGGTCACTCGGAATGAAATCAATCTACTACACGCGTTCGACGACCGTCGAAGTCGACGAATGTGAATCGTGTTCTTCGTAAAAATATACTTCTAAAAAATGATAACCATGATAAATTTCCGCTTCATCGTTGACTTCTCGAACTTTAAATTTTAACAGTAAAAAATATTTGAATTTGAAACGTAAATTGATAGTAGATATGGAGGTAACAAAATATTGAACTTCCAAATTGATAAGACGAATAAAGGTGAATATTATTTTCGAATTGTAGCAAACAATGGAAAGATTTTAGCTCACAGTGAAGGCTACATTAATTTAAATGATTGCGAGCATGCCATTGAATTAATTCGAAAAAATGCTAGTAACTCTTTAGTCAAAAAAGTCTATTGAATAAGAGTGATTCTTAGTAATGAAGTTTGTTCAATAATGTATCCTTTTATTTCACCCTAAAAGAAAGGTGGGACCAACCATGAACGTCGCAATCGTCTATAGTTCGATGAGCGGGAATACAGAAGAGGTCGCCGAGTTGATTCAGGCGACCCACGCCGATCGGGGCGACCGTGTCGTCTTGTATGAAGCGGACCGCATCGGCCATCGGGAAGCCCAATCACTCGCCACGTACGACCTCGTCTACTTCGGGTCATACACGTGGGCGGACGGCGTCTTGCCGGACGAGATGAAAGACACGTTCCGTCTTGTCTTGAAAGAACTTGATGTGCCGCTTCGCCAAGCCGCCGTGTTCGGGACGGGCGACAAAATGTTCGTCCACTTCTGTCGGGCGGTCGATGAGATGGCCTACCACCTTTCGAAATATGGGGTTCCCCTCGCCGGTGAGACGTTGAAAATCGAACAGTCGCCGCGCAATCAACCGTTCAACGTCCGACATTGGGCCGAACGGTTGGCTAGAAACACCGAAGAAGGAGTATATGTCCATGACCATTCAAAAAATCAAACTACTGTCGCCCAAACATCCTAACCGGGCGACTGCCATTATCGGGGGCGAGACGAGTTCCATCGTCAATTGGAACGACATCGCCTACCCGCAGTTCTATACCATCTATAAACAGTTGCTCTCGAACTTTTGGATCCCGGATGAGATTTCGATGTCCAAAGACATGCAGCAATGGCCGCAGTTAAGCGAGCGTGAACAAGATGCTTTCAAACGTATCATCGGATTGTTATCGATTCTCGACTCGGTGCAGACACGCTATATCCTCGAGTCATCGATGTTCTCATCGGACTCGTCGGTGCATGCCGTGCTCGCCGTCATCGCCCAGCAAGAAGTCGTCCATAACCAATCGTATAGCTACGTCCTCTCGAGCCTTGTCCCGTTGAGCGAACAAAATCGCATCTTCGATATCGCCAAAGACGACGAGATGGTCATGAAACGTAACCAATTCATCTTGGACTTATATGAGGACTTCCGGGCCGACCAGACGGCCGAGACGTTCGCCAAATCGCTCGTCGCCTCGATCATTCTCGAAGGCATCAACTTCTATTCCGGCTTCGCCTACTTCTACAACTTGGCCCGTCACCAGAAGATGGTCGGCACGTCGACGATGATCAGCTATATCCAACGCGATGAGATGCAACATTCGTATTTCGTCAGCCAGTTGCTCCGGGCGGTCCTGACGGAAAACCCGGAGATTGACGCCGACGGCAGCTTCAGCCAGTTCGTCTATGACACGATGGCGGAAGCCGTCGACCTCGAGGTCGAATGGTGCGAATACGTCCTTCGTGACCTCGACGGGCTCGATGTCAGCGAGATGCGCGATTACGTCAAGTACCTCGCCAACAAGCGTCTCCGTGTCATCGGCTTGAATGATTTGTATGAAGGGTTCAACGAAGACGTCATGCCATGGATCCGTGCCTATTCGGACGATTCGTTGAATGCGACCAAATCTGATTTCTTCGAACAAAAATCGCGTTCGTACGCAAAAGTCACCGACGCCAACGGCTTCGACGACCTATAAACGCAAAATGCCCCGACTCGTGAAGAGTCGGGGCATTTTTATACTAGATCAGCATTAATGATAGGCACGTACGTATTTTGCGATTCCTTCAGCAACGCCTTCCGCCATCCGTTGACGTGAGGCGTCACTCCGTAAATGCGTGATGTCTTGTGGTGAGGAGATAAAACCGAGTTCGACGAGGGCCGATGGCATCGTATTATAACGAATGACATAATAGTTCGCCGTCTTGACACCACGGTTCGTCATCCCTGACATCTTACCCATCAAATGTGACTGAATGTCCGTCGCCAGGACACGGCTCTTCGCGCTATGAGCAGATGATGACGAGTAGAACGTCTCAACACCCTTTGCGTATGGTGTGGTCGCAGCGTTCGTATGCAGGCTGACGAACAAGTTGCCGCGAAGCGTTTTCGCCGTCTGAACGCGTTGATCGAGCGTCAAGTAGACGTCCGTCGATCGCGTTAGCCGGACTTGATAGTCATACTTCGAACGAAGATACGCCTCGACGCGTTTCGTCACGTCGAGAACGACCGTCTTCTCGTAGAGCGACCCGTTCACCGCTCCCGGGTCACCGCCTCCATGTCCAGCATCGAGGACGATGACGGCGTTGCTCGTCGCGCTCGGCTTGAGCGTCATCGCGTAAGCCGTCGAGATGTAGCCATCGCGTCCGTTGTACTTAATTTTATAGAACCCGTTCGTCGAACCGTAATGATCGACTTGAGTGCCATGGGCGAGTCGACCGAGAATCGTCGAGCTCGCCGAGGCGCTCGCCCGGACGTTCAAGACGTCACCCGGTGTGTTCGTGTACACTTTCCCTTTTGGCGTGGCCGCAGGCGCAGCCGGGGCCTTCCCGGCCGATAGCCATGACGTCGGGGTATAGAACGTCTCCGTACCGATATAGACGACCGACCAGCTCGAATTATGTTTGCTGTATGTCACGGCCGTATACTTCGGCAACACACGGGCGACCGGTGATGATTGAATCGTCTTTTTATATAGGTTGGCATTCCGGTTCGCGTATCCTGTTACTTTTTGAACGACCGGCGGCTTCGTCGCCGGTGGCGGCGTTACTGCCGGAGCGCCTGGACTGATAAAGGCTGTTGGTGCATAATACGTCTTGCTCCCGATATAAACGATCGACCAGCTCGAGTTATATTTACTCGAGACAACCGCCGTCTGGGCAGGTAGCACTTTTAATACCGTCGAGCGTTGATTGCGATATCCGAACAACTTTAACTCACGGTTGGCATGGCCATTCTCTTTTACTACAGTTGGCTTTGCTGCGCCCGCCGTGATGAATGCTGTTGGTGCATAATACGTCTTGCTCCCGATATAAACGACCGACCAACTCGAGTTATACTTGCTCGAGACGACCGCCGTCTGGGCAGGTAGCACTTTTAATACCGTCGAGCGTTGATTGCGATATCCGAACAACTTTAACTCACGGTTGGCATGGCCGTCCTCTTTTACTACAGTTGGCTGAGAAGCGACCGTTTTCGGGGCGATATAAGCTTTGGCAGCGTAATACGTCTTCCCGTCAACGTATACTTTTGCCCAAGACGAGTTATGGACGACATATTGAACCGTCGTACCTTTTTTAAGCGTCCGATAGATTTTCGCCTTGCTATAGGCTGAAACTCGGATGTTCAAGTTGACGGTCGTCACGCCTGTCGAAGTGGCCGTTTGCTTCGTCACCGTCGTAGCTGGTGCGGTGATTCGCTTAATATACTGAGCCGAAGCATAATACGTGCGACTATTTAAATATATTTTGCTCCATTCTTTATTATGAGTACCATATTTTACTTTTGTTCCTTTTTTTAGCGTTTGAATCAATTTCCCGTTCGTACTCGGTGTAGCTCGTACATTCAGATTGACAGTTGTTTCTCCTTCCAAAGTAGCCGCTTCAGCTGACGGTATTTGGATTGAAAACAACAAGACGATCATAATGAGGACAAGTTTAAAAAGCTTCATATTCATCCAAAATATTCCTTTCTTCTACGCGCATCGCAACTGACAACACCTTCATGGTAGCACATTGCTTTTATTAAAAAAGTAAATATTTGAAAAAATGATGAATACTTTTTACAAAAAAGGGGAATGTTTTTTACCCTTGTTTTCGAACAATCCAGAACGAATCGGCACCATACCGCTCGGTCTCAATCACGAAATTTTCCGGGAGCTGGAAAGCTGCAGTCAACGAGCCGTTTGTTTGGAGCGGAGGGTCTGGCTGACGGATCACGAACCCATCAAGTCCTTCCACTTCAGCAATTTTAAAAAATCGCGTCAAATGCCCTTCTCGCTCTCTATATCGGCTTGCCTCCTCGAAAGGTTTAGCCTCTATCCCACCCCAGTACCGTCCTTCGACATATGCCGAATAAGTGCGGACCGATGCTTCGGTGATTGGGTCCGGGGTATGGTCGAAGCGGCCGAAGTCCCGTGACGACTTGTCTTCGATTAGCGAGACGATTTCCGCGAATAGGTCAAATCCGTTCATGTCGGCAAGCTCCATGACCGCCAGTTGGACGGCTTCGATATGTCGTTGCAACGATCCTGGCGTCGCGGACACCTTCAATTTCTTATCGCCTTCGTAGGCGTTTAAGATGCGTCCGACTTCCCCCGCTTCGCGCACGAGCCGGTAATACGTCCGGTCCTCTCTCGTCTCGCCCTTCCCTATCGCTTGCTCCGTGAGGGTGATGGCATACTGGTTCGCCAGACACGTCGATATGACGAAGACGTCCATCAGTTCTTCTCGCAGGGCGATTCGATCGTCCGCATAGAGCGCCCCTCCGACCTCGCCCACTTCTTCTAACAGCCGGGCCAACCCCGACAACGGCCTCCAATAGCCGCCTAAATGAATGATCATCCGATCGATTCGTCGTTGTAATTCCTTCATGTTTAATCACCTATCCATCCTCTATATTTACCGCTTGCGTGGTATACTATGCTCAATCTAATCGTTAGGAAAGGGGCTATGCATCGTGTCACCAGCCAGACTATGGCAATTACTTCGCTTCCTGCTTGTCATCATCGGGCTCGTCTTCGTTATTTGGGGACTGAGCGTCCTCTTCACGTACACATATCCTTTCGTGTTCGCTCTCTTGTTATCCTTGTTGACGGTCCCGCTCGTCAATTGGTTCGAGCGTGAGACCAAGTTGCCACGCGCCCTCGGCACACTCGTATCCTTATTGATCGTCATGAGCGTCGTCAGCGGGGTGATTGCCATCGTCGTGACACAACTCATTCGCTACTTGACGATCGCCGCCGAAAAACTGCCTGCCCAGATTGAAACGTTTACCGAATACATACAACGCATGTTCAATGAAAAACTCGCCCCGCTGGTCAATGATGCGTACGAAAGCATCCAACGGCTGAACCCCGGCCAAGCGAACTCGCTCGAAGGTGGCATCACCGAAATCGGCGTTCAACTCGGGGCCGCGATTGGCGTCTTGTCTCGAGGTGTCGCCGGCTTGTTGCAAGACATCCTCAGCGCGTTGCCGCTCGTCTTGCTCTTGTTCATCGTCATCGTGCTCGCCTGGTTCTTCATCACGAAAGACTGGCCGGACTATATGCGGTCCATCGCTCGCTTGAATGAACGAAAAGGCTTCAAAGAGTTTGAGCTCGTCATGACCAATTTGCGCTCGGCGCTGTTCGGTTACGTCCGCGCGCAATTGACGCTCATCTCGATCACGTTCGGAATCGTCCTAATCGGCATGTTCATACTTCGTGTCGACAACCCGTTTTCGTTCGCCCTGCTAGCGGCCATCTTCGATTTGTTGCCGTACCTCGGTGTCGGGACACTGTTATTGCCGTGGGCCGCCTATGCTGCCGTGACGGGGGAATGGTTCCTCGCCATTGGGCTCGTCGTCCTCTACATCGTCGTCATCGTCCAGCGTAACTTGGCCGAACCAAAAATCGTCGGCTCTCACATCGGCCTTGACCCGCTCGCCGCCCTTATCTCGATTTTTGTCGGGCTCCAGCTGTTCGGAGTGCTCGGCTTCATTTTAGGACCGGTACTGGCCGTCCTGCTCAAAGCCCTCTATAACGCCCAAGTGTTCCACTATATGTGGAAGTTCGTCATCGGGCCGACGACACCAAAAGAGCGATGACGCGTCATCGCTCTTTTGTCTTCGGTACCGCCACGAACGGCGCCCCTTCAGTTTGATCCGGATGCGTCACCATCCCGGTCGTGCCTGCCTCATAGGCGGCAACGGCCAACATACAGGCGTCGATGATATCATCGACTTGCACGTTCGACATCTTCCATTTCCATGGCGAGCTGTTCGAATAGCGGCGCAACAACTCGATTCGCTCGAGCTCTCCGGCCTCTGTCTTCTTGCTGTAACGCGCCTCGTTCCCCGTCATGACGGCGAAACACACTTCCGGATGTGACTCATAGACGTCTGCCTCCGTGACCGTTTGAAACTCACGAATCCGCGGTACTAAGTTCCATGCCTGTTTGCTAATCCCTTTTCCAACCAGTTCACGACTTTTCGCGTTTGCGTCGGCATAAGACGTTTCCATGAGCACGTTTTGAATCGGCGGTGTGAAGATGGACGACTTCCGCTCTTTCAACTGCGACCGCATCCAGGCGTCACATGTCCGGTCCGGCTTGTCGATCGACCCTAAGTCTTTCGGCATATCGACAAAATGCACGGCCCCTTCAATCAATAAATCTTCCAATTTCTCTGAGATGGTCAAACAGAGCGAGATGCTGTCATACGTGATTCGTACCCAGCCCCCGCGCGCGCCATCAATTCCTACTCCGACCACGGCGTCCCTCCTGCATCAAAAACAATACTCCGAGCACCGCACAAAAGACGGTCACTCCTAACAACCATTGACTCGGCCAAGCCGTGTATCCGAGACCGGAGACGACGGCCAAGCCAATCAATGACAACCCAAACTTCAACGCTTCCATCTTTCCAGCATCAATGCGAGCGTGCGCACCATGACGCCGGTCGGCCCTTTTGGTCCGAGATCGCTCGCGGCCGAACGTTCACTCGTCCCGGCGATGTCGAGGTGGAGCCAAGGCGTGTCCCCGACGAACTCACCGACGAACGCCCCGCCAAAGATCATATGCCCGTAACGTCCCGGCGAGTTGTTCAAATCGGCAACTTCTGACTTCCGGACTTGTTTGATGAAGACATCGAAGTAAGGCATCTGCCAAACGAGCTCGTTCGTATCCTGGCTCGCAGCTTCCAAGGCACCATAGAGCGACGCATCATTCGTCAAGCAACCGGTCACTTCCGTACCGAGCGCGACGAGCACACCGCCTGTGAGCGTCGCCACATCGATGATGGCTTGCGGCTCATACGTCTTGGCAAAGGTGACAGCGTCAGCGAGGACGAGCCGTCCTTCTGCATCGGTGTTGAGTACTTCAATCGTCTTCCCGCTCATCGCTGTGATGACATCATCCGGTTTGAACGCGTCCCCCGAAATCATGTTGTCTGTCGATGGGATGACGCCGATGACGTTCACGTTCGGTTTCGTCGTCGCGAGCGTCTCGAATAGGCCGAGCACGGTCGCCGCTCCCCCCATGTCGCCTTTCATGCCGACGATGCCGTCTTTCGGCTTGATTGAGTAACCACCCGTATCAAACGTGATTCCTTTCCCGACGACGGCGACCGGCGCTGCATCGCCTGCACCATGGTATTCGAGGACAATCAATTTCGGCGGGATGGTCGACCCTTGATTGACGGCGAGCAGTGCACCCATCCCGAGCGCCTCCATCTCTTCCTTCTCCAAGATGCGATGGCTGAATCCATGACGTTCGGCCAATTCGACCGCATAGTCCGCGAGTGTTTCCGACGTCAAAATATTGGCCGGCATCATCGTGAGCGTTCGCGCGACATTGACACCGCGTCCGTAAGCGGCACCCGTCAACGCCTCTTCCTCTACATCAGCACCAAGCAACGTGATCGATACGTCCGACTTCGCCGGCTTCGGTTCCGATTTGTATGTAGGATGCTCATACGTCGCCATCTCATACGCTTCGGCAAACAGTTTCGCCGTGTTCGGTCCGAACGTGTCGAGTGCGACCGCGACGTTTGTGAAGGCGCGTGCTTTAATTTGTTTCGCGACTTTCCCGAACCAATTGCGAACGTTTTCAGGCGTATTCTCGTTGCGTTGTCCGAGACCGACGAATAGGATGCGTTTGACCGTTCCTTCGAACGTCGGGACGATGGACAGTTCCCCTGTTTTCGTCGAGATGTCCGATGCTTGGATGAGCGACTTGACGCGCCCATTAAACAACGTATCGAGCCCTTCATCAATCGTGTCGGCAGCACCGATTCCGACGACGATCGTATCGTATGAACCGTTCCAATCTAAGTCTTTCACTTGATACATGTTTGCCACTTCCCTTCTTTATATATGGTTAGCATAACGAACTTCGGCGAAATAATGAAACAGTATGCGTAAGAGTCATGAATTCTTCGAATTCAGGCGTTAACTCCTCGTTGTGACGATGATTTATTTTATGATAGGATAAGAAAGTACGCAATCAGGCATCCCTCACTGTTGAGGCGAGGCCATTTTGTTCGGTCGAGGCTTCCCCTAGTAGTAGACCGTTGCTACTTTAATCTTCCAGGTTTTCGTTAGTTCCTTTTTCATTTCGGGTAAGAACTAACGAGATAACATTGGAAACCACTATTTCTTTGAAGAGAGGGACTACGCTTATGTCACACATTAAAGGTATTGGCGCATCTGCAGGAATCGCAGTTGCGAAAGCATTCGTCATGGAGACACCTTCATTCGACATCCCGACAAACAAAATCGAGGACGTAGCAGCTGAGAAAGCCCGTTTCCAAGCGGCGATCGCTCAGTCGAAAACAGAACTCGAAGAAATCCGCCAGATTACACTTCGTGAGCTCGGTGAAGACAAGGCAGAGATTTTCTCGGCTCACTTGCTCATCGTCGAGGATCCTGAAATCGTCTCACAAGTGAACGACAAAATTGAAAGCGAACACATGAACGCTGCGAAAGCGCTCGATGAAGTCGCTCAAATGATGGTCACGATCTTTGAATCAATGGATAACGAGTACATGCGTGAGCGCGCAGCGGACGTTCGTGACGTCACGAAACGCGTCATGGCGCACATTCTCGGTGTCACATTCATGACGCCTGCTTCGATTTCTGAAGAAGTCATCATCATCGCTGAAGACTTGACACCATCTGACACGGCGCAACTCAACCGTAAATACGTCAAAGGCTTCGCGACAAACATCGGTGGACGTACGTCTCACTCGGCAATCATGTCTCGTTCACTCGAGATCCCTGCCGTCGTCGGGACAAAAGTAGCACTCGAAGAAATCAAAAATGGCGATCTCGTCGTCATCGACGGAACAGAGGGCGACGTGTTCGTCAATCCATCTGAAGAACTCGTCAACGAATATAACGAAAAACGCGCAGCATTCGAAGCGTATAAAGAAGAGTTAAAACAACTCGTCAATGAAGAGTCGATCACAGCTGACGGCCACAAGGTCAAACTTGCAGCGAACATTGGTACACCGAACGACCTCGAAGGTGTATTGAAAAACGGTGCTGACGCCATCGGTCTTTACCGCACTGAGTTCCTTTACATGGACTCGGAAACGTTCCCGACGGAAGAAGAGCAATATACAGCTTATAAAGCAGTCATCGAAGGTATGGACGGCAAACAAGTCGTCATCCGTACGCTCGATATCGGTGGAGATAAAGAATTGTCTTACCTCGACCTTCCAAAAGAGATGAACCCGTTCCTCGGCTATCGTGCGATTCGCCTTTGCCTCGAAGAGACGGACTTGTTCCGCACACAGCTTCGCGCGCTTCTCCGTGCCTCAGCGCACGGTGACCTCGCCATCATGTTCCCAATGATCGCGACGCTTGAAGAGTTCCGTGCTGCAAAAGCCATCTTGCTCGAAGAAGAAGCGAAGTTGAAGACAGAAGGAATCGCTGTCGGTAACTACGAAACTGGGATGATGGTCGAGATTCCATCGACTGCCGTTATGGCGAAGCAATTCGCGAAAGAAGTCGACTTCTTCTCAGTCGGCACGAACGACTTGATTCAATACACGATGGCAGCGGACCGCATGAACGAGAAAGTCTCGTACTTGTACCAACCGTTCAACCCAGCCATTTTGAACCTTCTCCACAACGTCATCACAGAAGCACACAAAGCTGGCAAATGGGTCGGCATGTGTGGCGAGATGGCTGGAGAAGAACTTGCGATTCCAATCCTTCTCGGACTCGGTCTTGACGAGTTCTCGATGTCGGCTTCAAGCGTCCTTCGCGCACGTAGCCTCGTGAAGCGTTTGACGAAGTCGGAAACAGAAGCGATTGTTAACGACGTCCTCAACATGGATACAGCTGAAGAAGTCGTAAACTTCCTCAGTGAAAAATTCGATATTAAGAAGTAACAAAAAAAGAAGTTCTCGCAGTTGCGAGAGCTTCTTTTTTTCGTTTACTCGGCTCCTTTGTCATCCGTTCTAAAGTCGAGCGCTTCCCCGGCGACGACCGTCTCTCCGAATGGGACGACGACGATCTTGCCGTCTCCGTTCGTCCAGATGATCGGCGTGATGAGCGATGGGACTTTGTCACGAATCAAGTTGAGGTCGACATCGAGCAAGACGTCCCCTGCTTCGACGCGGTCGCCTTCTTTCACTTTGGCGACGAAGCCCTCTCCTTTCAGGTTGACCGTATCGAGACCGACGTGGATGAGAATCTCGCGTCCATCGTCCGCAAGGAGACCAATCGCATGTTTCGTCGGGAAGAACGTGGTGATTTGGCCGGTGACCGGCGACACGACTTGTCCCGAACTTGGTTCGATGGCGAACCCTTCACCCATCATCCGGCCCGAGAACACTTGGTCCGGCACATCATCAAGCGATAAGATGACACCTGACATCGGGGCAAGGAAGCGATGATCGGCATGTTCGGCCGCTTCCGGCGTGATGACGGCTTTTTCTTTCGGTTTATATTCGCCGCCTTCGATGATGGCCGCGATTTGCGATTTGAGCGTATCGGATTTCGGTCCGAAGATGGCTTGAATGTTATCCCCGACTTCGAGAACTCCAGCCGCCCCCAGATCTTTGAGCAAGTCTTTATCGACTTGTTTGACATCGTTCACGGTAACGCGCAGGCGCGTGATACACGCGTCGAGGTGTTTGATGTTCTCCGGTCCGCCGAGACCGACGAGCACTTCATACGGCAGGTCGTCCCCGACGACAGCCCGGGCGCCTTTACCTTCGGCGACGGTTTCACGTCCCGGAACCTTCAAGTCGAACTTCGTGATGGCGAAGCGGAAACCGAAGTAATAGACAACCGCGAAGACCAGACCGACCGGAATGACGAGCCACCAGGCTGTCCGGTTCGGTAACACCCCGAATAACAGATAGTCGATGAGTCCGCCTGAGAACGTCATCCCGATTTTAACGTTGAGTAAGTGCATAGTCATAAAGGAAAGTCCAGCGAACACGGCATGAATACCGAAGAGAAGAGGTGCGACGAAGACGAACGAGAATTCGACCGGCTCGGTGATTCCCGTCAAGAATGAAGTGAGGGCTGCTGAGAAGTAAAGTCCTTCGACGTCTTTGCGACGCTCTTTCGGGACAGTATGGAACATGGCGAGACAAGCGGCAGGTAATCCGAACATCATGAATGGGAATTTACCGGTCATATACGTACCGGCTGTAAATTCGACTCCGTCACGAAGCTGGGCGAAGAAGATCCGCTGGTCCCCTTGGACGAGATCTCCTGCTTGGTTCGTATATTCCCCGAACTGGAACCAAAACGGAGAGTACCAGATGTGGTGCAGACCGAATGGAATCAAGGAACGCTCGACCAAACCGAAGACAAAGGCTGAGACGGCGACGTTCGCTTCAATGATCGTGCTCGAGAACGTATTGATGGCCGTACCGATTGGCGGCCAGATGTAGGCGAGCGCAATCCCGATCACCAAACTGAACGCTGCGGTCGCAATCGGCACGAACCGCTTCCCGGCGAAGAATCCTAAGAAATCCGGCAACTTGATGTTGAAGTACTTGTTGTACGCGAATGCGGCAATCAAACCGGCGATGATACCCCCGAATACCCCCATTTGGAGTGTCGGGATTCCGAGTACCGATGCATAGGCCGGATCTCCCTGGGCTATTTCCGCGGTAATACCGTTCCACGTACTGATGACCTTGTTCATAATCAAATAACCAACGATAGCCGCTAACCCGGCAACACCGTCCCCGTTGGCTAGCCCGATGGCGACACCGACGGCGAACAATAGACCTAGATTGGCAAACACGATATCCCCGGCATCTGTCATAACTTGCCAGACGAGGACGAGTGAATCGTTTGCCAAGAAAGGCAAGAGCGAAACGAGATCAGGGTTTTGGAACGCCGTACCAAATGCGAGTAATAGACCGGCTGCCGGTAGAATCGCAACCGGAAGCATGAGTGCCTTCCCGATTCGCTGCAAAACACCAAACACTTTCTTCCACATCATGGTTCCCTCCTTTTGTCAGAATACTTACTTTTCCCCATCTACCAGTAGGCTGAAACCGTTTCACCCATACAAAAAAAGCCAACCCCTAAAGGATTGGCTTCTCACGTAAATTAGTTTGCTTTCTTTTCGTTACCTGAAGCGATGACCGCTTGCATTTCTGATTTCAATGCATCAGAACGTGGTCCGAAGATTGCTTGAATGTTGTTACCGACTTCAAGGACACCAGCTGCCCCGAGGCGTTTCAACTCTTCTTTGTTGACTTGGCTCTTATCTTTTACTTCGACGCGAAGACGTGTGATACATGCGTCAAGGTGTTTGATGTTTTGCGAACCACCGAAACCAACGAGGATATCTTGTGCAAGTTCCGAACCAGTAGCAGTTGATTGCTCAACGACTTCATCTTCACGGCCCGGTGTTTTAAGGTTGAACTTACGGATAACGAAGCGGAATCCGAAGTAGTAAACGACTGCGAACACGAGACCGACTGGAATGACGAGCCACCAGTCTGTACGGTTAGGAAGTACACCGAAGAGAAGGTAGTCGATCAAACCGCCCGAGAACGTCATCCCGATTTTGACGTTCAAGATGTGCATGACCATGAATGAAAGGCCAGCGAAGACTGCGTGTACTGCGAACAAGAGTGGAGCGACGAACAAGAATGAGAACTCGATCGGCTCAGTGATACCAGTCAAGAATGATGTAAGTGCTGCCGAAGCTAACAAACCACCGACGACTGCTTTACGCTCAGGACGTGCTTCATGGTACATCGCGAGTGCTGCTGCAGGAAGACCGAACATCATGAACGGGTATTTACCAGTCATGAACGTACCGGCTGTAAGCTCAGCACCGTCACGGATTTGAGCGAAGAAGATCGCTTGGTCACCGCGGACAATCGTACCAGCTGCATCCGTGTATGATCCGAATTCGAACCAGAACGGTGAGTAGAAGATATGGTGAAGACCGAACGGAATCAATGAACGTTCGATTAAACCGAAGACGAACGCCGCGAACGTACGGTTTTCAGTCAACATGAAGTTTGAGAACGTGTTCAATCCGTGCTGAACTGGTGGCCAGATGAGAAGCATGACGAAACCAGCGACAACAGCCAATACTGCCGTGACGATTGGGACGAAACGCTTACCAGCGAAGAAGCCAAGGAACTGCGGCAATTCGATATTGAAGTACTTATTATATGCCCAGGCGGCAATCAAACCGACGATGATACCGCCGAATACACCTGTTTGAAGTGTTGGGATACCAAGGACTGACGCGTAAGCTGGGTCACCTTGTGCGATAATTTCAGGTGTGAGTTCGAGCCAAACACCCATAACTTTGTTCATGATGAGGAATCCAACGATGGCTGCGAGTCCGGCTACGCCGTCACCTGCTAACCCGATCGCGACACCGACTGCGAATAAGAGTGCTAAGTTCGAGAAGATAATGCCACCCGCTTGCTCCATGAGCTGAGCAAACTTGAGAACGCCTGCGTTCGTCAACCAATCAGCGCGTGACGTAAGGGCCGGGTTTTGCATCGCGTTACCGAATGCAAGAAGAAGACCGGCTGCCGGTAAGATGGCTACAGGAAGCATAAGCGCTTTACCGACTTTTTGAAGAACACCAAAGATCTGCTTAAACATGATAAATCCTCCTTTTGTGATTGTTTCGTGCGGAAAGAAGACTGTAGATGTCAGACAACCGACGTATCTAAACGTTTTCATAATAAACGTTTATAAAAACAGAAACAGGCATGAATAAGGTATAGAACGTAGACCTCTCCTAATGGAGACATCGTTGCGTTCCACTCCTTACTCATGCCTGATCGAATCAGTAACACGTAAGATACGTGGTATCAGTTATCTACTTGTTAGGCGCTGGAGATGCATCGTCAAATATGTCGCTTCACCTCGTGGGACCGGACGCTTTAATTCGCGTTCCATGATGCCCATCAGCTCCCAAGCAGTACTATAGCATAGCGGATATTCTTCGCGCAATACCTTTTCAATTTTTTGTGGGGCCTCTACCATCTCACCCGTCGCAACCCGCTCAACGGCGTACCTTAAGTGACGAAGTAAGCGCTTATAATCGAGTGAAGTCCGGTCCATTTTGACGTTCAAACGACTCTCAATCGTCTGAACGATTTGCCCGATGATTTGGTTGTGGCGATTGACCTCGAGGACGTTTTTAAACGTCGTCGCCGAATGGATATGGAGCGCGATAAATCCGATCTCCGCATCCGGCAACAGCACGTCGAGCCGCTCGTGAATCATATCGACGATTCGTTCAGCCAAGGCGTACTCGTTCGGATAGAGCGATTCGGTCTCGAGCAAGAACGGATTCGTCACTTCCATCCCTTGTTCAATCCGCTTCATCGTGAAGAACAAGTGGTCGGTCAAACCGATATGGATATGCTGGTCGACTTTCTTACCGGTGTTGTTCTCGATAAAACCGACGATTTCTTGCATGAAGGCGATAAAGTCTTCATCGACATGTTTAACGAGCTCACGGTATTGTGATTGTTCTTCTTTGTCTGTCAATTGATACACTTTCTCCGGGACACTGGCCGGGTCGACGAGATCGCCCGCTTTCTTGCCGAAGCCAATCCCTTTCCCGAGTAGAATGACTTCCGGTTCCGGATCATGTTGGCAAATGACAACGCTATTATTCAACACTTTCTTGATCGTATACATCGGTAATGTCATTCTCATCGCATCCCTTACTAATTAAATCGTTATCTTATCTAGTATATCGGTTCGTCTTCTAAAAAAGTAGGCAGAAAATAAAAAAGACGAACATTTCTGTCGTCTTTAAAACATTGAGTAACCGCTCTTACGCAAATAGCGGATCGTAACGCCGGCCAAAATCGCACCGAGCAGTCCGAAACCGAGCATGAACACATCCAAAAACTGAAGTCCGAGCACCCGTTCGTAAACGTTGGCGAGCGCGGTCGATGTCTCCGTGATGTAACTCGAGAGCTTGACGTTATCAATCATCATAATGACGAAAATCGGATAGATGAACACGAGCGTCCATGTTTTTTTAAGTAGCATGTTCAGAATGAAGCCGATGCTGAAGAAGATGACCAAATAAAGAATCGCCCCAATGACAGCCTGAATGATATGCATGCGATTGCCCCCTTTTCCCGTTGTCTATTATACCGAATCGTCCTCTCTCAGGTCAAAGGTGAACCGCAAGGCCCGACAATAAAAAAAGCGACCCGCTCATATAAGCGGGCCACTCGTTTCGACGGCTTAGAATTTACCTTTTTTGAGGACGAGACCGTACTTCTTCAATTCGATGAAGTGTTTGTTGTCGATCACTTTCTTCATGAATGAAGCGTTGCGACCGAAGATCTTTTTGCCCATGACGATGCCGATGCCGTCGTTATGGCCAAGTGAAGCGACTGTCCCTTTGCTCTCATACGTGAATTTCGAAGTCGATTTTCCGTTGATGAGCGCCGCAATGTTTTTCGCTACGTTGTGCGCTTGTTGTGTCGCGATTTGAGCAGTCGGCGGGTATGGACGGTTTGAAACCGGGTCCATGACAGCAGAGCAGTCGCCGATGATGAAGACGTTGTCGTGGCCAGGGGCACGGTTGTCCGCCTCGACCATGACACGGTTACGGACTGCTTCAAAGCCAGACTTTTCGACGATCGGGCTACCGCTGACGCCACCTGTCCAGAGGATCGTGTTCGCTTCGATTGTCTCTGTCGTATCACCTTGAAGTGGGCCGAACGTGACGACACCAGGCTCAACGCCTTTGATGCCGTTGCCGAGTTTCATTTCGACACCGTTGCGCTCGAGCCATTTCTGCGCGTACGTCGTGAGTTCTGGGTCGAAACCAGGAAGCACGGTCGGAGCCGCCTCGATGTTCACGATGCGAACCGCTTCACGTGGCACGTCATACTGCTTGCAGAGCTCAGGCACACGGTTGACGAGCTCACCGAGGAACTCGATCCCTGTGAAACCAGCGCCGCCGACGACGATTGTCACGTACGAGCGGTCAGCTGAACCGTTCGTTTTATATTGAGCGAACGAGTATTCGATATGTTCTTTGATTTTACGGACGCTGTTCAATGAACTGATCGTCATCGCGTTCTCTTTGAGGCCTGGGATACCGAATGTTTCCGGAATGCCGCCGAGTGCGAACACGACATAATCATATTCAACAGTCGAGCCGTCTGCGAGTAATACTTGTTTAGCCGTAGTATCGACGCGATCGACGATCCCTTTGACAAATTTTACGCGTGACGGGTTCACAACGTCGTTGATGTAGATACGAGCTTGCTCCGGTTTCATCGTTCCGGCCGCTGGTTCATGGAGCCACGTCGTCTGGTAATGGTAATCATGCTTGTTGATGAGCGTGATGTTCGCGTCGCCAGCTGAAAGCGTCTTCTGGAGATTCACCGCTGTGATGAGTCCGCCGAAACCTGCGCCAAGAATAACAATGTTAGGTCGTTTCATGTTCATTTCCACCTTGTTTTGATAGTTTTGTTTTCTTGAACAACCATGTTGTGTGTTTTTTCACATGAATGTTCACAATAAAGCCTAAACCTTGTTCAACCAATGTTCACAATTGCTTCTCGTTCATTGTACGCTGTTTATTTCGTTTTCTCAATGGAAAAGCTTATCTTCTTGAATTTTTTTTGAATGTATAGGATGTTTGTACAGAATGGATTTAATTCACGATTGTCACTATAATAGATGTATACGTTTTGAGGAGGAATTCGATGAAATCGACGAAAGATGTGATCATCATCGGTGGCGGCCCGGTCGGACTGTTCACCGCATTTTATGCAGGTATGCGCCAACTCGATACGGCGTTGATTGAAAGTTTGCCACAACTTGGTGGACAATTATCGACGCTCTATCCAGAAAAATATATTTACGACATCGCCGGCTTCCCGAAAGTGAAAGCCCAAGATTTGATCGACCAATTGAAAGCCCAAGCCGATCAGTTCGAACAGGACTATCGCCTCGGGGAGACGGTCGAGACGGTGGAGCGTCTTGAAGACGGCACGTTCCAAATCACGACGAACAAGGATGAGTACCATACGAAAGCCATCATCATCACAGCCGGGAACGGGGCATTCGCCGCACGACCGCTCGGTCTCGATGGTTGCGAAGACTATGCGAACCTTCATTACTTCGTCGACAACATGGAGAAGTTCCGCGATCGCCGCGTCATGATCGCCGGCGGCGGCGACTCGGCCGTCGACTGGGCACTCATGCTCGAAGGCATCGCCAAAGAAGTCCATATCGTTCATCGCCGTGATCGCTTCCGTGCTCACGAGCACACAGTCGAGCAAATGAAGGCTTCGACGATCAACGTTTGGACGCCATACAATATCGAGTCTCTTTCAGGTGAGACGCACATCGAGTCGGTCGAATTGACGGACAAGGACGGCGAATCAAAATTCGTCGAGATCGATGACCTCATCTGTAACTACGGTTTCGTCTCGTCGCTCGGCCCAATCAAAAACTGGGGCATGGAGTTCGAGAAGAACACGATCCGTGTCGACTCGCGCATGGAGACGACGGTCGCCGGCATCTTCGCCTGCGGTGACATCGCGACATACGAAGGAAAAGTGAAATTGATTGCGACCGGTTTCGGTGAAGCCCCAATCGCCATCAACCAAGTGAAGCAGCTCGTCGACCCAACAGCTCGCCACCCACAACACTCGACCTCGGTATTTGCCGGGAAATAATGTTGAATCCCCTGTCGCTACGGCACAGGGGATTTTTTGTGCATTGACGATGATTGTTTTATTTCATCACGACGCTTCAAAACACTGATTCTAGGAGGCTATCATGAATGTCGTTATCACAACCAAACTCACAGCATCCGAACTACACGATGTCTATACGGTTCACGAAACTGTCTTCGGTGATATTTCACAGTTTCAAGAAAAGTTGGCCCAAAAAACCAATCTCGTCTTCACCTTAGCCGTTTAGGACGAAAAAGTTCTCGGATATAAAATCGGCTATCCCCTTGATAAAACACGGTTTTACAGTTGGATGGGTGCAGTCGATCCGGTTGCAAGAAACCGCGGGATTGCGACCAAACTAATGGGCGCGCAGCATGAATGGGCCAAAGACCAGGGTTTTCAGTCCATCGAAACGAAAACGATGAATCGATGGCGTCAGATGTTACTCTTGAATATTCGTCAAGGTTTCGACGTTAAAGCGGTCGTCGTCGACGAGAACGGACGTGAGAAAATCTTGTTACAAAAACAGCTTGGGCAATCATTCGATTAACCAGAGGCGATTCTTTTCATTTGCGAATCGTCTGCACGATGACCCGGTCGATCCAGTCATCGAGTCGGGTGAAGACGTAACCCGACTTTTTCGCTTCGGCAATCGACATATAATAGTCGACGTCCGTATCATACGGCGACGACTCGCCATCTTTGATGATGTGGACCGGTTTATCTAAGTGATGGCCGATTCGCTCCATCAGTGCTCCGAGTGAGATGACCCCTTCACTCGCCGCGTTGAACGGTCCGGTCACGTTGGCCCGACCGACCCATTCCAAAAAGGCAGCCGCCTCAAAACTTGAGATGAAGCCCATCTTCGCTTCCGGATGATGGAGCACGATCGGCTCTTCCCGTCGGATGGCATCGATATAAAACTTAAGGCGATCCGTATAGTCGTCCGGTCCAAGAACGATTGGTAGGCGAACTGTCGCGACCGGGAACGAGGCACGATGGAAGAAATACGACTCGGCCTCCCGCTTCCCTTGCCCATAGTCATGTTCGGATTCGAGATGGTACTCGTGATGGAGTGGATTGAAGTCACTTTCTTTCAAATCGGCGTCAGGCGCATAGACGGACATCGTCGACGTGAGCACATATTTGCCGACTTGATCCATGAAAGCGTCCGAGGCGATCTTGGCTTGGTACGGATTGAAACAAATATTGTCATAGACGACGTCGTAATGGTCACGCGACAAGTCTTTCATCGTCGCCACCGACTGCCGATCCCCTTTGATAGAACGAATCCCTTCGGCCTCTGGCACTTGAAGTTGTCCGCGCGTCACAATCGTCACATCATCGCCAGCCTCCGCCAATCGAAGTGCCAACCGCTTTCCAAAATAGCGAGACCCACCAAAAATCAATACTTTTCTCATCGTCCCTGCCCCTCCCACATGAAATGACATCTCTTTTTTCATTTTCCCTTGCAACCTCTCGACTAATCTTCCACTTCCTTGAATCTTTTTGTTATTCTTATATATACAAAGAAGAAAGAGGCGAGGGTATGCATCAGATTATGTTAGAAAAAGGATGGACGTGTGAGGTGCCGAAACAATACGCCATCTATCAAAGTTTATCGGACTTCAGCCGTTACTCGGTACTTGACCAAGAAGAAGAAAGCGTCTGTTCATTTCGCATTACGAACGACACATGCACCATCTCTGCGTTCCGCCCGTGGCAACATCAAATCGAACTAGACGCGACGTCAAAAGTGATTCGCTTGATTTTGATGGAAGAAACCGACTGAATCGAAAAAAGGCCAATCGTCTCCACACGATTGGCCTTTCGTTTAGCAATCTCCAGGTGTCCCGGCGTTCGACGCCGTCCGGAAACTCGAGCCGCAACCGCACGTGGCGATGGCGTTCGGATTTTTGATTGTGAAGCCGCCTCCGAGCATCGACTGCTTATAGTCGATCTCGAGCCCGTCGACAACGCCGTGATCGGCTTCGGCGACGATAACGCGGACGCCGTGGTGATCAAACTGGACGTCCCTCTCTGACTTCTCTTCATCGAATCCCATACCGTAGGAAAGACCCGTGCATCCGCCCCCTTGCACTTTAATCCGTAAATATTGGGCTTCAGGGCGTTCGGTCTGTTTCATCATGTCGATGACTTGTAATGCGGCTGACTCTGTCAAATGAATCATCTGAACTCCTCCTCATTTATCTTCACTTCAAGTCAACTGACTTGTGATTTTGTGAAATATCTTGTATAACTAAACTGTAACAAAAAAAATTAAATCGTTCCATCTTCGGGGCAGGGTGAAATTCCCGACCGGCGGTATTGAAGATATGATCTTCTCAGCCCGTGAGCGAGCAAGGCGTTGCTTGCTGATTTCGTGAGATTCGAAAGCCGACAGTAAAGTCTGGATGGGAGAAGATGGCGGCATCCGACCGATATCCGGATGTTTTCTTTGGCGTGGTCTAAACACGTAGGAGAACATCTATTTCGTATGCGCGTAAACTCTCCCGATTGTTTGATACAATCGGGTTTTTCTATGCGACGGGTGCCATTCATCAAGGAGCGACAAAAGGAGAGATTTTGATGAAAACAACGCGCAACAAACGATTAACTACACTGGTGACGCTATCGATGCTCGGGGCCATTTCTTTTGTCCTCATGCTCTTTAACTTCCCGCTGCCTTTCCTACCACCGTTCCTAAAAGTGGACTTCAGTGACATTCCCGCGCTCGTCGCCGGAATCGTGTTCTCCCCACTCGCAGGTGTCGTGGTCGTCGCTCTTAAAAACGTCCTCTATTATGTCTTCAACGGTGGCGGCGTTCCGGTCGGTGAAGTCGCGAACTTCTTTGCAGGTGTCGCCTTCATGTATCCGGTCGCATGGTTCTACCATAAACGTAAAACGAATAAAGCGCTCGCTTCAGGTCTCGTGGCCGGTACGATCACGATGGCACTCAGCTTGGCGATCTTGAACTATTTGCTCATCTTGCCAGCCTACGCGTTCTTCTTCGGTATGGCCGAGATGGCGCAACCGGCAGTTAAAACGGACCTTGTCCTTTACGGTATCTTGCCGTTCAACTTCATTAAGGCTTTGTTGATCAGCGCCTTGTTCGTCCCACTCTTCCTCAAATTGAAGCCGTGGATCGAACGCCAACGCATGCAACTTCAAGCGTAAACGAAAAGCACCTGGACATCAGTCTAGGTGCTTCAGACTGTAGACAAAACATTGTCTGCAGTCTTTTTTATTTGCCCGACCGGGCACAGCTCGCTTTTCTGGGGGCAAGCAGGGAGCCGCATCGCGACTTTGTCGCTGCTGGGTCTCCCTTTGCTTGCTAATCCCCTGGAAGTCTCGCGTGCCCGCAGTCGGCCCACGCATCAATCCCTCTTTTCGTAACGTCGTCGCTTTTTTATAATGGGAGATATAGAAACAGTTATGGAGGCGAATCGGATGATCAGGAAATCAACAGAATCGGAAACCAATCGGACACAACTGGAAATGGTCACGCTCGACGAGCTTGTGCCAGCGGACCATCTGGTCCGAAAAATCGAGGCGGTGATCGACTTTGAGTTCATCTATCCGCTCGTGGAGGACTTATATTCTGAGGACCGTGGCCGGCCAAGCGTCGACCCTGTCGTCCTGATCAAGATGGCCTTCCTTCAGTACCTGTTCGGTATCCGATCCATGCGACAGACGATTCGTGAGATCGAGACGAACGTCGCATACCGTTGGTTTCTCGGGTTCGGGTTCACGGACAAGGTGCCACATTTCTCGACGTTCGGGAAGAACTATGTGCGTCGGTTCCAGTACACGAGCTTGTTCGACGACATCTTCTATCATATCCTTGAACAGGCTGCTGACGCAGGGTTCATCGATCGTGCCGTCCTATTCGTCGACTCGACACACGTCAAAGCGAACGCAAACAAGCGGAAGCTCGTCAAGAAGACCGTCCGGCAAGAGGTGAAGCACTATCAAGAACAACTCGATGCCGAGGTCGAGCGAGACCGCGAAGAAAGTGGAAAGAAGCCCTTAGGGCCAAAAAAGAATCAGGCGGAGGAGACGAAGGAAATCAAGGTCAGCACGACAGACCCTGAGAGTGGATATTACGTGAAGGGTGAGCGTGAGAAGCAGTTCGCTTACTCGGTCCATGCGGCGAGCGACGCCCATGGGTTCGTGCTCGGTGCTATCGTCACACCGGGTAACGTGCACGATAGTGTAGCGTTCCCCGATCTGCTCGACAAGGTCTCCGACCGCCTGATTCAACCGTTCGCCGTCGCCGCCGACTCCGCCTATAAAAATCCGGCCATTGCCAAGCTGCTGATTGACCGTGGGATCCTGCCGGTCTTCCCATACACCCGCCCGAAGGGTAAGAAGGGCGCCTTCAAGACCAAGGATTTCATCTACGACGAGCACCATGACGTCTACATCTGCCCAAACAACGAGTTATTAACGTACAGCACGACGATGCGCGAGGGGAAACGCAAGTACGTCTCGAATCCTGCGGTTTGTGTGAACTGCCCGCTGCTCGAGCAGTGCACGAAGAGCCAGAAGCACCAGCGGATCATCGAGCGGCACCTCTGGCAACCCTATATGGACGAGGTCGAAGACCTCCGCCACACGGAATTGAACCGCAACATCTATGACCGTCGTAAACAGACGGTCGAGCGCGTGTTCGCGGACGCAAAAGAGAAGCATGGCATGCGTTGGACCCGTTATCGGGGACTTGAAAAAGTTTCAATGCAGGCGATGCTTACTTTTGCTGCCCTCAATCTTAAGAAGATGGCGGGCTGGGCATGGAAGAACGCCCAGCCCGCCTGAAAAGGGGCTCGGGCAGAGCGCCTCAAGGCCCGAAAACGACAAAGTCACGTTTCAGTTCGCCTGAAACGTGACTTTGTCTACAATCTGAAGCACCTGGACATCAGTCTAGGTGCTTTTGTTCCTTTAAAGATACCGAATGCACAATTTGAACCTCGCTCGGCGTCACAAGTTCAATCAAGGCCACCTCTACAATTTTTCCAACTATCGGTTTTAAAGTGTCGGTACAATATTCAAAAGCATCTTTCATCTCTTTTCTAGACAATCTGTTTGCCAGCGTACAGTGCGGAATCCATGAATCCGGCAAATATAGAGACTCAGGGTTATCGTTAAATTTCTCAAATATACGATGATGCTCGGAATGAAGTTCTCTCAATCCAGATGAAACAGTAGGTGACAGAAACAGCGCACCCGATTGAATAAAGGTACCTAACGTATTAAACGCTAGATTGACGACCTCCCGCGTTTGATAATGACTGTCCATCAGTTCGATATACGCCTCAACATTCAAACTACTTTAACTAGCTAATGTCAGATGAGGTTCTCGATTCGAGACGTCATATGCGTAAGAAGTAATTCCCTCTTGTTTTAAGCCTTCCCACACCCCTTGAATTCGTTTCTCAGTTTGTTCATCAAAAAGCGCTATCATTCCATACATATGGCATTCCTCCTTAAAAAAGAGTGACCACCGAAGTGATCACTCTGAGTATATCGTGTTTGATTAGAGAAGAAGACCAGCGAGTGTCGCTGACATCAAGTTTGCAAGCGTACCTGCGAGAATCGCGAGGACACCCATGCGCGCGATATCGTTCCGACGGTTTGGCGCCATTCCACCAAGACCACCGAGAAGGATGGCGAGCGACGAAATGTTGGCGAATCCACAGAGCGCGAATGCAATCATGGCTTCCGTACGTGCTGAGAGATCACCCGAACCGATGATTGGTGCGAATTCAGAGAAGGCAACGAATTCGTTCAAGACGAGCTTTTGACCAAGGAAGCTACCGAACTGTACAGCATCTGCCCATGGTACACCGATAACGAACGCGAGTGGTGCGAACACGTAACCAAGAATCAATTGGAGTGTGAGGCCGTCGAAACCGAACAAGCCACCAATTCCACCAAGAATCAAGTTAACGAGTGCAATCAATGAAACGAAGGCGAGAAGCATCGCACCGACGTTCAACGCAAGGAAGAGACCGTCAGAGGCACCGCGAGCGGCTGCATCGACGAAGTTTGCTGCTTTGTTCTCTTCATCTTCAGCGATTTCGATATCGTCATCCGGTACATCTGTTTCCGGCACGATGATCTTCGCGAACATCAAACCAGCTGGCGCAGCCATGAAGCTCGCTGCGAGCAAGTACTCGAGCGGTACACCAAGAGCAGCGTATCCAGCAAGAACTGAACCGGCAACCGAGGCAAGACCACCGACCATGACGGCGAAGAGTTCCGATTGTGTCATCGTTGGAAGGTAAGGCTTGATGACGAGCGGCGCTTCCGTCTGACCGACGAAGATGTTCGCTGTTGCTGAGAGCGACTCTTTACGTGACGTGCCGAGTGCTTTGGCGAGGGCTGTACCGAGGATACGGATAACCCATTGCATGACACCTACATAGTAGAGAAGTGCGATGAGTGACGACATGAAGACGATGATCGTCAACACCTGGAAGGCGAAGACGAAGTTGTCTCCTCCGACAGCTGTACCGAAGACGAAGCTGATTCCGGCGTTTGCCGTGTTCAAGACGTTTTGCACGCCTCTTGAGATCCATTCTAACGCGTTACGTCCTACTGTAGTGAAGAGGACGAGGAAAGCAAACGTAAACTGTACTGCGAAAGCGGCAAGGACAGTACGCCATTTAATGGCTTTACGGTTGGTCGAGAAGATGTAAGCGATTCCAATTAGTGCCAAAATACCAACCACGCTCATGATATTCATTGGTGTTGTGCTCCTTTCATATTGGGGAAACCTGATAATGTGATATACCCGAATCGAGATGTGTCCTACCGTTTGAAACGCTTTCTTTTTCTGTTGTTAAACGTCAGACAACCTACATTCGAACCTCTTTGAATATACCAGACCCATTTTAAAAATGCAACGGGTCAAAACAGTCAAAATAAAAAAAGTTTGAACGAACTTCAAACTTTTTCACCAAGCCATTTCTTCAATTTTTTCATATACATTCGTCACGAGTTGTTCCGGTGTATCCCCGGTCACGACCTCACCATCGACGAGACAAAACAAGTCAAGCGAACAGACGCCGCAGTAGCCCGTACAGCCATATTCGACGACATCTAGGTCTGGATCGGACTCTAATTTGGCGCGGGCGATTTGCGAGCCCATCGCTAGATTGGAGGCACAGAACTCAATGATCGGATTCATCATATCATTCACCCTTCCCCTTTCCTTCAAAGCAGGAAAATGGTTCTTCTACGGCGTATTATAACATGATACAGTTGAAGTGTAACAAAGGGGGATTTTTATGCGCAAATTAGTCGTCTTGGGAGGCGGTTACGGGGGTATGCGTGTAATCGAACGCGTCCTCGGCCATCAGCTGAAGGACGTATCGATCACACTCATCGACCGTCTACCTTACCACGGGTTAAAAACAGAGTATTATGCACTTGCAGCGGGGACCGTGTCCGACCGTGACATCCGCATCGATTTTCCAGAAGAGGTCGACTACATATACGGCCAAGTCACCGATATCGATACGGGAGATAAAATGGTCCTGCTCGCAAGCGGGGAAAAAGTACCGTATGACGACCTCGTCATTGGACTCGGCTGCGAGGACAAGTATCACAACGTGCCTGGTGCCGCCGAGTTCACGTACAGCATCCAAACATTAGAAGAATCACGCAAGACCCAGCAAGCGATCAACGGCTTATCTCCGGGATCGATCGTCTCGATCGTCGGTGCCGGCCTGTCCGGCGTCGAGCTCGCCAGTGAACTGCGTGAGAGTCGTCCCGACTTGACAGTCCGTTTGTTCGACCGCGGCCCGTCCGTTTTATCATTCCTTTCCAATCGTGTCTCGATGTACGTCCAGTCTTGGTTCGAAGAGCACGGTGTCGAAGTCATCAACAACTCGAACATCGTCCGAGTCGACGCCGATGGGTTGTGGAACCATGAGCAGCTCTTCGCTTCTGACTTGACGGTATGGACGGCCGGGATTCAACCAGTCGCCGTCGTCCGCAACCAAGGTTGGGAACTCGACGGAGGCGGACGTGTCAAATTGACGCCACACCACTATGTCCCTGAACAGCCCGACATTTTCGTCGTCGGGGACAACGCCAGCCTGCCGTATGCACCTTCGGGTCAACTCGCGGAAGCACAGGCCGAGCAAATCGTCCAAGTGTTGCTCTGTAAATGGAAAGGCGTCAGTTATCCGGACTTACCGGACATCAAATTACGCGGCACGCTCGGTTCGCTCGGGAAGAAAGCCGGTTTCGGCGTCTTCATGGGTAAACAGTCGCTCACTGGAAAAGTCGCACGATTGCTCAAGTCCGGAATTCTCTGGAAACATAAAGTCATTAAATAACATGCGCGGGTCGGCCATCTTGGTCGGCCTTTTTTTGTGCCTCGTGGCTGATTTGCCGTTCAGCCGCCAAGACGTTGAGTCAAAAGTCTTGTATCTGAATCCCCTAATCCCTTATCTAAATATTCAGATTATTGATTCGATTGACATATTCTACCCGATGGGAAAACTTGTTACTCTATGAACACGGCCGAACGACTTCGTGTCACCTCGCCTACATAACCTAAAGGAGGAAACAAGTTGAAAAAAATCTGTAGCACCGTCCTCGCCTCATTGCTCGTCTTGTCAACCGTCCCGGAAGCTGCTGAAGCCGCTCCAGACAAAGGAAAAGAACGCGTCATCGTCGTCTTCAAGGAATCGGCGAAGAACATCCCGCTCTCGATCGAAGGCATGGAAGTTCGCCAACAGTATAAAAACATTCCGGCCGCAGCGCTCAAAGTGCCGAAGGCTGCCTTGAATGGCTTGAAGAACAACCCGAACGTCGCCCATGTCGAAGTCGATCAAACAGTACAAATCGAGAACCAGACACAAGACTGGGGTATCCCGAAGTTGAAAGCTCCATCGGCTTGGCAGAGCGGCTACACCGGGAAAGGTGTAAAAGTATCGGTTGTCGATACTGGGATCTCGCCACACCCTGATTTGACGATTGCTGGTGGTGCCTCGTTCAGTACGGTCACGAGCTCGTATGCGGATGATAACGGTCACGGTACGCACGTTGCCGGGATTATCGGGGCCCGTAACAACAGCATCGGCACCGTCGGGATCGCCCATGAGGCGAGCATCTATGCCGTCAAGGCACTCGAGGCCAACGGTAGTGGTAGCCTCTCAAGTATCATCGCCGGGATTGACTGGTCGATCACGAACGATATGGACGTCATCAACTTGAGTCTCGGAACGACTAGTCCGTCGACGACCCTCCAACAAGTTGTTGATCGCGCCAACAACGCGGGCATTCTCGTCGTCGCGGCAGCCGGTAACAACGGACGCGCTGATGGTTCCGGCGACCTCGTCAACTACCCGGCCCGTTACAGCTCGGCCATCGCTGTCGCAGCGACGGACATTAACAACAACCGCGCCTCGTTCTCGGCGACAGGTAGCACGGTCGAAGTCGCGGCACCTGGTGTGGGCATCAACTCGACACTTTCTAATGGCGGTTACGGCCAAATGAGCGGGACATCGATGGCGACACCTTACGTCGCTGGCAACCTCGCCCTTATGAAACAAGCGTTCCCGACGTTGTCGAGCACGCAACTCCGTACGAAACTGTCACAAGATTCGATCGACCTTGGCGTAGCTGGACGCGACGCCTGGTTCGGGAACGGACTCGTTCAGGCACCGACTTCTGGCGGCACGACGCAACCGGTCCAAGCGCTCACGACGACAGTATCGACATCGAAATCAACTTACTACGCTGGTGAAGTCGTCTCGATCTCATCAACGGTCCGGAACTCGAACGGCCAAGCAGTCGCGAACGCAGACGTCCGTTTGACGGTCACACAGCCAAACGGCGCGACGCTCACAGGAACAGGCAAGACAAGTTCGACGGGTGCGATCACGTTCACACTCTCGACGAGCTCTTCGTCACAGCGCGGTACGTATCAAGTAAAATCTGACGCGACGCTCACTGGCTACACGGCCGGTTCGGCGACATCATCGTTCAGTCTTCTATAACGAACAAGAGTCGAACGACAATCGTCGCTCGACTCTTTTCATGCTGTCGTCTGCTCGATGGCCGAGTAGACTTTACGTAACTGGACGACCCCTTCGTCCACGACTTCCCCATTCAAGAGGACAAGCGGATAAAACCACTCGTCTTGCTTGATCGCTTCGGCGATGTCGTCGTCCGCCGTCTCGAAATCGATGTACTCGAATTCGAACGCCTGGTCCGGATATTTCCGGGCGAGCGCACTTTGTAACCATTCGTACGTCTCGATCGAGCTCGGTGCCCCGACGCAGCTTGCACACTGCACCTCGGCCCCATATACCGTGATTTTCATGTCCATTCCCCCTCTTCTTTTCTATTATACAAAAATCAAGAAGTCGTATCGTCACAAAACGCTCAGCGTTAATGATTGAGAAACAATCTCAAACTTGCTAGAATGAAAGAGAACCAGAAAGGGGTAGATACCATGGAAATGTTTGATCAAGTCCAAGAAGTACTCGATAAATTACGCCCGTTCTTGCTTCGCGACGGCGGTGACGTCGAACTCGTTGATGTAGAAGAAGGCATCGTCAAACTTCGTTTGATGGGTGCGTGCGGCAGCTGCCCATCTTCAACAATTACATTGAAAGCCGGGATTGAGCGCGCGCTCATCGAAGAAGTACCTGGCATCGTTGAAGTCGAACAAGTATTCTAAACAAAAAGGGAGACAATCATGTCATCCCTTTTTTTCATGCATGCGTCCATTCGTCCAAGCTCTCGACCATATAGGTCGGGAGCTTTTCTTGTTCCTGGATAAACGCCGGACCGTGCACGCCTGAGTTGACGTGGAGCGTCCGAATCCCGCCGTTGATCCCGAACAAGATGTCGGTATGGTAATTGTCCCCGACCATGACGACTTCTTCTTTCGTGAGGCCTATCATCTCAAGGGCGATGTCGACCATGACCGGTTCCGGTTTGCCGATAAAGAACGGGTCTTTTTCCGTCGTCACAGCCAAGACCGACGTGAGCGCCCCATTCCCCGGTAAAAAGCCACGTTCGGTCGGGATGGCGATATCGCCATTCGTCGAGATAAATCGAGCGCCGGCACGGATGGCGAGCGCACCTTTCGCCAACTTTTCGTACGTGATATGGCGGTCGAGCCCGACGACGACGTAGTCCGCCTTCGCTTCTTCCGTCACGTGGAAGCCGCGTTCTTCAAGCGCTAAACGCAAGCCATCTTCCCCGATCATATAAATCGTCGCGCCCGGCGTCATCTTCTCGATGTAACGGGCCGTCGCCATCGCACTCGTCAAGACGTGTTCAGGCGTCACATGGACGCCCATCGAGACGAGTTTGTCCGCCACTTGTTCAGGCGTCATCGACGCGTTGTTCGTGACGAACAAGTATGGGAAACCCGTCGCTTCGAGTCGATTGACGAAATCGACCGCTGCTTGAATCGGGGCCGTCCCCGCATACATCGTGCCGTCTAAGTCAAATAAGTATCCTTTAATCGGATTCATCCAATCACTCGCTTTCTGGTAAAAATGCTGATACAGGACCGAGCTCTACTTCTACATAGCGTCGGACCTGCTTTGGGAATGCCTCGAATGTTGCTTTATAGCGCTCGACCCAAGCGTCGAACCGGGCCGAATCTGCCGTGACGAACTCCCGGACGTAATGGGCCCGTAATCCGACGAGCGCTTTCGCGGCTTCGGCCGTCTCGGCATCGAGCACACGCTCATCGAGCAAGATATCGACGATGTCCTCATAACTGCCCGGGTCGCGCATGATGAAGCCATCAATCATCGAGTTGCCGACGTCAATCACGCCTTCCATCAAGTGGACGGCCAACCGTTGTTTCGCCAGTTCGACCGTGAAAGCGTCCCCTTCTAATTGATTGAGTCGATCGAGCATCGTCTCCATATGGGCCAACGTCTCGTTAATCTTTTCTCTGTTCACAAAATACATCGGAATCCCCCCTGTCTCCTATAGTAATCTTTTTTCACGCTCGAGAAAAGAATCTCTCCTATTTACATCATTTAAGTAATTGTGATACACTAATTCACGGATTAACATAATAATTAGTATGACACATTAAATAGATATCACGTGGAGGTACAACACTATGGAACGAGAATTAGCGCTAGAGATCGTACGAGCAACCGAGGCGGCAGCACTTGCCTCATCGAAATGGATCGGTCGTGGTCAAAAAAACGAGGCCGATGATGCAGCCACATCGGCGATGCGTGAAGTGCTCGGGACCGTCAATATGGATGCCACTGTCGTCATCGGTGAAGGTGAACTTGATGAGGCACCGATGCTCTATATCGGCGAGCGGCTCGGGACGACGTTCGGACCGGAAGTGGATATCGCGGTCGACCCGCTCGAAGGAACATCCATCGTCGCCAAAGGACTCGGGGACGCGATGGTCGTCATCGCGGTCGCAGATAAAGGCGCCCTCCTCCACGCACCAGATATGTATATGGATAAACTCGTCGTCGGACCAAACTTAAAAGGGAAAGTTTCACTCGACGAACCGCTCGAATCAATCATCGAGAAAGCGGCCCTCTATAACGGCAAGCGAATTGAAGAAGTGACGGTCATCATGCAAGACCGCGATCGCCATGAACACTTGCGCCAAGCGACGATGAACATGGGCGCCCGCGTCAAGCTGTTCGAAGACGGAGACGTCTCAGCCGGAATCGCGGCGGCCGTCAAATCGAACCCGATCGACATCTTCATCAGCACGGGCGGCGCCCCGGAAGGCGTCATCACGGCAGCGGCCGTCAAAGCGCTCGGAGGCGACATGCAGGCCCGCCTTCACCCGATGAACGAAGAAGAGACGGCACGCGTCATATCGATGGGCATCGAAGACCCGCTCCAACTGCTCACCCTTGACGATCTTATTAAGAGCGATGACTGCATCTTCGCGGCGACAGGTGTCACGTCAGGCGAACTGCTCGACGGCGTCAAATTCTTGACGGACGATATCGTCGAGACGACGTCGCTCGTCATGCGCTCGAAGACGAAGACGATTCGTAAAGTCGTTGCCGAGCACACGTTGTCACTCAAGCCATACCTTCAAAAACAAGAAGTCAACGCATAATAAAACCTCCGCTCTTGATGAGCGGAGGTTTCAGACTGTAGACAAAACATTGTCTGCAGTCTTTTTTATTTGCCCGACCGGGCACAGCTCGCTTTTCTGGGGGCAAGCAGGGAGCCGCATCGCGACTTTGTCGCTGCTGGGTCTCCCTTTGCTTGCTAATCCCCTGGAAGTCTCGCCGTGCCCGCAGTCGGCCCACGCATCAATCTCTCTTTTCGTACCGTCGTCGCTTTTTTATAATGAGAGATATAGAAACAATTATGGAGGCGAATCGGATGATCAGGAAATCAACAGAATCGGAAACCAATCGGACACAACTGGAGATGGTCACGCTCGACGAGCTTGTGCCAGCGGACCATCTGGTCCGAAAAATCGAGGCGGTGATCGACTTTGAGTTCATCTATCCGCTCGTGGAGGACTTATATTCTGAGGACCGTGGCCGGCCAAGCGTCGACCCTGTCGTCCTGATCAAGATGGCCTTCCTTCAGTACCTGTTCGGTATCCGATCCATGCGACAGACAATTCGTGAGATCGAGACGAACGTCGCATACCGTTGGTTTCTCGGGTTCGGATTCACGGACAAGGTGCCACATTTCTCGACGTTTGGGAAGAACTATGTGCGTCGGTTTCAGTACACGAGCTTATTCGACGACATCTTCTATCATATCCTTGAACAGGCTGCGGACGCAGGGTTCATCGATCGCGCCGTCCTATTCGTAGACTCGACACACGTCAAAGCGAACGCAAACAAGCGGAAGCTCGTCAAGAAGACCGTCCGGCAAGAGGTGAAACACTATCAGGAACAACTCGATGCCGAGGTCGAGCGAGACCGCGAAGAAAGTGGAAAGAAGCCCTTAGGGCCAAAAAAGAATCAGGCGGAGGAGACGAAGGAAATCAAGGTCAGCACGACAGACCCTGAGAGTGGATATTACGTAAAAGGTGAGCGTGAGAAGCAGTTCGCTTACTCTGTCCATGCGGCGAGCGACGCCCATGGGTTCGTGCTCGGTGCTATCGTCACACCGGGTAACGTGCACGATAGTGTGGCGTTCCCCGATCTGCTCGACAAGGTCTCCGACCGCCTGATTCAACCGTTCGCCGTCGCTGCCGACTCCGCCTATAAAAATCCGGCTATTGCCAAGCTGCTGATTGACCGTGGGATCCTGCCGGTCTTCCCATACACTCGCCCGAAGGGTAAGAAGGGCGCCTTCAAGACCAAGGATTTCATCTACGACGAGCACCATGACGTCTACATCTGCCCAAACAACGAGTTATTAACGTACAGTACGACGATGCGCGAGGGGAAACGCAAGTACGTCTCGAATCCCGCGGTTTGTGTGAACTGCCCGCTGCTCGAGCAGTGCACGAAGAGCCAGAAGCACCAGCGGATAATCGAGCGACACCTCTGGCAACCCTATATGGACGAGGTCGAAGACCTCCGCCACACGGAATTGAACCGCAACATCTATGACCGTCGTAAACAGACGGTCGAGCGCGTGTTCGCGGACGCAAAAGAGAAGCATGGCATGCGTTGGACCCGTTATCGGGGACTTGAAAAAGTTTCAATGCAGGCGATGCTTACTTTTGCTGCCCTCAATCTCAAGAAGATGGCGGGCTGGGCATGGAAGAACGCCCAGCCCGCCTGAAAAGGGGATCGGGCAGAGCGCCTAAAGGCCCGAAAACGACAAAGTCACGTTTCAGTTCGCCTGAAACGTGACTTTGTCTACAATCTGAAACCTCCGCTCTTGATGAGCGGAGGTTTTCGTTTAGAATCCTTGTTCGAAATCCGTTCCGGCATGGTTTGTCTGTGGTCGTTCCGCTTGACGAATCGAGTCGTAGAACGTCGCGTACGTCGTCGTGAAGTACGGGTAGACATACAAGAAGCCGATCCCGAGCGTGAACACCCCGACGAAGAACCAACCGATGAACGAGAGGACAAGTTTGAACGCGTCCATCTTATGTCCATCCATCATACGGCGTGACTCTGTGATCGCCTCGAGGGCCGATAATTCCGGCTGGTCACGCAAGATGTAATACGTGAGCGAGTACGAGAAACCTTTGATGATTCCCGGGATCACGAGGAGCAACGTCCAAAGGAAGATAAACAGTCCCATGAAGAACGGGGCGAGTACGTGCTTGACGTAACCCTTTTTGAATGGCTCGAACAACGTCGAGATGGCGGGCTTATCGCCGCGCGAAACAGAAAGAACAAGCCACGCCCAGCCAATCGTGAGCGGTGCAATCAACAAAGTGAGAAGAAGCGACAAGAACATAAGTCCCGTGTCTGCCGCTGTCGGAATCGCTTCCGGGTCTACAGGTACAGGCGGTGCGAACGATTGTGGAATCCCGTTCAACACGACGAATAAAATCAATAGTCCGGCCATCAACCAACGCTTTCCGGTTAACATTTTTTGTGCATGTTGCTTTAACTGTGCAGTCATTTTTCATCATCCTTTTTATGAGGTCTTTCCTAAGTGTACGTCATCACTTCAAGAAAAGTTTCAAAAAAACACGAAAAAAGGGAAAAAGGTTTCTCCCTCCCCTTCAATACATCACATTGCCCATGAAAAACTGTGACATCGATATGATAAATAAGAGCACACCTGTGGCCACTGCCACCAACGAAATAAGTTTAAACGAGCGACTTCTCAGAAACGCCTGACGATATTCAAAGCGGCGGATCAGTAAGACGTGAACAACTTCATATAGAAGGACTGCGGCCGTGAAGTAGAACGTCATGATACTCCCTAACCCGAAGAACAACATCGCAAGTAAACCCAACCCGAGATTGTGAATCCGGTTATGGACGTCATCGCGGTCACCGACGGTTGTCGTTTGTACGTGTTGCATACTTCCACCTCACTTCCAAAACCCGAACAGAAACATATACCTTATTTATAAGTTATCACAATTTTCCCATCCCTAAACCTGTCACACCGTCTTTTCACCTAAAAGAAACATTTGGAAAATAAATGTAATAAAAAAGCGCTGATGTCATCAGCGCGTCATGTTCCGGTCGAAGGTTCTGCTTCTTCCGACTTATTGAATTTGCGTTTCAGTTTGAGCGGTTGTTTCGTGCCGCCGAAGACCGGACCGTCTTCTGCCTCATCGATTTCCGTCTCTTTTTTGAGCACGAAGAACGGGCACCCAAAGTTACAGTATTCATACACGTAATCCATCACGTGATCGATTCGATTGTCATACGTCGCGAACTTGGACTTTGTCTCATAGAACCCTTTCAACCGAAGTTGTCCGTGGCCCCAATCGCCGACGATATAATCGTATTTATCGAGCACGTCGCTATAGCGTGCGATGAATGCCTCCTCGTCAAAACCGTCCCGTTTTTCTTCGATGACGGTATAGCCGTGGCGATTCACTCTAATCATATTTCACACCTCCACTTCCCTATCATATCATGCCGATCGGCCCCGTCCCTATCCTTTTCGAACGACCTTGTGACGCGTCACGATCGTTTCCCTCAATACGTCACGGAGCAGTTCCGGCATAAAGTAACGTTTCGTCTGATCAGCCAAGTATGGAAGGAGCGGACCGAACGTGAACATGTCGACCGTGGCGACACGATACGTCTCGTCGAGCTCGACTTCCTGACCGTGGACGTAATAGCGACCATGTCTCAACTCGAGACCGTGAACGACCGGGGCACCGAGCACCGTCCCGCGAAACCCGAGGCCGCGGACGTGCATCGTTGTGAACGCTTCTTCTTGAACATCGTTTAAAAAGCGGATTAGCGTCGCTCCGTCAAGCGTCAAGAGACAAGGGTTGATCGGGTGCGGACAGATGCGGTGAAGCATATTGAGCGTGACGTGACCGGGCCGTAACCCTTCTAGCAGGACCCCGGCCGGTATCACACTCACTTCCGCGTCACACCAGTCTGCCAGTCCGCCTGCCAACAGCTCCCCGATGGCGGACGGGCCAAACCAGTCACTCGGATAACCCGGGGTGTCGGCGATCGTCACATCGAGCAACCGCTCGGCTTGGCTATATTCCTCCTGTAATGTCGTAACCGTATCTTCATCCGTGCCCCGTTCCGTCAAATCATGCAAACAAGCCCGCTTCTCGACGATGCGGTTCCCATCGAGCGTGAGTTGCACTTCCCCGACGTATTGCCCGTATTTGCCGGCCTGGGCGATCAAGACGCCGTTCGTGTCGACCCCATCATCGAGCACGTGATGGGTATGGGCCCCGAGGATGACATCGATTTCCGGGAACGCCTCGGCGAGTCGTTCATCGGCATAGAAGCCGAGATGACTGAGCGTGATGACGACGTCACAGTCTCGGAGCGTCTCGAGCGCCCGTTTCGTCGCCACATGCGGCGCTTCGATGGCCCAGCCGAGCTCCGGATAAAGTTCTTCATACGGTGCCGTCACGCCGAACAGTCCGATGCGGAGCCCGTCGCGTTCGACGATGAGCGTCTCCGTCGCCCAATCGGGTCTCGTACCGTCCGCATGATAGACGTTCGCGAGCAACACCGGGAACGCCGCGTCATCGTACAGATGGGCGAGCCAGTCATGTGGGAACGTGATGCCTTCATTGTTGCCAATCGTGACCGCCGTCGGTTGGACACGGTTGAGCAGGCGGACGTTCACTTGTCCGCGCGTCACTTCCGTTGCCGGATGGGTCCTGTCAGCATGGTCACCGAGATCGAAGACGAGCGTCTCTTCTGTCCGGTGCTCGTTTAAAAATGAGACGAGACGCGGCCAGTTATGAAATTTCGAATGCAAGTCATTATAATGATACATCGTGATCGTTCTCAAGACGATTCCCCTTCCTAGAACAGGCTGATTTGGCTCGGGGCGAGCTCATATTCGGCCCCAAGAATCTCGATCAACCGCTTGGCGTTCGGCACTGCGTCCCCGGCCGAATTGTTGTTGAAGTAGACATACACCGACTTCGCCGCTGCGTCGACTTGGCGCAAGGACGCCGCAAGTTCTTGCAGTTCGTCTTCACTGTAACGATACAAGCAACGGACATGACGCCACTCTTGACTCGTCATCCCCGGTTTTCTGAGCCAACCGGCAGTATTTCGACCGTGCAAGCGCACGACGGCCACGTCCGGATTGGTCACGACCGGGACGAACGGGATGCTGCTCTCTTTCGTCTGCGGCTCGTCACAAATCGTATTGATGAAGCGTTGCTCCGCTAAAAAGGCGAGCGTCCGCTCCCGGAACGCCTCAGAGAACCACGTCGGATTCCGGAACTCGATCGCGATGTTATAATCCTTCAACTCGTCACGAATCGTCCGCAAATAATCGAGGTGCGGCTTCGAAACGTCAAACCACGGCGGCAGCTGAACGAGGACGGCCCGTAGCTTTCCGGCCTGTTTGAGCGGTTCAACGGACGTTCGGTAACGTTCAAACAGTTCGGCGAGCGGGAGCTTCGGTTCGCGGTCATGTCCGCTCATTTCCCTGGAAACTTTAACGATGAACTGGAACGTCTCAGGTGTCTCCTGGTTCCACTTCTCGTAATTCTTCACGGGTTGAATCGCATAAAACGAGGAATCAATTTCCACGGTCGGGAAATGACCCGCATAGGTCGACAGTTTATGTTTTCGTTCTTCCGGGGTCGTATAGAGCAGATCGTGGTCGCCCCACCCCGTCACACCGACATAAATCATCACATTTCCTCCTTATATCATTGTTCGAACGTGGCCGTCGCTTTCCGCTTCGACCAATTCAACGTTCCGGCGAACGTCACGAGCAATAGCACGAGTCCCATCACGAACGGATAGCGCATATCGATATCAAACGCGATCCCGGCGAGCGTCGGTCCAACGATATTGCCGATGCTCATATAGGCGTTGTTCATCCCCATCGCAAATCCTTGTTCCTTATCGGCCATCTTCGACACGAGCGTATTCAAGACCGGTCGTAGAATCGATGTCGACAAGAAGATAATCAACGTGACCGCGAAGAAGATCGCATAAGAGCCGGCGAACAGCGAGAACAAAAAGCCGAGCGCGGCGAGCATGATGAAGATGAGCACAACTTTGATCTCCCCGAGCACCGAGACGAGACGGTCGACGGCAAACAGCTGGACGATGACGCTGACGATGCCTGTGCCGGTGATCATGACCGCGATTTGTTGCGGCGTCGCGCTGAACGTCTCACTGACGAACAGCCCGAGGACGGATTCATACGCCATCAGACCGAACGCCATGACCAAGTTGATGACGAGCACGAAGAAGTACGGCTTTCGTGTCGACGACACGAGTTGGCGCGGCAGCGACTCGCTCTCGTTCGTTTGAACGTACGGTTCCCGATCCGGTTCTTTCAATAGAAGGATCGACGAGATGACGGCGACGAACGACACGATTGCCGACAAGAGTAGCGGTGCCTTCAAACCAAATTCAGCGAAGAAGCCGCCGATTCCTGGTCCGATGACGATCCCGAGCGACATTGCCGCGGAAATATAACTGTTCCCTTTCGCCCGTTGTTTGAGCGTCGTGATATCAGCCACGTAAGCAAAGATGGCTGGAATTAATAAAGCGGCCCCGACACCGCCAATCGCCCGTGAAATCAACAGGACGGTCAGGTTGTCAGATAAGTAAAAAACGCCCATTGAGACGGTGAAGCCGATCAGACCCAAGATAATCATCGGACGGCGCCCGTAAACGTCTGCCCATTTCCCGGCGATTGGTGACATGAGCAACTGGGCTCCGGCGAAGACCGAGATCATGAGACCGGCAGCAGTGCCGCCCTCGCCGATCATCTTCAAATAATCAGGAATGATCGGAATTATGATCCCGAATCCTGCTACAGCGATGAACATGTTCAACATGAGAATCGCCAATTGTTTCTTTTGTTTAGTGGTCAATGTATGTCACTTCCTTTTCATCCTTTCATTTTACTTGTTGCTGAATGAAATGAGCAAACGATAAGACAGCAAAACACCCATCCTTGACCAGAGGATGGGTGTTCATTCACTTGCTTATGAGATGCGTGATTGAGCGAGTGATTGATTGGAACGTTGTTTCGGTAAGAAAAGCGTGATCACATACACGATCAACGTTGGAACCGCCCAGGCGAGCCCGATCTCAGCCATCGGTAAGTTCGTGATCCATTCAGTTGCAGCCGACGGCGCCAAACCGTGTGTCGTCTCGAAGAGCGAGAACACGAGAGCCGTGTACACCGTCGCCTTCATGGCGACGTGTGGGTTGCGTTGAATCCGTTCTGTGATCGACACGAGAACGAGTGCGATCATGACCGGATACAAGAGTGTGAGAAGCGGTACCGCGATTTGAATCAACGTACCGAGTCCGACGAGCGAGATGAGATAGCCGAACAACGTCGTCGCGATAACGACTTGATAATACTTGAGTGACTCGAACGTGTTGCTGATGAAGCGTGAGAACTCGGTGATGAGTCCGACCGCTGTCGTCAAACAAGCGAGGAAGACCGCTGCCCCGAGGGCGAGCATTCCGACTTGTCCGAATGACGTACCAGCGAACGCTTGGAGCAAGCTCGCGCCATCTGTCGTCCCCGTTTGGCCAGTCATATTCGCTCCGATCGATCCGAGCGAGATATAGACGAGCATCAAACACGTGACAGCGAGCAAGCCTGACGTGCGAAGAAGCGATGACGCTTCTTTTTGGTCTGTCATGCCGTTCGCCTTGAGCGTGACGAGCACGATGGCCCCGAAGACGAGAGCACCGAAGACGTCCATCGTCAAGTAGCCTTGTTTGAAGCCTTCACCGAGGGCACCGACCCACGTCTCATATCCTGCTGCCGGTGCGCTTGGCTTCCCGAGTGGAGCCACGAGGTTCGTGATTCCGATTGCCGCAAGCAAGAGCAAGAGGATTGGCGTGATGATGCGTCCGATGACTTCAATCAATTTTTGAGCACGTAACGTCAAGAAGAACGTTAAACCGAAGAAGACAGTTGAACTGATTGCGAGCGTGAGCGTAGATGGCGCACCGAGGAACGGTACGACGCCCATCTCATACGTGACCGCTGCCGTCCGAGGAATCCCGAAGAACGGCCCGATTGCCACGTACATTAATCCCGTCAAGACGAGCGCAAGTCGCTTCGGAATGTACCGAGCGATTTGGTCAGATCCACCGCCGACCCGCGCGACTGCGAAGAGCGCGAGTAATGGTAGCCCGACGCCGGTGATGACGAAGCCGACTAGGGCTGGGACGAGGTTCTCACCTGCCATCGCACCTAGCATCGGTGGGAACAGCAAGTTCCCGGCCCCGAAGAATAATGCGAAAATCGTAAACGCTAACGGGAATAATGTCGATTTTTTCATACAACTACCTCCACATACATGTAATACCTTCCGTGTTACCCAATGAATCAAATGACTAAATTTTCTGACAATAAAGCGCTTGGTCTATTTCATTATACACACTTTCACTTTTTTGACCACCCTATCCTTAAAAATGATGTTTATTTTTTTGAAATGTGGATTTATTGTATGGAACCGTTCCCTCAATTTACAAATTATCGGCGAATGAATGACACGTGATTGCTGTTTATGAAAGAAATGGTCAATAACGGATATCAAATTTCCGATGCGATTCGACCGTCGCGTCATCCGCTTCGATCTGCTCGACCCCAACGAAGCGATTGCCATCATATAAGGCACGTTTATACGATTCTAGTCTCTCGGTGTCTCCTTCGATTTGAAGTTCGACCGTCCCATCATTCAAGTTTCGGACCCAGCCCGTGATGCCATATTCTAGTGCTGTCGCTTGCGCGAAATAGCGGAAACCGACCCCTTGGACACGGCCTGATACGATTAAATGTTGTGCTTGTTTCATAAGTGTATTCCTCCTCGTATATGAAATAACATGTTTAATACCCCTATAGTTAGGAAATAATATTTAAGTAAAATAATGGATAGGAGTGGTGATGTGGAACAACTTGTGAATATGGTGACGTCGTTTTCTGATTGGTTATGGGGAGTGCCAATCATCTCATTACTTGTCTTATCTGGACTTTATTTGACGATACGTTTAGGTTTCTTTCAATTCCGATACCCGCTATACATATTGCAACAAACGTTAGGCAGTGTCTTTAAAAAACCAAAAGGCGAAGGTGACATCAGTCCCCGCCAAGCGCTGACGTCGGCCCTATCGTCGACGATCGGTGCCGCCAACATCATCGGGGTACCGGCCGCCATCATGTTTGGCGGTCCCGGGGCCATCTTCTGGATGTGGGTCATCGCCGTCGTCGGGATGGCCATCAAGTTCTCGGAGAGCGTCCTCGCCGTTCGCTACCGTGAGAAGAACGAGGCCGGGGAATTCGTGGGCGGTCCCGTCTACTATATGGCCAAAGGCTTGAAATTGAAATGGCTCGCCTCATGGTTCGCTTTCGCTCTCATGATTGAACTCATCCCGAGTATCATGGTCCAAGGAAATGCGGTCAGTTCGGCCGTCCGTGAGACGTTCAACGGTAATACGCTCGTGACCGGGTTGATCGTCGCGGGTCTCGTCGCCCTCGTCGTCTTCGGCGGAGTGAAGCGGATCGCTAAAGTGACGGAAGTCATCGTCCCGGCGATGGCGCTCGTCTATGTCGGTGCCGGTTTCATCATCGTCTTGATGAACTTCTCGCAAATCCCGGAAGTGCTCGGGCTCATCTTCTCGTACGCGTTCCAACCGATGGCCGCCCTCGGCGGTTTCGCCGGTGCCGCGATCGCCGAGACGATTCGTTGGGGCTTCGCGCGCGGTCTGTATTCGAACGAAGCGGGACTCGGGACGGCACCGATCGCCCATGCGGCCGCTCAAACCGATCATCCGGTCCGTCAAGGCTTCTGGGCCGTCATCGGGATCGTCATCGATACGCTCATCATCTGTAGCACGACGGCGTTCGTCGTCTTGTCTTCCGGTGTATGGACACAGGACGGCGCTATGAATGATCCGGCCGCCTTGACGACGATCGCATTCCAAGAGTACTTCGGTTACACGGGCAGCCTGCTCGTCACGATCTCGCTCATCTTCTTCGTCTTGTCGACGATCATCGTCATCATCTTCTACGGGTCGCGCCAAGCCGAGTACTTGTTCGGATTGACTGCAGGGAAGTTGATGAAAGTCGTCTATATCGCCTCGATCGTCATCGGTGCGATTGGCGGCGCCCAAATGATTTGGAACTTCCTCGACTTCATGCTCGCGATGATCCTCATCCCGAACATGATCGCCGTCTTGATGTTGAGCGGCGAAGTGAAGCGCTTGACGACCGAGTTCTTCACGTCCGAGAAATATTATAAGAAAGACGTCGCCGAGAAGAAGGCGTCGTAACGACAAACCCGGCTGCATGGGCAGCCGGGTCTTTTATTATGAGGTCGATTCAATTTTATCAATGGCTTGACGAATCCGACCGACTGAGGCGTCGAACTGTTGTTGTTCTTCGTCCGTCAGTTCGATCTCGATGATTTGGCGGATACCGGTCCGATCGATTATGGCCGGTACGCCGATATGAAGCTCAGAGGCCCCGTATTCGCCGTCGAGATGGGCACCGATCGTCACGACGGAGTTCTCGTTCCGGACGATGGCGCGAACGATCCGGAGGAGACCGAGCCCAATCGCGTAGTACGCCGCGCTCTTATATTCGATAATTTGATTCGCCGCATCGCGGACGTCTTGATAGATGGCGTCCAAATCTTCTTGGCGGTACGATTCATTCTCCTCAAGTAACTGCTTCATCGACTTCCCATAAATGCGGGCATTGTCCCAGGCGACGAATCCCCCGGCGCCATGCTCGCCCATGTAATAGACATGGCAGTTCCGTGATGACAAGTCGAAGTACTCGCCGACCTTATAACGAAGACGGGCCGTATCAAGCACCGTACCCGAACCGATGACGCGGTGCTTTGGCAAGCCGGACGCCTTCCAGGCGACGTGCGCCATCACGTTGACCGGGTTCGTCGCAACGACGATGATGCCGTCGAATCCGCTCGCCATGACTTGTTTCGTGACGTCACGGACGACGACCGCATTTTGTTCAGCCAGGTCCATCTGGGTCTGACCGAGCTTTTGAGCAGCACCGGCCGTGATGACGACGATATCGGCGTCACGGCAGTCCGCGTACTCCCCCGCCCAAATGCGGACCGGGCTCGGGGCGAACGAGATGCCATGGTTGAGGTCCATCGCCTCCCCTTCGGCCTTGGCGTGGTTCGAGTCGATCAAGACGAGCTCTTCACAGAGCGCCGCCATCGACAGTTGATAGGCGAAACTGATACCGACCCACCCGGCGCCGACGACGGCGATGCGGGTGATGTCTTTTGGATCAATCGTTTCCATATATCGTACCTCCCTAATCTTTATAGTCTTGGATCAACTGGCTCGGCTTCCATCGCAAGTGTCGCCAGAACGCATTCATGATACCTTTCGAGAGATTCTCGCTCCACAAAACGTTTCACACCTTCTATCCCAAGTGCAAATTCACGCAAGGCGAGCTTTTGTTTCTTCGAGACGTTCCGTTTCTTTAATCGCTTCAAGTTGTCAGGTTCTAAATAATCCATTCCATAGATGATGGATAAGTACTTCCGACCACGTACTTTGATCGCAGGTTGAATCAGTTTCCCTTCAACTTGCGTCAAAAACCGCTCTGGTTTAATGACGATCCCCTCGTGACCGTCTTCAGTCATCGTTTTCCACCATTCAATCACATCAGTTTCAGTCTCGGCATCTTCAATGATTCTATAATCGGTCGCTAAAAACAGTTCATCCATTTCTGAAAATCTCTGATTCATGGTCATATGCCATTCATGCGTCTTATCAAAAAACGTTTCTTCGCTATGTGCCAACACATGGAAAGGTGCAATATTAATCGCGTTAAGATTTTCAACGTCCCAACAATACGTTTGAAACGCCTGTTTAAATGTCTCTGCTTGTTCCAGCTTTTGACTCACTTCTCTATACCATTCACGAACGCCATCCACACGGTCTACAGCTGACTCGAGCGAACGTTTTAATTGCTCTCGATCGAGTAACGCTTGCTCAGCGACGTGAGCATACTGATGACGAATCAACTCTCTCGCTTTCAAATTCCAAGGCAGGATTTCGGCATCAAGTAAGACAAACTCTGTTTGATGCGACGTGAAGTAATCGTTTGATGTCAACGACTGATGAAGTCGCGTAACGACTTCAAGCTCCTGTTCAGATTCAAAGAACCGTCTACCTGAACGCGTATAAATGATCCCCTTCGTTCGTCGGCCAATCGCTTGCTCTGCAGCATCCTCATTCTTAAATAGAAGTAGAATTGCACGACTCCCCATATGCTTTTTCTCAGCAATCAGTCGCGTAATCCCAAGTTCTCGATAATAGGCAATCGCTTCGTTTGGGTGCTCGAGATAACCCTCCTCAGCAGCTGGCTTCGGTGTCGGGCTCATCGTCGGTGGAATGTAAACCAACTCTTCAAGTGGGACGGTATGATGTGATACGAGATCAATGGACGGTAATGCTGTTTCTTTCGAGACCTTTACTGCACCGATGGCTTCCGTTTCTACCGTATAGCCATTCATAAACTTCCCGATATTTGGTGGGTCTAATCGTTTCGCTTCTAGCATCGCGAGCGGATTGTCATCGACTTGTGCATAATCTTGGTTTGCTTCCACTTGAACGATGGTTTGTTCCGGATAACGAAATGCCGTCAAGCGCCCACCAAAAACCACACCTTGATCGATATTAATGGTTTGATTGAGACGTAGTGGACGTGGACGCGGATCGTGTCCCCAAATGATTAACTTGTTCGAGCGATGATGCACCGTCCAATCTTTTCGAATCGGCTTACCTGCGTCATCAAATCCATCATTGTCACCGTAGCGACAAAAATCACTAATCTCTCGAGAGGACTTACCAATGAACTCGTCTCGAATACCGGCATGGACACAGACCGCTGTCGGAATATCGTGCTTGGTCAGAACATAGTGAGAGGGTGCATGTTTTAGCAGGCGCTTCATTGAAGACTTTAACGCCTCCGTTAATTCTGCGCCATTCTCCTCTTCGAATGCATGGAGTTCTTCCACAAATAGCTCATCCCCATGCTTCATCGTAACGTTTCGTCCTTCGAGCCAGCGCAACACTTTCCAACCATGATTACTATCAATCATTTTCGCAACACCCGCTTCGACGTGCCGGATGAAGAACAAAATGGTGTCAAGTGACTTCGGACCGCGACTCATAATATCTCCAAGTGACAAGAAGGTTCGTCCTTCTGGATGTACGTATAACCCTTCTTCGTTTTGGATGTATCCTAAGCGTTCGAGCAATTCGATAAACTCGTCGAAGCATCCGTGAATGTCCCCAATCACATCAATTCCATCGTCTGTCGATAGATGAAGCCGGTTGTTCATCTGACGCGTTAGGTCGACTTCATCTACGTTCGCGATGACGTGGACTTGATCGAATCCTTCGCGTTTCATCGAGCGCTTTTCCCGATTGAACACTTGAACTTGTTGTTTTACACGTCGCCCCCCACGAGGGAAATCGCGTTGTTGATCACGCTCAAGTAATGTGTGTTGTTCGACGTCTAAGACTAGCGCGTAGATAGGTTGATGCAACCGTCGTGCCAATTCGATATAAGTTTTACGGTCAGACGCATAGAGGTGTGTCGCGTCGATTATCGTCAGTTTATTGAGTCGCGCCCTTGCTTCGATGAGTGAAGTCATCAGCGCAAACGCCTCTGTGGATATGTCTTGATACGCTTCATAAAGCGTGTCAGCTTCGTCCGGCGGATGTCCTTTCCAATCGATATGCTCGACATCCCCGACAAGTTTCCGGTAATCATCCGAACTGACGACTTCGCTCGGACGAATCGTTTCGTCTTCGATTAATTGTTTGAGCCATGTCGACTTTCCGCTATTAGACGGTCCGACTAATAATACAATTCCCGCATAAGGAAGTTGAATCCGCATTATAACACCTGCTTTCTTGTAAACTCGGCGAGTTGAGTCGGCTCTCCAAACGTCGGATGGTTTTCGCCTATCCCACTGAACGTACACGAGTAACCGAACAACTCTGCTTGCGTCTCACAAAAAGACATAAACTCTGACCTCGTCCACTCGAAGCGGTGATCCGGGTGTCGATATGACGAATCGAGCCCATACTCCTCGTTATACTCTCGATTTGGTGTCGTCACGAAGAGCGACTTCGGTCGGTACGTATCGAGAAGTGTGGCCATCATCTTAGGAATACGACTTTCATCAATATGTTCGATGACCTCACAAAGAATGAAGACGTCTGCTCCGCGTAATCGGTCATCCACATAAAACAACGAACCGAACATCGACACCGGTTGATTAAATGTTTTATCTTCGGCATTTTTTTCATAACGTTTTAATGCCTTCAGTCGCTCACGCTCAGACGGTTCGACCGCATAAATCAGTTCAATCCCAGGCACAAAACCAAGTTTGCTCGCAAGCTTCCCTTCTCCGGCACCCATATCAATGACGACACGACGCTCTGGTAAGGCGCTCACTTTTCCGATGATCGCCTCATAACGCAGGTCGTTCAACCGCTGGTGATCCGCTTTTTGTACTTTAGCTGCTGGCTCCTCTTCTAAGAGACGATATACGTCTTTGAAGCGCAATGCTTGTTTCAAAATATATGTACGTTGTGGATGAGAATCTAACCATCCTTCCCCGTAACGTTTGAGTTTTTCAATTTCTTTTTCATCGATAAAATAATGCTTATAATTGTCCATGACAGGAATCAAAACATACAATTGTCGCAATGCCGATTGAAGTGTCGTCATGCCTGACAATTGTAGCATTCGGGCAGAGTGTTTCTTCGTTAAATCTAAATCGTCGGTTGTCTCGCTATAGACGAACTCCACCTGATAACCGAGTGGTTCGAACAACTCACGAATGGCTCCATCACTTAATGCACTCGCAATCGGCCCAACAGAAATGTGTAACGGAAACGAATGATTGACCCATTCCGCATATTCTGGTTTTGGTTTACCGTTGAGCGCCGTGCCGAGGGCCGTTCGTAATAACGAGCAAAAAATACTGCTGACGGCAAATTCTCGGTCATTTATGTATGAAGTAATATCGTATTGGCCAGCATTGTTACGTGAAAGTTCGATTGGGTCGGGCGTTACGAAAAATGTGACGTCTACATGTTCAGCCTCAAAGCGGTTAAAGAACATCCGGACGAGATGACCGTTTTCAGTGCGTTCATATATATTGTTTGGATTTTTAGCAAGCAAATAGGACAAGACTTCTACATGTTCGCCTGTAGCTCGGATGGAGAGTTGCATGGCTTCACCTGACTTTCTTTGAATGTATGTGTTCAATTTTATTCAAATATACCATATTTTTGAATCCTCTCGTACTCGCCATATGCTAGAATGCGTTAATCCCAATCACTGATCTCAACCTTCCCGTACTGGTTCATCATTTCTGTAAATTCGTCATTCCGACGCACGCTACCAAAATCGACCACTACTTCCTCCACAATCGGGTTTTCTAAAAGAGGTACATAATCTTTGAATTGCATATGCTTCGCAGAAAAATGGGAAAATTGTCGTAACGAAGGTGCTTCACCTAAGCTTGAAAGATCGATCAGGCCTTGTAAATGTTCGATTTCTATTCTTTTCAAGTGATAAAGTTTACTAACATCAGGTAATTGTTGAACACGACGAAGCGACTGTAAATGAAGTGTTCGCAACTCGAGCAATTCAGAAATGACGGATAAATCTTCTAATTCCCGAATGTGCCGCAACCCCAAATGTTGTAGCGCTTTTAATGCGGAAAGTGCCGTCAAATCGCGTGTCCCGCCTAATAGGATGTTCAGTGTTGTCAGTTTTTCAAGACCGCCTAAACAAGAAAAGTTATGTAATCGTACCGACCGTAACGTCAGCTCTTCTAATTGAGGGAGTCTCCTCAACACATCGATGCCTTTCGTATGTCCTTCTATGCGCAAACGTTTTAGTCTCGAGAATCGACTAATCACCGATAAATCGGGCTTCGTCGACTTCGTCGCCCCGATTGAGAGGTCAATCAGGTGATCTGTCACACCGTCTAAAATGTCTAAACTTTCTAATCGATAGACACATAACACGAGTTCAGTTAACGAACGAAGCTGATGAATGACGTTTAAATTCGTTATTCTACGATCAACGTCCACATATAACCTTCTTACTGACGGGACATACGCAAGATTAGATAAGTCGCACCGTGCAAAATCAAAGCTATGTGCACGCAACACGATGTCATCACGTTTTGAAAAGAGATGCGCTTCTAATAACATAAACGTTTCTTGTGATACAACATCAGAGAATTGAATCGTGTGCAGGGTTTCCAACTGTATGAGTTCAAGTACTTCTGGCTCCGTTAACCGGTCCGTGATTTCGACTCGTCCGCCACCTATATCTTCATACATGTTTTAATTCTCCCCTCTTTCGAAAATCCCCGTATCTCGAACATAACCAAAAATACAAATAATCTCACCTTCCATTACAAAAGGTATCTTTAGTCGTCTCAATATGTGATGAAATTCATCGGTTACATCATGAATCTCTGGTTCCATGATAGAACCACGAGCTTCTTTGACTATAGGTAGAACCCGCATCCATTCGATTGAAGCGGTAGGATAGGGGAAGCCATCATCCCAATCACTTGAGAGATCAGCCGTCTTCGATAAAAATTCAGGACTTGGTGTGTCTTCCAATACGCATTTGATTTGATAAGGGGCATTAGATAAGAATGTAGGTGCCACCGCTCTTCTCAGTCCCTCCCATTTTGTTTTATTCATCACCGATGTCAATTGCCGCTTTTCAATTTCATGTAGCCGTTTTTGTCGGTCCATCCCGGTTTATCCCTTCTCATATACGATCTCTAAGCGCTTGATTGCCCGCGACACGTCTTCTCGATTCTGTTTTTGCTTCATCCACTTGGGCAAGCGACTCTCCATACTTCGGTTCGCGCCGTCGCTCGTCCGAATATCTGCTTCCACGTACTGTCTCATATACGCGAGGTGCTCCTGGTTATAAGCCCATAGGATATGACCACAGCAGTTCGTCTGTAAATAAAGTGGAAGTCTAAAGAAAGGATCGTGGGCGCCTCTTTCCACCCGTATGCCTTGATCCGAATACATCCGTACGTACCCACAGGCCAGACAACTAAGACGTACCTCTTCATGAACGATTATGTCGGCGCGCTGCTCACATCGAGGACACCGCACAAGAAGCTGATGCATGAACGCCATTAATGTTTTGCTCTTTAACTGAAATCGCTTCACTCGACACGCACCTCCTCATTTGATTATACAAAAAACCAGCGAAGCTACGCTTCGCTGGTTACATGAATAGATTACCCGATCGATCCTTCCATCTCGAACTTGATGAGACGGTTCATTTCGACGGCATATTCCATTGGCAATTCTTTCGTGAACGGCTCGATGAAGCCCATGACGATCATTTCCGTCGCTTCTTCTTCCGAGATTCCGCGGCTCATGAGGTAGAAGAGTTGCTCTTCTGACACTTTTGAGACTTTTGCTTCGTGCTCGAGCGAGACTTGGTCGTTCAAGATCTCGTTGTACGGGATCGTGTCCGACGTCGACTCGTTGTCCATGATGAGCGTGTCACATTCGATGTTCGAACGTGCGCCTTTCGCTTTACGGCCGAAGTGGACGATACCGCGATACGAGACTTTTCCGCCTTGTTTCGAAATCGACTTCGAGACGATTGACGATGACGTGTTCGGTGCGAGGTGAATCATTTTCGCGCCGGCGTCTTGGTGCTGCCCTTTACCGCCGAGAGCGATCGAGAGCGTCATACCGCGCGAGCCTTCACCTTTTAAGATGACGGCTGGGTATTTCATCGTGAGTTTCGAACCGATGTTACCATCGATCCACTCCATCGATCCACCCGCTTCACAGACGGCACGCTTCGTGACCAAGTTATAGACGTTGTTCGCCCAGTTTTGGATCGTCGTATATCGGCAGTACGCGTCTTTGTTGACGAAGATCTCAACGACCGCTGAGTGAAGTGAGTTCGTCGTGTAGACCGGTGCTGTACATCCTTCGACGTAATGGACAGATGCGCCCTCGTCGACGATGATGAGCGTCCGCTCGAACTGACCCATGTTCTCCGAGTTGATGCGGAAATAAGCTTGGAGCGGTTGCTCGAGCTTCACGCCTTTTGGTACGTAGATGAACGAACCACCTGACCAAACAGCCGAGTTGAGTGCCGAGAACTTGTTGTCCGTCGGCGGAATCAATTTTCCGAAATACTCACGGAAGAGGTCTTCATTTTCTTTAAGCGCCGTGTCTGTATCTTTGAAAACGACACCTTTCGCTTCGAAGTCTTCTTGCATGCTGTGATAGACGACTTCAGACTCATACTGAGCCGAGACGCCTGCCAAGTATTTTTGCTCCGCTTCCGGGATTCCGAGCTTGTCAAACGTACGTTTGATTTCTTCAGGAACCTCGTCCCACGAGTGCTCTGTCTTTTCAGACGGTTTGACATAATACGTGATCTCATCGAAATCGAGTGCCGTGAGATCGCCACCCCATGTCGGCATCGGCATTTTGCGGAACTGTTCAAGTGATTTCAAACGGAACTCGAGCATCCATGCCGGTTCTTCTTTCATGCGCGAGATTGTCTCTACGATTTCATTCGTCAAGCCGCGGCCTGAACGGAAAATCGAGATGTCTCGGTCATGGAAGCCATATTTATAATCGCCAATGTCAGGCATGTTTTTCGCCATATCGGTCTCCTCCTTCTACTTACGCTTCCTCGTCGACTCCCTTTTCAAGCGCTTTCCACGCGAGCGTGGCGCACTTGATGCGAGCCGGAAACTTTGAGACGCCAGACAACGCTTCGATGTCGCCTAGGTCGAACGTGTCTGTATCATAGTCTTTCCCTTGGACCATCTCCGAGAAAATGGTGGCCAATTGGAGTGCCTCGTCAACAGATTTGCCCTTCACGATTTGAGTCATCATCGATGCCGACGCGAGACTGATTGAACAGCCTTCACCTTCGAACTTGGCATCTTTCACGATTCCGTCCTCGACTTGGAGTTGGAGTCGGAGTGAATCCCCGCATGTCGGGTTGTTCAAGTCGACCGTCACGCCATCTTCGATGACGCCACGGTTTCTTGGGTTTTTATAATGATCCATGATGACCTGTCGGTACAACATGTCGAGATTGTTAAAACTCATAATTGAAATACTCCTTCGTTTGACGTAGCCCTTCGATGAAGCGGTCGACTTCTTCTTTCGTGTTGTACAAGTAGAAGCTCGCTCGGGCTGTCGATGATTGCTTCAGGAGACGCATGAGCGGCTGGGCACAGTGGTGGCCGGCCCGGACCGCGATGCCTTGCATATCCAAGACGGTCGCTAAGTCGTGGGCGTGCACGTCACCTAAGTTGAACGTGACGAGTCCGACCCGTTCCTCTGGCCCGAAGATTTGGATTCCTTCGATCGTCCGCATCTGTTCGATGGCGTACGTCGCGAGCGCCCGTTCGTGGGCTTCGACGTTCTCGAGACCGAGGTCTTCTAAAAAGTCGATGGCCGCTGCCAAACCGACGGCGCCGGCGATAATCGGCGTCCCTGCTTCGAACCGGTACGGGATGTCTTTCCAGGTCGACTCGTACAAGTCGACGTAATCGATCATCTCGCCACCGAATTCGACCGGTTCCATGTGTTTGAGCAACTGCTTCTTCCCGTATAAGACACCGATCCCGGTCGGACCGAGCATCTTATGGCCTGAGAAGGCGAGGAAGTCACAGTCGAGTGCTTGCACGTCAAGTTTACGGTGCGGTGCGCTTTGTGCCGCATCGACGACCATGACCGCGCCTTTTTCATGGGCGAGCTTCGCCACGTCGGCGATCGGGTTGATCGTGCCGAGCACGTTCGAGACGTGGCTCATGGCGACGATTTTCGTCCGGTCCGATAAGACGGCACGAACCGCGTCGAGCGTGACTCGACCGTCCGGCGTCAATTCGACGTAACGGAGCGTGGCCCCTTTACGCTTGGCGAGCTGTTGCCATGGAATCAAGTTCGCGTGATGCTCCATCGGCGTGAGGACGATCTCGTCCCCCGCGCCGACGTTCGCATCTCCGTAGCTTGACGCGACGAGGTTAATCGCCGTCGTCGTCCCACGTGTGAAGATGATCTCTTCCGGGACGGCGGCGTTGATGAATGAACGGACGCGCTCCCGCGCCCCTTCATACGCATCCGTCGCGTGCGTCCCGAGCGTATGGACGCCCCGGTGCACGTTCGAGTGGATGCGGCGATAGTAATCCTCGATCGCCTCGATGACAGCCAGCGGTTTTTGGGAGCTCGCCGCGCTGTCGAGATAGACGAGCGGATGACCGTTGATTTCCTGATCTAAAATCGGGAACTGTTTACGAATCGAGGCATCAATCATCTTAACGTACTTTCCCTTCGATGACTTCACGGAGACGGTCTTTGACCGACTCGATCGCGAGTTGCTCGACGACCGGGTTCAAGAATCCGTGAATGATCAACCGTTCGGCTTCTTTACGTGACAGACCGCGGCTCATCAAGTAGTAGAGCTGTACGTCGTCGACGCGTCCGACCGAAGCGGCGTGACCTGCCATGACGTCGTCCTCATCGATGAGAAGAATCGGGTTAGCATCGCCACGTGCCTTCTCAGACAACATGAGGACACGTTCCGTTTGAACGCCGTTCGATTTTGAAGCGCCATGGTGAATCATCGATGTCCCGCTGAAGATGGCCGTGGCCGAATCTTTTTGGACACCGTGAATCAAGATGAACCCTTCTGAAGACTTCCCGAAATGGTCCGTCCGGATGTTGAAGTTTTGTTTCTGTGCGCCACGACCGATCGTGACAGCTTTCGTGTCTGAGAACGTGTTGTCTCCGACGAGGTGCGTTTTCGTCTCGACGACCGAGTTGCCGTCGTTCATGTGACCGAGTGCCCATTCGAGGCGTGCGTTCTCATAGACGACACCGCGGCGGTTCATGAACGAGAGAGCCGACTCAGCGAGCTGATCGACGCCACCGAAGACGACTTTCGCGTTCGCACCAGCGAACACTTCTGTCACGGCGTTGACCGTGTGCGGCTCGTTCGTGTTCGAGAGGAAGCTCTCGACGTACGTCAATTCACTGCCTTCGTCTGCGACGATGATCGTGTGATGATAGAGCGCGCCGTTCGCTTGTTCCATCGTGAAGATGGCTTGGAGCGGGTCTTTCAATTGAACGTTCTTCGGTACGTATAAGAACGCACCACCGTTCATGAGGGCAGCGTTCAACGCAGATAAACGTTCTTCGTCCACGCGGACACCTTCCGTCATGAAGTATTTCTCGACGAGCTCCGGATGTTGTTCCATCGCTTCGTTGATGCCCATGAAGAGGACACCTTCTGGCGTCGCAAGTTCGTTGTAGACGACATGACCGTTGCGTTCAACGAGCACGTTTGTACGGTGGTCTCCAAGAAGTGCTTCGATTTCAGGCGTCAAGCCGTCGTGTTTCGTGAGCTCGACGTCTCCAGAGACGAAGTCCCATTTATCAATCTTGATTTTTTCAACTTTTGGCAAGGCGAGAGTCGGCGCAAGTTCTGCTGCTTCTTTGCGACGGTTGACCATCCATGAAGGTCCACCGAGCGCCTCTGCACGTGCCGCTACTGCTTGTGCATCCAATTCAAATTGTACGGTCATCGTACAGCCTCCTTACGCTTCTGTGTCTACTGTCATTCCAAGATCTTGCTTCACCCAGTCGTAACCTTCTGCTTCGAGTCGTTGTGCAAGCTCTTTGCCACCTGACATGACGATTTTTCCGTCCATCATGATATGAACAAAGTCTGGCTCGATATAGTTGAGGAGACGTTGGTAGTGCGTGATGATCAAGCAACCGAACTCTTCGTTGCGCATTTCGTTGACGCCTTTAGCGACGACTTTGAGCGCATCGATGTCAAGACCTGAGTCGATCTCGTCGAGGATGGCGATGTTCGGTTTGATCATCATCATCTGAAGAATCTCGTTACGTTTTTTCTCCCCACCTGAGAAGCCTTCGTTCAAATAGCGGTGTGCCATTTCTGAAGGGATTTCGAGAACGCCCATCTTCGCATCGAGTTCACGGATGAACTTCATGAGCGAGATTTCTTGGCCTTCTTCACGGCGCGAGTTGATTGCTGAACGCAAGAAATCGGCATTCGTGACACCACTGATTTCAGCAGGATACTGCATCGCGAGGAACATTCCGGCTTGCGCGCGCTCGTCGACTTCCATGTCGAGTACGTCTTCGCCGTTCAAATCGACGCTTCCGCCTGTGACTTCATACAATGGATGTCCCATAAGTGCCGATGCGAGTGTAGATTTACCCGTCCCGTTAGGACCCATGATGGCGTGAATTTCGCCACCTTTAATTTCAAGATTAAGACCTTTGACGATCTCTTTTCCTTCGATTGAGACGCGGAGGTCATCAATTTTCATGTGTGGTACGTTAGACATTCGGATACCCCTTCCGTTTTCTCGCCATTTTTGGCGTAGATTAGATATATTCTAATCTTAATCTAGGCAATTTTTTATTTCAAGCGACTCACCTTATTATTCATTCTCAATAAAACATAAATGTTGAGAATGAGAATATCGGGAAATCAAGACTTTATCCAACTTTTTCCTCGAGTAAGGCCAAACTTGCTTTCCGTTCTTTCAAGGCGCCGGCGAAGAAGAAGGCGCCGCACGCCGTCAACACGGCCAAGCTTCCAAACACTGGCAGCGCGGCGTTGTCGAATCCATCTAGCAACAGACCGCCGATGACGGGACCGATCGTCTGACCGAGCGCCGTCAACCCCATCGCCCCGAAATACGTCCCGCGCAGATGGGCCGGTGCCAATTCATCCGTCAACACGTCCGTCATCGTGAACATGAGCACCTCACCGATCGTGAAGATGACCATCGCGATGAACAACACCCACGTCTCGGTCGCAAATCCGATGAGGAGAAGCCCCGTCGACAACGTCCCGACGCCGAAGAAAAGCGACTTGATCGGCGACACGCGAATCCCGAACCGCATAATCGGATATTGGACGACGAGGACGGTGATCGCATTGACCGTCAACAGATAGGCGAACAAACGTGAGCCGTCACTGAAGCCGTCATGGAACGCGATGAACTGCGGCAACGTCGCATTGAATTGACTATAGCCGATGATGGCGAAGATCATCCCGATGATGACGAAACGGAACGTCTTATCTTGTTGTAACACACGGAACGTCTCCGTCAAGCGCGGCCGGACCTTGACGCCGTCTCCTTCCTCGAACGGATACTTGCGGAACAACGTCGAGATGACGAGGCCGTATAACACGTAAACGCCCGTCACGACGAAGAAGGCACTCTTCGCCCCGGTGAGCGATAAGACGACCGCAAGCAGTGGCCCGATCGCCGCCGCGATGTTGATTAAAAAGTAGCGGACATTATAGACGATGACGCGCTGGTCCGGCTGCGTCGTGTCGCTGATGAGCGCACGGGACGCCGGTTCGAGGAACGACCGCGACACGCCCATGAGTACCGAGAAGATATAAAACCAAAATAATTCCGAGACGAGCGCGAAACCAGTGAACGTGATCGCGTTCAAGGCGATGCCGATCAGCATCAACTGTTTGCGCCCATACCGGTCAGACAACGTCCCCCCGAAAAAGCTCATGAACAACCCCGATAACGCCGAGATGGCGAACACCGTCCCGATGACACTCGCCGAGAAGCCAAGCGTCGCAAGATAAATCGCAAAAAACGGCATAACAAAAAATGTCGACAGCCGGGCAAAAAATGTACCAAATAAGACACCCAGCGTCAGCGGATGAATGTGTCGTATGTTCATCCGGATCCCCCCTTTTTCTCTATATCTAGTAGTGTACTGCTCTTTCTATAAGAAGACTACGGAAAACAAAAAAGGTCTGGCTAACGCCAGACCCTTTCATGATTAGTTATTCACTGGAATAACTGCACCTTCATATTCCTCTAAAATCCAATCCTGTGTTTCTTTCGTTGTAAGAACTTCAAGGAGTGCTTTCACACGCTCATCGTCCTCTTCACCTTCACGTGTAACGATCAAGTTAACGTATGGTGAGTCTTCACCTTCAAGTGCGATTGAATCGTCAAGTGGAGAAAGACCCGCATCAATTGCATAGTTTGTATTGATGATAACAGCGTCGCCTTCGCCGTTGTTGTAAGCTTGTGGAAGAAGTGCCGCTTCAACGTTCATTGTGAACTTCAAGTTTTTAGGGTTGTCGACAATGTCAGCCACTGTCGCGTCCGTCGTTTTACCGTCAGCAAGTGTGATCACGCCTTCGTTTTGAAGAAGTGTCAACATCCGTCCATGCTCGGCAACGTTCGAGCTCATGATGATTTCGCCTCCATCTGGAAGCTCATCAAGCGACTTGTAGTCTTGTGAATAGATACCGATCGGCTCAACGTGAACTCCGCCAGCAGATGCGAATTTATAGTCTTTGTTATCTTTCATTTGAAGATCAAGGTATGGCTGGTGTTGGAAGTAGTTCGCGTCAATATCTCCGTCCGCTAACGTTTTGTTCGGAAGGACGTAATCTTGGAACTTTTTGATTTCAAGCTTGTAACCTTTTTCTTCATACTCGTCTTTCACGTGCTCCAAAATTTCTGCGTGTGGGACGTTTGACGCGCCGACGACGAGCGTCTTGTCATCGCCCGAACCTGATTCTGAATCCCCACCGCAAGCCGCGAGAATTGTGAGTGCTGAAGCTGCTGTTAATCCGAGTACTGTTTTCCATGATTTCATTATAAAACCCCTCCAAATTTTCTTTTTATGATTTTGATTAAGCGGAACGCTTATCGATTTTTGTTACGAGACGATCTCCGATGAATTGAATAATGAAGACAATCACCAAAATTAATACGGTCGCGACGAACGTAACGTCGTTTTGGGAGCGTTGGAAGCCGTCTAGGAACGCTAGCGTACCAAGTCCACCACTTCCGATTACCCCTGCCATTGCCGTATATCCAACGAGAGCGACAATCGTAACCGTAATTCCCGACACGATGGCTGGTAATGCTTCCGGGAATAAGACTTTATAAATAATTTGCCATTTCGTCGCACCCATCGATTCGGCCGCTTCGATTACCCCGCGATCAACTTCACGTAAAGCGAGCTCAACCATACGGGCATAAAACGGTGCTGCACCAATAATGAGTGCTGGTAGCGCCGCTGTCGGACCAAGGATGGTTCCGACAATCGTTCGTGTGAACGGAATGAGCAAAATAATTAAAATGATAAATGGAACGGAACGGAAGATGTTAACGAAAGCCCCGACGATTGAATAGATAAAACGATTTTTTGTCATCAACGGTTCATTTGTTATATAAAGAAGCATTCCAAGACCAAGACCAAATACGAAAGTAGCCGCACCTGCGACGAAAGTCATGTAAAGCGTATTCCATGTCTCTAGCATCATGACTTCCCAATCTACGTTAGGAAACATCGTTTTCAACCTCCACTTCGACTGCTTTTGATCGAATCGAGGCGATAGCACGTTCAATCTCTGTTGGTTCACCAATCAATTGAATAAACAGTGTTCCAAGTGCACCGACTTGTGACTGCGTCACTTTTCCGCCGATGATGTTAAAGCCAATTTCGTGACCTTTTAACACTTCGGATAAGATCGGTTGTTCGGCCGTCTCATTCAAGAACTTGAGCTTGACGATTTGACCGCTCGGATAACGGGCTTTCAAGTGCTCGAACGTGAGCGACATGTCTTCGACCGCGCCGATCTGTTTGACGAACTCTTTCGTGATCGGCTGTTCCGGATGTTGGAACACGTCGGCGACTTGTCCGGTCTCGACGACCTTCCCTGCCTCCATGACGGCGACGCGATGACAAATCTTTTGAATGACGTGCATCTCATGGGTGATGAGGACAATCGTCAATCCGAGCTTCTTGTTGATGCTGACGAGCAGTTCAAGAATCGAATCCGTCGTCTTCGGGTCGAGGGCGCTCGTCGCTTCATCGCAGAGGAGCACTTCTGGATTCGTAGCGAGCGCACGGGCTATCCCGACTCGCTGCTTTTGGCCGCCCGATAGTTGTGACGGATAGCTGTCTTCTCGTCCAGCCAAGCCGACGAGATCGACAAGTTCTTGGACGCGACGTTTACGCTCGCTCGCCGGTACCCCGATGAGCTCGAGCGGGAAGCTGATGTTCTCAGCGACCGTGCGCGACCATAATAGGTTGAAGTGTTGGAACACCATCGAGACGTTTTTACGTACCCCGCGTAGTTCCTTCGGCGTGAGCTTCGTCAGCTCGCTGCCGGCGACCACGATATCACCGCTTGACGGTGCCTCGAGTCGGTTGAGCAATCGGATGAGCGTCGACTTCCCCGCCCCCGAATATCCGATTATTCCAAAAATTTCGCCGCTTTCGATAGTAAGCGACACATCATCGACCGCCTGGACCCGACCGTTTTTCGTGTCGAACCATTTGGCCACATTACGTAGTTGAATCAATCCATTTCCCTCCTGACAACAAAAAAAGTACGCACGTTTGAGCAAACGTGCGTACTTTATCGGTACGGACAACGATTGCTCTCATCTTCCAAGGTATACACCTTGCTGGAATTAGCACCATTTCGGATTGCTCCGCGGTTGCTGGGCGTCATAGGGCCAGTCCCTCAGCCTCTCTTGATAAGAGTGGTTGTATTTTCGATTAGCTTTATCATAGCGACACATTATTTTCATGTCAAACTATTTTTTTCAGACAAATTAAAAAAAGGTGCCATCCGAGGATGACACAGAACGTAGCACCTTGAGTCACTGAAGGACAACCCATAGATGAACCTCTTTTGCCCGATCAGAGCATTCATCCTTATATGGGGGATTTTTACCCGACCATCACTCGGTCTTCGAACGGACCATGCAATTACACGACCGGTGTCTCGACGCTTGATTTTTTTGGGGGACAATCGAAGGGACGGTCCACCTGAAATCGCGTAAGCTCATGCAGCGGTTGTTCGAAAACGTCTTGCTGACGGGAAAATCTCGTCCTATGTTGTGTTCAAGTAAGATGTTGTAATGAATATATCATTCGTGAACTTTCTGTGTCAACTGATTATTTAAAATTTTCAGATTATTCTAATTATCCTATCTCATTTGACGAAAGATAGGACGTGTTGAACGTTTTGAAACGCGTATAAACGATCGCGAACTTGGCCATTCTCCAGCTTCAACAGTGCCGGGACGCTCATGACTTGATACGCCTCGAGCTCGTTCGGGATAAAGTTGGCATCGCGTTTTTCAATAGTCAATTCCGGGTCGACCGCCTCGACGACCGAGAGCATCCGCTCGGCCACGGCGCATGTACCGCACATTGGGGCGTATATATATAACAATCCGTCAGTAATCATTGTTCTCACCTCTTCTATAAGTATATGAATGCGGACCGATCTGTTCAAAAGTTGTGCTCAAATGGAAAATTCTGAACATTTCAACATTTTGTATTGACGCTCGCTGAAAAGAGGCATAGTATGGTCATTAACTTTATCGCTTTTGTACATAACAGCAAACCAGTAGAAAAGGACAGGTGAATCCCCAATGACGGAAGAGAAGCTTACCGGAAAACAATTTTTAATGAACGTCTTGAACGGCCTCAGTCTTGCCATCCTCATCGCCCTCATCCCGAGCGCCTTGCTCGGTGAATTGACGAAAGCCATCTTGCCTTATTTTCCGTCCTTGCAGTTCATCTTAGATGCAACGACGATCGCGATGCGCCTCCTACCGGTTATCATCGGTGTCGCCGTCGCCATGCAATTCGGACGCTCGGCGCTCGAGGCCGGTACGATCGGTATCGCGACCCAAGTCGGAAGCGGCGCCATCCGCATCGAGGAAGGCGTGTTCCTCATGGCCGGGATCGGTGACGTCATCACGGCCGGCGTGACGGCCGCCCTCGCGACGTTCCTCGTCATGCAACTGTCGCCACGCTTGAAGACATACACCGTGCTCGTCTTGCCGATGACGGTCATCGTCGTCGCCGGAGGCATCGGAGCGTTCCTGCTCACATACATCTCACAGATCACGACGTACGTCGGGACGATCATCATGACGATGACGGAACTGCAGCCGGTCGTGATGGGCATGTTGATCGCGATGGCGTTCTCGCTCATCATCGTCTCGCCGATTTCGACGGTCGGCATCGCCACGGCGATCAGTCTCTCAGGCGTCGCGGCTGGGGCGGCCAACCTCGGCGTCGTCGCCGCCGGCTTCGGCCTCGCCATCGCCGGTTGGCAGATGAATGCGACCGGAACGTCGATTGCCCACTTCCTCGGGTCACCAAAGATTCAAATGGCGAACTTCGTCCGTCGCCCGATCATGATGCTGCCGGTGCTCGCCAATGCGGCCATCCTCGGAGCGCTCGCCGGGATCCTTCGCATCGAGGGCACACCGATCAGCGCCGGGTTCGGCGTCTCCGGTCTCATCGGTCCGGTCAACGCCTTGCATTTGATGCCGGGAGGCTTCGCGCTCTGGAACGTCATGCTCGTCGTCGTCTTGTTCGGACTCATCCCAATCGCACTCGGGATTCTGTTCTATCGTTTTTTCAACCGGACGTCGCTCATCCAGCCTGATCATTACCGGCTCGACTTCGATTAATCAAAAAGACCCGGCTTCTCGTAAAGAGAAACCGGGTTTTGTTTAGCCTTGAATCATTGCTTCGTATTCTTCGGCTGACATGAGCTTGTCGACGTCCGACGCGTCGTTCAACTCGACTTCGATCATCCAAGCGCCTTCGAACGGTGCTTCGTTGACGAGTTCTGGTGAATCGGCGAGTGATTCGTTCACCGCTGTGATTTTTCCAGAGATTGGAGCGTAAAGCTCTGATACGGTTTTGACCGATTCGACCGAACCGAACGGCTCATCGAGTAAAATCGTGCCGCCGACTTCAGGAAGTTCGACAAAGACGATATCCCCTAGTTCGCTTTGTGCGAAATCCGTGATGCCGATGCGGGCCACGCTTCCGTTCACTTCAACCCATTCGTGCTCTTTTGAATAACGTAAATTGGCAGGTACTTTGCTCATCTTAACTTCCCCCTCAAATGAATTAGACTCACACGAGTATTATAGCACTTCGCCCCAAACGTCTGTAAACGACTTTTCTGAAAATCCGACAGTTGATTTTTGACCATCTGTCACGATTGGACGCTTCAAAAGCATACCATTGCTCGCGAGAAGCTCGAGTTGTTCGTCTTCTGATAGATTTGGCAGCTTGTCTTTGATGCCTTCATTCCGATACACTTGCCCGCTCGTATTGAAGAATTTTTTGAGCGGGAGACCCGACTGTTTCCATAGTTCGGCCAGTTCATCTTTCGATGGTGTCGCCTCGACGATATGGACGTATGTATACTCGACGTCGTTCTCTTTCAACCACTTCTCTGCTTTTTTACACGTACTGCATGGCGGATAGCCATATAGTGTCACCATGTTCATCACCTCTTCTATAAATGTAGCACATTCCGAATCGACCATTCACGCTTCAAGCAAACGCTCAATCTCTCGCTTCAACGACGCGTTCACCGGATGACGCGCCTCGATATAACCGAGAATCGCAGCTGCCGCCTCGACGGAACGCCCATAGCCGAGCACGCCTTGCTCAAGGAGCCTGATCACGTCAGGATGCCTTACCTCGACCCGTCGCGTCGAATTGAACGGGTCGCTCAGCTCACCGTGCGCTTTCAACACGTTATCGATCGCCGCGACTTGGATGAGCTGATGTCCGGCGATCCGCTCGCCACGTCGCTCCCGGAGCAATCCGACATAGAGGTTCGTCAGCGCCTCTTCATAGCAATACGCGGCGCCAGGGACGTCTGTGACGACGTTAGGCGTCGCGAAGGCGTGGAGCGCCTCATCCCGTTCCCAGACGACACGACCCGGCGTATAGGCGATCCCAGGCATCTCCACGACTTCGAACACGGCGAACTCACCGTAAATGCCGTCCTCGTACATAATCTTATGCCCGTCTTTCGTGTTTTGGAACTGGTACGCCAATGGCTCGACCGTGAGCCAGTCCAAATTGTCGATAAAACGTGCCTTATGGCCGTCCTCGACGATCAAAAAGAAATCGAGGTCCGAATAGTCATCGAGCCGGTCCGTCTCAAGTCCGATCGAACCGAGCGCGAGTAACATGAGCGTCCCATCATGCTTGGCGACCGAGCGGCCGATTTGATCCATTCTTTCTAATAATTCTTTACGTCTCATCCAATCCCCTCCTCGTATCCATTGTACGGCTCGCGGACATCAAAAAGAAAGGGCGACCGCGTCCGGTCCACCCTTTCTCTCGCTTGCTTACACGATAAATTTGTTCGCTTTGATGAGGCTCGCTGCGACTTCGCGCTTCGTGCCGATGACGTTGATCGGCTGGTAGCGGCTGAACTTCTTCATCGCTGACAAGAGCATGCGCTGCTCGTCGCCCGATGCGGCCGCATACAACACTTCTTTCGCCATCAGTTCGACTTGCTTGAACACTTGCTCGGCGAAGATTTCTGTATAGCGGACTTTCTGTCCGTTCTTCTCAGCGCCTGTACGGGCGATAGCTTTATCCGTCCGCGCGATGGCCGCTTCAAGCGCATAGATGGCGCTGATGATGTCGGCGATCTTCGCGAGGATCTCTTGCTCGTTCTGGAGGTTTTGCTGATATTTCTGGACGGCCGTTCCGGCGATCATCAAGTTGATCTTCTTCATATTCGACAAGAGCATCTTCTCGCGTGCGAGCGGTGAGCCGTCGAGCTCTTGCGGCATGTAGCTCATGAGCTCTTTTTGGAGCTTTTGCGCTTCTGCGAGGAGCGGCAAGTCGCCTTTCATCGCTTTCTTGAGGAGCGTGCCCGGCACGATCAAACGGTTGATTTCGTTCGTTCCTTCGAAGATCCGGTTGATGCGTGAGTCACGGTACAAGTTCTCGACTTCATATTCGGTCATGAAGCCGTAGCCGCCGTGGATTTGGACCGCTTCGTCGACGACGTAGTCGAACGTCTCCGAGGCGAACACTTTGTTGAGTGAGCATTCGATCGCATACTCGGCGATCGCTTGGGCGACTTTCGATCCGTCACGCATGTTGTCGTCGCCGAGAGCGTCGAGGCTGTCTTGGAACAGACCGCCCGTCCGGTAGACCGAGCTCTCCATCGCATAGATGTTCGCGGCCATCGTCGCTAGTTTTTCTTGGATGAGCGGGAACTGGCTGATCGGCGTCTTGAACTGTTTACGCTCGTTCGCGTACTGGACCGAAAGATCGAACGCACGTTTCGATGAACCGACCGCACCGACCGCCAGTTTATAACGACCGACGTTCAAGATGTTGAAAGCGATGACGTGGCCTTTGCCGATTTCTCCGAGGAGGTTGTCGACTGGGACTTCGACGTCTTCTAAAATGAGCGTCCGTGTCGATGATCCTTTGATTCCCATCTTCTGTTCTTCGGCCCCTGTCGAGACACCGTTGAAGTCACGCTCGACGATGAAGGCGCTGAACTTGTCGCCGTCGATTTTCGCGTAAACGACGAACACGTTCGCGAAACCAGCGTTTGTGATCCATTGTTTCTCCCCGTTCAATACGTAGTGCGTGCCGGCCTCGTTCAAGACGGCCGTCGCTTTCGCACCGAGTGCGTCCGACCCTGAGCCTGGCTCTGTGAGCGCGTACGCCGCGATCCATTCACCGGTAGCGAGCTTCGGCAAGTACTTATGCTTTTGCTCTTCTGTCCCAAAGAAGACGATCGGGAGCGTCCCGATCCCGACGTGGGCGCCGTAGCTGAGGGCGAATGAACGCGCTTTGGCGAACCGCTCCGTGATGATCGATGAGGAGATTTTATCGAGCTGATAGCCGCCGTACTCTTCCGGCACGTCCGCGCCGAGGAGTCCGAGCTCGCCCGCTTCTTTCAACAGTTCGACCGAGAGATCGAACTCGTGTTTCTCGATGCGGCCAAGGACAGGCATGACACGGTCGTCGACGAAGCTCGCCGTCGTGTCGCCAATCATTTTGTGCTCATCTGAGAAGTCTTCCGGTGTGAATAAACGATCCGCGTCGAGTGCGTCGATGACGAAGCTACCGCCTTTAATCAATTCGTGTTCTGTACGTTCCATAGTCAATTCCCCCTTATAGTAATTCGAAGACTCCAGCAGCACCCATTCCGCCACCGATGCACATCGTCACAACCCCATACTTTTCATTGCGCCGTTTCATCTCATGCAAGATCGAGACCGCGAGTTTCGCGCCCGTGCAACCGAGCGGATGCCCGAGGGCGATCGCGCCGCCGTTGACGTTCACTTTCGACGGGTCGATGCCGAGTTCACGGATGACGCCGAGCGATTGGCTCGCGAACGCCTCGTTCAATTCGAACAATCCGACCTCTTCCAATTTCACGCCGGCCATCTCGAGCGCTTTCGGGATGGCGACGACTGGTCCGATTCCCATCACTTCCGGACGGACACCGCCGACCGCGAACGAGAGGAATTTCGCCATCGGTTTCAAACCTTGACGTTCCGCTTCTGCGCGCTCCATGACGAGCACGGCCGCTGCGCCATCTGATACTTGTGACGCGTTCCCCGCCGTCACCGATCCCTTGATTTTGAACGCCGGACGCAGTTTACCAAGCGCCTCGAGCGTCGAGTCGGCCCGGACGCCTTCGTCATGTTTGACGACAAGTTCACGTTCCGCGACTTTCCCGTCCTCGCCGAGCATTTGCTCGACGACCGTGACCGGGACGATCTCTTCTTCGAACTTGCCGCCGGCGATCGCTGCCGCCGCTTTCTGATGGCTGTCGATGGCGAACAAGTCCTGGTCTTCACGCGAGATGTTATATTCGGCCGCGACACGTTCTGCCGTATGGCCCATGCTCATATAGTATTCCGGCGCCGTCTCCATGATCGTCGGGTTCGGACGGATGACGTGGCCGCCCATTGGGACGAGACTCATCGATTCCATACCGCCGGCGATGACCGCCGTCGCTTGGCCGATCATGATTTTCGCTGCCGCGTCAGCGATTGCTTGAAGACCGGACGAGCAGTACCGGTTGATGGTGATGGCCGGTACTTCGTGCGACAAACCACCTCGTACGGCCGCGTAACGGGCGATGTTCATCCCTTGTTCCGCTTCCGGCATGGCGCACCCCATGATGACGTCGTCGATTGGTCCCGTGTAGCCAGACCGTTCGAGCGTCGCTTTAATCGCATGACCCGCGAGTTCGTCCGAGCGAACGTTTCGGAACGAACCACGTTTTGCTTTTCCGACCGGCGTCCGTGCGCCGGCCACGATGACTGCTTCTCTCATCTGTTAAGTCCCCCTTTTGTCAGTTCCGAAGTGGCTTGCCTTTGACGAGCATATGTTGCATTCGTTGCTGCGATTTCGGTTCCCCGATGAGGCTTAGGAACGCCTCGCGCTCGATGTCGAGGAAGTACTGCTCGTCGACCATCGTGCCATATGCCAAATCGCCGCCGCTGATGACGTGGGCAAGTTTTTTCGCGATCTTCAAATCGTGTTCAGAGATATAGCCACCGTAGAACATCTCGTACGCCGCGAGTTCGAGCGTCGCTTTCCCCGTTTGACCGACGACCGGCAACTTCTCACGCACCGGTGCCGTGTAGCCGTCAGCGAGACCGAGCACCGTCTGTTTCGCGTCGAACGTCAAGTGGTCGCGGTTCATCGAGATGCCGTCGACCGGACGGTGATAGCCGAGCGCTTTCGCGTCATAGGCCGACTTCGATACTTTCGCCATGGCGATGTTCTCGAACGTCTGTTGCGCCGCTTTCTCGATGTTTTGCATCGACTTCGGCGTCTGCTCGAGGAGGCGACGGTACGTGTTGAGGTTTCCGCCCCCACCTGGGATGAGGCCGACACCGACTTCGACGAGACCCATATATGTCTCGAGCGCCGTCTGCATGCGTGCGGCCGGCAAGCTGATCTCTGTCCCGCCGCCGAGCGTCATGCCGTAAGGCGCGACGACGACCGGGCGACCCGCGTAGCGAATCTTTTGGACGACTTGTTGGAACTTGTTGATGATCCAGTCGAGCTCGTACCAGTTCTCGTCTTCCGCTTCCATGAGCATCATCGCGAGGTTGGCACCGACACAGAAGTTTTTGCCGTCGTTGGCGAGGACGAGTCCTTTGAAGTCGGTTTCGACGAGGTCAATCGACTGTTCGATCATCTGCATGATGTCGACACCAATCGCATTGTTCGGTGACGTGAACTCGAGGGCGACGACGTCGTCTCCGATATCGATGAGGCGGGCCCCACCATTCTCGAGCACGATTCCGTTCGACTTGGCGAGCGGTGCGAGCTTCACTTCTTTCGGGTTGACGGTCTTCTCAACGTACGTCTGTGACGCTTGGTCGTAATACTGGTCTCCCTTATAGAAGGATGTGTGTCCGGCAGCGAGCATCTCTTCGATCCACGCCGGGACGTCATAGCCTTCCGCTTTCATGCGGGCGACCGATTTCTCGACACCGAGTGCGTCCCATGTCTCGAACGGTCCGAACTTCCAGCCGAAGCCCCACTTCATCGCGTCATCGATGGCGACGATTGAATCACTGATTTCGCCTGTGAGACGAGCCGAGTAGACGAGTGTCTTCGCCGTGACCGGCCAGAGCAGTTGTCCGATGCGTCCTTTGTTCAAGATGGCACCTTTCAGCTTCGCTTTTGAGCCTGGGAGCGACTTGATTTGATCGAGTTCCGGACCTTTAATCGCTTTCAATTGTTCGTATTCGAACGTCTCGAGATTCAGTTCTTGGATGACTTTCCCGTCTTTCTTATAGAAGCCTTGTCCGGCCTTTTGACCGATCCAGCCCTTCTCGACGAGTGTCTTCATTTCAGCAGGGACGTCGAACGTGTCCTTCTCGTCACCGGCGTCGAGCGTCTCATAGACGTTTCCGGCGACGTGGACGAACGTGTCGATGCCGACGACGTCGAGCGTGCGGAATGTCGCCGATTTTGGCCGGCCGATGAGTGGTCCGGTGATCGAGTCCATTTCGCCGATCGAGGCGTTCTGCTTGAGCATCTCTTCGAACGTGACGAGTAGGCCGTACGTGCCGATGCGGTTGCCGATGAAGTTCGGCGTGTCTTTCGCTTCGACGACGCCTTTCCCGAGACGGTCCTCAGCGAAGCGGCCCATGAAATCGATGACCGGGCGCGCCGTCTTCTCCGTCGGGATGAGTTCGAGCAGTTTCAAATAACGCGGTGGGTTGAAGAAGTGTGTCCCGAGGAAACGTGCCTTCAATCCTTCCGGCAATACGCTTGCCATCGCCTCAATCGAGATACCGGACGTGTTCGAGCTGAGAATCGCGTCTTCACGGATGTAAGGTGCGATTTTTTCGAACAGTTGCTGTTTCACGTCGAGCCGTTCGACGACGACTTCGATGACCCAGTCCGCTTCCTTCAAGCGCTCGAGATCATCTTCTAAGTTCCCCACGTCGATGAAGTTCAAGTGCTCCGTTGTCGCGAGCGGTGCCGGGTTTTGTTTCAATAGCTTCTGACGGTTCTCGGAAGCGATACGGCTCCGTACTTCTGGTGACTCGAGCGTGAGCCCTTTCGCTTCTTCTTTCGCCGTCAATTCACGTGGTACAATGTCGAGCATGAGCGAACGAATCCCCGCGTTCGCCAAGTGAGCCGCAATTCCCGCCCCCATTACTCCTGAACCGATGACGACCGCAAAACGGATGTTGCTCGTCAAACGGAGGTCGGCTGATTGTTCGATGTGACTCGTCATATTGTTCCCCCCTCAATGAGAATGAATAGTGATTCATTTCAAGCGTAAAAAAAATCGCAATCACCATCGTGTTTACTCTTCTATCATAAATGAATGACAATTCATTCGCAAGCGTTCATTTTTCAAATTCGTTCCAATTTCGCCGATGACGATTACATTTTGATGAGTGTGGTATAGACACAAAGAGTCAATTTTAGAAAGGGGAATGTATACATGAGTGAGAATCGTTTAAACACAGTGGGGAACCGACAGGATTTTGAGTCGTTCAAAAAGGACGGCCAAGAGCAGGCCCATCAACCGGGGATCGACTCGAAGATGGAGCCGTTCCCAATCTATGAGCGTGAAGGATATAAAGGAAGCGATAAACTAAAAGACAAAGTTGCCATCATCACAGGCGGCGACTCCGGTATCGGAAAATCGGTCGCCATCTTCTTCGCCCATGAAGGTGCGAATACGGTCATCGTCTATAAAGATCAAAACGAGCTCGAGGACGCCGAGGCGACGAAAGAACGCATCGAAGAACTCGGTCAGGCCTGCCTCTTGTTGCAAGGGGACATCGGCGATTCGGACTTCTGCCAAAATGTCGTCAAAGAGACGCTCGAGACGTTCGGCCATTTGGACATCCTCGTCAACAACGCCGCCGAGCAGCATCCGCAGGAGTCGCTTCTCGACATCTCGGATGAGCAACTCGAGCAGACATTCCGCACGAACATCTTCAGCATGTTCTATTTGACGAAAGCCGCCCTTCCATATTTGAACGAAGGCGCGAGCATCATCAATACGACGTCCATCACAGCGTATCAAGGAAACGACCAGTTGATCGATTACTCGTCGACGAAAGGTGCAATCACGTCGTTCACGCGTGCGCTCGCGAGCAACCTTGCCGAGAAGAAGATTCGCGTCAACGGTGTCGCACCAGGTCCGATTTGGACACCGCTCATTCCTTCAACGTTCCCGGCAGACAAAGTCGCCTCGTTCGGTGACTCGGCCGAAATGAAACGTCCGGGTCAGCCGGCGGAACTCGCACCGGCTTATGTGTATCTCGCAAGCGACGACTCGACGTACGTCAGCGGTCAAGTCATCCACGTTAACGGTGGGACGGTCGTAAACGGATAATCTTGTCAGATGGCCCAGTGTTCAGTCACTGGGTCTTTTGTATGGAAAAATCATCCATCCTATGTTAGCGTTGTCTGCAGGCGTCAACCTGTCATTTAGACGAAAGAAAGGAGCCACTACCAAATGATTCATTACCGATTGACACAAGATGATTTTTTTACGTTACAAAAGAACTTCATCAAAAACTCGGTTCCCGATAAACGAAGATCTATACTTGTCACGCTCGTACTCATGTCACTGACCGCCTTTTACGGATTTGCCCTCGCAATCGTCTGGTTACCGCAAACGCTTTCCGCCCCTGTCATCCTCGCACTCGCCGTCAGTGCTGCTGTGGTCCCAGCGCTGCTCTTATTCCCGCTCTTCAAGAAAATATATTTCACGATGAGGTTGAGACAGTTGCGATCCATACTTCGACAGGACTCGAAATGGCCACGTGATGTCACTTTGTCAATCCATGAGAACGGGATTGAAGTCAATTCGCTCCACAATGCCGTTAACAAACGGGTTCAAGTCGCGTGGGAAGCGATTGAACGAGTGAACGAAGACGAGACCCATCACTATATATTCATTGAAGCGGCGGAAGCGGTTATCGTCCCGAAGCAAAACCAGATGCTGAACGAGACGGAGCGAATTCGAATGAATGATCTGCTACAAAAACACTTAGGCATCAGACTCTAAGCGACAAAGCTCTTCAACCAGGACGTATTTATCACGAATCACAAAGGAGTAGATGCAATGGTCACCACGTATAAACTGACGCTTGACGATTTTTTAGAGTTCCAAAACGACATGATTCACCATTCCAATCAATATAAACGAGCTCACAGCATGTGGGTGAGAGCTATGAGTCTCCCGCTTTTCGCTCTCGGGTATGCGGCTGCCTTCTACCTCGTACCGCGCCCCGAATCGACAATCATCTTTATATTGATTACAGTCGGAATCGGGCTGCTGTTCGCGCTATTACTTAGACCGTTGCTAAAAGATTTGTATGCCCCACTCGCCCTTTGGCAAACCCGTCGTATCCTCAACAAACAGGACACTTGGCCAAAAGATGTCACCCTCCAGCTTTCTGATACCCACGTCGAGATGCAGGCTGTCCGTGGAAACGTCCATCGAACGACGCAAGTCCCATGGACATCCATTCTCAAAGTGAGCGAGAACGAGACGCATCGCTTCCTCTATTACGAAGAAGATGAGGCGTTGATTATCCCGAAAGTGAAAGATGGAGTCACGGAAGTTGAACAGAGTGAAATCGAGCGGATCCTCGACAAACATATGAACACAGAAAAGCACACGAGTTCACGTTGAACTCGTGTGCTTGTTTCATTTCTTGACCATTCCTTTTAAGACGAACGCGACGTTCGCCGGACGTTCCGCGAGGCGGCGCATGAAGTAGCCGTACCAGTCACGGCCATATGGCACGTAGACACGGACTTTATAGCCTTGACGGACGAGTTCGAGTTGACGCTCGACCCGGATGCCGTACAGCATTTGGAACTCGAACTGGTCGAGTGGGATATTGTTCAGTTTCACATGTTCGATGACCGCATCGATCATATGGTCGTCATGTGTTGCGATAGAGGCGTAGTTCCCGTTCGCCAGATGGAGTTTGACGAGCTTCAAGTAGTTATGGTCGACGTCTTCTTTCTCCGGGAAAGCGACCGTCGCCGGTTCCTTGTAAGCCCCTTTGACGATACGAAGGTTCGGTTTGAGCGGCGCAAGATGATTGATGTCATCTTCCGAGCGGTACAAGTATGACTGGATGACCGTCCCCAGGCCCTCAAAGTCCGTTTTCAATTTCTTGAACAAGTCGAGCGTCTTCTCGCAACGTGCCTCGTCTTCCATATCGATGGCGACGAACACACCGACTTCTTTCGCCGTCGTCAAGATTTGACGCATATTGTCTTCAATCAACTCGTCCGAGATGTCGAACCCGAGTGACGTCAGCTTGAGCGACATGTAGGCATCGAGCTGCTCTTCGGCCATAATTTCAATCGCTCGGATGATCTCATCACGGTTCTCGTTCGCTTCCGCGACCGTCGTGATGAACTCCCCTAAATGGTCGACCGTGACCGATAGCCCTTTCGCATTCAATTCGCGAATCGTCGGCACCGACGTCTTGAAGTCTTCCCCCGCCACAAAGCGCGAAGCCCCGAACCGAAGTCCGTATTTTTTAGCCAAACTGTTGAGTGTTTTGTTTTGAGACATGTAGATAAATCCATCGCGCAACACTTTTTCCATCTGATTTTCCCCCTTACGTTTACACCCATCTATCTCTATGACGATGTCTGAAATTATTATGACATACAAACGTCAATTCGTCTGTAATTTTGTAATCGTTTTCAACATTTCATTTCCTTATATTCAGAAAAAATAGACGCCCCCTAGGACGTCCGTTTCAAAGGCCTGTATTCGGTGCCACATAAAGCAAAATACTGAGGAAAACGAGCACACTTCCAGCGAGGACGAACATATGCCAAATCGCATGGTTGAACGGCAGTTTCTGCCACATGTAAAAGACGATCCCGACCGAATAGGCGATCCCTCCGGCAAGGAGTAACATGAAGCCGTTATGACCGAGCGACTCGTACAGCGGACGGATGGCGATGAGACAAATCCAGCCGAGACCGAGATACGTCACGTTCGACACCCACATGTATTTCCCCGTCGAGAACAGTTTCCAGACGACCCCCAGCACGGCGACGCCCCAGACGATTCCGAACAATGTCCAACCGAGCGTCCCTTTGAGCGACACGAGCGCGAACGGCGTATAACTTCCCGCAATGAGTAAGTAAATCCCCGCATGGTCGAACACTTGGAGCACGCGTTTCGCCCGGGGATGTGGAATCGCATGCATGAGTGTCGAGAATAGGTACAGTAAAATCATCGATGCCCCGAACACGCTCACTGCGATGACGTTACCTGTGCTTCCCGTCTCCGTTGCCGTCATGACAAGCAGTATGAGCGCGACGATGCTGAAGATGACACCAAGCCCATGGGTGATGGCGCTCGCAATCTCTTCCCCGAGCGTGTCGGCATGGAGCATGTCTTTTAGCTTCTCTTGATCCATTCAGGTCCCACCTTTCAAATCTATTCCTCTAGTATGGTCATTTCCCGATTTTGTTGCAAACAAAAACATGGGCCGAAGCGACCCATGTCTGTGAATTATGCGACATCCTTCACCGGGACGTCACATTCCATATTTTGTGCCCGCATCGCTTTGGCGCGCATGTGGAACAAGACGAGCAACGTGATCGTCCCGATGGTGGCGATGACGTACGGGATGACCCCATCCATCTTGAAGCCGATCGGTGCCGTCAAAATGTAGAACCAGACGGCGTACAACATGAACGTCCCCGGGATGAGCGCGATGTAATGGTTGCGCCCTTTGATGTAGAGGTACATCGAACCGACGAACAAGGCGATGACCGCCGTCGTCTGGTTGGCCCAGTTGAAGTATTGCCAGAGCATCTGGAAGTCCATGTTCGTGAGCACGTATGAGATCGCGAAGAGTGGCAACGCGATCCAAAGACGTGACGAGAACTTCTTCTGCGCGACTTTCATGTAGTCGGCGATGATCATCCGCGCACTACGGAACGCCGTGTCCCCTGACGTGATCGGTAAGACGATGACGCCAAGAATGGCGAGTGTGCCGCCGATACTGCCGAGCATGAGTGTCGCCACTTCTTGGACGACGAGTGCCGGCGTACCGGTTTGAATCAATCCGAGCAGTTCGCCTGGTTCAAAGATAGCCATCGCGGCACCCGCCCAAATCATGGCGATGACCGCTTCGACGATCATCATGCCGTAGAAGATTTCACGGCCGTTACTCTCTTTCATCGTCGTCCGCGAGATGATCGGTGACTGCGTGGCGTGGAAGCCTGAGAGCGCCCCACACGAGATCGTGAAGAAAAGGAGCGGCCAGATCGGCAAGCCGTCCGGGTGCATGTTCGTGAGCGTCATTTCTGGAATCTTGTAGCCTTGTGCGAACAGACTGACAGCAATCCCGATGGCACTGATCATAAGCAGCGCCCCGAAGAACGGGTAGATGCGCCCGATGATCTTATCGACCGGGAGCAGCGTCGCCAAGATGTAGTAGGCAAAGATGCCGAAGATGACGATTGTGAGTGTCGTCGCGTTACCGTCGAACAAGTTGTTGATCATGTTACTCGGTGACGTGACGAACACCGTCCCGACAAGAAGCAAGAGTAAGAGTGCGAAACCGTTGACGACGTGGCGAAGCGAGCGACCGAGGAACTTCTCGGCGAGCTGCGGCAAGTGCGCCCCGTTGTTGCGAAGCGAGATCATGCCCGTCAAATAGTCGTGCACAGCGCCCGCGAAAATCGATCCGAAGACGATCCACAGAAACGCGACCGGTCCGTAGAGCGCCCCCATAATTGGTCCGAAAATCGGTCCGACGCCGGCGATGTTCAACAGTTGAATCATCGAGTTCCGTTTTTTCCCCATCGGCACGTAGTCGATGCCGTCCTGTGACGCATAGGCAGGCGTCGTCCGCTCTTCCTTGATGCCGAACGTCTTCTCGACGTAGCTGCCGTACACTTTGTACCCGACGAATAGAATCGCCAAGGCAATAAAGAATGTAATCATGTGTGCTGTCCCCTTTTGAACGTATGTAGCCGGTCCCCACCGGCCCCGAAAAATGAATCCCGATATTTTACATATATAATGTAAACGCTTACGTGATTGATTATACAGTAGTTCCCCTTTTTTCGTAAGAGGTTTTGTTCACTTTTTTGACACAAAATAAAGCCCTCAAAACTGAGGGCTCGTTCATTGATTATCGAAGAGCCGGGGCACCGACATGGCCGGCTCCGACGACTTTCGTTTCTTCTTTCGTTTGACCATCGAGTTCACTGACGACCGTCATGGTTTGACGAAGTTTGAGCGGTTTCACAGATAACGTATACGTGCCGTCCGCTTTCGCTTTCGTAGTAGCAAGCACGCGCTGTCCGTCTTTCAACGTGACGTTCGCATTCGCCGTCGTGACACCCGTCACCACTTTCGCACCCGGCTTGATCGTGTCGACCGAGAGAACGTGCTCGACTTGTTCGACTTCTGTCACGGGATCGAGATCAATCGTGTATGACCGGAAGAGACGTCCGGCCGCGTCAACGCGTGTCGCGTCCGTCGCTTCGATCCCTTCGTATAAGTCGACATACTGTTTCCCGGCATCTGCCGTCTCGAATGTGGCGAGACGTTTCGCATCGGCGACAACTTTCCAGTTATCATCGACTTTATAATCGACAGCGCCACGGCTCGCGATAATATAGTCCGAGATGACGTTACGCGTCTCGTACGCTGAACGGTAGACGATGCTGTTGCCGCCCCCAAGACCTGGGAATGAACTCGAACCGGCACGGTAGTTGTTCGTCGCGACCAAGAACTCTTGGTCCAACGTGATTGGCTCACCGTTATATTCGACGTTCTTCACACGGTTCGCTGAAGCGTTGACGAGCTTCCCACCGACATCAAACTTCGCAGGTCCCGTCACGTCGATCTCATACGTCAACCCGTCCAAGATGTCGAAGTTGTAGCTACGGAATGCAAGGTTCAAGAGCGGTTCCCCGTCCGTTTTCACTTGCTTGTACGCCCCAGCCGACATCTCGAGCCAGTCCATGACGTCTTGCCCGGTCACTTTAACAACTTCGAGCGTGTTCGGATAGACGTACAAGTCCGCCACGTTCTTGAGCGCGATTTGACCTTTCGGAATGTTCGTATAGTAACCCGCATCCGTCAACTCGCGACCGCCTGCCTTGAACGGGGCACCGGCCGAGAGGAGCGGCAACCCTTTATATGGGGCGAGGTCCGGGTTCGTCTCGAGCTCTTTCTCGACGAACCACTTCTGCGCGTTCGTCACGAACTGCACAGACGAATCGTCACGGACGAGCGCGAAATAGCTTTGGATGTCATCTTGAATTTCGCCGACCGGACGGTTGATGTAATCGATCGTGGCCAGGTGGTCGTCTTCGATAATCGCTTGAATCTCGACATCGACCGGCGTGTTCGCCGTGATCGTGTCGAGTTTGGCCGTCGCATCGAGGACACGCCATGCTCCGTCAACTTGCTCGAGCTCGAAGTCGATGACGCCTAAGTCCTTCCCTTGGTTGTTCGCCATGACGACCGGCTTTCCGTTAATCGTCCCTTTCGTCATATCGACGTTCGGGAACGAGGCGAACATCCCTTTCGCGTCCGGGAAGCGTCCATGCTGGTGACCCGTCATGACCATGTCGAGCCCGTCAATTTTCGTGAGGGCGTAGCCGACATTCTCTTCATCGTCACGTTGTTCATCCGCGAGTGCGGCACTTTCGCCGATTCCCGAATGCGCGAGGGCAACGACGACGTCCGCGCCTTGTGCTTTTAGTTTGCTGACCGCTTCACGCGCCGACGGGATGATATTCTCCGCCGTCACACGGCCTTGCAAGTTCCCCGAGTCCCACGACATGATTTTTGGCGGCACGACGCCGAACACACCGACTTTGATCGTATGTGTCTCCCCGTCCGTGTCCGTGACCGTCCGCTCGATGATTTGGACCTCTTGTCCGTCAACGTTGAACTTCGAAACGATTGGGTTCCCCTCTAGATCTTTGACGTTCGAGTTGACGAAACGAAGCTTCCCTTTCGACCCTTCCATCGCGTCATATAAAAATTCGAGACCGAAGTTGAACTCGTGGTTGCCGAGTGTGACCGCGTCAAAGTCGAGCGCCGCCATCGCTTTGTACATCGGATGCTCGAACGTGCCCGGGTTTCCTTGGTGTACTTCCCGCACGTAATCTCCGAACGGCGTCCCTTGAATCGTATCGCCGTTATCGAACAGGAACGTGTTGTCGGCTCCCGCTTCCGCACGATGTTGTTTGATGAGTGTCGCGACTTTCGTCAAGCCGATCGTGTTGTCGACTTTGTCTTGGAAATAGTCGTAGTTCGTGATGTTCGTATGTAGGTCTGTCGTCTCCAAGAAGCGGAGCTTTACAACGTCCTCTGATGCGAGCACGTTCGGTGCGTGAAGTGGTAATGTCCCTGGTAATACGAGCGCTGTCGCAATCGTCCATTTCAAGGCTGTTTTCATGTTCATTTCCCCTTTTTCCAAAAATGTTCCAACATCTTTCACTATATCACCGGCTTGTAAACGCAACCATTACTTTTTGTAAATTAATTCTCAAATGTTCTATCCAATAATTTTTTCGATTTCTATTTGAGACGGCGTGAGACCATGATACGATGAGAAAAACAGAACGTTTGTTCGTAAAAAGGAGAGGTGGCTATGCGACGTCGGATTTTTTGTATCGACAGCGTCTCGTTCTACGCCAGCTGTGAGTGCGCCGCCCGCAAGTTAAACCCATACAAGACAAAGCTCATCGTCTTATCGAACCTACAGGACCACGGCGCCCTCGTCCTCGCCGCGACGCCGCCGATGAAGAAGCTCGGCATCAAGACCGGCTCTAGACGGTTCCACATCGACCGCCTGCCATGGCACGAGCGGCGTCATGTCATCTACGCCGAAGCGCGGATGAGCCATTACTTGAACGTGTCCGTGCAAATCGTCCACATCTTGCACCAGTTCGCGCCCCCGGAGGCGATCCGCGTCTACTCGGTCGACGAGACGCTCGTCGACTTGACGGGGACGGAGCGACTGTTCGGGAACGATGCGCACGTCGCCCGTCTCATCCGTTCGACCGTGTTCCGCTACACCGGCATCCCCGTCACGATCGGCATCGGGCCGAACAACGTCCTCGCCAAGCTCGTCCTCGACCTGCATGGGAAGAAGACGGGCGTCGCCAGCTGTTTCCTCCACGATGTCGAGAAGGTGATCCACCCGGCCCCGATCGGCAAGATGTGGGGCGTCGGTGCGAAGATGGAAGTCCATCTCCGGCGGCTCGGCATCGACACGATCGGCGACCTCGCCCGCTATCCGCTCGAGATGCTCCATGAGAAGTTCGGCGTCATCGGCGCCGAGCTGTGGCATCACGCCTGGGGCATCGACGAGTCGCCGACGATCCTCCCGCCGAGCTCATTGTTCGGGGCGAAGCGTCAACGGCCCCGGACGATTGGCCACGGCATCACGCTCATGAAAGACTATACGACGTATGCGGCCATCCGGCTCGTCTTGCAGGCGATCGCCGTCGAGGTCGGCATGCGGACGCGACAGGCCGGACTCGTCGGCGGTAGCGTCCATCTCGGCGTCCGCTACACCCGGACGAGCGAACGGCGCGGCTTCAGCAAACAAAAAAAGCTCGTCCGCTTCACAGCGGACGAGCGCGAGTTCTTGCCGATGTTGTTGACGCTCTTCCTCGACGCGTGGGACGAGACGGAGGCCGTCCGTTACGTCTCGGTCGCCCTCGGCAAACTCGAGCCCCGGAGCGACCACGTTCAGCTGTCGTTCTTCGAGGACGAGTGGGCCCGGGCGCGCCGGTTCGACTTCCTCGACCTCGTCGATAGCTTGAACGTCCGCTTCGGCCGCGGCACGATCCGCCCGGCGTCGAGCTTATTGAAAGACAGTCCGCTCCGGACGCGGCAACGCCTCATCGGCGGACATAAACAAGGAGGTGAATCGTCATGAGCCAGACCCGCTACAAAGACCGCGGTGAATTGAAATGGATCCCGTTCCTCATGCCCGAGCACGTGGCGCTCCTGAAGAAATATTACGCCCACGTCCAAAAGATCGAGCTGCCTGACTTGGATGAGCAGTTGCTCTACTTGTGGCAGACAGAGCTCGAGCGCGCCATCCGTGAAGGCGATGCCGTCGAGCTGACGCTGTTCGACAACGGCATGACCCATACCGTGCGCGGTTACGTCCACGCCATCTATTACGCCGAGCGTGAAGTCGAGCTGTTCGACACGGACGTGCGCCGTATTCCGTTCGGTCAGATTCTGTCCGTCCGTTAAGACGCGTCGATCGCTTCCTGCGTCGTCTCGAACGTGTCGACGTGGTCGAGCACGCCGTAATGCGTGAGCGTCTGGTGCACGGGTGCCGACAAGTGCGCGAAGACGACACGACGGTCGGCCGCTTTCAACTCCCGGACGACGCGGCGAATCTCTTCGACGGCCGTCACATCGATGACCGGACAGCGGTGGAAGTTGAAGATGAAGACGTCGGGCTCGTCATGGATATGATGCAACACGTGTTCGAACATCTCGATCGCCCCGAAGAAGAGCGGTCCCTCGACACTGAAGACGACTTGGCCGTCGCGCGTCACATACCGTTCCGTCTGTTCGCGGACGTCGATCGTATCGGCCATCCGTTTCGCGAACAAGGCGAGCGCACAGATGACCCCGACCTCGACGGCGACGACAAGATCGACGAACACGGTCAGCCCGAGCGTGATCAGCAGGACGAGCGACTCGGCCGACCGATGCTTGAGCATCTCGAAGACGTGGTGCCGCTCCGACATGTTCCAAGCGACGCGCATCAAGATCGGGGCGAGCGCGGCCAGCGGGACGTAGCTCGCGAGCGGTGCCAGCACGAGCACGGCGAGGAGCACCGTCAATCCGTGGATGACGCCGGAGCGACGGCTGACGGCGCCGGCTTGAATGTTCGTCGCCGTCCGGGCGATGGCGCCGGTCGCCGGGATCCCGCCGAAGAACGGGACGACGACGTTGGCGAGCCCTTGCCCGAACAGTTCCTTGTCCGGGTTCATCTTCGTACCGGCCATGCCGTCCGCGACCGCACCCGACAATAACGACTCGAGCGCCCCGAGGAAGGCGATAGCGAACGCCGATGGAAGGAGCGTCGCAATCAAATCGAGGTCGATCGCGAGCCAGCTGAACTCCGGCAACCCGCTCGGGATGCCGCCATAGGCACTACCGATTGTCGCGACTTCCCCTGGGATGACGAGACTGACGAACGTCGGGACGAGCATCGCCATCAATAGAAGCGGCAATTTGACAGGCAGTTTCGGTACGAGCCAGAGCGTCAAGAAACCGACGGCGGCAATGAAGACAGGCCATAAGCTCGCTTCATTTAACGACGTCACGAGCTTCAGTAAATTCTCGTGGAAGTGCGGCGCCTTCTGAAACGAGATGCCGAACAGTTCATCGAGCTGGTCGACGAAGATGACGACGGCGATCCCGGCCGTGAACCCGATTGTGACGGCGCGCGGCATGAAGCGGATCAGTCGTCCGACGCGGAGCACGCTCATGAGGAACAAGAGTAAGCCGGCGAGGAACGTCGTCACGAGCAACCCTTCGTAGCCATGCGCGAGCATGACGCCCGAGACGATCGGGATGAAGGCGCCGGTCGGTCCGGCGATTTGGAACGTCGAGCCCCCGAATAGGCTGACGAGGATGCCGGCGATGATGGCCGTATACAGCCCGTACACTGGTCCGACGCCCGAGGCGATCGCAAACGCCATCGCGAGCGGCACGGCGACGACCCCGACGGTGATTCCAGCCGAGATATCTCTCTGCCATCCTTGGCGTGATGTCATGAAGTTGTCCATTCTTGCATTCCTTCTTTCCATTAGGTCGAAAACGAGTTCAGTGTACGCCTGTCCCCGCCCTTTGTAAACGACTCTGGCGAAACGTTAACACAATCGACAAAACAAAAAGACGCATCGCGATGGATGCGTCGAAGAGTGACCGGGGTACAACAACAAATTCATATTTCAATCAATCGAGAGGTCGCGAACTGTTTCAGTGCGTCACATAATACGAACAGTGTGAAGATCCCCGTTCAAACTACCTTGTAATTTCTTGTCATCTGTCCATATCAAATATCCTAATCCTTCGACATCGTGTCGGATTTGATCGGTTTTCCGATAAATCTCCCCGACCTGCACCCCCACCTGCGAAGCTTGTTCTTTCGTCATTGCATGTAAAGAAAGAGGGGCATCCCCGAATAACTCTAACGTATACGTGAAATCAGCAGACACGTAGAATTGATAAAAATCTGGAGCAGCCCCTTGAACCGCATGATTCACGGACTGATAATACAATTTCGTAGCGGCATACTCTGCCATCAGTGCGTCATAGTCAAATAAAACAGGCTTTCCGTAAGCGACTTCTTTCGGAATCCGCAAAACCAGTTCGTGACCGTCTTTTGACACTTTCCATGCGTCATGCCACGCACCTTCACCAAGAAAAATTGGTGCGGTGACACCAGCATGTCGGAACGCCTTGATTCGTTTTTCTGTGGTCCTTTATTGAATCGTCATCGACATATTCAATCCTCCATTGTTCAACTTTATTTAGCGTATTACCTTGACTCGAACGACCAAGGTAACTTTATTGGAAATTACAGTAAATACTTTGTTATTGTTATTCTAAAGTGAAACACATAAAAAAAGGTAAGTCGTGATGGCAATAAATACAATCACTATGTGAATGGTATAAAAAAACGTCTACAGCGTTACTTAGAAAATGAGGGATAACACGATGAATACAAAGTATCAACTGACTTTCGAAGATTTTATGGCGTTACAGAAAGACTCGTTTAAAAGAATCAGGTTACATCAAATCGGATATACCGTCATATTGACACTCTTAATATCAATGGTCTTCATGTCAGCATTTGCTATCATGATTCTCATATTGCCTAAAAGTATTTATTTGTTTTCTGAAACGTTATATTTCATTCTTGCAGCATGCTTAAGTATTTTACCTGTCATTTTTATGAGGCCACTTTTTAAAAAGTTTTATGACACGATCATGATATTTCTATATAGATTGCTTTTTAAAAAAGAAAATCGATGGCCACGAAATATTACATTACATATCCATCAAAGTGGGATACACCTGAATTCCTCTAATCATCAAATAAACAAAAACATGGATGTGACCTGGGCATCGATTAAAGATGTGGGTGAAGACGACAACTATCTTTTTTTATACTACGAAGACATTGAGGCGATTATTCTTCCGAAAAATAACCCTTCTTTGACTGAAACTGAGAACAAAACACTTTATAAGTTAGTAAATCAATACTTGAACCGTCACGTAGTAAATGAATAGTGGGATAAAATTGAGCAACATGCATAACATGCATCACTTACTAAAAGACAGAACAATAAGAAGCAACCGTCACACAATTCTACTCAAAAAAGGATGACACGATGAATATAAAGTATCAACTGACTTTCGAAGATTTTATGGCTCTACAGAAAGACTCATTAAAGAGAAGCGAGCATCACCAAGCTAGATACAATATCACAACCATCGCACTCGCCATGATGGTCTTCCTGTTCGGCTTTATCGTTCTTCATATCATATTGCCGATGTCTCTCTATTTTTATAATCTTTATCTGAATTCAGAGAACACATTTAAGCTTATTGTAGTGTGTTTAGCCATCATCCCCGTCATTTTAATGAGACCACTTATAGGAAAGTATTACGATTTCGTCACGCTTCGCAAACTTAAATCTGCTCATAAAAATGATAAGCGATGGCCGCGCGACGTGACGTTGCACCTTCATGAAACCGGGATTCACGTAACTTCGTCTTATGTCAGTGGGATTAAAAAAACCGATGTGGCATGGGAGTCCATTAAAGTTGTTGGCGAAGACGACCATCACCTCTTTTTATACTATGAAATGAACGAAGCCATCATTATCCCTCAAATGATGACTGAACTGAATAAGTCAGAAAATAGGGCGTTTCATGATTTAATAATGCAACACTTGAATCGTTACAAAGAAAACGAAAAAATTTGATTAACTATTATAAAATGAGATAAAATCTAACACGTTCATTACCTACTAAAAAACCAAAGGTGCATCCATCACGCGATGGATGCACCTTAGTTAATTCGTCGGTGCCTCGACGACTTGATCGCCCTCGTCTGCCCCTTTCCTAAGCAGACGGACGTGACTGCCAAACAGCCACATGACGACGAGCCCGCTCCTCCTTTCATACAATCTTCTCCAACTTACTTCGATTGATGCGATATACATCCTCACACAGATAGTCGATGTCTTCTTGATTATGACTCGTCATCAAAATTGTTTTTCCATCATCCCGAAACGCGAGTAACAACTCCCGTAGCGATTGGACGCTATCATGATCTAACGCGTTGAACGCTTCGTCCAAAATCAAAATCTGTTGGTTCTCCATAATGGCTTGCGCGATGGCAAGCTTCTGTTTCATCCCAAGCGAATAGTTTTTTACTTTCTGTTGATTATCCGGATTCAGTCCCAACACCAACATCGTTTTCCGAATCGTCTCTTCGCTAATCTTGTTTTTGATTTGCGCTAACTCATTCAAGTTCTCAAACCCGGTCTTATTGGCAATATAGCCTGGACGATCGATGATGATACCGATGTCCTCTGGAAAACGATGGTCCTTCCCCATCTGTTTCTCTCGGACGTACACCTCACCTACATCCGGGAAGACGAACCCGCACATCATTTTAAAAAGTACCGATTTTCCCGATCCGTTTGGTCCGACGATTCCAACGATCCGTCCTGGTTGAATCGATAAGTCGACTGCGTCAAACAACACATTTCCTTTATATGACTTTGTCACATTTTTTAATTCAATCACTGCAGACATGGTCATCCTCCTTTAGACATGTAAATTTCTTCTGAACAACAGGTGCACACTCGTCATCAATAAGATGACCGTTCCCGCTAATATGGACAATACGTATAAGATCGAGTGCGACTCGAGTACGACCAAAGCGTTCATCCCGACCGGTAGCCAGCCGACGTTCAAGCTCGGGAATAGCAAGATTGATAATACCCCCAATACCATCGGCACCGCATACGCCTCTCGAAGCAACCAAGTCACGATAAAGCAGAGCAACGTATAGACAAGTACTTGTAACACGGTGCTGACAAATAGAAACGTGACCACGGTCGGGAGCGAGTACCCAAACGCACCTTCGAAGCCGAACTCCAGGCGCATGAGCTGCCCGACGAGTAACGTCGCTCCGATCAGACAGCTGATCAGCACCACGAAAAACATCACTTCTCGGACAATGATCGTATGGAACCAGCGATGAGGACTCTTATAGCGGATGAGCTTATAGTGACTAATTTCTTGCAGTTCTCGCTGCATCCGAACCTGACTCATATACGTCGCCCCAAAGAAGAGAATCAAGTACGACATGAGCGACTGATAGGAAAAGTAATCCGAATTCACCCCGATGAACGTCATTGTCACGAGCTCGCTGCTTGTTGTGAATTCATTTGAAGACATCATCACGGTATATGAAATATGCAATAGTGCCAAACCGCCATATATCACATAGCCGCCGTAATCTTTCCACCTGCCCCAGTCTATCCGTTGCAAGGTCGTCAGCTGACCGAACATCAAATGTTGCCCCGCGCCGACACCGATAAGGACGAATGTGGCGACGAGTAAACTCGAATAGGAGAGGGACGTCATCGAGATCGACAAATACGTCGTCGGCGACAAAAACTTCAGCTCCTCCGGAAGCGCCTTAAACCCAAAAACACCGAAGAAGAAAGTTACCATCGCCTGCGTATATAGCCAACCTTTCTTTTGATGGAGAAAAAATACCCCCGCGAGCGAGAAATGGACCGTGACAACAAATAAAAGCCACAACAACAACTGCATCGGGAGCGGAGATAAAGGAATCGAGAATCGCTGCTGTAACACGCTCGTCGCATTCACATCATCGATCCATTTCGTATAGCCGCTCCATCCTCCTTCATAAGGCAATCCAATCGTCATGAGCAAACTGAGCACGAACAAGACGGTGAACAGTGGAGTGGTCTCGACGAGAAACAGTTTCAACGTCCGGTAAGCCCAGCCCCGAGGCGTCGCGACCCGAATAAACACTTCATGACGGCTCTCCCGAATGAGGATGCCGACCGATAGAAACAACATGACCGGAAACACGAAATACGTCAATAGATACATGTCGTTCATGAGCGCATAAAATCCATCCCACATGTTCACCTTTGTCTGTTGTAGGCGCACCACTTCCATCATCTCGCGCTTCAAGACGAGGCTGTACAGCAAAATGATCACGAGCGCGAGGAGCCAGATTCGTTTCGTAAACTCATATCTCAAGCGTTCAACAACCATGACCCATCCCCCTTAAAAACTCCACTCGCGACGTGGACGGAGCCGGAAGACATAAATCCCAACCACAAGCGACACGAAAATTAGAAACGGAACAAAAATCGTCCATACCGGCTGCGCCGAGATGTTGAACGGGAACAACGTGCTGAGCGGTGAAAACTGGGGCAACTGAACCATGCCCGTGACAAAATTCAAGATGTGATACGCCAAAAATGGGAGTGAGATGGCGACGAACACATTCTCAAGCGTCAACATGAACAGATAGGCCATCGTCGCGTATAACGCCCCATTCAACCCAATCCAAACGGCATAGGAGAATCCATACAGCAACGGATGGATGTCCGCCAAAAACGATAACGTCGTCTGCGGTACAATCGCCCCTGCCGTCACGTCGGTATACGTGACCAGATGAAGCATCGGCTCGATGTACAGGACGAACAAAAAGGTCACGAAAATCATGAGGAAGAGCACGACACCGCTCAATACCGCATTGACGAGCCCCTTCACGAACAGATATTTCGATAGGTCAACGCGCGTCCGTGTATACGTCACGAAATGATGACGGTGTTCGGCAAGGATGTTCGGTAAAAAAATCAAGATGGCGAGCACGGGGAACAACATACTCGGAATCGTCGAGACGCTCTCCTCAAACACTTCGATTGGCTCGAAAAACTGATACCGCTCCCGAATCGTCATGAACTGGACGAGCGGCACGATGAAGATGATGGTCGCATAGACAAGCATGGAACGGACGGTCCAGATGTTAGTGAGTTCTCGTTGAATGAGTTGCTTCATACGTTATTCCTCCTTCGATGTAACACGATTCGCCATCCAAAAACCAATCACGTTCAGCGTGAGCAACAGCGCCAAACTAAGCAGGTTCAATCGCTGGCGCGTATGTAAGGTGATGACCCCCCAGACAGTCGACAAGACGTAATAGACGGTCAATCCTATCAACAAGAGAATGCTACCAATTTTGCGCGGGTCGACGACGTCGATTACGGTGAACACATCATTTTCAAGGTAAGAGCGCTCGTCTGAAATAAGGCCGAGCGTGCCGGCCCAACGTTTCGAGAGCGATACGGCTTCTCCGGGAGTATCGGTAGCGGTCATCGAGACACCATGAATCAGACCACTTGTCTGTAAGATGGCTTGTCCCGTTTCCGCGTCTATTGGCACCGCCTCCGCGACGTTCAAGTATACTGCGTCGGCGAACGTCAAATCATATTTGCCACCAATCCATAAAGAAGCGATGAACACGATCATCGATGACAACAATACGCCCAGTCCGATGTGGAACAGCCGTGTGGCGAAACGATTCTGTTGAATCTGCATCGTCTTGATGATGGAATCGGCCTGTTCCGCCCCGCCGAACCGATCGAGGGCGATTCGCGTCGCTTCTGTCTCGGAGCGGCCCGTCAGCATCAAATCACGGATTGATTGTTCCAAATGTGTCCGCGTCTCTTCTTTCAAGTCGATGGTCTCCTGAAGACGCGGGTCCGCGTTTTGATAGAGCGTGTCAACATAATCATCCAAGTGTTTCAAACGAGTCACCTTCTTCGTGTAAAAATAAATCCATCAATTGCTTCACTACCCGCCACTCCATCTTTTTCCGTTCGAGCGCAGCCAGCCCTTCTGCCGTCACACGGTAATATTTCCGGCGCCCGCCGGCACCTTGCTCGTCGCCCCAATACGATTCGACGCTTCCTTTCTTCTCGAGTCGTTTCAGCGACAAGTAAAGCGTCCCTTCTTTCAATTCGAACGCTTCGTCCGTCCGAGCGTGGACGACTTTCGCAATCTCATAGCCATACATATCGCGATCTTCGAGCAACGACAAGATGATCGTATCAATATGCCCTTTCAATAATTCTTTATCGATTTCCATAGAATCCCCCTACTTATATTCCAATTAGCGTTACCTAATTTTCCCACGTTAATACCTCGTTATGCAATGTATTTATGTTTTTGAGTCTTACCGCCTAATCAACTTTGAAAATCGGACCGAGACCGTGACGGAAGGCCACAAAAAAGAAGACAGGGGATCCTGTCTTCTCGTGTGAACATGAAGTTAATTCGTCGGTGCCTCGACGACTTGATCGCCCTCATCCGCATCTTCCCCAAGCAGACGGACGTGACGGCCGAACAGCCACATGACGACGAGGTGAGCTTTCGCCTGCGTCTTCGTATAGAACCACCATGGCAGCGCCGGCACGAACTCGTGGATGGCGACGAGCCCTTCGTCCGACTCCGGGAGCCGTCTGAACTCGAGTCGGCCCGTCTTGTCGTCCTCGGTCAACTTCGCGAACAAGCCGCCATCGATTTCATAAGAGGCCATATCGTCCGTCGCCTCGTCTTCGAGCGACAGGTGAAGTGCGACGAGTGATGGTCGGAGGAGCGCAATCTCCCAATCATCGTCTTCTTTCGTCGTCTGGATGAGCGGATACGCGAGCCGGCCGAGCCACTCGAAATACGTGTCGGCCATCCAAAGCGCTGACTTGTTCTCGGGCAGACCGAACCGTTGAATCGAGCGGACGGTATATTGCTGCGGTGCTTTTTTCTTCTTACCGCCACCTGACTTCTGTTTCTCTTCTTCTTCGAGCGCATGCTCAACCGCTTCCTTGAACGGAATCTCCCCTTGTTTGACGCCGGTCGTGTCTTTCGCGACCATGGCGTGGCCCATGCTCTCGACGAGCGGATAGACGGTGTCTTTCGGTTCACCCGTCACGGCCATAACCCACAGGCGGGACAACTTGATGGTCGGGAATGGGAAGTCGATCATGACGCGACGTTTGCCCATGACGTCAGCCGTATCTTCAATCATCTTCCGATACGTCATCACTTCCGGTCCACCGATATCGATATGATGGTCGTACAGCGCCTCGGCCCCGACGACCGAGATGAGCGCTTGGACGGCTTCACGCAAATCGATCGGATGCGTCTCCGTCTTCGTCCAGTTCGGGAGGATCATGATCGGCAACCGTTTGACGAGTTTCGCGAGAATCGGGAACGATGAGCCTTCTGGACCGATGATGAGCCCGGCCCGAATCGTCGTCACCGGCACCCCTTGGCCGCCGAGAATCCGTTCGACCTCGAGCCGGCTCTTCAAGTGACGAGACAACGTCTTCGACTCTTTCGGAATGATGCCGCTCAAGTAGACGATTTGTTCGATGTCGTTCGCTTTTGTCGCCCTGGCGAAGTTATCGGCGATGAGCGCGTCCATGTCTTCGAACGTTGCCTGCGTCAATCCGCCGTCCGGAATCATCGAGTGGACGAGGAACATGGCATAGTCCGCCCCCTCGCACGCCTCACGCGTCTGTTCATACGAGAACAAATCGCACGACCGCCACGTGATGTGGTCCTCATCTTCTTTATTCTTCGTCGAGCGGGACAAGGCGATGATGTCATATTCTTCTTTTAAATGGTCCATCACGTTCGAGCCGATATAGCCGCTCGCCCCCGCGATGACGATGGTTTTCCGCATAGTAGTCACTCTCCCCTTTATTTACACATAGAGGTAATGTACCCATCTTTGACTAGGATTAAATCAGTCTCACGCCCTACAGTATGTACTGGAAAATTTATGTAAACTGAACTCAACTACAGGCGAAGGAGGAATGGCTATGGGGTTTTGGTATTTCTTGATGCTGTTGATCGGTGGAGGGCTCGTGATTCGCGGCCTATTTAAAAAGAACACGAACGGACTGATGCGGTTCGGCACACTCGTCATCGGAGGTCTGTTAATCGCCCTCGGCTTGTTCATGTTCCAAGACGGAAGTGATGCGATTGTAGCGGATTTGTTTAATTTGTGGTGATTGAATTAAGTTCATGATGGGACTAGAGCTTTAACCAGAAACGCATCGAACCCTCCGAACAAGGTTCGATGCGTTCTCATTAAGTTAGCTTCAAAACCCTTCTGGCCCTCGTATGGTTATTTGACTAAACTAACAAAGCAATTTTGTTGCAAATAGGTTAGAGAAAATAAAAAGAATTATTGTTTTATTTATAACAACACTCTTTAATCTTGTTCTTGCCAACCGTACTGTACTAGACTCGTTTTGTACTCATCTGTTAAAAGAGATTCTTCAATTCCAATAACCAATAAATGCGTAGGTCTACTAAAAGCCACATAAGCTAACTTCAAAAATTTAATTACTTCATCTTTTATATCATCCGCTAAGTCCTCCACGGGTATACCTGCACCAATAAAGTATAATTGTAAAACTTCAAATATGTGATTTTTTAGAGTTGAATTCAATAGTAGTAAAGTAGATCTGTGTGTCTCGCCTTTAACTGAATGAATGGTCCCTATATAAATATCTTGTTCTAAGTCTTCTATAGCGAGAAAATTAGAATTATCCGACAATGAACCCTCTAACAATAGCTCTATTTCTTCCTTTCGAGAATGAGAGATTGGTTGTTCACAAAAATGCTCGATTTGCTCTAATAAACAATCAAATTCATTGAACGAATACGCACGTTTTATACCTTCGGCAATTTTAATTCGAACTTCATGGCTCGTCTTCAACAATTCTTCTGATGCTTTAATAGAAGAATGCATCTCATGTGCTATGATTTTGACGACGGCATTGTACATTTTGATTACCAAACTTTGAGAGGTTGAAATATTAGTTTTGCTTTTCTCATAATGCTCAAATACGGCTTTTAAATCTTCATGCTTCAATGAAATTATTGAGTCTTTCTTATTAGACAACTTGTACGTAACATTTGAACTAGTAGTACTCTTAATTAATTCCTCGTATTTCTCCACTAGCTCTTCAGTTGAATTATAAGTTATAAAATATGGGCAATAGGACTGATTCAAACTGATAGAAGCAAGTTCACTATATTCCCGAGTGGCTACATTACGAACATGCTTAGCTATAGCTTCTCCAAACCTTACAGTTTCAGAAATTTCAATCCTTTCCATTTCTTCCTCAAAAGGAACCCAAGCGTCTTTTGCATTTCCAAAGATAGTATACAAAGATTGGCAAGGATCTCCAAACCGTTGAAAAGGGATATTTCCTAAAAAAATTTCGTTTAAAATATCAAACTGTTCAACACTAGTATCTTGTGCTTCATCTAACAAAACACAAAAAAATCTATTTTTTATTGCTTCTCGAACTAAAGGTTGATAGTTAGAAATATACCACTTCGCAAACTCAAGACATTGAAAATTATTGATAAAGCCATTGTTCAACAATCTTTTAATACTATCGTTAAAGGAGTTTCGATAAAAGCGTGGTGTATCACTCGTAACAGTGAGACTAAAATCTACTCCAAAATTAATATTATGTTTTTTGTGTTGAGGCCGTTGTGTAGTGCAAAATAGGAGTGCAGAAGTGTGCAACGGAAACGTACACAACTCTGCACTCCTATTTTAGAAAAGAAAAAGGACTTGCCAGCAACCATAATCTCACCCTAACGTTTAAGTTGCGAAACAAGAACGTTAGGAGATGGAAGGAATGCTAGCAATGTCCGATATCAATTGTATCAAATTTCTTAGAAACCACAAATCACATTCAATCAATCGAATCGCTAAAAATCTAGACCTCAATTGGAGGACGGTAAAAAAATACGCGGATTCAGCTCAATTGCCAAGCGAAACCATTCGCCCCAAGAGGGGCATGATGTACGGAACGAAATGGGGCGAGATGGTCGAAGATTGGTTGACAGAGGATCAGATGCTTCAGAAAAAGTTGAGACGAACGAATAAAAAGATTTATGAAACGCTGGTGGCGAACGGATTCGAGGGCTCTTATCGAACGGTGTGCAATTTCATCAAGAACTGGCATATGACAAGCGAAGAGGAAAACGACACAAGGCATGAACGACTGCAGCACCCTCCGGGTGAGGCGCAGGTGGATTTCGGGACGATGGAAGTCGTCAAAGATAGTCATGCGGTCGATATGAAGTGCCTCGTCATGAGTCTGCCCTTCAGCAACCGTACGGCAGCCGTCGCCCTCCCCGCAGAAAACCAAGAGTGCTTCCTGACGGGACTCAAAATGCTTTTTGAAGAAATCGGCGGTGTGCCGCAACAACTCCGAATTGATAATCTCCCCGCGGCAGTCATCCAACCGCGAACGACGAGGGAAGAGGCGATCTATACCGATGCTTTCATGCAGTTCATGGCTCATTATGGATTCCAAGTCCAAAGCTGTAATCCTTACAGCGGGAACGAGAAAGGAAGTGTCGAGAACAAGGTCGGATACGTTCGATACAACTTTCTTGTCCCGGCCCCTGTCATGCATGATTACGATTCGATGAACCGACAGCTCGCAGTTTCCCTACGGGACGACATGGAGCGAGTCCATTACGAAAAGCATGTGCTGATCCGTGAGCTGTTCGAAAAAGAGCAGAGACATCTATTGCGATTACCTCAAGAAGACTTCCCCGTCTTCAAGGAAGAACTGTTCAAGGTGAACAAGTACGGCGAAATAACGATCGATAAGACGAAAGTCTTGATCCCTTCAGGGGCTCGTCATGGGCAAGTACGCGCCATCTTAAGGTGGGATTCGATGAAGATTCTCTCACTTCACGGAGAAATCCTTTACGAAGAAAAACGTCCCTACATGATGACAAAGCGTGCGCTCCCATGGGAAAACATCATCAGCACTTGGCACAAGAAGCCGAGAAGCTTCGGGCACTCCCGTTATTCCGAATATCTGCCGGGTAGAATCAAAGAATACCTGGGCGTACCCAACTTACTCGTTCGGCAGGAAAGACTGGCCTGGATCCGAGCCAAGCTCGCACTCTATCCAATCCTCGAGATCAATGAACGCCTATACGAGCTACTGAGCGAGGACGACGATCCAGCCGTGGTTGAGGACCATCCTTATGATGTGGATTGGAGCAAGTACGATAGCCTGAATCGGCCTTGGGGAGAAGGTGGTGCAGTATGAGCCTAAAAGAAATGTGCAAATCGCTCCGCCTTGCCTATGTCGCTGAAATCTATGAATCGATTCCAACGGAATCCCCTGAAAAGTTTCTCACGGAGCTTTTCTCGATGGAAATGCGCCTCCGCGAGGAAGCGAAAGCGCAACGGTTAATCAAAAAGGCTAAATTCATCAACAACAAGTCACTCGACGATTATCACTGGGGCAATCACATCTATTTCCCGAAGCATTTGGATAAGGACGAACTGACCTCATTGAATTTCGTCGAGCATTCACAGAACGTCGTTCTGACAGGGTCCCCGGGGACGGGAAAGACCCATTTGGCCATCGGACTCGGGAGAGAAGCTTGTCACAAAGGTTATGAGGTGAGGTTCTTCCGGGTCTCCGAGCTCGTAGAGCAACTTAACAAGGCCTGGAGGGATGGGAAGCTGAGCAGCTTCCATTCACGTCTCGAATCGGCAGACCTGATCATTTTGGACGAGATGGGATACATCCCTCTCACAAAAGAATCTGCGGAACTCCTGTTCCATCTCATCACTGACTGGTATGAGCGAAAGAGCTTGATCATCACGTCCAACCTTGAGTTCAGCCAGTGGAATCGCATCTTTGGCGACGCGCGCCTAACGGCGGCACTCGTCGATCGCGTCATCCATCACGCTCACATATTAAATTTCACAGGTGACAGTTATCGTGTCACGCATGCGTTGTCGAAACACTAAAACCCAGCTGGCAAAGTTCTGTACTTTTCGTTGCATTATTGTGCACATTTGTATTGCAAAATACAGCCGTGGCGGATAATAACTATATTCAGCTGGCTTTAGAACAGAAAAAACCTTACAAAATTGATTGTAGTACTCTTCAGTGTCCAATATCTTCATTTCTGTGTCTTTCAAAAATAAGTGAAAAGCTTTTCTAGAAAAGTACTGAATAATAAAATCCTGAATAGTCCCTACAAAATTTGGATGACTAATTTCGTTTATTCCAGCTTTTTTTAAGCCCGACTTTATTTCATCAACCGCAACGTTTGTATGAGTAATCACACAAATTCCTTTATCTTTATGATTTTCGCTTTTTAATAGCAATGCGCACTTAGCTATCAGAACCGTTGTTTTCCCAGACCCTGGGCCCGCAATAACATTTACACTGTTATTGTTACGAAGGACTTCCTTTTGTTGCGATGAAAAATGGATATTATCTGATAACAAACAGCTTTCAATCTCACTTAACAAAGATTCTTTAAAAGAACTAATCATTGTTTACTACCTTCTTCAGAAGAATCAATTACTCTAATATCGTCTATTGACTTTTTGGTCGCGTGCAATATAGCTGATACTAAATAAAAGAAATAGTGATCTTCTAACAACTTCGTCTTCATGTCTTCTTTTTCGTCCTTAAACTTCTGTAAAATTAATAAACTAAAATTCTGAGCAAGTTCTGCTTTAGATACAAGTTTATTCAATACTGGTGAGAATATCTCTAGTGCCGTAAAGTCATTGATGCCCTCTAAGCTCTCTAAATGCTCCTTATAATCATTAAAGATTTTTAGATACTTTCCTTCAAAAGGCTTTTGATATCTTAAATTATGAATTGATGTGAAAAGCTCTATAAATAGTTTACTCTTTGCTATGCTGTATTCCAAAGTCCATTCAGGTGTGATAAAAATTTGATGATTACTATTATAAACAGAATATTTTTCACTAATTGATGTTCTTTTACTATCAATAGTTTGTCTAATAAATTCCTCGGTTATTTGAAGTTTTAAAATAGTTTCAAGTTCTTCTTTTTTATCAACAGGCACTTTAAAGTTATAATTTTTGGCTAATTGATTTAACGTAGAAAATTCTATTTCTAAATCCTCCATTAGAAAATCATCAGGTACTATTTCTAAGGTGCTACACATTTGATTTAATCTCTCAAAAGTCTTAATAGAAAATATGTCTTTCGGATTTGTCTCGTAATAAACATACGGTTTAACATCTAAATCCGTAATGATTGATATTGGCATTTCGATAGAACGATTGTCAAAGAGTTCATTCCAAACTTCGGATCTAGAAAATAGTTTTAAATACCGTTCAAATGAAGTTCCATGAACATTAACAACAGAAACACCATATTTATGTAAAGGTAGACCTATGATTTCTGCTAAAGTAGGCAGAAGTAACATCTCAGACTCACCTTCTACGAATATTATGCCTTTGGCAAAAAATAAATTGCTTTTTGTCGCATCTAAAAAACGCTCTAAGAATTTATAGTCTTCACTGTCTAGACTAGTATATTCTCTACTCATCGGATAACACGTATTTTTGTGAATCATTAAGATACTCTCAGGATTAATCGATGCAACTAAATCTGAGCTATGCGTGGTAAGAATTAATTGTCTTGAGATTTCTCCTTTTATAAATGTGTCCTCTAAGTACTTAACTAATCTTATTTGTGCTTGAGTATGCAAGTGAGCTTCTATCTCCTCAATTAAAATTAAATGAGGCCCTATTATATTTCTGTCATCTACAATTTCATTCAATAGTAAAAATTCTGTAGCCATAAATAAAAGATTTTGATTCCCTAATCCTAGATTGAGTTCTTCGTTGTCTAAACTTAATTTTCTTAGGATTGATGTCAAATCTCCTCTAGAAATACTAAATGTAGATTTAGCTTTGTTTTTGTCTGTTTCATCATAAAAATTTTTTAAAATGTTTTCAATATCATTTGTTATTGATTTTCCTGGAGAATATTCAGTTTCAAAGAAACCTTCAATTTTTTCATTTGCTTCTTCCATAATATTAGTTAACTGAGTTGCGCCCTCTTCCTTAAATAAAATATGAGCTTTCAAGATATTTGCGAGCCTAGATTTCACACCTGATTTCAACTCTATATTTGCATCTCTTAAGGGTTTTAAATAAGTGGCTTTTAAGATAGCTCTGGCATTTCCATTAAATCTTAATTCACAGTTTTTTTCTCCAGCCATTAATCTTTTATCAAAATACTCATTTCCATTTTCACTAGTTTTTCTCTCCACCTCCATTACGACTCTTAATTCATATTCTTTAGAGGCATTAAAAGAGAGCCATTCTAAAAATATACCTGCTTCCTTTTCGTTTAATTTCGAAAAAATTCCTTCAATAACGAATTTTTCAACAAATAAACCATCATCATTTCGATAAAAATCTTCTAACCTAATTTTTTCGTAATCATCACTTGAAGTTCCAAGCAATAGTTTTAGAGCATCAATAATGGCGGTTTTACCTGAATCATTTTCACCAATAATAATATTAAGATTTTCATTAAACAATATTGAAATACCAGGTTTGCTACCTACAGAATTAAACTTTCTAAAATCATATAAATTTAATCGACTTAAAATCATTAGAAATCTCCTTCACTAAAAAATATAGAATAAAAATTCCATTAAAAAACATTTAGTAGTAGCTTAAATAACTTTATAATGTAAATGATAGCATAATAAATCAGCTAACTATATCTCTCTGAAATCATTAAAAGAGAAATAAGAAGAGAGCCACCCACGCATAAAATACACACGGATGACCCTCTTCTTTAATTTCAACTTCTTATAACAGAACACCTGAAGTCAGCTAAACTATCTAATCATTCCACAGATTGTTGCTTATCTTTTTGCTTCTGCAAATATGATTCTCGAATCTGATTGATCTTATCTTTTTTATTCGATACAGCTGGTTTTTTACCGTCTTGATACTTGGCAGCCGCCACTTTACTTTTCGTATCTAATTGATATTTCCCCATTCGATTCACCTGCTTTCATTTCATTATGATTAAGTTGCTCCGTCAAATTCAAAAGACCTTCTAATCTCAATGAAATTAGAAGGTCTTCATTAAAAATCATTGATTGCAGTCGTTGCAGACTGTTTAAAAATGGAGACGGCGGGAGTCGAACCCGCGTCCGAAGGCATCGTAACGCATGCTTCTACGTGTGTAGTTTATCTATTGAATCTCAATGTGACACTGCCGATAAACAGGCGTTGTCGCATCCAGTCTGATTCATCTCTTCTTCGCGCCCTCAGACGGCGAGGTTGAAGCGTAGCTTGCTTAGTTTGAGACCCTGATAATCATCCACACAAGCGATGGATGTCAGGATCCGCAGGGCACTTAGGCTGCTGCGAGTTGTGTGTTAGTTTTGCCAGTTATAGGCGTTTGCGTTTTAACGAGGCCGACCCCTCGACACGCCACATACGACCGACCTACCCCCGTCGAATCCATAACGTCCCCGAGGTGGTAATTGGTACTACAACAACTATACCACAATCAGGTCTCGCTGTCAGTATTTTTGCCGGTCCCGGAGCGCCCGGTCGACGTCGCGCTTCGCATCTTTCTTCTTCAAGTCGTCGCGCTTGTCATACTTCTTCTTCCCGCGCCCGATGCCGAGGAGACATTTGGCGAAGCCGTTCTTCAGATACACTTTGAGCGGGATGATCGTATACCCGTCACGCCCTTGCGCGCCGATGAGCTGATTGATTTGCTTCTTGTGCAACAATAGCTTTCGGACACGGAGCGGTTCGTGGTTGAACCGGTTCCCTTGCTCGAACGGGCTAATATGACAGTTATGAAGCGTCGCCTCGCCACCGTCAAAGCGGACGTACGCGTCGGCGATATTGATTTTTGACTGGCGCACCGATTTAATCTCGGTCCCCGTCAACACCATGCCGGCTTCAATCGTATCTTCGATCGCATAATCGAAAGACGCTTTTCGGTTTTGCGCGAGTGCGTTCGAATCTTTCTTCTTGGCCATAGACATTCAGTCCTTTACTTCAATATGGAGGAGGGGTCGCCCCCTCCCGTCAACGACGCTTCTTCGCTCCGCGTTTGGCGTCGCCTGTTCGTTTTTGACCGTCTTTCTTTTTCAAGTCGAGTGCCGAGCGTCCTTGCGACGTCTTCGGTTTCTCGCCTGGTTTCGACGGTTTCCCGGCTTGGCCCGGTTTCCCTGGTTTACCCGGTTTGCCGCGCTTCGGACGTTTGTCGTCACGGCCGCGGCCTTTTTTGTCATCCTTCTTCGGACGACCTTCCGTCGCTTTGATCGTCGTCGGTTGGCGACGGCGCGACTGTTCCCGCTTCGGCATGCCGACGACGGTGAAGTCGATCGTGCGCTCGTCCAAGTTGACGGCGTCGACCTTGACGCGCACCGAGTCACCGATGCGGAACTGACGTTTCGTCCGCTCGCCGAGCAACATGAGCTGCGACTCGTCGAAGTGGTAGTAGTCATCCATCGACTGGAGACGAACGAGTCCTTCAATCGTGTTCGGGAGCTCGATGAACATTCCGAAGTTCGTGACACCGCTGACGACGCCGTCGAACTCTTCACCGAGACGTGATTCCATGTACTCGGCTTTCTTCAAGGATTGCGTCTCGCGTTCGGCATCGACCGAACGACGCTCGCGCTTCGACGCCTGTTCGGCGATGGAGTCGAGACGGTCCTCGTACTTGGCAATCGTCTTCTCTGACAAGTCACCGTTGAAGGCGTACGTGCGCATGAGACGATGGACAATCAAGTCCGGGTAACGACGGATCGGCGACGTGAAGTGCGTATAGAAGTCGGTCGCGAGGCCGAAGTGGCCGAGCGAGACGTCATCGTACTTCGCCTGTTGCATCGAACGGAGCATGATCGTGCTGATGACCGGCTCTTCCGGTTCACCCGAGATCGCCTTCAAAATCTTCTGAAGCGTCTTCGGTTCGACCTTTTGGCCTTTGAACCGCTCGATATGCACACCGAAGTTCGCGACGAAGTCGAAGAAGAAATCGAGCTTGTCTGGTTTCGGGTTATCGTGGACACGATAGATGAACGGCACGTCCATCTTGTGGAAGTGTTCGGCGACCGTCTCGTTGGCCGCGAGCATGAACTCTTCGATCAACTTCTCGGCGACCGAGCGTGGACGTAAGACGATGTCGGCCGGTTTGCCTTCTTCGTCGACGACGACTTTGGCCTCGGCGAAATCGAAGTTGATGGCACCACGCGAGTTACGGCGCGTACGGAGCACTTCCGCGAGCTCGGCCATCAGGTCGAACAACGGGATGTACGGCTCGTAACGTTCGAGCGTCGCTTCGTCATCGCGTTCGATGATTTCACGGACGTTCGTATACGTCATCCGCTCCGTCGTCTTGATGACACTCGGGAACAGCTCATGGTTGACGACCTTCCCGTTTTGTGGGGAGATCTCCATGACGCAGCTGAGCGTCAACCGGTTGACGTGCGGGTTGAGCGAACAGATCCCGTTCGAGAGACGGTGCGGCAACATCGGGATGACGCGATCGACGAGATACACACTCGTCCCCCGTTCGAACGCCTCGACGTCGAGCGGTGACCCTTCCGTCACGTAATGTGACACGTCGGCGATATGGACGCCGAGCTCATAGTTACCGTTGTCGAGTTTCTTGACGTGGACGGCATCGTCCAAGTCTTTCGCGTCTTCGCCGTCGATCGTAAAAATCGTCTCGTTGCGAAGATCGACGCGGCCCATGAAGTCATTCTCATCGGCCTCGTCCGGCACGGCGTTCGCCTGGTCGATGACATCTTCCGGGAACTCCGTCGGAATGCCGTGCTTATAGACGATCGACAAGATGTCGACGCCTGGGTCGTTCTTGTGTCCGATGATGCGGACGACGTCACACGCTCCGGCGAAACGTCCGTCCGGATATTTCGTGATGCGGACGACGACTTTATGGCCATCGACGGCACCGAGCGATTTATCCGGGTTGACGACCGGCCAGAAGTTGATGCGCTTGTCGTCCGGCTCGATGAAGGCGAACTGGTCGAGGCGTCCGCTCGGGAGCGTATACGTCCCGACGAATTCCGACAAGCCGCGCTTCAATACTTTGAGGAGCACGCCCTCGGTCTTGCCGCGGTTGTCCTCACGTTTTTTGACGAGTATCGTATCCCCGTGGTAGACGTCTTTCAATTGGTCGGGCGGAAGGAACACGTCCTCCGTCTCGCCTTCGACCGATAAAAAGCCAAAGCCGCGTTGGTGGATCGAGATGATCCCCGCTGCTTGGCCGAGCACGGCGAGCGTCCCGTAACGGTTCGTCCGGGTGCGGCCGATCAAACCCTCTTCTTCGAGGGTGTTCAAGGTGCGGATGAGCTCTTTAAAGGCATCCGTCGACTCGAGCGCGAGACGCTCGGTCAATTGGTCGACAGTTAAAGCTTTGTCGCTTGTCTGAATGATTTCTAGTAGTTGGTCACGTAAATTCAACGTGACACCTCCTTTTTCAAACTGACCAGTCTAACGTTTCGAGAAAATCGAGCACGTCCTGGTGCAGTTTCTCTTTTTCTTTATCGAGTGTGATCACGTGTCCCGACTCCTCGAACATGAGCAGTTCTTTTTGGAACGCGTTAATCGCCTCGTAAATCTCGTGTGCAGATTCGGGATCGACCATGCGATCTTTCGCCCCTTGGACGACGAGCGCCGGGACGAAAATATCTTCAAGTTTTGTCGTCGTGTCACGGACGAAGGCACGGAGATCCTTGAGCGTCGGCATCGGTTTGAAGTCCGCCATCTCCTGTTCGATCTGCTCAGGCGATTTGTCTTCTCGAGATTTATATTCTCGAGCATAGGCTTGGACTCCTTTGTATAACCGATCCTCGGCATCGATTCCGGTCGGGGCGCACATCGGGATGACACCTTTGACGTTCTCCTGTGAAGCGAGACGGAGTGACATGACGCCGCCGAGCGAGAGGCCACAGACGGCAATCTCCTCATAGCCTTTATCTTTCAACGACTGGTAGGCGTTCATGACGTCTTCCCACCAGTCCGCCGGTCCGTACTGGAGCAATTCTTCCGGCGGGACGGCATGACCCCGGTACTGGGGACCCATACACGTATAGCCTTCTTTTTGCAGGAAACGACCGAGCATGCGGACATCCGCGCTCGATCCGGTAAAGCCATGTAACATCAACACGGCACGTGGTCCGCCTTCAAAGAAGAACGGTTTCGGTGCTGTAATCTTCATTGCTAACGTCATCTCCTCATACAATCCATTATTCCCAAAAAATAATTGAAAAAAACAAAAGCCGACCGCCTCACGTAAAAATCGAGAACGATCAGCCTTTCATCATAATGATGCGACTAGTAATCCTAAAATGAAAAACAACGTGCCTAGTACAGCTGCAGTTCGGTTCAAAACAGCGTCGAAGCCGCGCGCTTTCTGGCGGCCGAACAACTGCTCCGCGCCACCTGCAATCGCCCCAAGACCTTGCGACCGACCTGACATGAGCAGTACGACGACAATCAATAAAACAGCCACGACGAGCAGGCTGATTGTAGCGATCGTTTGCATAGTAGTCAGTTCCTCCTTCTTTTTACACGCTTCTTATTATATAGAAGTTGGCGTCAAAACGCCAGCGTTCAAATTATCGAGATGGGTAGCTGAACCCTTCCCCGATGACCTCTTTCACTTGGTGGATGACGACGAAGGCACGTGGATCGGTCACTTCAACGATTCGCTTGAGCGGACCGATTTGACGCTTGTCGACGATCATATACAGCATGTTCTTATCCTGCTTCGTATAGTAGCCGTGACCGTGGATAATCGTCGCCGAGCGGCCGAGCGTCTCCGTCAACACGACGGCGAGCTCTTCTTGCTTGTCGCTGATGATGGTGACGGCCTTACGGATGTTGAGTCCTTCGGCAACGAGGTCGATGACCCACGAGCCGATGATGATGGCAATCAACGTATAGAGCACGACCTGCTCCCCGAGGATAAAGCCTGACGCTCCGACGACGATGGCATCGATGATGAACATCGACACGGCGACGCTCATGTGCAAATACCGCTCCATGAGGCGGGCGATGATGACCCCGCCCCCGGTCGTCCCACCGACGCGGAGTACCATACCGATGCCGACCCCGATCATGATTCCGGCATAGACCGCCGCGAGCAGTTTATCCTCGGCCGGGCTGCCCCAACTATGGGTCAAGCTGAGGAAGAACGACGTCGCAATGACGGCGACGACCGAATAGACCATCGTCCGGCGGTCGAGCAGCTTATAACCAACGATGAATAAGATCCCGTTCCCGATAATCGACGTGACCCCGAGGTCCCAGCCGAACATGTAATACAGAATGATGGTGACCCCGAGCAGGCCGCCTTCCGAGAAATCGTTCGGGACGGTGAAGTAGTTCACCCCGAACGCGAGAATGAATGAGCCGGCGATGATCCAGGCGATATCCTTCAAGGAAATCGATTGGAGCTTCTTCCAGACTTGTTGACGCAATAGATGTTGTTGCTGACGTTTCATCAAATTTCCCCCTTCCATATAAAAAAGACCGCGGCACAAAGCCGCAGTCTTCGTCTTACTGTTGAGCTGGCTTTGGCGCACCGTCTTTCATAATCGGCAACTTGCGCTCCACGACGTTCGTGTAGACGTTCAAGAGTGCCTCTTTTTCCAAATCCCAGTTATATTGCTCACGCGCCGTCTTCGTGTTCTCTTTGACACGGGCGTAGAGTGCTAGATCGTCAAGCAGGCGGTTGACGCCTTCGGCGATCGATTTCGGATCGTGCGAGTCGACGACGACACCGACGTCGTTCCCGGCGACGACCCGTTCGATTTCCGGGAAGTCACATGAGACGACCGGTACTTCGGCCATCAAATATTCGAACAGCTTGTTCGATGACGCCGAGTAGTGGTTGAAGCAGACGTTGTTCAACACTTGGAAACCAAGATATGCGTTCATCGTATAGTACGGTAACGCCTCGACCGGTACTTTGTCAATCATCTTGACACGGTCGCTGACGCCTTCGTCCTCGATCATCTGTTTAATCACCGGCTTGAGTTTCCCGTCCCCGATCATGACGAGCGTGCCTTCTTTGAAGTCCTTGACGGCGAGGATGAGCTGCTCGAGTCCGCGGCCGGCTTGAATGCCACCTTGGTACAAGAGGATTTTCTCATCTTTCGGCAAGTCGAGGAGTGCATGCAAGTCTTTGCGGAGCGTAAAGTCGAGCGGACGATAGAACGGATAGTTGTGGAGCACGTACGGGTAGAAGCCGTATAGCTCCTCGTTGTGCGCCGCGCGCGTGTGGTTCTCGACCATCATCGAGTCGACGTACGGCAAGAGCCAGCCTTCGAGGTTACTTTGGATGTAGCCGTAACCGGTCCGGTCCGTCTGGACTTCATGCGAATCGTAGACGATCTTGCCTTTGTTGACGATTTTCCCGGCAATCAAAGCTTGTGGGAGCGTGTTCAAGTCGTTGGCGTGATAGAAATCGTACGACTTCTTCGTCGAAGTGAACACCATCTCGAGCATCGCGCTCGCGTTGACGATTTGCTTACGGACCGGCGGGAGAAGGATCGCTCCTGCTGCCGCGCCGAGTCCAATCATTGTGAGCGGTGCGAGGATGACAAGTCCCGCACCGACGAGTCCCGCACCGATTTTGCGTGTTTTTTTCGCAAAAATCCACTTTTTCACTTGGCTCGCCATTTTCATGCCGTTCACCAAGATCGACGGTTGACGTTTGACACGGATGACGCGGAATCCTTCCGGACGCATCTCTTCTTTCGGGAGCGACGGGTTTTTCGGGTCTTGGAGCGCGATCAAATCGACTTCATATCCCGCCTCGGCAAGTGCCGAGCATTCGCGCAAGACGCGCGCGTCATTCGTAAAGTGATTCCATACAAACATACATACTGATTTCATCGTGTTTCCTCCATCGTTACTTTTTCTATCACGTCTTCGAGGACGTGGATGTTGTTTTCCCAACACAAATTGTCTTTCACATAACGGATCCCGTTCACGCCGTATTTCTCACGCAACTCGGGACGTTCGAGCAGTTTACGGAGCATGTGCTCGATTTCGTTGATGTCACGCTTCCGTGACACGTAACCGACCTCGGCCGATTCGATGACATTCGCCGCATGGCCTGACACCGCCGCGACGATCGGTTTACCGACCGCCATGTAATCAATCAGTTTGCCCGGGATGACCGTATCGAACACTTCTTGCTCAATCAAGCTGACGAACGCGACGTCCGCGTTCTTGATGGCTTGGAACGCCTCCGTCCGTGGCATCGCCTCGAGGAAAAGGAAGTTCTTGAAGCCGCGAGCTTTAATCGTCTCCTTCAACTCGTTCTTGCGGTACCCATAGCCAATCAATTTGAAATGGACACGCGGCTCGTCACGGAACCGCTCCGCGAGTTCAAGCAAGAGCGACACGTCTTGGGCGAGGCCCATGTTCCCAGCGTATAGAATCTCCATCCGGTCGTCCTCAGGGACGGTCCGCTCGAGGTTGCGCTCGCTCTCACGAATCGAGTTCGGCATGTAGTGGATCATCTCGTTGTCGACACCGCGCTGGCGAAGATAGCTGCGGAACCCTTCCGAGTTGATGATGATTGCATCGGCCGACTTGTAGAGACGCTTCTCGAACCAGAACGCCGGGGCGAGCATCCAATCGTGTTTGAACACACCGACGCCTTTCACCGACTCCGGCCACAGGTCACGGACGTCCAGGATGAACGGGACGCCGTACTTGCGTTTCGCATACACACCGACGAACGCCATAAAAAAAGACGGGGTCGTCGCAAAGACGACATCCGGTTTCGAGTCGAGCTTTTGGACGGCAGCGACGCCTTTAATCATCTGTTCCAAAAACAAAGCGAGCCGGCTCACCATGTTCGACGTATGCTTGCGTTTCTTCGTGATGAGACGCTTGATGAACGACTGGTTGTTGAGCGCCTTGTCGTTCCAGAAGCGGTCGTCTTTGTACAAGTTGAAGTTCGGATACGACGGGGCGGCCGTGATGACCTCCACCTCGTAGCCGCGTTCTTTCATGAGATGCGTAATATTTTGCATCCGGTTACCGGCACTGCCGATCTCCGGATAATAATTTTGACAGACCATTAACATTGTTTTCAAAAATAACACACCTTACTGTTGTTCGAGTTCGTCCACGAAGCGCTTCAAGAGCGTATGGACGTTGGCTTTTAAATCTGGGTCGCAAAGCGCGTGGGCGATCGTCGCTTCGATGAAGCCGATCGGTTCCCCGACGTCATAGCGGCGCCCGTCAAATTCATAGGCGAAGACGGTCTCCACCTCGTTCAAACGAGCGATGGCGTCCGTCAATTGGATCTCGCCTCCCGTCCCGACTTCTTGCGCCGACAACGCCTCGAAGACGTCCGGCGTCAAAATGTAACGGCCGAGGATGGCGAGGTTCGATGGGGCTTCTCCAATGGCCGGTTTCTCAACGAACGTCCGGACCGGGATCAGCTTCCCTTCGACGGCAAGCGGGTCAATTATACCATATCGATTCGTCATTTCATACGGGACGCGCTGCACCCCAATGATCGAGCGCTCATACTGCTCGTACTGGTCGATCAATTGCTTCGTCGCCGGCACGTCCGCTTCGATGATATCGTCCCCGAGCAGGACGGCGAACGGTTCGTCTCCGATGAACTTGCGGGCACACCAAATCGCGTGGCCGAGCCCTTTCGGCTCCTGTTGCCGTATGTAGTGGATGTTGGCGAGGTTCGACGAGTGACGCACCGACTCGAGGAGCTCAGTCTTGCCTTTCGACTCGAGGTTCTGTTCGAGCTCGATGGCCCGATCGAAATGGTCCTCGATGGCGCGTTTGTTCTTCCCGGTCACGATGATGATGTCCTCGATGCCGGAAGCGACGGCTTCTTCCACGATGAATTGGATCGTCGGTTTGTTGACGATTGGGAGCATCTCTTTTGGCATCGCCTTCGTCGCCGGCAAGAAGCGTGTACCGAGCCCGGCGGCCGGGATGATGGCTTTCCGTACGCGTGTCATGGACGTCTCTCCTTTGTTGTGCTGTATTTGATGATTATACCCAATTTCCCAGCGTTCACGCACCAAAAAAAAACGGCCGTGACGCACGTCACGACCATTTCCGGTCGTCCATAACCTTATACAGGAACCAACCGCCGACACCGAGCGCGATGAGAAGAAGGAGAAAACCGCTGATCATCATGACGAACGCCTCCTTTTACCTACACTCTTCTATTCCCGGAATGAGCGGTCGGCAAGCGCTCGTCTTCCATCCTTTCTCAAAACCATTTCTTGCCGTTCGCCTCGATGAAACGATATTCTTCTTGATAATGCATGTGGTGTCCTTCATCCATCATCGTTTGGAAAGCAACGTCCCCTTCTGAGGCTTTTCGTTCGATTAACAGATAGAGTGCCTCAATCCGCAATAGCAACATGTCCAACAACTCCGGAGTCGAACCTTCCCAATCGTACGCCTCTAAGAACAAGGTCACTCGTTTTCGATAGATCACATCATCGCGCTCAGCCTCATAGTGGACGACTTCTCCCGACTCGGCTTGATGACGCCGGCTGAGCGGGACGAACGTATAGAGCGCATAGACGATATCCCAGGCTCGTGGTCCCGGGGCCGCCAAATCAAAGTCGATGACCCCTGCCACTTTGCCGTCATGGAAAATCGTATTGTAGACGGCGAAGTCGTTGTGGCAAATCACGTCAAACGGTTTTGGCGTATCGTCGAGCGGTTGCCAGTCAGACGGCCACTCGACATCCGCGGTCGCGTCATGCAGCCGACGCATCAATCGAGCGGCGTCTCGAATCGCCTCATCGGACCACATGTAGGCTTTCAACGGATAATCGGCCGTCTCGCCTTCGAGGTACGTCAACACCTCTCGGCCCTGTTCATCAACTCCGACAAATCGAGGAACACCTGCTATCCCCTTCGCCTCCAAATGCGTTAGCAACCAATGGACTTTCGCACTTCCCTCTTTCTGCGTGCGATAGACGTGGTTCCCCTTTTTATAGACGGTCGACACGTTCCCGCCACTCAACCTTTTTTCTTGCTCATGCGATTGGTCCATATGACTCCCCCTTACTCCTCATCCATAACAAGTTCAGTATACAGCACGACGAGGTGTCGATGACGAAGGCTCGACAGAGAGCGTCCGCGTCCGTCCAAGCGGTACCGTGACTCTTGCAGGAAAGCAATCTAACGGAGACCCCGCAAGCACGGAGTGCGAGGAGGCTCCGTGGATTGCCTGCAGAAAGCATCGGTGCCGCCAGGACGGGTTGACGACCAATCAGTCGTCCCACCGTCTGATGAACATCTAATCTACCCACAAAAAAACAGGCCCGCCATGAGGCGAGCCTGAAAACATCAATTATTTTTTGAGGTTGTAGAACGACTTGATACCGTCGTATTTCGCTACATCGCCGAGCATGTCTTCGATGCGGAGAAGTTGGTTGTACTTCGCGATACGGTCTGTACGCGAGAGCGAACCAGTTTTGATTTGACCAGCGTTTGTCGCAACAGCGATGTCTGCGATAGTCGCATCTTCTGTTTCACCAGAACGGTGTGAGATAACAGCTGTGTAACCAGCTTTTTTAGCCATTTCGATCGCGTCGAATGTTTCTGTGAGCGTACCGATTTGGTTAACTTTGATGAGGATCGAGTTCGAGATTCCTTTTTCGATACCTTCAGCAAGTTTCTCAGTGTTCGTTACGAAGAGGTCATCCCCAACGAGCTGAACTTTGTCACCGATTTTGTCAGTGAGCAATTTGAAGCCGTCCCAGTCGTTCTCGTCGCAACCATCTTCGATTGAGATGATTGGGTACTTGCTTACGAGCTCAGCGTAGAAGTCTACGAGCTCAGCAGTTGTCATTGACTTGCCTTCACCAGCGAGTTCGTACTTGCCAGTCGACTTGTCGTAGAACTCAGAAGACGCAACGTCCATTGCGAGGTAGATGTCTTCGCCAGCTTTGTAACCAGCTTTTTCGATTGCTTCAAGGATAACTGTGATCGCTTCTTCGTTAGACTTAAGGTTTGGTGCGAAACCACCTTCGTCACCGACAGCTGTGTTAAGACCCATACCAGAAAGAACTGATTTGAGGGCGTGGAATACTTCTGCACCCATGCGGAGCGCTTCACGGAACGTTGGCGCGCCAACAGGCATGATCATGAACTCTTGGAAATCAACGTTGTTGTCAGCGTGCGAACCACCGTTGATGATGTTCATCATTGGAGTTGGAAGCGTCTTCGCGTTGAATCCACCGAGGTACGTGTAAAGTGGAAGGCCGAGCTCGTCTGCTGCTGCGTGTGCTGCTGCCATAGAGACACCAAGGATCGCGTTTGCGCCGAGTTTACCTTTGTTTTTCGTACCGTCGAGCTCGATCATTTTACGGTCGAGTGCGTTTTGGTCGAATACATCGTAGCCGATGAGTTCTGGTGCGATTGTGTCGTTTACGTTAGCAACGGCTTTGAGTACGCCTTTACCAAGGTAACGTGACTTGTCGCCATCACGGAGTTCGACTGCTTCGTGCTCACCAGTTGATGCGCCTGATGGGACGAGGGCACGGCCGAAACCGCCGTCTTCTGTGAAGACTTCTACTTCGATTGTTGGGTTACCGCGTGAATCCAAAATCTCGCGTGCGTAAATTTCTGTAATCATTGACATGAAAATTCGCTCCTTTTTGTTTGGAAAGTTTTTTTGTTACTTCGTGACGATTGATGTGCCGGTCATTTCTGCCGGTTGCTCTCCACCGAGAAGGTGAAGGAGTGTCGGGGCAAGGTCGCACAACGCACCTTGGAGAACTGGTTTCAGTTCCACCCCTTCTTTCGTGACGATACATGGTACAGGTTCCGTCGTGTGGGCCGTCATCGGTGAGCCGTCCGGGTTCGTGACGAGGTCAGCGTTCCCGTGGTCCGCCGTGATGATCGCCGCGCCGCCTTTGGCAATGAGTGCGTCCACTACTTTACCGAGGCATTCGTCGACGACTTCGACAGCTTTCTTCGTCGGTTCGAGCATACCGGAATGGCCGACCATGTCCGGGTTCGCGTAGTTTATGATATACGCGTCATACGCGTCCGATTCGATGCGTTCAAGCAACCCTTCTGTGAGCTCGTATGCGCTCATTTCCGGTTGCAAGTCGTACGTCGCCACTTTCGGTGACGGCACGAGGAAACGATCTTCACCTTCGAACGGTGTTTCTTGTTGTCCGTTCAAGAAGAACGTGACGTGCGGGTATTTCTCAGTTTCCGCGGCGCGGAGCTGTTTGTACCCTTGCGCGGCGAGTGTTTCGCCGAGCGTGTTTTTCAAATCTTCCGGTGGGAAGACGATGTCCGTGTCGATTTCATCTGAGAACTTCGTCATCGAGACGAGCAAGATGTTCTCTGGATGTGCGCTCGAAAGTTCGAAGCCTTTGAAGCCGGTCTTCTCTTTGAACACTTTCGCAAGTTCAATCGCCCGGTCCGGACGGAAGTTGAAGAACATGATCGCGTCGTTGTCTTTGATCGTCGCGACCGGTTGTCCGTCTTTCTCGATGACCGTCGGAAGAACGAATTCATCCGTCAAGCCGTCTGCGTATGACTGTTTAAGAACGTCGACCGAATTCGTGCCGACTTCGCCTTTCGCGTTGACGAGCACGTCGTATACTTTCTCGACGCGTTCCCAACGGTTGTCGCGGTCCATGGCATAGTAGCGTCCAGACACGCTAGCGACTTGACCGAGTCCGAGTTCAGCCAGCTTCGCTTCCGTCTGTTCGAGGAAGCCAGCGCCTGATTTCGGATCACAGTCACGGCCGTCCGTGAAAGCGTGAATGTAGACTTTTTCAATACCGTGGAGTTTCGCGAACTCAACGATGGCGTACATGTGGTTAATGTGAGAGTGAATCCCACCGTCTGAGACGAGGCCCATGATGTGGAGGCTCGAATCATACTTTTTCACATGTCCGGCCAAGTGATTCATCGCTTGGCGGTCGAAGAGTGAACGGTCTTTGATGGCGTTGTTGACGCGTGAAAGTGACTGATAGACGACCCGGCCGGCACCGATGTTCAAGTGACCGACTTCCGAGTTCCCCATCTGACCTTCCGGAAGGCCGACGTACTCGCCTTTCGCGTTCAAGAGCGTATGTGGATACTGCTCCCAGAAGCGGTCGAAGTTCGGTTTGTTCGCTGCAGCGACCGCATTACCGAACGTCTCGTTCCGCATTCCAAAACCATCTAAGATGATGAGGGCGACTGGTCTTGCCATTTAAATCGCCTCCAACAACTTGAGGAACGAAGCAGCTTCAAGTGAAGCACCGCCGACGAGTGCGCCGTCGATGTCTTCTTGCGCCATATACTCCTTGATGTTCTCAGGTTTTACAGAACCACCGTATTGGATGCGAACCGCAGCCGCCACGTCTTCACCGTAAAGACCTTTTACCACGTCACGAACATATTTGCATGAGCTTTGCGCGTCTGCTTCGTCCGCTGATTTACCAGTGCCGATTGCCCAAACTGGCTCGTACGCGATGACGAGTTGTTTGACTTGGTCAGCTGAGAGGTCCGCGAGGCCACCTTCGACTTGCGTCTTGATGACTTCTTCGAACTTGCCGCCTTCGCGCTCTTCTAATGTTTCACCGACACAAACGATTGGCGTAAGACCGTGTTCGAACGCTTTTTTCGTTTTGCTGTTGATGAACGCATCAGATTCGCCGAAGTATTCGCGACGCTCTGAGTGGCCAAGGATGACGTATGTCACGCCGAGGTCAGCGACCATGGCCGGGCTGATTTCGCCTGTGTATGCCCCGCTGTCTTTGTCGTACATGTTTTGTGCACTGAGCTTCAAGTTCGATCCTTTAGCCGCTTCTACCATTGGGGCCAAGAATACAGCTGGTGCACCAATCGCCGCGTCAACTTTGTCCGTTGACGGGATGTTGTTTTTTACTTCCTCTACGAAAGCGACTGCTTCCGAGAGTGTTTTGTTCATTTTCCAGTTACCTGCAATAATCGGTTTACGCATCGATAACCCTCCTCTGTTTTACTTGTCGTTCAACGCTTCGACGCCTGGAAGTTTCTTGCCTTCCATGAATTCGAGTGAAGCGCCGCCACCAGTCGAGATGTGGCTCATTTGGTCAGCAAGGCCGAACTTGGCTGCTGCCGCGGCTGAGTCACCACCACCGATGATTGAGTATGCGTCGCTGTCTGCGAGTGCTTGAGCGACACCTTTCGTTCCGTTAGCGTACTTATCGAGTTCGAATACGCCCATCGGTCCGTTCCAAACGACAAGTTTCGATTCGCGAATCGCTTCAGCGTAAATTTCGACTGTCTTCGGTCCGATATCAAGACCCATGTGATCCGCAGGGATCGAGTCGATATCGACTGGTCCGACGTATGTCTCTTCGCCGAATTCTTTCGCAATGACACAGTCGACCGGCATCAAGAACTTCACGCCTTTGTCTTCTGCTTTTTTCATGAACTGACGAGCGAGGTCGAGCTTGTCTTCTTCAAGGAGTGACGTCCCGACTTCGTGCCCGAGTGCTTTCGAGAACGTGTACGAGAGACCGCCACCGATGATGAGTGTGTCAACGATGTCAAGAAGGTGGTCGATGACCCCAATCTTGTCAGCAACTTTCGATCCGCCGATAATCGCCGTGAACGGACGGTCTGGATTCGAGAGTGCCTTCCCGAGGACTTCAAGTTCTTTCTCCATCAAGAGACCAGCTACCGCGTGGTCCACGTTTTGCGCGATACCTTCTGTTGAAGCGTGGGCACGGTGAGCCGCACCGAACGCGTCGTTGACGAAGATATCAGCGAGTGCCGCGAAACCTTTCGCGAGTTCTGGGTCGTTTTTCGTTTCACCAGGGTAGAAACGGACGTTCTCGAGAACGACGACGTCACCTTCACCAAGTTTTGAAACGGCTTCTTCTGCGACTGGACCGTACGCCTCTTCAACGAGGGGTACATCTTTGCCGAGAAGTTCAGCGAGACGTTTAGCGACCGGTGCGAGTGAGTACTCGAGGTTCTTCTCGCCTTTTGGACGGCCGAGGTGGCTCGCCAAAATGACTTTCGCGCCGCCGTCGATCAAGTGCTTGATCGTTGGAAGAGCCGCTTGGATCCGCGTTTCATCTTGAATGACGCGATCTTTGAGTGGAACGTTGAAGTCAACGCGGCAAAAGACGCGTTTCCCTTTTACATCGATGTCACGAATAGACTGTTTGTTCATAACCTTCGCCTCCATATGTCGTGCGTGTCAATTTCATAAATAGAGCGGAGAACAATCTCTTGTTTCCGCTCCTATTTGATTCTATTTAGTTCACGAACTTACTTCGCGATTTCAGCGAAGTGCTTGAGTGTGCGAACCAATTGTGCAGTGTAAGACATTTCGTTGTCGTACCAAGAAACTGTCTTAACGAGTTGCTTGTCGCCAACTGTCATTACTTTAGTTTGCGTAGCATCGAAGAGTGAACCGTAAGTGATTCCGACGATGTCAGAAGATACGATTTCGTCTTCAGTGTAACCGTAAGACTCGTTCGCTGCTGCTTTCATTGCTGCGTTGATTTCGTCAACAGATACAGTTTTCTCAAGAACTGTTACGAGCTCTGTGAGTGAACCTGTAGCAACTGGTACACGTTGTGCCGCACCGTCAAGTTTACCTTGAAGTTCTGGGATAACGAGGCCGATCGCTTTAGCCGCACCAGTTGTGTTCGGTACGATGTTTGCTGCTGCCGCACGTGCACGACGGAAGTCGCCTTTCGGGTGTGGAGCGTCAAGCGTGTTTTGGTCGCCTGTGTAAGCGTGGATCGTTGTCATGAGACCTTCGATGATTCCGAACTGGTCTTGGAGAACTTTCGCCATTGGCGCCAAGCAGTTTGTCGTACATGAAGCACCAGAGATAACTGTCTCTGTACCATCGAGGATGTCGTGGTTTGTGTTGTAAACGACAGTCTTCATGTCACCTGTAGCTGGAGCCGAGATGACAACTTTTTTAGCGCCAGCTTTCAAGTGAAGCTCCGCTTTTTCTTTGTCTGTGAAGAATCCAGTACATTCGAGTACGATGTCAACACCGAGCTCGCCCCATGGAAGTTCTTCTGGGTTACGGTTAGCAAGTGTGATGACTTTCTCGCCGTTTACGAGGAAGTGATCGTCGTGTACTTCAACGTCTCCGTCGAAACGACCTTGAGTCGTGTCGTACTTGAGAAGGTGAGCAAGCATCTTCGTGTCAGTCAAGTCGTTGATTGCAACAACTTCGATTCCTTCGTTTTTGATGATCTCGCGGAATGCCAAACGACCAATACGTCCAAATCCGTTAATACCAACTTTTACTGCCATAGTTAATTTCCTCCTTAGGGTAGAAGCTATTTATTGAAGAGCCAACGGGGGTCAACTCTTTAATAACGAGTTAATAATTCTGTCGCCGCACCTTCGTCTGTGACGAGGATGATGTTCGGCGTGTGTTTCGCATATGCGGCGATCGCCTGTGCCTTTGATTTCCCTCCGGCGACAGCGATGACGGTGTCCATGTCGTCGAGTTCCTCTAATTGGATCCCGACCGTCTTGACCCGATGCACGATTTCACCTTCAGCGTTGAAGTAATATCCGAACGCCTCGGCGACGGCATCGTGCCGTTCGATCATCCGCAAATGCTCCGGTGACGCGTGACGACGTTTCGCCATCGTTTCCGCCTCACCAATTCCATGTACCACTATTCGCGCCGCTCTAATCATTTCCAGGACATTTTTTATGCTAGGTTCCTCCACCATCCGCTCGAACGTCTCTTGCGAAACCTCGTCCGGAATGTGGAGTAAATGATAGTCGGCATGGGCTCGGTCGGCCATTCGAGAGCAGACGGTGTTCGCCTGTAACTCAAGCGTCTCTCCGAGTCCGCCGCGTGCCGGCACGAAATGCATCGGCCGTTCTTTTTTATCGGGCGACATCATGGCCGCAACCGATGCCATCGTCGTCCCGCCTGTGACCGCGATGATATTGTCGTCCGGTGCCAGTCGCGCTTTCAGTTGCGTGACGGCGGCCCGACCGATATCTCGCTGGACCCAGAACGTCTCGTCGGAATCACCCGGTACGATGACGACTTGGCGAACGCCTAGTTTGCGCTCGAGTTCTCGTGCGACTTCCGAGATGCCTAGGATTTCTCCCATCACCTCATGCAAGTCCCGGAGAACGTTTCGGCCCGATTCCGTAAGGGAAATACCTTGAGTAGCGACCATCAACAGACCTTGGTCTTTCAAAAAGTCGACTTCTCGTCTTAGGATTCGTTCCGTCAGCCCGAGGCTTGTGGCCAATGTCCGGCGGCCAATCGGCTGCATCAATCGGACATAATGTAAGATGTCGTAACGATGTCGGAGCGTATCGAGCATGTCGGGAACGATTTGCTTCTGAACTTGAATCAGTTGCTGGATCATGCTCATTCCCCCTCGACTTAAAGCGTGGACAATTTTTGTCCCACTTTTATATTTGCGTCCCACCGCTACGACTTCATCTTATCAATGACCTTTCCGTCTTGCAACCCCTTCAAACGTTTTTTTTCGATGTAAGCGTATACTTAACAAAATCTTCAACTTTACTGTCATCGTATCGCCCTTGACTAATGACGCGCCCCTCGTGTAAGACGACGGGGATCTCAAACAAGTATTTCGCCTCGAGTTCTTCGTTGCCCGTGATGTCGATCTGTTCGAGCTCGAACGGATAGTCTTCCATGAGCCATTCGAGCATGACGAGCGCCTCCTCGCAGAGCGAGCAGTTGTCGCGGCGGTATAACGTCAGGACCATGTCAGTCCCCTCCTTTCCAATATTGTCGTTCCCGCTCCCGCGAGTTTCCAAAACCGAGCGCTTCCCGATAGTTCGCCACGGTCCGTCTCGTCACCGTATAGCCGAGCCGTGCCAACTCCCGTGTGAGCGCGGCATCGCTCAAAGGCGACGTCTCTTGTTGAATCAGTTCGGCGAGCGCCTTTTTCACCATGAACGGCGATTGCCCATGCTCCGTCGACCGGACGAAAAAATGCCGCCACGCCATGACACCGCCCTCGGTCGCCACATACTTGCCTTGAATCGCCCGTCCGACGGTCGACTCGTGCTTGCCGATCCGCTCGGCGACTTCTTTCCGCGTCAACGGATGCAAGACGAGTTTGCCGTCGAGCCAGTCCTGCTGACGTTCGGCGATGAGCTCCCATACCGACCGGAGCGTCGCGTTCCGCATCTCGAGCGTCTCGTGCCACCACTTCGCCTCGCGGTCGTCCCCGATTCGAGCCGCATCGATCGTCGGGCTGAACCACGTCGTCACGAGCCCGCCGTCCCGCCGGACGACTTCGAGTTCTGGAACGACATGTTCGGTTCCTTCATATAATAATGGTACTTTCGGCAACGTCGCCACGATGCGCGTCACCCGGTCGAACTCGGCAGCCGAGATACCGAGTCGAGTCGGGATGTCATCGGCGTTCGCGTCGAGCGCCTCGAACACATCCAGGACGAGTGGGTCGTCATGTTCGATCGCATGCCGATATTGGCAATCGCGTTCGTTCTTCGCCCCGATTCCCGTCGGCTCTAAAAATAAGAGCGCTTGGCGAGCTGCCTCAATGTCCGCCACGTCGACCCCGAAGCGATGACCAAGCACGAAGTCGCTCTCCGGTAGTAAGCCGCGATGATCGAGCGCCATGACGAGTTGCTTTTGAAGCTGTTTTTGGGCCTCGGTCCCGCTCCCTTCATCGATTTGCACGAACAACCGATCCTCGAACCCGCTCGCCGTGTCGGCCACCCAGTCGACCGCACCTTTCCCCGTGGCGATACATGGGTTGCGTCGCGACAACCGGCCGAGTTGAAACGCGATCGCGGTCCGGTCCGCCTCGAGAATCGGCAACCGTCGGACCATGTCCTGGGTCAGCTGTTGCTTTTGAAGTTGTTGCTGTTCTTGCCGTTGCATCGGTCACACCCCTCTCGCTTCCTATTGTATCGAACAGCCGGAAATCGCGCTCAAAAAAAAGTGATAGGAACAGGATTGCTTTTTTAAAAAAACAAATGTATAATAAATCGTGTCAGAGAACATGCACCCGTAGCTCAGGGGATAGAGCACTGGTTTCCGGTGCCAGGTGTCGGGAGTTCGAATCTCTCCGGGTGTATCAAAGAAAGAGGTCAGGCAGATGCCTGGCCTCTTTTGTCGTTTTAGAATCATCAAACCGTGGAATAGGTCAAAAACGATGACTATCGTTTGACCAACATTGACTATAGCGGTATGATATGTTTACAACCTACATAAAGGAGGCAGATTCAATGTTAATTCCAACAGTTATCGAACAAACAGGTCGCGGGGAACGCGCGTACGATATTTACTCACGCTTGCTCAAGGACCGCATCATCTTGCTCGGAAGTGCGATCGACGACAACGTCGCCAACTCGATCGTCGCCCAGCTTCTCTTCCTTGCAGCCGAGGACCCAGATAAGGACATCTCGCTTTACATCAACAGCCCGGGTGGTTCGATCACTTCCGGAATGGCGATTTATGACACGATGAACTTCATCAAGCCGAACGTGTCGACGATTTGTATCGGAATGGCCGCATCGATGGGTGCCTTCTTGCTCCAAGCCGGTGAAAAAGGCAAACGCTTCGCGCTTCCGAACGCGGAAATCATGATTCACCAACCGCTCGGCGGTACGCAAGGTCAAGCATCGGACATCAAGATCCATGCCGAACGCATCATCAAGATGCGCGAGAAGTTGAACCAAATCATGGCCGACAACACAGGCCAGCCGCTTGAAGTCATCGAGCGCGACACAGAGCGCGACTACTTCATGTCAGCTGACCAAGCGAAAGACTACGGTCTTATCGACAAAGTCATGACACGCTAATTCAAAAGCGCTTTTCCCAAATTCGGGAAAAGCGCTTCTTTTATTGCACAGGTAACCAAATCTCAATCAAATCGTCGGCTCCGTCTTGGCCGTGAATGTAGCGCTCAAAATCGAGTGCATCCCGCAACGTCACATCCGGCAACGCCAAAACTTGGTTATACGTCGTGGGGATGGCCGGGATTCCCCCTTCGACCGTGGCGACAAGATAACGTCCTGCCGACAGTTCGACTTGGCGTGAATCCCTTCCCTTCACCGGTTCGGTCATCCCTGCCAAATAGGCTTCTTCTTTCGCCAAACAGACGCCATACGATTCATCTGTCGTCAGTTCTGGCTGAAGTTTCTCCCAAACGAATGGGATTGTGGTGAGTTCGGATACATAACCGTTTACGATTTTCGGTCGGTCCCACATCTCATAACGAACTTTCATTGAATCTCCCCCTGTTTGCATCCATTTGATTTGTTGCTCGACTTGTCGCAACGCCTCGATTTCGCGTTGGACTTCATCAAGCCTGCTGTCGAGTAACTCGCTCACACTTCCTGCCGTCTGAATTTGTTCGAGCGAGATGCCCATTTGCCGCAGTAATTTGATTTCGTTCAGCCGTCTTATTTCTTCCATCCCGTATAACCGATACTGATTGTCTAATCGAGTCGGCTGGACGAGTCCTTTCGCTTCATACCATTTGATTGCTTTCGTGGACAACCCCGTCAGATGGACCACTTTTCCGATTTGAATCATTGGCGTCCCCCCTTCTCCTATATCGTAAAGCCGCCCGTAGCGGACAGGTCAACTCTTTTATTCTTCGACCTCGACCCCGAACACGTAACGGCTGTCCCCACGCGGCCACTCCCCACCCGTCTCGAACAGATAGACGCCCGGTTCGTCGGGGACGACCGGTTCAGACCACACGAGCTCCCCGTCGATGATTCGATGGAACGAGGCGTTCGCTGGTTCGGCATGGAACTCGACAGCGATCTCCGCGCCCGGCTCGACCGGTACGAGCTGCAAGTCGTTCGCTTCCGGCAACCCATGGTCTTCACATACCGCCTCGCCCCCATTGGACCAACAGAATGTCGACTGCTTCACTTCGGCCGTCACCGACCCGACCCGTACCGTCGGGAGCGGCGGTTTGATCGACGTCTCCGACTTCCAAAACGAGGTGGCGAACAGCGTGCCACCGACGAGCATCAATCCAATCACGACGATCCATAACCCTTTTCGTCTCAACTCGCTCATCTCCTTTGTATTTGGTATTCCCGTTCCACGAAAAAGACGACCCACTTTCGTGAGTCGTCCCGTTCATTTCGGGCGTCGGAGCCCTTTCATCATATAGCCGCCTTTAAAGTCGATCGGGTCGAATGCGACGAGGAACGCCTTCGGCTCATACTCCTCGACCATTTGCCGCAAATCTTTCATCCGTGTCCGCGCCGCCAACACGTCGAGACGATAGCGGATGCCGTCACGTCCTTGCCCTTGGTAGTGCGTCACGCCATAACCGCTGTCGCGCATCTTTTGGATGAGCTCGGCCGGAAACTCTTGCGTGTGCACTTGGATCATATTGTAGCCGATGGCAAGCTTACGCTCGACGTAACCGCCGACGAGAATCCCGAGCCCGAATCCGACCGCATAGACGACCATGCCGAGCGTCGTCAAATCTTGGAAGACGATACCGAGCGCGAAGATATAGATGAGCGTCTCAAGCGTCCCGAACAGACCTGCGATCATCGTTTTTCCTTTGACGAGCATGATGGTCCGAAGCGTCAGCACCGGTACGTAGACGAGTTGTAATACTAGGATGAGCAAGATTTGCCCCATAGGATCGACCTCCATTCGAATTCAATATAACCACTATTCCAAATTTCAAGGCCGGATGCAACCAAAAAAGGCTGACCGGAGTCAGCCTTTCGCAATTATTTGTCTAAGTTATCAACGCTCGTGAGCAGTTCATAATCTTTACGGATGACCTGATAGATGGCATTCGTGTCGCCCGACAATACTTCTTCCGCGCGCAATTGGTTGAGGAAGAGGCTTGTCGCGAACGTGACGAGGGCACTTTTCGGGATCCCGATTTGTTTCGCGCGCTCCGTGATGACCTGGTCTAAATCAGCGTCGATCGTGAGCGAAATTCTTTTCTTTGCATTCGACATAATCATGAAGCTCCTTTGAATTACATTTCTAAAGTCCTATACACAATTGCTAATTATATAGGAAGAATGGTTTTGGCGCAACCGGCGTCACGATGAGCTGATTTCCTCACCGTTGCGCACCTTGTCCGCAATCTGGTCAATCTTGCGGAGCCGGTGGTTGATCCCCGACTTCGAGATCGGTCCCGTTTCGAGCATCTCACCGAGTTCTTGGAGCGAGACGTCTTGGTGGGTGACCCGGAGCTCGGCAATTTCCCGGAGCTTGACCGGCAAGATCTCAAGCCCGACCGTGCGCTCGAGAAACTTGATGTTCTCGACTTGGCGCAGTGCCGCCCCGACGGTCTTGTTCAAGTTCGCCGTCTCACAGTTGACGAGCCGGTTGACCGAGTTACGCATGTCTTTGATGATGCGCGCATCCTCGAAGTCGAGCATGCCGCGCGTCGCCCCGATGAGCTTCAGGAAGTCCGAGATCTTCTCACTCTCTTTGATGTAGAGGATGTGCCCTTTCTTCCGTTCGAGCGTCTTCGCGTTCAAGCCGAAGCGGTTGGCGAGGTCACGGAGCGCCTGGTTGTGGTTCTCATACAGGCTGTACACCTCGAGGTGATACGACGACGTCTTCGGATGGTTGATCGACCCGCCGGCGAGGAACGACCCGCGTAAATACGCTCGGGCGAGGTTCTCGTCACGCGTCATCTCCGAGTTGAGCGTCCGAATCATCTCGTAGTTCTCCCCGAGGATCTCGAGGTCCTTCAACATCGTCTCGGCGCGTTGAGAGACGCGGACGATATAGACGTTGTTCTTCTTCAACCGCATTTTCTTCCGTACGAACAAATCGAGATGATGGTCGTACAGTCGCTTCATGAGGGAATAGATTCGGCGTGCGATGGCGGCGTTCTCGGTCGAGACGTCGAGCGTCATTCCCCGCCCTAAGGCGAGCGAGATGACCCCGTTCATCCGAACGAGCGCGGACAGTTCCGCTTTCGCCTCGGCATCGGTCACAACGAGTTGCGTCAGTTCTTTTTTGACGTCAGAGGCAAAGCTCATGCCAGTCCCCTCCTTTCTGTTCAATCACAACTTATTTCAGCTCGAGTTCTTGGAACGAGCGTGGTTTCTTGATGCGCAACACGCGTTGCATGACGAGTCCGGCGATGGCGTCCGAGTCGTGGCGGATGTAATCGCGGTTGTAGTCGACAATGTCACCGGCGAGCACGTTCGTGCCGTAGTTTCGGAGCTTCTTGCGATCGAACCGGACCTCTTCCGAGCCGTCCTCGAGATAACGCTCCAAATAGATGTCCTCGATCGGCTCGTTGTTGACGACGATCGTATCGACCGTCGACTTGCCGAGATACGCCTCGATCGATTTCAAATGTTTCATCGCGTCGTACCCTTTCGTCTCACCGGGCTGCGTCATGACGTTGCAGATATAGACGACCGGCTTTCCGGAGCGGACGATGGCGTCGCGCACTTCTGGGATCAACAAGTTCGGGATGATGCTCGTATACAGACTCCCTGGTCCGAGCACGATCAAATCCGCATCCTCGATCGCCTCGACGACACCGGCCGCCGGCTTGATGCCTTCTTCAAGCAAGAACAGGCGCTTGATTGGTTTCTCGACGAGCGGGATCTTCGATTCACCTTTGATGATCGTCCCGTCCTCGAACTCGGCCGCGAGCGTCATGAGCGTCTCCGTCACCGGGAGCACCTTGCCTTGGGCGTTCAACAGTTGCGACAAGACGTCGACCGCTTTGACGAACGAACCCTCACAGATGTGCGTTGCCGCCGTCAGCATCAGGTTGCCGAGCGAGTGCCCCTCGAGCCCGTAACCGCTGTCGAACCGGTATTGCAAAATCTTGTCCATGAGCGGCTCGACCTCGGACAAGGCGAGGATGACGTTCCGGATATCGCCCGGCGGCAACATGTGGAACTCGTCTCGAAGGCGTCCCGAGCTGCCCCCGTCGTCCCCGACCGTGACGATGGCCGTGATGTCGAGCGGATAATGCTTCAAACCACGGACGAGCGTCGACAGGCCCGTCCCGCCACCGATGGCCACCACTTTTCTATCGCGTCTCATCTCACTTCTCCTTCGTCGCATGCGCGAGGTCGCGATGGACGGTCTTGACGTTATAGCGCTCGGCGAAATGGGCCGACACTTTCTCGGCGAACGTGATCGAGCGGTGCTTCCCGCCCGTACAACCGAAGGCGACGACGACTTGCGTTTTCCCTTCGCGCTTGTACTGCGGCAACAGGAATTCGAGCATGTCGATCAGTTTCTTATAGAACGCCCGCGCCTCGGGGTGCGACATGACGTAATTCTGGACTTCTTCTGTCTGCCCGGTGAGCGGACGGAGCTCCGGGATATAGAACGGATTCGTGATGAAGCGCACATCGAACAACAAGTCGATGTCGAGCGGGACGCCATGCTTGAACCCGAACGACATGAAATTGACCGTGAACGGGATTCGTTCCTCGTTGAACTGGAGCAAGATGCGGTCTTTGAGCATCTGCGGTTTCAAGTCGCTCGTATCGTAGAGCGTATGGGCCCGGTCCCGGAACCCTTCGAGCAACGAACGCTCCATCCCGATGCCGACGAGCGGTGCGTCTTCCGGGGCGAGTGGATGCGACCGGCGCGTCTCCTTGTAGCGGCGCACGAGCACTTCGTCCCGTGTGTCGAGATAGAGCAAGTGCGGGTGCACGTTCTTCTGTTCCAAATCGTCGATAACGATGAACAGGCTGTCGATGAAGTCGCGCGTGCGCGTATCGATGGCGACGGCGATCTTCGGCCGGACCGAGCTGATGACATCGATCAATTGCGGCAAAAGTACCGGCGGCAAGTTATCGACGCAAAAATAGCCGAGGTCCTCAAAGCTGTTCATCGCGACCGATTTTCCGGCCCCGCTCATCCCGCTGATGATAATCAATTCTTCTAATCCTTTAAAGTCTTCCATGTCACTGACGCCCCCTTAAAATTGACAACCGAGCCGTGTGTGTAGCTCTCTTCTGTCTTTAGTATAACGAACGCCTGAAAAAAAGAGAAGGGATTGCGGTCGCCCGCAATCCCTTCTGTCTCGTGTCACGCGTTTTGTTCGTGCAACGCCTCGAGGAGTCCCTCGATATAGTGTTGCGCGTTTTGAGCGGCAATCGACCCGTCGTTCGTCGCGGTGACGACTTGACGGAGCGTCTTGTCGCGAACGTCTCCGGCTGCGAAGATCCCAGGGATTGTCGTCTCCATCGCTTCGTTCGTGACGATATAGCCTTGCTCGTTCGTGATGCCGAGGTCTTTGACGAAACCAGTGATCGGGTTCATGCCGATATAGATGAACACGCCGTCGATCTCATGGTCCGACTCGGTCCCGTCGACCGTGCTGACGAGACGCGCCCCACCGACTTTACCGTCCGCTTCCACGATCTCTTTGAGCGTGTGGTTCCAGATGAAGTCGATTTTCGGGTTGTCGAACGCCCGTTTTTGAAGAATCTTTTGCGCGCGAAGCTCGTCGCGACGGTGGACGATCGTGACTTTGTCAGCGAAGCGCGTCAAGAACACGCCTTCCTCGACAGCTGAGTCACCGCCACCGATGACGAACAAGTTCTTCCCTTTGAAGAACGCACCGTCACAGACCGCACAATACGATACACCGCGGCCGCCGAGCTCTTCTTCGCCCGGGACACCGATTTTCTTGTATTGCGCGCCTGAGGCGAGGATGATCGCCCGTGCTTTATAGTCGCGGTTGTGCGCGTGGACGACTTTGTATTCCGTCTCGTCCGAGATGCTTTGGACGTCGCCATAAGCGTACTCCGCCCCGAATGCTTTCGAGTGGTCGAACATTTTTTGAGACAAGTCTGGTCCGAGGATGCTGTCATAGCCTGGATAGTTTTCGATATCTTCCGTGTTCGCCATCTGTCCACCTGGGATGCCGCGTTCAATCATAAGTGTCGATAAGTTGGCACGCGACGCGTAAAGTGCCGCCGTCATTCCGGCTGGGCCGGCCCCGATGATAATGACGTCATAGATTTTTTCTTCTGTCATAGTGATTCCACCTCTGCATGAAATTGATTGACTTCAGTATAAGAAACCTAGGGAGGTATCGTCTATCTTTATGCTTGTTCGAGTGTCTGTTTGAACGAACGGATCGTCTCCGTGAGCGTCGCGACATCGATTCCGAACGCATCGGCGCAGTCGTCGAGGACGAGGGCGTCCCGTTTCGCATAGAACATCCAGACGAGGGCCGCGGCTGATGCCGTTGTGTCCTCGAACGATGCCCCGGCGAGGAGCAGGAGTGAGAACCGTTCATAGAAGTCGCCTTCGAGGCTCATCTGTTCCGCTTCCGTCACTTCCGTCTCGGCGAGCAGGAGCGCGTCATACGCTCGAGCGATGCGGGCGTCACCCGTGAACGGGGCCCCGCAAATCTCAGCGCGGCACTTCTCGGCGAAGGCGAGCACCGTCTCGTTGTCGGTGATTCCGTTCGTCAATGCGAGTGCCTCGAACGCCTCGTCGTCGGCGAGTTTCGAGATGATTCGGATGATTTCAATCCGGGCCGCATCTTCTTCTTGACGCAACCCTTGAACGAGCGCCGAACGGAACTCAAGGTTATCGCGAATGTCATACGGGCTCGCTTCTTCGAATTGTTTCAACTCGTCACTGTTCAAATAGGTGGCCGCTTCTTCAAGACGCCCGGTCTTGTAGGCGGACACGCTGAGCCAATGCCCGAACAGTGAGTCCCCACGGAATCCGCGATCTTTCAAGAGGCGGAGTTCTTCGTACGCGCGGTCGTATTGACCGACGAGCGCGAGCGTCGTGGCGAGTTTGTAGCGTAAGTCGAACTGGAGCGGACGGACACGTGTCAGCGGGACCGACAGTTGGAGCGCCGCTTCCGATTGCCCGGCTTCATGCAACAACAGAATCGTGTTCAAGAGCGCATGCAAATTGCCCGGGTTTTCGTCGAGCACGTACTCGAGCGTCTCGAACGCCGCTTCATCGTTGCCGAGATAGAAATTGACGACGGCCAAGTTGTTGTACGCCGGCCAAAAGCGCGGATAACGATCGATCAACCGTTCGAGCGTCGACTTGGCGGCGAACAGGCGGCCTTTGTCGATATGCTGCTGGGCTTCGGTGTGCCACGTGATCAACTCATCTTCGTCTTCATCTTCGAGCTCTTGCTCGAGTTCAATCAGTTCTAATAGCGATTGGACCGAGTCCGCGTAGCGTCCGTGCGCCTCGACTTCGAGGTAACGTTTCGCATACATCGCCGCTTCTTCATATAAAGAGATATAAGCGCAGTTGCTCGCAAGGTGATACAAAGCCTCGGTTGACGTCTCATCGAGTTCTAGCACCCGTTTCCACACGTCATTGGCGTGGTAGATCTCCCCTACTTCAAATAACAGTTCAGCGTACTGTTTGTGATAGTCGACGCGGTGGGCTGCAGCGGCAGTGGCTTCAGCCATGAAAAAAGTCGCTTCATCTAGGCGACCTTCACGTAACGCACGACGACCTCTATAGTAGTGGAGCTCCGCGGCGAGCGGAGATTCTGGTTCGGGTAGCGTCATTACTGCTTCATAGTTCGCTTCCATATTCTAAATCCTCCACATCATCTCTAAATCTTTTTTTAGTTGCAGGGTTAAGAATACCGCACTCAATCAGTGAGGGCAACTGAAAAACTTAAAAAAAATCGGGACTATATTCCTTCTATAATGAATATATTTTGCTAGGTCGTTTAAATGCTTTTTGACAAAAATATGGAGGTTTCATGTTAGCGCCCGTAGACACAAAAAAGCGGCATCCCCTTTAAAAAAAGTGATACCGCCCTAGTATTTTTATGAGGCCATACATGTCTTGACCTCAAAATGATTTCGTACTAAATTGTGTCTATTTCGTGTCGATGGTATGGAGCTTTGCCCCAACGACGCGCTCTCCAGGCCGGACGTCGCGATGGACGACGGCCCCGGCACCGATGACGGCACGGTCGCCAATCGTGACGCCCGGAAGAATCGTCACGTTCGCCCCGATCAACACCTCGTCCCCGATGTGGACATCGCCGATCCGATACTCGTCGACGAGGTACTCGTGACAGAGGATCGTCGAGTTGAACCCGATGACCGTGTTGCGGCCGATCGAGATCCGCTCCGGGAACATGACGTCTGGCGTCACCATGAGGGCGAGCGCGCTATACTCCCCGATCTTCATGCCGAGAAACGTCTGGTACAACCAGCGCTTCGCTTTGACGGACGGGAAGTAACGGCCAATCAAGACGACGGTCGTGTTCTTGAAGACGCGCAGGAAACGAATCGTCCGATACATTTGCCAGAGCGGGTTCGGCCCGTCGAGACGGAACCGTTCCGTCTTACGCATGGACGGTGACCTCGTCGAGCCACGCCTCGAAATGTTCCATCGAGTCGATGATGACATCAGGTTCGAGCGCTTCTAGGAAAGCGCGGCCTTTGAGGGCCCAACCGACGGCGACCGTCTTCGTCCCGGCGTTTTTGCCGCTGAAGATGTCCGTGTCGTTATCGCCGACCATGACGGCGCGGTCCGCCGTCGACCCGAGCGCACGGAGCGCCCGTTCGACCGGTTCGGCGTGAGGTTTCTCATATACCACATCGTCGGCCGTGACGACGACGTCGAACAAGTGGTCGATGTTGAACAGACGTAAACCTCGCTCGACGACCGGACGGCCTTTCGAGGTGACGACTCCCATTTTGTAGCCTTTGGCGTGGAGACGGTACAACCCCTCGATCACACCCGGGTACTCGGCGACGAGCTGGTCGTGCATCGCGATGTTGAAACTGCGATAGAACGCCTGCATCTCTTTCCATTCCGGCTCATTGAGCGCCTTGAACGACTTCTCGAGCGTCGGTCCGATGAACGGGAAGATGTCTTCATCGCGATACGTCTCGTCCGGGAAGTAATACCCGAGCGTGTGACGGAAGCTTGCGATGATGAGCGGGTTCGTATCGAGCAACGTGCCATCCAAATCAAATAGAAGTGTATCCATCAATCAAACAATCCTTTCTCTGAGGGGTCGTCGTATCGTTTCGCTTTGCGGCGGACGATCATCATGACGACACCGAACACGATCATCGCGATCGAGACGAGCTGTGCCGTCCGGAGATCCCCGGCCATGAGGCTATCCGTGCGGAGCCCTTCGATATAGAAACGCCCGATTGAATACCAGACGAGATACGACAAGAAGATATAGCCGCGCGGCGGGTTACCGACCATGCGCCAGACGACGAGCAAGATGACGCCAATGATGTTCCAGACGCTCTCGAACAAGAAGGTCGGCAAGTAATAGGCGCCGTCGATATACATCTGATTGACGATCCAGTCCGGGAGGAAAAGCGTCTCTTTCAAGAAACGGCTCGTCGTCTCGGCACCGTGCGCCTCTTGGTTCATGAAGTTGCCCCAACGTCCGACCGCTTGTCCGAGCAAGAGCGACGGCGCGAGGATATCGGTGATCTTCCAAAACGACATCGACTTGCGCATGCAATAGATGACGACGACGAGGAGCGCTCCGAAGATGGCCCCGTGAATCGCGATCCCGCCTTGGCGGATGTCGATGATTTGTCCGAGGTTCTCGCTATAGTAGTCCCATTGGAAGATGACGTAATAAATCCGGGCGAAGACGATACTGATCGGGATCGACCAGATGATGACGTCGACGACCCGTTCTGAATCGTAATTGAGTCGTTTCGCCTCGAACAAGGCGAGGATGAGGCCGAGCATCGCACCGAAGGCGATGATCATGCCGTACCAATAGATCGGGAGCGACCCGATTTCAAACGCGACGCGGTCAAATGTCGGCTCTACCATTATTCCATGTCCCCTTCGTTGTCATGGATGGCGTTCGCGAGCCGTTCCGCGAACTCTTCGGCCGTGTTGATGCCCATGTTCTGTAAGCGATAGTTCATCGCCGCGACTTCGACGATGACGGCCAAGTTGCGTCCCGGACGGACCGGGATCGTGAGCAACGGCACTTCGCTGTCGATGATTTTCATCGTGTTATGGTCGAGCCCGACGCGGTCATACACTTTGCCCGCATCCCAGTTCTCGAGGTTGATGATCAAGCTGATCTTCTTGTGTGAGCGCACGGCGCCGGCGCCGAACAACGTCATCACGTCGATGATGCCGATCCCGCGAATCTCGAGCAAGTGACGAATCAGTTTCGGTGCCGAACCGACGAGCAGCTGGTCCCCGGTCTGACGAATCTCGACCGAGTCATCGGCGACGAGGCGATGGCCCCGTTTGACGAGTTCGAGTGCGGTCTCGGATTTACCGACGCCGCTCTGACCTTTGATGAGCACCCCGACGCCATAGATGTCGACGAGTACGCCGTGCATCGCCGTCATCGGCGCGAGTTCCATCTCGAGGAAGTTCGTGATTTGTGACTCAATCGATGTCGTCACCGCGTTCGTCCGCATGAGCGGGACGTTCGCCGCCTCGGCTTCTTCTTCGATCTCTTTCGGGATGTCGAAGCCGCGCGTGATGAGGATGCCCGGTGTCAATTCCGTGCATAAAATCTTCGCCCGATCGCGGCGGCTCTCTTCCGACAAGCTCGCATAGAATGTGAGCTCGGTCTTTCCGAGCACTTGCAGACGATTTTTCGCATAGTGGGTATAGTAGCCGGCAAGGACGAGTCCCGGTCGACTGAGGTCCGGTGTGGCGACGGGACGATGAAGTCCCTCTTCCCCGGCGATGACTTGAAGTTTGAAGCGCTCAACGAGTTGAGCCGTGCGTACGATATTTTGCATGAGTATCTGCCCCTTTCACGCTCATTATTGTATCATAGCTCTACTTGAGAAGCGTCAACGAAAGTGAGCTGAAACGTGTCGAAAAAAAGAGATGAAACTAATTCGTGGTGATTGCGTAGAACGGGTATAGACGATTAGGGAGGTGAAATGAAATGAATTCACTATTTTGGATTGCCATTGTCTTTATTTTTATCGTCGGGATCGCGGCGCTCGTTTACTTGGTCAAGTCACTCTTTGACATGTGGCGCGAGTATGCGGCGACAAAAAACGAGACGGTCTTGCTCTTGTTCATCTTGAACATTGTCGGCTTGTTCTTGTCCGGGTCGCTCTTGTCGATGATCGTCGCCATCATCTTCTATTGGAACCGGTCGAAGAAGATGCGTTACCTCGGTATTTTCTTGCTCATCGCCGGACCGGTCCTATTCATCCTGTTCATCATCGGTTCATTCACGTTGTATGACGGTCAAATGATGGATTGGGAACAGATGGAGTATGAGATGAATCTTTAAGCATGACAAAACCCGAAGGCAATCTGAAGTGCTCCCTGTCAAGTAGACAGGACAAATAATGAAAACCAGCCTAGGCGGCTTGAGACCTGTATTCGACAGGGCTCAAGCCGTTTAGTCGTTTCTGGAAACGATCGTGGTTGTAGAACGATATGTAGGTCTCGATGGCCCTCGTGAGTTCGCTATAGGCCTGGAACTCACGCAAGTAGTACATCTCCACTTTCAAGGTGCCCCAAAAGCTCTCGATCGGGGCGTTGTCGATGCAACGCCCGACCCGGGACATGCTGCGGGTCATTCCCGCGTCTTCTACCATCCGTTTGAACCCTCTTGAGGTATATTGGAACCCTCGGTCGCTATGGATCATCGGACGTGCTCCTGTACGGAGCCCCGCGATGGCTGGCATCATCGTCTGGAAGACGAGCCCGTTGTTGTTGGACCTTCCGATGCGGTAGGCGACGATCGAGCCGTCATACAGGTCGATGATCGCGCTCAGATACGCCTTCTTCCCGGTCCCATACTTGAACTCGGTGACGTCGGTGCACCATTTCTCGTCCGGGCGGGACGCACTGAATTCTCGGTTCATCAGGTTTTCGGCCACATGTTGCGGCGTTGACTTCTTATGTCTCTTCCGCTTCCGGCGGATGACCGATTGGATCCCATGGCTATGCATCAAGCGATAGATTCGCTTTTCATTGAATGGGGACAGGCTCTGTTGCCGGCGCAGCCGATTGATTGTCATCGTGATCCGACGGTACCCGTATGTGCCGTTCGCCTGGTCATAGAGTAGACGAATGTCCTCCAGAAGCTTCTCGTTCTCTTCTTGACGCACCGGTATGGTGCGGTTCAACCATTTGTAATAGGCCGCCCGTGAGATGCCGGCGACTCGACAGAGGAGGACGACCGAGATGGCCTCCTCTTCGTATAATTCTTTGATGGCGATATATCGTTGCTGTAGCCGTACCTGGCTGATCACGACCTCCTCTCGATCTCCTCTAACTTTTTTAGGAACAGGTTGTCCGCACGAAGAAGTTCGTTCTCAAGCTCCATTTGCCGGATCCGGCGTTTCAGCTTCTCCTCTTCACTTAGTTCGTCCTCTGGCTTCGTACGCCCACGGCGGTCCAGGAGCGCTTCTGCCCCGTCCGTGTCATACTTCTTGACCCAGCCATAGATTTGCCCATAAGACACCTGATATTGTTCCGCGGTCTGTTGGTAGTTGCGTCCATTCTCCAAACAGTATTTCACGATCTCGAAGCGCTCTTCGAATGTAGTTTTTCTTCCTTTTGTCATAGCTCGATTCATCCCTTTTCTCGAATCTGTTAACTCGCTATGACTAGTATACTTCTTAATCCATTTTCGAAGAACAGATCCATCACTGATTTGATGGTTGGAGAGGACTTCCACCGTGGTGGCCCCATCGAGATAGTCACGGACGGCGGCAATCTTTTGTTCCTTGGTGTAATGTCTCCAGGTCCTCGATTCCTTCAACGCGTCGATCCCGCCGGTATCGAATTTCACTTTCCACACCCGGAGGGTATTCTCAGAGACGTTATGCGCTTCCATGATTTCCTTCCACGTATAGGTTTCTTCTTCCATCATGCGCAGCGCAGCCAGTTTTTGTTCGATCGAATGCCGACTTCTCGCCATAAAAAAACACTCCCCAATCAGATAAACAGATTTGTTATTTCATCTGTCTACCTATTGGGGAGCATATCAATCGCCTCCGGGTTTTTCAATGGATTCATTCAGCCGGCAAGTAACCGACCACGGTATTCGTTTCCGGCGCGATCAAAATCGTCGGGACGCCAACGCTGCTGTTCGGGTCCACTTCGAATGAGACGGCGAGCGCCTCGGTCCCTGCATACGCATCGTCTAACAATTCATAATCGTCATCGACTGTGACACGCTGTACCTCGGCAGTTGCTCCCGCATCGATTGCGGGTTCCTGCCAATTTCGCGCGGTCACATACGCCCAGGCGATGGTAATCGCTTCGTCGTCATCCGGCTCGTTGTTGACGACCCGTTGCTCCTCGTCACACCCACCGAGCAATAGCGCCGCGACCATCATCCATCCGTACGCTGACACAAATCGCCTCATCCCATTCCTCCTCGTCTGTGAAGTTAAAAGAAACCCGAAGGCGTGGGCCTTCGGGTTGTCGGTCATTGCTGATGGAACGGGTTGTTCAAGTCGCCCGGATTGACCGGGTCGACCGGATCGATCGGTTCCGTCGGTTCATGCTTGTCCTCTTCGAGGAACGTCGACGGCGTGTGGAGCGAACCGTGTTCGAGGTCGATCGTGCCGGTACGCGTCCCGGCCTCGACTTCGATGCGCGGTGTCTGGCCACGGCCCGACAAGAATTCGAGCCGGCGCTGGGCGACGTCTTTCCGGTCGCGGATAATCTCGAGCTCGTCTAAGTTACAGTGGAGACCACCGAAGTTCGTCTCGAGTTCTCCTTCGACCTCGACGCCGTGCGGCAAGACGAGACGGACGTTCCCGGCGAGCGAGGCGAGCTCGAACTTGGCCGGACGTGCCGTCGCGAGTTCGGCGCGGATGTTCCCGTTGCCGGTCTTGAGCGACGCCTTGTCGTATTTACCGTTCACGATGACGGCCCCGTTGCCGGTCCGGACGTGAACGAGTTCCGATTCGACGCCTTCGACTTCGACCGTGCCGTTCCCCGTATTGAGGAGCAGCTCCGAGGCGTGCACTTCATGGAGCACGACGCGACCGTTCGCCGTCTGGATGCGGACGCTCTCGACGTCGAGGCCGTCGGCACGGACCTCACCGTTGAGCGTCTGCACGTGCAGGTGATCGAAATGATGGTGCGGGACGTACAGTTCGACGTGCGCCCGGACGAGTTTGTCGCGGAGTGACACGACGAGACGGTCACCGATGACCGAGTGTTTGACCGCCGACTGGAGCTGTTCGAGCGCCTTGTCCGCGTCCTGTTGACGGAGCGGGCGGCCGGTGACGATCAGTTCACACTCGTCGTGGTCCGACGAAACAATCGTCGCCGAAGCGTTGAACAAGTCGAGCGAGATGTCTTTCCCGGTGAACGGGAACGACTTCGAATACGTCACTTCCGGCCCGAAGTTCGAGCTGAACGTGAAGTCGCTGTCGCGAAGTTTCGTCACGAGCCCTTCGACGGCCGACGTCAGTTTCGTCGTGAGCGACTCGACCGAGTACGCATCGACTTTCTCCGTTTCTTGACGTTCCTCGAGCGCTTGGACGCGCTCCGGCTCTAGCTTCTCGAGCCGTTCGAGCTGGGTCATGCCTTCTTCAATCGTCAACTTCCCGTCTTTCACTTGCTGGAGAATCAGTTCACGCATTTCTTGTTTCACTGTTCGTTTCCCCCTTCGATTTGGTCACACGTCAATCATGTTCCCGTTTCTCATCATTTCTATACCTTACTTTCGTTTTCCTGCTTTTGGTTTCGCTCGGGCCGAATCTCGTTCTAACACCGGCTTCAAATACTTGCCGGTATATGACGCAGCGACCTCGGCGACTTCTTCCGGCGTCCCGGTCGCGACGATCGTGCCGCCGCCGTCCCCGCCTTCAGGTCCGAGGTCAATCAAGTAGTCGGCCGATTTGATGACGTCAAGGTTATGCTCGATGACGAGCACCGTGTCCCCGTTCTCGACGAGGCGTTGCAGCACTTTCAACAGGCGGGCAATGTCGTCGACATGGAGTCCCGTCGTCGGCTCGTCCAAGATGTAAATCGTCTTGCCGGTCGAACGTTTATGAAGCTCAGAGGCGAGCTTGACGCGCTGCGCTTCCCCGCCCGACAGTTCCGTCGCCGGTTGGCCGAGCTTCATATAGCCGAGACCGACATCATAAATCGTCTGAATCTTGCGCTTGATTTTCGGAATCTTGTCAAAGAAGTCGAGCCCTTCCTCGATCGTCATATCGAGCACATCGGCAATCGTCTTGCCTTTGTATTTCACTTCGAGCGTCTCGCGGTTATAGCGCTTCCCGTGACAGACTTCACACGGGACGTAGACGTCCGGCAAGAAATGCATCTCGATTTTGATGATCCCGTCCCCGCGGCACGCCTCGCAGCGTCCGCCCTTGACGTTGAAACTGAAACGGCCTTTCTTATAGCCGCGCATCTTCGCCTCGTTCGTCGAGGCGAACACGTCACGGATATCGTCGAACACGCCGGTGTACGTGGCCGGGTTCGATCGTGGCGTCCGTCCGATTGGCGACTGATCGATATCGATGACTTTGTCGATATGGTCGAGCCCTTCAATTTTCTTGTGCTTCCCTGGCTTCGCCTTGGCCCGGTTAATGTGGTGGGCGAGCGATTTGTAGAGGATCTCGTTGATGAGCGTCGATTTTCCCGAGCCCGAGACACCGGTGACGGCGATGAACATACCGAGCGGGATCGAGACGTCGACCCCTTTCAAGTTGTTCTCCTCGGCCTTCAAGATCTTCAAGAACCGCTCGTCTGGTACTTTCCGTTCCGCTGGGAGCGGAATGAATTTCTTACCGGACAAATATTGGCCGGTGAGCGATTTTCTGTTCTTCATGAGCTGTTTCGGCGTCCCGGCGGCGATGACTTCTCCACCGTGTTCGCCGGCGCCCGGTCCGATGTCGATCAAGTAGTCGGCTGCCATCATCGTGTCTTCGTCGTGCTCGACGACGATGAGCGTATTGCCGATGTCGCGCATCTGTTTCAGCGTCGCGATCAAGCGGTCGTTGTCACGCTGATGCAACCCGATCGACGGTTCATCGAGGACGTACAAGACGCCCGTGAGCCGCGAACCGATTTGCGTCGCGAGACGAATCCGTTGCGCTTCTCCCCCGGAGAGCGTCCCGGCCGCGCGTGACAACGTCAAGTAGTCGAGCCCGACGTTGTTCAAGAAGCTGAGCCGCTCGCAAATCTCTTGCAAGATGAGGCGGGCGATGGCGATGTCTTTCTCGCTCAGTTCCGTCATGATCGAATCGAACAAATCGATGGCATTGACGACCGACAAGTTCGTCACTTGGCCGATATGGTGGCCCGTGATTTTGACGGCGAGCGTCTCTTCTTTCAACCGGTAGCCGCTACATGTCGGACAAGCGTGTGTCGCCATGTACGTCTCCATCTGTTCACGGATGTAATCCGACGTCGTCTCTTTATAACGGCGCTCGATGTTACGGAGCACCCCTTCGAAGAAGATCGTGTTCGTCCGGACTTGTCCGAAATCGTTCTCGTAACGGAACAAAAACGACTCTTCATCCGTCCCGTGCAAGACGAGGTCTTGGTCACGCTTCGACAGACGTTCGAATGGGACGTCCATGTCGATATCGAAATGTTTACACATCGAGGCGAGCAATTGTGGGTAATATTGAGAACTCGTCGGCTGCCAGGCCACGACCGCGCCTTCCTTCAGCGTCTTCGACGGATCTGGGATGACGAGTTCAGGGTCGACGTCGAGCTTCGTGCCGAGGCCGTCGCAAGTCGGACAAGCGCCGAACGGCGAGTTGAACGAGAACATGCGCGGCTCAAGTTCGCCGATCGAGAAGCCGCAAATCGGACAGGCGTGATGCTCGCTGAACAAAAGCTCGGTCCCGTCCATCTTGTCGATGATGGCCCGGCCATCGGCGAGGCGAAGCGCCGTCTCGAGTGAATCGGCAAGGCGCCCCTCGACGTCAGCACGGACGACGAGGCGGTCGACGACGACTTCAATCGAATGTTTCTTGTTCTTATCGAGTTCGATCTCATCGGTCAATTCGATCGTCTCGCCGTTGACACGGACGCGGACGAAGCCTTCCTTTTTGAGCGAGTCGAACACTTTGACGTGCGTCCCTTTACGGCCCGAGACGATCGGCGCCAAGATTTGCAGGCGTGTCTTCTCCGGCAGTTCCATCACTTGGTCAACCATCTGCGAGATCGTCTGGCTCGAGATCTCGATGCCGTGACGCGGACAGACCGGTTTTCCGATACGGGCGAACAACAGACGTAAGTAGTCATAGATTTCCGTCACCGTCCCAACGGTCGAGCGCGGGTTGCGGCTCGTCGTCTTCTGGTCGATCGAGATGGCCGGGCTGAGGCCCTCAATCGTATCGACGTCCGGCTTGTCCATCTGACCGAGGAACTGACGGGCGTAGGCCGATAAGCTCTCGACATAACGGCGCTGCCCTTCGGCGTAGATTGTGTCGAACGCGAGTGACGATTTCCCGGACCCGGACAAGCCCGTCAAGACGACGAGCTGGTCCCGTGGAATGTCGATATCAATGTTTTTCAAGTTGTTGACGCGCGCCCCTTTTATGACGATCGCATTTTTCTTTTCAGCCATTTAATTCCCTACCTTCAACTCCAAGATTAAGTCACGCAATTCGGCCGCCCGTTCGAACTGGAGGTCGCGGGCCGCTTGTTTCATTTCTTCTTCTAGATTGGCGATGGCTTCTTCGCGCTCGGCCGGCTTCATCGAGCTGAGCGATTCGAGCACATCCTCCTCGGCGTCAACTGTCGCCCGGATGACGCCGCGCACTTCTTTGCGGATCGTCTGCGGCGTGATGCCATGTTCTTCATTATATGCCTGTTGGATCGAACGACGGCGGTCGGTCTCGTCGATCGCGCGCGTCATCGAGTCAGTCATCTTATCCGCGAACAAGATGACGTGCCCGTTCGAGTTCCGCGCTGCCCGGCCAATCGTCTGGATGAGCGATCGGTCCGAACGAAGGAACCCTTCCTTGTCGGCGTCGAGGATGGTGACGAGACTCACTTCCGGGATGTCTAGCCCTTCCCGCAGCAAGTTGATCCCGACGAGGACATCGTATTTTCCGAGACGGAGGTCACGGATGATCTCGATCCGCTCGAGCGTCTTGATCTCCGAGTGCATATAGTTGACCTTGATGCCCGCTTCACGCAGATAGTCCGACAAGTCCTCGGCCATCTTCTTCGTGAGCGTCGTCACGAGGACGCGTTCGTCCTGTTTGATGCGCTCACGGATTTGGTCCATCAAGTAGTCGATTTGTCCTTTGATCGGATGGATCTCGATCGTCGGATCTAAGAGGCCCGTCGGCCGGATGATCTGCTCGATCATGTTCGGTGTATGCTCGAGCTCATACGGACCCGGTGTCGCCGAGATGAAAATCGCTTGCGACAACTTTTTCTCGAACTCGTCGAACTTGAGCGGCCGGTTGTCTTTGGCCGAAGGCAAACGGAAACCGTGGTCGACGAGCACTTGTTTCCGAGCCTGGTCACCGTTGTACATCCCGCGTACTTGCGGGAGCGTCACGTGCGACTCATCGGCGACGAGCAAGAAGTCTTTCGGGAAGTAGTCGATAAGCGTGTAAGGCGTCGCCCCTGCCTCTGTCAAGTTCAAATGGCGCGAATAGTTCTCGATGCCTGAGCAGTAACCCATCTCACGCATCATCTCGAGGTCATAGTTCGTCCGCTGTTCAAGGCGCTGCGCTTCGAGCAGCTTCCCTTCCTCGCGGAACTTCTCGAGCTGTTGCTCGAGCTCGGCCTCGATGTTGACGATTGCCTTTTGTAACTTCTCGTCGCGGGTGACGAAGTGGGATGCCGGGAAGATCGAGACGTGCTCGCGATCGGCGATGATCTCACCGGTGAGCGGGTCCATCTCGCGAATCCGATCGATCTCGTCTCCGAAGAACTCGACGCGCAAACACTGCTCGTCGCGTGACGCCGGGAAGATTTCGACGACGTCACCGCGGACACGGAACCGCCCGCGTTGGAAGTCGATGTCGTTCCGTTCATATTGAATGTCAATCAACTTGCGAAGCATCTGATCACGCCCCAGTTCTTTACCGACACGGAGGCTCAAGACGAGACTGTTGTATTCTTCCGGGTTACCGAGACCGTAGATGCACGATACCGAAGCGACGATGATGACGTCATCGCGCTCGAACAAGGCCGACGTCGCCGAGTGACGGAGTTTATCGATCTCGTCGTTGATCGAGGCGTCTTTCTCGATGAACGTGTCGGTCGACGGCACGTACGCCTCTGGCTGATAGTAGTCGTAATAGCTGACGAAATATTCGACGGCGTTGTTCGGGAAGAATTCCTTGAACTCTGAGTAGAGCTGTCCCGCAAGCGTCTTGTTGTGGGCCAAGACAAGCGTCGGCTTCTTCACTTCTTGGATGACGTTCGATACGGTAAACGTCTTCCCGGTGCCGGTCGCCCCGAGCAACGTCTGATACCGGTCGCCGCGATTGATGCCCTCGACGAGCTGTCGAATCGCCTCCGGTTGGTCGCCGGCCGGGCTATATTCCGATTGTAATTCAAACGGAACGCTAATCTTATCCATGTATATTCCTCGCTTTCTGTTTCTTGCATATTGACTTGATTATAGCACATACACGAACAAATATTCGCTTCTGACACGCTTCCCAAACCGTTCCGCTTTTCGTTATCATGAAGAGTGAATCTATGCAGAAACGAGTTGGTCGTCATGTGGTCACTTCTCTTCATCCCGCTCGGTGCCATCGTCGGTGCCTTGTCCGGGTTCTTCGGCATCGGCGGCGGGGTCATCATCGTCCCGGTGCTCCTTTTTAGCGGATACTCGGCGGCCGAGGCCGTCGCCACGTCGCTTCTGTTCGTCGTCGGGACGAGCTTGTTCGGTGCGAAGAAACATACGTCGCTCGGCAACGTGTCCTGGTCGACCGGCATCACGGTCGGATTGACCGGGGCCGTCACGGCACAGCTGTCGAGTCGGCTCGTCCTCTCAATCTCCGGGACGTACGATTGGTTACTGAACCTATTTTATCTGGCTATCCTATCTTATTTTGCCGTTACGTTACTAAAGAAAACATCGAAACCGCAGAAGCCGAAAAAATCGATCCTTCTTGCCTCGATGATGATTGGGGCGATGGCCGGATTGCTGTCGGCCCTCCTCGGCATCGGTGGCGGCTTCATCATCGTACCGCTCCTCGTCAGTTGGCTCGGTTTTTCGACACATCGAGGGGTCGGGACGAGCCTGGCTGCCGTCTTGTTCATCTCGCTCGGCGGACTCATCGGCTATCTCCCGTCGCTATCGCTCGATTACGTGACACCGCTCGCGCTGGTCATCGGGGCGTTCATCGGTGCGCCGATCGGCGCAGCCCTCACGAATCGTTATGACGATAAAGAGATTTCGCAACGCCTCGCCTGGCTCTATCTCGCCGTCATCGCTTCGATTCTACTCGACCTCGGCGCCACGGTCTTCCCTCCGCTCGCGTACGTGAGCTTGGCGGTCCTGATCGTCTTTCTCGCCGGCATCGCCCTCGACTTCAGACGTCGCATTACCAATCAAAACCACTTTTCATGAGAAAAGTGGCTTTTTTTACATATTCGGTTTTGAAACGCTTACATTTGGGGCATATAATGAAGTGGTAAGCCAAATTTAATATGGAAGGAAGGGAGTATCACATGTCAGCATTCGTCAGCGAAATTATTGGTACAATGCTACTCATCTTGCTCGGTAACGGTGTCGTCGCCGGCGTCGTCCTCCGTCATTCGAAAGCGGAGAACGCGGGCTGGATCGTCATCACGTTCGGTTGGGGCTTGGCCGTTATGGTCGGGGTTTATGCAGCCGGTATCTACGGAGGGGCGCATATTAACCCTGCCGTCACCATCGGACTTGCGACAGCAGGCACGTTCCCATGGGCCGATGTGCCAGCGTATATTTTGGCACAATTCATCGGGGCGTTCATCGGGGCCGTCCTCGTCTATGTCCACTACAAACCGCACTACGATGTGACCGACGACCCGGGCGCCAAATTGGCGACGTTCTCGACCGCACCAGGGATTCGTAACACGCCGTTCAACTTGATCGGCGAAATCATCGGTACGTTCGTACTCGTCTTCGCCCTCTTGTCATTCGGGGCCAACACGTTTGCCGACGGTTTGAATCCGCTCATTGTCGGTTTCTTGATCGTCTCGATCGGTCTCTCGCTTGGTGGTACAACGGGATATGCCATCAACCCGGCGCGTGACCTCGGACCGCGGATTGCACATGCGATCCTTCCTATCAAAGGCAAAGGCACGTCGGACTGGGGCTACTCATGGATCCCGGTCGTCGGACCGATCATCGGGGCGGTCATCGCCGCATTGCTTTACGGCATTCTCGTACCATAATCTTTCTAATTTCTAAGGAGGCTCTCTCATATGGAGAAAGAAAAACGCTACATTTTAGCACTTGACCAAGGAACGACAAGCTCACGGGCCATCATCTTTGACCATGACGGAAAAATCGTCACGACCGCCCAGCGTGAGTTCAAACAGTACTTCCCTAAGCCAGGCTGGGTCGAGCATAACGCCAACGAGATTTGGGGTTCTGTCCTCGCCGTCATGGCCGAGGCGTTCGGTTCGGCCGATATCGATCCTAAAGAGATCGCTGCCATTGGAATCACGAACCAACGGGAAACAGCCGTCGTTTGGGAGAAGTCGACAGGACGTCCGGTCTATAACGCCGTCGTCTGGCAATCGCGTCAAACGGCCGGCATCTGTGACGAGTTGAAAGAAGCCGGACATAACGATTTGTTCCGCGACAAGACGGGCCTCTTGATTGACGCCTACTTCTCCGGTACGAAAGTCAAATGGATCCTCGACAACGTCGAAGGCGCCCGCGAGAAAGCCGAAGCCGGCGACCTCCTCTTCGGAACAATTGACACATGGCTCATCTGGAAACTGTCAGGCGGTCACGCCCACGTCACGGACTACTCGAACGCCTCACGGACGCTCATGTACAACATCTATGAGCAGAAATGGGACGATGAGTTGCTCGAGATTTTGACGGTGCCGAAATCGATGCTTCCAGAAGTCAAGCCGTCGAGTGAAGTATACGCCAACACGATCCCGTATCACTTCTTCGGCTTCGAAGTCCCAATCGCCGGCGCGGCCGGTGACCAACAGGCGGCCCTCTTCGGCCAAGCCTGCTTCGAGTCTGGTGAAGGCAAGAACACGTACGGGACGGGTTGCTTCATGCTCATGAACACGGGTGAGGAAGCCGTCAAGTCGGACCACGGTCTGCTCACGACGATTGCTTGGGGTTACGGCGGAAAAGTCGAATACGCGCTCGAAGGTTCAATCTTCGTCGCCGGTTCGGCTATCCAGTGGCTCCGTGACGGGCTCCGCATGCTCAAATCGGCGAAAGATACGGAACAGTATGCCAACCGCGTCGAAACGACAGACGGCGTCTACGTCGTCCCAGCCTTTGTCGGTCTCGGTGCCCCGTACTGGAACTCAGACGTCCGTGGTGCCATCTTCGGCCTCACGCGCGGTACGGAGAAAGAACACTTTGTCCGGGCGACGCTCGAGTCGCTCGCCTATCAGACGCGCGACGTCTTGACGGCGATGGAACAAGACTCTGGCATCGAGTTGAAGACGCTCCGTGTCGACGGCGGTGCGGTCAACAATAACTTCCTTATGCAGTTCCAAGCGGACATCCTGGACGTCCCGGTCGAACGGCCGGAAGTGAGCGAGACGACGGCCCTCGGTGCCGCCTACCTCGCCGGTCTCGCCGTCGGGTTCTGGAAAGACCAAGACGAGATCAAACAACAGTGGAAACTCGACCATCAGTTCGAACCGAAGATGGACGAGACACACCGCGAAAATCTTTATAAAGGCTGGCAACACGCCGTCGAAGCGACGATGGGCTTCAAACCATCGAAACTTGAAATCTAATCGAACGAACGAAAGGGGGCATCCGTCGAGGATGCTCCCTTTTATAATTTCCGTAGCCGCAGACGTGGGCTCGCCGGTTCAGCGACGAACAAGATGCCGAGCTCGTGCGGGTCGGTCTCATACATCGCTCGTTGCACGAAACGGATGTCCCCGTTCAAGTTGAGCACCTCGAGCTTGATGTATGGCTTATGGAGCTGGAGCGCCTCATAGAAGCTGCTCCCGCCCGTGATGACACTCCCGTTCACTTTATAGATCGATTCGCCCGGGATGAGCTGCATCGCCTCGCCCGGTGAACCCGGGAGCGTGTCGATAATGACCGCGCCCCGGTTGCCGTTGATGAACACCGGCGTCGTTCCTCGGTTCTCCCGCTTGATGAGTTGCAATGCGAGCTCATACAGGACGAACAGACCGAGCAATCCGTAGGCCGCATACGCCACGTCGATGACGTAGGAGGCCCCGAACAAACCGAGGGCGATGAGCGCGAGCAGGCCACGATACACGCTCAAGCGACCGAGCAGCGTCCCCGGGAGCGCTCCCGTCGACAACAGGCTGACCCCGATTGGGATCGGCAAGATGACCGGCACCGACACGTCGAGACCGAATGACGGTGGCAAAAAGACGACGAGCGGGAAGAACCAGAGCCGTTTGACGACGTGTCCGCCGATGAACTGGCCCCGTTTGGACAAGATGAGCGTCGGCGACGTCTCGATGGGACCGTTCCAACGTAAGAGGATCGCCTCGGCCAATGTGACGACACCGAACACGAGCGCATACACCGGCCAGCCGACCTCGGCCAAGCGGTCCATCCAGCCTGAGAAAACGCCATACTCGACGACGTCACGAAGCGTGAGCGCTGTCAGCATGATCAAAAACGGGAACGCCGGGCTTCCGAAGCGCGGGTGCATCGTCAAGACGATGAGCGCGTAGAGCACGCTGAACGTCACGACCCACTCCCAGTTGACGGTCGTCTCGAGCAGAATCAGTGCCGTCGAACCGATGACGGCGAGGAGCAGGCTCGGCCATAGAAAATGGCGCCAGTCCGATTTCGGCGAACGTCGCCGCGAGCGGAACATGCCCCGCTCCCTTTTGATGCGCGTCATGGATATGTAAGCGAGGGCGACGAGCGTCGCCCAGAGTAGCGGACTACCGATCAAGGTCAACAAAGCAGTAAAACTCATTCGTAGAACGTCCACACTTGTCCAATCCTTTCCCTAATCCTTATTTTGCGGCTTCTTCGAGCGCGCGATTCAACTGGGCATCGTTCGCCTCGTCTTGAATCTCTTCGAGCAAACGTGACTCGAGCGCCGATGCCGTCGCCTCATTGACGACGCCGTCTTCCGGCAAGTTGTTGTCGGCTTGGAACTCGCTGACGGCGCGGGCCATCGTATCGCCGTAATAGCCTGGCTGACCGCCCGGCTCATAGCCGATGCCCGTCAACACGGTATGCAAGTTCGAGACCGCTTCCCCGTAGTCCCCGACTTTGAGCGTGTCCGCGTCGGCGAGGATGCGGGTGACATTGAAGTAGTCCGGTTGGTCGACCTCAACGTCCGGCTCGATGCCTTTCTCGTTGATCCAGTTCCCGTCCGGCGTGAGCCATTTGCTCGTCGTCAACTTCAAGTTGCTGCCGTCCTCTAAGTCGAACGCCGTCTGGACGACGCCCTTGCCGAACGTCTTGTTGCCGATGATTGTGGCCCCGGCACCTTCTTTGAGGGCCCCGGCCAAAATTTCAGACGCCGATGCCGACCCTTCGTCCGTCAAGACGAACAAGTCGTACGGCTTCGCTTCCCGGGCGCGGCCGCTCTGCGACTCGCGGTCCCCGTCCGCGTTCTCGATTTGGACGACCGGCTTATTCGTCGGGACGAACCCTTCGGTCATCGCGATGACGGCAGGAAGCAATCCACCTGGGTTCCCTCGCACGTCGATGATGAGGCTATCGATTTCTTCCGACTCGAGCGTCTCGAGTTGCTCTAAAAACTCGTCGGCCGTTGGCTCGGAGAACTGGGTCACCTCGATATAGCCGATCTTTTTGCCGTCCTGTTCTTTCACTTCCGAGTAGACGGTCTCGATCGGAATCGTATCCCGTGTGATCTCGTAGTCGGCCTCTTGCCCGCCGCGGCGAATCGTGAGGGTGACGACGGTCCCTTTCTCGCCCCGGATGAGCTGAACCGCCTCTTCGACTGCCATCCCTTCAATCGATTCCCCATCGACCGCCGTGATGACGTCGCCGGCCCGGAGGCCTGCCTCTTCGGCCGGTGCGCCTTTGATTGGAGCGACAATCAAGATGTCTTCTCCTTTCTTCTCCAAAGTCGCGCCGATTCCTTCAAAACTCGACTCGATCGAGTCGGTGAACTGCGACGTCTCTTCAGCGTCCAAGAAGTCCGAGTACGGGTCATCGAGCGCCCCAGTCATCCCGTCGAGCGCCCCAGTCAACAGGTCTTCTTCCGAGATGTCCTTGAGCGAATGCGTCTCGATCAATTGCCGGACTTGGTCGACCTTGTCCCAACCTTCTGCCTTTGGTTGAATCGGTAGCGCCGTATCGGTGAACGCCATCGTCGCGAGCCCTGCACCGGCCCCGGCGACGAACGTGGCGCCGGCTAGTAATCCTGCGGTTGTATTTTTCACGGGTGATTCCCTCTTTTCTCTTTGTCAGTCTTTCATTCAGTATAGCAAAAAGTTCAGAAAAACGGACGCGTTCCACAAATTTGGAACACGTCCGTCTCATCAGTAACCGATATAAGGACCCGGGTCGACCGCATTCGGTTGCCCTGGCGCCCATTGTCCGCGATGTAACTCGAAATGGAGATGCGGTCCCGTCGACCAGCCCGTGTTGCCGAGCGTGCCGACGGTCTGACCGGCAGAGACTGTTTGGCCTGACGTGACCGTGATCGCGTCAAGATGGCCATAGACGGTCGTCCACACTTCCCCACCGACGATATGAGACACGAAGACGACATTGCCGTATCCGGTCGCCGGCGCCGCCTTGATGACGATGCCTGGCGCCGCCGCGACGATCGGGGTCCCGGTGGCATTGACGAGATCGATGCCGCGATGCGACTCCGCCACGCCCGTGAGCGGGTTTTGACGCGGTCCAAACGGGCTCGACACGTAGCCGGACACCGGACGGACGAACGAGGTCGCCGGTCCCGTCACGTTCGTCGGGGTTTCCGCAGGCGGTGGTGCTGTCGGCGCTGGAGAGGTCGTAGCCTTATCCTCCGTCTGCCCTTTCGCGTCCGCTGCGGCTTTGGCGTCGGCCTGTTCTCTCGCCTCGGCTTCCGCCCGTGCTTCGGCCTCGGCTTTAGCCTTTGCTTCGGCTCGGGCCTGGGCTGCGGCCGCTTCCCGTTCCGCCTCGGCGATTGCTTCAAGTTGACCGGCGATAATGCGGCTCTGTTCATTCATGAGCGCCTGCTCTTCTTCCCGGCTCATTTTTTCAAGCTCGAGCAGTTCGACCTGTTCGTTCAGCTCCGACAACAAGTCGCGCTTCTGTTCGGCGGCGACGTCGAGCGCTTGTTTCGTCACGACGAGCTCCCGCTCTTTCTGTTTCAAGAACGACAGCTGGGTCCGCTGCCGTGCCTCGAGCGTTTCGAGCCGCTCGACTTCATTCATGTACGTATGTATGAGGTCCCGGTCCTGCTCCGCGATCGTCTGCGCGGTCAACAGCCGCGTCACGAAGTCTCCGAACGAGCGGGACTCAAAGACGACTTGGAGATAGGACCGGTCCTCGTGTACTTGAAGCACACGAAGACGCTCACTAAGGAGCGCCTTCTGGCTTTCGAGGTACTGCCCATGGGCAGCGAGTTGATCACGGGTTTCCTCGAGCTCAGTGCGCGCCGCGTCCGCTTCTTCCTGTTGGACGGCGATCTGTTCACTTAATCCCTCGAGACGTTCATTGACGGCGCGAATCTCTGTCGATACCGCGTCGCGTTCCGCCTCGGTGATGTCGAGCTCGGCGTCCGTCTCGTCTTGCGCTTTCTTGGACTCCTCCAATTGATTGGATAGACGATCTTGTCGTGCTTTCAGCGTGTCTTTCTCCGTCGCCATGACCGGCGAGGCAAGTAGCGTCAAACTTAATCCAAGCGCAAGCGAACGTTTCATCCGCCAACTCCTCCTCATATTTAAATTGAATTAGACTTTCAAGAATCGACCGAGCGAAGTCGTCGAGCCCCAGATCCCGATGAAGGCACCGAGCGCCAAGAGGACGAGCGACACTTGTGTCGTCAGTACCGATGGATCAATCAATTTAAATATATCACTATTCAGTTGATCTAGCGATGGTTGTAAAGCACTATATGCGACGTCATAACCGAAGTAGATGACGGCGATCGGGATGAGCGCGCCGAGTACACCGAGGAGAAGTCCTTCGATGAAGAACGGCCAGCGGATGAAGCTGTTTTTCGCCCCGACGAGACGCATGATCTCAATCTCGCGACGGCGTGAGAAGATCGTCATCTTGATCGTGTTCGAGATGAGGAACATCGCCATGAGCGTGAGACCGACGATCAACACGAGTCCACCGATGCGAATCCCGTTGAAGAAAGCGAACATCTTGTCGATATAGTCCTGTCCATACGTGACCTTATCGACGTTGTCGAGCGACTGGACCGCGTCCGCGACCGTCTCCGTGTTGAGCGGGTCTGACGCCTTGACGATATAACGGTCGTGGAGCGGGTTATCCTTCTCGACCGTCCCGTACGCGTTCGCGTCTTCCCCGAGCTGGTTACGGAAGTTTTCAAGTTCATCCTCTTTCGAGCTGAACGTGACCGACGCGACGCCAGGGATTTGTTCTAAGTTCTCCCCGAGCTTCTCGACGTTCGCTTCCTCCGCAGTGCGGGTGACGAACACTTGAATCTCGACGTCGTTCTCGACGTTCTCCGAGATCTCGTTGACGTTGAACATGACGAGGGCGAATACCCCGACGAGTAACAAGGTGATGGTGACGGCACTGATTGCCGCGAATGTCATCCAACCGTTGCGAAGTGTTCCCTTGAACCCTTCGCGCAGATGACGGAATCCACTTTTAAATATCATAGCCATATGCTCCTTTCTCTTCATCGCGGACGACTTTCCCGTTCTCGATCGCGATGACGCGATGGCGGATTCGGTCGACGATGTCACGGTTGTGCGTCGCCATGACGATCGTCGCCCCGCGACGGTGAATCTCTTGGAATACTTCCATGATGCCCCAAGCCGTATCCGGGTCTAAGTTACCGGTCGGCTCGTCGGCGATGATGAGCTTAGGCTTATTGACGATGGCACGGGCGATCGACACACGTTGCTGCTCCCCACCCGATAGTTCATCCGGATAGTTGCGCGCCTTGTGCTTCAGGCCGACGAGGTTCAACACGTCCATGACCTGTTTGCGCATCGTGTTCGTGTCGGCCTGGACGACCTCGAGTGCGAACGCGACGTTCTCATATACCGTCAGTGACGGTAACAACTTGTAGTCTTGGAAGATGACGCCGAGTTGACGGCGTAATTTCGGGACGTGGCGGTTTTTCAGTTTGCCGACGTCGATCCCGTCAATCAAGAGCTGGCCGCTCGACGGTTTCTCCTCCCGATAAATCATTTTCATGAACGTCGATTTCCCGGCGCCGGATGGTCCGACGACGTAAAGAAATTCGCCGTCTTGGATCTGCAAATCGAGGTCGTCGACTGCGACGACGCCGTTTGGATACACTTTGCTGACTTTTTGCATCGAAATCATAACGTATTCCCTACCCTTTTTATATATTTTTCATGCATCTATGACGAATTCTGAATTGGTTCAGCGAATTGGTTCGTTTAGTGAATATTTTCGTCTAGCCTCTGTTCTACACGATAACCTGACAACCTGTCAAGCGACCATGTCCTGGTCAACACTGTCTAAAAAAGCGATTAAGCGTTAGTTCAAGCGCCTACAATTATAGCAATCGGACTTTTAAATAACCATTACAGGAATGTTTCAGTTGGATTGAGTTCGGTGGGAAATTGTCGCGTTGAAGATAGATTTCACGACTCGGACACAGATGATGAAACGCACATTCAAAAAGGCACTCGCGTTCGCGAGTGCCTTACGTCAAACCACGAGTCGCCTCGTGGTCCCCCATGATTATTTCTTCTCAGCGAGCCAAGCCGCGACGGCTGTGATTTCTTCGTCGTCCTCGATCACGTTCGCAGGCATGGCGCCTTTCCCGTTACGAATGACTTCTTCAATTTCACTGGCCGACAAGCGGGCACCGACGTCTTCAAGTGCCGGTCCGCTCATGCCTTCCAAATTCGCGCCGTGACATGCCGCACAGTTTTGGGCGTATACCGCTTCCGCGTCGACTGACGCCGTGTTCGCGCCGTCCCCGTTGCTCGTCGTCTCTTCTTCATCGCCACCGCCGCACGCACCGAGCGTGAGCATGGCGCCGAGGCCGATTGCCATCATCCATTTCTTCATAATAGGGTTCCCCTCCTAAGTTGTAGAAATAACCTACTTTTACCATTATAGCCGTTATGAACCGCTTTCTAACCTAATCTCATCAAAAATACACAAAGATTCCACAACTCACGGCACGTTGATATAGCGTTTGTCCGACGTGAACCCTTGCCCCATCACCTCGTGCGCCTCGCTGAAGATGAGGAACGCGTCGGGGTCGATGCGGCGGATAATCTCTTTCAGACGGCTCACCTCGTTCTGGCGGACGACGACGAGGAGCATCGGACGCTCGAGACGCGAGTACGCCCCGATCGCCTGAATCTCCGTCGCGCCCCGGTCGAGCTCGTCGAAGACGGCGCGCGTGATGACGGCTCGCTTCTCCGAGATGACGTACGCCATCTTGTCCTGCGTGAAGCCAAGCTGGACGAAATCGATCATCTTGATCGTGATGAAGAGGGCGATGAGCGCGTACAGCCCCGTCGTGAACGAGAACGTGACAGCGGCGACGAGGACGACCGCACCGTCGAGGATGGCGATACAGAGATAGAGCGGGATGTGGGTGAATTTATGTAGGATTTGCGCGAGCAAGTCCATCCCACCGGTCGAGGCACGCCCTCGGAAGATGAGCCCGAGACCGATCCCGACACCGGCCCCGCCGAAGATGGCCGCGAGCAGCGTGTCATTGACGGCGGCACCTGCGTCGATCGCCTCATAGAATAAGATCACGCCCGGCAAGAAAATCGACCCGACGAGCGACTTGACGCCGAAGCCAAGCCCGAGGATCATCCAGCCGACGAGGAGGAGCAACACGTTCGACACGAGCTGGAACGCCCCCGGCGAGATGTTGAACAGCTCGTACGTGATGATCGAGATCCCGCTGACGCCGCCCGAGGCGAGGTTGTTCGGCAGCAGGAACAAGCTGAACGCCGAGGCGACGAACACGGACCCGGTCAATAAATAGATGTAGTCTTTGACGATTTGCTTCATTAAAGGTTTTCTCCTCTACATACAACGTGGCTCAAAGACATCAGTCCTTGAGCCACTTGCATCACATATTTGTCTTGCGGAGGTAAGCGTCGATGAAGCCCATGATGTCCCCATCCATGACGCCGCTCGTGTTCCCGACTTCATAACTCGTCCGGTGGTCCTTGACCATCGCGTACGGGTGGAAGACGTACGAACGGATTTGGCTGCCCCAGCCGATGTCTGTCTTCTCGCCACGAATCTCATCGAGCTTGCGTTGCTGCTCGTCGAGTTCGCGTTGATACAGTTTTGCCTTGAGCATTTTCATCGCTGCTTCGCGGTTCTTGATTTGCGAACGCTCGGCTTGACACGAGACGACGACGCCCGTAGGCACATGCGTGATCCGGACGGCCGAGTCGGTCGTGTTGATGTGCTGACCGCCGGCGCCTGACGCGCGGTACGTATCGATCCGGAGGTCTTCAGTCTTCACTTCGATTTCGATGTCGTCATTGAATTCCGGCATGACGTCGCACGAGACGAACGACGTATGGCGGCGGCCCGACGAATCGAACGGCGAGATCCGGACCAAACGGTGAATCCCTTTCTCAGCCTTCAAATAACCGTAGGCGTTATGCCCGACGATGCGGAGCGTGACCGACTTGACGCCGGCTTCTTCGCCCGGCAGATAATCGACCGTCTCGACTTTCCAGCCTTGCTTGTCCGCGAAACGTTGGTACATACGCAGCAGGAGCGAGGCCCAGTCTTGCGACTCGGTACCGCCCGCACCCGGGTGAAGCTCAAGGATGGCGTTGTTAGCGTCGTACGGTCCGTTCAAGAGGATCTCGAGTTCGAACGCGTCGAAGTCAGCCTTGAGCGCCGTGACCATCTCTCCTAATTCTCCTTGCATCTCGGCGTCCGGCTCTTCCTTGATCAATTCGAGCGTGACTTCGCCGTCTTCATGCCCATCGGCGAGCTCTTGGTATTTGTCGACCATCGCTTTGAGCGCGTTCGACTCGTCGATGACTTTTTGCGCCTTCTCTTGGCTGTCCCAGAAGTCTGGGTACGTCATCTCATTCTCGAGCTCGGCGATGCGGGCCTGCTTCTCTGTCAGGTTGAGCGATTGGCGATAATTCTCGAGGCGTTTCGCCATCGCCTCGAGTTCGTTGCGAATATCTGAAATTTCCATAGTGTAGGTCACCTTTCCGTAGGAAAGAGGCGAGCGGACTCGCCTCTTTCAAAATTAAGCCTGTTGTTTGCCGTGGCAGTTTTTGAACTTCTTGCCTGAACCGCACCAGCACGGGTCGTTGCGCCCGAGCCGTTGGTCTTCAGAACGACGGACCGGCTTTTTCTTCACCGGCGTGTCGTCCTTGCCAGACACCGCCACTTCCTCCTCGACGACTTTCTCGCGTCGGAGGTTGTCGCCGACTTCGGCGCGGAGCACGAAGCCGGTCACTTCTTCGGAGATGGCCGCGTTCATCGCATCGAACATGTTGATCCCTTCCGCCTGATACTCGCGGAGCGGGTCGTTCTGTCCGTAAGCGCGCAAGTGGATCCCTTGACGAAGTTGGTCCATATGGTCGATGTGTGCCATCCAGTGCGAATCGACGGCACGGAGGACGATGATCTTCTCGAACTCGTTGAAGCGTTCCGGCGGCGCGAGTTGGCGTTTCGCCTCATACTGCGCGTTCGTACGTTCAGCGAGGAGCTCGATGATCTCTTCACGCTCTTTGCCGAAGAAGTCTTTGCCTTCGACCGGTTGCTCGAGGGCAAGCGTCTGGTTGGCCCAGTGCGCGAGCTCATCGATGTTCCACTCTTCCGGTACGAGCTCGAGCGGCGTGTATTGCGCAACGCCCGTCTCGACCGTCTCTTGAATCATCGAACGGACGATGTCCGTGACCGACTCGTTCTCGAGGATGCTGGCCCGGTCTTTGTACATGACTTTCCGTTGGTCGGCCATGACGTTATCGTACCCGAGGAGCTGTTTCCGCGCATCATAGTTGTTCCCTTCGACACGTTTCTGGGCCGACTCGACCGCTTTCGAGACCATGCGGCTCTCGATCGGTTGCGTGTCGTCCATGCCGAGGCGCTCCATCATGCTCTGGAGGCTGTCCGTCCCGAAGCGGCGCATGAGCTCATCTTCAAGTGACAAGTAGAACTGGGATTTACCCGGATCCCCTTGTCGTCCGGCCCGTCCACGGAGCTGGTTATCGATCCGGCGCGACTCGTGGCGCTCGGTCCCGACGATGTATAATCCGCCGAGCTCGATGACGCCTTCGCCGAGCTTGATGTCGGTACCGCGTCCAGCCATGTTCGTCGCGATCGTGACCGAACCTTTTTGGCCGGCGTTCTCGACGATTTCGGCCTCACGGGCGTGGTTCTTCGCATTCAACACTTCATGTTTGATCTTTTTCTTCGAGAGAAGTTTGCTCAAATACTCCGACGTTTCGACGGCGACCGTCCCGACGAGGACCGGTTGTCCCGTCGCGTGGGCTGCCATGATCTCGTCGACGACGGCTTTGAACTTGCCTTCCATCGATTTGAAGATGAGATCCGAACGGTCTTCCCGAAGGATCGGTTTGTTCGTCGGGATCGTCACGACCTGCATGTTATAGATGTTACGGAACTCTTCTTCCTCCGTCTTCGCCGTCCCGGTCATCCCGGCCAGCTTCTCATACATGCGGAAGTAGTTCTGATACGTGATCGTCGCGAGCGTCATCGATTCACGTTGAATCTCGACGCCTTCTTTCGCCTCGATCGCCTGGTGCAACCCTTCCGAGTAGCGGCGTCCGTCCATGACACGACCGGTGAACTGGTCGATGATCATGACTTGGCCGTCACGGACCATATAGTCGACGTCATGATGCATGACGGCGTTGGCACGAAGGGCGAGCCCGACGTGGTGGTTGACCGAGACGTGCTCGATCGCGAACAAGTTGTCGATGCCGAAGAACTTCTCGGCGAGGTCGACCCCTTTGTCCGTCAAGAGGACCGATTTCGTCTTCACGTCGACCGTGTAGTCGTCCTCGATCTTGAGCGTCCGCACGAAAGCATCGGCCCGTGTGTAGAGCTCCGTCGATTTTTGGGCCGATCCCGAGATGATGAGCGGGGTCCGCGCCTCATCGACGAGAATCGAGTCGACTTCATCGACGATCGTGAAGTAGAGCTCGCGTTGGACACGGTCTTCTTTATAAAGGACCATGTTGTCACGCAAGTAGTCGAAACCGAGCTCGTTGTTCGTCGAGTAGGTGATGTCACAGTTGTACGCCGCCTGCTTCTCGACGCGGTCCATGTTCGACACGTTGAGACCGACCGAGAGGCCGAGCGCGAAGTAGAGCGGCTCCATGAGTTCTTTGTCACGACGGGCCAAGTATTCGTTGACCGTCACGACGTGGACGCCACGGCCTGTGAGTGCGTTCAAGTACACCGGGAGGGTCGCGACGAGTGTCTTCCCTTCCCCGGTCTTCATCTCAGCGATGTCACCGTTATGGAGCACGTAACCCCCGATGAGCTGGACGCGGTAATGGCGCATGCCGAGCACACGCTCAGACGCCTCGCGGCAGACCGCGAACGCTTCTGGCAAGATATCATCGAGCGTCTCACCCTTGTCTAGGCGCTCACGGAACTCGACCGACTTCGCCTGGAGTGCTTCGTCAGACAACGCCTTGATCGGTTCGGCGAACGACTCGACGAGGTCTGCCGCTTTTTCTGCTTTTTTCAATACTCGTTTCTGTGGAGCAAATAAATCTTTCAAAAAGTTCGCCATACGCTTTATCTCCTCTGCATTCACTGAAAAATGCATGTTTTTTCCCTAATGTACAGTTTAACCGAAGTGACCTTCGCTTTCAAGGAAAGGCAAAAGGAAACGGCCCTCCGAGTCGGAGGGCCGTGTAGTTTCAAGGTTGAATTATTCAGGTTCAATCAAGCCGTATTTGCCGTCTTTACGACGGTAGACGACGTTCGTGTTGCCCGTCTCTGCGTCTGAGAAGACGAAGAAGCTGTGACCGAGCATGTCCATCTGAAGAATCGCTTCTTCCGTGTCCATCGGTTTAAGCGTGAAACGCTTCGTCCGCACGAGTTCGAGTTCTGCCTCGTCCTCATCATAGACGACCACGTCTTCAGGACCTTCGAGTGATTTGAAGTACTCGCCGATACCGCCATCTTTGGCACGCGATTTACGGTTGAGTTTCGTTTTGTGCTTACGGATTTGACGTTCCAATTTGTCGACGACGAGGTCGATTGCCGCGTACATGTCGAGGTTGGTCTCCTCAGCACGGAGCAACAAGTTCGGCATCGGGATCGTCACTTCCACTTTTTGCTTCTCGTTGTACACTTTCAAGTTGACGTAAGCCGTCTGTGCATCCGTAGGAGTTGTGAAATACCGAGTCAATTTGTCCAGCTTTTTCTCCACATAGTCTTGGATGGCTGGTGTGACTTCAATGTTTTCGCCGCGAATGTTATAAATCATCTGAACTCCTCCTTAAAATAACCGCTTGACCCAATGATTCGTCGATGTGGACCGAATCTCCTGCTTCATTTCTGAAAAGAAAGTGGAACCAGGTGGCTCATATATAGTATACCCCGAATCCAAATCGTTTGAAAACGTTATCATCAGAAAATAATGACAATTTTGTTCCGACAGGTCCGTCTTCGACGTGAAACGGTGGTATAGAAACAAACTACCCGTTCTGCCCGTTCTTAAACGCGATTTTGTTGGGGATGGTCATTATGTGAGAAAAACAAAAAAGTCGGCCCCGTTAGGAGCCGACTCGCGGTTCGAAATTATAATTTTGTAACGTTAGCCGCTTGTGGGCCACGCTCGCCATCAACGATTTCAAACTCTACCTCTTGACCTTCGTCAAGTGATTTGTAGCCGTCAGTTTGGATTGCTGAGAAGTGTACGAATACGTCTTTGCCGCCTTCTACTTCGATGAATCCAAAACCTTTTTCTGAGTTAAACCATTTTACTTTACCTACCATGTGTAAATCCATTCCTTTCACCATTGAAGAATACAGAGGCTTTCCCTCTATCGGTAATCTTACCACCTTCTTGCAGGCGTGACAAACACTTTCTCAAATTTTTGTAAACGAATTCGCATTTGGCTTACATTGGAATTATATTTCCCTACTTTTCATATCACCTTATTGAATTTACATATTTTGTGATATATCATGGGAGGGATGATTTAGGTTTGTGTTCCATCTGATATGGCCGAGCCTGAAAATCCAATACGAAAAGGACGGTGCAGCTGTATGCGCCCCTACCATTCCGAGGAGAAATACCGTATCACGAAACGGACTGTGGCGATTTTGCCATGTCGAGACATGTCGATGCAGTCGCGAGTCATTCTCGAGGACGGATCTGAGATCACGACGCCGCTCCGGCCCTACCAACTGTTGCAACTCTCGTGCCGTCAGTACAGCAGTTCGATCGAGGAACGCATCTTCGTTGCCAAGCGCGTCGCTGGTGTCAAAGGCAAAGTACCTGTCGTCATCGAACCGACGTCCGGACTCGTTTTTTTCCCGACGAAGTCTCCGAAGCGCCCTGATTGCGAATGGTACGCTTGGTCCCACATCCGTGACATCTCGAGTGACCCGCTAGAGTCGAACGGCTCGGTCGTCACCCAGGACGGGCACCGGATCCAAACGAATGCGACCGCGTACGTCCTCCGCAACCAGCTGAAAGCGACGGGCGAACTCGTCGCTCGGTTCCAACAATTAAACCAGAGCGCAACGCTCAACTCTTGACCCTTCCGTCGAATCGACGGGAGGTTTTTTCTGTCGGTTTCGCTTCACTTTTTGAAAAAGAGGTCGATATATTGGTCGAGGTGACAACTATGCAAATCCAAGCCCCCTTGACCGTGCCCGTCGCGGTCACAGCCGGCATCCAGACGAACCGGGTCTATAAGGCCGAACTCGTCAAACAGACCGGACCCGATTCCGGCATCGTCAAAATTAACGGCGAGCACGTCGAGGTCACGTTCGAAAACGGACTCCCGAAGACGAACCCGTTCCAATTGACGCTCGCCGAACAAGACGGCCAGCTGATCGGGACGATCGTCGTCAAGCCTGAACCGGAGACGCCGGACATGCCGACCGGTCAACCGGTAAAACTCGATACGAAGATTCAAGCCTTGCTCGCGTCACTACCGCCCGAAGTGCGGAGCGCTGTCAGCCGCCTGCTCCAATCGGGACGGTTGCCCATGAACGAGGACACGGTGCGTTTGCTTGAGACCGTCTTCAAAGGCGACCTGCGCGATGCGGTACTCTGGTTGAAGACGATTGATGCGCCAACGCTCCCACGTGACGTAGCGCGCGACATCGCCGTCGCGTCATTAGATGAAGCGAGACAACTCGTGACACGTCCGGCGCCCGATGCCCCGTACCCGCAGAAAGAACGCTTCATCGAGCACGTCAACTTGTCGCGACCCGTCAGCGAGCGCATGACCCCGACACCGGAGACGGTCGACCGGCTCATCAACGAGTTGCCGGAGCCGCGTCCGACGCGAATCGAACCGCGCGAGGCGTTACCGCCCGTCCTCGGACGACCTGTGCTCGTCAAAGAAGTGACGTCACATCTCGCGAACGTGACGAACACGTTCCGAAGCGAACAAGTGACGGTCACGAAACAGCTCGGCCAAGTCGCTTCCCTCGTCGAGACGAACCCGCATCAGGCACGGCCCGCACTCGAGACGGTGTCGACCCGGCTGACGCAGCTGATCCAAAAGACGGACGCCTTATTACATACGAGCGCGACCCAAGAGAAGGCGCTCGTCGCGATGACGGCGAAGCTCGACGTCGCCCTCGGGCTGCTGTCGACTAAACCGGCCGAGAGCGCCGCGCTCATCAAAGAAGTGCGTGCCAGCTTGAACGATTTCCGCTACGTGCCGAACCATGTCCGACTCGAGTATATCCCGCACCAGGCGACTCGTGCCGGCGAGCTGCCGCGCGTCACACCGTTCAAAGTCGACCCGAACCTATCGGGCCGCGTCATCCAAGAGACGGCCCAACGCGTCCAAGCGTCGACGTTGTCCTTGAAAACCGACGCGGCGACACCTGAAGCGCAGCGGCTCGCCTCGTTCTTCCAAGTCCAACAGACGTTGAACCGGCTCGACGGCGGGCAGCTCCAACAGCTCATCCTCGCCTTGCCGGCGAAAGTCCAAGAGATTGACACCGGCATCCATGTCCATATCCAAAATCGTGAGGCCGGGGACGTCGTCGACTGGGAGAACAGCGTGCTCTATATCCGGCTCGAGACACCGCGCCTCGGCGAGATCGGCGTCAAGCTCGAGGCGATCGACCGGAATCTGCGGCTCACGCTCGAACACGATGATCCGGTCGTCGAGACGCTCGCCAAGCCGCTTCTCGGCAAGATCGAGACGACACTCGAGGCGATCGGTTACCGGAGCGTGACGACCCAGTTCCGCCCACTGACGAAGACGGATCGACCGGAGACCGAGCGTCCGACGCTCGAGACGACCGGCTATGATTTCCGCATCTAGGAGGCTGTTATGTATCAACGTATGGATTTGACGAAACGAAAGACGGCCGCCGTCGTCCGCTATGACGAGACGATCGACCGGGCCCCGGTCGTCGTCGCCCGCGGGACAGGCACCGTTGCCGATAAAATTTTAGACGAGGCGAGATCGCGCGGTGTCGCCATCGAGCACGACCACTCGCTCCTTGGCCACCTGCTCGACCTTGACCTCGGGGACGCAATCCCCCCTCAACTGTATGACGTCATGGCCGAAGTGCTATTACTGATTGAAGAACTCGATACTATCAAAGGAGACCCATCATGAATTCGAACCGACTATACGAAATGAGCCCGCAAGAGCTGACCCAAGCGATGCTCCACGCGCTCGTCTATCATTATGCAAACGCCAGGACGGCGACGATCGCCGAACGCAACCGCCACTTGCGTCAAGCACGCGAACTGCTCACGAAGCTCCATCAAGGCCTCCACGACGGCGGCGGCATCATCTCGGCGCAACTTGACGAGCTTTACCTTTATATGGCGAAATCGAGTCTCGAGGCGTTGATCGAACAAGATATGGACAAAATCGAGGAGCTCCATGGCCTCGCGACCGACCTCGACAAGACGTGGGGCGAAGCGATTGAGAATGCTCGTCTGAAACCCGTACCTGCAGGAGGAAACCGTTATGAAAATTACCAATAACGTGCAAGCTTTGAAAGCCTACACGTCTCTATCACTTAATCAGACAACGATGAAAAAGACGATGGACCGTCTCTCGAGCGGTGTTCGCATCAACAAGGCATCAGACGACGCGGCCGGGCTCGCCATCTCTGAGAAGATGCGCATGCGTCTCGACTCACTGTCGATGGCCGAACGCAACACGCTCGATGGCATCTCACTCACGCAGACACTTGAAGGCGGTATGAACGAGACGCACGCCCTCCTCCAACGAATGCGCGAGCTGTCGGTTCAAGCTTCGAACGGTACGCTCAGTGGTGATGACGCCAAGGCGATTCAAGACGAGATCACGGCGCTCACGGCTGAAGTAACCCGGATCGCCGAGACGACCGAGTTTAACTCGAAGAAAATTATGAACGGTGACTATATCGCTGGGAAAGACACCCTCTTCTTCCAACTCGGTGCTGGCAGTGGCGAAGGCGTTGTCTTAAATGTGAAGGATATGCGTGCACCGGCACTTGGAATCAATGGTATTAATGTGACGACACCGAACGGAGCCGGAAACGCCATCGCCAAGTTCGATGCGGCCATCAATACGGTCTCGCTCGAACGTTCGAAGCTCGGTGCTATCCAGAACCGGCTCGAGGCGAACGTCAGCGTCGTCACAATCGGCTCCGAGAACTTGACGGCGTCCGAATCTCGCATCCGCGACGCCGATATGGCCCGCGAAATGATGGACTTCGCTCGCCTCAACATTTTGAACCAGTCAGGCATGGCGATGATCGCCCAGTCGAACGCGTTGCCGCAAGGCGTGCTACAATTATTGAACTAAGCTAAAGAAAGGACGAGACCTAATGGATATTCGTCGCATCATGGAGACGCAGTCGCTTCACGGCACAGGGAAAGCGAAACGCCCCGATACCGAGCCTGGCGTCTCGTTCCAGAACGTCATCGGCCAAAAGCGTGATGATCGCGAGCACGAGCGCTTCCAACGCCAAATCGCGGCCATTCACGAGAAAGGCGAACTCCTCGCTGAGAGCCAGACGGTCGAGTCACTCGCTGAATATAAGCAACTCATTAAAGACTTTATGAAAGACGCCGTTGACGCGGCGCTCCGCCTCGAAGACAAGCGCGGGTTCAATCGTCGGGGTCGGGCCAAAATCTATAAGATCGTCGAGCAGGTCGACCAAAAACTGCTCGCACTGACGGACCAGGTCATCTCGGGGGAAGCGTCACGCTTGTCGCTTCTCGACCAAGTCGGTGAGATCCGTGGATTACTCGTCAACGTGTACGTATGAGGTGAACTATGGCTGAACATCTGTTTTCGAAGAAAGTAAAGTGCCCGTACTGTTTGAAAGAAAGTGTGACACCACGTATCTTGTCGCGCCACATCCGGCCGCAGGAAGTTGCGAAGGACGGCTATACGACATACGACGGTGAGAACCCATACTTGTATGAACCGGTCATCTGTAACCACTGTCACCTTGTCTTCCACGATTCGTTCGACAAGGTCCGAAAGCATAACCGTGAAGCACTCGAGACGAACTACCTCTCACGGGTCAACCCGGAGACGCTCCAAGGTGACCGCACGCCTGAGCACGTCATTCAGCTGTACAAGTTCGCCGTTTTGACGGCGCAGCTGAGCGGACAGAAACCGTCTGTCATCGCCATGCTCGGGATGCGCCTCGTCTGGATGAATCGCTTAATCGACAACGAGATGGCGGAAAAGGAATGGATGCAACGGACGCTCGATAAGTATAATGAAGTACAAGAGGCGTACACAGACCAGGTCCGAACCGGTCTCCCGTACGACCAACTTATGCTGCGGATCGCCGACTTGTCGGCTGCACTCGGCCTGTATGAGGACGCGAGGCGGTGGTACGGAATCTTGCTTGGCAGCAAGGAAGTGTCAGAGCGAATCCGGACCCAGGCCCGGTCACATTGGGAAGATTTCAGAATCGAACACGCTTAGACGGCCAGGACTTCCTGTTCGTCTTTTCTTGATTTCGGGTATGGGAGAAAGACACGACATAAGGGGGAACCAACATGTTTGAACAACGTTACATGACAGAAGTACGAAGCATCTTTCAAGAACAGAAACAGCTCGCCGAAAGCGCGCTGAATCAAGTAAGCGACGATGACTTACATCGCGTGCTGGCAGTGGACACACTTTCGCTCGCCGTCATCGTCCAACATATCTCGAACAATATATTGTCACGTTGGACCAACTTTTTGACGACGGATGGTGAGAAACCGGACCGGAACCGTGACGCCGAGTTCGAGGACCAACAGTTGTCTCGTGCAGAGCTCATGGCGACGTGGGACGAGCGCTGGCAGCTGTTAGATGATGTCTTGGCGAGCCTCACACCGGAAGACATCGGCAAGACCGTCTTCATCCGCGGCCAGGAAAAAAGCGTCATCTGGGCGATCGAGAAACAAGTGTCGCATTACAGTTATCATGTCGGCCAGATCGTCTACTTGGCGAAGGTATTCGCCGGAGAGAACTGGAACGTGCTGACGATCCCACTGCCGCATCAACGTAAATAAAGAGAAAGCGCATCACGACGATGCGCTTTCTCTTTATTTGGTGACATCGATTTTGTATTCGTACGACTCCTCGGCCAACTTCTCATAATCCGTGTTCGTTGGTCCTCCGACGATGAACCGGACTTCGGTCAATTCTTCCGGCATCGCGTCCGCCATGAACATCACGTTCCCTTCCTTCTTCACTTTTCCAAGGAAATCCCCGCCGACGTCATCAGAGAACCAAAGATTGGCATCGATCTGTTCACCCGTGTTCGTGACGAGTGTGCCTTGGTCCGGATAAAAGTGAATCGTGTCATCGACTGTGTTCTCAGCAGTGACGTTCACGACGACGAGCGTCACTTCGTCTTTTCCGTCGAACATATCCAGATAGTCTTCTGCGACGTTCAGACGCGACGTCTGAATTTTATTGACGTTGAACTGAACCGATCCCATCGTCTCATTCATCGTCAACTCGGTATTCTTCATGTGAATCGTGTTTATGCCGATTTCACTGTCATACACTTCAGCATTTTCCTCGACCACTGTTTCTGCCTGTTTTTCAGCTTTCTGTTCTTTCACATCCTCGGTTTGTTCCGTCGGTGCCGTGCTAGAGGCAAGTTCGGCTTCTTCCCCACAGCCGACAAGTAGCGCGAGTGGTAAGGCAAATAAGAATCCGTATCGTTTCATGTTCATTGAAAATCTCTCCTTTTGATGTGACGAGTGATAGTTGATACAACGAGCATAACGGATTCATCCACCTGACCTTGGCAATAAAAAGTACCAGGTCCCCACCCCGTCACAATAAAAAACAAGGCTCGCAATTGAGCCTTGTTCGGTCTTGACATTTATCCGCGAGCTTTTAAATCTTCCTCTTCATACGGATCAGGGTTATCTTCGATTGGTGCGTCGTCTTCGACGTACGCCTCGAGTTTCGGGTCCCGTTCCACGTATTCATCGTACGCTCCTTCTGGACCGTAGACGAAGTAACGACGATCTTTCGCGTTCGGTTTTACCTTTTTCTCACTCATCTCGTTTCCCTCCCCTTTCCAGAACAGAAGCAACGGGTATAGTGGTATTTACCCGATATTACAACAAAACAGACGTGTTTGCATCCACATCAACAAGGTGAAACTTTTCCACACGTCTTCTATAAAAAAAAACAGATATGTGAAAGGACGGTACATATGAGGTTAATAGGAAAAGGAATGTTTCGCGGAATCATTCTCTTTGCCATCTTTGGTCTATTGGCCCTCTATCAAATCTGGAACGGTCAACCGAATGCCGCGTACGACACGCTTATTGCTGCCGGGATGGCGTTCTTCCTCGGCCTGACGAGTGTGATTTACGAAGTGAGACGGTGGTCGTTCCCGAAACAGATTTTTATTCATTGGAGTGTCATGCATGTGACGATCCTCCCGCTCGTCTTGCTCCGGACCGATTCATGGGTTCACGCCTACATTCAATTCAACAAGAGCGGGCTGATTCTTTTTACCGTGACGTTTTTCCTGTTGAAGCTGATGCGACGACGACGACAAACGGAGACGTCATGACGCAGAAAACCTCGAGGGCGCGTGCCCTCGAGGTTTTCATGTCTGTTGGTCAAATAAGCCAGAGAAGTTCGAATCGACGTCATCGTAAGGGTCGACATACGATTTGACCGTCTTCCGTTCTTGACGCGTCGTCCCGAGTGTCATCCCGAGCCGTTGATGCTCGGCCTCGATTAAGCGGGCAATCTGTTGGCTGTCGTCGACAAGCTGACGAATCACCGTCTGGTCAGCGTCCTTCAAATCAGGACCGTGCACTGACAGCAACTGCTCGCGGTCGTCGAGCAGCTCATGGATTTGGTCCATCCACGTATCGTACGTCGGCTCCTCAGGGACTTGCGCTAGCAAGTCTTTCAGTCGTTGCGTTTTGAGGATGATCTCGTCAATCGGTCTCATCCTTGTTTTGCGAGTTTCATCGCTTCCTTCCACGTGTCGCGGAGCTCCGTCGTGAAGTCGAGAACTTCGTCGAGAATCGTCGTATCGTTTTTGACGTTCGCATCGACGAGACGGCGCCACAAATATTCGTAGAGCGAATCCAAGTTTTCCGAGATCGCGATGTCTTTATTGAGTGTCAGACGCAACTCTTGGAAGATGGCTTGCGTTTTCTGGATGTTCGTGTTTTTCAAGTCAGGATTTCCTTGCTCGAGTGCGAGCTTGGCGAGGCGCGTGAACTTGAGCGCCCCGTCATACAGCATGAGCGTCAGTTCCTGTGGATTTGCGGTTGTGACCGCGTTGTTTTGATATGCTGCATATGGGTTGGCTACCATTTAAATTCCTCCTCTTACATGCCTCCGCCTAGAAACTGTTGCAGTGATGCCGCTTGTGAATTCGCTTGGTTCATCGCCGTCTCCATCGCCGTGAAGCGACGGTAGTAGGCGTTTTCTTTATTGACGAGTAAATCATTCAAACGTTGAATCCGCGTATCGATTTGTGCCATTTCGCGGCCCATCGAATACGTCGGGGCGCCAGAACCGTCAGCTCCGGCGATACGAGTGATGGTCGAGCGTGAAGCAGCCGCCGCATCCCGGATTTGTGGAAGTAATCCACTCTCCGCATTCGTGAACAGCTGATACACTTGCTCCGGGTTCTTCTCGATGGCGGCTTTGAGTTTTTCTTCATTCAGCTCAATCTTCCCACCGTTCGTGAAGTCGGCGCCGGTCGAGAGGCCGATTTGGAACAGTTGCTTCATCGCATCGTCGTTCGTCGCAGACGAGGTGCTTGACCACTTACTGCGCATCGTATCCATCGCACTACGAACAATCGTGTCGCCACGGAGCATTCCGCTCATCGCTTTCTCTTCCCACTTCTTGATCTCGTCTTCAGACAGTTCATCACGTTGCGCTTTTGTCAGCGGCGCGAACGAGCGGAACTTGTCTTCTCGGACTTTCTTGTTCATCAAGTCAATCGTTTCATTGTATTTATCGACGAACCCTTTGATGTTGTCGAAGATTTTTTGCGTATCGGTAGCAGCGGAGAGTGTTACGGCGCCTTCTGTAGCAGTAAACGTCGATTTCAATGTGAGCGTCATATTGTCGATGGTTACCGTATTCGAAGCTCGCTCCACATCGATTCCGTTCACTTTGAACTTGGCATTCTGACCGACGGGATTCGTCGCGCCTACCGAGAACGCTGTTTTGAAACTCGTATCAAAGTCAATTGTAGCATTTGCGCCAGTTTCTTTCGTAGATAGCGAGATTTTACCAGTCGAGGATTCGAAGAATGCCGATAATCCTGTATCTTTCTCGTTCAACTTGCTCATCAGTTCTTGTACGGTCGCAGTCGCACTCAACTCAATCTTTTTGTAAGTCCCGGTCACCGATGATTTGTATTGAATTTCAAAGCCAGTACCTGAAATATACTCTGCAGAAACTCCTTGAGGAATTACTCCATCTGGATAGGTCGTTGTATTCGTAGCTGTTAATTTTCCAGTTGTCGCATCATAATTAAAATCTGCTTTGTTCAATACAGTTCCTGTAGCATCTTTAAGTGTCATTGCGGCAAAATCCAAATCTTTCGGTAACGTCATTTCAGTACGAGCCGTCTCTTGAATGACACGTTTTTGGCCGGCGACAAAACCATTCATATCTGAGAGCTTTGTCGTGCCTGTCAATGCGGCACCATTTTTATCAGTCGCACTTAAAATCGTCGTCGCTGACGTTGCGAGTTGCGTCACCGAGTCGATGCGAAGCGCACTGTTGCCGCTAGAAGGTCCTGCCGTCACACTAATTTTTGAAGAATCGGAAGAACTCGACGTCTTCGCATAGAAGTTACGGCTGAACATGAGATCGACTGCACTATTACGTAGATTCATAAGCGAGCGGTTGATCTCGCGATACGCGTCACGCTTCCATTCAGTCGTTTGTTTCTTTTGTTCGAGCTTGTCGACCGGTGCCCGTTCGACTTGCATCAATTGCTTAATGATTGTATCGGTATCAATTCCACTGGCGAGTCCGCCAAATCGGATTGGTGATGTCATAGTTAGCCTCCTTTAGACACGTTCATCAAATAAATTGTTAAACTCCATGAACGCCGCGAAGAAGTCGAGTGACTTCTTGCTTGGAATCTCGCGGATGACTTCGTTATTCGTATCCACGATTTGAATATAATAGTCGTTCAATTTCTCGTGTTTCATAAACTTCAGACCGGTACGTTGTTGGTCTAACACAACATTCGCCTTCTCGACGGCCGCCTCTAACTTGGTGACGTGTTGAGGCGTCGGAAGAATAACGATACCTTCATCGGCGAGACGAGCATGATTCGCCTCGACGAACACGTTTTTCGTTTGTTCATACGGCAATACAGAAGAAGGTAGGTGAAGCCGGACTTCAGAGATGGTCGGGTTCATAAGCTTCTGCTCCTCTTATAATTGTTCTCATGGACTTTATCGGTTCATTCACCATCAATTTGCAGTATTTTGCTGAAATGGTTCCTGCTTTTCACGTTCTAAATAGTACAGGTGAGCTTGTAGTTCCCGAAATTGGTCATTCAATTGTAATCGTCTCTTACCCACACATTGTGTTGCCTCGATCGCGATTGAACGCATCGTCCGTAAGACGTCCTCAACTTCCGTCAATCGTTTTTGTTCAATCTGAATTGTATGTAGTTGCTGCTGTAATTCGTTAATCATCTATACACCTTCTCTCAGTGTATGTATCGACTTGTCAATCAAAAAGTTGATTCGAGCTAGTCCATTATTGCAACCGGTCCACTGTTCAAAACGGGAATAAATAAATTGAAGCTACTATTTCGTAAGGGAGAGAGCATCGATGGAGTGGGAAGGGCTTTCAGAGGAGCAAATCGCCATATTGGTCGCGAGTATTTTAGGGGATGGAGAAATCACGAAATGTTATGTGTACGATCGACGTGTGAATAACAGCTACCGCGAACATTTTAGCATAGGACAATTAAGCTACCGGGAGTGGAAGCAACGAAAGCTTCCTAATTTACTGTATTTACGCGGCAACAACTTGGTATCTCGTTCGATTCCACTCATGACGAGATTGTTTCCACTATTCTATCCAAACAATACAAAACAGATTCCGTTCGAATTGCTCGAAGACATTCGTCACCCTTCATTTCTTCTCACGCTTTATCTCGATGATGGTTCCCTTCTACTTAGTAAACGGTTCAATCACAAGAAAAAAGAAATCCAATTCACACCACACATCGCCTTCTATTTACAAGCTTTCTCTAAAGAACAGTTAGAAAAACTGGTAGTTTTCTTATCCGAGCACTTTCACGTCAATGTAAGGACGTCAGGTACGCCAAGTGGGAAAGGCTATTATCTTAAAACAACTAAAGTCATCGATACATTTCACATACTTGATATGTTGAAATTTTATCTGACTGAGTTGCCAGACTTTGCGTATAAATTGGATTGGGAGACACGTCTCGCTTCAGAAATCGCTCACTACAAAATCTCACATCCTGATTATTCGGTCCGGGTATCAATCCCAGCCCGTCCATATTCAAGTGAAGAAATCGCTTTATTGATTAAATGGAAACACCAAGAAATCACTGACCGTGAGATTGCCCGGCGCTTAAATCGAACATATTGGTCAGTTGTCTACAAATGGCAAGACGTGAAAACCGTGAAGCATGAGCTCCACGGTTTTTAGTATAACTTTTAAATAGTCAATTGCTATATTAACGGAGCAATTGAAGCACAGCTTGCGGCTGTTGGTTTGCTTGCGATTCCCCATATTTTTCAATATGGACCAGACTATATCTTCACCCTTTTACAATATCGATATAAAAACAAATGTTATTGTAAAGTAGGGGCTGGGCACTTCCCTCGCCGTTTACGAGGTACGGATCTCATAACCATGGACGTTAAGTCGGTAGGTCGTTCATCCTAGTCGTTGAACCTTCATCACAGTTTCCTGACAGATGCTTGGCTGCTGATTGTCCAATCCCTTCCTTTTTTCAAAACGTTCACGCTCACCGTTTCCAGTCACGTTGTCGTAAGGAGGGCTCTAAGGAGTCCCAGCAATTCACCCAGTTGTACTCTTATCCGTTACCAGATAAGACGCCCGTCATTCCTTACCGAAGGAGTTGAAGTACTGCCTGCGGTTGGGAATTCGATTGAGCCATCATTGCTTGCGCAGCTTGGTTGAGGATGTTGTTCTTCGTAAAGCTCATCATCTCTTTCGCCATATCAACGTCACGTACACGTGATTCAGCAGCTTGGAGGTTTTCAGCTCCAACACTCAAGTTGTTAATTGTGTGCTCAAGACGGTTTTGCACAGAACCTAGTTTTGAACGTTCTCCAGAAACTGACTTGATTGCATTGTCAACGAGAGTAATAGCAGAGTTAGCACCTGACTGTGATGTCAAATCTAAACCAGCGATTCCCAAGTCTGATGAAGACATGCTTGAGATACTGATAGAGATATTTTGATCAGCATTTGCACCAATTTGAGCAGTCAATGCATTTTGAGTTACTACTACATCTCCTCGTGCTCCAGCAGCTGCAGAGGCAGAAGTGTTAGTAAGCGTTACCGAAACACCAGTAGACGCTCCACTACCTGTCAATGTAGTGCCTTTTCCACTAGCAGCAACACCGTTAATTGTACCAGCTACATCAACTCCGATATCCGAAGTGTTTGTTGTTGCATCTGTAGTCAATCCCATTGCAGCAGTAATTGCGCTTGCTTCAATTGTGATTGATTGATCAGAACCGTATTTTAATGAATTCAAATCAATACCATTAGCTGCATCACCATTTGCAGTCAAACCAACATTAGCACTGTTAAGTGCATTAATGAAGTTTGTAGCAGTCGCTTCAGCATCACCGGCAACTGCGTTAAAGTTGATGTTTTGGTTGTTAATTTTTACTGTTTGTGCGCCATTTAATGGTGCAGTAATTGCAGCGTTTGCAAACGTAGCTCCTGTTGTTAAAGCTTGTTCAGCCGCTGTAGTTGTAACAACTGCATACGTTCCAGCTGCAGCTTGCTCACTAGCCGAAGCCATCAATACGTTCGCATTAGAGCCGAAGTTTGCTTTACTACCAGACTCACCATTCAATAGCTTTTTAGTGTTAAATTCTGTCGTTGCCGAAATACGATCAACTTCAGAAGTTAATTGCGAAATTTCTTTTTGGATTTCATTTCTGTCATCCACTGTGTTCGTATCGTTTCCTGATTGAACAGCTAATTCACGCATACGTTGAAGGATTGAATGTGTTTCATTCAATGCACCTTCAGCAGTTTGAATCAATGAAATTGAGTCTTGTGAGTTACGTGTCGCTTGATCAAGACCGCGAATTTGTCCACGCATTTTTTCAGAGATTGCAAGACCTGCAGCGTCATCGCCAGCACGGTTGATGCGAAGACCTGAAGAAAGTTTCTCCATCGATTTACCAGTCTGTGTTGTGTTGAAAGACATGTTACGGTGTGCGTTCATTGCGTTCATGTTGTTATTAATAATCATTGTAATTTCCCTCCATAGGTTTGAGTTTTTCCGCTCTTCCAAATCCATTTGTCCGAGCATACAAGGTTTAGGCCGGCCCCTCACCTTGTATTAGTTGGAACGTTTTTGCGTTTCCATACTCTATATCGGAGTGTTGTTTCGAATGTTTAATCTTCTTTGCAACTTTTATTGATTTTTTAGCCATTCAATCACTCGCGACTGACTTAATCGATGATTCCCATCTTTTGTCCGGCTAATGCGATACACACGGTAACCCGTTTGTTCTTTTTTTATATATAGACGGCCCGGCACATGATGAGATGATCCCCATCCATATTCCTGGTACGTTGTCGTTCTCACTTTGACGCTGTTCGGTCGAAACGTCACGTTCCCGGTATGCCATCCAAGTGAGAGTTCATAAAGTGCTGCATCCACACCTGTCTGCTCTTGTTCGGACAATTCCAAATAGTCTTTTTCGAATTCTGGCTCTACGAGTATGTTCGGGATACTCCCACCGATACGACGGCCGAGCCGCTTTTTTAGGCGAGTCTCTTTTTGCATATACTTCTTCTTGTCCGAACTCCACTGTTTCATCATTTCATCGTATTCGCGATTGATTTCCTCTTTTTCAAGTTCTACCGCTGTTCGTTTTTCAAGTTCTTCACTAAACAATGAATATGCTTCTTCTTGTTCTTGTCGACTCGCTTGTAGTTGCTTTTGAAGCCGCTCACTCTCTTGGATAGAAAACTGAATCTGTTTTTCTTGAGACGCGACGTCATGAAGCAAATGCTGCTTCTCTCTAACTAAGTTTTCACGTACCAATTCCATTTGTGCGACTATTTGATCAAGCTCCATTTTTTGATGCTGCACTTTTTGTTGCTCTTCTTCGTAGTGTTTATTCCGTTCATGAACTGCCCGCTCTCGCGCTTCAATCTCTTCAATACGCGTCTCCGCTTTATGAATCTGCGCCTTGAAGAGTTCTTTCGCATTAGCTTGAAGATCATCGTCATACAGTTGCGATGTCATGTTTTTTATTTGATCTTCCAGCTGTTGTTTCTCCACAACAAATTGTCGCAATTTTGTTTTTTGTTTTATTACCTCTTCTTGAAGATGCGCTTCCCTTGTCTTTGACTCGTCTACTTTAAACAACAATTGCTGAACCGCAAGGCGACTTTTCATGACGACTTCTTCTTTCGCTTGAAGTTCATGATGTAACGTTTCAATCCGATTCACTTTTTCACGCAGCGTTTGTTGAAAACGAGCTTGTTGATCTAAGCGTTGTGTATCGTCATGTTGGTATAAGCGAGTAATGAGTTCTTGAATAACGAGATCATGCTTCCTTAGCTTGTCTTCCACTTCACGGGTTTGCCTCCGAAACGCGATGACTCGCTTTTCTTGAGCCATCCAATCAGCTAACGCTTGACCTAGCATCGAATCCATTCCTCGCATCCACTTTTCTATGTGAGTGGTGGTAATTTCACTCCATCGCTTTAGTTGTTCTCCTAAATCATTCATAGTTTAGTGCCCACCTAATCTTTAGACTTATTTTTTATGTATATCAATTCAATTAAACAAAGTAGATATTACTTTTTAAATAGAGAACGAATTAAAAACGACCCATCTCTGGGCCGCTCCTCCTTACGCTTCCACCTTCACTTGCTCCGTCTCGTTCTGCAAACTCTCCGCGACACGGACGAGCTCCGTCATCGCGCCGTTCACTTCACCGAGACTGGCCGCCTGTTGGCTTGCCGCTGACGTGACTTCTGTCGCGTAGCGTGACGCCTCTTCGACCATGCCGACGATGCCGGCCGAGTTCGTGACGACCGAGTCGATCTGGCCACGCGACTCATCCAAAAGCGCATCGACCGAATGGACGTGGCTGTACACTTCGTTCGCCGAGTTGTGGATCGACGCGAACGCACCGCCCGCCTTCTCGACGAGACCGACACCCGTCTCCACTTCCGCTTTCACGTTCGCCATCGATGACGACGTGTCCCCAACTAAACGTTTGACGTCGACAATCAAATCCGTGATCTCTTGCGTCGAGTTCGCCGTCTGTTCAGCGAGCTTCTTGACCTCGGCCGCTACGACCGCGAAGCCGCGTCCATGCTCTCCGGCGCGTGCCGCTTCGATTGACGCGTTCAAGGCGAGCAAGTTCGTCTGTGCTGAGATATCGCTGATGACGTCTGTAATACGCGAGATTTCGCCTGTCATCTCTGTCAACTTGCTGTTGAGCGTCGACGACTGCTCAACTTTGCCAGCAATCGCATGCATCGCATCGACCGACGACGAGGCGAGGCCTTTACCGCTCTCGGCCTCTTGTTGCATCTCGCTCGCTGATTCGAGCGCAGAACCCATCTCTTGACGGATGTTCTCCATCGTCCGGGCGACGGCACCGAGCAGATCCATCGAACTGTACGTCGCATTGACGTTATCTTCGAGCATCTTGTTCAACGCATCCATCGCTTGACGGATGTTCTCACCGGCGATATTCCCTTCTTGAACCGCTGCCGCAATCTCTTGCGCCGAACCGGTGAGCTGGTCCGCCGTGTAGCGCATGTTCGTCCCTTGTTCACGCAGGTGTCCGACCATGTTGTCCATCGACAGGAGCAGACGTCCCATCTCCGAACGGTCTGTCGTCGTTTCGCTCGCGAACACGACCGTCAAATCGCCATTGCCGACCTCGACCGCCTTGTCCGACGCCGATTCGATCGCCTTGAGCGGGCGACGGGCGATCAAGTAGATGACAGCTCCGCCTAACCCTGAGATGAGCAACGCCACGGCCGTCCCGACGAGCATGACCTGTCCTTTCGCCATCTCAAGCTCCGTGAGCAATAAGAGCGTGATCCAGCCGACCGCTCCGCCCGTAATAAAGGATGTGACCAAAATCCAAGCGAGCAGTTGGGTCGTAAAGTTTTTGAATAGCTTCACTATGAGTTCCTCCTCTGTGTAATTCATCACCTACTATATCGTCCGATTGCCAGCTTTTGTATAGCGTTTTCAGTTGAAGTTTTGGTCAATGAAAAAACGCCCTCGTCACCGAGAGCGTCCAGATTAAAAACGGTCGTCTTCTTTTGACATGTGCACTTGTTCGCGCGGGGTCATGAGCGCGTCGATTGCGAGCGCAATCGCGGCCGCCCAGTGTAGCATCATGCCGAGGAACGGGATGAACCCGAGCACCGACGCCGTGATGCCGACGATCGGCCCAACCGAAATCCGTTTCAGTCGTGTGATCGACATGACGAGCACGACAATGTGGAACACGAGCATGAACCCGAGCGGCGTATAACCCATACTGATGATGAACAGCCCACCGAGCGCCGGGATACCGAGCAGCGCCTCAAAAGCGGCACCCATCCATTTCAAATTCCGAACCATTTGTCTCACCTCACAGTTCTAACAAATAAAACTCATACCCGCCGTTTTCCGCGAACCCGGCCCGCTTGTAGATCTCGAGCGCGGCCTTGTTTTCTGTCTCGACGTCGAGCTCGAGTTTCGTCCGGCCCATGCGGAACATCTGCTGGACCATCTGTTTCAACATCTTCGTGCCGTAGCCCTTGCCTTGCTCGTCCGCCTTGACGCCGAACGCGTGGATGCTGCCGGCATCTTCGCCGGCGAGCAGGGCACGGATGATCCCGACAGGACGGCCTTCGACCTCACCGATGTACGTCACGCGGTCCGGCGTGTCGATCTGTTGATAGATGTTCTCCGTCACGTCGAGCGGGTCGCCGAACGCCTCACTGAGCGTCTCGATGATGAGCGGACGGTCGGCATCGGTCGCCTCGCGGAGTGACACCTCGTCCGGTTTCAAGAACAGCTCGGCTTTTTTGAGCACCAAATTGTATTCCGAGAACTGATACGCCGCGCCAAGACGATCGATGACCGCTTTGCCGTCCTTCGATTTGCGGTCGATGACGAACGTGAACGCCTCACAACCGTTCTGTTTCGCATCCTGCTTTGCCGCCTCCAAAAGTGCCGTGAAGACGCCTTGTTTCCGGAAGTCCGGATGTACGAGCGCGTTCACTTCATACTCGTTCGGGAGATACGGGAAAAGCACCATATACCCGACGAGCGTATCATCGTCATAGACGGCGTAGTCGTTCTGACCGACCGCCACGTGTCCGAGTTTCACGTCAATCTTGTCAAAGTCATTGACCGCTGCCTCGAGCGCCGCCACCTGTTCTGCTTGTCTCACTTCTTCTACTGTCCAATTCATGAAATCACCTCACGTCATATTGTAGCATAATCGAAAAAGCCCGCCGTAGCGGGCAGACTCATAACGTACGGAACTCGAGCTCCGGAAGCGTCTCGAGCAGCTCTGAGATCTCCTCCGTGTGCGCCTCGGCGCCCGGGACAGCCTCGGTCGGTTCGACCCAGAAGAACGTCTTGTCGCTCGCACCAAGGTAGTTGCCATAGCCGATTTCCTGTGCGAACGCCTCTTCCGATAGTTCACGGTCAATCAAGTCCAAATGGAACAACAACTGGTCGTCGCCGTCCTCGACGTTATAGAAGAGGTCGAACGTGCCATAGCTGTTTTTGTCGCCGACATCGACGACGTCCTGTGCCTTCTCAATATAGACGTCCCCACGCTCGATCGCCTCGACAATCTTTGATGGGAGGATGATCTCATAACCGAGCTCCCGGTCACGGATCGTCTGCGTCGTATCGTCAGTCCGTCCCCGGGACGAGACGACACCGACCGTTGCGACGAGGGCGCCCGTCACGCCGAGCGCGACCGCCCATTTCATTGTTTTGTTCATATGGATTCACTCCTCTTTAGTCTAGCCATGAGACGATTATCGCACAAAATGACCTTAAATCATTAAATATTCTGAAAAAATGTTTAGGGATGCGTTGACGCACGTTCCGCAATCCCATACGATAAAAGTATCGTATTATAGAAAAGAGGAACCGACATGTCAAACGAACAACAATTGTCACGCGCACAGCTCGACGCGCTCTTAAAGAACGTCTTCGCCCTTCAAATCCCGGTCATCGAGAAGTTCATGACCGACTTGTTCAAAAAGTACGTCTCGACGGCGTCCACGTTCAAACAGGACATGGACACGATGAAAGCGACAGATTGGCATAAACAGTTCTTCGGCCAGAAAGTGATGCCGCACTTGTTCATCGAGAACCTCGGCTTCGGCGCGTCGTTCCGTCACCAGGAACAAGACAAAGTTGTCAAAATCCCGGACAACATGACGGTCGTGAAACCGGACTCGGACGACCAGATCGAAGAGATTCTGCAAAACCTCGACAAGACGCTCGCGTCGATGGACGGGATCAAAAACAAAGGACTCGTCAAAAAGTTCTATAAAGAGACGCTCGAACTCATCTGTCAGCTCGGTAGCCGTACCGGGATGATGGACGAGTTTTATGAGAAAGTCAAAGGCAGCTTGACGAAAGCTTGACCCGCCATCCACGTCCTCGGACGTGGATTTTTTAATGGCCGTTCCTCGGCTCGAACACGGCCAAACGCTCGATGTTGGCCAGAATCGGCCGTGCCTTCCCAATCAACGTCTTTGTCGTCTCGAGCGACAGCGACTGTTGATGCGCCTCCATACTCGCCCACACCTCATAGACGACGATCGACTCGTCATCGAGCGAGACGTTCACTCGGTATGTTTCGCACGTCGGCTCTCGTTCCATCGCCGTAGCCGCCTCAAGCAAGATTGCGAGCAGTGTCTCACGCTCGCCCGGAACGGCCGTCAATTTTCCGATCAATCCATAGGACATGTTTATCCCTCCTTGTCATATCGATTCGCCGCCGGCACCAGACTCTCCTTCACGTTGAACTGGCTGCGGCTATGCAGCACGACGCCGACCATGACGAGCGAGATGCCGACGAGCGACAGCCCGGACGGCAGATGCGCCTGAAGGAAAATCAACTCCCCGATAAGCGCGAACAACACCTCGAGCGCCTGGGTCGCCTCGACCGTGGCGAGTTTCCCCATATCGTGTTTGACGAGGTCGGTCGCCTTGAAGAAGAGTACCGTCGCAACGACTCCGGACAAGAGCGCGACGAGAAGCGTCTGCGTCAGTTGCGAGCTCGTGGGTGCCCCCGTCGTCAGCCCGTAGCCGCACAACAGGAGCCAGACTGGGAGCGAGCCGATGCACATGCCGAGGATACGCTCGAACACGTCAAGATCAGTGTGGGCCATCATCTTGCGGTTGCCTAGCGGATAGGCGAAGGCGGCGATCAATACCGGCACCACCCCGATCCACAGGAAGCGCGGTTCGAAGTCGGCGAGGAACTCGACTTGCATCAAGACGACGCCGAACAGGATGATGCCGGAAAAACGTAGCGCCGTCCACGGGATCTGTTCCTGCGTCCCGTCATTCCGACGGAAGAGCGGTGACAACAGCGCCCCGGCGATAATCGTCACTTGCCACGTACCGGCGATGAGCCAAGGCGGGGCGACCTCGGCGGCGAGACAGATCGGGACGTAAAACAGACCAAAGCCGACCGTCCCCCAGACGAGCCACGGCCACGGCTCACCGACGATGGCGCGGCGCACCCGCGTCATGCCACCTCGGAGATAAACGACGATCATGAGCAGTGGGATCATGAATAGGAAACGGAGCGAGGCGCTATACGCCCAACTGCCCCCGCCGACCTGCATCGATTCATTCAACACGAACGTGCTCGCGAAAAACAAGGCGGCGAGCACACCTAATATTAGCGGACGCATACGTTCTCTCCTTTCTGAATCCCGACTTGTTCCCTATCCGTCGCCTGTTTCCCTGCCTCAAATAAAAAAATCAAGCAGCGCCCGGCTGCTTGATTCGTCTCAATGGATATCTCGTTTTCGGAAATTTCCGCCTTTGACCTCTGACACCTCGTACACGACGACGAACGCCTCCGGGTCGACTTGGTTGATGATTTCTTTCATCTTCCGCTCCTCGAGCCGGTTGATGACGCACGTGATCTCGTAATAGCACTCTTTCGAGTAGGCGCCTTGGATCTGGTTGAGCGTGGCGCTCCGGCCGAGCCGGTCCCGCACCGTCTCGACCATGACGTCCGGTACACTCGTGATGATTTTGAACGTCTTCGCGCCGCTCAGGCCCTCCTCGACGATATGAATCACTTTCGAGGCGATGAAGTAAGCGATGGCCGATAGCACCGCTCCTTGTAGGCCGAACACCGTCGAGACGACGATGAAGACGAACACGTTCAAGAAGAGAATCAAGTCGCTCGTCCCGAACGGCAACTTCCGTGATAACAGGACGGCCAGCATGTCGATGCCGTCGAGCGCGCCCCCGTTCCGGAGCGACAGCCCCATCCCGAGTCCGAGGATGATCCCGCCGACGACCGTGACGAGGAGCGTGTCCCCATCGATGATCGTCGGGACGTGGTGCATGACAAGCGTCCCGATCGAGAGCGAGGCGATGCCGGTGACCGACAGGATCGCGAAGCTCTTCCCAATCTGTTTATAGCCGAGGTAGACGAACGGGATGTTCAGAATTCCGAGGAACACGCCGAGCGGGACACCGGTCAGTTGGGAGACGACGATGCTGATGCCGGTGATGCCCCCGTCCGATACGCTATTCGGAATCAACACCGACTCGAGGCCGTACGCCGCGATCATCCCGCCGATGATATTCATAATGATTTGAAAGCCCATCAGCCAGGCTCGATTGTCACGTTTCATGAATCATGTCCTCCTTCAAAAATCAACTTTCCTAGTCTAGCATAAAATAATAGTAAAATAACATATACGATATCGACAAAAACTTGTGTCAGATTGTCTGCCGCTTCTGCTTCCTACCGCGTGAGGTTTGCTATACTAAAAAGAAAAAAGGAGTGACCCCGATGCAGCGTCCACCGATGCCTTCCCCATCTCCAGAAGAAGTGCTCCGTTTGAAACGTGAACACAATCCGATCAAACCGACCGAACTCCTCGCCAAGGGGCTGCTCCTGTTGATTGGTTCCTTCATCTTCGCCATCGGGCTCGAGGCGTTCCTCGTCCCGAACCAAATCATCGACGGCGGCATCGTCGGCGTCTCGATCATCACGTCGTATTTGACGGAGACGAAACTCGCCATCTGGCTCATCCTGTTCAACTTGCCGTTCATCTACTTCGGCTATCGCCAGATCGGGAAGACGTTCGCCGTCGTCACGTTGATCGCCATCATGCTCATGTCGGGCTTCACGATCTTGCTCCACACGATCGAACCGTTCACTGACGACCTGCTCTTGTCGACCGTCTTCGGCGGCTTCCTGCTCGGGGCCGGCATCGGGCTCGTCATCCGGGCCGGCGGGTCGCTCGACGGGACCGAAATCTTAGCCGTGTCGTTCACGGACCGGCTCCCGTTCTCCGTCGGTGAGATCGTCATGTTCTTCAACATCTTCATCCTCGGGACGGCCGGGTTCGTCTTCAGCTGGGACCGGGCGATGTACTCGCTCATCACGTACTTCGTCGCCTTCAAGACGATCGATATCGTCCTCGAGGGGCTCGACCAGTCGAAAGCGGCGTGGATCATCACGACGGCGCCGGATGACGTCGGTCAGGCCATCATGGACCGGCTCGGCCGCGGCGTAACGTATCTGCACGGCGAAGGGGCCTACACGGGCGACGGCAAGAAAGTCGTCTTCACCGTCATCAGCCGACTCGAAGAGACGAAACTGAAAGACATCCTCGACGACTATGACGAGAAGGCGTTCCTCGCCATCGGCAATATCCATGACGTCCGGGGCGGCCAGTTCAAAAAGAAAAATATCCACTAAAAAAATCGATCCTCTGGGACCGATTTTTTGTTTACCCGATTTTTGCTTGGTCGCGCCCGCTCGACTTGGCGTGATAGAGGGCGGCGTCGGCCCGTTCGAAGACGAGCGTGCCCGGCTCGGCCCCGGCGAGCGAGGCCCCGAGCGACACCGTCATCGGAATCTCTGTCCCTTCGAACGAGAACCGCGTGTCCCGGACGACCGTGACGACGTTGTCGGCAATCGACCTCACATCGTCCACGTCCTCGAGCACCATCAAAAACTCTTCCCCGCCGTAACGGCCGACGAAGCCGTCGTCCGGACAGTTGGCCCGTAACGTTTGGGCGATGTGGTGAAGCGCTGCGTCACCGGCCCGATGCCCATATGTATCGTTCAACTGTTTGAACCGGTCGACGTCGATGACGAACAGCGCCCAAGGGAAGACCCGACATCTCGACCTCGTTCAACCGTTCGAGCGTCATATACCGGTTCGGGAGCCCGGTCAGCTCGTCGATCGTCGCCCGCTGCGTATGCAGCCGGAACATGCGCAGATGCGTCTCGATCTGTTTTGCGACCCAGTAGCACATCCAGCCGCCGAGGAACGTGATCGCAAAATACGGCAAGAATACCGTCGTGAACGCGTGCATCGGGACGTTGCCAGCGATTCGGAACAAGACGAGCACAGTCCCGAACACGAGATAGGCCGAGTATAGGTGGCCCCGCCGGAGCACGAGTCGACTCAACCCGAGCGACAAGACGAGGAACAGCCCGAGCGTGCCGAACGAATGGACGAGTTGCTCGGTCATGCCGTCGAGGGCGAAGCGGCCGAGGAGCGTCAGTCCGATGGTGACGGCGACCCCGACCGGCCCGGCATAGGTGGCCGACAGCGCGAGCGGGATGATTCGCATGTCGACCCGCGCCTCCCCGACTTGGAACGAGTTGACCGTCAACAGCACGGCCGCGAGCCCCATGGCGAGACCGAACCAGGTCCGAACCGCGTAGGGCGAACCCGTCTGAATCGGCAACAGCTGACGCATGAGATACAGCGTCAGCGACAAGACGAGATAGATGATACTGATATTGATGAAAAAGATGTTGATGACTTGACCCAAACTATCTCGTCCTTTCCCGCTATTTCATTCTCCTATCCTATCGTACGAAAGTGACACATGTCACCCCATCCAAATTTTAGGCCAGCTAAAAAGCCGAAAGCTCACGCTTCCGACTTGTTTTTAAGCATTTGTTTCATCAAGTTGGCACTGTCGCGGGCCGACTCGTTCTCGACTTGCATCTGGACATATACCTCATGCCGATGGATGTCGATGTGACGCGGGGCGTCGATGCCGAGCTTGACCTGGTCGCCTTCGATGGCGAGCACGGTGAGCGTCACATCGTCGCCGATGTGGATCGCCTCACCTTGTTTTCGTTTCAATACGAGCATCAGCGCACCTCTGCTTTCTGGCCGCCAAGCGGGAACCGGGCCGGGTAGACGTCGTCCAAGATGACTTGCTTCCCACGGCGCTCTTTCGTCTCGATGACGATCGGTGCCTTCAAGTTTAGCGTCGAGGCGTCGAACGGCTCACGGAGCGTCACGATGGCATACACCGAGACGTGCTCCGCCTCGTCGATACCGAGCTGTCCTTTCGCGCCGTCGCTCAATTCAAACGCATAATCCGACTTGTGCCAGAACGGGTTCGTCACGACGAAAGCGCAGGCCGGGTCCTCGAGCGACTGGAGCGACCAGAACGGGAGCTCGTCCCCATACGGGATGAGGGTGAACGTCTTCGAGTCCGGGAAGCCAGGAATCTCGCTGACGAACGAGATCGTCTCTTCTTCATTTACTTCGATCTTGCCAAAATAGTCTGTCTCAATGAACATGGGTTGTCCTCACTTTCAACGCGTCTCATCATACATGCCACCGACCGGCCACATCTCGAGCGACGCTTGTTGACGGAGCGAGATGTCCGTCGTCCATGGCGTGAACGAGATGTCGGCCGGGGTGAGTGATACATCAATCTGTGCCGGCGTCAGATTCCACTCGATTTTGACATCCGCCGGCGTATACGTCAACTTCACGCGGTCGAGCGACTTCGGCATGAAGTCCATGTCGACGACCGGATACGGGTCATTCACTTTACTCGCGGCGATGCCCGGGATCGGATTGCCGTTCTCGATGCGCATGAGTTGATCGCCTTCTTGGGCCGCTTGGCTCGTCGCCTCGCGCACGCCTTGTTCGCCGAGCTGGCCGAAGTAGCGGCCGAGCTCGAGCGCGCCTTTCAAGTTGCTCTCACTGCGGGCGACCGATGAATCGACTTCGAGCGTCCCTTGTCTCGTCTGTTGCGTCATCTCGACCTTGCCTTGCGTCATCGACAAATCGGCCCGCCCTTGTCTCATCTCGAGCACGGGGCGGTTCGACGTCATCTGGATCGCGGCTTGCGTCTGCCGCATCTCAAGTCTCGCCAGGTTCATCCGGGCTTACCTGAGGAAGTCGAGGAGCGTCGGCTGGATGATCCTGGCCCCGGCCGATAGTGCGGCCCGGTGTACCGTTTCATGGGATTTGAGCTCCATGATGACACGTTCGATATCGATATCTTCATTGTTCGACATGATCGTCTTCGCGATGATTTCGTGGTCTTGGAGACGGTTGTCGACGAGTTCAAGCCGGTTTGCGCGAGCCCCGAGTTCAGCCCGCTCTGTGATCAAGCTTTGCCCGAGTGTATCGAGCGTACCGAGCATTGTCGAGAAGTCTTGCCCGGTCTTCGTCGGGTCTTGAAGCGCCAAACTCAAGTCACGCAACCCTTTGAACAGTTCTTCACCGAAGACGGTTTCCGGCTGCATGTTCACTTGAACCGTGATCCCTTTTGACACTTCAAATTTGATTTCACCGCTAGCGGCGGGAACAGCCCCGCTCTCATAAATATCGGCAACAGGCGCATCTGGATCCGTACTCGCCAAATAGGCTTTCAAACTCTCGATATCGATGAGTGGAGCATCCGTCTTCGTCCCGTTATAAATGTATTTCTCGCCGGCTTTCGAGTTCGCGAGCGAACCAATATGTTCGACGAGTTGGTCAATCTCGCTCTTAATAATTTGACGTTGTGACGATTCATACGTATCGTTCGCCGCTTGCGTCGTCAGTTCACGAATCCGTTTGACGGCTTCCGTCACTTCATTCAACGTTGAATCCGTCAAATCCATCCAGCTCGTCGCCTCACTGACGTTGCGACGGAATTGATCGACTTCACGCACCTCCGTCCGATAGCGGATGCCTTGCATCGCCACGACCGGGTCCTCAGACGCTTTTTGAATTCGCTTCCCGCTGATGAGTTGCTCTTGGACACGAGCGAGCGTATTATAGCTACTTGATAAATGTTTCAAATTCGTCTGTGTGAGCATCGTCTGTGTAACACGCATTATTTATTACCTCCCTACGACACCCATGCCGTTAATAATTTTGTCGAGCATCTCGTCAACAGCCGTTATGTTCCGCGCCGCCGCATTATAAGCGTGCTGGTACTGAATCATCATCGTCATCTCTTCGTCGAGTGAGACAGCGCTCACCGATTGGCGGCGCTGATCCGAACTCGCCATGAGCGCGAACGTACTCTTCGCGAGACTACCGCTTTGGCTAGCCGATACCGCCATATTGCCGATGATGTTTTGATAATATTTACCAATTGAGGCATTCGTCGTGACCGATCCATCAGTGAATGACAATACTTGATTTTTTAAATCAGCGAGTGCCAATGCTCCACTGCCATCTCCTATATTGCCATCTTTCGAGGCAGCAATTAAGTCAAGGTTCTTCATAATCGCATCCCCGACAGCAATATCTGCGGCACTCGTCATATTTTTAAAAAATTGATTCGTACCAGCGACACCTGCTCCATCGATATTGCCGCTGTGTGCGGTATTGAAGGCAGTTGCGAATTGAAGCGCCATCGCATCTAAGTCTTTCAACATGACAGTGAATGCGCCGTCAACCCCTTCACTTTCATTTTCACCATACATCTCGACAAGTGCTTTCAACTTCCCGTTCGGAATATCAGCGTGAGTTAGCATTGTCACCGTACCTGCTGCATTTGTTAATTCGAGGCCGTCAAATTTCCCGACCCCTCCTCCGATGGCGTCAACAAGCTTCACATTATTCGGCGCCTCTTTCGTTCCGATATTAACGACGATATCAATCCGTCCCTCGGCCATCAGTTGCGAGTTACCGCGTTTTTCGCCGTTCAAGTAATCGATCGGTTTGCGATCGAACTCGATATATTGGGCGAGTTCGTCCATATAGCGGTCGCGCTCGTCATACAGTTCGTTCGGGAGAACCCCAATCGGCTCAGCATCCCCGATTTGACGATTGACTTCACTAATCTTCTTCAAAAGATCGTTCACTTTCTTGATGACGACGTCGGCTTCTGATTTCAAATCATCTTGTACTTTCGTGAGCGAAGACGACATATAGTTGAATGTCTCCGTGAGCGTCATCGCCCGTTGACGCACGACACTGCGCGCGCCGGTGTCGTCCGGGTTGACCGACAAATCTTGGAGCGAGCCCCAAAACAAGTCAAGTGCTTTTGCAAGCCCGTTCTCCGATGGTTCGTTGATGATGTCTTCCATGCGACCGAATGCCGCTTCTTTCGTCGCGTAAAACGAATTTTTCACTTTCTCGTCACGGTACTGTTGATCAATCATCAAGTCACGGATCCGGGCGAGCGTCTCGCCACGGACACCTGTCCCGAACTGCCCGGCCTTCGTTCCCCCGAAGTTGACGCTGAGTTGTTCGGTCATGCCGAGCGACAAGCGTTGGCGCGAGTAACCCGGGTTCGAGGCGTTGGCGACGTTGTTCCCTGTCGCCTGGAGCGCCCATTGGTGCGTCGTCAAACTGCGGCGCGCCGTCTCTAATCCCATAAATGTTGAGCCCATCAAACTTCCTCCTTATACATCCCGGCTGAACGAGCGCGTCTCGAGCGCTTGTTGGCCGTACGTGAAATCATCTGCCTCTGGCATGAGCATGTCCAAATGCCATTCAATATACCGGAGCGACTGTTCGAGCAAGACGGCGTTCAATTCGTTCTGCCGTTTGAGCTCGAGGACGACCGGTCGTAACGCTTCCTTCTCTTCATCGTCCAAATGATACGTTCCTTGAAGTCGTTCCGCCTCTTTTTGTTTGATTTGTCGGACGAGTGTCGCTTCTTCCTTGACGAGCGCGCTAAAAGCGGGCATATCTCCGTTGACGAGCAAGCGTTCTTTGTCATAAGCGAGTTCGAGCAAGCGTGTATGTAATGTGAGCATAAGTCTCTCCTTTTTCCAAAAAAAGAGCCGACTAAAGAAAGGGTGTCCCTTGTTTAGTCAGCTTCCGTGCCATCATATTTATGCGAAGGTCTCCCTCGGACCCCGCTTTCATTCATCCTTGTAGAAAGCGTTTGGCGATTTCGCGCGCGTCCCGTGCATACGTCCCGGCATTAATCTCCGCCTTCAAGGCGTTGATCTTCTCCAGACGCTCCGGATGTTTCACCGGTTCTTCAAACCGGGCGCGGGCTTCGGCCGATATCGATAGTTGGTCCGTTTGGCGTGTCAGCTCGGGCTTCGTCTCAGGTTGCGTTTTCTTCTCATAAGTGTTCGGTAAGTGTACCCACTTTGCAGAATCGATGCGCATACGTGTCCCCCCTCTTCTCAGTTGTTAATCCAAACGATAAGCGCGAGCGCTTTGTTTCGTGACGGTGGCTTGTAGCCCTTTCAGTTCTTGCTGCATGTCGGTCTGACAACCCGCGCATACCTTTCCTTGGTTCGTCGGATTGCCGCAACGGATGCAGGCGATGTTCAGTGACGGGTTGTCTTTGATGATCAGGCGTCCTTCCTGGATGTATCGCGTGATATCAAGTTCGGAGACGTTCGTCGCTTCGACGAGGGCTCCGATCGTCGTCTGTTTGTTGGCGGGTTCGCGGATGAAGTCCCGGACTTTCAAGAAGTTTTGGAAATCGACTTCCGCACAGGATGGGCAGTAAGGCGAGCGGCTTTGTTTCATGAACAGCCGTCCGCACGTTTGACAAGTTGTTGCTTCCACAGTCATTCACCTCTGCCCTTTATATCGGACGCATTTTTGATTTGTTTAGCGTCCGGAACAGGCAAACGGCAGAAACTTGTTCTACCCCGGCCTGACGCAAGGTGAGCGCCGCCTGATGGAGCGTCGTCCCGGTCGTGTAGACGTCGTCGACGAGGACAATTTTGCCACAGCGCGGCAACTGCTGTACAGTGAACGGATTCGTACGGTGCCGCCTTTCTTCTTTCCCAAGTTCACGCTGACTTGAAACCTCGGTTTTTACGAGCACCTGTTTCGTCGGCCCGATCATCTGGGCGAGCACCTCCGCCTGATTAAAACGCCGCGTCCGCAACCGCTCCTCGCTGAGCGGGATTGGCACATAGACGGCACCTGGTTCCCGCGTCTTCCGGAGTACCGAGCGCATCTGATTCGCCAAGGCGACATCACCGCCGAATTTATAGCGATGGAGCCAATTTGCGCCCGCCTCGTCATAGGCGAAGAGCGAGCGGACGGTCAAGTCGAGCCCGAGACCGAGCCAACGGACGCAGTCGTCACACGTCGCCCCATCCTCGGTCGGATGCCCACAGCGCGGACAACCCGGTTCAAGCGGCGTGAACATGGCGTCACAGTCCGGGCAGACCCAGTCATATTTTAATAATGTCGCCGGGCTCCACGGGACGGCGAACGGTTTCCGACAGACGAGACAGTTCATCGCCGGTTTGCCTCCTCGATTTCGCGGATGGCCCGGTCTTGCCGGAACGTGCGCTCGTGATAGAAGAAGACGACGTCCCCGGTCGGTGCGTCAGGTTTCCGTCCGGCCCGACCCGCCATCTGGATGAGGGCGCGGGACGAGAACAAGGCGTGACTGCTGTCGAGGATGGCGACGTGGACCCCGGTCACGGTCATGCCCCGCTCCCAAATCGACGTCGCGAGCACGATTCCGCTCTTCGCCTGCAGCCATTCGAGCACGTCCGTCCGCTCGCCCGTGTCGGCCGAGACGGCCTTGTATACGAATCCGTACACTTCAAGCAGTTCGCCATAGCGGATGAGGTCCGGCTTCGTCGGGACGAACAACAAACGTGGGGACCCATCGTATCGCCGACAGAAGTCGAGGATGGCCTGCTCCGTCTCACGGACGAGCCGTGGCACGGGCAGGTCATGGCCATGGTAGCGGCGCGACAGATGCACGGTCGGGAACTGACGTTGCCAGACGGTCGGTGTCGCCGTCACGAACAGAAATAGACCTTTTCCGGCTCGGCGGAGCATCCACCAGAGTGCTAGGTCGAAGGCGAACGGGAAAGCATCAGACTCATCGACGAGGACGTAATCGAACACATGTCGTAAATTCAAGAGCAACGGCGCTGTCGCGACCGTGATCATCCCAATCGTGTCCTTATCCCCACCCCCATAGCGCCGCGTGATCGGGACGGAGAAGGCCGTCTCGAGCCGGTCGGCCCATTCGATGGCGACGTCACGCCGCGGGGAGACGATGAGGACACGCTTCCCGTCATTCACGACGCGCGCGATGACGGGGAACGTCATCTCTGTCTTCCCGGCACCGCAGACGGCGTAAACGAGTCCGCTCGTCCGTGCTTCCCACCAATCGAGCAGTTGGCGGCTCACACGTCTTTGATTGGCCGACAGTTCGAACGGCATGACGAGTTCCGTCGATTCGACCGGTGTCGTGACATCTTCTTCCTGAAGACGGTCACATTGACAGACACGACCGAGATGGAGGCAATTCCGGCAATAGCGGCACGCACCGTGGTGGCATGTGAATGAACGCGTGTCCGCACTTAGACAGCGCTGGCAGACGCCGAAGCGGATGGCAGGAGTTCCGTTTGATGACACGATCAGTTGGCCCATAAGATCAGTCCTTTTTCTATTGACGCTAGCATATTACCATCACATCCACATGTCCTGTTCGTCGATGGAACAACGACGGATAACGATGGGATGTCCACTCATATCATGCTGTAGACCGAGGTGAAAGTTGAAACGATTGACTATACTGAAAATAGACCATTTATTGGAAATGAGGAGAAAATCATGTTCAAACGACCCATCCACAACATCTTGACCGGTTTAGGTATGCTCGGGGTCTTCTGCTTCGGATGGTGGTGCTGGTATGTCTTTGACGGGAGCGACAAAGCTGAGCAACGCGCAATCGAAGCAGCAGAGGAGTATGTTCACGTCACGTATCCGGACTTGTCGCTTCACGTAGCGGATGTCATGTACTTATCGCTATACGACCCAAAATATTATGTGACGATGACTTCTCGTACAAGCACCGATACCGAGTTCGTGATACGAATCACCCGAAGCGGAAAAGTCGTCGATGACAGCTATGAAGAAGATGTCGTGTCAAAGGAAAACACACACCAACGGATCAGTGACGCTTATAACGCTGCTGTTCAACAGTTCATCGCACCAAGCTTTTCAGACCGCATCGATTTCATGGTTGAGCTCCCTAGTTCAACGTGGAGCGACGAGGTGGAGCTGGCGATTGATACGAATGACTTGCAAATCGATCAACCCGTCGACGTCGAGTTTTATGGGGCGCGCTACGGTCTCCTCTTCCTTCATGCGGAAGATCAATCCTATACCTTTGAAGAAGTGATGGGTTTACTGCGTGACGTGAAACGTGTCGCTGACGAGAACAGTGTTCCCTTCCATGCCATCACGCTGCAAATCACGGTAGATGGCATCGAACGTTATGCGGAAGGAATTCGATATAGCGACCTCGACTCCCCTCATCTTTTAGCACGCCTAAAGCAACGTTTGAACGACTAAAAAGGTTCCTCCAACGACCCGGAGGAACCTTTTATCTCACCCACCTTAGACGTTGATGTAGAGTAAATCCTATCCACATGTTCCTCGACAGGCTCGAGGGACACCTCTATTGGAACGATCCCCATTTTGAGAGTCCCTCATTCGGCAACTAAAAGGAGGCGCCCGCATGGAACGCCTCCTGACACTCAATGTTGTTTGTAGAACATGATCGCCTCGTACGCCCGGAGCGACAACGTCGTCCCGTCGAGCTGGGGCACGTCATAGTTATGGCTGACGACCTCGGCCTGCGTGAAACCTGCCGGGATCTCATACGTCGTCTCGGGCCCGTAGAAGTTGGCGACGACGAGCACTTCCTCGTCTGCCGTCTTCCGCGTGTATGCCCAGACGTCGAGCGCGTCCGGTGTGAGGAGCGTGTAGTCCCCGTCCGTCAACACGTCGAACTCTTTCCGGAGCGAGATCAAGTTCTTGTAGTGGTAGAACACCGAGTTCGGGTCGTCGAGCGCCGTCTCGACGTTGACGTCCGTATAGTTCGGCGCCACGTTGATCCACGGCGTCCCGCTCGTGAAGCCGGCGTGCGGCGTCGCGTCCCACTGCATCGGCGTCCGCGAGTTGTCCCGCGACTTCTGTTTGATGGCGGCCATCATGTCCTCATGGGACACGCCCTGTTCGCGCTTCAAGTTATAGGCGTTGAGCGTCTCGATGTCACGATACTCGTCGAGCGAGTCGAAGCCCGGGTTCGTCATCCCGATTTCCTCGCCCTGATAAATATATGGCGTCCCTTGAAGACCATGGAGCACTGTCGCGAGCATCTTCGCGCTCTCGACACGGTGGTCGGTGTCGTTGCCGAAGCGGCTGACGACGCGCGGTTGGTCGTGGTTGCACCAGAAGATGGCGTTCCATCCCTTGCCGTGCATCCCTTCCTGCCACGTCGACATGATGTCTTTCAATTGGATGAAATCGAACGGGGCAGCGACGAACTTCTCGCCGTTCGGATAGTCGACTTTCAAGTGATGGAAGCTGAACGTCATGCTGAGCTCGCGCTCGTCCGGGCTCGAGTAACGGACGCAATGGTCGAGCGTCGTCGACGACATCTCGCCGACCGTGATGACATCGTGGCCGTCGAACACTTCGCGGTTCATCTCTTTCAAGTACTCATGGATGCGCGGACCGTCTGTGTAGAACTTGCGGCCGTCCGAGTCGTCTTCCGGAAACTCTTGCTGCTTCGAGATCAAGTTGATGACGTCGAGGCGGAACCCTTTGATGCCCTTGTCACGCCAGAAGCGCATCATCTCATAGACGTCCTCGCGCATCTGCTCGTTCTCCCAGTTCAAGTCGGCCTGGGTCACGTCGAACAAGTGGAGGTAATATTGGCCGCTCTTCTCGTCATACTTCCAGGCGTTGCCGCCGAACTTCGACTCCCAGTTCGTCGGCTCGTCGCGCCAGATGTAATAGTCGCGGTAGCGCTCGTCGCCGGCGAGCGACTTCTGGAACCACTCATGCTCGGTCGACGAGTGGTTGACGACGATGTCCATCATGAGCCCGATACCACGCGCCTCGGCCTCACGGACGAGCTCATCGAGGTCGTCCATCGTCCCGTACGAAGGGTCGATCGCGTAATAGTCGCTGACGTCGTAGCCGTTATCGTTTTGCGGCGACTTGTACACCGGCGTCATCCAGATATATTCGATGCCAAGCTCGGCCAAATAATCGAGCTTCGCCGTCACCCCTTTGATGGAGCCGGTGGCATTGCCTTCCGGGCTATAGAAGCTTTTCGGATAGATTTGATAGACGACGGATTTGCGCCAGTTTGATGGTGTCATAAGTGTAGTCTCCTTTTGTAAGAGTTTTCATTTGTACAGGAAAAGGGGAAGAACCTCCGTCCCTCCCCTTGTCAGTCATCTTCTTATGCGACTTTGTTTTCTTCGATTTCGCCTTTTTTCATGTAACGTTTCGACAAGACGAACGTCAAGACGAACGGGACGACGATCGCGATAATCATCCCGACGATGAAGAGCAAGATTTTATCGGTGAAGATGGAAAGGAAGCCTGGTAGACCTCCGACCCCGATCCCGATTGCTTGGACGTCGTTCAAGGTGATGAAGATAGCGGCAATCGCCGACCCGATCATCGCCGAGTAGAACGGGAACTTGTTCGGCAAGTTCACCCCGAACATGGCCGGCTCGGTGATCCCGAAGTAAGCCGAGATGGCTGATGTCGACGCCATACTCTTTTGTTTTGCATTGTGCTTATAGACGAAGAACATGGCAAGTGCAGCCGAGCCTTGAGCGATGTTCGACAAGGCGAGCATCGGCCAGATGAACGTACCGCCCGTTTCCGCGATGAGCTGAAGGTCGATTGCGATGAACAAGTGGTGCATCCCCGTGACGACGAGCGGTGCGTAGAACAGTCCGAACAAGAGCGCACCGACGACCGGTACGACTTCGAACACGTTGACGAGGCTCGTCGCGATGACGTTCCCGATTCCACGTGTGACCGGTCCGACGATCGCGAGCGCGAGGAAACCGGTGACGACGATGGTCGTGATCGGTACGACGAGCAATTGAATCGCGTTCGGGACATGCTTTTTCAAGAACATCTCGATATGGCTCAAAATGAAGGCCGCTGCCAAAATCGGAAGAATCTGACCTTGATAGCCGACTTTCTCGATTTCAAACAAGCCAAGGATGTTGAACGTCGGGACGTCGCCTTCAAGCGCCGCCTGCCCATAACCCCAGGCGTTCAAGAGGTCCGGGTGGACGAGCAAGAGACCCATGACGATCCCGAGCACTTCGCTGCCGCCGAACCGTTTCGTCGCCGACCAACCGACGAGCGCCGGGAGGAAGACGAACGCCGTGTTCGCCATCATATTGATGAGATCCCAAAGTCCTTGCAGGTTCGGGTACGCCTCGATCAGCGTCGCCCCCTCGACGAACAGTCCTTCTGACGCGAGCAAGTTGTTGATCCCCATCAACAGACCGGCGACGATGATGGCCGGGATGATTGGCATGAACACGTCCGAGAACACTTTGACGAGTTTTTGGAGCGGGTTCATCTTCTTACCGCCGGCCGATTTGACCTCGGCGACCGTCGCCGCTTCGAGCCCGGCGAGTTTGATGAATTCGGCGTAGACGCGTTCGACGTCACCGGCTCCGATGACGACTTGATACACACCCGAGTTCTCGAATGCGCCTTTGACGAGATCGGCTTCTTTTACTTTTGCTTCGTTGACGAGCGACTGGTCCTTCAACGAAAGACGGAGTCGCGTGACACAGTGCGCCGCTTTGTCGACGTTATCCTTGCCCCCGATGGCTTCAAGGATATCCGCGGCGATTTGACGATAATCTGCCTTCATATTTGTTGGCCTCCTTTGTTTGAAAGCGTTTTTTGAAAACGGTTACTTATGAGTACAAACAAAGTGTAACTTATATAGACGAGTTCTGTCAACAACTTATCTATATGAGTTAAGAGTGACAAATTCGTGACAGGCGTTCACTATTTTTGTTCCCTCTTGTCCCGATTCAAAACGAAAAAAGACCCCTTCCGAAGAAGGGGCATTAGCGGCGCGCCACGTCGCTGAACTGGAACTTATCGAGCCGGTGGCGGGATTCCGTATATTCGAACTGTCTTCCTTCATACAGGAACGTGTCGTTCGTGATGACGATGACGTACTCGTAATCGTGGAGGTCGAGTCGCAGCCGGTCGAGCTCGGTCACGTCCTCGGCCGCAATCTTCCGCTTGGCGTAACTGATTTGCATCCCGAGCTCGTGCTCGACATAGGCGTAAATCGATTGCGCGGCGATTTCTTCTGTCAGGCCGGGCACGAGGTCTTTGACGAAATAGTTCACGTCCAGGATGACATTCTCCCCGTCGAAGTTTCGGACCCGTTCGATTCGGTACATCCGTGTCCCCGGCTGCAAATTCATTCGCTCGGCGAGCCAAGCCGGTGCCTCGATGTCCTCGAACGAGGCGACCGACGTCTGGATCGAGCGGCCGAGCATGCTGGCGTACACTTCCGAGAAACTGACGATGCCGTTGAACTGGAACTCGATTTGGTCGCGTCGCAGCACGAACACACCTTTCCCGTGATGCTTCCGGACGTAACCGTGCTCTTGGAGCAGGTCGAGCGCTTTCCGGACCGTGCCTCGGCTCGCCTCATACTCGTGCATCAGCTCGGTCTCGGACGGCAACTTCGATTCCGCTGCGTACTCCCCAGTCTTCATCCGCTCGGCGAGGCGCTCATAGATTTGACGATATTTGGCCACAGACTCACTCCTCTCTATCGAAAAAGACGACCAGATGGCCGTCTTTTGTTTACCACTCGCGGCGATACCACGTGATGCCGATCGCACCAGGTCCAAGGTGTGTCCCGATGACCGGTCCGAAATGACCGCCCGTGACATGGGCCTGTGGGAACTTCTGTTTCATCGATGCGATCTCCTCGGCCTGACGGTCCGGGCAGTTGGCGTGGATGATCCCGATACAGTAGCCTGCACCGTCGCCCTTGATCGACTGTTCCATCATCTCTTCGATGCGGCGGACCGCCTTCTTGTACGTCCGAATTTTTTCGAACGGCACGATCAACCGGTCTTGGAAGTGAAGCACCGGCTTGATTTGAAGGAACGATCCGACAAGCGCCTGCGCCGCGCTGAGCCGCCCGCCTCGTTGGAGGTGGTCGAGGTCATCGACGACGAAGTACGCACGAATCAACTCGCGCATCTTTTCAAGGTGAGCCATGATTTCCTGCGCCGACGCGCCGGCGTCACGCAAATGGATTGCCTCTTCGACGAGGAACGCTTGAGGCATACATGAGATTTCCGAGTCGAACGCGTGGACGTTGACGTCGACCATGTCGTTCAAGGCGATCATCGACTGGTACGTACCGCTGATCCCGCTCGAGAGCGTGATGGCGACGACGTCCGTCACCTCGTCCGGGAGACGTTCAATCAATTCGATCGTCTCCCCGATGCTCGGCTGGGATGTCGTCGGCAAGTTCCCTGCCTCGATCCGGTCATAAAAAGCCTCGGTCGTGATGTCGACGGCTTCGCGGAACGACTCCCCGTCAAAGATCACACTGAGCGGGGCGACGTGGACGTCGTGGCGCTCACAAAATTCGGCCGGCAAATAGGCGGTACTGTCGGTCAAAATGGCTATGTTTCCCATGCTATTATATCCTCACTTTACATCGTTTCGTTTTCCAATTGAATGTGGATTCCATTCCATATTGTAGCATAAAAACGATGTATTGCATCGGTCGAGGTCAAATCTCGACCCATCCGCGGCGGATGGCGTCGACGACGGCTTGTGTGCGGTCGTTCACTTCCATCTTGCGGAGCACCGACGAGACGTGGTTCTTGACCGTCTTCTCGCTGATGAACAGCATGTCGCTGATGTCGCGGTTCGAACGACCTTCGGCGAGCAAGTGCAACACTTCGACTTCACGGCGCGACAACAATTGGTAGACCGGGTCATCGGTCCGGTTCTCGACGTTACGGCCGGCCTGTTCGCCTTTGAATTGGAGCAGACGACGGTATTCTTTCAAGACGTTCGTCGTCACTTTCGGATGCAGGTAAGCCCCGTCCTTCGCGACCGAACGCACGGCCGAGATGAGCTCGGTCGAGGCGACTTCCTTGAGCAAGAAGCCCGATGCGCCCGCTTCGAGCGCGTGCGTGATGTATGACTCATCGTCATGGATCGACAGGATGAGGACGCGTGTCTCCGGTGACAGCACCGACAACTGTTTCGTCGCCTCGATCCCGTTCAGTTCAGGCATGTTGATGTCGAGAATCAAGATCTCCGGCTTATGGTCGGCGGCGATGCGAATCGCCTCGGTACCGGTCCGCCCTTCGGCGACGACCGTGAATTCGTCCTCTAAATCAAAGATCCGTTTCAAGCCTTCTCGAAACAGTTCATGGTCATCCACGATTGCGATGCGTGTTTGTAATTGTTCCATCTGGATACTCCCCCTTGTTCTTGTCTTACGTGATTGGAATCGACATGCGGACGACCGTCCCTTTGCCGACTTCCGAATCAATGGTCATGCTTCCGTTCACCAGCTCGATCCGCTCCCGCATCCCCACGATCCCGAACGACTCTTCGCCAATCGTGCTCGGTACGAATCCGACCCCATGGTCTCGTACATGAATATGTATCGCGTCGTGCGCTTGCTCGACATTGACGATGATCTCCGCCGTCTTCGAGTGTTTGATTGCATTTTGGACGGCCTCTTGGACGAGTCGGAACACGTTGATCTCCAGTTTCTCGGGCAACCGGGCCCGAGACCCCCGGTAGTTGAGCCGCGTCTTGATGGTCGTATACTCCTCCGTCTGATGGAGGTACCGTTCGAGCGTCGGCAAGAAGCCGAGGTCGTCAAGCGACATCGGACGCAAGTCATAGATGAGTCGCCGGACGTCGACGAGCGCACCGCGGATGAGGCGTTTGAGCTCGTGCAGTTCGGCGAACGCCTCGTCTTTCCCGCGCTTGTCGAACGTCTTCTCGATCAAATCGGCCCGAATCAAGATGTGAGCAAGCGATTGCGCCGGTCCGTCGTGCATCTCACGGGCGAGGTGGCGCCGCTCACGTTCGGCCGCCTCGAAGACGCTGATCGCCATCTCTTGCTTCTTCATCATGTCGGAGTACTCTTGCTGCAGGTCGTCCCGAAGGAAGTTCAGCACGACGGAGACGCGACTGACGAGTTTGTCGGCCCGTTCGATCGTGTCCTCGAGGACGAGCAGGCGGCGTTCGAGGTCGTTGCGACGCTGTTGGCCGGCCATCTCTTCTTTTTGGATGAGAAAGCGCTCGAGCTGCATTTGGTTGGCGCGTTCGTACGCCTCCCGGATCTCTTGCTCGCTATGTATATGAAACTTCTTGCTCACTTGGACGAGTTTGTTCTTCGCCGCTTTCACGAGCAGGTCGAGCCGTTCCGACTCCTCGATATAAAACTCGATCTTTTGCGTCAACTCTTTCAGTTCGTTTTGAATCAACGAATACTCGTTGGCCGAACTCTCGGTAATCCGGACAATCTCCTCTTTACTTTCCGTCACCGTATCAATCATATTTGTTATGATATGTTCTAAAGCTGTACGATCGGTAATATGATTCACGATGCCATCCCCTAATAATTCGGTAGTAAGTCTTCATCTATTCCTATTATCGACTGCGGAACGTTCGTTTACAGTAAAAAATGGAGGCTCTCCTTCCCATTCGCCGCATCAGGCGTTGACGCCTACTTGAATTCTAAAAAAAATATTCAAAAATAGAAAGGAGAATTTTCAGAAATGTCTGCTGAACAAAATTATACTATAAAACAAGACGGAGAATACGAGGTCGTCATTCAAAAATCAAAATTTATCGCCCACTTCAAACGGGTCACGTCCGAGGAAGAGGCGCAGGCGTTCATCCAAGCTATCAAAAAGGCCCATTGGAGCGCCAACCATAACTGCTCGGCCTATATCATCGGCGCGCGCAACGAGTTCCAAAAAGCGAACGATGACGGTGAACCGAGCGGGACGGCCGGGCTGCCGATGCTCGAGGTGCTCCGGAAACGCGAGTTGAAAGATACGGTCGTCGTCGTCACCCGTTACTTCGGCGGCATCAAGCTCGGTGGCGGCGGATTGATTCGCGCTTACGGCGGCACGGTGAGCGAAGGGCTCGACGCGGTCGGCATCGTCGAACGCATCCCGATGCAACGGTTGACGCTCACCGTCGACTACGGTTGGATCGGCAAGGTCGAGAACGAATTGCGACAATCATCGTACCTCCTCGATGACATCGTTTACGCCGACACCGTCACGTTCCACATTTCGGTACCGGTCGAAGAGACCGAGGCCGCGATGGCCTGGCTCGTCGATTTGACGAACGGTCAAGGGGGACTCGAGACCCAGGACCAGCGCATCATCGAACGTGATTTTGTGCGGTAGGTCACGTATACTAAAGGAAACGAATGAAATGAGGAGACGACATGGAACAAGACTCCCGCAAGAAACGTCCCGTGTGGAAGATCGTCCTGCTCGTGCTCGGCCTCGTCCTATTAATCGGCGGGTCGGCCTTCGGCTACTTCGTCTTCAAGGCGAACGAGACGGCGGAGAACACGAACAGCGAGCTGACACGCGGCGACAAGTCGGACCGTCGCGAAGAGACGGTCGACCTGACGAAAGATCACTTCTCCGTCTTGCTCGCCGGCGTCGATGGCGGCGCCTCGCTCGAAGAAGGACGGACCGACTCGCTCATGGTGGCGACGTTCAACAAGGAATCGCGCCAAGTGACACTCGTCAGCATCCCGCGTGACTCATACGTCGATATCGTCACGGATGGCAGCGAGTTCAAGGACAAGATCAACCATGCGTATGCCTACGGCGGTATCGACACGACGATCGCGACGGTCGAGAAGCTGTTCGACATCCCCATCGACTACTACGCGACAATCAACTTTGACGGCATCGAGGATCTCGTCGATGCGGTCGGCGGTGTCGAGGTCGATGTGCTCGTCCCAATCTCGGGCCGGGCGACCGGTAACGTCGAACTTGAACCAGGCGTCCAGACGTTAAACGGCAAAGAAGCGCTCGCCTACGCGCGCATGCGCAAAGACGATCCCGAGGGTGACGTCGGGCGCGCGAAACGTCAACAGCAAGTACTCGAGGCCATCATCAACGAGGCGACGACGATCAATTCGTTCACGAAGCTCAACCGGATCATGAATGCGGTCGGCGATAACATCCGAACGAACATGTCGCTCGCTGAGGCGTCACAGTTGCAGCCGTATACGAAGTCGCTCCGCTCGTTCAACCAGGAGACGCTCGCAGGCGGCGATTTGACGATCGGTGGCGTCTACTATTACGAGCTCGACCCGGCCGATTTGAGCGAGAAACGATCGCTCTTGAAGACCGAGCTCGGCCTGCCGGTGACGGCGGAGGACTCCGAGACGGAGACGGATAATGGCTTGATGGACACCGAAGAGGGGTTCAGCGAGACGACGACGTACTGACGACCAAAAAACGACCGAGGACACGCGTCCCCGGTCGTTTTTATATGTCTGATCATGTCTTCGGCCGGCCGAGCAGACGCCTAGACGTCTGGATGATCGGCTTATAGTTCGGGTGAATCAATTCGGTCGATTCGACGATCAGCTCGATGACGATGAGCACGATGACGAACGTGATGATCGCTCCGAGCATCGTCGTCTTCGCGAACAGAATCGAGGCGATACCGAAGAAGAACGTCATCCCGTACATGAGCAGAACGGCCTGCCGCGTCGTGAAGCCCATGTCAATCAACTGGTGATGCATGTGCGACTTATCGGGCGACATCGGCGGACGCCCTTGGACGAGCCGGCGGACGATCGCGAAGATCGTGTCCGAGATTGGCAGTCCGAGCAAGAGCACCGGCACGACGAGCGAGAACAGCGTTACGTTCTTGAACCCGATCAAGGAGAACACGGCGAGCATATAGCCGAGGAAGAGCGCCCCCGTGTCCCCCATGAAGATCTTCGCCGGATAGAAGTTATGGACGAGAAAACCGAGCGTGCTCGCGAGGAGCAACAACGCCATCATCGTCAAATAGACGTTGCCTTGGATGATGGCGAGCAAGGCGATCGTTCCGAGGGCGATGCTCGAGACGCCTGCGGCGAGACCGTCGAGACCGTCGATCAAATTGATCGCGTTCGTGATCCCGATCAACCAAAGCACCGTCACCGGGATGCTCCACGACCCGAGATAAAGCTGCTGGTCGAACGGAAGGTTAATCAATTCGATGCGCATGCCTGCATTCAAGACGATGACCGTCGCGATCATCTGTCCCATCAGCTTGACGCGGGCCGTCAACTGGAACCGGTCATCAATGAGACCCGTCAAGAGGATGACGACCGCCCCGATTAAGATGGCATCGTTATATCGACTCGTCGGCAGCAACAGGGCGTAGCCGATGAAAAAAGCGATGAAGATGGCGAGGCCGCCGATCCGTGGCATCGTCCGTAAATGTACTTTTCGGGCGTTCGGGTGATCGACCGCTCCGATCAGAAAAGCAAATCGGCGAACGAGCGGCGTGATCAAGATGGCCATCACAAAACTGACCAACATGGCAATCCATAACATGGGCCAACGTTCCTCTCTCATAAAAAAATAGACTCTGGCGAATTATAGCATATTTCCCGTGAGGCGAGACGTATCAGAAATGTTACAACCAAAAAACCCGACGAGGTCGTCTCGTCGGGTCACGTTCAGGCGTGGGCCGGATGTGTCGCCACTTCATCCGTTGCCTCGTATGTATACAAGCCGCGGCCAATCTTTTTGATATCAGGATTGACCGATTCGATTTTCACCATCAATTGGTAAATATTACTAATATGATGTCGGTAGCGCAATTCGAGCTCCATCTGGATGTCTCGCACGCTCATCGTCTTCCGCTCCTTCAACAGGTCTGTTACCTGATGGACGTAGACCTCGAGCGGATAGCGTTGATTGACGCGACGTGGACGCATTCGTTTCGCCGGATCGAGGAGTGATTCCTCTTCGCGCTTGTTCCGGTTTAACTCCGAAATCAAGTACTCCGCCCGACGCTGCAACTGACGATACGACTCTTCGATTTCCATCAGTTCCCGATAAATATTTTCATTGACGCCCGTAGATTCCATACACAAATCCTCCTCTACACCTAATTGATGTTCCCCATTACCCAAATTCATCAATTATTGCCAGTTATTACTTGTCCCACATAAAAGTGTAACGGTTTTGTAATGTACTTGTCATCTACTTTTAGGCATTCCTATCTATTTTAGGCCTTTTGGACCAACAAAAAAGATGACGACTGTTCGGGGCAGTCGTCATCTCACGGAAGATGATCGTAGTCTTTACTCGCCGACGCGTTCGAGGATGCGTGCGAGCGAGAGTTCGTCGGTCGAAGCGACGATGAGGTCTGCATGACCAAGCATCGATTCTTCCCCGACGGCGACAGCAAACATGTTTGCCGCTTTGATTGCAGTTACGCCTGCGGCTGCGTCTTCAACGCCGATGGCATGTTCGGGTTTCACGCCAAGGGCAGAGGCAGCCTTCAAAAACACTTCGGGATGTGGTTTCGATTCGGCGACAGTTGCTGCATCGACAATGTGATCGAAGTAATGACGGACACCAAGTGCGTCTACAACCGCGAATGCGTTTTTAGAAGCCGATGCCATTCCGATTTTGAGACCAGCCTCTTTGATTTCATCGAGGAATGAAATGATGCCCGGCAACAAATCGGCTGAAGAGATGTGCTGAATGAGTTCAACGTAATGCTCGTTCTTCTTCTGTGCGAGTTCCGCTTTCTCATCCGGTGTGAAATCGTCCTGTCTCCCACCGAGCGCGAGGATGCGCTCGAGCGAGTCCGTCCGACTCACGCCTTTCAGCGTCTCATTGAACTCACGGTCAAACGGAATATCGAGCTCTTCTCCAAGTTGTTTCCAAGCGAGGTAATGGTACTCCGCAGTGTCAGTGATGACACCGTCCAAATCAAAAATGACTGCTTCAATCGTCGACATACATGCTTTCCGCCTTTCCTTCTAATGTTTCTGTCGTCAGACTACATTAAGGGAACTTGACAAGTACCCGTTGCACGATTGGTCATTGATGCAAACGGTTGCACTTGTTCGATTTCTATTATAAATGAAAAAGCCATCATCATGCAACCGCTTTCGCAAAAAAATAAAAAAGTAGGAGAAGCATGCGCCTCTCCCACTGCTCATAACTGGATGCCGACGACTTTCACGTTCACCGAGAGCGGTGTCATCGCGAGCATCGTGTCCATGTCTTGCGTGATGCGTTCCTGCACGGCCGTCACTGTCTTAACGATCGACTGACCGTAGGCGATGTAGAGCGACAAGTTGATCGTGACGCCTTCTGACGACTCGTCGACTTTGACGTGCTTCATGAGCGCGCGCTCCGACAATTTCGTATCTTCTTGCGTGAACGACACATATTTCGTCTCTTTGACCGCGACAGCGGCAATCATTTCGACGACGTGACGTGAGACGTTGACGTCTCCTTCTGTGCTATGCATTCCATTTTCGTATGGCATGGTGTCACTTCCTTAACTCTAGTTTCGCTTCCCTTTATAAAGTGTAGCGGAAAAACGCCATTTAGAAAAGGGTTTACGGTTTTGCGTCCTTCACATCTTGGACCCGGCGGACGTCGATCTCGACGAGCGGCTTCAATAGCTTGACGACCGGCGGGCTGATAATCACCAGGACGATCAAGAAGGCGACGCCGAACAAGACGAGCAACTGGAGCCACGACGTCGGCATGAAACCGGCCGGCACGAACGCCTTCCAGGCGACGACGAGGAAGACGTGCACCAAATAAATGTAGAGACTATATTTCCCGGCCCGGGTGATGACCGGCAGCTCGCGACCCGGAATGATGAGCGCAAAACTGATCGCCATGAGGATCGACACCGTGTAGACGATCAAGAAGGCGAACGGCCCGCTCCAGATGGCCTCCGGCACCGCCGTCTCATAGGCGAACCGGAACTTGAACAAGTTGCCGATATGATAGAACGCGCTCTCGCTTTGAAAACTCATCGAGGCGAGCAGCCCGAGCGTGAGCGTCGTGAAGACGGCGAAGCCACCCATTCGATACCGGTTCCGTTGCTCGGCCCGCTTCGGCAACTCGAAGAAGTTCATCGTGTTCCGTTCGCTCATCCAGTTCCCGATCAAGAAGAACGGATAGAACATGATGACTTTCCGGAGCGCGAAAAAACCGGTCGACTCGGCCTGGAAGCCGAATAAGAGCGCGAAGAGGAGCGCGTACAGCACGTATCCTTTCAACTGGGTCACGTATGGGGTGATGACGTACCAAACGATGATCGCCATCAAATACCAAAGCGCCCAATACGGCGTCAAGATGTTCAGCCCCGGGTTCTCGAGCGACAAGAGCGGGATGCCCTCGGTGAAGGCGAACCAGGAACCGAGAATGACCTGCCAGATGATGTAGACGACGAACAACTGGATGACGCGCAAATAGCGGTTCTCCCAGAAGAAGTAACCGCTCAACATGATGAATAACGGCATGTGGAACGTGTATAAGAACAAATAGACCCATTTCGGCAAGATGTCGTCATAAGCGCCGCGCACATCGGTCAGCAAGTGACCGAAGACGACGAGCAAGACGAGCACGCCTTTAATATTATCGTACCAATGATTTCGCATGATATTCCCTCAAGTTCTATAAATCAATATTGTTGTTTCGCCAATTCTTTTTGACGATTCCAAAAGGCAATCGTTTCTTTCTTCCGTTCAATCGGAAACTCCTCGAGCATCTCCCCCACTTCGCCTTCGAGTGGCAACAGCAATCCGGGGTTTTCCTGAACGCACCGCATAATCTTTTCAAACTGCGTAAAGAACACCTCGAGTTCGCGAGGAGCCTGCGTTTCGAGCAGCTGTCCAACTTCCGCGACATATCCGCCAAAATAAGTGAGATAGAAGATGCGCACCCGTTCCGTGAGCACCGGATCCGTGAAGCGTTCTGCTTCTTTGACGATGGCCGCCCCTTCACGCAACATATTAAAGTTCATCAAAAAACGATTCGTTCCCTTGTCCCCTAGTCGGACAATCTCTTTGATGAGCCGAAGCATCTCTTCAGCTTCGAAGCCTTCGCTGAAATAACGGTTCAACGTCGTCTTCACGTCTGCGTGTTGTTTATACAACCCGACGATGAGCTCAATCAACTCGTTTTGGTCGAATTGCTTGAGCTCGGCCCGCAACTCGCTTACTTTCATCTTCTTCATCCAATTCCCTCGCTTCAATTTTTGCCCCATTCATCATAGCTGATTTTTTGACCTGATGAAATTACGTTTCCACAAAAAAATGATGACGTCACTGTCATCATTCCCCGGATTTACATTCCGCAAGCCGAAACGTCAAGAAATCTTCAACCGACTGCAGGTTTCAAGCGTATTCAAATAGACGAGAGTGGGTACAGTATAGTATAGTAGTCTTACCAAATAATCAGAATATTCTAACAAAAGGAGGTGTGGAGAATGGCTTCCGTCATTCGTAATCGTCACCATATGGTACATGACCCGAAACGTTCATTCTCTAACTTCGGATTTTGGTGGTTCACCGGCGCCTTTTCCGTCGGACTGCTCATCGTCGCCTTCGAACCAATCCGGGAACGATTTACCGCCATCCATCCGATTCTATCTGTCCTGTCGTTCGTGTTCATCTCGTTCCTCGTCGGCGTCGCCATGAAACTCGCGCGTGACGTCTGGTGGCTCAACTACTTGCTTGAACGCACGTCGAACCGGTATATGTACATCGGGGCGGATACGCTCCGTAGCTGGCAGTACACCCTCGACTCCATCTGGTTATTGACCCGCACGTCACAAAAAAAGCTCGGCCGATTGTATATCCAAATCGACCGAACCGTCCGTTCTGAAGAGGCGAAACGTCTGTTCGCCGCCTATTTGATTGATCGCGGTGTGCTCGTCGTCTACTCGAGACCATCGAAACCGAAGAAGATGGCTTAACCGAGGAACGGTGTCAACCAGGCCCGGGCCGCCTCGACTTCTTCCATGCGTAGCTCGTGCCCGCCTCCGTGATAGAAGAGTTCAACGTCCGCTCCGGCACCCCGTAGCGTCGACGTGAGCTCTTCTGTTTCTGTTTTCGGGCAAATCGGGTCACGCTCCCCGGCCGAGATGAACACGTTCGCCCCCGTGAGGTCTGGCAACGTGAGCGAGCGGTCGGGCACCATCGGGTGGAACAAGAGCGAGGCGTGGAACGCTTGCTTCCGATAAAGCGCCGAACCGATCAAGTTGGCCCCGTTCGAATAGCCGAGCGGGATCATCTTGTCACGGTCGATGCCGTACTCTGTCGAGGCATCATCCAAGAACGTCAAGAACCGTTCCGTCTGCCTCTTCAAGTCCTCGAGGTCGAGGACGCCTTCCGCGTGACGACGGAAGAAGCGGGACATACCGTTCTCGAGCACGTCCCCCCGGAGCGTCAAAATGTTCACTTCAGGGGCGAGTTCGCGGGCGAGCGGAATCAAATCCTGCTCCGTCCCTCCTGTCCCGTGCAATAAAACGAGTGTCGTCTCGGTCGTGCCTTTAATGAATTGATGAATCATGTCATGTCTCCTCTCGGGATTGTAATCGTCGGTAACGTGCGGGTGATCGCCTCCCGATCCTGTTCGAACCAGGCCGGGAGCTTGAGTGTCGAGCCGAGGCCCTCCAAACTCTCATCGATCAAAAAGCCAGGGGCATCGGTCGCCAGTTCATGGAGAATCCGGCCGCCGTCATGGAAATAGACCGAGCGGAAATAATGACGCTCTTTCACTTCGGTCGGACGCATCCCGAGCTCGAAGATGGCATCTTGCCACGAGGCATAGTCTTCCCCGTCATTGATGCGCCAGGCGATATGATGGACCGTCCCCGAACCGGGAACCCCGTTCGGCAGGATGGTCTTTTTCACGTCGATGACGTTGCCATAGTCGGCCGTCGCCTCGAGGCGAATCCATTCTGAATCTTCCCCTACCGTCTCAAAGCCAAACAGTCCCGTCAACAGGCGGACCGTCGCCTCCGGGTCTTTCGACAACAGCGTCGCCCCGGCAAAGCCGGTGATCGCCTCACGTACTGTCACGCCCGGCACGACCCAATTGGTCTGTTTCGAACTCGCCCGGGCGACGAGCTCGATGACGAGTCCGTCCGGGTCTTCAAACAAGAGCGACGGCTCGCCGAAGCGTTCGGTCGCGACCGTGCCGACGCCATTGTCGTTCAATCGTTTCTCCCAGAACAAGAGGCTGCCTTCCGGGACGAGATAGGCCGTGACCCCGACCTGCCCGCTACCGACGCTACCCTTGCCGATCCCTGGAATCGGGAAAAACGTGATGACCGTCCCTGGTGACCCTTGCTCATCCCCGAAATAGAAGTGATACGTACCCGGGTCGTCGAAGTTGACCGTCTGTTTGACGAACCGGAGTCCGAGGACATTCCCGTAAAAATCTAATGTACGTTGTGGGTCTTTCACCATCGCCGAGATGTGATGGATACCCGCTGATTGCTTCGTCATGTCATGTCCTCCTTTTCATTATCTTGATTTCAAGATAAATCATTTTCGAAGAAATGTGAAACTTTTTGCTCAACATGGCGTACGCTACTAGTAGACACCTATAAGGAGGTACATACTATGACGTTACAAATCGAACGTGTCTCGAAACAGTTCGGCGACTTCACGGCCGTCGACGATTTGAGCTTTCATGTCCCGAAAGGCGAGATGTTCGGGCTGCTCGGGGCGAACGGCGCCGGGAAGACGACGACGTTCCGCATGATCCTAGACATCCTCAAACCGAGTGCCGGGACGATTACGTGGGACGGCCGCAACGTCGACCACCGCATCGTCGGCTATCTGCCGGAAGAGCGGGGCCTGTATCCGAAATCACCCGTCCGTGACCAGCTCGTCTTCTTGGCGAGCCTGAAAGGCATGCGTCAGGCCGAGGCGAAACGGGCCGTCAAAACGTGGCTCGAACGGCTCGAAATCCCGCAGTATGAGACGATGCGCGTCGAACAACTGTCCAAAGGGAACCAACAGAAGATTCAACTCGTGGCCGCCCTGCTCCACAATCCGGAACTGCTCATCCTCGATGAGCCGTTCAGCGGACTTGACCCCGTCAACGTTGAGATCTTGAAACGCGAAGTGCTCGCCCTCCGTGACGCCGGGACGACGATCGTCTTCTCGAGCCATCGGATGGAGCACGTCGAGGAATTGTGCCAGCATATCGGCATTTTGAAAGGTGGACGCGCCGTCGTCAGCGGCGACGTCCCGACGATCAAGACTCGTTACGAGGAGCCGGTGCTCTTCATCGAGACGGACCGGCCTGACGTGCTCCAAGCCCTCCCGGTCGTCCGGGCGATCGAACCGCATAAGGACGGCCACTTCGTCCGGCTCGACTCGTTCGCTGACAGTGATGCGGTGCTCGGCGCCCTCGTGACGAACGGCGCCGCCGTCAAGACGTTCATGCGCCAACCTGTTTCATTAAACGACATCTTCATCAAGGAGGTCGGCCAACATGTTTCATAACTTCGGACCACTCTACTCGTTCACGCTACGCTCGAAATTGCGCTCGAAGGCGTTCCTCATCTCGACGCTGTTGACGATTTTGTTCATTTTCGGTTTCACGAACATCGACCGTCTGCTCGCGAACTTCGAGGATACCGATCAAGCCCAAGCTATCCTCGTCACCGATAACAATGAACTGACGACGCTCATGCAGTCGCTTGGTTATGAAGACATCCAATCGGCGTCCATCACCGAGTCCGAGGCACGTGAAGGGCTCGACAACGGAGACTATGAGATCGTCGCCTTCATCGAGGCGGATTCGGCCCGCGTGCTCTCGGAACGGCCGGAACCGGACTTCACGACGGTCCTCCAGACGGCGCTCCGTGAAATTCGGAACGCCGAGCTAATCGAGGCGTCGAACATCGACCCGACCGTCCTCGCGGCGTTGAATGAGCCCGTCACGGTCGAGGAGTCGTATCTCGGACGCGGCGGGGAAAACTCGGACGAGCTGTTCTCATCGTTCGCGTTCGTCTACGTCATGCTCATGTTGCTCTACGTCTCGATCATCACGTACGGGTCGATGATCTCGACCGAGGTCACGACCGAGAAATCGTCGCGCGTCATGGAGCTCATCATCTCGACGACGCACCCGGTGACGCATATGCTCGCCAAAATCTCGGCCATCGGGACGCTCGCCCTGCTCCAAATCGCGATTTTCCTCGGCTTCGGCTACTTCAGCGCCCGCAGTAACGAGATGGCCCAGTCAGTCATCGACAACGCAGGCAACGTCCGGGCCGTCGTCTACTTGTTGACGTTCTTCACGCTCGGTTATCTGCTTTATGCGGCCATGTTCGCCGTTCTCGGTTCGCTCGTCAGCCGGGTCGAAGAGTCACAACAGATGACGATGCCGGTCATCATGCTGCTCGTCGCTGGGTTCCTCGCCGCTATGTTCGGCTTGAACAACCCGGAGGCACCGATCGTCACGATTTTGTCGTACGTACCGTTCTTCACGCCGATGCTCATGTTCCTCCGCGTCATGCTCGTCGACGTGCCGGTATGGGAAGTCGCCTTGTCGATCGGCATCATGATCGCCACGATTGGTGTGATTTTGTGGGTCGGCTCGAAATTTTATCGCGGCGGCGTCTTATTCTACGGCAACAACGCGATTAAACAATGGCGACAAATATTACAGAATCGACAATAACGTTTACAGCATTTTCGTTTTCGTATACTCTAAAGAATGTGCAAAATGAGGAGGAAACGAACAATGCGATCACGATTACTCGCAGCTTTAATCTTTACTTTCATGACGACGCTCACGACGTTCATCTGTTATACCGTCTTCTTGGACGCCGATGCGCTGTGGCAAATCTTGCTCGCATACGCGGGAAGCACGTTCCTCGGGACGCTCGCTTTTTGGTATCCGGTCAGCCGACGCCCGGAGACATCGCGGTTCGGCGGCGCATGGATCGGCATCTTGATCACGGCGACGACGCTCATCGGATTCACAGTGATCCGTTTCACTATCCGAGGTGACGCCGCGTCCTTACTCGACTGGCAGACAGTGCTCGCAAGCCTCGCCTACACGTTCGGTTACGTCGGTTGGGTGCTCACGATTCTCAACATCGTGCTCGGCTTCCTGCTTGCCGGTACACGACCGAAAGTGCGCTACGACGCGCGCATGGCGCGCTGAACGACAGAACGGCCACCCATTCGGGCGGCCGTTCTTTTTCATGTTCGAAACCAGTCCCAAAACGCGGCACCTTGTGCCACAATCACATAATCCAACCAACCCGAAAAGTTGAAGGGCAAGCGGTTCAACCTAGCGTCCTCTTCGTCAAAACTCAAAAACTCTCCAATCCACATCCGATTGTCCGTCTCACTTATGTACTCACAAACCATCCATTCTCCGTCACGCCCCGCCCCCACTGGTAGAAAAGGCGCCGGACATTCCCAGAGCTGTTTGTGCTCAAGGATCTCATCGATCGAGAACAATTCAATTGCTCCGCCACACTCCGGGTCTTCGAACAGTTTGGCACCGTTATGTTCGCCTAACCATGCACGGACCGTTGCCGGTGTCTCTTTCGGCAACCGCTCTAGCTCCGTCGTAGTAGCTGGGCCGTTGAAGGAGAATGTCAGTTGGTTCACATATCCTTCTTCTAACTGGACATCGAGCCGGTTGTTCACCAATCGTCGTTTCAGTGCTTGAACAGCAATCATCACATTTTTCCTTTCGTCCATAGCGAAAAACCGTGGTCCCCCACGGCCTTCACTGCAATTTATACGATTTAGCGACAACCCCGAACTCTGTATATTGGAACGAGTTGTCGACGAACTGGTCCGGCACGAGTTTCTCAATGTAGCGAGCGAACGGGACGATCCGATGCGTCGGTTCGTGCGAGCGACCCAGGTCGAGCACGGCATCGACAAGCGCCTCGAGCGCATGATGTGAAGTCGGCTCCTCGTCCTCGGCGAAGATGCGACGGAGTTCTTCCTCATGCATCAGGTCGAAGATGCGCATGCGCGCCTCGAGCTGCCGCTGCATGTCCTCGGTCGACTTGCCGTGCATCGCCTCATCGTAGGCTAGCTTCATCTGCTCGAGCTCAGGGACCGTCCCTTTCATGAGCACTTTAAGCGACTCGCCCGTCCAAATATGGCGGGCCAAGTAGTTCGCGTCAATCTTGAGCGCCTCGGCGAGCGCCTCTATGTAAGGCATCGTCGGGTAAACTTCACTCAGTTCGGTCCGGCGAATAAAGTATGGGGCGACGCCGATGCGGTCGGCGAGTGCCTCGACCGAGATGCCAGCCCGCTCACGTAATATTCGAATTCGGTCCCCATAACCCCGGTACGGTGCGTTTTTTCCATCCATGTGTCTCTCCCCCTCTCTTTTAGTATAGTTCCCGAATCCACAAAAAAATACTCGGAAGCGTGTGCCTCCGAGTAAAATGTTCAACTTATTTTTTCGTCAATTCGACGACTTCTGAAGAACCGGCTGTGACCGTGTCGCCTTCAGCAACCAATTTGTTCACACCGAAGTTGTCGTGGTTCGTGATAATCACCGGTGTGATTGTCGACGGCGCGTTCGCTTTGATGAAGTCGAGGTCGAACGTGACGAGCGTGTCGCCAGCTTTGACGGCTTGACCTTCTGTCACGTGCGTTTCGAAGCCTTCACCTTTAAGATTGACCGTGTCGAGACCGATGTGAATCAAGTACTCCGCACCGTTGTCAGCGTTGATACCGATCGCGTGTTTTGTCGGGAAGACAGTCGCGATTGTACCGTTTACCGGCGAGACGACTTTGCCGTCTGTCGGTTCGACGGCGATGCCGTCACCCATCATTTTTTGTGAGAACACTTGGTCAGGAACGTTCGTGATGTCAATGACCTTCCCTGTAAGCGGTGAAACCGCGTTAAGTTGTTCTTCTTTACCACCGAATAGTTTTTTAAAGAATCCCATAGCTTAATCCCTCCAACATGTTCTGTTAATCAAAGTCTTAGCTTTTATACCCGAAAAGCTTCCACTTCAATCCCTACCCTAGAAACGGTATAGTTGTAATAAGGTAGTGCGAATTCGTTTACACATCGTAAGAATACGAGTGTGCAATCGCTTTTGCAAGCCCTTTTTACACTTTATAAAAATTTCACATGATGGAGGCGCTTACAATGACCACTTTCACAAAATTGTCATATGAACGGCCCGACTTGGACGCTCTAAACAGCCGATTGTCGGACTATTCAGTCGAATTGCAGCAAGCGAGCACACTTGAAGAAGCGAACGAATTGATTCGCCAAATCAACCAGGAACGCAACGAGTTCGAGACGCAAAGTCAGCTCGTCGCGATCCGTCACTCGATCGACACGCGCGACGCGTTCTACGAGGCCGAACAGACGTTCTTTGACGACGCCTTACCGGTTTATGAGAAAGAGGTCCAAGCGTATTATCGCGTCTTGACCGAGCACGACCTGCGCCGTGAACTCGAGAAGGAATGGGGCAGCCAATTGTTCGAACTCGCCGAGCGCGCGCTCAAGACGTTCGAGGAGTCGCTCATCCCCAAACTGCAGGAAGAGAATCGATTGGCGACCGCCTATCAGAAAGTCATGTCGGCGGCCCAAATCGAATTCGACGGCAAGACGCTCAACTTGTCCCAGTTCGGCCCGTATTTGCAATCTCCTGACCGTTCGGTACGAAAAGCGGCATCCGAGGCCCGTTATACATATCTGGCCGACAACGGGGACGAACTCGACCGCATCTACGGCGAACTCGTCCGCGTCCGGACCGATATCGCTCACGCGCTCGGCTTCCAGTCGTTCGTCGAGCTCGGTTACGCCCGGATGCAGCGTGTCGGCTATGACGAGTCGAATGTCGACAACTTCCGCAAACAAGTGCGCGACGTCATCGTCCCGCTCGCGACGACGTTAAAAGAGAAGCAGGCGAAACGGATCGGCGTCGACGCGCTCACGTATTACGACGAGTCATTCGTCTTCCCGGACGGCAACGCGACACCACAAGGCGACGAGGCGTTCATCATCGAAGGCGGGAACACGATGTATCGTGAACTCTCGAACGAGACGGACGAGTTCTTCCAGTTCATGCAACAGCGCGGTGCCCTCGACTTGACGGCGAAACCGGGCAAGTCTGGCGGTGGCTACTGCACGTACCTCCCGTCAGAAGGTCTCCCGTTCATTTTCTCGAACTTCAACGGCACGGCCGGCGATATCGACGTGCTCACACATGAGGTCGGCCACGCCTTCCAAGTGTATGAGAGCCGTCATTTGACGACGCCGGAATACGCGTTCCCGACATACGAGGCGTGTGAGATTCACTCGATGTCGATGGAGTTCTTCTGCTGGCCGTGGATGGAGCTGTTCTTCGGCGATCAAGTCGACAAGTACAAGTTCAATCACTTGGCCGGAAGCATCACGTTCTTGCCGTACGGCGTCCTCGTCGACGAGTTCCAGCACGTCGTCTACCGCAACCCAGGAATGACGGTCGCTGAACGTCGCCAGGCATGGCGCGACCTTGAGAAAGTGTACTTGCCGCACCGTGACTATGAGACGAACGATTATCTCGAGTCAGGCGCTTGGTGGCATCAACAAGGGCACATCTTCCAGAGCCCGTTCTATTATATCGACTACACGCTCGCGCAAGTGTGTGCCTTCCAGTTCTGGGTGCGCATGCATGAGGACCGTGAGGCGGCATGGAGCGATTATCTCACGCTCTGCCAAGCCGGCGGAAGCCGCTCATTCCTCAAGCTCGTCGAACTGGCGGGACTCCAGTCTCCGTTCGAAGACGGCGTGTTGAAACAGACGGTCGGACAGATTGAAGACTATTTGTTGAAACATCCGCTCGCGAATTGATGTAAACATAGAAGCTTCACTTTTGTGTGAACTACTCACCACTTATTTGCTTCGCGAATTGAAGTGGGAGCTTCTTGGGAAGACCGTACTTTTACTAGCCACGATTGTTTACCAAGCTCGTCGGGCAAGTCCCTGCCCTGAAGATTTTTTTAGTCAGCTAACATCAACAAGTTGATGCTCGCGTTGATATCTCGATCATGATGAGCGCCACAAGTACACGTCCATTCACGGACGTCCATAGTCTTCTTCTGGCCTTTCTCGCCGCAAGAAGAACATATTTGGGTTGATGCAAACCACTGGTCTGCTTTAATAAGCGTTCGACCATAGAACTTACATTTGTACTCCAATTGGCGGACGAACTCGTACCAACTTACGTCTCCAATAGACTTAGCTACCTTGTGGTTCTTCATCATATTCTTAGATTTCAATGTCTCCACGACGATGACTTGGTTCTCGTCAACGATTTGTTTCGACAACTTATGAAGAAAGTCTTTACGTTGATTTGCGATCTTCTCGTGCTTCTTGGCGAGAATCAGCTTGGCTTTTTCTCGATTCTTGCTTCCTATTTTCTTACGAGACAAAGCTCGCTGTGCCTTCTTGACCTTTTCTTCCGACTTGCGAAGAAAGCGAGGGTTGTCGATCTTCTCAGAAACCATGTCATCATTTGTCATGATGGCGAAGTGTTCTAACCCGAGGTCGATGCCGATTTTGTTCTTAGCAGGAATCCACTTTTCTTCACCTTGATTGACAAGAATGGAGACGAAGAACTTGCCTGTCTTCGTCATCGAGATTGTCGCGGACTTGATGATTCCCTCGAAAGAACGATGTTGTTTGAACTTCACGAAGCCGATCTTAGGAAGTTTCACCTTCCCGTCCTCGATCCGGACGCTCCCGTTCTGATTGTTGGTCGTGTAGGAGGCACGATCGCTGTGCTTCGATTTGAACTTCGGGAACCCCACAGATTTGTCGCGGAAGAAGTTGGCATATGCCTTATTTAAGTCCATCTGGGCATTCGCCAGAGACAAGCTATCGACTTCTTTCAAGAAAGGGAATTCGGGCTTATACTTCGCCGGGGTCGGGAGCTTCTGCTTTGCGTCGGGGTTCAGCTTCGACTCTTCATACAGTCGGATCCGTTCTTCGAGCATCTTGTTGTAGACGAAACGGACGCAACCGAACGTCTTCATGAAGGATTCTCGTTGCGGTTTCGTCGGGTATAGTCGAAACTTGTACGCCCTCAGCAAAGTGATCACTCCTTTCCTTGTTTTTCGATGTATTGCCTGATGACGTCGACCGTCGCACCGCCGGTCGTCACGAGGCAGTAGCTTCGAGACCAGAACATTTCTTTCCACAGTCGTCTCTTGACGTGTGGAAAGTCTCGTTTGATCAGTCGGCTACTGGCGCTCTTGTAGGCGTTCAGAAACTTCGACATCTCTGTGTTCGGGTGAGCCTTGAACAACACATGGATATGATCACCGTCATGATTCCATTCGGTCAGTGTGATATGGTATGACGCGCCGATCCGTTCGAACGTCTGTCTCGCGAACTCCGAGACGTCGTCGTCAATCACCTTGCGTCTATATTTGACTACCAAGACGAGGTGGTAATTTAGAAGAAAGACTGAATGTTTATTTGTATCCATTTTCATTGATATATCAGTCCTTTTGATTGGTTACACTGATTATATCAAGCACATACAATTTTGCCAAGACGGGCGATTCATCTCCCACCTACGCTGGGCTTCGCCCCCAGACGCTTAGAGGAGGGAGAATTCTCGCCTGATTTAGTTAAATTAAATAGTAGGTCAGCGGTTTAATAAATAATCACTGACCTACTATTATTTTTTTCTATAATTTTACATAGGTTATGATGTGATGATACATTTACATAGGTGTAGACAAACTTTTGTCTAAAAAATACAACTTACAAATATGGTTAGGAGAGGTGAACTGTTCAATTGCAGAAATTAACTTATTTAGACGCCTTGCGAGGATACGCCATTCTTGGTGTGATTCTAACACATACCATCCGAAAATTTCACGGGGATATCCCTGAGACATTATACCAATTTGGTATTCAAGGTTCCCGTGGCGTCCAACTGTTTTTCATTGTTAGCGCGTTTACATTATTCTATTCATTAGAAAAACATTCATCGAGTCGACAATTCTCAATCCCTGATTTTTACATAAAACGCTTTTTCCGTATTGCCCCGATGTTTTACTTTGCCTTACTCTTTTATATGGTATTTGATTTGGTGAGTGACGTGTTGGGAATCTATTCATCTTATCCGGAAGTATCGATGCATCTTATCTTATCAACAATCACGTTCACGAACGTACTCCATCCAGACTGGTTATTCAGCCTTGTACCTGGAGGTTGGTCTATCTCTAATGAATTTTTGTTCTATCTATGCATCCCGTTCCTGTTCTATTGGATACGAACTCCGCGCACGGCCTATATATTCGTTGCCGTTTCGGTCGTGACGAGTGTCGCACTGCATAGCGTTCTCGGAGGTGTTTCTCCCTTCTCAGAAGTGAAGAGTTATTTGTTTTATTGGTTCCCGAATCAACTGTCCATTTTCTTAATGGGCATCACCTTATTTTTTGTCGGCAAGAAGTATACATTTAACTTGATTGCATACCAGAGCTTCACCGCCCTATCGATTTTATGCATACTCGTCCTTGGTCTCACCCCATACGACATGAGTTCGCTAATGCCTAAACACGTGTTGTTCGGACTCGCTTTTTGTTTGTTGGCACTTGGATTATCAGGAGCCCCAAACCGCATATTAGACAACCGCCCGATACAATTTATCGGCACAATCAGCTTCAGTATCTATTTGGTTCACTTCTTTGTATTGGACATGGTTAATTACGTGATGCTGGATACGTTGACAAGCTCACTAATACCATTAAATGCTCTATTGATCGTATTTTTGACGACATTGCTTGTGTCAATTTTGTTTGCGTATATTACGTATCGCCTAATCGAGTTGCCAGGAATCCGACTGGGCCGAATTTTAATTCAAAAACTAGGTTTCAATCGTACCAAACGAAAAGCAGCTTAATCGATTACATGACTGGGCGACTGGAATGAAAGGTATTCGGATTTAATATCGAAATGTCGATAAGAAAATAGGTGAGCCCCATTGATGGGACTCACCTATTTTTGTCAAATCACATCTAACGGTTCTTTTTCGCTCGGTGGCGGGAACGCCCCGTCGAGCGCGTTGAAGTCGTCTTCCGTCAAGTTGAGGAGCAACGCCGCACCGTTCTCTTCGACGTGGGCTTTCTGCCCTGCTTTCGGGATGGCGATGACGTTACCGCTCCGCACTGTCCACGCGAGCAAGATTTGGGCCGGTGTCGCACTATACGCCTTGGCGATCCGGTTCAGCGTCTCGTCGTTGAAGACTTTCTCTTTCACCTCGCTTCCTTCGGCAAGCGGTGCATAAGCCATCATCGGGATTCCTTGCTCCTGTAAAAATGGCAACAAGTCGTATTCGACGCCGCGGCTGCCGAGGTGATAGAGCACTTGGTTGACGGCGCAATGTTTCCCTTTCGGCAAGGCGAGCAATTCTTTCATGTCGTCGACATCAAAGTTCGAGACGCCCCACGCCCGAATCTTGCCGTCCGCCTTCAACTGTTCGAGCCCGTCGACCGTCTCCTCGAGCGGGATGTTCCCGCGCCAATGCAGGAGATACAAGTCGAGGTAGTCGGTGCCGAGCCGTTCGAGCGTGGCGTCACACGCTTGAACGAGCTTGTCGCCCCCGGCGTTATGCGGATACACTTTCGAGACGAGGAACACGTCTTCCCGTCGGTCTTGGATTGCTTCGCCGACGAGCGACTCTGATTTCCCTTCCCCGTACATCTCCGCTGTATCGATGACGTGCAACCCGCAGTCGAGTCCCGTCCGGAGCGCCTCGATTTCAGCGTCCCGTTTCGATTCGTCTTCCCCCATGCGCCACGTGCCTTGCCCGAGGGCCCTCATTTCACGCCCGTCTGGCAATTCAGCCACGTGTTGTTTCAGTGTCGCCAAAATTAATGTATGTGGAATGCGGTTCATGCCATCTCCTCCTTCGTCCATTGTTCATGTAACGGCCCAGTCGTCCCAAAGACGGGATCGGTCGCCGGTTTGTCGACTCGTTCGATCCGTTGCACACTGTCCGGCCGTTCTTCCGGTTTCCCTGTCAACGTGTCATAATCGCGCCCTTCCGGATAGGCACCGACGATGGCGAAGTCTTCACTCGCCTCGAGACGACGATGTCCCGTCCCGGCCGGCAAAATCAAGACGTCTCCTGCTTGAAGCGAGACGAGGTCTCCGGTCGCACCGCCAAGTTGGACGGTCGCCCGGCCCGACTTCACGCCGAGCACTTCATGCGTGTTGCTATGGTAATGGTGATAATCGAACACCCCGTTGACCCAACTGTTGCCCCAACCGTTATGTTCGAACGTCGCTTGCATCCCGTCCGTCTCATCGAACACGCCGCGATACAACAACACCGGGAAATCCGGATTGTTCGGGATCGAGCCGTCGTCTTCAAATCGATATGTCAACACATCCATATTGTTCCCTCCTTGTCTCTGTCTTTGTACCCGAGTTGACGCCCGATTAACCTGTGAGCTAACTCACGGTTAAAAAGTTCAAAAAGATAATTACAAAAAACTTAGTTTGTTCGATAGACAAACTAAAAAGTTTGATGTATTCTATTCCTGAAAACGATTACAGAAATGAGGAGGATGAATCGCATGTCACAAACTCAAACGAAAAAGGAATACTATCAAGGTGTCGGACAAATCAAATTTGAAGGTACTTCTTCTACAAACCCATTCGCCTTCAAACACTACAACCCAGAGGAACAAATTGGTGGGAAGTCGATGGAAGAGCTGCTCCGTTTCGCCGTCTCGTATTGGCATACGTTCACAGCCGATGGAAGCGACCCGTTCGGTAAAGCCACGATGATCCGACCGTATGACCGCCTTTCAGGAATGGACCTCGCCAAAGCCCGTGTCGAAGCGGCGTTCGAGTTCTTTGACAAGTTGAACGTGCCTTACTTCTGCTTCCATGATTTCGATATCGCCCCTGAAGGAAGCACCCTCGCTGAGACGAACCGAAATATCGATGTCATCGTCTCGATGATGAAAGAATATATGAAAACGAGTAAGACGAAATTACTTTGGAACACAGCGAACATGTTCTCGCATCCGCGCTGGATTCACGGAGCCGCCACGGCACCGAACGCAGATGTGTACGCCTACGCAGCAGCGAAAGTGAAAAAAGGATTAGAGGTCGGGAAAGAGCTCGGGGCCGAGAACTATGTGTTCTGGGGAGGTCGTGAAGGGTATGAAACGTTGCTCAACACCGACATGGGACTTGAGCTTGATAACTTGGCCCGCTTCTTCCACATGGCCGATAGCTATGCCAAAGAGATCGGCTTTGATGCCCAGTTCTTGATCGAACCGAAACCAAAAGAGCCGACGAAACACCAATACGACTTTGACGTGGCGACGGGTCTCGCCTTCTTGCAAAAATATGACTTGGCGGACCGCTTCAAATTCAACATCGAAGCCAACCATGCGACGCTCGCCGGACACACGTTCGAACATGAGCTCCGCGTCGCCCGCGTGAATGGGATGCTCGGGTCTGTCGATGCAAACCAAGGTGACCCGCTCCTCGGCTGGGATACGGATGAATTCCCGACCGACCTCTATTCAACGACGCTCGCCATGTATGAGATCTTGTTGAATGGTGGGCTCGGAAGCGGTGGGCTCAACTTCGATGCGAAAGTCCGCCGCGGTTCATTCGAACCTGAGGACTTGTTCTATGCCCACATCGCAGGCATGGACAGCTTCGCCGTCGGTGCGAAAGTCGCTCAACGCTTGATTGATGACCGTGTGTTCGAAAACGTCATCCAAGATCGCTACGCAAGCTACAATGAGGGAATCGGAAAAGACATCGTCTCCGGTCAAACCGACTTCCACAAACTTGAGGCCCACGCGTTCACGCTTACCGACATCCAAAATAAATCGGGACGTCAAGAACAGCTCCGTCACATCCTCAACCAATACTTGTTGGATGTACAACGCCCTTAATCGCGAAGCCCAGACTCCATGATGGGGTCTGGGCTTTTAAATCAAACCGGAAAGGATGAACCTAATGAAATACGTCATCGGAATCGATTTAGGGACGAGTGCGGTCAAAGCCATCCTCGTCGACCAAAACGGGCAACTCTGCGGGGAAGCGAGTCGCGCCTATCCCCTCATCCAAGAACGAGAAGGCTACAGCGAACAAGATCCGTCGGCCTGGGTCGAACAGACGGTCAACGCCTTGGCCGAGCTCGTTCAACAGTTCGAAGGACGTCCTGAAGACATCGAAGGCATAAGCTTCTCGGGACAAATGCATGGGCTCGTCTTACTCGATGCGCAACATCAGTTGCTTCGCAATGCCATTCTTTGGAACGATACGCGGACGACGGCTGAATGTGAGGAGATCAAAGATCGACTCGGACCGCTACTCCTCGACCTCACTAAAAACCCTGCGCTCGAGGGCTTCACGCTCCCGAAACTACTATGGGTGAAACGGCATGAGCCTGACTTGTTCCGTCAAGCAGCCGTCTTCCTGCTCCCGAAAGACTATGTCCGCTATGCGTTGACAGGTCAACTGCACATGGATTATTCGGATGCAGCCGGAACGCTTCTCCTCGATATCGCTAAAAAGGAATGGAGCGACGAAATCTGTGAACGGGTCGGTGTGCCGAAATCCCTCTGTCCCCCACTCGTCGAGTCGTCTGATCAAATTGGGACGCTCAGCTCTTACTACGCGACGCGTACCGGCCTTTCTTCGAGCGTTAGCGTGTTCGCCGGAGGTGCGGACAATGCCTGTGGTGCCATCGGGGCCGGTATTTTGAACGATCAACAAACGATGTGCAGCATCGGCACGTCGGGTGTCGTCTTGGCCTATGAACCAACCGCCCTGCTCGATTTCAAAGGGAAAGTCCATTATCTCAATCATGCTAAGCCAGGTGCCTATTATACGATGGGCGTCACCTTGTCAGCAGGACACAGCCTATCCTGGTTCAAGGATACGTTCGCACCGGATCAATCATTCGAAACGTTGCTCGCCGAAGTGAAAGACGTTCCAATCGGGGCGAACGGCCTCTTGTTCACCCCTTATCTCGTCGGTGAACGGACTCCTTACGCGGATGCAATGGTGCGAGGAAGCTTTATCGGGATGGACTCCACCCATCGCCTCGCCGATTTTTCACGGGCCGTGCTAGAAGGGATCACGTTCTCCTTAAAAGAATCGCTCGAACTGTTCCGTGCGGAAGGAAAAGTGATTACGTCGATCATTTCGATTGGAGGGGGCGCCAAAAACGAGGCATGGCTACAAATGCAGGCAGACATCTTCGACGCCACCATCATCAAGCTTTCCAACGAGCAAGGCTGTGCGCTCGGTGCCGCCATGTTGGCTGCTTACGGCTGTGGGTGGTTTGACAGTCTCGAGGCCTGCAGTGAGGCGTTCATTCAGGAGGCGAAGCGATACGAACCGATTCCAGAAAACGTCACACGCTACCACGCCTTGTTCGCACTCTATCAACAAGTCTATCCGGCCACGAAACAGCTCTCTCATGGCCTGTCCGCATTTCGGAGAAAGTGAGACGACGATGAACTATACATCCGACCATTACGGGACCGTGGACGGTATCCCCGTCTCGCGTCACCGCGTATCGACAGACTCGTTCAGCTTTTCTTGTATCGATTATGGGTGTACCATCACGGAAATTGCCGTCCCCGATCAACTGGGGAACATCGAGAACGTCGTATTAGCGCTTGATTCGCTTGAGGAATATGTCTGTCACGATTATTATCTAGGTTGCGTGGTCGGACGGGTGGCCGGAAGGATAGAGAATGGTCAGTTCACACTCGACGGTCAGACCGTTCACCTGCCTTTGAACGACGGTCCCAACCACCTGCACGGTGATCACTTCCATAAGGTCGTCTGGAACCCATCCATCGAACAGACGGATGATGGCGTGACCATTCGATTTGAACGGTCGTTTCCGCATGGTCATCACGGATACCCTGGGAATATTGACGTGTCGGTCGAATACATGATTAATCCCCACGCCGTGGCGATTCGCTATGAGGCGAAGACCGACGCGCCGACCGTCATGAACATGACGAATCACACATACTTCAATTTATCAGGGACGTCCATGCCGATTTCTGACCATACGCTTCAGCTTATGAGTGACTCGTTCTATGAACTAGACGAGACCCTCATTCCGCGCCGCGTGAAATCCGTCATGACCTCCCGTGCGTTCGATTTTAGAGAGGCGAAACGAATCGAAGATGGTCTAAACGATACAGATGCGCAACTTGACCTCGCCGGAGGCTTCGATCACCCGTTTTGCCTGCCCCAAACGGAACGTCCTCAAATCGAACTTCGTCATGCTTCCGGTCGCAGGCTTTCCGTCCATACGACCGAGCCGTGTGTCGTCTTCTATTCGGGCAATATGCTTCCGAACGGGCTGAGACGGACCGGCCTTTGTTTAGAGACCCAACAAGCACCGAACCTGCTGGACCCTCGTAGTGTGTTACGTCCCGGCGAGACGTACGTCTCCGAGACGACGTGGACGTTTGCCCCATGACAATAGCCCGCCACCTGAAGGTGACGGGCTATTCGTCATTGCATCATTCGACGCTGTAAAAACTGCTCGATGGCAAGCGAGGCCATTCCAATCGCTGAAGCGTGGTCGCTCAATTTCGACGGGAAGAGCTCGAACGAATGATCGGCTTGCGCATACACGCGTGATGAGATGGCCGTGCGAATCATGTTGAGGACCATCGGATGCAACTCGATGACCCGGCTTTGAATGATGATCACTTTCGGATTATAGACGTTCAGTACCGTATTCAACCCGACCCCGACGTAAAAGCACCATTTTTGTAGTTCATTCAACACCGATGCCTCATTGGCCTGTAAACTTCGTTGGAGCGTCTCGACCGTGTGCCCCGGCAAATACTTGTCCCATAGTACTTTTTCCGAGGCATACAACTCCCAACACCCTCGGTTGCCACACGTACATTTTGGTCCATTGTATTCAATGGACATATGCCCGAACTCGCCAGCGAACCCGTCCTCGCCTCGATACAGTTCCCCATGCAAGATGATGCCCGTACCGACACCAGTCCCGAGACTGACGAAGACCATCTCTTCATGGTCTTTCCCTGCCCCGAACCGTCGTTCTCCGTAAGCCCCCGCATTGGCCTCGTTCTCTAAATTAACGGGTACATCATAACGATTCTCTAAATCGTGCTTCAAACTCGTCACGTCAGGACGGAGGTTCGGGACAAAAATGACTTGTTGCTCGCGATTGATGAGCCCAGGGACCGAGACGCCGATTCCAATGAGCCCGTATGGAGAGGACGGCATCTTACCAAGCAACGCATCGATAGCAGCTCTCACTTTCGGTTCCGCCTCCTGGTCCGCCTCTGCCCACTCGGTCGTCAACGACTCCACGACGTTGCCTTTTAAATCGGTCAATACCGCATTGATCGCTTTCACGCCTAAATCGACTCCGATCGTGAATCCTGCTTGCTGGTTGAACACGAGCATGACCGGACGACGTCCCCCGCTCGAATCGCCTTGTCCGATTTCAAAAATGAGTTCTTCGTTCAATAGAGCGCCAATTTGCGCAGACACAGTCGATTTATTCAACCCCGTCACTTCTGACAATTTTGCGCGTGAGATTGGGTAACTTCGAATGATTTCATTTAACAATACAGTCTTATTCATTTTCTTTACAAGCTGTTGGTCAGCGGTCACATCTAATTTCACCAATTACTTTGTCTCCCCTTTATACGAAGTGATGTCTTATCCATCGTTTATCTTTCATCCCATTCCCTTTATCCTCATATTCATTATACAAAAACTAAAAAAATATAGTTGAGAATTCGGGGCTCATTTTGTATGATAAGGATAGTTAGTTTATCCGTCAAACAAACTAACTTATTTTTTTTACTCGTTATTGTAAGCGTTATCAATTTTAAGGAGGGCAAAACGTGATGAAACAAAATCAGAACACGCTATACCTCATGACCATCACACTCGTCGCAACGTTAGGTGGCCTGTTGTTCGGTTATGATACTGCCGTCATCTCAGGTGCGGAGAAATCATTGGAGAAGTACTTTATTGACGGGCTAGACTTAAGTTCGCTCGTACACGGGGCGACGACTTCTTCTGCGCTGATCGGCTGTATTATCGGGGGGATCATCTCCGGTATATTCGCAAGTCGGTTCGGTCGTAAGAAGTCTTTGATTTTTGCGGCCACCCTGTTCTTCTTGTCTGCATTGGGATCGGCTTATCCTGAAGTCCTCTTCTTTACAAAAGGCGAACCGACGATTGCCCTTCTACTTACGTTCAACTTGTATCGCATCATCGGGGGGATCGGTGTCGGACTTGCCTCGGCCATCACGCCGATGTATATCAGTGAGGTCGCACCGGCCGCGATCCGAGGCCGGCTCGTTTCGCTAAACCAATTCGCCATCATCCTCGGGATGCTCGTCGTCTACTTCGTCAACTGGTCGATTACAAGTGGACAAACGGTCGCCTGGATCGATGACATCGGTTGGCGCTATATGTTCGCCTCTGAAGCCATTCCGGCCCTCCTTTTCGGTTCGCTCTTATTGATTGTCCCGGAAACACCACGGTACTTGGCGCTGCAAGGCGAGGAAGAAAAAGCACTCCACATCCTCAGTCGAATCAATGGTAAAGAACGTGCCGAAGCGATTATGCAAGACATCAAGTCGTCGGTCAGTCATTCTTCGGCGAAGCTGTTTACTTACGGAAAACTGGTCATCACCATCGGGATTCTCTTGTCGGTGTTCCAACAATTCGTCGGGATCAACGTCGCGTTATACTATGCCCCACGAATCTTTGAAAGCATGGGTGCCGCTAAAGATGCCTCTATGATGCAGACTGTCGTCATGGGACTCGTCAACGTCGTCTTCACCATTGTCGCTATCTTGTTTGTCGATAAAGTCGGTCGAAAACCGCTGCTCATCATCGGTTCTGTCGGAATGGCAATCGGGATGTTCGGTGTCGCTTCGATGGCCTACACGAATGCAATCGGAATCGGTACACTCATCTTCATCATCATTTACACAGCCTCATTCATGATGTCGTGGGGACCGATTTGTTGGGTACTCATTTCGGAGATCTTCCCAAATAAAATCCGAGGGCAAGCGGTCGCGATCGCCGTCGCCGCTCAATGGACAGCCAACTACTTCATTTCATCGACCTATCCGATGATGATGGAATTTAGTGGTACGATGACATACGGATTTTACGGGGTGATGAGCGTATTGTCCGCCTTGTTCGTCTGGAAGCTCGTACCGGAGACGAAAGGCAAAACACTCGAAGAGATGGAGACGTTATGGAGTGACAAGCAAGCTGTCTCAAAAGACGTATCCGCCTCATAACGATAAAAAGACAGCGGTTCTCTCATTGAAGAGCCACTGTCTTTTCTGATTTAGGAAATGACGTCTTCCCCGGTCTGTTCAATATGCCCTTCTCCCCAGGCACACATCGCATCCAAAATCGGTTGGAGCGACCAGCCGTAGTCGGACAGGGAATAGACGACTTTTGGCGGGACTTGTTCATACACCGTGCGGATGATGACACCGTCCGCCTCGAGCTCGCGCAACTGTTGCGTGAGCATTTTTTGCGTGATATTCGGCATGAGTTTTTTCAACTCGCTCGTCCGACGTTCCCCTTTGATCAAATGACACATGATGACGACTTTCCACTTGCCGCCGATGACGTCGAGCGTCGCCTCGACCGGGATGTTGTATGGCATGATGGTTCCTCCTTATGGACCGGGATAGGTACTTTTCGGTGCCTATCGTACTTGAAAGTGCGTACTTCCCAATTAAATTCGATGGACTTATGATAGCAACTGTAGCTCAGTAATACAAGCTCATCTCACCTGTAACTGCTTTTTGAGACAGTAAGGGTCTTTTTCGACCGTACTGGATAATAAAGAAGATTGAGATGCTCGAGCTACTTCGAGACGAAGGGACCTCGTCTTCCCAACCCAACTTTAGGAGGAACTACTCATGAATCAACCGTACACACAGCCTGTCGACGAACAGGCACCGAAAAATGGAGGGCTGGCCTTGCTCGCCCTCGCCATCAGCGCCTTTGGCATCGGGACGACCGAGTTCGTCCCGGTCGGCCTGCTCGCATCCATCGCCAGCGACTTGAACATCGGCATCACGCTCGCCGGACTCATCATCTCCGGTTATGCCATCGGCGTCGCCGTCGGCGCACCGATCTTGACGGCGCTCACGAACCGGATGAATCGCAAGACGTTGCTCATGGCACTCATGGTCGTCTTTATCGGCGGAAACTTGGTCTCTGCCCTGTCGACCAGCTTTGAACTGTTGATTGCCGCCCGGTTCATCACCGCTTTCGCACACGGTGTCTTCTTCTCCATCGGGGCGACGATTGCCGTACAGCTCGTCCCACCACATAAAAAAGCGAGTGCGATTGCCCTCATGTTTACCGGCTTGACGGTCGCGACCGTGACCGGCGTCCCGCTCGGCACGTTCATCGGTCAAGCGTTCGGATGGCGGGCCACGTTCTTCGCCGTCGCAGCACTCGGGATTGTATCGATTATCGCCAGCTTCTTCTTGATTCCGAAAGATTTGAAACAATCGCCGCCAGCGAAGTTCTCCGATATGAAGAAAGTGCTCACGAACGGCCGAATCATGCTCGGCTTCTTGATCACCGCACTAGGTTACGGCGGAACGTTCGTCGCCTTCACGTACTTGACGCCAATCATGCAGGATGTAACGAACATCAGTCCGAGCTTGATCAGTATCGTCCTACTCGTCTACGGAATCGCCGTCGCCATCGGCAACTGGGCAGGCGGAAAATTCGCCAATGAAGATCCGGCCAAGGCGTTGTTCTATATGTTCATCGTCCACGCTGCTGTCATGATCGTCATGTCGTTCATGATCCCGTTCAAAGTCGCGGGACTCATCGCCATCGTCTTGATGGGACTGCTCGCCTTCATGAACGTACCTGGCCTTCAACTGTATATCGTGCAGTTGGCAGAGAAGTATGTACCGGCCGCGGTCGATGTCGCGTCGGCGCTCAACATCGCCGCCTTCAATATCGGTATCGCGCTCGGTGCGACCATCGGCGGAATCGTCGTGGACTCGATTGGTCTCGTGCATACGCCTTGGGTCGGTGGCATCATGGTCATCATCGCTGTCATCTTGACCGCCGTCTCACGTCGTTTGGAAGCGAACTAAGGAGGAAATCATACAAGCATCTGTTTTTCGTCTCTTTTGTTGTTCCCGACAGTATCGCCTACTTCGACGCCAGCCTTAGATGTCGCTAAACATTCTCTAAACACACTTGTATGTGTATCAAAATTAAGTCATTACTTGTTTCGTCTCAAATAGATTAGCGATCCATAGAATGATTCCGACGTATACCGGGAGGCCGATGATAAATGTCGTGAGGTTTTTCGGAATAAACGTATTGTAGCCGTATAAGAGCGCGATGGCCAAGGCGATAACGACCGTATATTTCACTAAGTTTTTCATGAACATCAGCTCTCAACGCTCATCTGCACAGGCTCACCCTCTGATGCCGGAATACCCACTTCCCATAGTTCCATCGGGAGTGAGACGATAGCATTGTGCTCACGCGGTGCGGTGAGTTTCCGTTTCGTGTTCAGGTCCAACATGCCCCAACATTCTCCGTCCACGATGAAGGCAACTTTTGACGAACGGTCGTCCCAGGCAAACCCGACTTCTTCACACGCTTCAATCGGCGGTGCGATTTGGTCGTAAATCCAGAGCGAGTCCGCGACACCTTCCATATCTCCTGAAGAATTCAGCGGACAAAAATAAATGTATCCCGTCTCCCCATCATCCTCAAACACACAGACGTAACGTTCATTTGGTGAGACCGACTCAATCACAAACGTTCCCTCTTCAATCATGTTCAGTTCCCCTTTCTGTTTTCACGTATACAATCTGAAAGCCAAGTCAGCGAATGACTTGGCTTTCGTGCTTAGTTCACTTTATTCTCGAGCTGTTGCAACTTCGTCGAGTAGTACTCGATGATGTCGCGGCGTCGGATGATCCCGATGAAGTACTTGCCGTCATCGACGACCGGCACGAAGTTTTGATCCGTGATCGCATCGACGAGCTCCTCGATTTGAGCCGTGATGGCGACCGGCTTATACCGTACGCGTTGCTTGATGTCTTTCAAACGTGTCCGGAGCACTTTCTCGTAGTCTTCTTCCCCGCGAAGCTGTTCGGCGAGTGCCCAGAGTAAATCCCCTTCCGTCATCGTCCCGGCGTAGAAGCCGTTCTCGGATACGAGCGGCACCGAGGTGAAGCGATGATGCTTCATCTTCTCAAGCGCTTGGCGCACCGTCGATTCAGGGTCTAAATATTTGACGTCTTCTTTCGGATATAAAAAGAAAGCGATATTCATGTCCAATCTCTCCTCAATCTAAAAATCCACCTCTCCATTGTACCATGTATTAGAGTCTAGTCAGCACAAATTGACCATCTAAATATCATCCATTCTAGCAAAAGGCGGCTCATTTCATTATTCATGTGAAGCGTTTCCAGACAGGCTGTTCGAATCGCGTGTGAACACAAAAACAGGCACGGTCCCGAGCGGCTTTTCCATAGCCATCCTTGACCGTGTGACGAACACCAACATCTCTATGTCAAAACCTCGACATATAGAAAATTCGTTCAATCTCAACTCGAACATAGTGCCTCATTTTAGCTATACCCGAGAAGAAGTCATTCTAGCCGCAAAAATACTAACAAACGTGCTTCGGCTGGCCATAAGAAAAAGCCTAGGAATGTCCCTAGGCTTTACACCGACTCAGATAAATCCGAGCAACGTCTTGTTGAACTTGTCCATCTCATCGAGGACGGTACCGTGTCCGCTCTCCTCGAACCGCTCGATGCGGGCGTTCGGGATACCTTTTTCCATCTCGAGCGCGAACTCGAACGGACAGATCTTGTCGTGTACGCCGTGAATGATGAGCGTCTCGACGTTCACGTTCGGCAGGTCCTCCCGAAGGTCTTCGTCACGGAGCGCTTTCGCCGAGGCGATCGTCCCGTGGCTCGAGGCGACGAGTGACAGATGATGGAACCAGTTTTGCATCGGTTTCGAATGTTCTTTCTCGAAGAAAATCTCACCGAACCCTTCGAGCATCTTCGGCCGATCTTTTTTCGTGTCCTCGATCAACGCATCGACCTCGGCTTGCGTCATCCCGTATGGATAGTCCGGACGTTGCGTGAACACCGGTGCCGCGGCACCTGACAGGACGAGCTTTTTCAATCCGTCATCCGGGAAATCGACGGCGTAACGAATGGCGATGGCCCCGCCCATCGAGAAACCGACGAGCGTGAAGTCTTTGACGCCGAGCCCGTTGACGACCATGTGTACGTCAGACGCCATCGTCGCATAGTCATAACCTGTCGCCGGTGCGTCCGACTTGCCGTAACCGCGATAGTCGATCCCGACATAGCGATAGCCCGCTTCGAGCAACGCGTTCTTTTGATACTCGAACATGTTGTTGTTCGCCGGCCAGCCGTGCAAGAAGACGACGGCGTCGCCTGTCCCGACGTCCTCTACAAAAATACTCGTTCCATCATGTGCCGTAATATAGTTCCCCATTAGTCAAAACCCCCAATTGGATTGTTGAGCGGCGTGCGTGTTTGCCCACAACCCACTTTTTCCCGTTTGACCGAAGTAGAAACCTATCAACTGTCGCGCCAGAGCGATTCGGCTTTCAAGACGAGCTCAATCGCCGCCGCGCCTTCGCGCAACACGGACGTCCGCCACGACTCGTCTTCCGGGTAGAACATGGCCATGAATTCTTTACGAATGCCGTTCCGGGCTTCCGGGTCTTTCGTCCCTTCAAAGTAGAGCCGGTTCTCGAGGATAATCGTCAAGAACTCGCGGATCGTCGCCTTCGTTGACGTCCCGAACGTACCGAATTCGAACAGCGCCGAGACGAGCCGCTTGTCCGGATGGTGCGTATCCCGTACGTAGTAGAAATGGTTCGTCGAGTCCCCGAGGACATCCGTCGGGTCGTACGTCTGGATGTTCTTCAATCCGTACGTCCGCTTCAGTTCGTCTACGTCACGCCCGTCACGCTCGCTGACGACCATCGTCACTTCGTTCGTCGGACCGAGCGCCGTGTGCCAGTCCATGTGGACGATCCGGTCGTAGCGGTCGAGCAGATCGTGTTGAATCTCCTTCAAGAAGATGGCGGACGGTTCATCTGACTCGCCACCGTAATAGACGCCTTTCGGGAACTGGTACTGGCCCATCCCTTTCGCCTCGGTCATCGCGTCAAACCCGTCGAGTTTGATGCCCGATCCGAGGAACGAATAGATATGTTCACGTGCCTCATGATAATCGTCGATGACGCCGTCCGGGACGAACAAGTGCCGCATGACCTCGTATTCTTTATTGACGTTACGCGGGAGCGTCTCCCGGTCGATGACATAGTTCCGGTTCAAGTCGACGTTATGTTCATTGACACGGCGGAAATGTTTCATCCCCCACGGATTGACGGCATGAATCAGACAGATGCCAGTTGATTCATGCCGTAGTTGCGGAAGTTGAGTCTCGACGAACTGGTGCGTCACGGCGGCACCGGCGTATCCTTCGATGCCGTGCTCACCGATTGTCATGAGGAGCATCGCCTCGCGTGACCCCGCCGGTTCGCCGATAATCAAATCGATCGTGTCCTCGCCGATCGAGTGAGACATCACGCGGGCGGTCGGATAGTAGGTTTTGACGTGATCGAGCAAGGCGAGAAACTTCTCGCGTGACTCTTCGTATGATGATGAAAAATACTGACTCATAGTGACTCCCTCCATTCTTGTCTTCTGTATCCCATTCCCATTACAGCCCAGACTAAAAACGCCCCCTCGCGGAGACGTTTTTTGGACTTAGTGGGCCCCGGCCTTCGTACCTCGATTTTGACGGCGGAACTCAAGCAAGTAGACGAGCGGGGCGAGCAGGACGGCCCCGAACAACCAATACGCGCCCGGGCTCTCGAACAACGCGTTGAATGCCCGGAAGAACCAGGCGACGACGGCGAAGGCGACAAGGAGCTCGGCCGTCCAGATGACACCACGACGGACCGCCAGCGTGAGTGTGTTCGTTTTTTGGAAGAGAGCTGCGAGAAAAGCGACTAAAAAGGCCGGGAAACTACTGAACCAAAGCATCCGATTCAACGTTGATTCGGCAAAATACGTGTTGCCGAGCGACACCGTGATGAGATAGTGCGCGACGAGCACCAACAAGACGACAATCCAACCGATGAGGACGTCACGTTCCCATTTTTTCATCATTCTCCCTCCGTTCCATGCAAAAGAGCTACAGTTGTATTTACCCGTTTTGACTGCGCTTCGGTCAAATCCGCACCAAAAAAGACGCGTCCCATAAGGAACACGCCAGATTATTTGTCCATCAAGTGACGGCCCCATTCGGTCGCCCGCTCGAGCTCTCCGTCTTTGAGCGGCCCTTCCTTGTCGAGGACGAGGAACGATTCTTTCAGCACCGGTTCCGCTCCTTTGTCCAGCAACAATCGTTCGATTCGGGTCGACGCGTGACCGAACCATTTGACGATCTTTCCGACGAAAAAGCCTTGGTCCTCTTCGGCCATACTCGTATCGAACGCTGCAGCTCGGGTGCCGCGAAGCGCATGGTCCGACAAGCCGTCGAGAAACGTCTTCACGTCCTCGGTCTCGCGTCCGCCATGCGTCGGAGAGCCGACGACGAACAAATCGAGATTGGCGAGGTCGCCGTATCCGACATGGCTGATTTGCATGATTTCAACTTGGTGCAAGTCGCTTAACCCGTCCTTGATGGCATGCGCAACTTTTTCCGTACACCCGTACATCGAGTCAAAGATGATGAGGATTTTCATGTTTGTCCCTTCTCTCTCCAAGACTGGGTGACCTCTACATGAATCTGTTCCCTGTTTCCATACTTGATTATCATCTTATCAACTTTCTTCTGTTAACACTTTCGTGAACTCGTCTAGGTGCTCCAAATCACTAGCCTCGGCGTGTGTGTTTCTGAACCGATCGATTTGGTCGATGAGAAAAGTCTTATCCCCCTCATACATAGGGACAATCACTTTCAACAGTTGAACATGAACGTCATTGTACACAGCTAGATGCAGTTCATACCACATCAAAATGAAACGTTGAAGAACCATATCTCGTCCCGCCCTCGGGATTTCCTCAATGGCTGACACCATCAAATCAGTGATCTCGTCTCGCACAGCGAACAACAGATGGATAAACGTATCACATCTCATGATTGTCGGAGTGACTGTATCAAGAAATGAAATACTATTGAATAAGCGTGATACAGGATTTTCATCTGACTGAATCACATCTATTTTACGAAACAGATAACGTTTCAAAGTCTTCATTTCTTGTTGATCAATCGTGCCGCTTGAAAATTTTTCGGCAATTTCTCGCTCACAGACTTGAACGAATGTTTCTGGATTGCTTGATGGCGGTCCGAGGTCGTGTGCCAAACGATGGTGAATATCCGGGTCATGCGCTAGCTTTACAATCACATCGATAAGATCGGCTTTCTTCAACTTACCGAGTTCTTTTGCTAAATCAAACGGTGCCCCTGACGTCAGCCGATCACGTAACCAATAATAAGCTGCGACCTCATGTTTACACGTTCCTTGATTATAGGGGCAATCGCATGACGATTGAATCATCCACTCGTTCGCACATGTAACCTCCACTCGATAAACGCTACTGCCATATACATCAAACCAGTACGTATTTCGAGTTTGTGACACTAATTTGAGGTTCCCATTCATATAATAACCGTAGCCACGGTCCTCGATTCGCCGTGATACATATCTTTCAAACTCGAATAGATTCATCTTGTCCTCCTAAATCGATACATGACGAAAACCACGAGGCCGAGTCCGACGAATCCATATGCCACCTTATCCAGATGGTCACGCATGCTGAACGGAGCGTCATGCCGATATTCGGCCCGCTTCCATCCCGACTCGTCCTCGACCGCGAGCACATCCTCAATCGCTTCCCCGTTCACTTTCCGATACGTTGTCCCAATCGGATACATGTTCGAGGCATCCCCGTAATAGCTGCCATCCATATCGTCGGCCATCGTCTTCACCTCGCCGACGACTTCACCTAAATCGTCATCCAATACGGCAACATCCATCACTTCATACACCCGTCCATCCAACACGACGAACGCATACGCCCATGACAAAGCTTGAGCCGACAAAGAGACAGACAGAAGGAGCAATACTAATCCGATGACACGCCTCATCGAATCGCCCACACGAACGTCGCCGAGTCACTCAAGTCAATCTCGTCCGGTTCGAGTTCCGGCATCGCGGCCTCTGAGAAGAGCACCTCGTCATGGAGCGTGAGACGTGTCGGGGAGTAAAGATGGAGCTCGCCCCACGTGTAATCGATTTGAAGCAAGTCACCGAGCGTCGCCCCGGCCCCTTTCGCCAACAGTTCGGCCCGATGACGCGCGTTCGCCGCCGCGCTCGCGAGCAGTTCGTCTTGAATCGTATCCGCATCCTTGATTGTGAACGAGATGGACAACTTCGGTTCGGCTAGCGAGTTGCTGACGTGTTCGATGACCGCGGACAACTGTTTCGTATCGAGCGGAAACTCGAGCTTCGTCTTCTGCTGACAGATGTAACCCCGGAACCGAGACTTGTAGTTGCCTTGCTTGTCGCGATAACTCTCATAATCCGTGTCAATCGAGAAATCGGTCGTCTTGAGCGCTACCTTCTCGAATCCGGCCTGCTCGACTGCCTTTTGTAGACGCGTGACGGCCATCGTCGCCCCGTTCATCGTCTCCTCATAACGGACGGCTCTTGACGTCAAATCCATTCTCACGACAATCAAATCGGGCTTAGCCGATACTTTTCCTGTTCCTTTCACAGTGATTGTGCGATCCATATGATTTCCTCCTTTTGAGTTTAAAAAACATGTACCTTCTTTATCTGGAAATTAATTATTCCATTCCCCTTTATTGTTAAATGATGGTATATTAGTAAGGTTGTTTTGCATCTAGATACGAGGAGGATTTATTCATTGAACAAAAAATTATTCGAACGAACCGACGTCATCATCATTGCACTCATTTTACTTTTCCCTTTAGGATTATTCCTGATGTGGCGTCATCAAAAATTTAACGAATCTACACGCGTCTTGATTACTTGCGCCATCTTGATTTTAGTTGGTTCGGCTTACACACAAGCGACGAAAGTGAGTCGACAAGTGTATGAGCAGGATCTTTCGGCAGAACAAGCTAAATACGTCGCTCTCCAAACCAAAGTCGAGGCCGCCCAACAAGAATTAGACGATTCGATGGAAGAAGTCGAAGTACTTCGTGTAAAAGCTGACGAAAAAGCCAAGCTTCAAATTGCCGAAGCCGAGAAACAAGCTTTACAACTTGTAAAAGAGGCAGAGTCTAAAGCCGACACGATTGTTTCCAAAGCCGAGGATGAAGCAGCAAGCATCGCTCAATCTCAACTCAATGAAGCGAAAGAAGAAGCTGCCCATCTCATTGCACAAGCCGAACAAGAGGCAAGCGCTTTGAAAGCCGCAGCCGCAAATGAAAGTTCGTCTTACTCGGCCGCTGCTGCGCCGACAAGTCAGAAGTTCCAAAACTGTACGGACCTCCGTGGCACTTATCCAGGTGGTGTCAGTTCAGATCATGCGGCTTATCAGCCAAGCATGGACCGTGATAAAGACGGCTGGGCTTGTGAATAATGGATGCAAGAATCAACCTCCCATCATCGGTGAGGTTGATTTTTTTACGCTTCTCACTTCTCATACCCGCGTTGTCAATGACACCACGAGCCCGATGAGATAGCCGAATGCAGCACCTGCCGCGATTCCGTCCACCAATTCAAATCCAAATAGGAGCGAACTGATGATACCAATCCCAGCTCCAAACACCAGTCCGAGTCCTACACCCGACGCTCGCCAATTCTGCTCTGCCATCGTAGTCCCCCCTCTCTTCCATATTCTCTTCCCGTTAACGGAACCGTTCCATCATGAACGCTTCTACGTCATCGAGTGTTTCAGCGCCACGTAGCGACGGATAGGCGTCTCGACTGAAGACGAGTCCTTCGTCCGTGTTCAAGAACATGTACCGCTCACCGTCCGGAAAACCGTAATCACTCACGTCCATTACTTGAAGCGAGGCCCCGTTTTGTGACCAGACGTGGGAAGCATCATGCCGTCTCGGCATAAAAATCCCTTCCATCCCAAGGCGAAGTTCAGAGATGACGTCCGCATCCGACTGAAGCACTTCAGAACCGACACCGGCAACCGTGAGGACTTGAATCGTGCTGCCTTGCTCGATGTCTCCCCGATAGACGTCTGTCACGCCAATCGTCACAATCGACTGATATTCCTCTTGTCCGTTGAAGTCGAGCTCGATGTGGTCAATCTGTTTCACGACGCCCTGTACCACCGCAGGTTCCCATTTCGAGAACAGCTCGTCTTCACTCATCTCGGCAAGGTTTGCCGATGACATCCCGACATCGATGTCCCCTTCATCGATATAAGCGACCGACATATTGCTCGAGCTGTCCGACAGTGGAATCAATTCTTTAAAACCGTCCCATGTCACGGCGAAGAGTGTGACAGCGGCGGCTGCCACAAGACCACCCATCCAATGCCAATGTCTCCGCTTTTTGGCTTCAACCATCATCGATTCCTCGACGAACCGGTCATCGACGTCCCCCATCAAACGTGTGAGCCGATCTCTGTTCATAGCGCCACCCCTTCCGCTTCGAGCACTTGCTGCAAGTCGTTCCGAGTCCGAAGCAGCACCATCTTGACCTTGCTCTCACTCACGTGTCGCATCTTCGCGATGTCTTTAATCGATTGAAAGTGAAAGTAACGCCCCATAAAGATCTGCCGGGTCTCTTGCGGCAACTGGGCCAAAAAGTCGTTCAACAACTCGATGACTTCTGAATCGGTCGCGGCGGAGGAGGCGAGACAGTGCTCGAGCTCACTGACAATGAGCGGAACTTGTCCCGCTCCGCGCTTCTTGGCGTTCGCCTTCTCATACTTATGGAGCGAGACGTTACGGATCAGCTTTGCCAAATAGGCGGCGAGCCGCACTGGACGTGTCGGCGGAATCGCTTGCCACGCCTTCATGTACGTATCATTGACGCACTCGTCCGCGTCCTCTCGGCTATGCAAAATGTTATAGGAAATGGTGTGACAATAGCCGCCGTATTTTTGCGCCGTCACCTCAATCGCCCGCTCGGAACGTTGCCAATACAAATCGATAATCGCTTGATCGTCCAATCGAATCCCCCTCTCGATGTACTTACATCTTTATAGACCGGAAATGAAGTCCATCGGTCACAACTTGTGTAAAAGTTTTTTGGCGCGGCTCTTCACGGCCGGACTCCCTGTCTCGAGCTGTGTCTCGAGCAAGGCTTTCAGCTCGAACCGGAATCGTGGATACACGGCGCTCAAATCAAACATCGCCTGCAGAGCGTTGACGATGACGATGGCGCTCGTCTCCGTGTCAATCCAATCGGTGAGCACATGAACGATGTCGGCCGCCTCGTCTTCCGTCCACATCAGTCGTGGCATGAGTTGCGCCAAGTGCCACCTCACTTCTTGTTGGGTGGCAATCTGTAGCTGCTCGAACAAGGACGCCTGATGCGCTTGCAGCAGCTTTGGATGACGGCGTGTCACTTTCTCGATCGCGTCCGCACTCCGCATCCGAACGACGGGGCGGTCATCGGTCAAGCCGGTCCTCAATTCGTTGAATCGGTCCGGGTCGTTCCCGACGTAGGCGACGACCTCATCGACGTGGCCGACCGAGCGCAAATCCCCGCCACTCAATACTTCTCGGATGTCCATTCTCCCACCTCTTTCTTCTCTCTCATTTTACAGAAAAAGGGACTCAGTAGACACTGAATCCCTTTGCATGCATATTAGTTATTCTCTTGCTTCAACCGGTCGATGATATTATCCGACTTTACTTTCGAAATCGCGTACAGCATCGAAGAACCAACAATCAAGAAGATTACGACCGTGACGAATAAGATATCTCCCCACGGCAACGTGAACGCTGCTTCGAACGTGTTCATCTGTGCCCGGTAAATGAGGTACATGATGAGAATACTGATCGGCACTCCATACGCCAATGCTTTCATGCCGTAGAAGATGCTCTCATAGTACACCATCTTGTTGAACCCTTTCGGTGTCATCCCGACCGACCGCAGCATCGCGAATTCGCGGCGTCGGAGTGAGACGCTCGTCGAGATCGTGTTGAAGATGTTCGCCACCGAGATGAGCGAGATCAAGACGATGAATCCATAGACGAAAATCGATAATAACAACAAGATTTGCTCTTGCTGTTCACGTTGTTCCGCTACGTTGAAAATGTATAGGTCCATATTTTGCTCCGCTTCAATCACTTGCTGCGTCGCATCCGGGTTACTCGTGTTCAAGGCAATCGATGGGCTCGATTGCTTCATCAACTTTCCGATCGCATCCTCTTCAAACGTCCCTTCCCGAACGATCACATCGAGCCATCCAATTGAACTCGTCATCACACCGGTCGGGGCGACGTCGGTCATGGCTCCGACTTTGATGGTTTTAAGTGGTGTCGCCTTCTCCGTCGCATTCTCGTCCCGAAGTTCGAGCGTATCACCGATTTCTGTCTCAATCGTCTTCGAGTTGACAAACTTTTTCTCGTCCACGTCTTGATACGAGACTTCATCAATCAAGACGGCACTCGGCATCTCCCCATCTTCAAAGTTGCTGGCGGATGCCCCAATCTGCTTCAAGTACGCATCGAAGCTGTCGTCATCCAATTGATAAAGAGAGACGTAGTACACAAATTTCCCATCGACGAACGTGGACATCAAGTCCTCGTTCTCGGTCAATGCGCTCGGTAACCGTGTTTCGTCGACCATCGTCTGGACGGTCGTGTTCTCGAAGTACGTCCCGCTCGTCACGTTGTCCAACGTCTCATAGCGACGTAAGTCATCCTTGTCGAGATTTGACCCGTTCACGAGGATATCGAACTCGTACGCGCCTTGCGACATTTCCAGTGACTGCTCGAGTCGATCCGTGAAGTAGCTGACGACTAAAAACAAGACGATACTGATGACGAGCGAGAACACCGTCGCCAAATACCGTTTTCGGTTACGTTTCGTGTTTTTCAGCCCAATCTCCGCTTCCAACCCGAAGATACGGCGAACGAGTTTTGACGTCTTCACGTTCTTCGACGTCAATCGAACGTCCTGAGTCTGACGAATCGCGTCAATCGCAGAAATCTTTGATGCGCGACGGGCCGGCAGATAACAGGAAATGAAGATCGTCACGCTCGAAATGAGGACCGTCAACAGGAGCGTGAGCGGTGTGACGACGACTTCAAACTTCTCCGTCACGTTGAGCGCTTTCTCAGCAAAAGCGTTGATGAACAGGAACGTGACCCCGATCCCGGCCACCCCGGCAAGGATGCCGATCGGGATGCTAATCCCTCCGATGATCAGTCCTTCAAAGAAGACCGAGTTCCGTTTTTGCCGTTTCGTCGCCCCGACACTCGCGAGCATCCCGAGATAACGCGAGCGTTCAGATACGCTGATGGCGAACGCGTTATAGATGAGCGAAATCGAACCGATGACGATAACCGTCATGATGATCCCGACGAAACCATACAACGTCTTACGCAATCCGCCGTCGTCTGTCACTCCGTAATAGCGAAGCAACGATGAGTTATAGGCGACCCCTTCAATTTTCTGTTCGTTCATCACTCGTTTCGTATCCTCATAAATTGAGCCGTTAACGTCGTTTAAGGCGACGAACGTATCGACGGTCGCACCGTTCAACGCTTTATCGTCAATGTATCCGACGACCGTGTAGCCCGGCGACCACGTCGGCTCCCAGGCCGGGCGCGTCATCGTGCCGACGACGGTCAACGTCACCGTGTCCTCGACGTTCAACTGTTCCAGGATTGTCTCCCCGTCACGGATCAAGCCATCGTTTTGCGTCAACACGCGACCCGACGATTCGTCCATACGCTCGCCGATCTCGAGCGTCAATTTGTCCCCGATGTTGTACGTGACTTGCGCGTTTTGACGGATGGCCTCGGAAATGACGACCTCGCCTTCTTTGTTCGGCAAGCGTCCCTCCGTCAAGTCGACGGGAAAATTTTTGAGCCCCGAGGTGTTATAGTTCCGGACGTATAAGTACGGTTTATAGGCATTCTGCGACTCTTTTAGTTCCGCATAGCCGTCACTCGATAGGATGACGTCCTTCGTCGATGCATCATTTCGAATCGCCTCGACCTGCTCCTCATTCGTGTTGATGTATTGGACGTGCCATTCCCCGTTGTTCACGATGTCTTGACGAATCATCAAGTCCAAGAACGACGAACCGAGTGTCGTCACAGCTGTGATCATCGCCACCGAGATGATGACACCGATGATGGTGACGAGCGAGCGCCGCTTGTTCTCGCGTAAGTGCCGAAGCGTCATTTTATTGATGATGTTCATGCGCGGACGACCTCATTCTTCGCAATCTTCCCATCTTCGATCGAGATGATCCGGTCGGCCTGCAAGGCGATCCGTTCGTCATGCGTGATGATGATGAGCGTCTGATTGAACTTCTTGTTGAACAGTTTCAACAGACTCATAATCTCTTCACTGTTTTGACTGTCCAAGTTCCCTGTCGGCTCATCGGCCAAGATGATGGCCGGATTGCTGATGAGCGCCCGGCCGATGGAGACCCGTTGCTGCTGTCCGCCAGACAGTTGGTTCGGCAAATGCGTCAACCGGTTTAATAGTCCGAGGATGCCGATGATACGCTCTAAATGGGCGACGTCGACTTTTTGCTCGTCTAACAGCATCGGGAGCGTGATGTTCTCCTCGACCGTCAAAATCGGGATCAAGTTGTAAAACTGATAAATCAAACCGATTTGACGACGACGGAAGATGGCGAGCTGCGTCTCGTCCAATTTATAAATATCCGTGTTGTCGATCAACACGTGTCCACTCGTCGGGACATCGACACCGCCGAGCAAGTGTAACAACGTCGACTTCCCCGAGCCCGACGGTCCGACGATACAGACGAACTCGCCTTTTTTGACCGTGAACGACACGTCATCGAGCGCCCGCACTTCCATCTCGTCTTTCCCGTATACTTTCGATAAATGTTGTACTTCTAATATGTTCATGTTTGCACCCTCCAGTACTTGATCTACTTTGAGTGTACCGAGCGAGTGTGACACGTCCGTGACTCGAAAGTGACTGTTTCGTCACTTAGACGATGGCTTTATAAAATCGAACTTGAAAAGCGGTCCCGGCTCCACGTTCACTGCGGACGGTCAATTCACCTTGCTGGCTCGTGATGATGCTGTGGGCCATGGCGAGCCCGATGCCGACGCTGTCGTCGCTCGCATTCGTGCCTTTATAAAAACGTTGGAAAATGTACGGGACGTCTTGTTTGGCGATGCCGCTCCCCGTGTCGCGAATGACGATTTCCGTATATAGTGTGTTCTCGCTGAAATCGATGAACAGCTCCCCTTGTTCCGGTGTATGCTCGACGCAATTCTTCAAGATGTTGATGAGCGCCTCGGTCGTCCACTTCATATCGCCTTCGAACGTGACGTCACGCTCACCCGTAATCTGGAGCCGTTGCATTTTAATATCGATCGGCACAAGCATCGGTTCTGTCACGGCTTGAATGAGCGCGGGGACAGATACCGGTTCCTGCTTGAAATGAATCGTCCCGGCATCGATTTTAGACAGCTTGAGGAGTGACGAGACGAGCCATTCCATCCGCTCGAGCTGAACCTGCACGTTATGCGTGAACTCTTGCCGCTTGTCATCCGACAGCCGCGGGTCACTGAGCAAGTCCGCCATAACCGTCATCGATGTGAGCGGGGTCTTCAGTTGGTGAGAGATGTCGGAGATGGCATCCGTCAACTTCTGCTTGTCTTCTTCGAGATGCGTCCCTTGCTCGGACAGCATCTTCGTCACTTTATAGATTTGACTCTTCAACAGGCTGAGTTCGCCCTCGCGATTGTCGCGGACGTCTAGTTTGTAGTTGCCGTTGCTAATCTCTTGGAGGTAGCTCGACAGTTGGTCGATCTCCCGATAGCGCCACGCCGTGAACCGATATGTCACGAGCAAGAGCGTGATCGATAGGATGACGACGAGGACGAGCGCCTCCAGGGAGATGAACACGACTGCGACCGTAGAGGCCACCCCAATCAGCAACAAGAGGCTGACCAAATAGATGCGGATCTCTCGATTGCGCAACATGTCAGCGTTCCACCTTATAGCCAATCCCGCGAACCGTCTTAATCAACGTCGGCCGTTGCGGGTCGTCCTCGAGCTTCTCACGTAACCGTTTGATATAGACGGTCAACGTATTGTCATTCACGAAGTCCCCGCCCATGTCCCAAATCTGGTCGAGCAGCTGGGCCCGTGACAACACTTGGCCCGTATGTTTCCCGAAGATGAGCAATAGGCGATATTCAAGCGCCGTCAAGAAGATTTCGTTTCCGTCCTTTTTCACTTTCGCGTCTTGCGTGTTGATTTCGACCGACCCGATTTTCAGAATAGGCGAACTGGTCTGCTTATTGTAGCGGCGCAACACCGAATGGATCCGTGAGATGAGTTCACGGACCCGGAACGGTTTCGTGATGTAGTCGTCCGCTCCCATATCGAGTCCCATGACGACGTTCACTTCGTCATCGAACGCCGTCAAAAAGATGACGGGCGTATCCTTTTGTTGTTTCACAAGCCGACATAAGTCATAACCGCTCCCGTCCGGCAACGACAAATCGAACAGACACAGGTCGATCGTATGTAACTGTTGTTCAATTATCTTTGTCGCATCGGCCACGTTCTGGCACAACGTCGTCGTGAATTGTTCTTGTTCGAGCGAATATTGGAGACCGGAGGCGATCGTCCGGTCGTCTTCAACGATTAAAATGTGCATGGTGTTCCCTCCTGACTGTTCTCCTCATAATATAGCAGTCTTTTTCAAGTGAGGAGACAAAACAAAAAAACCGAACGAGACATCTCGTTCGGTCAGGTTAAGCTTTTGTCACGCGAAGGCATTCCGGCCGCTCGAACCCGTCTGCACCTAAAAATCGCAGCGCATCAGTCGTCAAGTCATCGAGCGTGATGGATTGAACGTTCGGCTCCGTCTGTTCATCGACCCACACTTTCCAAATCTCAACTTCCTTCGACGTCTTCAAGTGGTCGGTTATATACTCGACGAGCTGTTCGGCTCTCGCATCGGAATAGCGCCAACGCAACTCCACGACGTGCGTTTTTTCCGAGTACGCCTCAACGTTCTCCACGTCATAGTACAAGTCTCGCTTGATCTCAATCTCGTCGAGCTGCTCTTCCGACTCGACGTTCATCAATATCTTTTCGTCACGGTCGAGGTCTTCGTCGTCTGTGAGCATCTCAGGCAACACGACGCCTTTTTTGATGGCCTCGTTGATCGATAAGAACTCGATATATGGATTTTCGACTTCTTTTAGTGGGTGATTGCTCGTAATAAATTGGAATTCACTCATATAGAAACACTCCTCTTGTATTAATAATGGGTCGTTATCGTTTCATCGCACGGATCGAGATAATCAGTCCAATCCAATACCCAAGGATTGAACCGATGACAATGCCATAAATGGACGGAAAATCGAGTAAGACAGAGATGAGTAGTCCGCCAGCCGTTCCAAACACAAGCCCAAGACCGACCGCTGATTCACGCCATTCGTTCATGTTTACCCTCCCCTTCCACCCACTTCATACGAAGCAGCCCTCCCAAACGTTTCATCGCCCATCTACTATTTTTCATACAAAAAGGGATCCAGTATACACTGAATCCCGGTAGAACTTATTCGACTGTCGACGCCGCCTCGGCGAGCGTAGCTTCTTCTTTATGATAGTTCTCGACGAACGCATCAAGGTGCGCCCGCACTTCGTCTGTCGATTTCGTGTCCATGAGCTTCACACGGAGGTCGCTCGCCCCGCGGAACCCTTTCACGTAAATCTTGAAGAAGCGGTGCAAGTTCGAAATCGAACGCGGCACTTCTTCTTGGAATTTGTCTTGCAAATCGAGTTGGAGACGAAGCAAGTCGAGGTACTCTTCCATCGAATGCTCACGCGGCTCTTTCTCGAACGCGAACGGGTTCTTGAAAATCCCGCGACCGATCATGACGCCGTCGACGCCATACTTTTCGACAAGCTCTAATCCCATCTGACGGTCAAGGATGTCACCGTTGATCGTGATGAGCGTGTCCGGTGCGATCTCGTCACGCAGTTTGACGATATCCGGGATCATCTCCCAGTGCGCGTCGACTTTACTCATCTCGTTGCGTGTGCGCAAGTGAATCGACAAGTTGGCGATGTCTTGCTTCAAGAGATGCGTCAACCAGTCGCGCCACTCGTCGAGCTTCGCGAATCCGAGACGTGTCTTGACGCTGACCGGAATACCGCCAGCTTTCGCCGCTTGGATGAGTTCCGCCGCGACGTCAGGACGGAGGATGAGCCCGCTCCCTTTGCCGCGCTTCGCCACGTTCGGGACCGGGCAACCCATATTGATGTCGAGGCCTTTATAGCCCATCTCGGCCATCCCGATGCTCATCTCGCGGAAGTAGTCAGGATTATCGCCCCAAATGTGGGCGACCATCGGCTGTTCGTCCTCGGTGAACGTCAAGCGTCCGCGCAGGCTACCTTTCCCTTCCGGGTGGCAGTAGCTGTCCGAGTTCGCGAACTCGGTGAAAAAGACGTCAGGTCGGCCGGCATGGGCGACGACGTGGCGGAAGACGACATCGGTCACGTCTTCCATCGGGGCAAGTATAAAGAATGGACGCGGCAAATCGCGCCAGAAGTTTTCTTTCATAAAAATCATTCCCTTTCGTAGTCAATCCAATAAAATCACTTCATCTATCTTATTATGGACGCGGGAATGTATCAACTGACAATACTTCAAAAAAATTTAGCGTTGTTCATTTCCGATGATTTTAAAGAAGTGTGTAAACCCGTCCTGCAGCAAATACTCCAGTATACGATTCGTATGCTCAGATTCGACAACTTGAACGTTCAATAATGTTTGGAGCACCATCCCATCGATTGCGGCCATCGTCCACGCGGCGACCGCTCTCGTCGAAGGTCCGCGTTCGACGCCGTACGCTCTCACAAAGATGGCTTCGACGCGATTGATCCAGTCCTCGTATTTTTCTTTAAACTTATTCTGTAACTCCACATTCCCGAGCATCGCCTCATGGGCCAAATAAAACTGCAAACGGCTTTCCGCATCTTTTTTTAGTCGGTCTTGCATCCCATCAAAAATTTCTTGAATGATCTCGCGGGCCTCTTTCTTGTCTTCAATCGAGACGGTTGCGATTCGTCGAATCTCACCTAATCCTTCGTCCATCACGTCATATAGAATGGCTTCTTTTGAGTTGTAATAATGATAGATGGCGCCTGTACTAAATCCTGCCTTCTTCGCGATTCCCCGAAGTGTCGTGCCCTGAATCCCGTGTTCGATAATCGTCGCTCGTGCGGCTTCTAATATCTTTTGCTTTCCTTCGTTCATCATCTGCTTCGACGCTCCTCACGTAATAATGGCTAATTATATCATAATGATTTGTCCGAATTATGACATGTCACCGTGACGTGCCAAATCATATTGACAACGCTTTCATTACTTTGTTAAACTTTTCACATAAACATAACGAACGTTCGGTATGTTTAGTGACATCATATTTTCATCGTTGCTTCATCACTATCCTTTAGAAATGAAAGGAGCGTTATCGTATGTTCTTCTTTGAGTCTATCCCTTGGTACAATGTCGTGATGTGGTTCGTCGTATTCGGTCTATTGATCGGGTTGAATGAAATCGTCCGATCTAGCAAAAAAGCGAGTATCTTCATGTTTATGGCCGTCCCAATCGCCTTGACCCCGATTTGGTTTTTCACCGCCGATCCTGAAATCACCTCATGGTTCCATTGGGTGAAAGTGTATTCAGCATTAGCCGGAAGCTTGATTTACATGGTCATCCGCTTCACCGATTACCATAAGAAACATCCATGGTATTTGATGCTCGTCCCAGGTATTTTGGCACTCAACATCGCTGAGGCCGTCGTTCGAGAGTTCCAAGTCGGTATCATGGGATTTGAAGGTATGGTCGATGGGATGTACTACATCTCGGGCGGTTGGAACTACGTGAACGCCGTCGCCGGAATCTTGAACTTGGTCCTCATCTGTGGCTGGGTCGGTATTTTTGCCACATCTGGTAAGAAAAAAGACATGCTCTGGCCGGACCAAACGAAACTTTGGATTGTCGCTTACGGTATTTGGAATATCGCTTACGTCTATTCATGCGCACCGGGTAACGCGTTCTATTCAGGCTTCGCTTTGAACATCGCCGCGACGGTTCCCGCCTTGCTTTGGGCAAAAGGCACATGGATGCAAAACCGGGCGCAGACGCTCACATTTTGGATGATGTGGGTCATGACGTTCCCTTACTTCTTTGCTGTCGGCAGCACGTTCAATGTGAGTGTGTCGTACAACCCGGCAGCGAACTGGACGATCGCCCTGCTCAGTTTGGCACTGAACGTCGTCCTCGCCGTCTGGCAAGTGACGCGAATCGTCAAATACAAACTCAATCCGTTGAAAGAGGAGTTGTGGAAAGACACGAACGAATATAAAAAAATCAACGCGATGCGTGAAGACGCTATTTCTGAACAGGAAACTGCGGCCAGTAGAGTGCTGTAAATATGAGACGGGCTGTGTGACAGTCCGTCTTTTTTATTTTTTACAGGACAATCGTCAAACCAATCAGAATGGTAATACAGAAAGTATTTTGAAAGGATGGATAAAGATGATCGTTTGGATCAACGGCGCTTTCGGATCAGGAAAAACGACAGCCGCCAAACAATTGCAACAGCGGTTACCGAACGCGTTTTTATATGACCCGGAACAAGTCGGCTTTTTCATTCGCGACAATCTGCCCAAAGACATGCGGCTTGCCGATTTCCAACATCATCCGGAATGGCGGGCGTTCAATGTTGAGATGTTAGCGAAGATTGCCCGGTCATACGATGGCATAATCATCATCCCGATGACGCTCGTGGACCAGCTCTACTACGATGAAATCATTGGAGCCCTACAACGTGACGGGATTCGGGTCGACCATTATATTCTCCACGCCGATAAGCGGACACTCGTAAGACGATTGAATAAGCGCTTCGAATGGTTCAATTCGTGGGGCAAGGCACAAATCGACCGCTGTCTCCACGCCTTTCGTCACGACATCACACATGATAAAATCGAGACCGATTACCTTACAGTCGAACAGGTCGTCGAGGAAATCGCCGAGCGGAGCGGATTGACCCTACTAGCCTCACAACGCAGTCTCTTCGTACGCGCGTTCCGGTCATGACAAAGTAAAAACCCTTCAATCCACGATCGAAGGGTTCATTCTTGAGAAGTCTTTTAGTCATTCATCATGAACGCGGCCCATTCATACTCAGAAGTATGCGCGCGCCAAAATTCAATCCGCTCCATATAGTGCTTCGACGACGAACGAGCGCGGTCAACTCGTAAATCGATTATTGTTTTAGTTCACCAAAACCAAAATCCGCATCGAAGGCTCGGCACCAAATCACGACCGTCGAATATTGAGTGAGGTCGACGTCTTCAGGGACTAAATAGTTTTGATTCCCCGTGTTTCCTTTCAAAGCCCCTAAGCTGATTCCTTCTGTCGTTTCCGTCCCTGGCTGAATCAAATAAACAAACAGGTCGGGTCCATTGGTCGTTTGAAATTCCTCAAATCTGAGGTACAAACCATCGTCCGCGTTAATTGTTTGTATCGTTCCAGAAGTTTGGTAATTCTTTTCTCCATCCATAAACATTCCTGACAAACCGAGAGTCTCTGTATCCATTGTCTCATCTTCCGCATCGGGCGCTACAGCTTCCGGATCTTCGGTCATATCAACGGTGTCTGTAGAGACGGGTGGGAGCCCTTCATCTACTGTTTGATCGAGAAAGAGAGGAGAGATTAGCCACCACCCAATGACCATTATTAAGACGAGCAAGAGACCGATTACGAGTTTAGTGATAGTCTTCATTTTTTTCGCTCCCTTTCGCTAGGAGAACATGGGTTTACATTAATTATATGTTTCTGTCTATTGAAGCTTCAAGGTCTACTCAAACCGCAATGTGTAATCATTTCCGGTGATAACGAGAGACGATGACACCGTTCGGCATCGGATAATGCTCAATAGATTTAAAAGTGATTGGATTCATTTCACCATTTGGGAACAAGCGCTTCCCTGACCCTATGATAATCGGATAGATGATCAACCAACATTCATCGACTAGGTTGTTTTGAAACAAAGCATGGGCCAAATCACTGCTTCCCCAGAGATGAAAATCAGGCCCAGCTTCCAGCTTCAATAGCTTTAACTGTTTGATGGGGTCCGTCAAAAAAACGGTTGGTTCCCATATGCTATCCTGCAACGTTTGTGACGCTACGTACTTTGTCGCAATTTGTGCTTCCGGCCAAACATCCGCGTGATGGGGCCAATAGTCTCCCCATTGTTCATACGTCTTTCTCCCAAGTAGCAATGCAAAGTCTCTGTGCATTTGCGTCCGAATTAGACGACCTAACTCATCACTCGCAAACGGTCCTGTCCATCCTCCATACGTAAACCCTTCGCTCACGTCCTCGTCTTGTCCACCCGGTGATTGAATCACACCATCCAAAGATACATGTTCAAGTACAATGATTTTCCTCATCTTCATCACCCCTTTTGACACGACTAAACAAAAAACCTCCGATTGAATCAATCGAAGACGTGTTTCATTCATTTCATTTCTAATTTCTCCAACCACATACGATTTTCATGCCGCCCCTAATAATTTGTCGAACATACATGTTAACGACGAAGTAAGAGAAAGACTCTACTGTTTTTGATTACAGCGTACTAATACTGTTAATCCTTCGGCTTCAGATCCATTTCATTTTTTAGTAACTCTGCCATCTTCTCAACGTCAACAATATCCTTCGTTCCTAAAAGCTGTGACAAATCAAATATTCTAGTTCCTATAGAGCCGCCCGGAGAAATTTTTTAAATGTCTGTTTTGTAAAACTTCTCTACTGAATCTTAAATCCATTAATTATTTAGCCACATCTTACCTTCACTTTTGGTCAATTAATCATAAAAAAAGGATTAGCGCTATTGTTTAAATAACGCTAATCCAAAAATCCTTGTCCACAGAATTTTTGATTGATTTACATTATTCTCATCCATTCCACTGTCTCCACATGGCTTAAGAGAATAGTTAGTACGTCTAGGTACAAACTCTATACCTAAGGTTATTTGCTTGTTTAAGCCATTTTTGGAAAAACATCAACTAACCTCACTCTCATCGCCCGAGAATGTAAAATCTATGTTTTTAATTGTTGATAATTCTTCGCTACTCGGATTAGGCGTATTTATCACTCGTCTCGCGTGATTCATAACTAAGTAATCATAAAGATTTCTTACCAATCTACCATTTGCGAAGTTTTCACCCTTTGATAATGTCTGCTGCTCGAAATACAAATGGATTTTTTCTTTCGCTTCTTCATCCAAGGTATAGTCATTATTATCACACATATAAATCAATATCTTGTCTAATTCATCGGGACTATAATCATCGAACGCAATAAATGTGTTGAATCGAGACTTCAAACCAGGATTAGATTCAAAAAAAATATTCATAGGCTCTGTATATCCTGCGACAATCACGACCAAATCTTCTCTGTGGTCCTCTAGAGCTTTAGTCAGTTCTGTTAAACATTCTCTGCCATAAGAATCAGAGTGGTCATTTTCTGTAATACTATAGGCTTCATCGATAAATAGGACACCACCAATAGCTTGCTCTATTACCTTTTTTACCTTAAGTGCAGTTTGTCCTTGATATCCGGCAATCAAATCCGTCCTCGAAACCTCAACAAAATGCCCCTTTGAAAGCAATCCGATTCTCTTATAAATTCTGCCTATAATTCGAGCCACTGTTGTTTTTCCTGTTCCTGGATTTCCAGTAAAGGCAAGATGTAATGTGCTTTTTGAGGAATGAAGATTTTTCTCTCGACGCATTTTTTGAACCTTTTGATATAAAATTAAGTCTTGGACTTTATTCTTTACTTTTTCTAAGCCTACAAGTGCATTCAGTTCATCCAGTAAATCTTGAAGTGTTCGTGTATCCCCCTCTATTTCTTCTGTCGGTTTGCAGATTCCCTGTATGGTCGAATAACCATAAAACTCAATCAAACTGGAATTAACAGCAAGTGCAGCCTTCTTAGCATCAATCTTGTGTTTAGGATGATCAATTGCATCTGAAATTTTTTTTAGAAGTTCAATCGTAGCAGGTTTACTATTATTTTCTACAATCACAGCAGCCAGTTTAGTTATTTCACCACAACCAGCAGTAAGTGCATCTAATTTAGAGGCATTATTTATTAATGCTTGACTGTATTTGTGCATCATACCACCCTCATAAAAAGTAAAATCATTTCTATAATTGCAAGCCCTGCAGCACCTCCAGCAATCCAATAAGCATACTTGACTTTTTGCGTTAAAGACTCAACAGCGGCATTGGATGTCTTTACTGCGTCTGCAATCTTCTCATCTACTTCGTCCTTATTTTTCTGAATAGCAGTAATAAGCTCTTCGTCTCTTTTCCTGCTTTCAATAAGCTGTGAAGTGTGTGTTTCAACAGACTTCCATATACTATCTACATCTTTTAGATGAGATATATCATTTAATTTTTCTTTATATCTCTTTAGGTCATTTATTTCTCTCTCACTTGAATCGATACTCTTAAGAATACTATTATCAACTTGAACTAATTTATCCAACTTATCTGCATGGATTTTGTCTGTCTGTTTCGATTGATCTATGTAAAGTTTATGCTCTTCTGTCCTTTTCAAGATATCATGTACTTCCATGTTTGTTTTCTTAATATTTGTCTTCGAAACGTCTAAATCTTCCCACATACTATCAAGATCTTTTAGGTGTACAAAACCTTTTAACATAGTGACGAAGGATTCGATTTTATCTATATGATCTTGTTTCTTCAAAACATCTGCATTAATTGTGAGTAAGCTTTCATCAATGGTATGTAAGCTCTCTATCGCTTCATTTATGTCCTTCCACATCGCATCTACGTCAGCAATATGCGTAATATTTTTCAACTGTTCTGCAAAAGATGCGGTTTCTTGGATTACTGGTATTTGATTCTCAAGCACGTCTGCAGTATATTCGATTTTTTCAGATAACTCAGAAAAGAACTCTTTAAACGAATTTGCTTCGTTTCGAAGGGTGAGAATATCTAGATTAACCTGATCGGATAAAGCTTTATTTTTATGATTAGCAGAAGCAATGTCTTCCGTTGTTTTCTTAGAAAACGTTGAAATGCTATCTGAGACTACTCGTATTTCATTTTGAATATCTCTGCAATCCGTCCATATTTTATCAATGTCTGTCAAGTGTTTATAACCTTCAAGTTTCTCCTTGAAAATTTTTAACGCTGTAACAATTTTTGAAATATTTGCTACATTATTTTCAATTTCAACTTGGTGTGCGTCTAGTTTATTTTGCTGATTTGCAAGTTTTTCGTTATGTCGTTTTAATGTTTTTTGCTGTACTCTGACATCATTACTAGTTTTTTCTACAGCTTTAACGTTAGTCACAATACTCGTTATGTATTCTTTATCAAGCGCATCAAATACGTTATATACTTCTCGAAATTCTTTAATTGTCTTATTATTGATTTGATTTACAGCAATAAAATGTTGCTGGATGGTTTCTAGCCTTCTATTCAATTCAGACCCTGTCACTTTATGGTCACCTAGTCCAAAAAATCCGCCCTCTGTACGAACCTTATCGATTTCAAGTTCAGCTTCAGTATTCTCAGCGAACTCCTTTAGTCGATTATTGGCCATCTCAAAGTTATGCCGTTTAATTGCTACTTCGTTCATAATACTAGTCTCATTCATACTACTAGCCCCCTACTTTAATAATTCGTCCAACTCATCTGAAATCAAATCTGTCTCTTTCATAACCGAAATGTGTTTATTATCAACCATATTTTCTTGATTCATCTCTTTTTCACTAGAAAAATCCTCTACAAAATCTTCCGTTATATTACTGTATGCATCTCTTAGTATTTCTCTAGCTACCGAATGTCTTTCGTAAATTGCTCGTGCATTTTCACTTTTAGCTTCAATTGTTTGCTCCAAAACATTTACGTTCGGAGAACTCTCATTTTGTCGCTGCTTAGGTTCAAAGTCGATTTTTTTATCTTCTAGCCTGCATGAAGTATGATTAGATTTGACTTTTAAAAATAACCAATAGACAACTCTTATCGTTGTTCCAACCACTGAAGCATAGATCAACAACTTTTTCATAACCATGTACCCCCTTATTTCAAACCTGTAAGTAAATCATCTAAATCATTGCTTGCTATATCTATTTCTTCATTGATTGTGACATTTTCTTCATCTATTACTGATAGATTTACGATTTCAGAAAAGTCTTCAACAAAGTCCTCCATGACGTTTCCGTACGCATCCCCCATCATTGACACCGCTTCTTGATGTCTTCCCAAAATATTGGCTTGCGCATTTTCTTTATCTCTATCAAGTAGTGTTTCGTTAACAATCTGAATTTGGTGCTGTTTAGCAATAATTTGATTTCCTTTCGCTATCGTAGCAGCCTGTACTTCTTGCTTTTGCTTTTTAGCGATCAGCTTATCAAGAAGATTGATTGCAATCGCACCGATTATACCTGCAACAACTGCCCCAAAAAATATGCCCAAAATACTCGCCAAGCTACCGATCAGAGGAATTTCAACAACGAAAATAGGAATGGTCATTAAACTTTTTTCAATGACCTCTCCAACTAACAATGCACCTGCGCCAGTTAAGCCAGCAATAATTATTTTTCCAGTTTCAAGAAGAAGACGACCGATGGGTTTACCTTTGTTCTCCGGCCGTTTCATATAGTCGACAGCATCTTTAAGTGATTTCCATCCTTGCTTCAACAACATCCATACTTTTTTTATTGTTCCAAAAATAGGACCTATTATTGCTGTTACAACCGTAGTAAACACTGTTTTCCCTGCATTAACCATGTGTGTTTTCATTTTACTGATGAATGAATGAATGGCTTCTTTCAAGCTATTTAGAAGTGTATCTAATCCCTTTTTAGCAGATTTAAACCACTTGACTAACTTAGCGAAAATTTCCTTAACCAAATCAGCAAGTAATTGCATAAGAACCGCTCTTAGTGCTTTCCCTCCCAGACGAAACGCTTCTTCCTTTTGCGATTGTTTTCCTGCCTCAACGGATTTCTTCTCAGCTTCGTTTTTCTGCTTCTCGTATTCTTCACGAGCTTCATCATCTTTTTTACGCAATTTTTTATCATCTTCATCACTGATATTAAATATCTCATTTGGTTTTTGCCCATTAGCGTTTGGATTGTCAAGCCATTCAGTTGTTGCCATGTCACTCTTTGAACGATTAAGGCCCGAATCCATTTCATTAAGATTTTCCGTACTATTGGCAAAGGCAATTTGTTCATTTTTTGTCATGTGAGCGTTAGCTGCCGGATCCCGTAGAATTTCTGCTGCCGATACAGTGTGATCCACATCTGTTCGTTTATCAACAGAACCACTTGGTCGATTGTTGTCAAATGGTTTTCTTGCACCTTTAACCAACGTAGCTTTTTCTTTTCCGGATCTAGTTTTGTGCGTTACCACATTTCCATTTGTGTCTTTTACAAAATTAGATTGCATATCATCGTAACGTCTTTGATAGTCAATTTTAGTATTGTGTGTTGCGATTTTACCGTTCGCAAAATTTTCTGTTGTCTGGATATGTGCATCGTTCCTTAAATCAAGTGTGTGGCCATTATTTTCTTTAATAAAATCTTCCCCAGCGGTGACAGCAATTTGATTCATAAACTGGTCCCACACAACATCCTTAATCACATTTCCAAGATAGTTCACATTTCCTATTTTTTCTTTTTCATCTTTCAAAAATTCTAAATCAGCAAGTTCTTCTTCTAATTGGCTTTGGAGCTTCTCTTCCAACTCATCGAAGTCAAAAGAGTCTGCTGTATCCTCGCTAAGCCATTTGTCATCATTAAGAAAAGCATTTTCATTTGCCATTATACATCTATCCTTTCAGGACATTTTTTATTTATATGAATTATAAAATTAAGTACAGCGCCTCAAAGTGAACACAAAAAAACCACGAAGTTTTCCTCGTGTAGAATGAAGTCACTACGTAAACGTTTAGAGAGGGGGACCGCTATGAAATACCTATCTTACTCAACGAAACATAAAAAATAGAAATCTATCTAGAACTCGGGAGCAACGAGATATTGATAAAACATCTTAGATAGCAAATGTCACACGAGCACTTAATTTGAAAAAACGCTATCACTAAAATGTAACCAAATTATCCATTATCATTTAAAATTATACTACCATATTCCTATAAATAATATGTATATGTTAAAAACAGGTTAATGATATGACGATTTTTATGTAAATATTTTCTAATAATTATTTAAAAAGAAGTCGTTCGTGATTTGTTAGATAACCTCAGACATAAAGTTTAATAATCTTAATCCGATTATTTTTCTCCTCTACTACCCTGTTTGACAAACCCTACATACCACCCACCGCAACGCTTTCTTTCCTCTAAAATATTTTCGCGATTTTTACGATAAAACAGGTTGAATAGAAATGATATCAATCTAGTTCGTCCTTAAGTTGACGATGAGATATCTTGATTGAGATGTTCCAAAATAATAATCTGTCTCCTCTCCGACTCCCCTTTTGCAACTTACAAAAAAGCCTCCGATTGATTCAATCGAAGGCATTGTACTTTCTTTTTATTTTACTTTCTCCATCCACGCCACCGTCTCCACATGTGCCGTATGCGGGAACATGTCGACCGGTGTGACTTCGACTAATTTGTAACCACGGTCGGCGAGGTAACGCATATCGCGTGCCTGCGTCGCAACGTTACACGATACGTAGACAATCCGTTTCGGTGCCATCTCGACCATCGTCTCAAGGAACGACTCGGCACACCCTTTACGCGGCGGGTCGACGACGATGACGTCTGGATTGATGCCATCCTTCTTCCACTGCGGCAACACATCTTCCGCCGCACCACACGCGTACGTCACGTTGTCGATCTCATTGACGAGCGCGTTCTGTTTCGCATCCTCAATTGCTTCCGGCACGACTTCGACGCCGTACACGTGCGCCGCTTTCCGGGCGAGGAACAGACTGATCGTCCCGATGCCGCAATAGGCGTCGACGACTTGTTCCGTCCCGGTGAGTTGCGCGTATTCGAGCGCCTTGCCGTACAACTTCTCCGTCTGAACCGGGTTGACTTGGAAGAACGAGTGCGGGGAAATCGTGAACGTCAGTCCACCGATCTTATCCTCAATCGTCTCATGGCCATATAACAATTTGTTCGTCGACCCTAAGATGACGTTCGTCTTGTCCGGATTGACGTTTTGCATGATCGACGTCACGTCCGGGAGACGCTTCAAGATGTCGGCGACGATCTCGTTCACACCTTTGATTTTCGTCGTCTTCGTGATGAGGACGATCATCAATTCACCCGAATGGTAGCCGTAACGGGCCATGACGTGGCGGATGACGCCGCGTCCGGTTTTCTCATCGTACGCAGGCACATTGTGCGCCGCGAGCACGTCACGGACGACTTGGACGGCCACATCGTTGCGCTCGTCTTGGATGAGGCATTCCTTCATCTCGACGATGTCGTGCGAACGTGGGCGATAGAAACCGGCGACGAGGCGGCCGCCCTCGTCTTTGAACGGCACTTGCGCCTTGTTGCGGTAACGCCATGGTTCTGACATGCCGATTGTCTCGTGGACGGGCACATCGAATTGACCGAGTCGCTTCAACGCATCGACGACACGGTCCCGTTTTTGACGGAGCTGGCCGTCATAGCTGAAGTGTTGAAGCTGACAGCCCCCGCACTGATAAAAAATCGGGCATGGTGGCTCGACGCGGTCCGCGCTCGCTTGCTTCACATCGATCAAGCGGGCAAACCCGTACTGTTTGTTCGTCTTCGTCACGACGATCTCCACGGTCTCTCCCGGAAGTGCGTTCGGGACGAACAACGTATAACCGTCGACGCGTGCCACGCCCGCGCCTTCGTGTGTGAGGTCGTGGATGTGGACGTCGAGACGGTCATTTTTTTGGACTGGTAACATGAGTCTCTCCTTTCCCGATTCAAAAAATAGTGTGTATTGGTTCATACCCGTTCCAAGCGAACGAAAAGCTCGGCGTGTGCGCCACGCCGAGCCGAATCATTCTGCTTTCTCGTTTGACACGTTGAACAGCTGTTTAATCATCTGTTCGCGTTCATACTGGGCGTTCAGGTCTTCCATCTCACGGATGCGCGCGTTCGGTGCGAGCACCGTCAAGTGACGGAACAAGTTCCGCATCTCGCCCGTGCATTCGCCGCCGTATTCTCCGTCGATGTTGAGACTCATCCGTTCCGTCGTCGTCTTCATCTTGACGCGTCCCGTCTTGACGTGCTCGACGAGCGGGCTCGACAAGTGCTCACCACGGAGCAACAAACGGACGACGTGGATGAACTCGAACAAGTTACACTTGCGCAAGATGAACAAGTCGAACAGTCCGTCGTTCAATGACGCGTGCGGTGAGATCTTCTCAAAGCCACCGACCGAGTTCGAGTTCGACGTGAGGAAAATCATGACCTCGCCGCTAAACGTGCCCTCGTCGTGCTCGAGCTCGATATACGTCGGCTTGATGAGTGGAAGCTTCTCCATCCCTTTGACGTAATAGGCGAGCTGGCCGAGCGCCGTCTTCAGTTTCGACGGTACCTCATACGACAGTTCCGTCATAATCCCGCCGCCGGCGATATTAATGAAGTAGTGGATGTCGCCTTTCTCTCCTTCAATCTCACCGAGGTCGACCGGCATCTCGAATCCGTCACAGATGACGTCGAGGGCGCCGACGACGTTGAGCGGAATCCGCATCGCTCGGGCAAAGTCGTTCGTCGTACCGACCGGGATGAGCCCGATCGTCGGACGCGTGTCGAGCGGGGCGAGTCCCGAGATGACCTCGTTCAGCGTCCCGTCCCCACCGGCCGCGATAATCAAATCGAAGTCGGCCTCCGCGGCCCGAACGGCCTCGAGCGTCGCGTCGCCGATTGCTTTCGTCGCGTACGTCGACGTCTCATAACCCGCATCCTCGAGGCGGTTCAAAATGTACGGGAGTTCCCGTTTGATCACTTCTTTTCCAGATGTCGGGTTATAGATGACCCGTGCGCGTTTTCGTTGCATAATGTTCTCTCCCCATGCTCAAGTCGAGCGAAAAGCGAGACACAAGTGCCTCGCCGCTTGTTTAGCGTTTGGCGATCTCTTCGTGGAACAAGCCATCGAGGAGTGCCGGGTTCGCCATCCCTTTCGTCTGCTTCATGATTTGCCCGATGATAAAGCCTTTGGCACGGTCTTTCCCATTCTTAAAGTCTTCAATCATCTGCGGATGCGCTTCGAACAAGTCGAGGATGTAGCCGCGGAGCAAGTTTTCATCCGAGATTTGGGCGAGACCGTTCGCTTCGACGTACGCCTTCGGTTCGGCGCCTTCTTCGATCATGGCTGTGAACACACGTTTGGCGATCTTCGAAGAAATTGTACCTTCTCCAATCAAACGAATCAACTCCGCGAGCGAGCTCGGCGTCAATTTCATCGTCGCGATCGTATCGTCCGATTTGTTCAAGTGACCGAGCACTTCGCCCATGAGCCAGTTGGCGGCCGCTTTCGGTTCGGCACCGGCCGCAGTTGTCGCTTCGAAGAAGTCCGAGAACTCCCGCGTCGACGTGAGCGCCTTGGCGTCATAAGCCGACAAGCCGTAGTTGTTCATATAACGTTCGCGACGTGCGACCGGAAGTTCCGGAAGCGTGGCGCGGATGCGTTCTTTCCATTCCTCATCGATTTCGAGACGGACGAGGTCCGGCTCCGGGAAGTAGCGGTAATCGGCCGCCCCTTCTTTGACACGCATGAGAATCGTCTTCTTCGCCGCCTCGTCAAAACGGAGCGTCTCTTGACGCATGACGCCACCTGTGATGAGCAGTTTGCGGTGACGGTCTTCCTCATACTCGAGCGCCTTCAAGACGTTCGAGAACGAGTTCAAGTTTTTGAGCTCCGTCTTCGTGCCGAACGGCTCTTGCCCGAACGGACGGACCGAGATGTTACAGTCGCAACGAAGCGACCCTTCTTCCATCTTCACGTCCGAGACGCCGGCGAACGAGAGCACTTCTTTCAAGCGCTCGAGGTAAGCGACGGCGTCTTTCGGTGAGCGCATGTCGGCCTCACTGACGATTTCGATGAGTGGTGACCCGGTCCGGTTGAAGTCGACGACCGAATGTTTCTCGCCCGTGTGGTTCATCTTCCCAGCATCTTCCTCGAGATGGACGCGTTCGATGCGGAACCGTTTCATCTCACCGTCGACTTCGACGTCGACGTGACCGTTGAAACCGATCGGCTGGTCGAACTGCGAGATTTGGTACGCTTTCGGCGTATCTGGATAAAAGTAGTTCTTGCGGTCGAATTTCGTATCGGTCGCGATTTCGCAGTTGAGTGCCATCGCGGCCTTGATGGCGAGATTAACCGCCTCTTCGTTCAATTTAGGCAAGACGCCCGGGTGTCCGAGACAAATCGGACACGTCTGTGTATTCGTTTCGGCACCGTATGTGCGCGAGCAGCCACACCAAATCTTCGACTTCGTGCTCAGCTCGGCGTGCACCTCGATCCCGATGATCGTTTCAAAGTTCATCGTACGTCCTCCTTAGAGCTGTGGCATCTTGAAACCGCCGTTTGCTTGTTCAAAAGCATGGGCCACGCGGTAGAGTGTTGGTTCGCTGAAATGGTTCCCGATGATCTGTAAACCGACCGGGAGGCCTTCTGACAAGCCGGCCGGTACCGAGATGGCCGGAACACCAGCCAAGTTGACCGGGATCGTCATAATATCGTTGGCATACATCGTGAGCGGGTCTTCGAGCTGGTCACCGAGTTTGAACGCGACCGTCGGCGCAGTCGGTCCGATAATCGCATCGTAGTCGGCGAACACCTTCGCGAAGTCTTGCTTCATGAGCGTGCGGACCTGTTGTGATTTCTTATAGAACGCATCGTAATAACCCGAGCTGAGTGCGTACGTCCCAAGCATGATGCGGCGTTTCACTTCTTCCCCGAAACCTTGTTCGCGCGAGTACGTGAACACTTCTTCAAGCGCATCGGCCTCGGCGCGGCGTCCATAACGGATGCCGTCAAACCGGGCGAGGTTCGAAGATGCTTCCGATGAAGCGAGTAAGTAGTACGTCGGGAGCGCATATTTCACCGTCGGGAGCGAGACGGTCTCGACCGTCGCACCGAGCGACTTGAGCGTCTCGACCGCTTGTTCGATTTGTTTACGGACACCTTCCGACACCCCTTCGGCCATGAACTCTTTTGGTAGTGCGAGCTTCATGCCTTTGATGTCGCCGTGAAGCGATTCCGTGTAGTCCGGAAGGTCGACCGTCGCTGACGTCGAGTCCATGTCGCAATGACCGGCGATCGCATTCAACAAGTAGGCGTTATCTTCTACCGTACGTGTGAGCGGACCGATTTGGTCGAGCGACGAGGCGAACGCGACGAGGCCGTAACGTGAGACGAGACCGTACGTCGGTTTCATCCCGACGACGCCACAATAGGCCGCCGGTTGACGAATCGAGCCACCCGTGTCCGAGCCGAGGCTGAACAAGACTTGACCGGCCGCGACCGTTGCCGCTGAACCGCCTGACGAACCGCCTGGCACACGCGTCGGATCCCACGGGTTACGGACGACTTTGAACGCCGAGTTCTCGTTCGATGAACCCATCGCGAACTCGTCCATGTTGAGTTTCCCGATCGTGACGGCACCGGCGTCATGGAGACGCTCGACGACCGTCGCGTCATGGGCCGGGACAAAGTTCTCGAGGAACTTCGAGGCACACGTCGTGCGTGTCCCTTTCGTGACGATGTTGTCTTTGACGCCGATCGGCAAACCGAAGAGCGGGTTGTCCGATGTCTTGGCGAGCTCGTCCATCCGTTTCGCCTGTTCGAACGCGTCTTCGTTGAGCGTCAAGAAGGCACCAATCTTCTCGTCGGTCGCCTCGATGCGGTCAAATGATTCTTTGACGAGGTCGGATACCGTGACTTCGCCTTCTTTTATAAGCGTATGCAGCTTGGCTACACCGTGATTAAATAAACTCATGAAGGGCCTCCTTATTCAAAGACCGCTGGGACACGGACTTGGCCGTTCTCCCAATCAGGTGCCATCCGTTCGACTTCCTCGCGTGGAAGTGAAGGACGAACCTCGTCTTTGCGTAGTACGTTTTTCAAATCTAGGGCATGGGTCGTCGGGATGACGCCCGTCGTATCGAGTTCATCGAGTTGCTCGGCGAACTCGAGGATTTTTGTCAATTGCTCCGTGAAGTGCGTCACTTCATCTTCCGTGATCGCAAGTCGGGCGAGTCCGGCGACGTGCCGAACTTCAGCTTCTGTGATTCGAGCCAAAGGTTCCACCTCCAACAGTTTTCAATACATCGTCCATTATCATACCACTTTTTCATAAGACAAAAAAGAAAATCCCATCTCGTCAATGATGAACGATTTTTTGAAAAGTTAGGGAATCCGCCTACACTATTGACTCGTTTCCCAAAACCCCTATTCGGTACGTCCCTCAATCTCATTATGCTTAGGAAGAAGCATTATTTTTTCGAGGAGGATCCCTATGTCAATCCGTAACAAATTGATCGTCGCGTTCACCGTCTTGCTCGTGTTGTTGCTCGGGGTGAGCGGCTACTCGTTCTATGCCTTGAACGCCTCCAAGGACGCTCAGAAAGACATGAACGTGTCATGGGTGCCCGGGATGGATCAAATCCATCAAGTCGACAAACAGTTGCTTGAGATTCGTCAGCAGATGATGCGTCATGCCCTGGTCGATGACGAGGTGACCAAACAAAATGTCGAAACGAACATCGAAACGGGCATCACGATTTTAGAGCAACAGATGACCGGTTATGAGTCGACCATCATCACTGAAGCCGACCGGGAATTGTTTGAACAGGCAACGGCCCAATGGACGGCGTTTCGAACGAACATCGATGAGTTGGTAAGCATCTCGAACGAATCCGGGCAAGCTGACGCCGACGCCTATATCCGTGACACTGCCACACCTGGTGCCGACGCCCTGTCCAACACACTCGGTCTGCTCGTCAACTTGAACCGCGACGCGATTCGGTCTGACACGGAATCCGGTGAGGCGCTGTTCGAACAAGTCCAGTTCACACTCCTGATCATCATGGCCGCAGCTGTCGTCTTCACGGTATTGATGATGGTATTCATCTTCCGCTCCATCTTTGAACCGCTCAACGAATTCAAAGTGAAGATGCGCGAGCTCGCCACGAGTCAAGGCGATTTGACGACCGCCATCCCAGTGAAGCGACGTGACGAGTTCTCGGGACTCGCCCGCGATTTCAACCAATTCCTCGCCAACCTCCGTCAACTGATTCTCCAAGTGAACGGCGTGTCACGCGGGATGACCGAACAATCCGCTCATATGTACGACGAATTGAAAGCGCTTGATACGTATATGACGACGACCGCCGCGACGACGGAAGATTTGACAGCCGGCATGCAACAAACGGCCGCAAGTGCCCAAGAGATGAACGCGTCGGCCTCTGACATGGAACGGACACTACACAACATCGTGACGATGGCCGCCGAACGAAAAGCCGAGGCCGCACAAGTCGATGCCCGCGCCGTCGCTTTGCGTGACCATGCCGTCGAGGCGAAATCATCCGCACTCAGTGTCCTGTCGTCGACACGTGTCAATTTGGAGAAAGCGATGCAGGACGCCAAAGCTGTCCGGGAAATCGCGACACTCACGAATGACATCCTCGACATCGCCGCCCAGACGAACCTCTTGTCCCTCAACGCTTCAATCGAAGCGGCACGGGCCGGTGAAGCGGGACGCGGGTTCGCCGTCGTCGCCGACGAGATTCGGAAACTGGCGGAGACGAGCCGGACGACCGTCGAACGGATTCAAGCCATCTCGACGACCGTGCTCCACTCCGTCGACCATTTAAACGACACGTCGAGCGAGATGCTCGGCTTCCTCGATACGAACGTGTTGAAAGATTACGATCAACTCGAAGAAGCGGCCGAACGCTACAGCGAGGATGCCGGGCGATTCGAGACGACCGCCTCGGAATTCGCCAACGCCGCCGTCGAACTCGAACAGTTGACGTCGAACATGATCGGTGTCATTCAAGACGTGGCCGTCACGGTCAACAACGGTGCGCTCGGGACACAAGAGATCGCCGAAAAAGTGACGATGTCCGTCGACCGGTTCAGCGAGTTGAACCGAGTCACCGAGGTTTCACAACAAAAAATGGATGAGTTGAACGAGTTGATCGGTCAATTCAAAGTGTAAACGGTTGATGCACCGATTCGCGAAAAGCGAGTCGGTGCATCTTTTTTTTAGCCTAGGTGTGATCATTGCGATTTTGATCCGAACACGGCCTCTCGACGCCTCAGAACATGACAAACGGCCGCCCGAAAGCGACCGTTTGCGTGGCTCATCCGACGGCGCCGAAGACTCCTGAGGGACCAGCGAGCGAAGAGAGACCCAGCAGCGTTAAGCGATGCGGCTCCCTGCTCGCCCCTAGGAAAGCGGAGGCGCCAAAAAGGATGAGCTGTAAAACATGTATTGATTTGCAAAAGGAAGCATCCTCATGCGAGGATGCTTCCTTTTGGTTAAGCGGCTTGCCGCAGTTCTTTTTGTCGTTCGAGCTCGAAACGCTTCGTCTCGGCGACGACGACACCCGACAAGAATAAGAGACCGATCAAGTTTGGAATCGCCATCAGTCCGTTGAAGACGTCTGAGATGGCCCAAATCAGATTCAAGTTCGTCGTCATCGCACCAAGTCCGGCGACGAGGATATACACCATCCGATACGGCACGATGGCTTTCTCCCCGAGCAAGTAATAGACCGACCGTTCCCCGTAGTAACACCACCCGATCACCGTCGAGAAGGCGAAGAAGACGAGCGAGATTGTGACAATCAGTTCTCCGATCGGACCGAGGAAATACGCGAATGACGCTTGCGTCAACTCGATGCCTTGCAGACCGCTCGTGTACTGACCGCTCATGACGATCGTCAATCCGGTAATTGAACAGACGATCAGCGTATCGATCAACACTTGCGTCATCGAGACGAGCGCCTGCCGTCCCGGGAAATCGGTCTTCGCGGCAGCTGCTGCGATTGGTGCCGAGCCGAGGCCCGCCTCGTTCGAGAATACGCCGCGTGCGACCCCGTATCGAATCGCGGCACCGAGCGCCCCACCGCCGATGGCTTCCGCGCTGAACGTGCTCGAGAAGATGGTCGCGAACGCCGACGGAATCAACTCGAAGTTCATGACGAGAATGACGAGACCCCCGCCGACATATCCGATAATCATGACCGGCACGAATACGCCGACGACTTTCCCGATCGATTTGACGCCACCGAGGATGACGAATCCGGTCAGCACCATGAGCACGATGCCAGTCACGAGCATCGGAATCCCGAATGACGTGTTGAGCGCCATACTGATCGAGTTCGTCTGGACGCCGTTACCGATACCGAACGCGGCGATTGCCGCAAACAAGGCGAACGTCATGCCGAGCCACTTCTTCTTCAAGCCGTGCTCCAAATAATACATCGGTCCGCCGGCAATCTCGCCCCGCTCATCGACGACACGATATTTGACGGCGAGAATCGCCTCGGCGTACTTCGTCGCCATCCCGATGAAACCGGAGAGCCACATCCAGACGATGGCGCCCGGTCCCCCCAGGACGACCGCCGTCGCGACGCCGACCATGTTCCCGGTCCCGACCGTGGCCGCGAGCGCTGTCATGAGCGCTTGGAAGTGCGAGATGTCACCGCGTTGCTTTTTCTGTTTCTCCGCTTCCGCTCCCGTTTTCGGTTTCGGGAGAAACGCTTCTTTCAAGCCGAACCCAAGCCGCGTCACTTGGATAAAGCCGAGTCGGAACGTCAAATAGATGCCTGTCCCGATCAGTAAAATGAGGAGATGCGGTCCCCAGACGAGGTTGGATAGACTCGTCACCCATGATTCAAATTGCTCCATACGTTATACGCCCCCTATGTAAATCTGGTGTTCACCGTTCCTTCATATTTTTCAGAACATTCTCAACTTCGTCAAGTTGACAAATGAGCCAAACATCTGATATCAACGTAACACTTTCGTAATATACCTCTCTCGCGTATTGAAACGCCTTGATTTCGACTTTAGTATTTGAAATAAATCTGTAATGACGTCAACAAAAAAAAACGGCTCCCCTGAGGAAGCCGTCCTGTCTCATTTTGTGAGCGCCGCGACGACCTCGTCGACGTGCCCGTTCACTTTCACACTGCGCCACTCCTGTTCGATATAACCGTCCTCGTTGATGAGGAACGTCGAACGGACGATACCGTAGTACTCTTTCCCGTAATTCTTTTTCAACTGCCAGACGCCGTACAGTTCCGACACCTCATGCGTATCGTCGACGAGTAAATCGAACGGCAGCTCGTGCTTGGCGATGAAGTTTTGGTGCTTCTTCTGACTGTCGGCCGAGATGCCGAGGACGACGGCACCGTTCAGTCTCGGTGTCGCATCGCGGAAGTCACACGCCTCGGTCGTGCAGCCCGGTGTCGCATCTCGCGGGTAGAAATAAAGAACGACTTTCTGACCCCGATAGTCCTCGAGCGAGATCATGTTCCCGTTTTGGTTCGGTAATGTGAATGTCGGTGCTAACATGTTGTTTCCTCCTTATCCGAACGACGGATCGACGAGATTCTCGTCATAGCCGTCAATCGCTTGTTCTAATTTTTGTTTGAGCGGTTCGAGCGCCTCGAGGTACTCGACCGGGTCTTCCCTCGCAGCGGCTTTTTGGAGCGCCGCCTCGTTGTCGGTGTACCACGTCCGGTACGCCTCGAAGTAGCCGGTCATCGTGTCTTGATTCTCCGGTACGGTGAGTGTCTCAGTCATGAGCAAGAAGACGTTATTGTCGGCCTCGAGCGCGATGTAGTCGGTTTGGGCGTTCACTCGGTCGTAAATCGGACCGGCCTCGTCTTCCGGCACTTCGGCGAGACGGGCGTTCGCTTCCGCATTCACCCCGTACTCGTTCGCCTCGATCCCTGTCAACATGGCCCCGACCTCCCCGATCACGTCAGCTGGGAGCAAGGCCGGCGTGATAACGAGTTTCCACGCATCATCTTCTTTGATGGCGACTTTCGAGAGTCGGTTCGGCAGTTCGTTGCCGTCGGCGTCTTCCATCTCGTGGACGATAAAGGCGACGTCCCCGTCCTCGTTCACCCAGCTGTCATACATATCGCCCGGTGTGAGTTCACGCGTCTTCGCGCCCGTCGCCGGGATGTCGGTCAATTCGCCCGCATAATCGATTGCTTTAAGCGCGGCGGCGTCCCCATCTTCGAGTGCTTGTTGATACGAGGCATACAGCGTCTCGACCGCTTCCGGGAGCGGCGTTTTCGTCTCTTCGGCGGCCTCTTCCGTCGGTGCTTCGTCCGCCGTCCCGCATCCTGCGAGCAACACGGTCAGCGCGAGCGGCAACATCCACTTGTTCATCGAATCATTCCTTTCACAAGACGTCCTGTACCCTCATCCTACCATGACTCGATTTCGAGCGAAAACGACACGCTTTTCTGGAAAATTGTTTCACTAGGATTTCACGAAGATTTTCGATACAATACAGACGTAAGCGCTTAACTGCTTGATCACTTTTTAAGGGGGAACGAGAATGATTCCATACAAACATGAACCATTCACAGACTTTACAAACAAAGAGAATGCCGCAGCCATCCAAGCGGCAATCGAGAAAGTGAACGGTGAGCTCGGGAAAGACTATCCGCTCGTAATCGGTGGGGAAAAAGTTACGACGGAAGGCAAAATCACGTCTTACAACCCGGCCAACAAAGAAGAAGTCATCGGACACGTCTCTAAAGCGAACCAAGAGCTCGCGGAGCGTGCGATGCAAGAAGCACTCACAGCGTTCGACTCATGGCGCCACGTCGACCCGGCCGTCCGTGCCGACGTCTTATTCAAAGCAGCGAACATCGTCCGCAAGCGCAAGCACGAGTTCTCGGCTTACCTCGTCAAAGAGGCAGGCAAGCCATGGAACGAAGCAGATGCGGATACAGCGGAAGCGATCGACTTCATGGAGTACTATGCGCGTCAAATGCTCGAACTCAAACCAGGTAAAAAAGTCGAGAGCCGTCCGGGCGAATACAACCGCTATGACTACATCCCACTCGGGGTCGGGATCGTCATCAGCCCTTGGAACTTCCCGTTCGCGATCATGGCAGGGACGGCCGTCGCGGCCATCGTCGCCGGTAACACGATCCTCTTGAAACCGGCTTCGACGACACCGATTGTCGCCGCGAAGTTCGTCGAGGTAATGGAAGAGGCAGGCCTCCCGAAAGGTGTCCTCAACTTCATCCCAGGACCAGGCGCTGAAGTCGGTGACTACCTCGTCGACCATCCGAAAACACGCTTCATTAGCTTCACGGGTTCACGTGACGTGGGCTTGCGCATCAACGAGCGCGCCTCGAAATTGAACGACGGCCAAATCTGGCTCAAACGCGTCATCGCGGAGATGGGCGGAAAAGATACGATCGTCGTCGACGAATCAGCGGACCTCGAACTCGCGGCCCAATCGATCGTCAAATCGTCGTTCGGCTTCTCAGGTCAAAAATGTTCGGCTTGTTCACGCGCAGTCATCGTCGACAGTGTCTATGACACGGTGCTCGATCGCGTCGTCGAATTGACGAACGAACTGTCGGTCGGTAACACTGAGCAGAACGAACACTTCATGGGGCCGGTCATCGATGCAGCCGCGTTCAAGAAGATCACGTCGTACTTCGACGTCGCCAAAGAAGAAGGCAAGATCGTCGCTGGCGGGAAAGCGGACGACTCGACAGGCTACTTCGTCGAGCCGACGGTCGTCGCCGACGTCGCACCGACAGCACGCCTCATGCAAGAAGAAATCTTTGGACCAATCGTCGCTTTCACGAAAGCGAAAGACTTCAAAGAAGCAATCGACATCGCCAATAATACGGAATACGGCTTGACGGGTGCCGTCCTTACGCGTGACCGCTCGAACCAAGAGTACGCGCGTCAGAATTTCCACGTCGGGAACTTGTATTTCAACCGTGGCTGCACAGGCGCCATCGTCGGCTACCAGCCGTTCGGCGGGTTCAACATGTCAGGCACAGACTCAAAAGCAGGCGGACCGGATTACATCCAGCTCCACATGCAAGCGAAAACGACGTCTGAGACGTTTTAATCCATCAGCCCGGCTCATCTGAGTCGGGTTTTCTTATCACCAAAGGAGGATTCTCATGGAGACGTTTGACGATTTTTTAGCAACGGTTGACGATCCGGAACGCCGGGCCAAGCTGGACGACGTATTCGTATGGGTCCGGAAGACGTTCCCGCAACTCGAGGAGCGCATCGCCTGGAATCAGCCGATGTTCACCGATCATGGCACGTTCATCATCGCCTTCAGTGTGGCCAAGGCGCACTTTGCCGTCGCCCCAGAGGCCGTCCCGCTCGAGGTGTTCACCGAACGAATCCGCCAAGCGGGCTACACGCAGACGAAGCAGCTGTTCCGCATCAAGTGGGACCAAGCCGTCGACTACGACTTGCTCCGTGTCATCATCGCGTTCAACATCGAGGATAAGGCCGGTCACACGTCGTTCTGGCGTTGACCCGAAAAAAGGAGCGGAGACGCATATGTCACCGCTCCTTTGCTGTGGCTTATCCTAACGCCACGTCCAACATCATCATGATTGTGAAGCCGAGCATGAGTGCCATCGACGCCATATCTTTATGTCCGTTCTCTTGCGACCCCGGGATCACCTCTTCGACGACGACGAAAATCATCGCCCCGGCGGCAAAGCTGAGCGCGAACGGTAACAGCGGCTCCATGGCGAGTACAGCCCAGACGCCGACCAGGGCGGCATCGCGTCTTGTTCCGCCATCTCGATCGCCGGGGCGAGCAGTGACCAAAAACTGGCCGCAATCATGACACCCCCGGCAAACCCGAGCATGCTGTCCATCAACCGCTCGTTAATCGACTTCGTCATGAAAACGACGGCCGCCCCGAGCGCGGTCATCCCCCACGTGAACATCGTCCCGAGCAACGCCTGCATGGCCGGGCTCAAATCTACCACCCATTCCCACATCCGTGTCGCCCCCTTTGCACTCTATTCTTTTCCCGCCATACATGCGTCGCTAACGACAAAAAAAGAGGAGAGCTGGTTCGCTCTCCTCCATCATTATTAAAACGTGCGCATCAAGTTCGCCATCTCGATGGCCGCCGTCGCCGCTTCCCAACCTTTGTTCCCGGCTTTCGTCCCGGCCCGCTCGATCGCTTGCTCGATCGTCTCGGTCGTCAAGACGCCGAAGATGACCGGCACTTCTGACTGATAACTCGCTTGGGCGACACCTTTCGCCGCTTCGCTGCAGACGTAGTCGAAGTGCGGGGTTGCCCCACGGATGACAGCACCAAGTGTGATGACAGCGTCATACTTCTTGCTCATCGCCATCTTTTTGGCGACGAGCGGGAGTTCGAACGCTCCCGGGACGAATGCGATCTCGACGTCATCTTGTTCGACGCCGTGGCGCTTCAACGCGTCTTTCGCCCCGTCGAGCAGGCGCATCGTGATGAGATCATTGAACCGTCCGACGACGATTCCGACTTTCAAGCCTTTTCCAACTAAGTTTCCCTCAAATGTGTGCAACATTATTCTTCTCCTCCAAAGTGGTTCATTTTTTGTTGTTTCGTCATTCGGTACTTCTCGTTCGCCGCATGGGCGCCGACGATAATCGGGACACGTTCGATGACCGTGATCCCGCACGCTTCCAAGGCGTCGACTTTTTCCGGATTGTTCGTCATGAGCCGGACGTTCGTGATCCCGAGGTCACGAAGCATCGCCGCACCGACCCGGTAATCACGTAAATCGGCGTGCAGACCGAGCGCAAAGTTCGCCTCGACCGTATCCAGCCCTTGTTCCTGTAACTCGTACGCTTTCAATTTATTAAGCAAACCGATGCCGCGACCTTCTTGTCTCATGTACAAGATGACACCGCCTTCGGCTTCCACTTTCGCCATCGCGGTATCGAGTTGTGGCCCGCAATCGCAACGATATGAGCCGAATACGTCGCCGGTCAGACACTCGGAATGGATGCGGACGAGCGGCGCATGTTCGAGCTCACCTTTCAGGAGTGCGACGTGCTCTTCCCGGTCGAGGACGTTCCGATAACCAATCAATCGGAAGTCCCCTTTCATCGAGGGGAGCGATACGTCCGCCTCTCGCTCGACGAGGTCTGTCTCCATATAGCGGACGAGCGCCTCAATCGTGATGAATTTCAAATCATGCTCTTCCGCGACGAGTTCGAGGTCCGGCACCCGGGCCATCTCGCCGTCTGGGCGGATAATCTCACAGATGACGGCGACCGGTTCACTTCCGGCGAGTCGCGCCAAATCGACCGACGCTTCCGTATGTCCGCGTCGTACCGAGACTCCTCCTTTTTTCGCGATGAGCGGGAAGATATGTCCCGGACGTTGAAAATCAGCCGGACGGGCGTTGATGTTCGCGAGTTCGCGGACCGTATGGGCCCGTTCGCTCGCCGAGATGCCCGTCGTCGAATCGACGTGATCGACGCTGACCGTGAATGCTGTCCCGTGTGGATCGGTGCTGTTTACGACCATCGGCTGCAAATCGAGCCGAACGGCCACTTCTTCGGCGAGGGAGGCACAGACGAGCCCTTTCCCTTCCGTGATGAGGAAGTTCATCGTCTCCGCTGTCATTTTATCCGCGAGGACGACGAAGTCCCCCTCGTTCTCCCGGTCCTCATCGTCGACGACGATAATCGGTCGTCCCATCTTCAATTCTTCGACTGCTTCTTTAATCGAGTGGAACATTACCATCCCGCCTTTCCATACCCTTGCGACGCCAGTGATTCAAGCGTCATCGGTTTTTGATTTACGAGTTTTTCCATATATTTAGCCAACATGTCACATTCCAAATTGACCGCGTCTCCTGCCTGTTTCATCCCGAGCGCCGTCTCACTGTACGTATGTGGGATGAGCGACAACGTGAACCCGCGTTCGGTGACATCAAACACCGTCAAGCTCGTCCCGTCGACCGAAATCGAACCTTTCGGGACGATATAGCGGAGGAGCGACGGCTCACAGCTAATGTCGACATAGACGGCGTTCGCGAGCGACCGTTTTTTCACGATGCGCCCGACGCCATCGACGTGACCCGAGACGAAATGGCCGCCGAAGCGTCCGTTCGCGGGCATGGCCCGTTCCAAGTTGACGTTCGTGCCGGGGCGGACCCCGTCAAGACTCGACGCCTTGAGCGTCTCCGGCATGACGTCGACCGAGAAACTGTCACGATCGAACGTCGTCACCGTGAGACAGATGCCGTTGACGGAGATGCTGTCACCGAGCTTAACATCCTCGAGGACGATTTTCCCGCTGAGCGTGAGTCGGAGAGACGGACCGTTCCGTTTTACTGCCTTGACACTGCCGATTTCTTCAACGATTCCCGTGAACATTGGACTCCTCCTTTCGCATGATCAGTTTGATGTCGGTGCCGAACGTCTCGACAGACCTGACGTCGAACCGTTCGATCGTCTCGAGCGGACCGTCCTGGGGCGAGCGGTAAAAACCGCCTTTGCCGCCGAATACGCGTGGCGACTGGTACATGACCCACTCATCGACGAATTGTCCGTCAAGGATCGATGTGACGAGCGTCGGTCCCGCTTCGACGAGCAGGCGGCCGATGCCGCGTGCGTAGACGTCTTGCAGGACAGCTCCGAGCGACGTGTAGTCGGCGATCTCGACGCCATAGGTTGCCATCGCTTCACGTTTTGCTTGGTCGTCCGACGTCGTGTACAGAAGCACCGGGGTGTCATTCGCCGTTCGAACGAGCTGGCTCGAGAGCGGCGTACGCAAATCACGGTCGAGCACGATCCGGAGCGGTTGTGTCGTCTCGCGGTCGAGCCGGACGGTCAGGCCTGGATCATCAGCGAGGACGGTGCCGACACCGGTCAATACGGCATCGACCGTCGCGCGCAGTTCATGAACGTCCCGTCTCGCTGCTGTCCCGGTCACCCACTTGCTATCACCGTTATCGAGCGCGACTTTGCCGTCTAGGCTGGTCGCCGTCTTCAAGATGACGTAAGGCCGCTTCGTCTCGAGTGAACGCAAGAACGCCGTATTGAGCGCCCGTGCCTCGCTTTCGAGCAGCCCGACCTCGACGTCAATCCCAGCCGCTTTCAATCGAGCGATGCCGCGCCCTGAAACGAGCGGGTTCGGGTCCTCCATCGCGATGACGGCACGCTTGATGCCGGACTCGACGAGCAAATCGGCACACGGCGGCGTCTTGCCGTGATGCGAGCACGGTTCGAGCGTGACGTAAATCGTCGCACCGTACGCGGCAGCGCCGGCCATGCGGATGGCGTGCACCTCGGCATGCGCTTCCCCTGCCTTCAAGTGAGCGCCGAACCCGACGACCCGGCCGTCCTTGACGACGACGGCGCCGACACGCGGATTGATGCCGGTTGATGAGGCGGATTGGGCCAATTGGATGGCTTGTTGCATGTACTGTTTCATAATCTCCCTCCTTGTTTCGTACAAACAAAAAGACCTCAAGGAATGGTCCTCAAGGTCTCGGTGGGAGTCGCTCGTCGTCATTTGGCCAAGCCAAATAAGCGTTTTCTTTACAGAAAAACGTACGACGAACTACAGGTCGCGTGGACCTGTTTTGTTTCCTTCTCCCATCCAGACTATACTGTCGGCTCTAGAATCGCACTAGATCCACCGTTCGCACACGTGCGCCCGGGTCACGGACTTAAGGCTCGCGCCCATCACCGCCGGTTGGGACTTTCACCCGACCCCGAAGGAATATTTGTTTGTACATCTTCACTTTAGCGCAAAAGCGAAGCAATCGCAAAACGAAATGCGCAAAAAAGCGCCACTCGAGTGAGCAGCGCCTTGGAAATCAAGCTAAGAATAAAACGACGAGGAGACCGACGATCCAACAGTAGAACGAGAAATACTTGAGCTCGCCTTTCGCCATGATATGTTGGAACCATTTGAGCGAGATCGCCGTGAGCGCATACGAGGCGATGAACGCCAAGATAAGCGGTCCGAACAGTTCACGCGTCTCCGGATTTGTGAACAGAGCCGGCCCATCCAAAATCATCGTCCCGAGACTGACCGGGATGAACAAGAAGAACGAGAAGCGGAGCGCCGACTCTTGTTTGATGCCGAGCAGCATCGCCATGACGATCGTGGCGCCGGAACGGCTGATCCCTGGGATCAGGGCGACCGCTTGGGCGAGTCCGATCAAGATGGCGTCGCGGAGCGTGATACCGCCGTCGCCTTTGTTCCCGCGCATGTTGCGGATGAACCAGAGCGCAAGCCCTGTCAAGATGAGCGTATAGCCGACCGTGGCGACACCACCGAGTGTCTCGCCTATCCAATCGCCGAACAAGACGCCGAGCAAACCGGCCGGGACGGTTGCGACGAGCAAGAGCCCGATGAACTTGACGTCGATCATCGTCTCGTCGCTGCGGTCTTTCTTAAATAAGAATGTCCATAGACTCACGATGAGACGGACGACATCTTTCCGATAAATCGTCAAAACGGCAAGGAGCGAGGCAAAGTTCACAAAAATTTCGAACGAGAGTCCCGGTAATTGGATATCAAACAGCTCTTGGAAGATGACCAAGTGACCACTTGACGAGATTGGGATCGGCTCCGTGAATCCTTGAATCAAGCCCAGCAGTAAATAGAATAACCATATTGTCATATCGTAATATCCTCTTTTCTTATAAACATCAATTTCATTATTTTAGCAGACCGCCTATTCTACTGACCACCCTTTCAAAAAAAATTCGTTATTTTCAAAACTTTCATTGATTAGTCTGAAAATTAAATTTATTATAGAAGAGTACTCAACTGGTGCAACGGTGATGACCCCATTGGCCAGTTGGGTACTTTTTCGTACAGAATATGACATTTTCGCCACCATAAAACTTTTTGTTTACAATTGAACCCATTTAATATTAAATTTGTAATAGAACTGTTACCATTTTTTCTAATTCCATACCAGACCTTAGACCTATCCGGTTTCAAATTTGGTATGAAAAACTTGAAAAATGCACTTATAAATTGTAAAAACTGGCCGATAGTATGATTGTAGAAGCAATTTCGTCATCTTTGTCGGTTCAGATATGAGTCCATGGAAGGAGGAACCATCATTGAGTCAAACGCTATCCACTAAATCCCACCACTTGTCCACCGAGCAACAGAGGATGATTCACTGTATCCGTCTACTCGGCGACTTGTTGAAGGAACGTCCACGTCGCTCTGTGTATCGCCGCTTCGCGATGGAACAAAGCTGGCCATCTCCCGAGTCGATCATCCGACAGTTCGGGTCATGGGCCGAGGCGCTCGCCATCGCCGGCTACGAATGGCATGGAGAGGCGACCGTCGACCTCCCGGATAAAATGCCGAAGTACACGCGTGAAGATATCATTGAAACGCTCGCACTCTACTCGCGTGATATGGGATCGATCATCACGCTCAAAAAATATCAGGAATGGCGCAAGCTTCATCCGAAAGCACCGAGCCATTACCATATCGTCAAGACGTTCGGCTCGTGGCACGACGCCTGTGCCGAGGCAGGACTTGAAGCGAGTGTGACCTATTCCAAATCCGAGCTCTCGAACGCACTCCGTGAAGCGATTCACGAGATGGGCTTCTCTCTTTCCTTCGAAGCGTATCGCGAATGGGCAAAACGAAACAACAAACCATCCACGAAAGCCATCCTTCATCGTTACGGCTCGTGGTCGGCGGCGATTCACGCGGTCGAGTCAGAAATCTTCAATCAGAAATTATAATTTTTCATTCATAAGGAGGACGCCGGGTATCCGGTGTCCTCCTTTATTTTGTAGGTGTACCGTTGTCGCTCGTCCTTTCGGCGCCCACGCTTTCTGCAGGCAATCCCGGAGCCACATCGCTTACGCTGCTGGGTCTCCGTCGGATTGCTGTCCTGCAAGAGTCGGGGCGCCGAGGGACGAGCGAATCGAATTCGATTTAATATTCGTTCAACGGCGCCTAGGGGAGAGCGATGCAAGGATGACCCCGTAAAGCGCGGCACGCGCTGCGGAGGCATCCGCATCGCCCCAGGAACGGAGGGCATCGGCCCAAGCATCGTTCATGTTGATCAGACAAAAAAGGAGAACACCGATGAGCCGGTGTTCTCCTTCATCATTGAATCCGTTCCGTCGACGTGTCGCGGTAATGAGCGACCCGGTCCCGTCCATTGAATTTCGCACCGATATACATGGCCCGGTCGGCGTGGCGGAGCAATGTATCGAGGTCCTCGTACTCGTGAATCGTCTCGATGCCGATGCTCGCCGTCACCTGGACTCGAATCCCTTCGGATCCGAACGGATGGTTGCGGAGTGCTTGACGAATCTTCTCACCCGTTACGATGGCTGCAGCCTCATCCATCCGTGGGAAGACGAAGACAAACTCTTCGCCGCCGTAACGGGTGACGAGGTCCCCGCTCCGGATGAGACGCATAAACAACGCGCCGGCCTCAATCAACACTTCATCCCCGAACGCGTGGCCGTACGTGTCGTTGATCGCCTTGAAATGGTCGAGGTCGACCAAGAACACCGACAACGGATAAGACGCGACATCATTCAACCGCTCTTTCGTCCATCGTTTGAGTGCCCGCTGATTCGGGAGACCGGTCATCGGGTCGGTCAAACTCTCATGTTGGAGCCGGTCCCGTTCGTCGATCCGTTCAAGCGACCACGACAGCGTCTTTAACAGACGATAAATCTCGACAGCGATGGCGTCTTCGTATGCCCCGTTCGCCGTCGTCGAGATCATGCAATTGACCGCGTTCGTCGTGCTCGACACCGGCTGGATGACAAGCGCGGAATGATGGAGTTCGGTTTGATGCGCTTGTAAGTCGGGATGCCATTCATGGAGCGAATCGTACACGAAATACGGTTCATCCGCATCCCGGTGTCGCTCGAGCGTATAGGCGTCGGCGACTGGTTTCGACTTTCGTCCGCTGAGGTCATAAAACGTCCGCTCGCCGTCCCGATTGACTTGAAGCCAGCCCCGTTCCAGTTCGACGACTTCCCGTAGCCCGTTCCAAAATTTCTCGATGAGCAGTTGCTCGTTGTCGACCCGATAAAGCTGCTCTTTTAACCGCTCGACTTGGTCGACTTTTGACTGCGTCTCCTCGGTCTCTGTCGCTTTCGACAGCCCCATCTTCAGGAGCGACAAGATCAGGAACGTCGCCATCAACCCCGTATAGCCGAATAGTTGGAACGCCTCGATGGCGACCATCGTGAACAGTAACTCGAGCGAGATGACAAGCCAATCAAAACGGAGCAGGCGCCACATGATTGGGAGCGGGATTCGTTCTCCAATCAAGAAGCGCGACATGCCAAAACTAAAGCCGAGGACGAGGAACAAGACGGCGAAGAAACCGAGCAGCGCCGTCCCTTGCTCGAGCAGATGGACGTTCGGTCCAATTTGTCCGCCGAGCCGCAAATAGACGAGCCCCGGCAAGACGAGCAGCATCGCTTCAATCAGCGTATTGAGCGGATAGAAATGCAAAAAACGCCGACGTCCGACTCTGTTCGTGAACGTCCGGGCCTGGAACGTGAGCAAGAGGAGCTGTCCCATCAACAAAGCGGGGAGCAGACCGTACAAGAAGAACGTCATAAAGACGAACATCTCATGGAACGTGAAGTGAAGGTGTCGCCGCTTGAGCGGATTCATGACAAACAAAGCGCCGAGTGTAAAGATGAACCAAAATAACGACCAATCAAACGTGCCGATGCCGAGCCACATGTAGGCGAGGATTCCCATGAAGACGAGCGACCACGAGAACCAGCTTCTGATGAGGTACTTCCGAAATCGCATCGTCTCCCCCCTTTTCATTATCATTCCTACATAGTATGAAGGGTTTTGGTGGAAGATTCCAGCAGTTGTTTGAAAGTTGTGACAATAAAAAAAGACCGCGACTCTCGTCACGATCCTGTCATCACTTTGCTTTTAAGAACGAAAAACCGATTGAGCCTGACCCCGTGTGGGCCCCAAGGAGCGGTGCGAGTGTGTCGACCCGAATTTTGGCTTTGTCGCCGAGCTCACGTTTCCACGACTCGGCCAGCTCTGGCACGTTCCCGTGGAAAATCGAGACGTCCGTGCACTCGCCCGATTCGATGACTTGACGGAGCGCTTCGAACAGTTGGGCTTGCGCCTTCTTATACGTCCGAACCGTTTGATACGGAACGATGAGACCGTCTTCGAAGCGAAGCACCGGCTTCAATTGCAACATATTACCGATGAGCGCTTTCGACTTCGAGATGCGGCCGCCTTTTTGCATTTGCGTCAAGTTTTGCAAAATCAATTCGATGTGGACGTCCTCGACCCGTTGTTTCATATACGCCTCGACGTCCTCGAGTGTATCCCCACGCTCGACGCGTTCAATCAACTCTTCGAGCATGAGCCCCATCGTATAAATACCGGCCCGTGAGTCGATGGCGAGCAGTTTGAACTCGGCAATCTCTGCGCCTTGAACCGAGGCCGAATACGTCCCGCTCAAGTCAGACGACAAGTGGACGGCGATGCCCATATCATATTGGTCTTTGATACTCTCATACAGCGTGACGAAATCGCCGATGGCCGGTTGGCTCGTCGAGACGCGTTCGCCTGCGTCGATCCATTCGTAGACGGTCTTGGCGTCGACCTCGACCCCGTCTTTAAACGGTTGGTCGCCTTTGACGACATAGAGCGGGACGATATGGATGTCCGGGTGGTTCTGAATCGAATCAGGAAGGACGACCGTACTGTCCGTAATGTAAGCAATTTTCATGTGTTAGCTCTCCTTCAATCTGAATTAGTACCTGGTAATATTATTTTATCACAGGTGAAGCGGTTTCACTATTTTTTCAAAATTGAAATCCTATGAAGTTTCACATATTCCCGTCCGCGATGTGCTCGAAACGGGTAAAAGATAACATCGGACAAAGGAGGAATCGGTATGATTCACATTCAGCACGTCAATAAAATCTATAAGACCGGGGACGTCGAGACCGCGGCGTTGAAAGAAATCGAGTTGACGATCAATGACGGAGCGTTCGTCGTCATCCTCGGCCCGAGCGGGAGCGGCAAGAGTACGCTGTTGAACGTCATCAGCGGCCTCGACACGGTGACGTCCGGCACGATCACGTTCGGTGACACCGTCTTGACGGACTTATCGTCCGAACAGATGACAGCGTTTCGACGCGACCATCTCGGCTTCATCTTTCAACAATATAATTTACTCCAAAACTTGACCGTCTACGAGAACGTTCAAATCGGGGCCGATTTATCGACCGACCCACTCCCAATCGAAGAGTTGTTAGACCAAGTCGGGTTGGAGGCTGCCCGTGACAAATATCCGTACCAATTGTCGGGCGGCGAGCAACAACGTGTCTCGGTCGCCCGGAGTCTCGCCAAAAATCCGTCCATCATCTTCTGCGACGAACCGACGGGCTCGCTCGATGAGGACAATTCAAAACGGGTGCTCGAATTGCTCGAGCGCTTGAACGAGACATATAACAAGACGGTCGTCGTCATCACCCATAACACGGGCATCAGCGAGATGGCCGACGACGTCATCAAAATGAACTCGGGCCGGATTGTGGAATACACGCATAACCCGGTCCGTAAAGCCGCTCGCGACATCCATTGGGGGTGAGACAGATGCTGTATAAAAACGTATGGAAAACGCTCGCTGGCAAATGGATGCAGCTCCTCGCCATCGCCGTCATCATCGTCATGAGCTCGCTCACGTACACGATGATGTTTTACGGCATCAGCGGGATCGAGGTGCCGACCGAAGACTACCTCGCCTCCTCGAATCAAGAAAATTTCGCCGTCGAGATGCTGAACCGGGTCACGGAAGAAGAAGCGGCCTTGCCGGAACTGGCGGACTTCATCGCTTCCGGCCGCTTCACGCTCTCGGACTTGCAACGTGTCGACGAGGCGGCGTTCGATGACTTGATCGCGGCACGCATCGACGCCGTCGAGGACGAGATGGACGGCGCGACGCTCGAACTGCGCGCCTCGAAACTGATCAATTATCCGTTCGGATCGAGCGAGCACCGCGGACTCGTCTTGAAAGAAGCGGACACGATCAACGTCTCGTATCTCGAGGCGGGCAAGCGGCCTGAGCGAGACGACGAGGTCGCCATCAACACGAAGTATGCGGAGAAGAACGAGATTGAGGTCGGTGATACGATCGACCTCGGCTCGCCGTTCACGGTGAGCGGGTTCGTCTTGTTCCCGGACTACACGCTCCCGCTGTTTGATGAGAACTTCTTCAACTTGGACCCGGGCACGCAGACGCTCCTCCTGATGACGGACGCCGCCTACGACGAGGTCGTTGGAACGGAGTCGTTCCGGCTCGCCGGCATTACCGATGGGACGGTCGTGACGGACGTCGAGCTCCCGTTCGTCATCTCGATCATGGAGACGGAGAACATTATGCGAAGCGGCGCCATCTATAGCGAGATCTCGTCCGGTAAGGCGATGGCACTCGGCTTGAGCCTGTTCATCGTCTCGATCGCCGTCATCATCGTCGCCATCCTGATCTCGAACATGCTCGAGGCCGAACGCGGGCAAATCGGCCTCTTGAAAGCGATCGGCTACAACCGCCGGCAAATCGCCCTGCCGTATCTAGTCTTCATCTTGCTGTTCGCGACGCTCATGCTCATCATCGGCTATTTCCTCGGGCTCTACTTTGCCGAGCCGCTCAAAAATTTGTATCTCGACTTCTATCTGTTGCCGTCGATCACCATCGCTCAAAGCCCGCTCGTGTTTCTCACGGCCGTCTTCGCCCCGCTTTTGTTCTTCGCGCTCGTCGCAGGGGCCGTCATCTATAAAATCATGGGCGAGAGCGCCCTCGCCTTGCTGTCGCCTCGAGACAATGTCTCGTTGAACCGACTGAGCCGCATCGTCAGCCGTCTGCTCCGGAACGCGCGCGGCAAGACGAAATTCAAATATTTATATGCCGTCAAAAGCACGGGCAGCTTCATCATCTTCTTTTTCGGTATCCTGTTCTCGACGCTCCTCATCGTGTTCGCCTTGATGATGAACGGGGCCGTCGACCGGATGACGGTCGGCGAGTTGAATGAGGCCGACTATGAATATGAGGCATACACGACGACGCAACCCGCGCTTCGTGACGGACAAGAGCCGTTCCTCACTTATCCGTTCGCGTTCGTCGAAGACAAGCTCGTCACGTTGAAAGGACTCGATGAGACGAATACGCTCTATCGTCTCACCAACGCGGACGGAGATGACTTGACGCCCGCCTCAGACGAGATCATCGTGAACGCCTCGCTCGCCTTGAAGCTCAGTCTCGAGGTTGGGGACACGATTGACATCGAACTCGATAACGAGACGTTGTCTTACCGAATCCGCGGCATCGCTGACGAGTATGCGGGCGACGTCGTCTATCTGCCTCGGGTGACGCTCAGCGAACAGTTGTCGGACGGGACGACACGTGACTTGTTCAACGGCATTTACGCGACCGAACGGCCGGATGAGACAGATTATCCGACGGTCATCTCCCGGAGCGGACTGATCGAGCAGTCCCAGTCGATCAATGAATATATGAACTTGATGATGAACGTCATGATCGGCGGGTCCGCGTTGATCGCCTTCAGTATCCTGTTCGTCTTGACCGCGCTCACGGTCGAGAAGAACTATTACGTCATCTCGCTCTTGAAAGTGATGGGCTACGACCGGCGCGAGGTACGCTCGATGATTTTGAACAGCTACTTCATGTACGCGCTCGTCTCGGCACTTCTCAGCATCCCGATCGCCCTCATCATCTTGCGGGTCATCATCGTCGTGTTCGCGGAAGATTACGGCCTCGTCCTGCCGCTCGAGTTCGAGTGGGTGTACGTGCTGTACACGCTCGGTGCGGTGACGCTCCTCTTCTTCGCGAGCACGTTCATCAGCCGCCGCAAGATTGATCAAATCCCGCTTCAAGAAGTATTGAAGACGTATCAAGAATAATTTTTCGCCAAATAGGGCATAATAAGAGAAGAGACCGGGCCTCTCCCTATGAGGGGCCTGACTATTTGAAGAAGAGGATGATTCTTATGAACCGTACACAAGTGTTGCTCGCCCTCCCAGGAAACTGGTCATCGGCCGAGGCAGTCAGCGAACAAATCAGTTTACATAGCGAAGGCTACACGATGGCCGGCCTGTTGCTGTTAGAAGACGAGACCGGAAAAGCGTTCACGGTCGAAGTCGTCGAGCGCGACCCGGCCCTCGCTGAGGCGATGATCCATGCCAGCTCGGGTGGCTTCACGCCGAAAATCGCGAAAGGACTCGCGCGCCATACGCATATCGTCTATTTGATCGTCGACGTCAATGACGTGACGGACATCGCGGCGGCTCGCCGTGCGGCCAATGCGATCTTGAACGCCGGTGGACTCGGCGTCATGGTCGAGACGGCTGGTGTCGCCTACTCGAAAGACGAATGGCAGGAGTCGAAAGAAGAAGACCTCGCCCTCGACTATTCGCTTCTCACGGCCATCACCGAAGAAGAAGACGCCTACGTCTCATGGGGCATGAAAGCGTTCGGTCATGCCGACGTCGCCGTACCGGCCACGCTCGAGATCGAAGACGCGATTCACGTCGTCCATTCGTTCAACTTCCACCTCATCTCGGGTGGATCGATGTTCGGAGACGGGGACAGCTTCACGTTCGAGGACGGCAAGACGTTCACGGTCGAGATGGGTGAAGACGAGCGGACGTCAATCGACAACTTGCTCCATAACCCGTTCGGCTTGATTTACCTCGTGCCGCAGACAACTGAAGGTTAAATATGGTGATCGATTCGGACTCCCGTCCAAATCGATCTTTTTTGATTAATCGATTATAATCGATTATAATTAATCTATACAAATAATAGATTAGAGGTGAATCATATGAAAGAGTCGCCTACGGTTGAGTTCAAGCGAGAACTTACAGACGCTGTCGTTCACGAAGTGATTGCGTTCGCCAACACGCAAGGTGGTGTTCTTTATATCGGTATAGAAGATGATGGTACCGTCCTCGGTGTCCCTAACGCACATAAACAACTCGAAGCAGTATCAAACAAGCTACATGACAACATTCAACCAGATATTCTAGTACATTTATATTTAGAAGTGGTTGAGCTCGACAAAAAAGAGGTCATAAAGATAGCTGTGGCCCGCGGAGCGAGACGCCCTTATCATTTGAAGAGAAAAGGCATGAAATCGTCGGGTGTTTTCATTCGGTACGGTACGTCTGTCACAAATGCCTCTGAAGAAAACATCCGCCAAATGATTATCGAATCAGATGGGACGAACTTTGAAACGATGCGTAGTTTGAAACAGGAACTGACTTTCGAGGAAGCTTCTCATTTTTTTGCTCAAACGAACATCAAATTTGGTGTCGAGCAACAACGTACACTTGGCCTGATGACAGATGATGGCTATTACACAAATTTAGGGCTCCTTCTTTCTGACCAATGCGAACACTCAATCAAATGCGCCCGCTATTTAGGGAACGACAAGCTTGAATTTCAAGATCGTAAAGAATTTAGCGGCTCCATTCTCGCACAAGTCGAATCCGTCTATGAATACCTTAGTCTGAACAATGCCACGTCAGCGCGCTTCGTCGGTCTAAAACGGCTCGAGACCGAAAGTTATCCTAGTCCTGCTTTGCGAGAAGCTCTTGTAAATGCCGTTACACATCGCGATTATAGTTTTAGCGGTAGCATCTTGATTCATTTATTCCAAAACCGAATCGAAATCGTCTCGGTGGGCGGACTCGTGAAGGGCTTAACGATCGAGGATATCAATTTAGGCATTTCTCAGAGCCGTAATCCAAAACTAGCCAATGTATTGTATCGTCTGAAATGGATTGAAAGTTATGGTACCGGGTTACAACGAATCAAAGAAAGCTACAAAGAAAGTCTCGAACGACCATTCTGGACTACGAGTCCGAACGCCTTTGTCATGACGTTGCCTAAACAACAGCTAACGACACCAGACTCTGACGAGAACGAACTCGAACAATGGCTTAGTCAACAGTCCGAATTTACGACAAGAGAACTCGAAGCCTATTTGAATAAAAGCAAAGGGACTGTCCGAAAACTGATCGAACAGTTGATAGCTGAACGAAAAGTGACCCGTGTCGGAAACGGTCGCACGACGCGCTACCGTACGTTAAACTAAACAAGGGCTCACAGACTTTCGTCTGTGGGCTCTTGTTTTGGTTGCGCCGGCATATCGAGCGGCAAGAAATAATGTGCGCGCCCTTCCCACCCGAGTTGATCACTCAACAGGTCGAACGACGTCCGGAAGAAGGCTTGGATGTCATCTGCCCGACTCACGTGCTCAATCGACAAAAAACATTCGCTCATCTTGGAGTCGTAGTAGGCGTCCACAGGTTGAAGCCGCTCCGAGCCGAGGTCGGTGTATTGAAACGGATACGGCAAGATGAAGAACGTCGGCACGTCGACGGACTCGTCGCCGAGCCAAAAGCCGAACTCGATCATGTGCTCGTCGAACGCCGCCTTCTCGATCACCTTGTCCTCGGGGAACGGCTCGGATTTTCCGTAGACGATGAGCGATGACACGTCGAACGTGCCCCAAAACAAGGCCGGCTTCACTTTCCGGCATCGCAGCGGGGCGAGAAACACCGCTTGTTCCCGCGCAGCGTACTGGAACAGGCGCACCCCTTTCAGGGCCGTCGATGTGTCATAGGCGAGCGGGGTCTCATCGCGGTCGAGCCACCAGATGTCGCGCATCTCTTGCGATTTCGGGTTAATGGTGACGGTGATGCCAGATGCATGGAGTGCGTCGACCATCGCGTCGTAGTATGACTTGATTGACGTCCCGTCCGTCAGCGGAATGACGGTCGTAGCGGTTTTGACCTGCACCGTGATGGCCGAAGCCGCGACATCGACGTCGATGTCGAACAACGTCTCCCCGCTCCAAAGCGGCCCGGTCGAAAATCCGCTCACGGTGAGCGGCAACGTGACGTGGGCCCATTGCGGTTCTTGCGGGGCGAGTCCAAGTTTGATTTTCCCGAGAATTTGCGACACGAGATGGAGCGTGAGCTTCGTGCCTGCCCATTCGGAGTGGCGTATGATTTCCATCAGTGTTTCCCCATTTCTTCATTCGAAAAAGTGACGCAACTACTGTCTTGATTCCCCTTGCCCGACGCAAACAATCAAAAAAAAACCACAGACGTGTGTCTGTGGATTCAGCCGCGCATCTCTTGGAGACGCTCGAGTTGATGGGTCAGCTCGCCGATTGGGACGAACCGGGCCCGGCGGAGCGTCTCTCTGCCGTCGAGGAAAAATAAGACGACCGGAACGGTGAAAATCGAGTAGGCGCCGGCAATTTCCGGTACCTGATCCGAATCGATGGCGACCGCCTCGATATCAGGGAACTCCGTCAACATCTCCTCGACTTGAGGTTTGAGCGAGTGGCAGACGCTACAGGTCGGATGCGACACGTAGACGAGCAATTGCTCCGAGTCCGCGATCCGGTCGTGTAACGCCGAAAGTGTGGTGACAGCTTCCATCAAACTCCCTCCTAACTTAAGCGTTGAGCCAAAGTACCCCGACCGTCTCGAAGCCTGCGTGGACCGCGATCGACGGACAGAAACGCGTCTTGACGACTTCAATCTCTGGCAATTTCTCCTGGATGAGCGCGACAAGATTGTCTTGCATCTCCGGGGCGAGCGCCGTCTGGACGAAGACTCGGTTGTTGTGAATGCCGTTCGCGGCGTGGCGGCGTTCGAGCTCGGTCACCATCTCGGCGTACGCTTTCTTGAGCGACCGTGCTTTTTTGAACGGGATGACTTTCCCCGTCTCATCGAGCGTGATGATTGGTTTGATGTTCAGGATGTTGGCGAGGAACATTTCGCCTGATGAGACGCGACCGCCACGGCGCATCGTTTCCATGTTGCCGATGATCATAAAGAAGTTCTTCTTGTCGCGCCATGCTTCGAGCAGGGCGACGATCTCCTCGGCGGACTTGCCTTCAGCCTCGGCAGCGAGACCGAGCCGGACGAGCTCTTGCTGCGCTTCGAGCGCTGCGTGTGAGTCGACCGTGTACACTTTGAAGTCGGCCGCTTCTGCCGCGGCACTCGAGTTTTTCACAGTCGAGCTCAAGCCGTTCGAGCAGTGGACGGCGATGGCGCAGTCGTAGCCTTCTTCTTTCAAACGTTCATAGCGGGCGATGAAGTCGCCAAAGATCGGCTGCGACGTCTTCGCCTCTTTCTTTTGGTCGATCATGTAGCGGTGCAAATCCTCGATTGAGAGGTCGACTTCGCTGTAGCCGCTGCCGTCGACGATCAATTGAATCGGGACGATATCGACACCGAGACGGGCCGCCTCTTCTTTCGAGAAATTGGCCATACTATCGGTAATCCATGCGATTTTGGTCATAACAAAAATCCTCCGTTGATCGTTCAATTTTTTCCTTTTTCATTATACCTTATTTTTCGGATTCGTTCCTTTCCGACCGATTCTCATGAAAAAAGACAGGGCGACGCGTCGTCGCTCTGTCTTAGCCTTCGACTCATCGTGTCGAAATCAGTTTCGTATGGGCAAATTCATCATGCGGCAATTCCGTCTCTTTGCCCGCCTTGATTTGTTGGAGCGCCTTTAAGAGCGGCAGTCCGAGCGTCGCCGGATAGACGACGTCTTTATACAGCGTCCGCTTCACGACTTGCTCGAGCGAGAGCGGGCGTCCGTCTTGGCTGACGACTTTAATGCCGACGACTTGGTCTCCGATCGTCTGCCCATTTTTATTGAGCAGGAAGTACACTTCCCCGGCAATCGTCACGAGCGTCGGCAAGTAGTAACGTTTCACTTTTTTATCCGGCCATAGTTTCTTTCGAATCGTCTTCTCGACGAGTTTCGCGGGCGTCTGAAAAATGAATTGGTCGATTTGACTGGCAACAGCACGTTTCCAAATTGGGACTGCCACGTTCATCATCCTCTCGTTTCGGTTCTAGCCTTTTGATTCCTCTTTTGCCTTCGCTTGAAACGCAGAAAATGGACAACCGGAGCGCGCGAACAAGTTCGGCGTCACAATTTCGTCATTGTAATGGCGATGGAACACGTGCGTCGCGGCCGGTGATAACGGCGGGATGAGCCAGCTCCATTGACCGGTCACGTCACGCCCGGCGTCATGTTCATTTTTCTCGAACCGTTTGAACTGTTTCGCCGCCGTGTGGTGGTCGACGATCGTCACCCCGGCCCGCTCGAACGACTGCAGGACGGCGACGTTCAACTCAACGAGGGCACGGTCGCGCCAAAGCGTCCGTTCTTTCGATGTATCGAGCCCGAGCGACGCGCCGACGAGCGGCAATAAATCATAGCGATCCGAATCGGCCAAGTTGCGCGCGCCAATCTCCGTCTCCATATACCACCCGTTGAACGGGACCGATGTGAAACGCAGTCCTCCAATCTCGAGCTCCATGTCGGCGATAGCCGGGACGGCGTGCCATTTGATGTGGCGACCGTCGAATAAGTCGTACGTCTCGTGCCGGATGTCGACCTCGAGCACCGCGTCGTCCGGCAGTTCATAAAGCCGAACCTCACGCCCGTCGGTGATGAGGAGCGGTAGGACGTCAAACGCAGTCCCAGCACCACTCCAGCCGAGCCTTGCGGCCTGGCGCGTGATCGTCAGCGACAGCGGGTCACCGATGATGCCGTCTTCCGACTCATACGCCGCGTAGCGGATGAGTTGCGCGTTCAACAAACGGAACTTGTTCGGGAGCACGGTCATCGTCGAGCGGATCTTCCCACCGTTCGTCGCATACCGCAAATGACTGACGAGCGCCTCGAATACGTCATCGAACGTCTCCGCGTCCCGGGCGTCCCGGACGGTGAGCGTCTGCCAAAACAAACGACCGATGCATCGGTTCGAGTTGCGCCAGGCGAGTGTCGCGCCTTCCGTCAACTCGTCGGTCGTGAGCGTATACGTCCCCGTGCGCTCGATTTCGACGGCAATCGCCTCGAGCCGCTCCGTATAATCGCCTTCTAGTTGTGAGAAAAAGTGTCGGGCTGCTTGCATGTCCATCTTGTCTATCTCCTCTTCGTGTCTGTCCCCTCCATCTTAGAGAAAATTGCTACAGGTTTCTAGTTTTAGCGTACAGAAAAAGCGAGCCGGTGCCGGCTCGCTCTCAATCTGTCTGATCAATCAAGTCTTTCGCTTTCTGAATCGTGAAGCCGCGCGGTTTTTCGCTCTCTAGAGCGGTCAACCGTTTCTCGAGTTCGACCGTCTGTTCATACGACGCCTCGTATTGGTACAGTCCGTTGGCGAGCTCGGTCAGTCGCGTCACTTGAATCGGAAGTGGCGCCATCCCCTCGTCGAGCAAGATGACGAGACTGAGATCACTGTCGACCGGCAGGCGGATCGCTCCATAGAAAGCGATCGTCTTGAAGCCGCGCCGCATGATGACGATTGGCGACGTGCCGACCGCGACGTCTTGATTACGCAGGCGCGTGATTGTGATGCCGGCATGAATCAGCCGGCTCGCGGATGGGATCATCTCGACATACTCCTCAATCGGGGTCAGCGTCCCCGTTTCGAGCGCTTGTTCGAACTCGGCCTCCTTGAGTGGACGACTGAAAATATATCCTTGGATGACATGACAACCGAATTCACGGAGACGGAGCAAATCGTCCATCATCTCGACACCTTCGACCACGACGTTCATCCCAAACTCTTCGGCGATGAGGAGCAGGCTCCGAATGATGCCTTGGGCCTTCCGGCTTTGGTTGACGTTATGGGCGAACACCCGGTCAATTTTAATCGTTTGGGCGCTATACGCCTGTAAGTAAGCGAGCGACGAGTAACCTTTCCCGAAATCGTCGAAAGCGATCGGGATGCCGAGGTCGTTCAAACGTCCAAACACTTGCGTGATTTGCTGGGCGTCCTCTAACAGCGATGTCTCCGAGATCTCGACTTCGAGATAGCTCGCCGGGATATGATAACGGGCGAGCGTGTCCTCGAGCACATGCTCGAAATGCTCTTGATACAAATATTTGGCCGACACGTTAATCGAAATCGGAACTTTTTTCGGGAGCGTCATCAAATAGCGGCACACTTCTTCGATCAGCCAGTTCGTCAAATCTAGATGAAGGCTGCTCTCCTCGGCGAGCGGGATGAACTCGGCCGGTGAGATCGATCCCCACGTCGGATGCGTCCAGCGCATGAGCGCCTCGGCTCCGACGATCTGCCCTGTCCATGCGTTCACTTTCGGCTGATACATCAGGTAGAACTCTTTGTTTTGAAGGGCCCCTCGCATATCCCGCAGCAGTTCGTACCGCTTCAACGACTCGATGTCCATTTGCGACGAGTACAGCTCCAACTGGGCCTCGATTTTCTTATCGGCCCGGTTCATGGCGATACAGGCGTGCTTAATCAACTCGCTCGCTTGTGCACCGTCTTCCGGGTAACGGCTCACCCCGATCGAGATGCGGGCGAACAAGTCATAGACGTCGACGCGGAAGCGATGGGTCGAGAGCGTGCCGAGTTTCTGTCCGAGCGCGAGCACTTCGGGGTCCTCCATGCGTCGCGGCAAGACGATCAGCACGTTGTCAGCGTCTAAATGCCCCAGAAGCGCGTCCTTCGGCAAGAGACGAATCAGTTGATTCACTGTCGCGACGCGCCACTCGTCGCCGAGCTCGTAGCCGAACGTATGGTTGATTTCCGCGATTCGGTTGAACGACAGCGAGAACAACGTGAACGGGTCGCGCTTCCGGGTCAAGTGATACACCGATTCGGTGATCGACTCACGGTTTGGCATGTTCGTGATCGGGTCGAGCGAGGCGAGACGCCAAATCTCTTCCTGCTGCTCCTTCAACTGCGTGATGTCTTTGACGAGCGTCCGGAAGCCGATGACGTGCCCATCTTCCGCGAAAATCGGCTCACGGTTCTCTTCAATCCACTTGACGTTCCCTTTGGCGAAAATCCGGTATGAGAACGTCGACGGTTTGCCGCTCAACGTCACTTCCCGCGCCTGTTTGATTTTCGGGATGTCATCCGGGACGACAACTTTTTGCCAATAATCTGGATGGGCGTTGAATTGGTCTTCCGTATAACCGAAGATGAGCGAGAAGCCTGGCGTTAAAAACTTGAATTGCTTCGATTCGAAATAGCGCTCAAAAATGACCGAGTCGACAATCTCACACAACTGTCTCACTTTCGACCGTTCTTTCGTCAGTTCTTCTTCGGCCGTGACCAGGTTCGTTACGTCGAACATCGCCCAGGTGACAGCTTTTCGGTCTTTCGAGACACCGACTTTAACGATCAGCTCCAAATATTGTTTTATTTTCGGATTGAAGGCGCGAAGTTGCGTCTCATATTCGAATTGAGCGTGATCGTGAAGCAACGTCTCGATTGCCGCCGCGAACGCACCCCGGTCATCCTCATGAATCAATTTCCGGAAATCCTCCCGCTTCATGTCCGCGAGCTGTCGTTTCGTCAAACCGAGCAAGTTCCCCGTCTGCGGGGAATGATAAAAGGCACCGGTCTCGAGGTCTAGCTCAATCAAGATGAGCCCAGGGATGCGTTCAAACAGCAACCGGCTCACTTTCAACCGATTGTAGCGTTCCCGCAGCTCCGTCTGCGTCGTCAAATCTTTGACGACCCCGTAAAGGCCCGTAATGACCCGGCCGGTATAGAGCGGCGTATTCGTGATCGATAGATGAATCGAGCGTCCGTGCGCATTGCGCGCTTGGAGTTCATAATGCACCGTTTCGCCTTGGAGCGACCGTTGATGGAACGTCTGGACACGTTCGCTCTCCGTCACAGGCAACCATGAGGCCGGATGGACGAACCGTTCTTCCTCCCCGTTGAAGAGAAGCGATAGTTTTTCATTCGAGTCGACGAGTTTCAAGTCACAATCTAAGACGTAGACGGCGTCCGGATACTGATCGAGCAGCAACGGGTCGATATTGATCCGTTCCCCACGCTCCAGTTGTTCAACGTTTGATTCCAATGCATGCTTCCATTGTCGGAAGAAGCCCATTTCCACCACTCCCCGGCGTGACGTTCATCACATGAATATCGTATTATCTTGATTATATAAGATGGGGACAGGCGGATACGCTTCTGTTTTTGAAAATAAGGGGAACAACCTCTCTTTTGTACATATTTTCAAATTAATGTCATTATTTTAACCATTAAAAAAGACCACGGCTCGATTGAGCCGTGGCCTCCTGATTAACGCTGTTTCACGACGACCGAGCCATAAGCCGGTACATCGACCGTGCCAGAGACGCGTTTAATCGTCTTCGTGCCCGCTTGTTTCCCATCGACGATAAGGTTCCATTGCCCGCTCGGCAACTTTACTTTGACCGTCTTGGCGTTGGCGTTGTGCGTGATGAACAAGTCTTTCTTCTGGCCTGGTGCTTTGTCATCGATCGAGTAGCTGATGACATTCGCTTCGGCTTTATAGAATTTCAAGTTTTTCTTCACATCGACCGCCTTCGTCATGCGGAGACCTGGGTTGTCTTTACGCATCTCGATCAAGCCTTTCATGTACTGGACGTCCGCCTTACGGTCAGCGGCCCGTTTCCAGTCCATTTGGTTGATGCGGTCCGGCGATTTGTACGAGTTGTGATCGCCTTCTTTCGTCCGCATGAACTCTTGACCGGCATGGATGAACGTCGTGCCTTGGCTCGTCAAGAGGATGCTCGACGCGAGACGGTGCATCTTCGTGCGGTCCGCTTCCGACGTTTTCGCGTTCGTGAGTTCGAGCTTGTCCCAGAGCGTGTGGTTGTCGTGCGCTTCGACGTACGTGATCGCTTGCGTCGGTTCTTTCGTGAAGCCTTTGATGTCGGCGCTATAGTCAATCTCGCCGACGATGCCTGTCTTGATGCGGTTTTCAAGGCCAGCTTTCCCATTGATGAAGCCGTTGTCCGTGTCGACGAAGACACTGCCTTTCAAACCATCGCGGATGTTGTCGTTGAAGTGCGCGATGCCTGGCATCTTATAGGCGTTCTTTTGGTTCGCTTTTTTCGCCGGGTCGAGCGGTGTGCTGAGGTCCCAACCTTCGCCGAAGACGAGGATTGATGGATCGACCTTGTTCAAGGCCGAACGGACTTGGTTCATCGTCTTGACGTCATGGATGCCCATGAGGTCGAAACGGAATCCGTCCCAATGGTATTCTTTCGCCCAGTAGACGACCGAGTCGACGATAAGTTTCTGCATCATCTTGCGTTCCGAAGCGGTATCGTTGCCAACGCCCGTCCCGTTCGCGAAGTCGCCGCCTTCAGTGTAACGATAGTAGTATCCTGGGACAATCTTATGCAAGTTCGACGCCTGGGCATCGAACATGTGGTTGTAAACGACGTCCATGACGGCGCGCAAGTTGTTGTCATGGAGCCCTTGAATCATTTGTTTCATCTCGCGAATCCGGACTTTGGCGTCATATGGGTTCGTCGAGTACGAGCCTTCCGGCGCGTTATAGTTTTTCGGGTCATACCCCCAGTTGTATGATGCGTCCGGTTTCGTCTCATCGACCGAGGCCGTGTTATAGTCGTATACCGGAATGAACTGGACGTGCGTGACGCCGAGGTCTTTCATATGGTCGAGGCCCGTCTTCGTCGCTGTCTTCTTGCCGTTGACGAGGAGACGTGTCCCAGGCTCGACGACGCCGAGATATTTGCCTTTGTTCGTGATGCCTGAGTCATACTTGTCTGACGTGACGTCAAAGATTGACAAGTCACGGACGTGCGTCTCATAGATGATGGCATCTGTCCGTTGCTTGAGTTTCGGTTTCATCGAGTTCCAACGTTTCGGTTTCGTCTCGTTCAAATCGACGACGACCCCTTGGTCCCCGTTCACACCGACCGCCGTCGCATATGGATCGACCGCACGGACGCTACCTGACGCGTGCTTGACGTTGTACGTGTAACCGATGCCGTCCAAGTCGCCGCGTACTTCAGCGACCCACGTGCCGCGCTCGCCACGCTTCATCGAGATCGTCTTCTTCAAATCTTTATCTGAAGCCGGACGTGTCTTCGGCATGTTCCATAGTTCGAGCTTGACGTCTTGAGCCGTCGGGGCCCAGAGGACGAACTGTGATTTTGACTGCTTGTACGTCACGCCGAGCTTGCCGTCATAGGCGTACTTCGCGTCGAACTCCGGTGATCGGAGCACGTCGCCCGCTTGAAGCACTTTGTCTCCGAACGTCGGGTGCTTCGCCGTGATGACTGCCGCCAAGTCGATGTCGGCACTGAAACGGACGGTGACAGACTTGTCGCCTGTCTTCTCGACCGATTCAACCGTCGCACCTTCGACTGCCAATTCGCTTAAGAACTTCTCATCGATGACGCGGTTGAGCGTGAGTTCCGCTTGACGGAAAGTGTCCGCCTCGAACGAGATGATTTTTGGAGAGCGGTCGATAACTGGTTCTGAGTAGTAGATCGTCGAATCGCCTTCGACGAGCCAAATTTCTTTCGCGGTGCTGAGCGCGAACCGGTCTTCGCCGTCTTTTTCGGCCCATTCCCCTTTTTTCGTGACGAGCCCGATGAGCTTCTTCGCGTCCGGGTTGGCGAACGTCACGTTCGCGACGCCGCCGAAGGCGTCCGTCTCATCGAAGTTGATGCTTTGACCGTCACCACCGTCGGGCCACGTCCAAAGACCCCAGTCTGTGTATGTATTGTCGTAACGGAAGTAATGAACTTTCATATCCACGTCCGTTGTTGCCGTCTCCCCGTCCGGGTTCGACGTATAAATCGTCGAGTCGCCTGACTTGATCCACACTTCGGCAACGCCGTCTTTAATCATATCGCTCGTGATGAAGCGGTCGTTCTCCGACCCTTTATCTTTCTCCCAGTTGTCCGTGCGGACGATGAGACCGAGCTTTTCTGGTGAGTCGACCGGGAATTCGTAGGCCGCCACCTTGCCGAAGTCGTCCTCGCCGTTGAAGGCGAAGCCTTTGTTCGGGAAATAATCTGGGTTATTCGCCCAAAGCCATAAGTTCCAATCCGTTTGATTGTCCGGTGCCTCTTGATAGTGAACGACGACGAGCGTCGACTTGCCTTTATCGAGAGCGGACGATGACATCGGAAACATTGAGAACATTAGTGCAAACGTTAGCACAACTGCCCATGCCTGCTTCCATCGTTTGTTGACCATGTGGGTCCCTCCTTGTAGCATCAATTTAGGAAAACGCTTACACAAAAATTGTAAACGTTCCCTTTTCGGAATTCAATGTTTTTCTAGACAAACACCTAACGCCTTCCACTTTGCGCCATCGGTTGGGAATCACCCTCTATTTTCCATTTAAAAAAACGATTGCATTATCGTTTGATTGGACTGTATATAGAAGTTAGAGGAGGAATTTTTAATATATGTTACTTACGAACCTCATCAACAACTTGATTGCCAACGCCAGTCTATTACTGGTCGGCCTCTATATCATCTCGCGCCTCACGAAGCTGGGCGTGACGACAAAGCTCCCGCTCCGGCGTCAAGTCACCATCTCCTTCTTACTCGCCGGACTATCCATTGTCATCACCCTCCACGGCGTATTGTGGAACGCGCAAGCCGACTTTCAATACGGGTTTGTCCCCATCATCATGTCGGCTCTCTATTTTGGCCTGACGGGTGTACGCATCACGTATGTCGCGAGCATTCTCGTTTTGCCGTTCATCTTGACCGAGACGCTTTTGTTGATCGCGTTTCTCGACTACACGCTCGCCGCGTCAGTCGCTGTCGCGTTCATGTGGTTCCGTGAACGAATCAAACCGGCGCGGGACATCCGAATCGTCAATGCAATCAGCCTCGGATTCATCTCGCTGTTCTCATTGTTAAACGTCAGCAATTATAATCAAGCCGAAACGTATGTGATGACGCTCTTCGCCTTCATCACCATCGGCTACTCGGCCGGATTCCTTCTCCATATCGTCTACGGAGGCATCCATAAAATTCAACGCTCGGAACGACTCATTTCAAAATATAAAGAAGCGGCCTTCACCGATGCGTTGACCGGACTTGGCAATCGCCGCCGCTTCGAGGAAGAGATGAAACGGGTCGACGAAGAAGTGTTCAATGGAACGCAAGACGTCGCCTTGCTCTTCCTCGACATCGATCATTTCAAATCGATCAACGATACGTACGGCCATGATGCCGGTGACGTCATCTTAGTCGAATTAGGCAACCGGTTGACGCAGACGGCCCGGACCGATGACATGGTCTGCCGCAACGGCGGCGAAGAATTCTCGGTTTTGTTAGCTGACTGCACGTTGTCGCAAGGATTCGTCATCGGGAAACGCTATTTGCGGCAAATCGCCGAGGCGCCGTTCCTGTTGCCGGACGGGTCGTTGATTGACGTCACCGTCTCAATCGGCATCGCCAGCACGTCAGAGTCCAAAATCGCCACGTCGAGCCAACTAATCAAAAAAGCCGACGTCGGGTTATATGTCGCCAAACGGAGCGGACGCAACCGGCTCGGCAAGTGGAACGAAAAGAAGGCAAACTAACCCCTGATGCGCGGCATCAAGGGTTCCTTATAGTTTCTTCCATTTTTCTAACGCCTCTAAGTACCAACGATAGCTCAGCTTGAACTCTTCATCGGTCACATCCGGCGGCCACAACGCGCGCGGAATCAGCCCCGTGAACTTTGCCGCTCCCGTATGCGCATAAATATATGAAGCGACTTGGGTCGACATATCTCTCGTTAAAAAGCCTGTCACGAACTTTCCGTCCTTGCTTTCGAATATGATGTCGAGTCGGCGTCCTTCCATCTCGTCGAGGATCAACTGATTGTATCGTCGATGCGCCTCGTCTTTATGTTTGTACACCATCCCACGCCGTGCGTTATCGTCTCGTTCCCAGCGATGGTCCTTTTTTTCCTTTTCCGTAAAGATTTTATCAATCATACGCGGGTCATCAATCGTTAAACAACAAAAGATATGGTCATACGACAACTGATCATCGTTCACCAAGTCCATGATGTCCGTCTTCGGAATGATGCGTGCCTTGTAACGGATCATCACTCTTCGGACGACTTCTTCTTTCTCAAAAATGAGCCACTGCTTTCGACGCTCGAACTTCTCATGCAACATTTGGTAGTTCATATTGTTCACCTCTCTAATCAGCATACCAAAAAACGACGCCCGAGTGATTCGGACGTCGTTTGTGTTAGTTCCCGTATTTTTTAAAGAGTTGATAGTTCTTATTTCCACCTGACAAATTGTAGACGTCGGTGAACCCGAGGTTGCGGAGCACGTTTTGCGCCGCGTTCCCCGTCACCCCGCCGTTGCAATAGACAACGGTCGGCTTGTCTTTGTCCATATCTTTGGCGGCCGCACGTAAATCACCGAGCGGTACGTTAACGGCGCAGTCGACGCACGCCTTCTCGAACTGCGAGGCTTTGCGTGTATCGATGATTTGCATGTCCTCACCCGCATCGATCCGCTTCTGCAGGTCCCCTGGCGTGATGAGACGGGCTGCTTTGTCCATACTGTTCGCGAGCACCATGCCCGTGTACATGACCGGATCTTTCGTCGTCGAGAACGGCGGTGCGTAAGCGAGATCAAGATGGAACAAGTCGTCGACTTTCGCTTTGAACGTCATTGCTGTGACAAATACGTCGATGCGCTTGTCGACGCCGTCGAAACCGACGATTTGCACGCCGAGCAGTTGGCGCGACGAGCGGTCGCCAATCGCTTTAATCGTCATGTCTTTTCCGCCCATATAGGCCGGCTTATCCGGTTTCGTGTTATGAAGCACTTCGATGTCGTATCCGAGTTCGCGGGCCTCACGTTCCGAGAGACCGGTCTGTGCGACGGCGAGACCGAACACTTTGAAAATGCCCGTGCCGAGGATACCGCGATGTTCAAGGTCGCCGCCTGTAATCAAGTCACCGAGGGCACGGCCCATCTTGTTCGCCGTCGAACCGAGCGGACGCCAAATCGGTTTTCCCGTGACGAGTGAGAAGCTCTCGGCGACGTCACCAGCCGCATAGACGTTCTTCACGTTCGTCTCCATGCGCTCGTTGATTGCAATCGCTCCCGTCTCACCGATCGTGACTCCGATTGACTTCGCGAGGTCCGTGTTCGGGCGGACTCCGACCGAGAGAATGACGAGGTCCGTGTCGATCGTCTTGCCACTTTCTGTGACGACACGTTCGACGTGCCCGTCACCGACGAGCTCGGTCACGGTCTCACCGAGCATGAGCTCGATACCGTTCTTCTCGAGGTGGTCCTCGACGCGGCACGCCATGTCTTTATCGAGTGGTGGCATCACTTGTGGGATGCGTTCGATGACCGTCACGTCGATGCCGCGAAGTTTGAGCTGTTCCGCCATCTCGAGACCGATGAACCCGGCCCCGATAATCGTTGCGTGTTTCGGGTTCGTCCCGTCGACGAAATCGCGTGTCGCTTCCGCGTTCTGGATGTTGCGAATCAGGAACACGTTGTCCGAATCGACTCCTGGAATCGGCGGGATAATGCTCGAGGCACCTGTCGCGAGCACCAACGAATCGTAGCTGTCCGTGAACGTTTCGCCCGTCTCGAGGTTCTCGACCGTAATCGTCTTTGCACCTGAGTCGATTGCCGTCACGTTATGACGCGTCATGACGTCAAGTTGATAGCGCTTCTTGAAGAATGCCGCGTCGCGAGGCGTCAAATCGTCACGCGATTCGACTTCGCCGCCGACATAATATGGGATGCCGCAACCTGAATACGAGATATCATAATCGCGGTCGTAAATGGTGATTTGTGCGTCTTCGTTGTTACGACGTGCTTTTGCCGCGACCGACGTACCGGCGGCGACTGAACCGATGATGACCAATTTCATAATAGACACTCCTCAATAAAGTAATAGGCTGATGTATAGTCCGAGCAACGTGATCGCGAGCGTCGGGATTGTCAAGATGATACCGACTTTAAAGTATTGACCCCAACCGATCTTAAGCCCTTTCGTACGGAGCACGTGGAGCCATAACAATGTGGCCAGTGACCCGATCGGCGTGATTTTCGGACCGAGGTCGGACCCGATGACGTTCGCATAGATGAGCGCTTCCCGAATCTGACCGGTCGTATTCGTCAAATCGATGGCGAGGGCGTCGATCATGACGGTCGGCATGTTGTTCATGACCGATGACAAGATGGCGGCCAAGAAGCCCATCCCGAACGTGGCGCTGAAAGCGTTCACGGCGAACCAGTCGATGAAGTTAGCGAGCACTTGCGTGAGCCCCGCGTTTTGCAGGCCGTAGACGACGATGTACATCCCGAGCGAGAAGAAGACGATCGCCCAAGGTGCGCCGCGTAGGACGGACCGAGTTGGTACGGCCGGTGAACGGTTCGCCATGATGAGGAAGAACAGCGAGATGACGCCTGCGACGAGCGAGACCGGAATCCCGACGATGTCACTCGTGAAGTACCCGATGACGAGAAGTGCGAGCACGACCCATGACAAGCGGAACATTTTATGGTCTTTGATGACCGAGGCCGGCTCGACGAGTTTCGATAAATCGTATTGCTTCGGAATGTCCTTCTTAAAATACAAATATAGGACGAGCAAACTTCCGCTCACAGCGAACACGTTGACGAACACCATCCGCGCTGCATACTCGGCAAAACCGATGCCGAAGAAGTCGGCCGAGACGATGTTGACGAGGTTCGAGACGACGAACGGAAGACTCGCCGTATCGGCGATGAACCCGGACGCCATGACGTACGCCAACACGACCGCGTCCGGCAGTTTGAGCGCCCGCACCATCGCGAGCACAATCGGCGTCAAGATGAGTGCCGCTCCGTCGTTCGCGAACAACGCCGCGACGAGCGCACCGAGCAACGTGATATAGACGAATAGCTTCACGCCGCCGCCCTTGGCGATGCGGGCCATATGTAAGGCGGCCCATTCAAAGAAGCCAATCTCGTCCAAGATGAGCGAGATGATGATGATGGCGATAAATGTGAACGTCGCGTTCCAAATGATGCCCCAAACGGTACCGACGTCATCCAAATTGACGACCCCGGTGAGTAGGGCGATGACCGCCATCCCCATCGCCGAGTAACCGATGCCGAGGCCTTTCGGTTGCTTGATGATGAGGAAAAGCGTCACCAAGAAAATCAAACTAGCAATCCACTGCACAATGAGTTCCTCCAATAATTCTCTATTTGTTTAGCAAGTCTGTTGTAAGCCGCGAAGCACGAGGCTGACGCCGTCTTCTGTCGACTCGACGTCGATCGTGACGTTCTCCGCCATCGCTTCGGCATCTTTCGCGACGGCGAACGTGAGGCCGTCGAAGTCTTTCACGTCATCCGTCGTTTCCGGAGCCGCTACGACTAGACCGAGCGTCGGGCCACAGCACCCGGCTTCGGTACAGATGCGGACCGATTTCGTCGCTTCCTCGGCCAGTGCCGCTTTCATAAAGTCGATCGCTTCATTCGTAATGTTCATGTTACTTCCTCCTTCAATAGTTGTGAGAGCGCCGGGTAACCGACCGGCAGTTGTTCTTGCCAGGCGAGTAACGTCGGGCGCGGATAAACGTTCACACGTTCGAGCCAAGGCGCCTCGCTCGCGACTTTCGCCGTCAGCAGCTTGCTTGTCACGTCGAGCGGTGTGAACGATTGGTTGACGAACCAGGCGAACGGTTGAATCTCTGCCCGTTTCAAGTCAGCGACGAGCCGCTCGGCTTCATACACCGGTGTCGCTTCAGGGAGGGTCGTGATGACGACGTGCGTCTGTTTCGGATCGCGCAGTCTTGGTAACAGCTCGCGGACCGCTTCCGGGACGACGCCGGTCGAGCGTTCGAGTTCGCGGTGATAGCTCTCCGTCGCATCCAAGAGGAGCAGCGTATGACCCGTCGGCGCCGTATCGATGACGACGAAGCGGTCTTTCGCTTTCGCCACTTGATCGGCGAAGGCGCGGAAGACGGCGATCTCTTCGGTGCACGGCGAACGCAAGTCCTCTTCGAGCATCATACGCTGCTCGTCATTCATATCCCCCGCTTCACGGAACACATCCATCCGGTACTTCTCGATCTCGAATTTCGGGTCGATCGCATCGACGGTGAACGTATCCGGGACGTCCGTACCGATCGTGAAAGCGACGTGTGCGGCCGGGTCCGTCGTCGTCAAATGGACGGCATGCCCGCGCTCACTGAGCGCGACGGCGACGAGCGAGGCGAGCGTCGTCTTGCCGACCCCGCCTTTCCCCATCGTCATGATGACGCTCGGTCCGTCCGTCTCGATTTCGTCGACGAGACGATCGATGGATCCGTAACGATTCGTGTCATAACGTGTGTCCGGGACGACGACCGTCTCTCCGTTCACAAAACGTCGGAGCGCCGGGACACCGACGAGGTTCTCATAGGCATATGGGAGCGTGAACGTCTCGAGGTCGGCGACGCCGTCTGGAAGTTCACGGAGCGCTTGTTGTTGACGCTCGATGAACCGTTTCGTATAGCGGTCCGTCCCTTCTTCGACTGCGACGATGCCGTTGATGACGAGTTGCATCCGTTCGATCCCGATCGCGTGAAGTTCGGTCGCGGCACGTGCAGCTTCGACGAGGGTCGACGTCTCGGGACGGGCGACGAGCAACAGCGTCGTTTCCTGGCTGTTGGTGAGCGTCTCGACGGCCCGTTTATACTGCAGTTGCTTGTCAGCCAAACCAGCGAGCGGACCAAGGCAAGACGCACCGGTCGTGTTCGTCTCTAAAAATTCATCCCACGCACTTGGCAACGTCAATAACCGTAACGTGTGACCGGTCGGTGCCGTGTCGAAGATGACGTGATCGTACGTCTCACGTGCCGACTCGGACGTCAACAGCTCGGTGAACTGGTCGAACGCCGCAATCTCGACCGTACAGGCACCGGACAGTTGCTCTTCCATCGACTGGATGGCCACGTCCGGCAACACGCCGCGATAAGGGCCGACCATACGTTCCATGTATTGTTGCGCTGCCTCTTCCGGGTCGAAGTTCGCGATGGCGAGCCCTGTCTCCGGGACGAGGCGCGGTGTCTCGTCAAGCCCCATCTCAAACACGTCTTGAAGGTTGCTCGCCGGGTCGGTCGAGACGAGCAAGACACGTTTTCCTCGGTCAGCGAGCGTCAAGGCGAGGCTCGACGCCGTCGATGTTTTGCCGACACCGCCTTTCCCGGTCAAAAATACGTAACGGGTCGGCTCGATTGTCGTGAAGTCAAAGCGATTCATTCTGACGCGCCTCCTTATTTTTTGAGCGTGATGCGCACTTTCGGTTTCTCGCCGTCTTGCATGGCGAACGCCTCGACCGGGAGTTCTGTCAATCGGGCGATTTCCTCGTTCGTCATATAAGCGCCCCGTTTGACGATTTCACCGTCGACGACGGTGAGCGGAAGCGTCTCGAGGCCGTTCGCGATTTCAGCTTGGACGTGGGCGTTCTCGACGAACCGATTCGGCTCGGAGGCGAGGTTATAACGGGCCACATCAAAGCCGCGTTGTTTCAATACGTAATGGATGGTGGCGATCCGCGTCAGTTCGGGATCGATTGACGGACCACACAGTCCGGTCGGGCAGCACATGGCTGGTTCGAACACTTCAAGTTTCATCGTTGACTCCTCCTTATATCGCACAGTCCGTTTCACAGTCACAACTCGCATCGACCGTCTCGATGTTGTCGAGCAACTCGACGACGATCGCATAGAACGGGCTCGTCTCATTCAACCGATAGTGAATCCACTGCTTGTCGCGGCGTTCCAACAACAGTCCCGCTTGGCGCATCATCTTCAAATGACGGCTGATGGCCGGTTGCGAGATGTCGAAACAGTCGACAAAACTGCAGGCGCACTGCTCCCCTGCCTGCATTTGCTTGAGCATCGTCAAGCGCGTCGGGTCGGCGAGCACTTTGAGCACTTTACTTAAGTCATCTACCGTATGCATCGTCATTCTCCTTCTCTGTATAACAAATCCGTTATATAACCTTTACGTTATGAAATTACCATAGTTTTTCATTCGAGGCAATTGTCATTTCAGAAAAAGTTCGGTATGATGAAACACGTTGTGAAACCATGTGTCGGTCGAACGACTTCTTTCATATAATGCGGCGTTTGATCTTCGTGAGACTCGGAGATCAAAGTCAAAAAATATATAGAGAGGTGTGTTCTTTTGGAAAAATTGAATACGATCAAACAAGATTGGCTCGGCAATGTCCGGGCAGACGTCCTTGCGGGGATCGTCGTCGCGCTCGCGCTCATCCCTGAGGCAATCGCTTTCTCACTCATCGCCGGAGTCAACCCGATGGTCGGGCTATACGCGTCCTTTATCATCGCCATGGTCATTTCGATCGCCGGCGGTCGTCCGGCCATGATTTCGGCCGCGACCGGTGCGATGGCGCTCGTCATCGTCTCGCTCGTCGCGGACCACGGACTCGAGTACTTGCTCGCGGCCGGTATTTTGACGGGAATCATTCAAATCGCGCTCGGCTATTTCGGCATCGCCCGATTGATGAAGTTCATCCCGCGCGCCGTCATGGTAGGTTTCGTCAACGCGCTCGCGATTTTGATCTTCCAAGCGCAATTGTCGAACTTCGAAGGCGAGAGCTGGATTATCTGGGCCATCGTTGCCGCGTCACTCGCGATCATCTTCTTATTCCCGCGTGTCACGAAAATGATCCCGGCCCCGCTCGTCGCCATCGTCGTCATGACGGTGCTCGCGATCACGCTCGGTCTCGATACGAAAAACATCGGTGACATGGGAACGATCTCAGCAACGCTACCGGAATTCTTATTCCCGAACGTCCCGTTGACGTTTGAAACGTTGATGATCATCCTTCCTTACTCGATCTCCCTTGCATTCGTCGGATTGATTGAGTCACTGTTGACGGCACAAATCGTCGATGACATGACGGGCACGGACTCGAACAAGAACCGTGAGTCGCGTGGTCAAGGGATTGCCAACATCATCGCCGGATTCTTCGGCGGAATGCCGGGTTGTGCGATGATTGGCCAATCGGTCATCAACGTTTCGTCTGGTGCCCGCGGCCGTCTGTCGACGTTCGTCGCCGGACTCGCGTTATTTATCATGATTATGACGATGAGCGACATCTTGATGCTCATCCCGGTCGGCGCCCTCGTCGGTGTCATGTTCTTCGTCTCGTACGCGACGTTTGACTGGGGCTCGCTCAAGGCGATGCGCACCGCTCAAAAATCAGATACGGTCGTCATGCTCGTCACCGTGCTCGTCACGGTCGTCACGCACGACTTGTCGCTCGGTGTGTTCGCCGGGATCTTGACAGCAGCAATCCTGTTCGCCGCGAAAATCTCGAAAGTCGAACTCGACCGCAGCGTGGAAGCTGACCGTGCCCGCTACATCGTGAACGGTCAGCTCTTCTTTGCCTCGACGTCTGAGTTCGTCAATCAGTTCGATGTGACCGAAGACGCTGAAGCCGGTGTCAAACACGTCACGATCGACTTCTCGAACACGCACCTTTGGGACGACTCGGCCATCGGCGCCATCGATAAAGTCGTCTTCAAATATCGCGAAGTCGGGATTGAGCCGGAACTGCTGAACTTGAACAAAGATTCAGAGAAACTGCTCAACACGCTCGCGCTACACTTGAAACAACAAGAAGCCAACGCCGGACATTGATTTGGCTGAGGGAGTGGACATTCGCGTTCACTCCCTTTTTTTATATCCATCGCTCTACAAAATCGCATATACTAAAAGTAGATTGTGTGAAAGAGGAGGACGTTTCAATGGGAAAGGTATTTTTAGCGGCAGACGGATCTGCCCACTCGAAGCGGGCGCTTGAGAAAGCGATCCAGCTCGCCAAGGCATCAGACGCATCCATCGACATCGTCCATGTCGTCAGCGCCAAAGAATCGAAAGAAGCCGCGCTCAACTCGACGGGAAAACTCGATCTCGAAGCGAAGCGAAAATTGATGTTGCAACCCCTGTTCGACCAAGTCGTCGCGGCCGGGCTCGAATATGAATATATCGAACTTCGCGGCGAACCGGACGTCGAACTCGTCAAATACGCGAACCATCAACCGTACGAGTACGTCGTCGTCGGATCACGCGGACTGAACACGTTCCAAGAGTTCGTCCTCGGCAGCGTCAGCCATAAACTGGCCAAACGCGCCCTCGCCCCGGTCATCATCGTCAAATGATCGTCACCCTTTCTTTGCGGAGAAAGGGCTTTTTTCTGTTCCATACAGGAAATAGGTCCTATGTGTGGAATGGAACAGTGAACTCATTCATAAAGGAGGAACACAATTGGACATTGCCAATGACTCAAATTTATTGCTCATCCTCTTGCCGCTGCTCGTATTGCAACTCATCTTGCTCGTCGTCGCCTTGATCGATTTGCTCAAACGGCAAGAAACGAACGGACCGAAGTGGGTGTGGCTTCTCGTCATCCTGTTCATCAACATCCTCGGGCCGATCGTCTACTTCCTATGGGGACGGACGAAGCGATGAACGTCACCAAACTGACGAAACGGTTCGGCACGTTCACCGCACTCGACGACGTCAGCTTCTCGCTCCGACCAGGTTGTACGTCACTCCTCGGTGAGAACGGGGCCGGCAAGACGACGCTGCTCAACATGATTGCCCGCGTGACGACACCGACGTCCGGACAAATCGTCGGGCATGATGCCATCCGCATCGGCTATCTGCCACAGCGGCCGGCGCTCTACCCATCGCTCACACCGGTCGAGACGATCCGTTATGCGGCCGAGTTGACCGGCGTCACGAATATCGACCCAATCCATCTGCTGAAACGGGTCGGACTCGAGCCCGTCGATCGACCGGCCGCGCATTTGTCCGGCGGCATGCGGCAACGGCTCGGCATCGCCCAGGCGCTCGTGCATGACCCGGAGTTGTTATTGCTCGATGAACCGGTGTCGGCGCTCGACCCGCGCGGCCGTCGCGAAGTACTCGACTTATTGAGCGATTTAAAACGGGAGCGGATGATTCTCTATTCGACGCACGTGCTCCCTGACGCCGAGGAAGCGAGCGACTGGGTACTCTTGCTCCGGCAAGGACGTCTGCTCATGGAAGGGACCGTCACCGATTTACTCGGCTCGAAGTCCTCGATCCAAGTCCGTCTGTTCAACGACGTCGTGACGGAAGGCGAGTGGCGGACGCTGCCGGGCGTCAGTCACGTCACCCGCTCCGGGACGACATGGGAACTCGAGACGGACACGAAAGACGTGACGGAACGGGCACTTCTCCAACTGCTCCTCGAACGCGGCCTCCGTCTTCAATCGCTCCATGTCGGGCACCCGTCACTCGAGTCACTGTTCTTGGAGGTGAACGCCTGATGAGATTGGCCATCTTCAAACAAGAGTGGAAAGAGTCGTGGCGCAACAAGCGCCTTATCTGGGTGCCGATCGCCTTAATGTTGCTCGCGGCGATGCAGCCGCTCACGCTTTATTTCCTCCCGGACATCTTGGCCTCAGGCGGCAACCTGCCGGACGGGGCGGTCATCGAGATTCCGACCCCGTCACCGGAAGAAGTGCTCATGTCGGCGAGCGAACAGTTGCGGCAAATCGGACTGCTCGTCGTACTGTTATCCGCCATGCATACGTTCAGCCATGAACGGTCGCTCGGCACGCTCGCCTGGCTCAAGTCGCTGAAGATTCCGGCCACGCGCATCGTCCTCAGCAAATGGGGACATTATTCGCTGCTCGCCGCCGTCGCAGTCGCTCTCGCCCAATTGAGCGCCGCCTACTACACAATCGTCTTGTTCGATTCGTTCGACATCACCGACTTCTTGGTCGCGACCGGACTACTCATGCTCCATTTCGTCGTGCAGCTGTCGATTTTCTTCTTGTTCGCGGCGTTGCTCGAGAGCGGTCTCGTTGCCCTCGTCATCACGCTCGGTCTCCACTTCGTCATGTCGCTCCTTCTCGGCTGGCTCGAGTGGGATTGGATGCCATGGCGGCTCGGCTCGTTATCGGCCGAGGTGCTCCTCGGTGAGACGTCTATCGTTTGGGCGATTGTCAGCGGCCTCCTGCTGATCGGCCTGACGCTCTTCGTCGCCTCGAAACGGTTGTTGTTCATCAGCCGTTCGTCATAAGCTGCAAGCATCATGTGAAAGCCATCGGAAAATCCGATGGCTTTTTAGGTACAACGAATCAAATCAAGAAATATAATTTCCTATTTTTATTACATATTATTGAATTAAAAATACAAAATGGTACACTTTCGAGTAAGTGGTGAAGCGCTTACATTTATGGAGGAGGAATTGTTATGAAGAAATGGATTGGCGGTCTCGCCGCCCTCACACTCGTCACGTCATCTGTCATGTTGCTCGATGCCGATGCCAAGTCCGTCCCGAAAAAACCGAAAGTCGAACTCGGGGTCGACCGGTTGATGGACAATCCTGAAATCTTGGCCGGTAAACGAGTCGGGCTGATCACAAATCCGACCGGGATCGATGCCAATATGACGAGCATCGTCGACTTGTTCCACAAATCCGATGATTTCGAATTGACGGCACTGTATGGACCAGAACACGGTGTCCGCGGTGATGCGCAAGCCGGATCGACAATCAGCTCCTATATCGACGAAGTGACGGGACTCCCCGTCTATAGCCTGTACGGGGCGACAAAAAAACCGACAGCCGAGATGCTCAAAGACGTCGACGTACTCGTCTTCGACATACAAGACGTCGGGACGCGCTTCTATACGTACATCTATACGATGGCATATGCGATGGAAGCCGCGGCTGAAAACGATATCCCGTTCGTCGTCCTTGATCGTCCAAACCCACAAGGCGGCCTACGTGTCGAAGGTCCCGTGCTCGACCTGGCTTATTCGAGCTTCATCGGCCTCTATTCGATTCCGCTCAAGCACGGCATGACCGTCGGTGAGCTCGCACGCTTGTTCAACTCGGAGTATCAGATTCAAGCCGACCTCGAAGTCGTCAAGATGAAGGGCTGGAAGCGCTCGATGTTGTATGAGGACACGGGACTCCCGTTCGTCATGCCGTCACCGAACATGCCGACGACGGACACGGTCAACGTCTATCCGGCGACCGGTCTGTTCGAAGGGACGAATCTGTCGGAAGGACGCGGCACGACGAAGCCGTTCCAATTGATTGGCGCCCCGTACGTGAAGGCGCATGACTACGCCAAGACGTTGAACGGACTCGAGCTTCCCGGCGTCACGTTCCGTGCTGCCTCGTTCACGCCGACGTTCTCGAAGAACGCGGGCAAACTGTCACACGGCGTCGAAGTGTACGTCACCGAGCCTACGAAGTTCGAAGCGGCCAAGACCGGCATCGCCATGGTGAAGACGGCGCACGATTTATACCCAGAAGAGTTCGAGTTCCTCGCCAACGACTTCATCACAAAGCTGACTGGGAACGCCTACGTGAAAGATATGATTCTCGCCGGTGAGTCGCTCGAGGCGATTATGGCGAAAGTCGATGCCGAGCGCGACGCGTTCTTACCAATCCGGAAAGAGTATCTTCTGTATAAATAAGTCTTAATCAAGGAGATTCACACCCCTACCTGCATGACATGATTCAACCGCATAGAAACAGAGCACTGCAGAAATCGATTGGCTGTCTCACCTTAAGAACGTATTAGAATCGACGATTCACGTCCAAGTCTTTTTGACCAAATGAAAAACCGGGAAGTCGCATTGATCGCGATTTCCCGGTTTTTATTAGCGGCGTTCGTCTTTCAGGCTTTCGAGGTTTTGTTGGGCTTGGCCGGTCTTCTCTTTGGCCGTCCCCTTCACTTGATCTTTCTGGCCTTCACGTTTGAGCGATTGGTTGTCCGTCGCTTTGCCGACCGCTTCTTTCGCTTTGCCTGCCGCTTTATCGATCAAACCATCAACTTTTTTGTTTAGTCCGTCTTTCATGTGAATCTCCTCCTCGTTGTACATGCTGTCTAATTGATGTACCACTCTGAGGAAAACTCAAACATAGTGTTCTTTGACGAGTACCCGGAAACGCGGTCGCACGGTCAACTCGATCGTCGTCACTGTGCGGTTGCGGTCCTCGTTCATGACGATTAACAGCTCGCCGTGGTCGCGCCGATCCTCGAGCACCTCGACTTTCCCGACCGTTCGGAGGAGCTGATAATATAGCAACTCCCCCGCGGCGTCTTTGACGTTCACTTCGAACTCGTGATAACTCGGTGAAATTTTAAAATAAAACGACTCCGTCCCGTTCGAGAAACGGAACACCGACTCGTCATAATAAAACGGGAGTGTCGTATCCATCCGCTTCGGTTCGACGGTACAAAACAACGCCCACGCCATCTCATCCGGAAACTTCTCACTCGACTCTTCTTTATTGAACTGCCACTTTTTCATCATGATCCCTCACTTCGACTCCCATTAATTGTCTGAATAATTCGACTATTATATTTCATTCGGCAACAAGTTCGGAAGTTCCTGCAAACGGGAACAAAACCTTGTACGCTATTTCACGTTCTTGAGTTGAAAGGAGTTGCGTCAACGTGTCCATCATCGCCCTCGACCATGTCACGAAACGGTTCGGTGAGACGATTGCCTTGAACGACTTTTCACTTCACGTCGAGGCCGGCGAGCTGTTCGGCCTGCTCGGTCCGAACGGGGCCGGCAAGACGACCGCCATTTCCGTCATGCTGAACTTATATCCCGCCGACAGCGGCACCATCCGTATTTTCAATCACTCTATGCCAAAGGACGAGCAGACGATTAAACGGCGTGTCGGCATCGTCCCGCAGCACGTCTCCGTGTACGATCAGCTGACGGTGTTCGAGAACATCCAATTCTTCGCCGAGCTATATGGATTCAAGCCGGCCGAGGCGAAACAAAAGACCGTGGCCGCCCTCGACTTCGTCGAACTCACGCCCCACCAAAAGAAACGTCCGCCGGAACTGTCCGGGGGGCTCCTTCGTCGTCTCAATATCGCCTGTGGCATCGTCCATGAGCCGGAACTTATCTTCATGGATGAACCGACCGTCGCCATCGACCCGCAGTCACGCAACACCATCCTCGAGAACATCCGTGAGTTGAATCGACGCGGGGCGACGATCATCTATACGTCCCACTATATGGAGGAAGTCGAGATGCTCTGCGACCGCGTCGCCATCGTCGACGAGGGACGGATTATCGCCGAAGGGACGCAAGACGAGCTGAAAGACCAAGTCATGACGCTCGAGACGGCCCGCATCAAAGTCGACGCCCTCACTCCAGGCCTCCTGGAACGACTCGAATCGCTCGAACGGGTGAAGAAGGTCGAGTACGAGGAACCGTTCCTCGACGTGTCGCTCGAGAAAGACACCCCGCTCGCCCCGTTACTCGACGTCCTTCATGACGAGCGGGTCCGGTTCACCTCGATCACCGTCGACCGCCCGTCGCTCAATACCGTCTTCCTGGCCTTGACCGGTAAGACACTCAGGGAGTGATCACGATGAAACTATGGACATTCATCAAATATGATGTCAAACAGCAACTACGGGACCGCTCGACGCTGTTTTGGATGCTCATCTTCCCAGTCATTCTCATCTTCGGGCTCGGGACGATGCTGTCGGCTATTTTCAACAGCAACTTCTCGCTCCCGGTCACGGACGTCGCCTACGTCGAACAGTCGACGGATGACTACCGGGTGCCGCTCGAGACGTTCCTCGCCGACGACGACATCAAAACTTTCATCAATCTCGTCCCGTATGACAGTCTGGCCGCGGCCGAGACGGGCGTGAACGATGGTGACGCCGATGTCATCCTCCATTTGGACGGTCCCGATGTGCGCTTGTTGTACGAGGAACCGTCGACGATCGAGTTCGACGTGATTGAGGCCCTCCTCCGGCAATATACGGATGTCGCCAATCAGCAGATTATGCTCGCCGAGTCGGGCGTCTCCGCCCCGTTTACGCCTGAGTCGTTCATCGACAGCGAGAGCGTCGATTTGTCAGGGCGGACCCCGACGTCACTCGAATACTTCACCGTCACGATTTCCATCATGACGGCGCTGTTCGGTGCGTTCTACATCACCGGCATGCTCAGCGAGGAGAAGCCGATGACCGGGAGTTATCTCCGGATTCAAGCCGCTCCCGTCAAACGAATCGAATATCGCCTGGCCCGCAGCTTGAGCCGATACACGCTCATTTTCCTGCAACTCGTGCTCGTGTTTTGGTTCAGCCACTTCATTTATCGCAGCTTCTCACTCGATTACGTCCATTTCGGACTCTTGTTCATCGCTTGGCTCGCCCTCGCTTTATACGGCACCGCGTTTGGTTTCTTCATATCGAGCTTGCCCCGTATCTCGCGCGCGACGAAAGACGCGATCGTCAACGGGTTCGTTGCCATCATCATGATTCTCTCTGGCGGCTATGTCCCCGGGTTCGACCAAGTGACGCTGAGTGTCGCACCGTGGGCCCAGTACGTTTTCATGCCGATTTTCATGCGAGAAGGCATGCTCCAGGTGCTCCTGCGCGGCGGGGACACGGGCGTGTTTTGGCAAAGTCTCGGTTGGCTCTCCATTCATCTACTCGTGTTTGCCGTCCTCAGCCTGCTGTTATGGAAAGGGGTGAACCGCCGTGGTGCTATTTAGACATGTCGCCAAGCGTATGCTTCGGAAAAAAGGGCTATGGGTATTCACGTTCGTCTCCGTCTTCGGGTTCGCCCTCATCCTGTCGTTCCTCAGCTCGACGTCCGCTTTGAACGCCTCAATCGGCATTCTCGACCGCGACGGCGGGACGCTCGCCGGTCGCGTGATTGAAGAAGCGGGAAGGTTCGGCTCAGTGACCCCGCTTGAGACGGACGAGACGGATGAAGCATTGCTCCAAGGACAGGACGTCGTCTTAATTATCCCGGACGGATTCTCCGAGACGCTCTTGAATGGTGAGACGCCGCGATTATCATTCAGTGCGACCGAAGGAAGTGATGCCGCGCTGATCGAGCAAGCGCTCAACTCACATTTGTCCCGTGAGCGACAGCTATTGATCGCAAGTGATTTTGACGAAGAGCGTTTCACCGAACTTGCCGAACGCGAGACGGAGAACGGCTATACGCTCTCGAGCGATCCGTTCCAGCAGAGCGTGGCGACGACAGCGCGGACGCAGGCATTCCTCGGTCTTTTGTCGTTCGTCATGATGTCGGCCTTTCTCCAGTTCATCCCGCTGTTCGTCGCCGACGACCGGGACGAGAAGATTTATTCGCGGCTGTTCGCGGCCCCCGTTACCCCGCGGCGTTACATCGGTTCGTTATTTTTATCGTTCTGTGCGGCCGGGCTGCTCTACGTGCTCATGCTGCTCGCCTTCAGCGCCGTGCTCTATCGGCAAGACATTCTCGCCCACCTGCCTGTTCTCACACTGCTGTTCATCGTCTATCTGTTCGTCTGTCTCGCCATCGGGTCGCTCATCGCCATCCTGGCGACGAATCGGGAGAAAGCGAACATTTGGCAGACGTCCGTGACGATGGCGGCGGCCATCACCGGAGGCGCCTTCATCAGTTTGACGTGGCTTCCGGATACGCTCCAAGTCGTCGGGCGCTTCTTGCCGACGTACTGGTTCAACTACGGGATCGCCCAGATGTATGAAGATCATTTCCCGATCAACTCGGTCTTCATCATGTTCGGGATGGCGCTCGTCGTCTTCCTCGTCAGTGCCTGGGCGTTGAAGAAACGACCGCTCACATGAAAAAGGAGAGCTGCGATTGGCTCTCCTTTTTCATGCGATTCGATTAACGTTGCAACGTGGGTACGACCTTCTTGAAGAACACCTCGACGAGTTCCGGGTCGAACTGTCGGCCCGCCTCTTCGCCGATGACGGCGAGCGCTTCGTCGAGCGTCTTCGCCTGACGGTAAGGGCGTCCCGTCATCATGACGTCGAACGTGTCCGCGATTGAGATGATTCGTGAGGCGAGCGGGATTTGTTCACCGCTGATGCCTTTCGGATAACCGTTCCCGTCCCAGCGTTCGTGATGGGCGAGCACGATCTCCGACAGCGGTCCGTACTCCGGCACCGTGCTCAAGATGTTGTAGCTCACTTCGGGATGGCGTTTGATTTCCCGCCATTCGGCCTCGGTCAGCGCCCCCGTCTTGTCTAATATCTCATTGCTGATCGCGACCTTGCCGATATCATGCAGTGTCGCCGCCGTGACGAGTTCATTCACATCGGCACTCGTGAAGCCCATCGCTTTCCCCAGTTGCCGCGACAGCTCGGCGACGCGTTGCGAGTGCGCTTCTTCACGCGGAATCTTCTCATAAAGTGTCCGCATGATGAGTTGAATCGAATGGTGGCGGCGGCTTTGCTTCTCCGACACTTTATGGTGATACATCCGCTCCTCGGCCAAATTGAACACTTCGGCGACGGAGAGCGAGTCATCTTCCTTCACTGCTTCCCCGAACGACGCCGAGATCGGCAATCCTTCGATCGATTTGGCGAGGAACAGTTGACTCAGGCGATCGGACAACCGCCTCGCCTCCTCGAGTTCCGTGTTCGGCATGATGACAACGAACTCATCCCCGCCAATCCGGGCGACCGTATCTTTCCCGCGAATCTCACGTTTGAGCGTCATCGTCGCCTCAATCAACAAGCGATCGCCGACGAGATGACCGAACGCATCGTTCGTCAACTTCAACCCATTGATGTCGACGACAATCAAGGCGAGCGGATAATAGCAAGGCTCGTCGTACGTGATGAGCGCCTCGTCGAAGTAGCGGCGATTCTTCACGCCGGTCAATTGGTCATGGTAACTCAAATATTCGATTTCCATCTCATACTTTTTCTTCTCAGTCACATCCCCGATATAGCCGTGCCAGAGCACATGGCCTTCACCGAGCTTCTCCGGACGAGACGATCCCAAGATCCATGTCGTCCGACCGTCCGGTGTCAATACGCGGAACTCCGCATCCCAAATTGTCAAGTTCTCATACGACGTCTCGATGCTCGCCATCACATTCGGATAATCTTCAGGATGGATTTTAGAGAACACGAGACCCGGATCTTGTTTCATCTCCTCGAACGTGATGCCAATCAACAATTCGAACCCTCGGCTAAAGAATGGGAAGTGGAAGCTTCCGTCCGGTCGGCGCTCGAACTGATAGATGGCACCGGGCACTTGATCTGACAGCTTGGTGAGCAATCGATCCCGCTCGGCCAATTCTTCCTCGAGTTGGACGCGTTCCGTCACATCTTTGGCGACAGCGTAAATATAGTTGCCTTGTGCTTTTGAGTGCCACTCGATCGAGCGATAGTCGCCATCGATGGTCCGGTACCGGTTGACGAAACGGAAGATATCTTGACCTTCGTCGAGTAAGGCGAACGCCTCATTCGTCTTCTCGACGTCATTGGGATGAATCAGGCTCGTGAAGTCCATATTTTCAAGTTCTTCGAGCGGAAACCCGAGGACGCGCTCCCACGCCACGTTCAAATGGAAAATCTCATGATTGGTCAGGGACATGATGCACTCCAAGTCGACGGTGGCAAACCCTTCAAACATCGACTCTTTCGTGTCCCCGATTTGCCGGTCCGCTTTCGTCATCTGTTCAAGGATATGGACAATGTACAGCTCGACGAGACCGAGACGGTTCGCTTGTTTATTCCCTTGCATGACGATGGTCAAGTCTCCGTAAAAGACACCATCCTTCTCGATTTTGAACAAGACGATTTGACCAAGGTCGAAGATGCGCAAAATATTTTTGATCAACCGCTTCGGCAACACTCCGTCGACGAGCGGTAAAATATTATCGAACACGATCGGGCTCGGGGCTTCCAGTAATTTCGACCGCTTCGGACTCATCGGCCATTTGCGGCCGACCGGATGGAACCCGAGCACGTCGAGACTGCGTTCGAGCAGTTCGTCGATGCCTGAGAGCGCCACGGTCGAATACGTCTTCCCATCGTCGTCCACCAAGTTGAGGGTCACGGCCTTGGCGCCGGTGAAACCTCGAATCTGATCGAGAAAATGTTGGTTCATCAACAACTCACGCCCGGTCGTGACGAAACGGTGCGACACGTTGACGAGTTGTTTTAACGCATTGTTCTCTTGGACGTGCGGCGTGATGTCATGGAAGAGTGTCGACACATAACCCGGACGCTCGCTGAAGACCGACAGTTCATACCAGGCTTTGTTGCGGCGTGAGAAGTGCTCGAACGTGATCGCTTCACCGCTGTCGACGGCACGGGCGACTTGGACGATCCATTCCCGTTCGCTATATTCAAAGTCTTTCAACTTGTCGGTGATCCGGCCACCGATAAAATGTTCGCGCTTGGCTTTCATGATGCGTTCGAACGCCTCGTTCACTTCAAAGAACTCATAGTCGACGGGCTCCCCCGCCTTATCGTAGAGCACTTTGAATTCGACGTAGCCTTGGGGCATATGGCGCAACAAGGATTGAAGTTTGGTCTGGTCTAAGTCTGCCACGTCGGTTCCTCCTCTATTTCCTTCTACGTTTCAGTTTACCTCATTTTTTATAAATTCCCTATATTTGCCGAATCGATTCCCGACAATGTGCGCACATTAAGTTTTTGTAAATGACACGCCAAAGGTTGCGCCCGACCCGCTCAGTTGTTAGTATGATTACGAAAACCGATATCGGAAATCGATTTCAAGGAGATGATGAACGTGGAAGACCGCGTCCTACGTAAACTATTTCTCGGCTTCATTCATATTCACATCTTGCACCATGCATCCGAGCACCCGGTGTATGGAGCTTGGATGGTCGAGGAGCTTCGAGAGCACGGCTACTCGATCAGTGCCGGCACGCTCTATCCGATTTTGCACAGCATGGAACAGGATGGGTTGCTCATCCGGACGAACGAACTCGTCGACGGCCATATCCGAAAGAATTACACGACGACCGAGAAAGGTCTCGTCGTCTTGGCGGAAGCCCGTCAAAAAGCGTATGAATTATTTAAAGAAATCAAGGAGTGAAGCACATGTCCAACCAACGCGTAACGTTCAAGACGTTGCTTGAGATTTTATTCGTATCGACCCGGCTCGGTCTGACCTCGTTCGGCGGTCCGGTTGCCCACCTCGGCTATTTCCATGAGGAATACGTCCGCCGCCGCAAATGGATGGATGAGCGTGCATACGCCGACCTCGTCGCCCTCTGTCAGTTCTTGCCCGGTCCGGCCAGCAGTCAGGTCGGCATCGGCATCGGTATCGTTCGTGGCGGGATCCTCGGCGGTATCACGTCGTTCATCGGCTTTACGGCCCCGTCCGTCATCGCCCTCATCTTGTTCGCCCTATTGGTGTCTGGACTTGACGTCACCGACGCGGGGTGGCTCTATGGGTTGAAAGTCGTCGCCGTCGCCATCGTCGCCCACGCCATTCTCGGAATGGCCGGCAAATTGACACCGGACGCGAAGACGCGGACGATCGCCTTCTTCGCGCTCGCCGGGGTGTTGTTGTGGCAGACGACCTATAGCCAAGTGCTCGTCATCTTGCTCGCCGGTCTTGCCGGGTTCTTGCTGTTCAAACCGCAAAACCTCGACGTCAAATCGGCTTCGTTCCCGCTCTCGAAACGGCTCGGGGCGACGCTACTCGGTCTGTTCGGGGCGCTACTCGTCATCTTGCCGATCTTGCGGGAGACGATTGAAAGTCAATCAGTTGCCATGTTCGACAGCTTCTATCGCGCCGGGGCCCTCGTCTTCGGCGGCGGCCATGTCGTCTTGCCGCTCCTCGAGCGTGAGCTCGTACCGGCCGGCTTCTTGAGCGAAGAGGCGTTCCTCGCCGGTTACGGGGCCGCCCAAGCTGTACCCGGCCCGCTCTTCACGTTCGCGTCCTACCTCGGAACCGTCATCAATGGCGTCCCGGGCGGACTGCTCGCCACGTTTGCCATCTTCTTGCCGGCGTTCCTGTTGATCCTCGGTGCCTTGCCGTTTTGGGATGCGCTCCGTCGCAACCCGAAAGTCGCCGGCGCACTCATCGGCGTCAACGCTGCCGTCGTCGGGATTTTGATCGCTGCGTTCTATCAGCCGATCTTCACGAGCACGGTGAACGGTGCCGTCGACTTCGTCTTCGCCGCCTTCTTGTTCGCCATGATCGCGTACTGGAAGATGCCACCTTGGGCGCTCGTTATCGTCGGCGTCATCGGTGGGATGATCATCGGTACGTTATAACACGAAAAAGGGACTTCGCGATGAAGTCCCTTTTGTCATGGTCGCCATTTCCAGCGCATATAGTTGATGAACAGCTTCACGTACGCCAACTGTTCACGGACGACGTACTTCAGTTTTGTGGCCGTCGGCGTTCTCGCATACAGTGCGTCGGTCGAGAGCCCAAAGTACAGGCGTCCGACGAGCCGGGCCCGCCTCACATGAAAGTCGTTCGTGACGACGGTCAGACCAGACTCTCCACTCCAAATCGAACGGCTGAACAGAAAGTTCTCATACGTCGACGTCGACTCCGCTTCGATATGGATTCGCGCCGCATCAATGCCACGTGCCGTCAACTCCCGGGCAATGACGCGGGCCTCCGCCATCCCTTCATCAGGTCCTTGTCCCCCAGAAGCGATGAGTTCGACATGCGGATATTGCTTCGCGTACTCAGCCGCCGCTTCAATCCGGTGCAACAAGGCACGGGACGGTTGAATCCCGTTCACTTTCGCACCGAGGACGAGGACGTAGCGATACGTGCCGTCAGCGTTTCTTCGTGCCATCTCTCTCACCTGCCTATCTGTTAGTATAGCCAATCCCCATAAAAAAAAGCCAATCATCGCGTGGATGATTGGCACGTTGTGAAAGCTAACATTATTTAAAAACTCTTAGAATAATCTTGGGCTAGTCCACTAATGACGTCATTGTGCATGAACATAACACCATCTACGTCTTCTTCAACGATATATTCAGAAATATCGATATCCTCTGTATACCGCACATCAAACACGGTAATTTCTCCAACGGACTCCCCTAACAATCCAAGCAATGGGTTGGCATAAGAATCTTTAAGGACGACGATGTGACGATCATTTTTTTTCGTTTTTTGCTCGATTTTTAAATGGCTGTAATTTCCACCCATGAACACACCATAGTAATCTTCAAATGGATCTGTCTTTTTTAATTCATTTCGATCAATTACTTCTCCGTCACATGACTCAAAACTCATGCACACTTGCGAATTAAAACCTTCCGTAGGTTCCCAGTACTCTAAATAATCTGCTGATTTCACGTAAGGAAGTGAAGCTTTTCGAGCATACGTCCCATAATACGGAGTGGTCATGCTTTTTGACTCCCAATGTTCTTTCGGTAACGTCTCTAATTCCGGAAACTCTTGTTGAAGCGTGGACATAATTTGCTCATATCCTACATAGGCTCCATTGATCGACCAGTGATGATCTGTTTTAAAGTAAACATCTTCTATATCGTTTTCTTTTAATGAATCATACAAATCAATCACTTCAATCCCGACTTCATCTAAAACCCCATGCATGACCTTTCGCGATTCATCATTGTACGAAGGGATATGACTCGGAATCAGTCCTTGTGCATCCGCAAAAGACGCCTTACTAGGAGCTGATGCGAACCAGACTGGTACCTCTGCTTGTTTCATGTCATTTGAAAATTGACCGAACGGTTCTTTGAACCCATCGAAATTCTGAACTTTCTCAGCCGGTTCAAGCAACATGCCACTTGGAAGACCATAGATGCCGTTACTCAGCGGCTGAAACAATCCATTTTTCCTCACAAAACCGTTAATATATACCCAACGATCACGTTGAAACACCTGGTCGTTCGTATACGTTTCAAATTGCTCCGTATAGTCACCTTCAAAGAGACTAGTAAAAGAAAAGTCTGGTTTTTGAGCCAATTCACGGCCTTCAACATGAGAGATTTCACGGTCATCTCCTAATGTATACACGGCAAGACCTAACAAAAGGGTGCCAAGAAAAATCATCATAATCAATAGATTGATCACCGTAGATGATTTTTGACCTTTTCTCGCTTTAGGACTCCGGCCTCTGTCATCAGATAATTTTAAGTTTGGCATATCAGCACTCCTCTTTGATTAAAAACGGAAGTAAATAAACGGATTGAAGGTACTGGACACGATAAATGAAATGGAGATGACGAATAAAAGTGAAATCCCTGCTGCTCGAATCAAACCTGTAAAGATTCGATAAGAGACATTCGCAGATTCGACCTCATATTTTAGAACCTTCATCGTCAGCCATTTCGGAATCGGTGTAGCCGCAATCATAGCGATTAACAATACAGCTCCATACTGCATTAAATAAAACTGAGACGTCGAATCAAACAACGGCGTGTTATTTAACGCGAACATCGTTTGCAAATACTCGATGGCGTATGGGAAATTGTCTGCTCTGAAGAATACCCAACCGATGACAACTACAAACAATGTAAATAGGTGAGCCAAGGCAGCTGGAATCCGGGCCAACCATTTCCCGAGAAATGCTCGTTCAAGCATGATGAAAATCCCATAGTAGGCACCCCAAGCGACGAACGTCCAACTTGCACCGTGCCATACTCCAGTAAGCGTCCACACAATCGCTAAGTTACGATAAGTCTTCCACGGGCCGGAACGATTTCCACCCAACGGAATATAGACATAGTCCCGGAACCAACTTCCGAGTGAAATGTGCCATCTTCTCCAAAACTCTGAGACTGATTTTGAGATGTACGGATAATTGAAGTTTTCAAGAAAGTGAAAACCAAACATCCGGCCAAGTCCGATTGCCATATCTGAATAACCCGAGAAATCAAAGTATATTTGTAACGAGTATGCGATAATACCAATCCATGCTAACGTCGTTGAAATTTCGCCTGCTGGGCTATTGAACACTTGGTCTGCTACATAGCCACAACTATTTGCTAAAATCATTTTCTTACCGAGTCCAATGACGAACCGTTGAATGCCCGAAACGAAATCGTCTAACGTTTCGCGACGATCATTGATTTCATCGGCCACTGTTTGATAACGAACAATCGGGCCGGCAATCAACTGCGGGAATAATGCGATATAGAGCGCAAGGTTTAGGGGATTCTTTTGAACTTTTCCGTCTTCCCGATACACGTCGATGACGTAACTCATCGCTTGGAATGTAAAGAATGAAATCCCGATTGGTAACGGGATTTCTGGATCATTCAAATTCAGACCGAACAGCGAATTCGTGTTTTCCACGAAAAAACTGGCATATTTAAAGACGCCAAGCATACCGATATTTCCTAAGACCATCGCAACCATCGTCGCTTTTAAACGCTTGGCGTCATGTCGGTATCGATCGACCCAAAGCCCGAACATATAGTTCATCAAAATGGAGACGAGCATAATCATGACGAACCTTGGCTCGCCCCATGCATAGAAGAACAAGCTTGCCGCGAGCAATACGAAGTTCTTTAAAAAACGGGGAGACACGAAGTACAAACCAAGCACAATCGGTAAGAAATAAAATAGAAATACCGATGAACTAAATAACATTTGCGTCGTCCTCCTCGTCTTCCTCATCCTTCTCATCTAATGGTTCATCTGCGAACAAGGAGAGCCATGCGTCATTCATCATGATATATGGCTCTTCATACGATGAGTCCGTCAAATAAAACTTGAATGCGAGTTTAAAGAACTCAGCACCTTTTTCTAATTCGATTTCCTCTCGGAATGAGAATGTATCGCTCTTCAAATTGTACCGTTTCTTCAAGTTCGCAATCCGTTTCGTTTTGTTGTATTGCATATAGTAGACTTCAATACGCGTTCCAATCGGAAGATTCGCTTCAAAACTGCCTTCCACGAGTAAACGATTGGCATCCATCAATTTTGCATCAGGACGATAAATTTTACTCGGTGGCACGTCAAATTTTTGATCGAACATTTGAACGTACAACGAGGAAGATGCCTCGTAATCGCGAAAACTGATTTTTGTCCGGTACTGTTCTTCCGTTGCGTGCATCATGTCTTTATCACCCATCGGAAAATAGTGGTAAATAGCTGGACGGATATATCGTTTACGAATCATCATAGTGATTACTCCTTCATGAGAGGACTTATTTATTGAAGTGCGTCAAAATCGCATCAACAATGCGTGCTGAAGCTTGTCCATCTCCGTATGGGTTTGAAGCTTTCGACATCTCAAGATGTTTTGTCTCATCCGATAGCAATTCGTCTGCTAATCCAAAAATGGTTTCTTCCTCAGTACCTGCGAGCTTAAGCGTACCTGCTGCCACACCTTCTGGTCGTTCCGTCGTATCACGAAGCACAAGGACAGGGACACCAAGCGATGGTGCTTCTTCTTGGACGCCACCTGAATCCGTTAAGATTAAGTGTGATTTCGCCGCAAAGTTATGGAAATCGAAGACATCGAGTGGCTCGATCAATTGTACGCGGTCTAGATCGTGAAGAATTTCGTTCGCGAGTTCGCGCACGATGGGGTTCATGTGCACCGGATAGACCACTTCAATGTCCTCATACTTTTCAATCAAACGACGAACGGCACGGAACATATTGCGCATCGGCTCTCCGAGGTTCTCACGACGGTGTGCCGTCAACAAGACGAGACGACGTCCTTGTGCAGTGATCTCGTCAAGAATCGGGTTCGTGTATGAATCTTTTACCGTCGTGTTCAATGCGTCAATCGCAGTGTTTCCGGTAACGTAAATCATATCCTGCTGCTTACCTTCAGACACCAAGTTCCCAGCTGAAACGTCAGTCGGTGCAAAATGAAGATTTGCCAAAACGCCCGTCAACTGTCGATTCGCCTCTTCTGGGAACGGCGAATACAAGTTGTAAGTCCGAAGACCTGCTTCGACATGTCCGACGGCCGTTTGATTATAAAATGCCGCAAGTGAAGTCGCAAATGTTGTCGTTGTGTCACCGTGTACGAGCACAATGTCCGGTTTAGCTTCTTTGATGACATCGTCCATCCCGTGAAGGACCCGTGTCGTCACATCAAACAACGTTTGCTTGTCCTTCATAATATCCAAATCGTAATCCGGTGTGATTTTAAATAAGTTTAAGACTTGATCAAGCATTTGTCGATGCTGCGCTGTTACCACAACAATCGGTTCTACCCCTTCACGTTTCTTCAATTCAAGTACGAGGGGGGCCATCTTGATTGCTTCAGGACGCGTCCCAAAAACAGTCATTACTTTAATCATCCCGTCATCTCCTTTGTTGGTTGAGTTCTTGGTAACACGATCGTTTCTCCTAAATCATTTGAGTCGACGATAGTCGTACGCTGAGTCAATTTGCTTTCTTTATATTGACTTTGTTGCGATTTAGTCAATTGACGATACCATTTCAAAAACTTGTTGTATTCTCCGACAATTTCTTCAACAGGACCGTATTCACGAATCTCTCCGTACTCCAACCACAGCGCCTGTGTACAAAATTGTTTGACTTGAGATACAGAGTGGCTGATGAAGAAGATGGTCTTGCCTTGATCCTTAAACTCGTTCATCTTCGTCAAACATTTGTCGGTGAACGTTTGATCACCTACAGACAACGCTTCATCAATCACTAAAATGTCAGGATCGATATTAATCGAGATGGCAAATCCAAGTCGTGATTTCATCCCGCTCGAATACGTTTTGACGGGTTGATGAATGAACTCGCCGATATCAGCAAAATCAATGATCTCAGGTGTCAATTCGGTTATTTGTTCTTTACTCATCCCGAGCATCAAACCTTTTAGCTCAATGTTCTCCATCCCAGTCAGTTGACCGTTTAGTCCAGATGAAATGGCGATCAATGCCGTTTTCCCGCGCAATGTGATTTGCCCGTGTGTCGGGGGCATGACATCCGCTAACAAATTGGACATCGTCGATTTACCAGACCCGTTAATGCCGATAATCCCGACGACCTCGCCAGGAGGTACCTCAAAACTTACGTTCCGAAGTGCGTAGAATTGGGTGCCATTCGTCTTTCCCGTAAACACCTCTTTTAACTTATCACTCTGTTTTCTATAGAGGGTATAGCGCTTAGAGACATTTTCAAATTTCACCTGTGACGTCATGAGATACCCTCCTTAAATATAATCGATAAAGTAACGACGGAAACGCATATGAACGTTTGAACCCACGAAGAACAAAACAATGACGATGGCCCAATAGTAAATGCCCCATTCCCAGTTCTCCACAATCCAATCTGTGCCAAGAAACATCGAACGATACCCTTCCACGAGATAGTAAAGAGGATTCAATTGCAGTACTTGTTGAACCCATCCCGTAGGTAGCCAAAAGATTGGAGTCAAATAGAGCATCATTCGCATAACAGACATAAGCAAGTTTTGTAAGTCGCGGATAATTGTAGTCAAGGCCGACGTTAACAGTGCGAGCGCATAAAGCAGTGCGACAGCGCTAATCAACAAGTAAATCAACCAGAACGTATGCCACCCCGGATAATAGCCGAAGAAAGCAAGCAAAACGAAACTGACAACAATCATTCCGAAATGTCGATAAAGCAACGATAGTAACACGTATGCAGGAATCGTACTAAGAGGGAAGCTCATTTTAGAAACGAGCCCGATCCGCGAGTACACGGAACGGGCAGTTGTCGTAATTGCTGGGCTGATGAAAAACCATACAATGATTCCGCTGACCAACCATGGTAAAAATGCGACACCGTCTATGTCTCTTCCTTCTCGGATACCGAAGCCAAAGACAAACCAGTAGACCGAGATTTGAAGAATCGGTGTCACCAATTCCCATAGAAACCCTAAGTATTGCATGGAATACATACTTTTTGTTTCATACATAGAGAGTCTCAATATTAAATAGAGACTCTCCCGAATTTCAGAATATATTTGTTTAGGAGCTTTTAACATAAGCCCACCTCTCAGACAGTGAGATTAGCCTTGTTCACAAAAGAATAGAGGTTGCCGTAGTTCACGACATCAACTTGTTCATCTTGGTCGGCTTTCACAATATTTCGTGTGTCAAAAATCATCGGACGACGCATCATTGATGTCAATTCAGCAAAATCCAATTCTTTAAATTCATTGTGGTCTACGAGGATGAGCACGATATCCGCGTCTTGCAATGCCTCTTCTTTTGAGACGAGCTCAAAATGTTTCGATGATGACACTTCCACGTGTGGATCGTGAACAGCGACGTTCATCCCTTGCTCAAGCATCAATTCGATGATCTCCACAGCAGGACTCTCGCGCATATCGTCAACGTTTCCTTTGTACGTCACGCCGAAGGCAGCGACTTTGGCATCTTTCGAGTCACCAATCAATTTTTGAACGTTTTCCACAACGTATGCCGGCATCGATACGTTTGTATCACGTGACAATTTAATAATCTTCGCATGTTCGGGTTGTTTCGCAACAATGAAGTAAGGATCAACAGCGAGACAGTGTCCACCGACACCAGGCCCTGGGCTGTGGAGGTTTACACGCGGGTGTTTATTGGCCATTTCAATCACGTCAAGAACGTTGATATCGAGGGCGTTACAAACTTTCGCAAGTTCATTCGCTAGCGCGATGTTTACATCTCGGAATGTGTTTTCCATCAATTTAGACATCTCTGCCGTTTTCGCATCGGTTTTAATAATCTCACCTTCGACGAAAGTGCCGTACACACGTGCTCCTGCTTCCGCACAAGCTGGTGTTAATCCACCGACGATCCGGTTATTGTGGACGAGCTCATGAAGAATTTGACCTGGAAGAACACGTTCCGGGCAATGAACAAGATAAATATCTTCTCCAACCACAAATCCAGCCTCTTCCACAAGCGGCTTCACAAAATCATCCATCGTACGTGGGGCAATTGTCGATTCGACAATGATGACGTTACCTTTTTCTACATGAGGCAAGACACGTTTAGTGGCGTCAAGAACATATGTTAAATCACATGACTTATGCTCGTCATCGTTATTCGGTGTCGGTACCGCAATGATAAACGCATCAGCTTTTTCCGGTTCCATCGAAGCGCGGAATTTACCATTTTCAACTACAGATTTTACAACATCTCCGAGACCCGGCTCTTCGATGTGAATTTCTCCGCGGTTTAATTTATCGACAACCGATTGATGAATGTCAACACCAACAACGTCCACCCCGTATTGTGCAAAGACGGCTGATGTCGGCAGACCAATATATCCTAAACCAATAGTACAAACTTTCATGTCGTTACCTCCAAAGTACTGTTCATTTTTTAATGAATTGTTTCATTTATTTTTTCTCTATGCTAAAACAATAGCAATTATACTCTGCGCCTTATTTAGAAGCAACTACAAACTAATAACAAAGTCATGTCTGTCTTGTCACAAAAAGTAGTGTGTCATTTGCGACGTAACTTCCGTCTCAATTCCCAGTACTTCCGCGTCACTTTGGTCAGTTTGGATTTATTCAACGCCTCGTAACGCGGTGCAATTTCCGAGAGTTCTTTCGCCATGTGTTGCGAGAGTGCAGATAGCGTTTCGTAGCGTTTTAATAATTCCTCGTAATGGTAGTAAATCAGTTCTTTCTCCATCTCCAACGTGACTTTCTCTTCTTTTAACTGATTATTTTCACGCAATAAGCTTACTTCATCTTTATGATCTGTCATTGTCCGTTCCTCCATATTCATTGCTCAGGCCCAAATTGTTTCGCTAATTGTTCAAACTGATTCGTTTCGTACAATTCAACGAATGTGGCTACCTTTTCGTTTTTCAATGTTTCTGGTTGGAACAATTCATAAATCTTATACAAAATCGTGACGTTGTGCTTAAAGTCTTGCAGGTTACTTCGTTTCAAGTGGCGCAAATACCAAAGTTCGAAGAAGACTTCAAAACGATGACTATTGAAGGCATCGAGCACTTTTTCTTCTTTGAATACTTTGGCCCGAGCCTCTTCGCGCAACAGACACTTCTCAAAATACTTGGCGGTAATCGCATTGACGGTCGACCCGCTGACTGCAGCATAGTAGTCATGAATCACTTTATTCACCAATAACACTTTTTTGGCTTTTAACATCATTTCCGTGAAGAACAGCGAATCTTGACCGACAGCGCCGACAACTTGTTCAAGCTGGTGTGCTTCAATGAAAGATTTACGAATAACCATCGCCTGAATGCTTTGAACACTGAAGTTGTGATCGAGTAAATATTGGCGTGGGTCGTTTAAAACAAGTTGGTCTTGTTGATAAGATTTAGGCAACATGATTGGAGATTCTTTCTCCGCCAACTTTTTCATGTGACCTGTCGCAAAATCGAGATCCGGGTCTTGCTCCATCAATTGGTAGAGGAATGCATAACCGTCTTCCGTCGCCTCATTATCTGGATCGAGGAACACGATATAGTCGGTCGTCGCCATTTCAACACCTTTATTCCGTGGTCTCGAGGCGCTACCGCTTCCACCCATTTCATAAAGGTACGTCGTGACGTTCGCGTGTTTTTCTTTGATTTGACGAATTTGTCGCAACGTCTCAATGTCGGAAGATCCATCGTCCACGATAAAGATTTCCATGTCTTTGAACATCGAACTCCGCTTTAAACTCAAGAAGCACTTATTGTATAAGTATTTCCCGTTGTTATACACAGGAATGATGACTGTCATCTTATAATCCGTACGGATTTCTTGTTCGGCGTCTTCTTGAGCGATGCGTCTTTCTAAACTAAAGCGATCAATTGCATAGCCTTTCAAGCCATGGTCTTTCTGTTGTCCGGAAATGACGTTATAAGGGGCTGTTGCGGTCCAAAACAGCGTCGTGTAACGGCTCGTGAACGAATCAGTGTAGCTATGCTCGATTCCTTCGTTCCATTCATGCCCTTCTTTATATACCACTTGTGTGACGAAATCCACGTCTGTATATTTAAAGCCATTCACTAAATCTTCTAAATAATATGGGCCGTATGCGAACTGATCATTGAAGTAGGCGACCATATCGTATGCCGTAACAAGTTCTGCTGTGACCTCTTCTTCGCGGACAAATGTCTTGTTCGAGTAGGATTGCTGTTCAAAATCTCGTTGGACGATTGAGTTTTGACCACTTCCTACAACGAGTACAGACTTATCAAGATTTGATTCGGTGTGACCCAACGCGCTCATGATCGTTTGAAGACGATGGTAGACCGTATGGTGTGACATCACGTTTCGAACACCATGCATTTGATGCTCATAACGTTCATCCGCTGTGAACATCGTCATCATCGACTCCGCATCCGCTTCGTTCGTCGCAATAAAGATATTCGGGAAATAATTATTGACGGCAACACTATAATTCGACAAAATCAAATTCCCGAGCGCCTGTGATTCATAGACGCGACGGGCACACATCGTCGGGCTATACTTGATGCTATTGACGTTTAATACCCAATCATAGCTTTTGCTTAACTTTTGCAATTCTACATAGTTGACGCTTGGCGCGACGTACGGGGCAAACTCTTCCGGGAAATGGTAGCGTGGGTCGTTAAGCGAATAGTTGCGATCGATGATGTCGAGTCGTTTATCTGCCAATAAGACACCATTCAACAACTTCATGATATCTTCCGTCCGCTCGCTATATTTCTCCATCCAACTTCCAGCAAACAAGGCCCCGTCAATTTTCTCGACAGAGCGAGTACCAATCGGGTTGTGCAGCTTCGGATTCACTCCAAACTCAAGGACACCGATACGGTCATGCCCACAATCCAACTTATACTCTGTAATCTTCCCTTCATCTCCTGTGAAAACGACATCACTCCGTTGAGCGATTCCGATAAAGCGAGAGTAGTTACTCGGATCTTCTGTCGACTGCATGACAACGGGAACGTTACGCGATTTTGCGTGTTCGATAATTTGATAGAGCGCTTCACGCTTTTCAGAGTCAGGGTTTGAAATCCCGCGCCATTCGTCTTCATATAGTCCTTTCCAAGATGTTAGAATGAGGAAGAAGTCGATCGGTTCGGCGAAAACATCTTTTGCGTTTGTCGGGGTGACGTAATGAAGATTCATCGCATCTTTATAAAATTCGTACATAAACTCAGAACAAACGATGGCGACGTTCGGTTTCGTCAATCCTTTATAGTAACGCGATCCGTTACTGTCACCGATGAGCGCCATAGACTGTTTGAACTGGGCGATGTAATGGCGATTGCTGGCATTATGGTATTTTTGAACGATCTCCAATTTTTTAGGGGCGCGTTCTTTTCGTTTTCTGAATTGGTCCAACGAATAGTCGAGCCGCGGCAACCGTTTAATCCGTTTCAAAGATTCAGAGTCTAGATGACTCATCGCATTCACGCGGCGCGTTTCGCTTTGCGCCCACGCGACGTGCTCCGTCAAATCGTTGAGAATTTTTTTATAATTCATCTGTCTATGAATTCTCCTTTTACGTCACATTCGATTTTTTGTACATTATCTTTCGTATCGTAGCAAATTTTATACAGTGAAGCAAATTTTCATCAAGTACAAGGAGGCTGTCATGAACGAGAAAAAATTGTCGTTGGAGCTCTGCTCATTGCGTCACACGATAGATGATCTGTTGATTTCACAAGAAGTATTAGCGAGTGAACGGCTACACCTTCAGATAGAAAATGAACGGTTGCGACTACATGCGCGGAATCATCGTCACGTCGTTCGAGACTTGCGTCGACAACTTGAAAGACAACAAGCGACACAGGTCCACCTTGAGGCCGCATTGGCAGCGGCGCTTCAATTGCAGGAAGCCGTCGATGAATGAATCTATGAAGCGTCTTCAACAATCTTGCCGGCGCCCTTTCGGCGTCAGTGTTATCTTACCTGCCTATCAAAGTCGGGAATACCTTTCGTTTATGCTAAACAGCCTAATGTCTCAAACACTCGACTTCACGTTATTTGAAGTGATCTTAGTCGTAAACGGCCCTGATGACGGCACAATCGACATGGTGAAGACATATGACACATTACCGTTACATGTTTTATCCAAACCGGTCGCTTCAGTAAGTCATGCGCGGAACTCAGGAATTTCCAAAGCTAAATTCCAATTTTTGACGTTCGTCGATGCTGATGACACTGTATCACCCACTTATCTCGAGGATTTGTTGAAGCATTCCTCGTTGCTCGGGATCACCATCGCGCACTTGACCGACGTTCTCCCAGACGGTTCAATACGCGAAAGTCCAATTGAGAAGGACATCCTTCAAGTAGAAGCCGGAGAACGCCCTTCGTTTGATGTCGCCCTCAGCCGACTCCATCGCGTCTTGACAATGACGGCTTGTAAATTGATTCCGACCGAAGCTGCTCAAGTTGTCGCATTCAAACATCATTTACGGAGCGCAGAGGACGTCGTCTATTTTTCCACGTTGCTGTCCCACATGTCGTTCGAAATTCGAATCGCGCCAAGTAGCGCCGTCTATACCCGACACCTACGTCAACATTCGGTGTCACGTCAACGGCTGACGTATTCATTCGCGGTCACGGAACGGCTTACTGTCGTTCAAGAGTTGTATACGTTGCTTGATTCAAGCCGAGGCTCTCTCACGACGATGCTCCGCAAAAAAATTGCTGCCCAATGGCGCATTTTATTGCGTTATATCGAAGAAAACGCCTCTGAGAAACACCTCGTATTGAGAGACGTCTCGCGCATCGCCGTTCCTACTAGCGAACGCAACGATTACCACGACGTCATTCGTTTCATCCAATCAGTTGATGCCGAACTCGAGTAAGCCCGGTGCATATCGCTCAATCAAACGCTTTTGGACAAGTCCCTGCTCTTGCGCCTCGAGCGGCACATGTAACAATTGTTTTAGAATGTGGCGAGCGTTGATTAAAATGAACGAGTCGTGGGCCAGGTCACTTTCTAGTAAAAGTGATGCGTGCCACGTTCCCATCCGGTGTTCCCAATAATACAAGTCGTATGGGTCATAGTTATGATAATCCGCCAACCGGGATTGCTCGATAAACTGCGCTGACAAAGCTAATACGTCTTTGTCTGCTTGCGCCGACCTAGAGAACGTCCGGGCTATACCTTCGACCGACCAATTTTCCGGTAACGAGAACGCTTGGCGATAATATCGACGCGCCACCTCATATCCATTCGAACGAATATGTAAGTAATCATCATCAAAATGGTTGTAATAATGCCAGGCAATCTCAAAAGAATGTCTTCGTATCGTTACTTTTCGAAGGCTTGATATGAATGCTTTTTCATCATTCATTTTGCCGAACTCTCCACGCATAAGCAACGTCACGTGCGGTAATCGAAACGTGCGCGCGATTTCTCGGGCCGTTCGCATGTCGTTGTCTAGCGATTTGACCGCATCTTTCCCATACGTAAAATATTGATGGTGCGGTTCACAGCGCAGCAACGCGAGCGTCGAGCGACTATCCATTCCGGCGGTGATCGGCACGAGCAGACGTTGGTCTACTTGGCGAAGCAAACCGTTGACCGCACCGTCAATCGCTTCGACCGCCTCGTTTACCGAAATAGGTTCATACGCTTCCCGCGGGAATATTCGCTGCCAGGCAAACGTGGTCAAATCCATTGCCTGGTTAGGGGTCAACATATGAATGTTACGGTCCGGTGTGAAATGACCGGGAATCATGTTATTGGTCACTCTTCGTTTTAATAGAGATAAAACTTCTTCGAACGGCTCTTTGCGTCCAGTAATTTCTCGTAATAAAGAATAATGGGAGCTGAGGCATCGACTGCTAGCCGAGTAAAACACGCTCTTTAAACCGAGAGCGTCCTGTGTGATTTGCAAGGAACCGTTAGAGCGAGAACGATAAAACAAGACATAGCGTCCAGCGACAAAATCAAGCTCATCCAACAATGCTGCTTCACTCGTTTCATAGGCAAAGCGCATCGCTTCCGCGACAGGTTTCCCATGGAGATGCCAGGCTGTTCCCAATAAAAACACTTCATTTTCTACAACCGAGTCAAATGGCACGCATGGGTCGTGGATGAGGACGTAATCCTTCATGTCGCGAACGTACCAATGTGACAACCCCTCAGGAATTGATAAAGGAGCCATTCCTTTCTCATGTACCAGATAGCCACGCCTGTACATCAATCCATCCATCGGTATCATCTGTTGAACGCCTCCTTTTTCTCATTTAATCGACTTGAACTTGTTCCGTGTGTCCGTTCATTAATGTATAACGTAATACTTTCCCCTCCGCGCCTTCTACCCATTCTGCCGACTGGACGCGATCTTCGGGCGTCTTCCCTAAATGTAATACAGTCACGTAATCGCCTGCTTTCATCACTTTCCGAGTGATCAATTGTTTACGCTCAAACCACGTATAATCGGCATACGATATATGACTCGTCCCGATTTCCAACGTACCTACTGTCGATGTAGGCAATTGAATCATATGGAGGGTTCGTCCATCTGTGTGGGTCGCCACGACTTCGTCATTCGTTTGCGTGACCACGGCAAAACCAGGTGCCAAATGAAATCGTTGTAAAAAGGGATTTTGCTTGTCTGATGCTAATTCGTCTCGAACAACGAAAGTCTGGCGTGTGTCGTACCACACAGATCGCTCATGCGTCGTCCCTGTCATCAATTGATGTTGCCCAGACGCAAAATATTGCCCGTTCGGGAGTTGCTTCGCATCCGTAATATGGCTCATCCCGATTTTGTCGGCGGTAATCGGAAAATCCTCGCCTTCAATCTGAATCGAATTGTGCGCGTCCCCTTTGAACACACTGTAACGTTCAAGCGCCCTTGCATAACCGTACCGGCCTGTCTCGACAATATAATCCGCTCCAAAACCGTACAAATCGATACTCAAATCGTCAAAGTGTTTGTGAGGCATCCCATGAAAACCAGCCGTCATCGCGAAATTGATTGCTTGGTCAAATGGTGCCGCTTCTCCCCAGTGCTGACGGAAGAAGACGTACTGATCGTCTTGACGAACGACACGTTCAGTCGGCTGCTGCCCTTGGGTTCCCCCAGTCACGCTATACAACAGTTCTGGATAGTTTTGAATGTAAGGAAATGAATCAGGTGCCAAGACGTCTCCGGACGTATCCCCAAATTGAACGAATGTTGAGTTTGGTTTGATCATGAAAGCCATATGTTCGGGCATCGAACGGGCACGACGCTTCGCTTCGGCATCGAGCGTATATCCATTCGCTTCCGCCCAGTCAATCATCCCAATCAACGTTTGATAGAGGAATAGTTGATACGTCGGTGAATGTTCTAAATGTAGACCAGTCGAACTGACACCTTGATTCACTTGCGTCGTAAAGCGCTCATTGGCAATCCGCTTCCATTCAGCAGCACGTTCCAACTCTGGGAATGACTCCGCAATCATCAACAGCGCCATGTCTTGAAAAATACCATGATTGTGCTTCGCTTTATAGAATTCCTCATCAGCCAATAAGTCTGCGTGCTCGTATAGCATCCGCATCAATTGCGAGTGAAATTCGGCGTTCTCAGTGTCCATTAAAAAGCGCGATTCATTCCAATAGTTAACGAACGAGATTGTGCGCAAGGCAGTGCCGTGTTGATCAAAAGCCCACTTATAGGCCGATTCACGGTCAGCGATCGGAAACTTGGAATCCCAACTTTGAATCATATCTCGCCCGTAATGCAAATAGTCCTGATTCGAGTTTTGTATATATGCGTTCGTCAATGTCTCAAGCAAATAAAACCCATGAATCTGAAACGGGAAAGAGTTCGATGTCGAAGAAGGGATTTGTTTCACCCAATCGAACGTGCCCACCTCGTCCACCGTTAACTGATGTGGCGGAGCCGGAACCGTCCACGCCCCAGTGATTGCCTCATCCGCTCGTGAGACCGCGTTGGATAGCTCATACGAATGGTTAAAGTAAGGCGTGTTTTTTTCACCTTGTTTCGTGTAGTAATACAAGATGAACGGGGCCAGCCGGTCATCATTCATTTCATTTGGCGTGATGTTTTGGAGCACCACTTGACTATCGGCTTGTTCAATATAAATGGTCGATTCCCCGGAAGCGACTTCGAAGTATCGTCCATTAATGCGTTGAGGACGAAACGTCTCCTGTTTATCGACCTTATCCGTTTTTACCATTTCCCCTTCTTTCAAAACATAGGAGTCCGTGTTCTTTATCACTTCAATGTACACAGGAAGCGTCTGTTCCTGGAGCGACTGATCCTGTTTGAAGAATCCTAAACTCTCTGGACGGGCGATAACGAGCATGCAACTGACAATGAGTATGCCTAGTATGATTCGGGTACTACGTGATGTTTTCATTTTCCTAAATCCTTTCAAGCTTCAAGTTTTTTTCTACAAACGGTCGATAGGTCTCCTCATGTGGAATGAATGTAAAAAAAGCCCCTTGAGGAAACGGGGCTTTTTAAACGGTAAAACCATTACGGTGTTTTTGTATCGACTACGCGTCCTTCAACTTTCGGAGTCACTTCACCAAGGCCAGCGAGATGATCCCGGAAGTTTTCCCAATCTGAAAGACCAAGGTCAGTCACACGTCCCTCAGCGTATGCTTTTTCGAGCGTCTTGAATTCGTCTCCACCTTTTGCTGTAAAGGCGTTCGTCGCCACTGTATACGTTTTCGCAGAATCTAGTGCGACAAACGTACCAGCTTCGTCGATTTCAATTTTAGTGACACGCGCACCGGTTGGTAGCGAACTGTCATACTCAAAGCGCATTCCAGCGACTGAGAGGAAGGCACCGAGTTCATTAGGTGCGTTCGAGACCGATCGCTCGAGCACTTCCTTCAGCTCCGAGCCTGATAATGTCACGGTCGCCAACGTATTTCCAAACGGCAATGTCGTGATGACTTCGCCGACCGTGATGGCACCTTCGTCGATTGGGGCACGAATGCCTCCGCCGTTCGTGAATGCTACCGAGACGTCTTTGTTAAGTTGCTTCGCTTTGGCTAACATTCCGTCTGCAATCAAGTTACCAATTCCAGTTTCTTGTTTACGCACGAGACGAATATTGTTCTCATCGTGAGTGGCCAATGGCGCCGTTGCGTTCGCGCCGATTTCTTGTTTCATGATTGCGTCGATTTGTGCTTTATATGGGGCGATGATTTTTTTCGCTCCCGCATCTTCTACGATGTCGCCTTCTAAGTTCACCAACTGTCCGACTGGCTTAATGACTGTAGCGACTCCATCGATTTCTTCATGAACTACAATGAGTTTTCCTTTTTTATCAAACTCGACTTCAAGTGTGCCTAAACGTTTTCCATATTCTGACGCTTGCACAATCGCCGTCGGTTCGGTGTCTTTATTTACGATGACAGGTTGTTTCAACTCATCGTGTGAGTGACCTCCGATGATTACGTCAAGACCCTCCACATGTTCAGCAAGCAACAAATCATTGTCCACTTTTGGATCATCGTTGTAACCAAGGTGCGATAGAGCAACAATCTTATTGACGCCTGCCGCTTCCAATTCTGCAACCGCGGCTTTGGCACTTTCAATATAGTTCAAGAATTGAACCGAACCTGGGCTTGCGATTGTTGCCGTGTCCATCGTCGTCAATCCGATAAATCCGATGTCCTCGCCTTTTACTTCTTTCACATAAGTTTTATAAATCTTACCGCCTTTTGCATCTTCTGCAATTTGATTTCGATAAAGATTTGACAGCAAGTCATCTTTTGAAAAATCAACGTTTGACGATACGATTGGCGTCTTCAGTACTTTTACAAAGTTATGAAGTTCAAGGTTTCCATCATCATCTCCGCCTAAATCGAACTCATGGTTACCGAGCGTCATTAAATCATAGTCGGCATAGTTCATTAACTTAGCATCGACAAGTCCTTTGTATTCATTGAAGTAAAGGGTGCCCGAGAAGACATCACCTGCATCAAGAAGCAATGCATCAGGATAAGTGGCACGATATTCTTTGATTGCCGTCATCCGTTTCGGGAATGCCTCGACACGTCCGTGTGTATCATTCGTATGCATAATATTTACTTTGAACGTCTTCATCGGTTTAACGTTGACTTGCGCTTTGACTGTGATGGTCGTTTTATTCCGTGTGAAGGTCCCAGTCACCATTTGAATGCCTTCTTTTGACGTATCAACCTGTCCCCACTTCACGTCAACGAAATATGTACCACCACTAGCAAATTTTGCTTTCAATCGAGTTGGAAGTTGTGCCGTTTCCCCTTGTTCGACATTTACTTTCACGACTTGATTAACAAAACTGATTGGATAGTTATCCACTACCACTTTAATCGAAACTGGCTTTTTCGATTTCACGATGTATCCGTTAATGACTTGCGGTTGATTAATTAACTTTGCATTGAATTTTGACTTATACCAACGAACAGGTTGAGACTTGTATGTTTTTGGAAGGTTAAGTTTACCCCCGTAAGCATATGTAGAACCTAATGAGATGGGTGCCACTGATGTTTGACCTTTTACGGCTTCAACTGTGACTTTAATGGATACACGTTTTTTTGAGTTGATTGTGTAACCATTAATAACCTGAGGTTTCCCTATCAATTTCTCGTTAAATTTCGATTTATACCAGTAAATTGTTTCCGACTTGTATGACTTTGGTAGTATAAGCTTCCCCTGCTTTACTGTTGTAGAACCTAAAGAAATGACCGATGACTTTACTTGACTGGCCTCGACCGGAGCTGACATCGTTGGCGAAATTGTTGAAAACAAGAGTGTCGCGCCAAGTGAAGTGACCATCCATTTTTTCTTCATAAATCTACCTCCCCAAAAAATTTGCTTACATGATAAATATAGCATAAATAAAAAAGAACTCTTTTATTATTTTTTTGATTTTTTATTTTTATTTTCTAAATATTTCTTCACTTTCGCAATTACCTAAAAAAACCTCCAATCATTTACATGAACGAAGGTTTTTTACAGAAATGACCATTAAAAAAATGACTCACTGTCATCATGAGTCATCTTACGTTTACGCTGTGTGATTTATTTTGATCTGTGAAATCATCCGATATCGGAGTATACTCCACCACAGCTTGTTGTTTATCGGACTACGAGGGGGTAACTCTCAGATAAGTAGAGTGGTGATTTCATTTTTACCTCGACTACTTTTCCTTTTCGTTGTTTCGGTATAGAAATTGAAAACTGTCCATTACCCTTAATTCTTACAACACGGCTAATCGGTTTATTTCCAACGAATGCTTGAACAGTGGCGTATTTTTTACCACTTCCTCGAATGATTGACGAAGTGGACGATACGGACTGGAAGCTTGGTTTATCGAATACTCCAAATACAGTTCGCGTAATAGGAAGGGACGGGTTGAAGGCTTTGTCACGGGCAACAATCGTCACTTGTGAGCCTACTTTCAATTTTGATACGTTCATTCGATATGAGCCATTGTTCGCAGATTGTGTGTACATCTTTCCACGATAGAAAATTTGAACGGTACTTCCTAATTCTGATTTTCCAATAATGGCAGTACTCTTGTTCGTTAGTTTACCTAATGACGGCTTGACTGGGGGACTGATGTCTCGCAAAAGATTGAAATCAGACAATGAGAAATTGGTGGCCTTCCCTGTAACTCTGCCATAGCCATATAGCACATCTTTGCCCGGTTCTCCTAAATCAACCGCGGTTGCTTTCAACCTTGCATATACCATGCCAGGTGATAGTTTTGGTTCTTTCGAGATGAGTAGCGCGGCTATTCCTGAAGCAATAGGTGTTGCCATCGACGTGCCTGACATAAATCCATAGCGTCCGTTCGGTAGCGTTGAATAAATATCTTCACCGGGAGCAACGACATCGATATACGTGCCATAATTCGTAAAGTCTGTAATTTGGTCATCCACGGTTACGGCTCCTACAGCCAGGACGTCACTGTATGCCGCCGGATAGAAGCGTTCATCCGTATCGTCGTTACCTGCTGCTCCGACAAATACCAGGCCTTTACGTCTTGCGTCACGAATAGCTGATTCGAGAGCCGTATTTCTTTCATACGTACCAAAGCTCATATTGACAACTCTTGCACCGTTTATAACCGCATGATGAATTCCTTTTAACACATCTGAGATAGAAGAGTCGTCACCTTCAAACACATCAATCGGCATCAAACTAACGTTTGGAGCGACTCCGACGTTTCCTTGGTCATCAAAGGTTGAACCAATTGTTCCAGCCACATGCGTTCCATGTACACCTTTATCCACAATTCGATAAACATCTCTCGTCGCATCGTAAGGCGAAATGATTTTACCCCGAAACTCTGGGTGATTCACATCGATTCCATCATCGATGATCGCGACAGTCACACCTTCTCCGCGATGATTCAACCAGACTGGTGAGATGTTTAAAGAACCGATGTAAGGTTGATATCGACTAACTACCCCTTCGCGATTGATGACATTATCTTCCGAAACGCCAATGACTTCATCTAACTGTTCTACATTCGTTTTCGTAGAGATAGAAGGGGCAGGAATTGATACGATTACACGATCAATACCTTCATAAAGTATTTCTTCATCTACAAGAGGCTCTCCTATTTTTCGTTCAACAATCAAAGTATCTTCAGCCGATGCATAAGTGTTCCAACCCCAAAACATACATAAGAGAATGATTATTTTTTTCACTCTCGTTGCCTCCTATCTCTACAACAGCACTTTATAGCGTTTATTATATTTCTTTTCAATAAATAGTATATGATTTAAATCAACGCTTTTACCTTTTTTTAAAAAAAGTTTCAAAAAAAACTCCAAATTTAAATTATCTTTCAAAATCAGATTCGAAATCTAATTTTATCAGATAATCGTCATTTGGAGATGCTATTATAGTTCGTTGATCATCGTCGCTTGTCCGCCTTGCCAGAGCCACTTGTCATTCTCTTTCACATAGACGTGCAATACCCAGAACCGGCCCTCATAGGCATTCGTACCAAGAATGAAGCGTTCTTCAAGCAATATTTGGATGAGGGCGATTTCCCCTGAAACCGTCTCGTCAAATGTGACTGTGTCCTGCGAAATCCACTGGACCGACGCCGGGTCAACGAACTGATCTAAAAATGTTTCTTTATCAAACTGACGCCCGCTCGAATCGACATAGCGAAATTCCTCGTGCATGATGTCACGCATCGCGTCAAGGTCACCCTTGGTTTGTAGCTCGGCCCGGTTGTCAGAAAGTTGTTTCAAATTAAGTGTTTCCATTGATGTACCTACCTTTCGCGTCCATCATAACATACTCGTCTGGCAGAGTCGCCCACCTCTTAATGAGGTCATCCTATACGACTTTCGATGTGCCTATCTACATCACTATTCTTCTCACTCATAACAATTACCTGTTTCGATATTGACATTCTCGCTTCATCCCGTTAAAGTAACGATAATCTTCATATGAACTCGCGATGAGAAAGAAGAGTAGCGTGAAAATACGTCTCCAGAAAGCCGGTGGTCGATGCGAACCGGTGACGTGTCTCATGTGAATGGACTTTTGAGCGTTCAGACCGATACGTAGGCTCTGACGGGTCCTCCCGTTACCGAGGATAGCGAATGATGGTTCGCGATGAGTGGGGAGACGCGAAGTCTCTCAACGAAGGTGGCAACACGGGGAAATCTCCTCGTCCTTCATGTCCGATCGGGCATGAGGGGCGGGGAGATTTTTTGTTTAATTGCTTGGAGGTGTTCGGGTGATGTCCCGCGGATATAGGCACCGCGGTCATCATAAACAAATAGTACATGTCCTGCTTTCTGATGAATGAACTGAACGGCAGGATACGACATGGCCCAGCCACGCAGTCGTGGTCTCAATGGTTGAAAGTCTTGGTGACAAATCGCCTCCAACAAACGAGTTATCCGGAGCTGGTCTCGATCGGCAATGGGTACGATATACGTCCTGAGCGTCTCCTCCTCTTCTTCGGAACGAATCACCGCCGTCTGAAAGCGGAGAGACTTGTCGCGAATCAATCGGAACATACCGGTGTTGCCAGGATGATCGCCATAAACATGATACACGAGCGTAAAGGCCTCACCGTGTGGAAACAAGGTGTCGAACAATCCCTTCGCTTTTCGTATCACGGCATCGAAATATGCTTGGTTCAACTCGTCCGATTGATTCAGAAACGGACTTAATTCTTCTTCTAGCTCGATGTGCTCAGTGAGCGCATCTCCTGAAAATTGATTCGGTTTTAAGATGTGCATCATAGTTTCCCCTTTTCTTTCAAATTATAAGGAGGTTATCGATATGAAACAACTGATCATCAACGGCGACGAACTAACACCGGTGGCAATCTTTCACCGCTTAGAAGGCGAACGGAAAGTGTTGCTCGAGAGCCGCACCGAAGGCAAGCACGGCCGTTACTCGATTATTGCCTCCAATCCGGTCGAGACGATTCGCGCCAATGGCAACGAAGTGACCGACGCGTCCGGCACGATGCACACGGACGATCCGCTCGCCTTATTGTCGGAACTGGTTGCGCGAGATACAGCGGACGCCCCTTATCCGTTCATCGGCGGTGCCGTCGGCTATATCGGCTATGATATGCAACGCGTCTATGAACCGATTCCGAACATCCCGAGCGAGACACGCGGTTTGCCGGACGCCTTGTTCCAACGTTATGAAACGGTCGTCCTCTATGACCACATCGAAGAACAGGTCATCGTGATCGACACCGGGGATGACGATGTTGAGAAGCGACTCCACCACGTCAAACGGGCCCTCGAGACGGCGAAGACACACGAACTCGCACCCGTCGTCCGCACGAGTGAACGGGTGTTGACCGGCAAAGATGAGTTCGTCGAACGCGTCTTGAAGGCGAAAGAAGCCATCCTCGCCGGTGAAGTGTTCCAACTCGTCTTGTCCCAGCGCATCGACGCGACGTTCACCGGCGACCCGTTCCACTTTTACCGGACACTCCGAAAACAGAACCCGAGCCCGTACTTGTTCTATATCGACCTCGGCGAGGCAATCGTCCTCGGGGCGTCCCCGGAAAGTCTCGTCCGTGTCGAGGGCAATCGTGTCTCGACGAACCCGATCGCCGGCACCCGCCCTCGCGGCAAGACGGTCGAAGAGGACGTGCGTCACGCCGCTGATCTCATTCAAGACGAGAAAGAGCTCGCCGAGCACCGGATGCTCCTCGACCTCGGTCGCAACGATATCGGCCGTGTCGCCAAAGTCGGTTCGGTCACGATTCCGAAACAGATGGAAGTCGAACGCTTTAAAAACGTCATGCACCTCGTCTCCGAGGTCGAAGGAGAACTGCGCGACGACTTGAATCCGATTGACGCGTTGCGGGCCTGTCTCCCGGCCGGTACCGTCTCGGGCGCCCCGAAGATTCGGGCGATGCAACTGATCGACGAACTGGAGACTTTGAAACGTGAAGTGTATGCCGGGGCCGTCGGCTACCTCGACGTCCGAGGCGGCTACGATTTCGCCCTCGCCATCCGGACGATGGTCGTTCAAGGCGACACGGCCTACGTCCAGGCCGGTGCCGGTATCGTCTTCGACTCAGACCCGGTGTCAGAATATGAAGAGACGCTGCATAAAGCCAAATCACTCTTGGAGGTGTTCGCATGATTCTACTCATCGACAACTACGACTCGTTCACATATAACGTATATCAAGATGTCGCCCGGTTCAGCGACGTATTGGTCGTCCGCAATGATGAACTGACGGTCGACGCGATCCGCGACCTCAATCCGACCGGCATCATCATCTCCCCGGGTCCAGGTAGTCCGCTGGATGCCGGTGTCTCGCTCGACGTCGTCCGCACCTTGTCCGGCACCATCCCCATCCTCGGCGTCTGTCTCGGTCATCAAGTCATCGCCAAAGTGTTTGGCGGCACGGTCGGCCGGGCCGAACAAGTCATGCATGGGAAAACGTCCGTGATTGAGACGACACCGAGCGTCTTGTTTGACGGGAATCAGTGCGAGGTCATGCGATATCATTCGCTCGTCGTCTTGAAGACGGAACTCACCGTGACGGCCCGAACGCGTGACGGGGTCATCATGGCGCTCGAGCATCCCACGCACCCGACGTACGGCGTCCAGTTCCACCCTGAGTCGATTGGGACCCCGAACGGTCGCGATATCTTTTTACGATTTTTTGAGCAGTGTGAAGTGAATACCCAACTCCAGACATAACCAATGAATCTATTTATCGTCATATATATTTCTAAATGATAACGATTTAGGCGCAATCGTTGTCGAATTGTGGGAATGTGCTATTATGGTAAATAGTGAAAAAATCAACGATTAATTTTGGAATAAAGGAGTTACTATGGACACACAATCTTCGCAAACAAAACCCCTTGCGCCTCAGGGACCAAAAAAGTTTCGACCTGAAATTGAGGGTCTTCGAGCGGTAGCAGCCTTCCTTGTAGCTGTCTATCACATATGGTTAGGCCGAGTTTCCGGAGGCGTCGATGTTTTTTTCGTCGTTTCAGGATTTTTAATCACTGCCTCACTCGTATCGCGCTATCGTCGTCTCGGTACCGTTAACTTTTTTGATTATTTATTCGGCTTATTTAAACGTCTGTTCCCGGCAGCCTTTTTCGTATTAGCCGTCGTGACGGTCATCAGTTATGTGGTCCTCCCGACCATACGATGGGATCAGACCGTACAGGAACTGTTGGCCTCTGCACTTTATTTTCAAAACTGGGAGCTTGCGTTTAGTGCGGTTGACTATTTAGATTCAGCCAATGATAAGAGCCCTGTCCAACACTTTTGGGCCATGTCCATTCAAGCGCAATTTTATGTGATTTGGTTCTTCCTCATCACGCTCGCTATTTTTTGGGTAAAGCGCACGCAAACGACAGATATTAAGCCTACGCTATTGAAAATTTTTGTGGCCGTGTTCATCCCTTCACTTGCTTACTCAATTTGGATGACCCAATACAACCAGCCTTGGGCCTATTTTGACACGTTCGCACGTGTATGGGAGTTCTCACTAGGTGGAATTCTTTTCTTAACCATTACAAAAATCCGCTTATCCCCTCTGGTCTCGACAGTTGTGGGTTGGTTCGGTTTCCTTGCACTTGTGTCTGTCGGAGTCGTGTTAGACGTTGGCGGCGTATTCCCTGGCTATGTCGCATTATGGCCGACGATGGCAGCTGTTATGATTCTAGTTTCCGGTGAGAACGGTGGCACTTATGGCGTCCAACGTTTTCTTGGTTCGAAGCCACTCGCTAAACTAGGTGGTTTGTCTTACGGTTTTTATTTATGGCATTGGCCGTTGCTCATGTTCTATTACGCCATCTTTAGAGTAGAACGTGTGTCGATCGTGGATGGGATTCTCATCATCTTGTTGTCACTCGCGCTCTCTTATGTGACAACTTCGATTGTCGAGCGACCGATTCGCAAAATCAAGACGAAAACGAACTATCATCCAAAGGTCATCGGGGCATTGCTCGCCTTTATGCTCCCTGTCCTTGCTCTCAATTTTGCTTGGCAATTGAAAATCGAGGCAGAACAACAAGAACAACTTGCACTTGCCTCGTCTCCAGATTATCCAGGGGCGCTTGTGTTCACCGATGCCTATAAGGATACGCCTGAGCGTCCGTATATTCCGTTTGACTCTGAGATTACGAAAGACCGTCCAATTCCATTTTTTGACGGTTGTCATGTTGGCGTCCCTGAAACGGACGTCGTCACATGTGAGTATGGAGATACTGAAAATCCTAAATATAAGGTGGCACTTGTCGGTGGCTCACACTCAAGTCACTGGCACCCTGCACTTGACACATTTATTGAAGAAGAGAACATACTTCTTGTTAACATGACGAAAAGCGCTTGCCGACTCAGTACAGAGAGTCGCAGCGATTATCCAGAATGCAATGAATGGAACAAGAAAATTATTGATGCGATTGTTGAAGCAGAAGTCGATTTAGTCGTCACAACGGCAGACATCGGTCAAAAGAATAGCAAAGAAGTGCCAGTAGGTTACGTCGAACAGTTCCGTGCTTTAGAGTCACAAGATATTCCTGTGTTCGCTATAAGAGATACGCCTTTCTTTGACAGAAAAGTTCCGGAGTGCCTAGCCGAATTTGGGCGTGATGCTGAAGAATGTAGTGTGGAACGTGAAAAAACACTTCCAGCAGTGAGCGATTGGGAACGTCTAGAAAATAAACCGTCCAATGTATACTATTACGACTATTCAGATTACATCTGTGAAGATGACGTCTGCCGACCTGTAGTAGGTAATATTGTCGGTTTCAGCGATAGTAACCATATGACCAAATCATTCAGCGAATCACTTGGATCATTTGTACAGGAAGACATGATAGAGCTCCTGAACCAACTAGTAAAATAAAACAATACAAAAACCGCTCATTCGATATTATTTTCGAATGAGCGGTTTTTGTATACACATTTCCAAAGCGTCAGGCCTTCAAGAAGTCTTCCATTTGGAAGTCATGTTTGTCGAGCATAATTTGGTCCGGTGTCACGCCATTTTGACGCAGCTTGGCAATCGTCTCATGCAAGAAGTCATCGCTGCCGACAAGGTAAAACAGTCCGTCTTTGTCTGCGGCGAGCGTCTCAACCCGCTGGTAATAGTCCGGACGATTGTCGACGAACTCGGCCGTGAATCCATTCGTTGACGCGAACACATCGTTAAACAGATATTCTTTCGACGAGTCGACGTTCAACGAGTGGAGGTGCGTTACACCTTCCCCGTTCACCAAATACGCGAGTACGAGCGGGCGGAACGTCGCAATGCCGACACCCGACGACAGCAGATAGACGTTCTTCCCTTCCCGCTTCAGCGGTACGTTCGAATGCGTCTTGAAGATGGCGACCTTGTCCCCGATATTCATATCGCGCAAAATCGATTTGAACGTCGAGCATTCCGGTTTGACCCGCGTCGTAATGCCGATCGCGCCTTCATGCGGCAACGTCGAGATCGACATGTGCCGAATCAACGTCCGGTTCGGTCTATCTTCCTTGTTGAAGCCCTCGAGCGCGAAGTGCGTGTGCGCCCCTTCTTCCCACGTGAAGTCTGCCGGCAGTTCCAGTTTGAACGTATATGTATCTTGCGCTTCCTCCACGACTTGTTGAATGGGCGTCCAATAAATCTGCATGCTGATCCCCTCCTTCTATTAATAGACCGCGATCGGTCCATACGGTCCTTGAATAATCTCCAGTTTCGTCTCAAAAATGTCAGATAGGATGTCTGCATCCATGATCTCCTCGACCGTACCGAAGGCGGCGATGTTCCCGTCTTTCATCGCACAGATGCGGTCCGAATATTTCGCTGCGAAGTTGATGTCATGGAGCACCGTGACAATCGTCCGTCCGAACTCGTCGGCGACGTGACGCAAGTATTCCATCATCTGGACCGAGCGAGCGATATCGAGGTTGTTGAGCGGCTCATCGAGGAGCACGTATTCCGTCTCCTGACAGAGCACCATCGCGACATACGCTCGTTGGCGTTGACCGCCTGATAGTTCATCGAGATAGCGATGCTCGAGCTCCGTCAAGTCGAGGAAGTCGATATATTTCGAGATGATCCGTTCGTCCTCTTGCGTCAACCGCCCTCTCGAGTATGGAAAGCGTCCAAAGCCGGCGAGCTGACGGACGGTGAGACGCGTCACGAAATGGTTCTCTTGCCGTAAAATCGTGACGATTTTCGCCAAGTCTTTTGATTTTGCGCTCGACACGTCCATCCCGGCGACCTGGATTTGACCCGCGTCTAAATCGAGCAAACGGCCAATCATCATGAGCGTCGTTGATTTCCCAGCCCCGTTTGGTCCGATCAACGAGGTGAATCCCGCCTTCGGGATGTCGAGATTGATTGGTCCGATTTGAACATCATCGGAATATGATTTTTGTACTTGTTCAAGTTGAATCATAGCGACCTCTTCCTTAAAATCACCGCTAAGAAAATCACGCCGCCGAACAGTTCGATGATGACGGACACGACACTCGGTGTATTGAGAATGTGATACATAAAGAAATACGCGCTCGTCAGAACGAAGAAACCAAGTGCGAATGCCATCGGAAATACATACTTATGGTCGTACGTCGCTGCCACTTGATAACTGAGCGTCGCCACCAAGAATCCGAAGAACGTCAACGGTCCAATCAGCGCCGTCGATACCGACATGAGAAGCGAGATTAAGACGAGCGTAAAGATGACACTACGGCGATGGTTCACCCCGAACGATGTCGCCACGTCTTTCCCGAGTGCGACGACGTTCAAGCGATTGGAGAAACTATACAACAACGTCCCGACGACAATCACAATCGGAATGACGATTGGGAAGTAGGCGGCATCGGCATGCATCACCGATCCGAACAGACGGGCCTGCAGGACGTCGAACTCGGATGGAGCAAGCATGCGTCGCATGAACGAGGACACCGAATTCAATCCCGTCCCGATGATAATTCCGACGAGAAGCATCAGTTGCAGGTTGCCGTATTTTCCTGACAAGAGCCAGCCGTACAAGAGCAAACTCATGAGCACCATGAGGCCGACCTGGGTCAAAAACGCACCCGTCCCCGAAAAACCGATCAGCGCACCCGCGCCGAAGAAGAAGATCATACTCGTCTGAATCGTCGAGTAGAGCGCGTCGAATCCGAGCAATGATGGCGTGATGATGCGATTGTTCGTCACTGAATGGAACGCGACCGTCGCCAAGCTTTGACAGAGCGCGGCAATCGCCATCGTGATGACGGCGACGACCCGACGCTCGACGACCGGGACGAACGACGGCGAGTCGAACGGGACCGGGTTGTTATAGACGAGTAATCCGAACGCACAAAGCAATCCCCCGACAATGAAGAAGGCAAGGAACAGCCAATAACGGCGCTGTTCTCGTTTGGAACGAAACGCCGTCGCGCACCGTTCTTCCGTATGCACGGATCGACCATCCACGTCATACGCTTCTCGTTGCTTCGTCTTATTTTCAATAAGTGTGCTCATCGTACCCCTCCCGTCTTACGTTGTCTCAAGAGAATCACGATAAATACGATTGACCCCATTGTTCCGAGAATGAGCGATACCGGCAATTCGAACGGCATGATAATCGTCCGAGAAATCAAGTCGCTGACGAGGACCGTTCCCATCCCGATGACGCATACCCACGGCAAGTTGCTACGGAGGTCGTCCCCGCGAAACATCGAGACGATGTTCGGGACGATCAGTCCGAGAAACGGCAGGTTGCCGATGACCGTCGCCACGACCCCGACCGCGAGTGCGATCAGTCCCGTCGCCATCAAAATCAAACGGCTATAGTTGACGCCGAGGCTCGTCGCGATGTCTTCTCCGAGTCCAGCAAGCGTCAAGCGGTTCGCGAGGATGAAGATGAAGAATGTGACGAGAATAATGAGCCACAAGTATTCGTATCGTCCAATCTGCACCGATGCGAACGATCCGACGAACCAACCTTCGATTGTCTGACTCGCTTGAAAAAATAAACCGAGAAACGTCGACACGGCCGAGACGACCGCCCCGAGCATGAGTCCGATAATTGGGACAATCAACGACGAGCGGAGTTTGACCGAACGCAGGAACCAGAAGAAGACCATCGTCCCGATGAATGAGAAGACAATCGCCCCCGTCATCCGCATCATGAGCGTCGGTGCCGGGACGAGCAGATACACCGCGAGCAGACCGAGCCCCGCCCATTCGAGTGTCCCGGTCGTCGTCGGTTCGACGAGACGGTTTTGCGTGATTAGTTGCATAACGAGCCCTGACATCGCCATGGCGGCACCGGTCAACATGATGGCGACCGTGCGCGGAACGCGGGTGATCCAAAACATGTCCGACCCGCCTTCTTGACGAATGTCATAGACGCCGGTCACGAGCGAAAGGCCCGCCAACATGAGCACAACGAGCACCGCTCCGATAAAGGACTTCGTCCATATGTTAGAAAAGGAGGGCTGAGACAATGTCTCAACCCTTGCTGTCATTGGTTTTTGCACAACGTGACTCCCTTACTTCGAAAGCGCGGCTGCGATGTCGTTAAATAGTTCAGAATAAGTTTGAATCGACTCGTTGATGTACGTATCGTTCGGCGCATACACGATTTTTTCGTCTGTCACGGCTTTCGTTTTTTGGAGTGCCGGTGCGTTGTCGATCACGTCCGCTGCAGGTACAGCGTCTTCCATACTTGTAATCGCCGCATCACGGTCGAGAACGAGCAACCAATCTGGATCACTCTCCGCAATCGCTTCAACCGATACCTCATCCCCTTGGTGGTCCCCTGTCGTTTTCGCTACTTCGAGGGCAGGTGTCCAGTCAAAGATGTCATACATCGGTCCGAAGACACGACCTGTGTTCGGCGCCGAGAATCCGATATCGCCGCCTGAAACGATGACTGACATCACCTTGTCTTCACTATCGTATGCCTCTTTCACACTATCGATTGATGCTTCAAAACTAGCGATGAGCTCATCTGCTTCCGTTTCTTTTTCAAAGATTTGACCGAGTGAACGCGTCGTCGTCTCAAAACCCTCCACCAAAATCTCACCTGGCGTACCCGCATCTTCGGGGAGCTCGATGTCCAAGTTGATGACGGCCGCTTCCGGGACCAATTTTTTAATGTCTTCGTAGTAGTCGGCGAATCGTTGTCCGACGATGACGACATCCGGATCTACACCGGCGATCGCTTCGAGGTTCGGCTCATTGTGCATCCCAACGTCTACGATGTCTTTATCGTTTTTATAAGGCAAGTCCGCTGGAATCAATCCGATTGGTGCCGCCACCAAGTCGATGCCCCAATCTGAGAGCGTCTCGAATGTTCGGTTGTCGAGAGCGACGACCTTCTCCGGGTTGATCGGCACTTCAATCGTGCCATGTGCATCCGTGATTTCAACCGTCTTGGGTGCCGTTTCCGCTTCCGCACTTCCTGTGTCTTTCGTCTCGTCCGTGCTGCCGCATGCGGCTAGCGTGAAGACGAGTGATGTGAGCATGACTGCTGCTTTCCATTTCCCCATTCTTTCCATCTCCCTGTATATCTGTTTTTGAATGACAACCTTCTCAGTCGAATCGCATCGTGTTCATGATTATCGTTTATGTATGGAACAGCGACACCTTCTCAGTGATAATGATTATCATTGTCGTTTTCATTGAGAAGCATAACAAACAAAAAAAGGTTGTGCAATGCCAAATTTTCAAATTGGGAATGGAAATATTATTCTTTCTATCTAATGCCAACAAAAAAAGAAAGCGGAACGCCTGTCCACTTTCTAAGTAAATATACATTCTCATTTGTCCGATCACGCTTCCGAAATCCCGTTAGCGAGCAACAACAAAAAAATCCAAATCGATAGCGGCACGATCAATCCAAGATTCCCAACGAGGCTGAACACGCGTACCGTCTTGTCTTTTGAGAATAGGCCCCAAATCAATGTGGCAATCAGGGCGACATCTAAGGCAATGTAGACCCAAATAGCCGTCATCAAATCCAAATCGGGAAAAAAGCGAGCGTTCACAGTGAACAGCGCCACGATTGTCAGGATTGAAAGTCCAAACGTCACGTAGAGCGGCGCATAGTGACGTCGAATCATGTAATCACCCCACTCTTCTGTTGGACCATCTGTCGACAACGAAGGATGCACGTCTCGACGTAGCCATCGAACTGGTGTGGCAAAAACATCGTGTACGTCCCTTCCTCTTTCGCCTTCGCATCTTGTTTGATTTTGAGGATCAGTGCCAGCAGCTCGCCTTGTGCGGCATCGGTTAACACGTCGAAATCGAAACCGTCCAATCGTTGCCCTAAACGAGCGTTGTATGCATCAAAATCAGCGTAATACATCACCTTTGTTTCTGGGTGTTGCGTGATGACCTGTTTGAGCCAGGCTTTATAAAACCCCTGCAACCAAATCTCGTCCGCGACGAGATGGCAATAATAGCCGAGGCGGAACGATTGATTCTCGTCCGCACTGTCCACCCAATATTGATCAAGATCGAGCCGTCTTGTCATATCCTCATGCCGTCCCGCGTAATAGTGGGTGTTTTGTTTAGAAGTCGTCGCATCGGGCGCAAGATTTCCCAACAAAAAAGCCGTGCGATCGACATCTGTCAAATGCGCCAACACCTCATTCGCGATGACGAGATGCATCAAATGTGAACCCATCATCTCTCCCCCCTTTTCCTAATTATCCCATTCATGTATTCATCTCGACAACCCAACTCTAGTCTGATACGCTCACTATACTGACCGTTCAGTACAGTAAGGAGGGCACACATGAGTAAAAAACAATTGTTACTGCGGACCGCCGCACAGATCATTCAAACCGAGGGCATTCAACAACTGTCGATGGACCACTTAGCCAAACGCGCCGGTATCACGAAAGGTGGCGTCTTATACCACTTTGAAAGCAAGGCCAACCTGTTGCAGCAGATGAATAGAATGGCACTCGATGAATTTGAAAATCGGATCGTCCATCATCAAACCGGGTTGGATGGTCCTTATCCGTTCACACGCGCCTACGCCCTCGCGACGCTCGATTATAGCGATGGTGATGCCGACTTGATTGCCGTCTTCATCTCATCCCAAGAAGATACGAGCGGAAAGCTTTGGAATGACGCCGCCAAACGATGGGATGAACAGTTCGCCGCGGATGGTCCAGATGCTGATTGCGTGCTCGAGCTTCGACTACTCTGCGACGGGTTTTGGTTCGCGTTGACATACGGCTATAGCGCTGCGTTCAAAGACCGTGCCCCCCGCATCATCCGACAAAAGTGCGACGTGCTGTCAAAAGGAGAATCGTAACATGGGCTTCGTGTATCTCGTCGGTGCCATCGTCTCTGAACTGTTCGGTTCGAGCATGTTGAAGCTGAACGCGATGACAACAAGTCGCCTGCCCGTTCTCGGTGTCGCCTTCGGTTACGTGACGGCTTTTTACTTGTTGTCGCTCGCCCTATTATCCATCCCACTCAGTTTCGCCTATGCATTTTGGAGCGGGGTCGGCACGGCTGCGACGGCGTTGATTGGCTTCCTCGTCTTCAAGGAACAAGTCCGGATTCAGACTGTCATCGGCATCGGGCTCGTCATCGTCGGACTTGTATTGATGAAACTATAAGGAGGCAAGCTATGAAATCCTATGGAATCTTACTATTATCGATCGCGTTCGAAGTACTCGGGACGTCGATGTTGAAGCTGTCGGACGGCTTTTCGAACTTGCTTCCGAGCCTGGTGTTACTTGTGAGTTTTGCCATCTCGTTCACGTTGATGGGCATCGTCTTGAAAACCATTCCGCTCAGCATCGCCTATAGCGTCTGGGCCGGGCTTGGCACGGTCGCAACCGGGCTGATTGGTGTGTTCTTGTACGGGGAAGTGCTGTCGACGTTGAACAGCATCGGCCTGATCATCATCGTCGTTGGTGTCATCGTCATGAATTTCGGGAAAACGAATACGGTACACGGATAGCGGTCATCCAGGAAGGAGTGGCGCATATGCTTGCACCGTTGATTGAAGAAAAAGAACGACTGTTGTTGACGTCGACGGTAAGAACGTCGCCGGAACGATTGCGTGATTTGGTGACGGAAGACTTTTTTGAAATCGGCAGTTCGGGGCGGATTCTCTACAGAGAAGAGGATACGAACACGATGGACCTCGGGGAGATTGACATCACGCTCACCAATTTCAAGCTCGATGTCATCCGGGACGACGTCGTCCTCGCCACATATCGGACCGAGAATCATACGACGGGGCAATCCGCGCTTCGCAGTTCGATTTGGGTCAACATTGACGGGACATGGAAGATGAAGTTCCATCAAGGCACGATTGTCCCGGCATAACATATGGCAAAGGAGCGTCCAATCAAATGGACGCTCCTTTCGTCTAAATCGCTTGAATCATCTCGACCCGATTACCAAACGGGTCACGGAACTCGAACCGGTCAAATCCGGGAATCGGGATACCCGTGAGCCGCTCGATCCCTTCCGCCTCAAGCTTCTGTCCCCACTCCGCCAAGTCGGACACGGCATAAGCGACGTGTCCTTTCGTCGACAGCCGGTCAAACCCGTCCTCGGTACCGACGTGGACGCTCTGGTCGCCGACCTCGAGCCAAAACCCGCCCCGTCCTTGAAGCGACGCCGGTTTCTCGATTTCTGGAAGACCGAGCACGCCGCAGTAAAACGCGCGCCCCCGTTCCTCCTCCCCTTTCGGGATCGTAACTTGCACGTGATGAATGCCTTGAATCATGTCGTTTTCCCCTTTCGATCCGTCAACCCGACGAACTGAAGTTTTTGGTTGAACAGGCGCGGATACGCGAGATAGCCGACCATGACCGCCGAAATGGACGCGGTCGTCAAAATGAGGAACAAGATGAGCAATTGATACAGCACCGCTTCCATCGGATCGGCCCCGCCGATGATGAGTCCGCTCATCATACCCGGAAGTTGGACGAGCCCCATCGTCTTCTGCGCCTCGACGGTCGGGATCATGCTCGTGCGGATGGCGCTCTTCAAACTGCGCTCGATTGCCGCTTTCGGTGTGCCGCCGAACGATAGGATGAGCTCAATCACTTCATCGCTCCGCTCGACCTCGTCTTTGAACTTGTTCAAGAACAAAAGCGACAATACCATACAGTTCCCGATGACCATACCGCTGATTGGGATGACTTTCTCCGGCTCAAACGGGATGATGCCGAACCCGAGCATGAGACCCATCGTCAGCGTCTCGACCGTGACGAGGGTCAAAAGAATCATCCATGTGATGCCGGGGATGCCGTCCCCTTTTTTAATAATGTTCTGTGTCGCCGCCCCGATCATCAAGAGAATCATGAGCAACATGAACACCGGACTGTCGCTCTCGAAGACGAACGTCAAAATATAACCGATGATAAGCAACTGAACAATCGACCGCACCGTCGCGATCAAGATGTCGCGTTCGAGTCCGAGCTTCAAAAATAGCGCCAAACCGAGCGGGATGGCGACGAAAATCAATGAGGTCATCAGTTCGATGAACGTCATAGCTCTTCCCCCCTCACGAAACGACCGATCATCGGATTGTCCGACTCGTCGATGAACGTCGCGTCGCCGAATTCGATCAGTTCCCCGTTCCGCAAGAACCACATGTCATCGCTGACACGGCGGGCCTGGTCCAAATCATGCGTGATCCAAACGACGGTGACACCGAAGTCTTTTTGCAGTCTCACGATCAACCGCTCAATCTCTTTTACGGTCCGATAGTCGAGGCTCGCCGTAATCTCGTCCAACAACAGCACGTCCGGCTTGTTGACGAGCGTCCGGGCGATCGCGACGCGACTGCGTTCCCCACCCGACAACGTCTTGATCGGTTGGTCGAGCGAAATGTTGCCCAAGTCGACTTTCTGCAATAGGTCCGCTGCGCGCTCGCGTTCGAGCGTCTCGCCGAAGATGGCTTTCGGCAGGTTCATGTTGTCATACACCGTCCCATCGATCATCGGTGCGCTTTGGAACGCCATGCCGATTTTTTGACGCAACTCGATGACATCGATCGAATCGATGTTCTCCCCTTTGAAGTAAATCGCGCCGGAGTCCGGTGATAACAGGCCGTTGATGTGTTTCAGACACGTCGTCTTGCCGGCCCCGCTCGGACCGACGAACGTCGTGATCCGTCCTGCCCGGAAATATCCCGTCACGTTATGTAAGATGTCTCCATGACTCACGTTCTTGAATTCGATAATCTGCATCGGCGTCGCCTCCCATCATGTCATGCTGTCTGTCTCAAGCAATGAATACATATATAAATCGTCGTACTTACCACGTGTGAACTCATACCCCCGCAGCAACCCTTCTCGCGTAAATCCGACCCGCTCGAGGAGCTGTTGTGACGCGGTATTCGCCGGTTCAACGAGCGCCTCGATACGATGGAACCCGAGTTTTGCGAACCCATGATAAACGACCGCTCGGAGCGCCTCACCAGCAATACCTCTTCCCCAATGATCCGAGCTGAGCTCAAACCCAATTTCGGCTCGTCGGTGTTTCGCTGAGACGTTCAAAAATCCACAACTGCCGATGACCTCATCTTGCCCGGTCAACGTGATGCCCCAGCGGACACCTGTCCCTCCCTCGAGAATTGAGTCGTACCAGGCAATCTCTTCTAACGCATCCTCTAACGACGTGAATGGGTCGAGTCCCATATGGCGGACGACCTCGGGTTTTGATAAATACGCCAACAGGTGCGGCGCATCGTCCGCTATCACCCGCCGTAACGTCAGCCGATTGGTGCTGAGTGACATCACGATCGGTACCCTTCCTCAACGACAACATCACCGTTCGCATCAAGCAGCGGTGTGATGCCACCACCTGTTCCAACCCACGTCTGGATATAGTTCACGCCGGTTGCCGTGTCGACAAGGATGGTGATTTGACCGAGTTCCGGCAGTTGTTCCGTCAACTTGACGTGAAACCGTTTCGATCCTGCCACTTCTTCTGCTGTTTTCTTTTTGAATAACATCGTACCCCCACCTCTCTATTTTCAACTTTACGCAACATATCCCTTGGTTTCAATGAATGAGATATATCCGTCAATATCACAGGCTAAACATATTCATATGTATGCAACGTGAATAGGATTCTTTCAACAAAAAAACACGCCCATCTCGGCGTGTTTTTTCATGAGTAGCTCCGCTCGATGACGAAGCTCGTCTTATCCCCTCTAAAGTAGGACCGTGAATATTCGATTGTTCGTCCCACCTCATCCTCGGTCACCGTCTCGATATAGAAACACGGTGTGCCGAGCGGACAGTCGAGCAGCCCACTCACTTTCTCATCGGCGAGCGCGATCTCGAGCGCCTCCGTCGTCTTGGCGACGTGGACGTCGTGCACTTGCGACAACGTCTGAAAGAGCGAGTGCTCGGCCTGGTCTTTCGTGATGCCCGGTGCAATCTGCCACGGGATGAACGATACCTCGTACTGCGTCGGCTCCCCGTCGGCGTGACGAATTCGCTCGATCTTTTGAATCGGTGCCTGCTCTTCGACCGTGAACACGTCCGCAAGTTGTTTCGTCGCTGAGACGACGGACAAGTCGATGAGCGATACTTGCCCCCGCTTCCCTTGGACGGCGAGTTGGGCGGCGTAGTTGTTTGGCGTGTGCGATAACGTCTGTCGTACTTTTTTACCGGCGACGAACGTGCCGCGCCCTTGCTGGCGGACGAGATACCCTTCCGTCGTCAATTGGTTGAGCGCACCGCGTACGGTCGTCCGGCTGACGTCGAACTCCTCGCACAAGGCATATTCGGTCGGGAATTTCTCTCCCTCTGTATAATGGCCGCTCTTGATGCGGGCTAGTAATTCTTCTTTGATTGCGGTTTGAAGCGTCGATTGCGACATGCTGTCACCCCTTCTGTCGTCCTTCTTTCCTTTATTGTGATACAGGAAACATACAAATGCAAATACAAAAAATAATTTGTATTATTTGTACTTTTTATATTGCGACAAGTTGTATCATTTGTTATATTTGTTACAACAAAAAGAAATCGCTTTCACAAAAGGAGGAGTTGGCACTATGGCAGTCAAGGTTGTCATCATCGGTGGAGGTTCGAGTTATACCCCCGAAATCATTGAAGGATTTATTCAGCGACAAGCGACGTTCCCGGTCCGGGAGATCGTCCTCGTCGACATCGAGGAAGGGAGAGACAAATTAGACATCGTCGGCCGTCTCGCCGAACGGATGATTCAAAAGGCAGGAGCGGATATCTCGCTCAGTTGGACACTCGATCGAAAAGAGGCACTGCACGGGGCGGACTTCGTCTCAACACAGATTCGTGTCGGTGGCCTCGCGGCACGTGCGCTCGACGAACGCATCCCGCTCAAACACGGCTTTATCGGCCAAGAGACGAACGGTGCCGGCGGCTTGTTCAAGGCGTTCCGCACGATTCCCGTCTTGATCGAGCTCGCCAACGAAATGGCCGAGATTTGCCCGGACGCTTGGCTCGTCAACTTCACGAACCCGGCCGGCATCGTCACCGAGGCCGTGTTGAAGCATTCGGCCCATAAAAAGGTCATCGGCGTCTGTAACATCCCATTCAACATGCGCAACTCGGTCGCCGAGATTTTAGACACGCCGGTCGAACGCGTCGGCATCGAATTCATCGGACTCAACCATTTCGTTTTCGGCCGTCACGTCTGGGTCGACGGGATTGACCGCACGGACGACGTGCTCGCAGCTTTGAACGACGGCAACGATTATTCGCCGGCGAACATCGTCGGGCTCGGTTGGAGCGAGTCGTTCTTGAAGTCGCTCCGCATGTTGCCGAACCCGTACCACCAGTATTATTTCCAGACGAAAGACGTGCTCGAGAAAGACCTCGCCGCCTATGAACAGAATGGAACGCGAGCCGAGGTCGTGCAACAAGTCGAGACACAACTGTTCGAGAAGTACAAGGACATCGAGCTCGACGTGAAGCCCGAAGAGCTCGAACAACGCGGAGGCGCCTATTACTCGGACGCCGCCTGCAACTTGATGGACTCGATTTACAACGACCGCGGCGATATCCAGACGGTGAATACGTTGAACCGCGGCACGATTCGCGACTTGCCGGACGATGCCGTCATCGAAGTGAACGCCGTCATCACGAAGTCGGGACCGCGTCCGATCGCAATCGGTTCACTCCCGCTCCCGATCAAAGGACTCATCACCAATTTAAAGACGTTTGAACAACTCGCCATCCAAGCGGCCATTTCAGGTTCGTACCACGATGCCTATCTCGCCTGCTTGATGAACCCGCTCATCCAAGATGAGAAAAAAATCGATCCGCTCCTCCGTGAGCTGTTCGATGCGCATGAAGCGTACTTACCCCAATTCAAGAAGGAGGTTTACTCGTGAACAAATTTATCGAAATCGCTGGGCGCATCGGCTCCCAGCGTCACTTGGTCGCCATCCGCGACGGATTCGTATCGGTCATGCCGCTCATCATCGTCGGCTCGCTCGCTGTCCTCATCAACAACTTCCCTGCCATCAACTTAGGTGGCCTCTCGCTCGACTTCGTCGGCATGATGAACAACGCCTTCGGCGAAGGCAACTGGCAAGGGCTCGGCGGCAACATTTGGACCGCCTCGTTCGCCATATTAGGACTGCTCGTCGCCTTCTCGATCGGCTATAACTTGGCCCGGTCGTACGGGGTCGACGGGCTCGCTGCCGGTATTCTCTCGGTCGCGTCGTATATCATGCTCGTCCCGGTCACCGAAGACTGGGGACTGAACTTCGCCTGGCTCGGCGCGCAAGGGTTGTTCGTCGCCATCATCGTCTCCATCGTCGTCACCGAGCTGTTCCGTTATCTCATCAACACGAAATTGACGATCAAAATGCCGGACGGAGTTCCGGGCGGGGTCACGCGTTCGTTCCAGGCGCTCATCCCATCAATGCTCATCTTGACGCTCGTCGCTGCGGTACAGTTGTTCATGACGCTCCAAATTGAGCTCAGTATCTTTGAGGTCATCTTCAAAGTCATTCAACAACCGCTCCAAGGGTTCGGCGACTCGCTCGCGGCGGGTCTCGTCATCGCCTTCTTGAACCACATCCTTTGGTTCTTCGGGTTGCATGGCACAAACATCATCGGTTCGGTCATCGAGCCAATCTATCTGCCGCTCATCGAACAAAACTTGGCCGCGTTCCAAGCGGGTGCGTCGGCGTATGACGTCCCGTTCACGGTCACGAAGCCGTTCCTCGATACGTTCGTCTTCATGGGCGGATCGGGTACGACGTTCGCACTTCTGCTCGCCATCTTCATCGTCGTCCGCAAGCAGCGCAATCACCCGTACCATCAAGTCGCGAAACTGTCGGCACCGGCTGGACTGTTCAACATTAACGAACCGGTCATCTTCGGTCTTCCAATCGTGTTGAACCCGGTCATGTTGATCCCGTTCATCTTGGTCCCGGTCACGCTCACCATCGTATCGTACGTCGCCTTGACGACCGGTATGGTACCGAAAACGGTTGCCATCGTGCCATGGACGACACCACCGATCATCAGCGGTTACCTCGTCACCGGCGGTAGCGTCCGCGGCGTCTTGCTCCAACTCGTCAACTTGACGATTGCGACAGCGATGTACATCCCGTTCGTCATGGCAGGAGCGAAGGCGATGACGGCCGAAATCAATAAGAACCAATCTGCTGCCAAAGAAGGAGAGAAAATTTCGTGAAAACTGAAACGATGCAACAACTGTCATTCATGATCATCTTGCACGCCGGCAACGCCCGCTCGTCGGCGTTCGAGGCGATCGCCGCCGCCAAACGCGGTGAAGTGGAAATCGCCGAAGCGAAAATGAAGGAAGCCGATGCGGCCTTTCTCGAAGCACACAAAATGCAGACGGAGCTCCTGCAAGAAGAAGCTCGCGGCACGTCAAGTGAGATGAGCGTTCTGCTCGTCCACGCCCAAGACCACCTTATGACGGCGATGACCGTCAAAGAACTCGCCATCGAGATGATCGACATGATCACTCGACTCAATCGATTGGAGGAAACGAAATGAACATCTTACTCGTCTGTTCGGCAGGCATGTCGACATCGATCCTTGTTGAAAAAATGCGTACCGAGGCCGCAAACCGCGGCTTAGACGCCACGATTGACGCCATCCCAGAGTCACGTCTCAAAGAACAAACGAACGTCGACGTCATCTTGATTGGACCGCAAGTCCGCTATCTCGAAGGCAAAATCAAGTCGTCGGTATCGGTACCGGTCGCCGTCATCGACAACATGGCGTACGGTCTCATGAAAGGTGACCAAGTGCTCGACCAAGCGCTCGGTCTCGTCCAAAATGCATAAAACGTTTGTCTTGATCAACGCCGACGATTTCGGACTGACGACCGGGGTGAACAGCGGCATCATCGACAGTCACGTCCACGGAATCGTCAACTCGGCGACGATGATCATGAACGGTCACGCCGTTGAAGAGGCTGTAGTGCTCGCAAAGCAGCATCCGACCCTCCACGTCGGGGTGCATCTTGCCTTGACCTGGGGACGCCCGCTCGCCGAGACGAGCACACCGCTCACGAAAGAAGACGGGACGTTCCGCTACACGAACCGTTTTCTGACCGAGACGGCGCCAGACCCGGAGCTCGTCTATCTCGAATGGAAAGCGCAAATCGAGGCGTTTCGCTCGACGGGGCTACCGCTCCATCACCTCGACAGTCATCATCACGTCCACGGCTGGCCGGCGATTCAAGACGTCATCATCCGTCTCGCCGAAGAATATGGCACAACGTTTCGGGCCTTAACGACACTCGATGCACGCCGGGATTTGTGGGTGACCGAACGGTTCAGTGACGCATTCTACGGCGCCGGTGTCTCTGTTGACACACTCGACGCGATTCAATCGGGCGGCTCGATTGAAGTCATGGTCCATCCGGCAGACTTGGATAATACATTACGAAGCGTCACCTCATACCTCGCCGAACGGCTCGTCGAGAAAGAATTACTCAAATCTTATCCACGTCCCGACTGGTGGGCATAACAAAAACGAGCTCCTTCACGGGGCTCGTTTTCGTCATAGCTGGAAATGTTGTTTGATTCGTTCGGCGACCGTCGCCGCATCGAGATGTGTGTTGTTGATGCGCAAGTAGTTGTCGACGTCGAGTTCCCCGTCCCGTGAGTTCAATCGGTATAACGTCGCCGTCTGCTTCAACTCACCTTCCGACCAGGCGATGTCACGCTTCGTCGGCTTATGCCTTAGCCGGTTCTCGGTTTGGTTGCGAATGAGGCGCTCCTCGATGTCCGCCTCGAGCTCGACGTAGTAGATGTCTGCCCCGTTCGATTCGAACAGGTCAGTCACTTGTTTGATATACGCCCAGTCCTCTTCTAAATCGAACGCCCAGACGAACGTGAAAATCATCCCATCCAAGTCACTTGTCGCGACCGCTTCGAACAACTCCTGGCGAAACAGTTGGACGAGGCGGCGGCCTTCGTCCGTGCCGTAACTGAAGAACGGACTGACGAGGTCGATCGTCATATGGTTATGGAACAACTTCAAGCCGGTGATTCGTGCGAGCTCTTGCCCGACCGTCATCTTGCCGACGGCTTGTGGACCGAATAAGACTACAAATTTCATGGTTCCCCCTGCTTTCTACCTACTTTTTGTTATTCTAGCATGCCAAATCGGAGAGAAGATACGATGTCCCACCTCATTTTCTAACATTTCCCTTTTCCAAGTCGATATAATAACAGATGAAACTATAGACCTGAGGTGCTACATAATGTACAAACGCTTATTCAGTTTACTTCTCTTATTCAGTTTTTTATTGGTGGCTTCCGTCTCTGCAGAGGCGACCACACGCTTGATCAAGGCCGACACCCCACTCCTCGTGTCGATTGAAGACAGCGACAGCTTGGTCACGTTACTGAAAGGCACAGCCGTCACCGTTCTCGATCGGTCCGATACTCACGCCCACGTATCAGTAGGTGAACAAACCGGGTACGTCCCGAACGAAGTCCTCGTCGAACCGGTCACGAAAACCGTCATCGCTGAAACGGACCTACTGGATGAAGCAGGGAATGCGGTCGAGTCTTTATCATACGGTGCGACCGTGAGCGTCTACGATTTAGGGGACGAGGCCACACTCGTGCGCGTCGTCGGCGAGACGGCTCGATTCGTCCAACGTGCTGCGCTTGCCGATACGGCGCCTCCGCTTCTTAAGGAGACACGTTATGTGAAATCGAAGGCTGACTTGTATGCATCGCCGCGTACGGGTCCCGTCGTGGGTCAATTGCCACTCGGACAAACCGTTACCGTGTTCGGACAAACGAACGGCTATTTCCGGATTCAATCTGGTGATCGCTATCGCTATGTACCGGCGCGTGCGCTTTCAAGTCGCCCCGTCAAAACGACGGAACGGTACATCTCAAAAGATACGTCCTTGTACGCCGATGCGACCCAATCCACTCGTGTCGGGACGGTCAAGCGAGGTCAACGCATCAGTATTTACGGACAAGTCGGGAGTCGGTCGCGCGTCTTCACAGGCGGACAGTATCGATTCGTTCAAACGAGTCATACGAGCACGACCAAACCTGCCCCATTGAAGACCGGTCAACGCTACATCACAAAAAACGCCACTCTTTACAGCGAGTCGTTCAAACAAATCGGGACGTTGAAGCGCGGATCACTCGTGAACATTTATGGGACATACGGGAAGTACACGCGCGTCTTCACGGGCGGACAGTATCGCTTTGTCGCAACTAGCCTAACGAGCACGAAGAAGCCGCCACTCTATGACGCGACAGGTAAACGCTACGTCAAGTTCGATGACGTCGAAGTATATCAGACCACGTCCACATTCTCGAAAAAGGTGGCTCATTTCAACCGTGGACGCTTGATTGAGACGTATGGAACGAGCGGTTATTATACACGCGTCAAAATCGGGACGAGCTATCGCTTCGTCGCCACTGCGTACTTGAGTCTAAACAAGCCGCTCCCAAAACCGAAAGTTGGCACCGTCTTCTACACACAACTTAGCGGGACACCGTACTTTTCGAGCGATATCGCCTATACGCGCCCAGCCGGCCAATTAGCGCGCGGCGCCAAGCTCGTCGGAATTCGTTCGATTGACGCCGACTTTTGGCAAGTCCGGCTCGCATCCGGGAAAAAAGTATACGTCTTGAATCCTTATATTGCGACGACGAAGCCAAAAGCCATTGAAAAATCAGCCGTGTCTGTAAAAGCTCATTATTATACGTTCAAACAGACACCATTTTATGCCAACCCGTTTGATACGAAACCAATCGGCTACCTCGATACAAATCGTCGCCTCTATCCACGCTCTCTTCATGGTGATTCGTATTTGATTCAAGACAGTTGGCGACCGGTTTACGTGAAGAAGCAGGACATCCGCGTGAAATCGGATCCGTTACTCGCGTCACGCGGCAACACGCAGGCCGAACGCATGATTGCCGCCGCCGCCAAACATCTTGGGACGCCGTACACATGGGGCTCCCAGTCTCCACTCAATGGAGGATTTGACTGTTCCGGACTCATTCATTACGCGACCAACCAAGCTGGCAAAATTGGCGGACGGACGAATGTGAGCGGCTATTGGCAAAGCAACCATTTCAAGAACCGCCGTACGAATATTTCGAGCGGAAAACGAGGCGACATCATCTTCTTCCACGGGACGTATCGCAACGGACCGTCTCATATCGGCATCATGCTCGACAAGGAGACGTTCATTCATGCGGGTGGCGAGATGCTCCAAATCAACTCGATCCACGACCCGCAGTGGCGGCCTCATTTCCTCGGCTACAAATCACTATAATGCAAACACGCCTGTCCTCTCATGAGGTCAGGCGTGTTTTTTGGCGACACCGTATGTTCGAAACATATGATTGTCCACAAGTGGGAAATAGGAGTATATGCCATCATTCATCTGATTCAAGGGAGGCCCACCATATGCCGAAAGACCCTCAACTCGAGCGCTACGTCCTGCGCGTCTCCGTCGTCTGCTCGTTCTTTTTCGCCGTCGCCGGAATCGTCGTCGGTTATTGGCTGTCTTCCGCCTTCATTCTCTTCGATGGGATTTATTCGTTTCTAAGTGTCATTATGAGCTGGATTTCACTTCGGGCCGGCGTCTATATGTTGACGACCGACAAGCGCTTCCCGTTCGGCAAAAGTTTGATTGAACCGCTCATCATCCTATTCCAGTATGGCGTCCTCTTGTACGTCATCGTCGACGCCTTCCTCGGGGCCATCGACGACGTCCGTGGCGGCGGCAATGAAATCGTCCTCGGCGGGGCTCTCATCTATTTGACCATCAGCGCCGCGTTGACGTACGGCATCTTCCGCTACTTGCGCACGTTCCAGATGAAGGCGAGCTCGGGTCTCGTCAGTGCCGAGATCGTCCAATGGCGACTCAGCTTCATCTTGACCGGCGGCGCACTCGTCGGCTATTTGATTGCCCAAGTGCTCGTCTGGCTGTCGTTCGACGCCATCTCTCCTTACGTCGATCCGGTCATGCTGATCATCATCACGCTTTGGCTCGTCAAGACGCCACTCATCGAGATGTGGACCGCCATCAAAGAGTTGATTGGGATGAACACGGAGACGCCATACAGCAAACAAATCACGCTCACCATCCTTCAAGTCGCCCATCACTACGACGTGTTGAAAACGTATGTCCGGACGACCAAGTCCGGCAACATGCTGTTCATCGAGATCGACCTCGTCGTCCCGAAAGACTATCGATATGACAAGATTGCCGAACAGGACCGCATTCGTCAGAAGATCGAGGACGCGCTCGCGTTCTTGCCGTATGAGAAGTGGCTGACAATCTCGTTCACGCAAGACAATCGCTGGGCCGAATGAAAAACGAGCGACCCGCAGTCGCTCGCTTCGTTCATGCTTCAAACGCCCGCCGCAATACTTCTTCTTCCTCGGCGTGTCCCAAGTTCCGGTTCACGACCCGCTCGACGTCGAGACCGAGTTCATCTTTTAACAAGTTCGCACTCCGATCTTGCCCGATGATGACGACCTCACTCCACTTGTGATGTTTATGGAGCGTGCGAATCTCTCCCGCAATGTCCCGATAAAATTGACGGATTTGGTTTTCTTTCCGGCTGTCGAATTGATCCACTTGGCTGCTCGATGAAGCCTTACCACCCGCACCTCGCCCTTGATAGCGTCTCCACTGGTCGGTGTCTAAATCAAGGTCGAATACAACGACGTCCTCGATTTCACCAAGTCGGGTGTCATACGCCGTGATGCTGTCGAGTTGAGCGAGCAAGATCCCGGTGTTCGGGAACTCGGCGTCAAGTCTCTCAATCTGGTCCAAATTCGGTTTGTCCCCATAATGAAACTCGTTGTCGACATCGAGTTGAAGGAAATGCAATTCGAACAGTCCATCGTTCCCTTCCGCGAACAAGACGATGCTGCGCAACAGTTTATGCTCATTGCTTAATATCTCGTGTTCGGCCCGTTCCCGGAGCTGTTTGAACGCTTTCAGTTTCGATTCGTCCCCATTCGCTTCGACTTCTTGCTCGAGCCGGCGCAACTCGTTTTTTAAGTGGATCTCCCATTTGTTGCGTTCGCTCGGTTTCGTGCTCAAATAGAGACTAAGTACTCCTGCCTCCGCATTGTGGAGTTGCTTGATTTTACCTAGTTCAGTTGATAATGCCATGTTGTCTCCTCCTTCTTAATAAATGAAAGCAGCAAGTATCCCCGTGATAAACACGGATGTGATCGTCACCGTCGAGAACCCGGCGACAATCATTTTCGGTAATATCTCATCCTCGATAAGATGCACCTCCTCTTCCGTCTCCCCGATACTCTTCGCCGCCTCCTCGCTCAAGATGAGCGTGCCCGGGAATCCGTACAGCGCCGTCAACCCGATTGCCATCGACATCTCTTTCGAGTAGCCGAGGAAGCGTCCGACGATAAGCGCGAACAACAGCAATCCAGATACCCCGAGGACAAATGAGATAGTAATCGGTACGATCAAATCGAACAAGGCACTCGGTGACAGCGTCGCGAGCGGACCGAAGATGATGAGAAGAATCGCAATCATGATGAGACCATAAGCGTCAATCCCGTTCAACGCGTTCGCTTTCAAAATCTTGAAGCGGCGCAACACGATTCCCAGAATCAAGGCGATGACGAACGTGTTCAAATAGCCGTTCGTCCAGCCGCTCAAGACGGTCGAAATCAGGACGACGACCCCCATGACGAACAGCGTCCCCGCCGTCGTATGAAATGCGGCCGGTAAAATTGAATCGTCCGTCTCGTCATGAACGACCGCATGCTCTTTCGGTGTGACGAGCGTGCCGTCGCGATGTGCCGTCCGGATGCGACGCGCTTCTTTCCGTAGGATGATGGAGGTGAGCGGAAACCCGATCAACCCTTGCGTCGCCGCAATCAACACCGGGAAGACGGCGACTGAGACGAGGCCAGCGTTTACCGCCGCGTCTTGGACGAGGATGATGGAAATCGTCCCACCGCTGATGGCCGCAATCGCACTGAGCACGTAGTTCGTGTTGAGGAAAAACTGTCCGATGCCATATAGGAAAGCAGCAATCCCGAGGACAGCGGACACCCCGATGACGAACGTCTTCCATTGTCGTTTGAACTCATCGAGACTGATGAGTGTCCCGAGGTGGACGATGACGAGACCGACGACCGTCTGGCCGAGGGTGAGTAACGATGATGAAGGCAACAAATCTTCCGGGAACAAGCCCGACTTGAAGCCGATAAGAAAGATGACCGAGGCGACGAACAGAGACGACAGGAGTGCTTTCGTCTTCTTCGAGACGTAGTCGCTAATCGTCCAGATGAGCATGACGATTGTGAAGGCGAGCAAGGAGTTCATGCCGGAATCCCCTTTCAGGATTGAGTCCTACATCAACGAGTTGAATCACCGGAGAACTTCGACTGTTTGCGGAGTGCATATAGTTTTTGAACGTTGAGAAATGTGACTTTGAGGACAGCGTAGAGCGGAACGGCGAGCAACATACCGACGATACCGGCGAGACGTCCCGCCACGAGCAGGACGAGCGTGATGGTGATCGGATGGACACGAAGTGACTTGCCTTGGACGAGCGGTGAGATGACGTTGGCGTCAAGCTGTTGGACGATGGTGATGGCGATGATGACGTAAATGGCTTTGACCGGTTCATCGATGAACGCGATCAGGACGGCGGGTGCGGCCCCGAGGAACGGGCCGAAATACGGGATGATGTTCGTTGCGAAGATGAACAGACCGAGCGGCAAGAAGAAAGGGACGTCGAGCAGCCAAAGCGCGATGGTGGCGAAGAAACCGACGAACGTACAGACGATGAGCTGGGCGCGGACGTAGCGCTTAATCGTCTCGTGCATATCGTGCAGGATGTGACGGGAGTCCTGTTCATACGTCGGCGGAATCCAGCGGACGATTGCACTCGCGAGCTTGCCACCGTCAATCAGCATGAAGACGTATAAGAACAAGGCGATGAACAACGTGAACAGCCCGGAAATGATGAGAGCAAGCAGACGGCCGAGCGATCCGGCGACCGAGCCGATGACGACCCCGAGCGCATCGGCCAATTGGCGGACCCATGTCTCGACTGACGTCGCGTTCTGTTCGGCGTACTCACGGAACCAACTATACTCTTCAAGGCGAGCATACAGCGACAGGAATTGACGGTAACTCTCTTCGGCAAAGCGCGGGAACGTGTCGAGCAAGGCGAGCAGTTGCCGCGTGATGAGCGGACCGAGCGTCAGGACGAACAGGACGCTCAATACGAGCAACAGCAACAAAATCGCCAAAATCGCGAGCGACCGACGCTTGAACTTCAGTTCCAACCAATCGACGAGACCGACCGTCAAATAAAACAAGATTCCAGCGAACAAAAACGGGGTCAGGACAGTGGCGAAAAAGATGCCGATCGGATAAAACAAGAACTCGACTTGTTTGGCCATGAACACGATCGTCAAGATGAGCAACACCCAAATCCCATTACGAAACGCACGGGTCGTCCAAAAGGGCTGCATGTCGGTTTCCCCTTTCTGAAACGTTACATTAGTTCTTTCCCGTTTTGAAGAAGTTCAGTCCACCTACCTGTTTTCGTATATGCCCCCGACAAATATTTGTTTACCCCTGCTTCATATGAGGAATAGGCATATCATCTATGTTTATGAAGGAAGGTGTCATCCCGTGACTTGTCCACGCTGCGGAGCGAAGACCCGCTCGAAAACCACTGTTTGTCCGACGTGTGGCCATCGCCCACGTCGCTTAAAATGGATTGCTGTCCCCATCGTCATCGCACTCATCGCGTTCGTCTCTTTTTTGACGAACGCCTATCTCACCGACACTCCGCGCTCGAGTAAATCGCTCGCCAACAAAGTCGACTTGAATATCACCGAAGACACGGTCTCGGCCGACGGTGCCACCACCGTTGACCTCGAGACGTTGCAAGACAGCTTATATACCATCGGAACGGGCTCCGGTTTTTTGATTAGCCCGCAAGACGTGTTAACGGCGGCCCATAACGTCGCCGGCATCACTCGCGTCACCTTGAAACAAGGCGATGAGACGATGAACGGCACCGTCGTCGGGCGGACCGACGCCATCGCCGTCATCCGCATCGAGAAAGTGAAGACGTCCCCGTTCTCGTTCAGCCACGCGATTGTCGGACCGGACGAATCGGTGTTGACGCTCGCACCGGATGAGCAGATCGAAGGAACGCTCACGTTCGAAGAAGACAGCTATCGCCGCGAATTCGATTTACCGAACCGCGCCGTCGGCAGCCCAATCGTCACGGCCAATGGACGGGTGCTCGGCATCCACTTGGTGACGAAGACGCTCCCGGTCGCCTTGTTCGAACAAGACGTGCTGTCGTTCCTTAAGTCGGACACGCCGGCTCCACCTCCGACGACGAAACGCAGTGCGCCGGCCGCTGAACTCGCACCGGTCGCACCGATCACACCGGTCCCAAAACGAGAGGACCCGGCAGAACCTGCTCCTGCTCCGGAACCGGAACCGACACCGGAACCAGAACCGGAAACCGAGGCGGCGCCAGAAACACCTGAACCAAATGAGCCTCCAGCGGAAGAACCGGCACCGGTCGAGGAAGAGACTCCAGCCGAACCGGAACAACCTGCTGAAGAACCCGAGGCGCCTCCCGTCACGGAGCAACCGACCGAGCCTGACGTCCCTGTGACCGAACCGGCAGAACCCGTCGAGCCGGAGAAGCCAGCCGCTCAGGAGAAAGAAGCGGAAGCACCGGCCCCGGTAAAGAAGCAAGACAAACCGGACACAAAACCAAAGGCAGATCAGCCCGACACTAAACCGAAACAAGACAAGAACGACAAACCGGCGCCACCGCCCGTCACCGAGGAGAAGCCGGACGCAACTGACGCGATCGAGGATGTCCCGGACGAGCCGGTGGAAGACGAAGAAAGCACGCCATCTGAATGATGACGTGCTTTTTCATGTGTCTTTTCGAGTGCGCCGCTGCACGTTGCCGACCGTGGCCCCGAACAACAGCAGGATGATCGACAACATCCAAAACGGCATCACATCCTGCAACAACCAGACGATCAGCGCACTGATGGCGATGACGACGCCCATCCATAAGAAATTCGACTGTCCCATTCAATTCACCTCGACAATATCATAGCACATCGATTCGATGCGCCGTCGCCTGGGGCGGTAGCGAACGTGTCATCTTCTCATCATGCTCGACGCGCACCTGTTGACCGACGGCGAGCGGTGTCTCGTCCTCTCGCAGCGGCTCCTCCCAGTGAAATACGATCCCATCGAACGGCTCGGCATCCAAGTTCGGTGCGACCCGGATTCGCGTTGGCTCGAGCTCGACGATATATCCTGTGAACGTGACCATCTCCATTCCTCCATTTCCTCGGAAATCCTTCCCTTTTCTTTTCCCATTTTTTGAAATTAATCTACTCGTCCGTCCGATTGCTCGGTATAATGAAGCCACACTCATGAACTTGGGAGGGACCCTCATGAAACACACCATCGATTTACACCATCCAGATTTTCAACGCACCTTCCTTGAGATGATGCTCCTTGAAGAACTGATTGACGATTATAACGCTGAGTCCATCGAGTCGCTCATCGTCCGCGGCGAGACGAATTTTCCCGAGGACCCGTTCTTCCCGGCGATGCGGGCGTATCCGCTCATCCGCGAAGGCGAGTTCGGCCGGGCCCGCGCCGTGCTCGAAGCAGCGGGCGAAAAAGGCGACCATTATATGATTCACTGCCTTCATGGCCTCTTGAGCGACGACACGAATTTCACGTTCGAGGCCGAGCAGCATTTCCTTCGTGCCGTCGAACGCTATCCGGACGTGCCGATGGTCCAACGCGCCATTGCCGTCCATTACTTCAACCGCAAGTTTTACGGGGAGGCCGGACTCCACTTGATGCATTACGTCCGGCTCGCCGGGTTCAACGAAGAGACCGTGCCGATGCTGCTCGAATTCTTCCAAGCGTTCGATGAGATTCCGCTCGAGATGAACGATGAGCTCCTCAAGGTGGCCATCGGGTACTTGAACGCGAACCCGCGCAACCCGCGCGCCCATTCGCTCTATGCGTCCATCTGTAGCCATCGGGTCGAGATGCTCGTCAAACGATTACCGGAAGATAATCATCAGCTCGATGACGAGACGATTGCGATGTTGCTCGAGGTCGAAGAGCACGGCATGTGGAGCGCGACGTATGACGATAGCGAGGACCATATGTTCCGCGCCATGTTCGCCGATTATATCGACAACGTCGTCTTGCCAAACACGTCAAGACTATATGTATACCGCTTACGTCTCCGCTACTGGTATCACCGGCTCACGCACCGCTTGACCGGAGGGTATGGGGATTCGATGCGTTCGTCGTAAATGTAAACAAACAGCCCGAACTCTTTGAAAGGGTTCGGGCTGTTTGGTGTACTACCTGTCAGAATGTTTATTTTGAACACATGTTCTGATTCGAATCAGCTTTGATCCTTATATTCTTCAAAAGCATTAACGTTCCACTAATCCTTTGAACGTATCGTTGTGCTGCTCGATTATTTTTTCCATGTCATCAGAAAATTTTGAATCGATATCCGTTTGTACTGTATCCTCAAGCGGTCGAATCAAGATGCCCTTGTCTATCGTCAATATCGAGACCTCGTCACCCACATCTAACTTCAATTTTCGCAACACAGTCATTGGAATAGAAACGCAAACAGAATCGCCATGCTTAATCAATTTTCTCTCATATTGATTTTGCTTTCCCATACTATCACTCTTAATGAATACGTCTAATACACAATGTATGTGCCTAATATATCTCACATGACTCTTCAGAGCACAATCACTTTATTTACTTACTTACCCCATATACGGATGAATCGGACCGCGCAACTCGAACGAGTAATCCTCGTGGTTGACGATCCCGACGACTTGATCGCTCTCGAGCAACTGCATCAAAAACTCGGCCATCTCTTCGGCCGTATGATATTTCTCGACGTTTTGGCTATAGTCAAAGTCCTCTTCTTCACGGGCACGGTTCGCAAAACCGGTCTCCGTCGCGGCCGGTGCGAGCACTTTCGCACGCAGTTTGTCCCCGTCGTTCATGAGCTCACGGGCAAGCCCTTCCGTGTACGCACTGACGAAGAATTTCGACGCGCTGTACGTGACGCCTTTTTTGGCGATGTGATACCCGACGACGGAAGCGACGTTCACGAGTGTCGCCCCTTCCACATCATGATAATCCCGGACGTACAGGCTCGACAGCACCGTCAACGCCTCGACGTTCAAGCGGATCATATTCTCCATCTTCCCGACCTCGACGTCTTTCACGAGATTCGAGTCTCCGAACCCGGCGTTATTGACCCACGTCTCGATGTCGAGGTCTGCGAGCGACTCATACAATCCGTACACGTTCTCGCTGTACGACAAGTCTTTCGCCTTGATGATGACGTCGCTCTTCGGTGAAATCGATTTGATCTCACTTCGCAACTTCTCGAGCTCGTCGTGACGACGCGCCACGAGCACGAGCGACTTCCCTTGCTTGGCGAGCGCTTTCGCCGCTTCATAGCCAATGCCTGAACTTGCTCCGGTGATGACAGTATATTTCATGATCTGTCTCCTTTTCGATGGAATCGAGATTTTGTCTCTCTCCCGCAATTCCCGAAACACTATCCCGTCAATCCTGACAACACGCAAAAACCATCCTCCCCTGAACAGGAAAGGACGGTTCGTCTTATGTTTGGAAGCGCCCGATGAGCGTCTGCAAGTCACCGGTCATATTGCCGAGCGACTCGGCGACACCGTTCAACTCTTGAATCATCGCGAGTTGGGCGTCGGCCGTCTCGCCGACGCTACGCATCGTCTCGGCCGTGACTTCACTGTCACTCGCCATATGGATTGCCGCTGTCGCGACTTGTTTCGTCGTCGTCGCGATCTCACTCGAGGCGACCCGGATCTGTTCCGTGTTCTCGACCGAGGCGTGCAATTGCCCGACGATTTGTTGGAACGACGCCGTCGCTTCTTCAAGCAGCGCCGTGTTCGTCTCGACGCGACGGGCACTGATGGCGTGACGCTCGAGCACCGCGTTCGACTGGACTTGAATCGACTCGATCAAGCCGGCGATTTGGGACGCCGATTGTTTCGACTGTTCCGCGAGCTTGCGGACTTCTTCAGCGACGACGGCGAAGCCTTTCCCTTGTTCCCCGGCCCGGGCCGCTTCGATGGCCGCGTTCAAGGCGAGCAGGTTCGTCTGGTCTGTGATCGACTGGATGACCTCGGTGATGAGGGCAATCTCGTCTGATTGTTGTTTCAACGCCGTGATCGACTGGCCGGTCACGACCGTCTCCGATTCGAGGGCAAGCACTTCTTGCTTCGCCTGTTGAATCGTCTGTTCGCCGCGTTCGGCGAGCTTCAGACTCGTCTGGACGTCTTGGCTGATCGTCCCGATCGATGTGGCGATTCGTTCGACGCCCTCATCAGCCGCCGCGACCGCTTGTCCGCTCTTCGAGGCAGCCGCTGCCTGGTTGACCGTCTCAGCGACGACTTGTTCAATCATCCGCGTCGTCTCTTCTGTTTGCGAGGACATCTCTTCTGTACTGGCATACAGTTCTTCCGACTGAGCTGTGATCTCTTGGGCGTTCCGGCTCACTTCGTCGATGAGTTCGCGGAGGTTGCCTTTCATCTGATTGAAGCCAAGCATCAACTCGCCGATTTCATCACGCGTGAGCGCTTGAAGGTCGGCGCGTGTCAAATCGCCGTCGGCGACGATGCCGACCTCGTCCGATAGTTGACGGAGCGGTACCGTGACCATGCGCTGAAGGAAGTATCCGGCTCCTAGAGTAAGTACGAAAATGATGACAGCGATTACTGCGGAGTATATAAAGGCACTTTGACCGCGGCTCTCAAGTTGCGCCTGCTTTTCTAACATCGCAGCTTCCGATTCCGCTTGCATCGTCTCGCCCGACTCGATAATCGATGCCGTCACATCCGGCATCAGCCGAAGCGCGAGACGGTCGACCGTTTCTTGATCATCCGCATCGATTGCTTGGATCAACTGTTGCGCCAAATCATCGTAACCTAATGCGTATGACATCAGGTTCTCTAGTTCTTTCGTCTCTTCTGTCGAAGGCGAGAGTTCTAACAGGGCGTTGATTGCTTCTTTTTTCTCTTCTGACCCTTGTTGCTCGGCTTCAAGCCGGGCCGGCTCTTGTTCTAGAATATAACCACGAAGGCCATACGCCTGACGGACCATCCCTAATGACAGTTCGTCGGCCGCCTTCATTCGCATGACATCTGATGAAATCATTTCTTCATATCGGCTCGTCGCATCGTTCAGCGCCATCAGATTGTAACCCATCCCGACTACGACGAGTAAAAGAATCATTCCAATCCCGCCAAATAATTTCTGCGTCAATGTGAGTTGATTTAGCCTTTTTTTCATCTTCTCGAGGAACTCGTCCTCTTACACCTCTATTTCTATCTTATTTTGGAATCACATGATTTCTATCGGTTTGCGCAAACGGTTTTCCATATTTGTTTCCAATTCTTTTATCGATTTACCTTATTTACGAGTTTTATGTTCCATTTTTTGTCACAAAAAAACCGCAGCATTGGGCTGCGGTCTAGCTTCATAACTTGAATTGTGATACCCGGTTCGAGAGTTCGATCGCACGCTGTTCGGTCTCCTGCATCCGTGTCTGCACGTCGTTGAACCGTTCGACGGACAGCTGGACTTTCTCCGAGATGGACTGCGTCCCGTCCGCCCCTTCGGTCACGGTCGTCGCGACTTCTTGGATGACGTGAAGGATGCTGTCGGTCATATGGCGGAGTTGGAGCGCGTTCGCCTCGAACGTCTCAGCCGTCTGTCCGAACACGTTCGCGTCCGACTCATATTGTGTGGCCGACTCCTCGAGCCGGTCGTAATCCGCGAGCACTTTCGTATCGAGGAACGTCAGCATATCGGCCGAACTGGTGTTGAGCCGGGCGACCGAGTCGATGACCGTATGCGATACCGCTTGAATCTCGTTCACGGTCTGGCGTGAGTTCTCGGCCAGCTTACGAATCTCCGAGGCGACGACGGCGAAGCCGCGGCCAGCATCCCCGGCCCGGGCCGCCTCGATCGATGCGTTCAAGGCAAGCAAGTTCGTCTGGTCGGCGATGGTGAGGATGGCGCTCGTCAAGACACGGATCTGTTCGACCGACTGCGCCCCTTTAATCGCCTCGTCGAGCTCGATGCGTTTCTGCTCGATGATGGCGTTCGCTTCCGTCTTCGAGGCGACGGCTTGTTCACGCATGGCGTGGGCGCGACGTTCGACATCACCCGCTGTCGTCGCGCTGTCGTTCGACAAGTCGACGATGGAATCGATGGAACTGCCCATCTCGGTCGTCGACGCGCTCATCTCTTGCGAGGATGCGGCCGTCTCTTCCATACCCGCCGTCAGTTCCTCGACTGTGCCTGACGTCTCTTCCATATAACGGCTCAGTTGTGTCACTTCCGTTGCTACTTCTTTTGACGAGACGAGGACGACTTTCGCGGTCTTGTCGACATCAATCATGATGTCGCGCAACGTGGCGAGGAACGTGTTGAACGAGCGGCTCACTTGCGCGATCTCATCGTTCGATGTGACCGGGATGGCCATCGTCAAATCGCCGCCCTGTGAGGCCAACTCATCAAACTTCTCTTGGAGCACCCGCATCGGTTTGATGATCGAGCGCAATAAGCTCAGTCCAAGGAACAATAGGAGAACGACCGCACCAATCGTCACCGCAAGCAACGCGATGAGCGACTGCCCGAACTCGCGTTCCATGTCGGCGCCGACACGCTGCGAGCCTTCCGAGTTGTAATCGACGAGCTCGGTCAAGCGCTGCGTGAAGTTATCATAAGTCGATTGGGACTGGGCATCATAATACGAACGGGCCATCCCGTTGTTGCCAGACGTACTGAAGATGAGCATGTTGTCCGACACGCGTTGATACATCTCCCACTGGCGGCTGAAGTTGGCGAACAACTCTTTGTCCGTCTCGCCCGTCGCCGTCTGTTCATATTTCGGGGCGATCTCATTGATGCGCGTCCGAATATCTTTCATCTCTGCCATCAATGCTTCTTTCGCGGCTGCGTCGTCCGTCACGATATGTTCGAGTTCGAGCGCGCGATAGTTCGCCGCGAGCGTGTTCAGTTCGTGGGCATAATCGAGCCCTTTGTTCCAGTTGTTGACGATATCATCGCCTTGCCGGTTCGCATCGGCGAGCGACAAGAGCGAGTAACCGCCGACGCTTGCGACCATGAGGAGCGCGAGGATGACGAGTCCCCACAGCTTTTGACGGATTGTCAGGTTCTTTATGGTCACTCGCTGTTTTGGACGTGTGCTCGATTTTCGTCGTTTCGGTTTCCATTGAAAGCGCCGGACGTTTAACCGGTTCCGTAAGGCTGTCCACTTCTGTTTCACTGACATATGTATTATTCCCCTCTCGCATGCAACGTTTCTTCCTATATCGTCTTGACGTCGAGGAATCTAAAGCGGATTGACCAAAATAAAAAAAGATGACTGAAAACTCAGTCATCTCTTGACACGTTATTGAACGTTCAACACGGTCTGCGTGCCTTCGATCATCTTGATCTCCGTCCATTTGACGACGCTCTTACCGAGCGGGTCGTTGGCGACCATGAAGTCGGCGAGCGCTTGAACTTTCAACGGATCGACCGGTTGTTTCACGTTGTTCAAACGGAAGCGGGATACTTTATTGAACATGTCCAAAAATGCGATTTCTACTTTAGTTTCAGTCATGGGTTAGTCCTCCTTGGATGTGGGTATGATTAGACGAGATCGTATTCGCGAACGACCGACACGGTGAAATCTTCTTGCTCGGTCAAGTCGAGCATAAGGTGACCGAACGCCTCGGCGTTGTCCGCCGTGAGCTCTGCCCGGATCGGACCGAAACGTTGCGTTCTCTTCGTAGGTTTCAAGCTGTTCAAATCATGGTGCGTCGTCAAGACAAGCGTGGCTTTCTTTTCAGTCAATACGGCCATAGGGGATGGCTCCTTTCGGGGATGGATTACAATTCAGATGGATAGGTCGAGTCGAGACGTTCGAGCAGTTGAATCATGCGCTCAAGGCGCGTCTCGATCCGGTGAAGCAGATAGAGCGAGACGACGATCGGGAAGCCGAGATTCGAGATGAGTTCGGGCCAGCTCATGCGGCCACCCGCTCATCGGAACAGGCTCCGGTGGAACGGTTCGATACACGCATCAAGGGTTCCTCCAATTAGAACGTCACGTGGAATTCACGCGACACGACGTATGCGGCGGATTCGACCTCGAGAAGCGGGATCAACAGATCACCGAACTGCTTGATTTCCTCGGTCTCCATCCGCGCACCGAGTGGACCGAACCGGACGAGCTGACGTTTTTCCTTGCCGTCAACGAGCCGCTTCGTGTCAAGATAAAAGACGCTTGCGTATTCTCGATACACTGCCATATGTCTCACCTCCTTCGCCCCTATTAACCGAAGTTGGTGAATGTTTGCTCATTTTTCTTGTAACCTTTTCGTAACGACTATAGACCCATCCTGAATGAATTCGCATTCATCGTTACAAATCGGCTTTATTCCTTGAATTTACATACCAATTAGGGTATCTTAATAGTCGTCAACCGAATTTCGAAAACACGCCTAAAGTCCCACGAATTCATTTCCCCACTTTGAAAAAACTGACAGTTAATTACTTGAAAATGGGGTACTATACTGAGGAGGGCATTTTCGAAATGACCAGTTTGACTTGAAGAAGGAGATACTCTAGATGAACAGCTTAGACTTCGCACTCAACACTTCTATTCCTTCCGCTCAACTCGACTTCGACCATACCGACCTGACGTTTTACGCGACCGACTGGGATGATTATCGCCCTGAAAACGCGAAGCCGCTCCTGTACAACGAACGCCCATTGACCGTCTATCCACTAAAAGAACTGAGCCGTGCGTTTCATGTCGCCGGGATTCCCCGCAGCCAGCAACAGCTGATCAAATGGGAAACCGACGGCGTCTTGCCACCGACCCCGTTCACGATGGGACGTAAGCGCTTTTATACGGAAAATCAGATTCGGACCATCGTCGACATCGCATTGGAATGCGGACTGCGTCCTCGGACACATGTGAAAAAAACACGTTTTTCCGAGGTGGCCCATAAAGAATTAACTTACATACTTCAACTAGAATTGAAAACTGAACTCCCGCATGAATGAGCGGGCATGAAACAGCCCTTCCTGAGATTCAGGAAGGGCTGTTTTTGGATGGCTTATAATTTCTCACGAGCCGCCTCGGGAATGTCCGCGACCGACACTTCATCGTACGACGTGACCTCATCTCCATTTTTGACGTACAGCTTCAAGTACGCCCCGCTCCGAAGCTCTTTCGCCGCCGTGAACGTAACCGCTTGCGCATCCCCGTCCTTTGTCAGCGCATCCGTTGAATAGACGTAGCGACGGACGACGTCGCCCGAATCGAGCGTCGTCTCTTCCACTTCCGTCGCCTCCCCGACTTGCACGTAGACATGATCCTTCCCAAGCCGTTGCCAATCGATATTGACGAGCCCAATGATGACGATGATGAGCGCGAGGCTCGCGATGATTCCTTTTTTCATGATGATCTCTCCTTTATATCACTTGTTTCGTGAATCGGCGTACGGTCAACACGTAGTAGAGCGTATAGATGGCGCTATACACACCCATCCAGACGAGCACCGGCACCGTGAAATCCATCCCAAGCAACCGCGAGAATGCGACGAGGGCGACCGAGGCATGCACGATCCCGAGTGAGAACGGCGCCAGGAACACAACGGCGACCTGTTGACGGATCGTTCGTTTCACGTCCCGTTTCGAGATGCCGACTTTCCGGAGCACCGCGTATTTGGGCCGGTCCTCTTCCGCCTCGGTCATCGTCTTGAAGTAGATGATGCTGCCGGTGGCGACGAGGAAGACGAGTCCGAGGAAACTGCCGACGAACAACAGTGCACCATGCACGGCCATCGCCTCGCTATACAACGCCGTCGCGCTCGAGAAGTTCGCCTCGTCCGATAACGACTCCGACAAGGCGGTCTGTTCTTTATAATCGGCGACCGAGACGGCCTGGTACGTCACCGCCGGTTCCGGCAGTGCCGTGAACACGTCATCCGGCGTCACGAGGAGCAAGCCGCCGAACGTCATGACGTTGAGTGGTGTCTCCTCATAGCGGGAGGCGACTTCATGCTTCACACCGTCAAGTTCGACCTCGGTCACGTCAATCGAGAACCGCTCGTCATAGAACGGGTCGATCAAATAGACTTGATTGGCCGCTAGTGTTTCAGGTGTTTCCCAGCCCATATCGGACGCGACGTCTCGGAACGTCGACTCGTCGATGACGCCGTATTCCCGTTCCCCCATCTCCCCAGCGACACGGACCGTCTTCTCGAGGACCGTCGTCTGATGGAGCACGTCGGCGTCGATGACACGCGTCTCGCCTTGCCAGGCGAACGTGTACGGGGCGTACGACGTGACTTGTTGCTCAGCATAATAATAGACGCTGAAGATGGCCCCGCCGGCCGTGATCGCCGTCGCACTGATGATGCTGATGAGCGTGAGCGTCTTGGCGTTGCCGCGAATCCGGTACAGGAGCTGTGACGTCGTCAACAAGTTGAGCCGGCGCCACGCAAAGCGCTCTTTCGCTTTCAAGCGGGCGAGGATGAAGATGAGCACGCTATGGAACAACAGGCCCGACCCGACGATTGTGAGGCCGATGATAAGGAGTGGCATCGCCGCCGTGAGATACCCCCAGAGCGGTGACGTCGCCAAGTCTTGCAGCGCGATCCAATAGGCCGCACCGAGGACGAGCACCCCGAGGAGTGCCATGAACGGGCTCGCCTGAGGGACGTCCTCGCCTTTCTTGTCGGCATGGAACAGCTCGATCAATTTGAAGCGGTAGATGACCCGATAGCCTTGGAACGATGTGAACAAGAAGATGGCCACGAACACGAGCGTCGTCTCGATGAGGGCCGACGTCGCGACCGTGAAGCCGATCGACAAGTCGCTGTTCATCAAGCGGAGCAACAGCTGTAACAGCGCGTTCGACCCGAGCAGACCGAGTCCGATCCCGACGAGGAGCGACACCGCCCCGATGACGAGGTTCTCGAACAAAAGAAGAGTCCCGATCTGTTTCTTGCGCACCCCGAGGAGCGAATAGAGCCCGACCTCGCGTTTTCTCCCTTTTAAAAAGAAAGCGTTTGAGTAGGCGATGAACAAAGCCACGAAGACGAGCAAGATGAACGTCGAGGCGTTCATTAAACTTCGAATCTGCCCCGACGTCTCGGCCATGCCGCTGATCTCATCGCTATGTTTGAGCGTCGCGAACGTGAAATAGATGATGATCGAGAAGATGGTCGTCCCGACGTAGAGCGCATAGCGCGACAAGTTGCGGACGACGTTCTTCTTCGCGAGATCAAACAGCGTCATCGGACGCACCGCCCTTCAGCTCGTCGAGGATCGTCTGATAGAAGGCGTCGCGCGACGTCGTGCCGCGAATCAGTTCTTTCGACAACCGTCCATCCTGGATGTAGAGCACCCGGCGGCAAAAGCTTGCGGCGTAGGCATCGTGCGTCACCATCATGATCGTCGTCTCGGCCTCGTTCAGTCCAGCGAGCGTCTGGAGCAGGTCCGTCGCCGACTTCGAGTCGAGCGCCCCCGTCGGCTCGTCGGCAAAGATCAACTTCGGATTGGAGATGAGCGCTCGGCACACCGCCGTCCGCTGTTTCTGACCGCCCGAGATTTGGTACGGATATTGGTCGAGGATCGCTGTGATTCCGAACCGTTTGGCGAGCGCATCGACGCGTGACCGTGTCTCATCGACCGGCGTCTTCGTGACGGCGAGCGGGAGCAAGATGTTCTCCCGGACCGTGAGCGAGTCGAGCAAGTTATAGTCTTGGAAAATGAAGCCGAGATGGTCGCGTCGGAAGTCCGAGAGCGCCTCTTCCTCGAGTTTGGCAATATTCTCCCCGTCGACGAGGATGTCACCGTTTGTCGGTGTGTCAATCGTCGCGAGCACGTTCAACAGCGTCGACTTCCCGGCCCCCGACGGCCCCATGATCCCGACGAACTCGCCGTGGTCGATTGTGAACGACACGCCATCGAGTGCGTGGAAGGCATTGCCCCCGGTCACATATGTCTTTTGGATAGCATCAACTTGTAGTAATGGATTCATCATTAGCACCTCTTTCTATCCATTACGATACAGGCCGTACCTTAACTTAAAATCACGCGTACCTTACAAAAAGCTTAAGTGTTATGCTTGAGCGAGAGGTGATGACTATGGAACAACCACGCATCTTGATCGTCGACGACGAGAAAGATTTGTGTACGCTCATCCAAAAAGCGTTAGAGAAAGAGGGCTTCCGCGAGATTCGGACGGCCCATACGATTCGAGATGGGTTCGCGGCGTTCACCGGGTTCGCACCCCATCTCGCCATCCTCGACGTCATGTTGCCAGACGGTGAGGGCTATGAACTGTGTCGGCGAATTCGGAACACGTCGAACATACCGATCTTGTTTCTGTCCGCCAAGTCGGACGAGGTCGACAAGATTCTCGGCCTCGCCATCGGCGGCGACGACTATATCACGAAGCCGTTCAGCCCGAAAGAAGTCGCCTTCCGCGTCAAGGCGCAACTCCGCCGCGTCTCGCTCTACGACGCGCCTGAACTTCCGGCCGACACGATCGTCGGCCCGTTCCGGTTGAACGCGGACGGCACCGAGGTGTATCGCGATGGCGTCCGGCTCGAGCTGACGGCAAAAGAAGTCGGCCTGCTCGCCTGCTTCTTGCGCAACCCGAAGCGGATTCTCAGCAAAGAGACGCTGTTCACGCAAGTGTGGGGCGAAGAGTTCTATGGTGCCGACAACACCGTCATGGTGCACATGCGCCGGCTCCGCGAAAAAATCGAACCGAATCCGTCCCAACCGACCTACATCAAGACGGTCAAAGGGCTCGGTTACAAGTTCGAGGCATAGGGGGCGGTCATTGATGAAATGGAAACTGACCGGCAGCTATTTGGTGTCGGTTCTCGCCATCGTCGCCATCGTCGTCATCTTGAACGTCGTCATTCTCGTGACGCTGCTCGTTAATCAACGGACCGGCATCGATGACGTCGAGAGCAACTCCGGCGAGACGTTCACGCGCACGTTCAATCAATATATGACGCTCGAGGACGGCGCACCGGTCGTCAGCCCGGACGGGGTCCGTGCGCTCGAGGCGAACAACGCGTTCCTGCAAGTGCTCGATGCGTCGGGCCGTGTCGTCAGCGACATCGACGCACCCGCGACGGCACCGGACGCGTACTCGCCGATCGAATTGATTCATATCTATAAATATAAGGACGACGACCTCGTCCTCTACTTCATCGGGGAGTTCGAAGACTACAGCTATCTCGTCGGCTTCCCCGAGGCGACCGAGGGCCGCATCGTCACGATGATCGATCCACAATCCGTGCTCGCCTACTTGTCGAGAGCCGGGCTCATCCTACTCATCGTCGACCTCGCCGTCGCGGCGCTGATCGGCCTCGCCTTCACCTCGATTTTGACGAAACCGGTCTATCGGTTGACCGAACGCATCGCCCAGTTGAAGGCGCGCGATTTCTCGACCGTCGAACCGAAACGGCCCGGTATGTATCGGCCCGTCTTCGCCAACTTGAACGACGTGTCCGAGACGTTGACGACGTATGAGTCGGAACGGGAAGAGCTCGAGAAACGCCGGAAAGAATGGATGAGTAACGTCTCGCACGACTTGAAGACGCCGCTCGCCTCGATCCAAGGTTACGCCGAGTTGCTCGACGACCAGGACTTGAATGATTCCGATCGGCGCCAATACGCCGAGGTCATCGAGCGACAGGCGTTATATATGAAAGAACTGATCGACGACTTCAATTTGACGATGCGGCTCCAGCACGGCGACTTCCCGCTCGAAACGGTCGAGACCGGGCTCGAGGCGTTCGTCCGCGAACTCGTCATCGACGTGTTGAACGACGCGCGGTTCTCCGAGCGTGACATCTCATTCGCGAGTACGGACGCAGAGACGCGTGCCATCGACCGGCACTTCATGAAACGGGCGCTCCTTAACTTCTTGTATAACGCCCTGCTCCATAACGATGAGACGGTAGCGGTCCGTGTCACCGTCGCGCACGACACGATCACGATTCAAGACGACGGCACCGGCATCGACGCGAAAGACCTCCCCTACATCTTCGAGCGCTACTATCGGGGCACGAACACGACCGATGCGCTCGGGAGCGGGCTCGGCATGGCCATTTCCCGGGACATCATCAAAGCGCACGGCGGCACCGTGACGGTGACGAGCGCGCGCGGGTCCGGGACGACGATTCTCATCGAATTGCCGGCATGACACAATCAATTACAGACAGTTAGCCCGACCATGGACACGGATCGACTTCTAGGGGATTACAAGCAAAGGGAGACCCAGCAGCGACAAAGTCGCGATGCGGCTCCCTGCTTGCCCCCAGAAAAGCGAGTCGTGTCTGGGGAGGCAAACAAAAACCGCAGACATTTGATATGTCTACGGTCCATTCAAAAGGATCCGCTCAATGGAGCGAATCCTTTTTTGTCGTTTCATAATCTTCGATCCACATCTCGAGCTCGTCGATCGGGAGCGGTCGCGAGAAGTAATACCCTTGCATTTCGTCACAACCGAGCGAGCGGAGCGTGTCCAGCTGTTCCGGCGTCTCGATGCCCTCGCACACCGTCTTTAGCTCGAGGCCGCGGGCGAGCTCGATGATCGACTGCACGATGACGTTTCCGGTCGGGTCGTTGTCCGTCACTTGGATGAACTGGCGGTCGATTTTGATCTCATGGATCGGATAATGCTTCAAATAGACGAACGCCGAGAAACCGGTGCCGAAGTCGTCAATCGAGATCGAGAATCCTTGTTCCCGGAAGGCGATGAAGCGCTCGATGACGTGTTGTTGGTTCTCCATCCCGACACTCTCGGTGATCTCGAACGTCAAGTAGTTCGGACAGACGCCCATCTCTCGGACGATTTGGGCCAGCTTGTCGACGACCCCGTCCGACAAGAAGTGACGGGCCGACAAGTTCAGCGCGAGTTGATACATCCGTCCTGAGGCATGCCACGTCTTCAACTGACGGCATGCCTCAGCGAGCGCCCACTCCTCGAGCGCGATGATGACGCCCGTCGACTCGGCGATCGGGATGAAGTCGAGCGGGGGGATCAACCCATGTTTCGGATGAACCCAACGCATCAACCCTTCAAAGCCGTTCAGCTTGCCCGTCGCCGCTTCAATCTTTGGCTGGTAATAGATCGTAAACTCGTTCAAGGTGAGCCCTTTGCGCAGGTTCATCTCGAGCGTCAGTCGGGCCGTCGCTTTCTCGCTCATCTCTTCTTCATAAAAAGCGATGCCCCCGCGTTGCACGTGACGCTCATTGGCCGCGATGCGAGTCGTATCCATCATTTCGAGCGTCGAGCGGCCTTTGTCCTCGATCGAGATGAAGGCGCTCATCGTCAAGACGACGTCGAGCTCCCCGACCGCGAACGGCTCGTTCGTCACCGTCTCGCAAATCAAATCGGCGTATCCTTTGACTTTGATTCGGTCCCCGTAAGGCGTCCATAGCAAGAAACCGGACTGGGAGACGCGTGCCATGAGCGAGACGTCGACGACTTGTTGGAGCCGTTCCGACAACTCGATGACGATGTCGTCCGCGCGCTGGATACCGATCGCTGTCTCGACGGAACGGAACTCGTCCGCCCGCATATAAATCAACGAGCCGAGCTGATGCGGTGTCTGTTCGCGGAGCGCGTCCACCCGTTCGATGAAGCCGTTCAAATTCATAAGACCGGTCTGTTCATCCGTATAGGCGAGCTTGGCGATATGTTCATCAATCTCTTGGCGGTCGAGCCGGAGATAGAGGATGGCGATAAAGTCAGACAGCGTGCTGACGATCAATTCCTCGATGAACGTCCATTGCCGCGGCTCATACGTCTCGCAACAGATGACCCCTTTGGCCTGATTGTTTGCATAGATCGGCGCGTCGAGCATCGAATTCACCCGCTGGCCTTCCACGAAATGCTGCTGGTACAAGTCCCTCACCCATTCATGGGTCCGGACGTTCTCAAACGGCAACACCCGGTTCGTCCGTAGCGCGTCGAAATAGACAGGTGCGTCCCCTCGCATGACCGTCAACGTCGGTTCGCTCGGCCCGCTCTCTTTTGAATAAGCAACTTGGCAACTGATTGACGCATACGTCTCATCGAAGTGCCAAATCGAGACCGTATCGACGTTGAGCATGTCGGACACAACTTCGCACATGTAATGAAGCGTCTGTCGCACCGCTTCCTCCGTCACGTCGGGCATCCGGACGAGTTCGAACAGTTTCTCTTGATGTTGTCGATAGATTTGTGATGAAGTGTTCCCCTCGTGCATGTTGTCCCCTACTCTCGTTCAAGCGTTTTGCATTCATGATAGCATGAAAAGATATATAAATAGGTTTCCAAAATTCAACAGAAAGTCAATTTTCAATTCCCCTGTTTCTTTAGTACTCCTGCCTCACCCACACCCAAAATTATTGACCTCATTTTCAATGAAATCCCCTGATTGAGCCATTTCAACCATTGCTTGCCGTATGTGTAACCCCTACAATAAAATTGTATCGTTTCACCTGTCGATAATTGTCAATTGAAATCCAGAGAAGGAAGTGACCCCATGTCCCCTAAGTCCGGCCTCATGTACTCATTCGCAGCCATCGCCGCCGTAAGCATCATCGCCCAGGCCGATGAAGTCGCAGCAGCCAGCACACACGTCGTCCGTGCCGGTGACACACTTTGGTCGATCAGCCAAACACATAAAGTGTCGGTCGCCCAGTTGAAAGCCAGCAATAACTTAAGCTCTGACCGTCTCGCCATCGGCCAGACGCTCAAATTGAGCGGGAGCGCCCCAAGCACAGTAAAACCCGCCGCTACGACGGCCACGCCAGGACCGGGTACCGTTACAACGGCCAATTTAAATATGCGCCTCGCCGCAGGTACATCACATAAAGTGCTCGTCACGATTCCAAAAGGCAAGACGCTCAATCCAATCCAAACAAGCGGCGCTTGGACGAAAGTTAGCTATGGCGGAAAGACCGGCTGGGTACATAACGGTTACTTGACGACCGTATCCGTCAAACCGGCCACACCGAGCACAGTGGCACCGACGACAGCGACGACGTCAAAGACGACCGCCAACTTGAACCTTCGTGCCTCGAAGTCGACGAATTCAAGCGTGCTCGTCACAATCCCGAAAGGCAAGTCGGTCACCGTGTTGAGCATTGAGGGCAGTTGGTCCCACATCAAATACGGCACGAAGACCGGATTTGTCGCCAATACATATTTAACGAAAGCGGCCTCGACACCAACACCGACGCCGAGCCAGCCGGTCGCGCCGTCGAAGCCAGTGATTAAAGAACAGAGCATCAACCAATCTTACGTCACGACGGCGAACTTGAACGTCCGTCAAGGCCCAGGGATCGGCTACGCCCTCGTCACGAACATCCCGAACGGCACAAGCGTCAAAGCGACCAAACAGAGCGGCACATGGGTGCATGTCACGTATAACGGCAAGAGCGGTTACGTCAGTACCGGCTACTTGAAACAGACGACGACGGCACCGAGCGCGCCGGTCACACCGAACGCCGGAGACGGCGGTGCAGGCAACGAATCGTTCGATTATGTCGTCAATACTCCGTCACTCAACGTCCGTGCCTCGGCCTCGACAAGCTCTGCCGTCATCGGCAGCGTTACGGCCGGACAGACGCTCCGGGTCGTTCAAACGTCGAACGGCTGGCATCAAATTTATATCGGCAATACGACCGGTTTCGTCGCGGCGTCATACGTCAAAGCAGTGCCGAAAGGTTCTGTGACGGCACCGTCAGGCTCGTCTGATGGACTAGCGAAGAGTCTTGCCGCCATCGCGGTCGCCAAGAAATATGTCGGCACCCCATATATTTGGGCGTCCTCGAACCCTGCCAACGGCGGATTCGACTGCTCTGGACTCATCCATTACGCCTTCAATCAGGCAGGTTATAGCATCCCACGTACGAACGTCGCCACGTACTGGGCCGGGTCTTATTTCGGAACACAGCTCAGCAAGACGTTCGTCCCGAAAGCGGGCGACCTCGTCTTCTTCGAGAACACGTACACGGCCGGTCCGTCACACATGGGCATCATGATTGACGCGGATACGTTCATCCACGCCGGCACGTACGGACTTGGGTATAACACGATCAGTAAAGAACCATATTGGAAATCACGCGTCATCGGTTACAAACGACCGTGACCTTCGACGCATGCGTTGACCCGACCTTTGTCGGGTTTTTTTTCGTGGGGCAGGATTTCCCTCGAAAGACTCGAACACGAAAGATAGAATGGGAAGAGAAAGAAGGAGGTGTCCGATGGGAAACAATCGATTCGCTAAAATTCCGTACCGGATTTATACGATGGCCCTCGCCGTCGCTTGTCTCATCGGCGTATTGTTATTCGGGCTCGGCCTGAGCTATTACTGGAAAGAAAAACACGTCGCCGTCGACGAGACGGTGCGCGACTTGAACCACGCCTCCGATTTGGCCGGGGTCGAGTCCTATCTCGTCTTGCATCACGCGGCCAAACTGTACGAGACGAATTCCGAGCAACCGACGGCGCTCTTGTCGGCCCCGTATCGTGAACGGGCGCTCCAATATAATATCCAACTGCTCGACGACTTCGAGACCGGGGTCGACGAACGCGAACGCGAGGCGTTGCTCCGTTTCTCTGAACAGCTCGAGGACACGTTGAACGAGGACGGGTCGAGCCGATTCGAGGCCGTGCCGTTCGACGTCATCGAGTCGATCAACCGACGCTGGCTCTATCAAGGGCTCGAACGGACCGCCCAAGAGAACACGGCCTATGAATTGACCGATGCCGTCATGCGGATGCAGATGGCGTTCGTCGAAGGCGTCACGAACCTGCTCGCCGAGACGCCGAACCAAAACCGGCTCGACTTCGAGGTGACGACGATCGCGAACGAGGCCCGGCTGATCGAAGAAATCGTCGCGACCAATCCATCACTTAAAACCAAATCGGTCGACGATTTGATCGAGAGCGCACTCGCCCTCGGTCGGGTAACGGCCGCCAATTCGACGCTCGAGGCCCGTTACGTCAACGGGACGAGCTTCTATGAGGATTCCCACGCCGCGCTCCAAACCGTGCGTTCGACGGCAAACGACACACTCATGACCGAACGTGACCGTTACGGCGCGTTCGCCATCGCCGCCCTTCTCCTCACGCTCCTGTTGTCGGCCGGCCTCCTGCTCGCCCTATGCTACACGCGCAAGATGTACGCCCACGATTTGGCGCATTTGAAGGCGCGTGCGCTCGCCATCGACCCGAGCATGGAGCCGGTCGCGGAATCGTTCCCGCCGAGCCATGACTTCCGCGGGATCGAGGACGAGCTCCGGGAGATCGCCACGAGCGTCCACTCGACGGTACACACGCTCGAGACACAGTCGGACGACTTGCTCCGGTATCATGAGCGTTGGTCATCGCTCTTTTCCGAGACAGGTCTCGCCATCGCCTTGATCGATGACACATACAACTTCATCGAACGAAACGATGTATTCCTTCAGTTTTTCGGGGAACGGAACTTGTATGAGATCAACCAGCTCTTCACCGACACGGGACGCCGCCTGTTGCGCGAGGCGCTCGCCGGGGTGACGGAGAACGGGACGAGCGCCCAGTTCATCTTGCATTTGAAAGGCGAGCACGTCCGTTTCTTGAACGTCAAGATCATCCCGCTCAAGCGCGGCGAGACGCTCACGTACTACCTCATCCTTGAAGATGAGACTGAGCGCGTCGAGCGTGAACGCAAAGTCGATCGGCTCGTCCGCTTCGACCTCGCCACCGAGCTCTACAACGAGTACGGTTTCCTCCGCGCCTGGGAAAAACAAGACATCGACGGCACATTCCTGCTGATCAAACTGAACGACTTCCATCACCTCGTCGACTGGTACGACCCGACGTACGCCGACCTGCTCATGACCGAGTTCGCCCGACACGTCGAGGATCGGCTCGAGAAGTACGCGCACCACTTGTTCGGACGCTACCGTGACGACACGCTCATGCTGTATGTAAAAGGGCTCCGTAACGTCGACGAGAACGAGTTGCTAGAGCTGTTTCCGACCGAGCTGTTAATCAACCAAAAGCGTCAGACCGTCCATCTCCAAATCGGGGCGACGCATACGACGCCGAATTATAACGACTGCCTGTTCGAGGCGACGAAGGCGCTACAACACGCTAAAGAGACGCGGGCACCGTTCATCTGGTACGACTCAAGCATCCTCGCCCAGCTCCAATGGGCCGCCTTGATTGAACAGGCGCTCCCAGAGGCGATCGAACAAGGCCATATCACCGTCGCCTATCAGCCGCAAGTCGAGTTGAAGACGGGCCGAATCGTCGGGGCCGAGGCGCTCGCGCGCTGGCAACACCCCGACATCGGCTATGTGCCGCCGAACGAGTTCGTTCGCATCGCCGAACGCTCGGACCAGATCCTGTGGCTGTCGCATTCGATTCTCGATTTGGTCATCCAACAGCTCATCGCCTGGCGCGATACACCGTTCGCCGACATCTCGCTATCGTACAACCTATCGGCCCACTCGGTCGACCCGTCAATCGTCACCAAATTGCGTGACATGGTTGAGATGCACCCATGGCTTCCGGAACGTTTAAAGATCGAACTGACTGAATCGGCCGACATCATGTCGCATACGAACGAACTCGATCGGCTCGAAGACATCGCCGACCTCGGCTATTGCCTCTCAATCGATGATTTCGGCACCGGCTATGCCTCGTTCGAGGCGATCTGGCATTTGCCGATTCAAGAAGTGAAGATCGACCGCATGTACGTCAGCGGAAAAGCGAAGGACAGCACGTCGTTCCTCCGCGCCGTCTCGCGCTTCGCCAGTGAACAAGAACTGACGTCGCTTGCCGAAGGAATCGAGACGAAACAAGACTTGGACCGCATCATCGCCGAAGGCGTCGAGCTCGGTCAAGGTTATTACTACGCCCCGGCCCTCGACGCGACCGCGTTCGAGACGTGGGTGAATGAAAAAAGAGGCCGTCTCACTTAAGTGAGACGGCCCCGTTCGACCGGTTGACAGATGTCAGCCGGTTTTTCGTTTGATCAGATTGAAGACGAGTTTCAGCGCGATCAACAGTCCGATGATTGGCAAGATGATCGGGAGCGAACCGCGCGGCAACAGCCCGAACACGATGAACACGGTCATCCCGATGGCGAAGAACAGTTTGATGCCCCGCTCGTGTCCCTCGAACATCTCCCAGCGCCAGACGAGCAAGAGCAACGTCAGCGGCGCGAACAAGAACGTCAGGAAAAAGAACGGCATATGCCGTGTATACCAGGGTTGGGTCATTTCAATCGTACCTCCTCATACAACGCTTCCGTCGCTTCGTTCGACTCCACGTTCACATAGATTGGCTTGCCGCTCCAGTCGATGCGAACGGTAGCCTCGATATCCCGGTCGAGGAAGACGAGCACATCTTCCCCGCCTGTCGTCCGGAAGTGGCCGGTCAAGCGTGAGCCGACGGCGGCACCGTTGGTTCGTCGGTCGAGACTCGGCCGATACGTCAACGTGACGGTTTCGATTTCATCGTATGGCACCGTCTCGCCGTAGACGCCTTCGATGACGAGTGCCGAATCGGTGAGCGTCACCTCGGTCGGTTGACTAAACCAGAACCAAAGGCCCGGCACGAACGTCACGAGAAACGTCAACACGACGACGAGCGGGATGAGCCGTTTTTTGCCGCCGGGACGAATGTTCCCGTCCTCGTCATAGATGTTGCCGTCATATTTTTGGGCGCGCCAAAGCGTGACGACGACGAGGACGAGCATCAAGATGAAGAACGGCTCGACCGGGATGTCGAGTCCGAACCCGAGCCCGTGGATGGCGGCGATCAGCAGGAAGATCGTCGCTATACCATAACACATGAACCCGAGCAGCCGCGCCACCGCCTTGATGTTGACGCGCGCCTTGTCCTCGCGCTTCATCGTATTGTACCCAGAGATGAGAAAGTGCCAGCCCAGCCGATGGACGGCGAAGCCGAGCAAATACAAAATAAGTGCTGCGATGATAAATCCCCACATAGAGGCATCCCCCTTTCTTCTATAGTCTACGTGAAAATGAGACCGAACGTTTCAAAATCATGAGACGTGCCTAGGGAACAAGGATGTCTTATACTCGAGTCAAAACGCTTAAGGAGGAATTCGATGTATCGAACGAAAGCAGATTTTCTACAAGATTGGACCAAATCGTCGACCGGCACGCTCAATGTGCTCCGCGCCGTCACCGACGAGGCGCTCGGGCAAGAAATCGTCCCAGGCCATAACTCGCTTGGATGGATCGGTTGGCACGTGACGACCGCGCTCGGATATTTCACGAACTTACTCGGCTTCCGCTTGTCGGCCTTGAAAAGTTTGACGCAGCCCACTGACGCATCAGCCATCGCCGACCAGTACGCGCGCTACGCCGATGAGATTAGCCAGGCGGCCGAACAGTTCTCGGACGATTATTTATTAGAAGAAGTCGACGTCCACGGTGAAAGAAAGCCGCGTGGCGCCGTCCTGCGCATGATGATCGATCACCAGACGCACCACCGCGGCCAGATGACGGTGCTCCTCCGTCAGGCGGGACTCACGGTGCCAGGCGTCATGGGGCCGACGAAAGAACAGATGAAGTCGTGAAAAAGGTGAGGCCCCGCGGGGTCTCACCTTTTGTCACATCGATGACGGCGTATTCGCCTTGTTTTGCATCCGGCCGACCCCTTCGTACTGGACGGTGCCCGGGTCACGTGCATATTTCCAAGCGTTCCGGGCGTCGATCAATCGTTTCGTCCGCATCCCGTCGAACGCTTCCGGTTTCAAGTTGACGAGCTCGTCCCATTCCGTGACAAGGATGGCGACGTCCGCTCCTTTGAGCGCCGCTTCAGGCGTCATCGCCTGTGGATAATCCCATTTGGCGAGCGGGTCGTAACCGACGATATCGATTTCACGCAACGCCAAGTGGCGAGCGAGCGTGACGGACGGCGCGTCACGCATATCATCCGTCTCCGGTTTGAAGGCGAGGCCGAGGAAAGCGACCTTGATGCCGCTCTTGTGCTCGACTTTCGAGGCGACGTACGCCATTTGCGAGTCGTTCGAGTGCATAGCGGCGCTGATGACCGGCAAGTCAAGCTCGTTCTCGTGGGCGACGTTCAAGAGCGCTTGCATGTCTTTTGGGAAACACGAACCCCCGTAACCGAGACCGGCGTTCAAGAACGAACGCCCGATGCGCGGGTCGAGCCCCATCCCGTCGGCGATCGTCGTGATATCCGCCCCGGCCTTGTCGGCGAGACGTGCCAAGTCGTTGATGAAACTGATCTTCGTGGCGAGAAACGCGTTCGAGGCGTATTTGATGAACTCCGCATCGATCGGTGACGTGCAGACGAGCGGTACGCCGAGGCGCCCGTAGATGCCCGCGACCTCTTCGGACATCTCAAGGTTGTCACTGCCGATGACGACGCGGTGCGGTTTCAACACGTCGGCAAGGGCGCGACCTTCTTGGAGAAACTCTGGGACGACGGCGAACGTGTGGGCCGGGTACATGATCGACAACAAGTCGGTCGTACCCGGTGGCACCGTGCTCCGGATGATGATTTTTTGTTTCGACTTGACCTCAGACAAGGCTTCGTCGACGAACGTCAAGTCACAGCTGCCGTCACTCTTGCTCGGCGTGCCGACGGCGAGGACGAGATAATCGACCGTTTCCACATCGGCGATCGAGTCCGTGAACGTGATCGAGCCGGGATAGTCCCGCAATACGTCTGCCATTCCTGGTTCGTGGAACGGGACTTCCCCGTTCATGAGACGGAGCAGTCTCGGTTGATCTTTCTCGACACCGATGACCTCATGCCCCGCTTTCGCTAGTCCACACAGGGTGGCCAGCCCGACATAGCCAAGGCCGATGATTCCAAATTTCACGATAGTTCCTCCTTCAATAGTCTTCTATTAACAGTACCGAAAAGCACCGAGCAAGGGAAGGCTCTAACACTCTACGAATATTCTCTGCTATAATGAGTCAAAATGAGGCTAGAAAGGAATAACCGCATGGGATTGCTCGCTTTCTTTTTAATTTCGCTTTTCGTCTTCTACTGGTTTCCTATTCGAGGTGGGCTTAAGACTTTCCTGCTGATTCTCATCATGATTAGCGGTTGGTTGTCAATTTTTGAGCTCGTCGCCATCATCGAAGCCCGTCCATGGGTCGCTGCTCCACTTCTTGCGCTCATCGGTCTGTTCGTTTGGAAGTGGCGCAAGGACAGACAAAGGAAGCAAAACAAGCAAATTTCTTAATTCTGAAACCAATAATACCGGACAACGACCCGTTCTACATGAATCGGTATTTGCTTGACGCCGAGCTGTTCGATTTCTTCGTCAAACCGTATATCGAGAATCTATGATGCAACCCCTCGTCGCCGTGACGAGGGGTTGTTTTAATTCTCGGGTAGTTCGACTTGATCACCGGCTTTGATTGTCCCATCCATGACTTGTTCCATTTCCTCCAAGCTGAAAGCATCCACGAGCTGGATCCCGTCGACGTATACCGTCGGCACATAGGCGACGCCGAAGTCCCGTGTAAACAGCCGTGAGTTTTGGATGCCGATATCGACATGGTTCTCAAGCAATTCGTCCGCGTTGAGGTTGAACTCGGACGCGAGTTCCCGGACGTAGGCTTCAGTCCCGAACCCGTCAGACCCGGAGTCGAGTCCGATGGCACGCTGTACCTCATAGTAGCGGTCCGGGATGAGTCGTTCCACATTATAGTCCACGTTCGCGAGCAGTTGCGACTGTTCGTTCAACAAGACGAGCGGCTGTCCTTTGAACGTCGCCTCGCCCGTCTCGAGCCAGCGCTCCTCGATCTCCGGCAGTAGCTCTTCCATCCATTTTTTGCACCACGGACAGCTGTAGTCGAAGACGAACACGATTTCGTGTTCTCCTTCCCCGATTACAACTTTTTCTTGGAGCGGGAGCTCGTACTTCGTGTATGTGTGCAGTTTTGTCGTGTCGACGGCCTCGCTTTGGCTGCAGGCTGCGAGGATGACAATCAAACCTATGAGCAAGAATAGAAATCGTTTCATGTGTAAACCTCCATTTGTTCAATAATTCACATATTTAGTTATATCACGTTTTCCTGGAAGACTCGAGTGACGTTCTGATGAAAATTGCCAAAGTAAACGACACATAAGAAAGCGAGCGGGCCATGGAGCCCGCTCGCTTCATTTGACGACACGTGTCATCGTTCATCCCCCATAAACGCCTCCATCGTCGCCGCCGTATCAGACGAGATACCGTCCTTCTTCACGACTTTCCCGACCGTCTGCAAGATGATCTTCCAGTCATTGAGGAACGTGACGTTGTCGACATACTTCACATCGAGAGCGAAACGATTGGGCCAAGACAGCCGGTTCCTTCCATTGACTTGGGCGAGTCCCGTCAGTCCGGGACGGACGACATGTCGTCGGCGCTGTTCGTCGTTATAGCGTGGTAAATACTCGACAAGCAACGGGCGCGGTCCGACGATGGCGATGTCGCCTTTGACGATATTGAACAAGCTCGGCAGCTCATCGAGACTGAGCGAACGAAGCTTGTTCCCGAACGGGGTCAGACGGGCCTCGTCCGGTAACAGCTCCCCATGCTCATCCCGCTCGTCGGTCATCGTCCGAAACTTCACCATCTCGAAGACGACGCCGTCCTTCCCCGGACGTTTTTGTTTGAACAGTACCGGTCCCCCGAGCTTCCACTTGATGAGACCGGCAATCGTGACGAGGACGGGACTTAAAACGAGCAGTGAGACCGTCGCAAGAATCATATCTTGCGGACGTTTCAAAAAACGTGAATACATGGGAACTCCCTCCTATCGGAACGAAGAATACATCGAGTCGTAGTAAGATTGATACGCACCGGACACGACCCGTTCGATCCATTCGGGATGCTCCACATACCATTGAATCGTCTCGGCGATTCCATCTTCAAACCGATATCGTGGAGTCCACCCGAGTTCGTCGGCCATCTTGGTCGCGTCGATCGCGTAACGTCGATCGTGTCCCGGACGGTCTTTCACGAATTGAATCAACTCGTCTGACTGTCCGAACGCTTTAAGGATGATGTGAACGAGCTCCAAGTTTGTTTTTTCGTTGTGCCCCCCGATGTTGTAAACATCGCCGAACCTTCCGTTCTCTCGAACGACATCGATGGCTTCACAGTGATCGCTCACATGCAACCAGTCCCGAATCTGTTGCCCGTCTCCGTAAACCGGTAGCGGCAAATTCGACAGACAGTTATGAATCATGAGTGGGATGAGCTTCTCCGGGAACTGATACGGCCCGTAGTTGTTGCTGCATCGCGTCGTCTTGACCGGCAACCCGTACGTCTCGTGATAGGCCCGAACGAGCAGGTCAGAGCTCGCTTTCGAGGCCGAATACGGACTGTTGGGGGCAATCGGCGAGTCCTCGGTGAAATAACCGGTCGCACCGAGTGATCCGTATACTTCGTCCGTCGACACATGGACAAAACAGACACCTGCCTTATACTCCCGGCTGTACTTATCGTCAGGAGCGACTTTCCAATGACGCATCGACGTGTCGAGTAGCACTTGCGTCCCGAGAACGTTTGTCGTCAAAAACAGTTCAGGTTCGGTGATGCTCCGATCCACATGCGATTCTGCTGCGAAATGGACGACTTCATCGACTTCATACGTCGTGAACAATCGGTCCATCGTTTGTCGGTCACGGATGTCGGCCTTCGCGAACTGGTAGAGCGAATCCGCCTCGAACTCCTGCAGGTTCTCCAGATTCCCTGCATACGTGAGCGCATCGACGTTAAGAATGCGGTACGTTGGATGTTTTGCCCGCAAGTGTTTTATGAAATTTGAACCGATGAACCCGGCTCCGCCAGTCACTAGGATTGTTCGCATCCGTTCTCTCCCCTTCCTCGACGAGTGATAAGAGATATTGTCCATAATCGGTCATCTTGAGCGTCAAACCGATATCCTTCAACTCGTCTCGTGTGATGAATCCGCGACGCCAGGCAATCTCCTCGAGGCAAGCGATATAATAACCTTGTCGCTCTTGCACCGTTTGGACGAACACGGACGCTTTGATCATTCCTTCTGGCGTTCCGGTGTCGAGCCATGCCATCCCTCGTCCGAACAGCACGACGTTCAACTCCCCGCGCTCGAGATACATGTTGTTGATTGACGTGATTTCAAGTTCGCCCCTTGCGGAAGGTTCGACACGTTTGGCGAAATCGACGACTTGATTGTCGTAGAAATATAGGCCCGGGACCGCATAATTCGATTTTGGGGCCGCCGGTTTTTCTTCGATCGAGACGACTCGGTTGTGGGCATCGAATTCGACGACGCCAAAGGCGCGCGGATCTTTTACCGGATAGCCGAAGACGGTCGCCCCTTGTTTTTTGGCTTGTGCGTGTTTCAAGAAACGAGTCAAATCCGGTCCGTAGAAGACGTTATCTCCTAAAATGAGACAGACCGAGTCATCACCGATAAAGTCTGCCCCTAGAATAAAGGCATCGGCCAGTCCGACCGGCTTCGTCTGCACTTTATACGAGATGTCGATACCGAGCTGATGGCCGTCCCCGAACAGACGCTCATATCCACCGATGTCTTGCGGGGTCGAAATGAGCAAGATTTCCCGAATCCCCGCTAGCATCAATACGGACATCGGATAGTAAATCAACGGCTTATCGTAGATCGGTAACAATTGTTTGGAGACGGCCTTTGTCATCGGGTAGAGGCGTGTTCCGTTCCCACCTGCTAATATGATCCCTTTCATCGCTTCATCATCCTTTCTTGAATCATCGTGCAAATCCGGGTCACGTCTTCTAAGGCAAGGTCCGGGTAGAGTGGAAGGGTCAACACCCGTTCGGCAATCTCGCGGGCGACGGGTGTGCGGCGGCTCGCAAACCGATTGTGATTCCACGCATAATCCGTCACGAGCGGATAGAAATATTTCCGGGTGAAGATGCCTTCCTGCGCTAGAGCGTCATGCAGCTCATCCCGTCGATTCTGTTCCGCTGTCAAGATGATGGGATAATAGGAATGGTTCGTTTCGACGCCCGGTTGAGGTGTCAGGATTCGGACCCCGTTGACATTTTTGAGCAACGCGTCATATTGCTCGCGCACGCGTTTCCGCCGCGTGATCGTCTCATCGATATGACGCAAGTTGCATAACCCCATCGCAGCTTGAAACTCATTCATCTTGGCGTTCCCCCCCGGCACTTCCACCGTTTCCGGGCCAGTGATGCCAAAGTTCTTCAACTGGTCGAAACGGGCTTTCAATGCGGGGTCATTGTACGTCAAGGCGCCTCCTTCAATCGTATGGAACACTTTCGTGGCGTGGAAACTGAACATCGAGATATCCCCGAACGTACCAATCCCTCGTCCGTTCACGTTGACGCCGAACGTGTGGGCCGCATCATAAATCACTTTCAGATTGTGTCGCTTGGCAATCGCCTCGATCGCCTCGACGTCGCATACATTTCCGTACACATGGACGGGAAGGATGGCCGAGGTTTTCGTCGTAATCAATCGCTCTAATTTGGAAGCATCGAGCGTAAAGTCGTCTGGACGGATATCTCCGTAAACGGGCGTCAGCCCTTTACGAATCAAGGCATGACTCGTCGAAGCAAAGGTGAACGGCGTCGTGATGACCTCTCCTGTCAATCCGAGTGCTTCGATTGCCGTCTCGAGTGCCAAGTGCCCATTCGTGAACAGGGAGATGTGTTCGACTCCTAAATAATCAATCAGCTCGTGCTCGAGTTGCTGATGTTTGGCGCCGTTGTTTGTCAACCATCCCGACGCCCACAACTCACGAATCTCATCCGTATACTCTTCAAATGAAGGAAGTGCGGATTTGGTGACGGGAATAGTTTTTTGCGGACGGTCAGGCTGATTGGATGCTGGATGAGCTGGGAATGCGGCGGATTGGATATCGACGATGTGTAGCATAAGGCACCTCCTAGGTCACTTGGCGATTCGAGACGAGTGCGTACCGTTCAAGCATGAATTGGATTTCAGGTGTGGAACAATGCATCATCACGTCGATGATGGACAAGTTCGGTTGAAACGGACGCGGGCCTTGATCGTACGTCATTGAGTCGGTCTTAATAAACGATAGATCAATCCCGGCCTGTTCGAAGACATCGGCATCGTACAAAGCCATCCCATTGATCGCATTCATGTAATGCGTCGCCTTTAACTGTTCACATATCTTGAGAATTCTCGCTTGGCCCTTCAAGCCAACCCCAGCGTTCAACTCTGACGAAAGTATGAACGTCGTCGAGATGCCGAGGTACCTAGCGACTTCCTCGATGCCGTATGCCAAATACTTCCCGACGTTTCGTTCGGGGTGACGGATCACACGTTCGAGCAACGGGAAGACGTGTTCGAACTGAGGAGCTTTGTGGTAGGCGTGTCGCAACAACTTCAACTGTTGCTCGGCGATCTCATCTGGTTGCGCCCGCTCATGGTCGCAAATCAAACGATTTTGACTCATCTTTTGAATCGATAACGTGAACGGATGAGGATGTCCATCAATTAAGATACGATTTCGATGAATCCACCCTTTTTTGATGAAATGAACGTCGTCATACACAACGAATGTATCGACCGCATGGATCAACTGGAAGTACCCGATATAAGGGAAGAAGTAGGGTTGCATGATGGCCACGTTCATGACGTCTCTCCTTTACGAAATGATTTGTTTCGCGCGTAACGTGTCATAGTATCCTTTGGCAGTGACATCGTTTCGATGGAACTTGACGAGTTCCCGCGATAACATGCCATGTTCGATGAGACGCTCTGGATGTTCGAGGTACTGTTCGATTCCTCGTTCAATCGATTCGACCGTGACGTCACACATGTAGCAGTTCTTTCCGTCGACGGAGTGATGGGAGACGTTATTGATTTGATCGCTGATGACGACCCCCATCCCCGAGGCTCTTGCTTCGATGATGGTCCCGTTCCCGTTCGAATACGTGGCCGGTAGGACCAAGATGTCCGCTTGTTCATACACTTTTGGCATCTCGTCCCACGCCCGAATCTCATCTAAGAAGTGGACGTTCTTCAAATCATGTTCTGCGATGTATGCTTTACACGCCTCGAGCTGTTGCCCTGAATTGTTCAAATAGAGTTCGAGGGAATAACGTTTTGATAAATTCCGATACGCCTCTAACACGAGCAGCGGCTGATAGCGTTCGACGAGTCGATTCGCAAACAAAAGTTTGAACGTATCGCCCGGCTGTTTCCGTCTCAACCCATGATCGAAGTAAGCATCGATGTCCTGTGCATACGTCGCATGCACAACTTTTTCAGGATTAAACCCGAGATGGTCCTTGAATTGATCGACCGCTACCGTCCCCATCCCGAAATATAAGTCGGCGTCCTTGAACATCCAGTGCAACAGTTTCGTTTTGTATGGATTATCCTGAGGATTTGTCAGCCGAGCGGAAGGATCATCATCGTTTTGCAACGGACGAAGCGGTTCGCTCATGATGACGGTTTTGATTCCGAACAGTTTTGCCATTCTCACGATAACGGCATGGCCGGCCATGAATCCGCCGAGCAAGATGACGTCCGGTTTGAACCGAATCAGCTCCGGAATTAATCCGAGCGAGAGATAGCCGATTTTTGGGAACCATTTCGAGTACTTCAGCACCTGACACTTTTCTCCGAGCGGAATCTTCCACCAATCCGGTCGGTTTTGATCGAGATGCTCATAAAACCAAAATTCAGCGTCGAAATATTCCTCTAGTGCGTAACATAGCTTCACTTGGTAAGGGGAAGCGATGTTCCCGATAAAGATGAGTTTTTGTTTCATCGTTCACCCTCCTTTACGGTTTGACGGGGATCGGTCGTGCCTTTCCATACTTCGCGTCGGACGTAGTCCGTATACGAGATCAAAATCCGTACCACTTTGTCCGAGACGTTCGGCATACTGTAGTCACTAACGATGCGAGGCCGCTCCTGCTCCATGACGACCGACAATCCTTGTAAGATCCGTTCTTTTTCAAGGCCGACCATCAAGACGGCCCCTTCTTCCATCGCCTCCGGTCGCTCATGCGTCTCTCGGATATTCAACCCTCTTAACCCGAGAATGGAGGACTCTTCGCTGATCGTTCCGCTGTCACTGAGCACGGCTTTGGCGTGCAGTTGAAGGTGGTTGTAGTCGACGAATCCGAGCGGCTTGAGGAGCCGGACCAACGGATGGAACGAGACGTTCAATTCATGGATTCGCTTCATCGTCCGCGGATGGGTGCTGACGATGACCGGTAGTCCATACTGCGCCGCAATCGCGTTCAAACTGTCGACGAGCGCCAAAAAGTGTGTGTCGGAGTTGACGTTCTCTTCGCGATGCGCCGAGACGATGAAGTAGTGGTCCGGAGTCAAATCGAGTCGGCTCAGTACGTCCGACAGTTCAATCGCCTCTCGTTTCGACATCAAAACCTCGAACATCGGGCTTCCCGTCTTGATGATTCGTTCCGCCGGAATCCCTTCGCGGAGAAGGTATTCCCGGGCAATATCGCTATACGTCAAATTCACATCCGCAGTATGGTCGACAATCTTCCGATTAATTTCTTCCGGGACGCGTTGGTCGAAGCAACGGTTTCCCGCCTCCATATGGAAAATTGGGATTTTCCGGCGTTTGGCCGCAATCGCCGCGAGACAAGAGTTTGTATCTCCGAGAATCAACACCGCGTCCGGACGTTCGAGCTCGAGCACGGGATCGACTTGGATGAGGATGTTGCCGATCGTCTCAATCGGGCTTCCCGTCGCTGAATTGAGGAAGTAGCCCGGTTTTCGTAAAGCGAAATCCTGGAAGAACACTTCATTCAATTCATAGTCATAATTTTGCCCCGTGTGCACGAGGACGTGCTCGATCGCCTCAGAGTGTTCCAGCTTATGAATAACGGCCGACAGGCGTATGATTTCGGGACGCGTCCCGACGATGGTCATCACTTTGAGTCGTTTCATCTTGCACCTCCATAAAGTATGTGTCCGGGTTGTTCGGGTCATAGGCCTCATTCACCCATATGACGGTCACCAAGTCGGTCGTTCCGATGTTTTCAATGTTGTGTGTATAGCCGGTCGGGATATCGAGCACACGCATCATCTCTCCCGTGACGTGATACGTATGGACCTCGTTCTCTCCGACCTGACGGAAGCGAATCAACGCCTCGCCGCTGACTACAAGGAACTTCTCATTTTTCGTGTGGTGCCAATGGTTCCCTTTCGTGATCCCGGGCTTGGCCACGTTGATCGATACTTGTCCCCGGTCCGGCGTCCGGATGAATTCAGTGAACGAACCCCGCGCATCTTCATTCAGCTTCAAATCATAGGCGAAGCGGTCGACAGGCAAATAACTGAGGTACGTGCTATACAACTGCTTCGTAAACGCATCATCGAGTTGCGGGACGGCCAGGCTCCGCCGGCTGTCTTTGAACGTCTGTAACAGACCGGCGATTCGGCCGAGTTCGATTGGCGGATGGATTGCCACTTCTTCCTCATACACAGCCGGCTTTCGTCCTCTCGCATCGAGCAAGCCGACCAACGTATCGAGCACGTCATCGATGTACGCCAGTTGTACGGTACGTGCCGGGTCATGGATTTCTAACGGCAAGTCACGTGCGACCCGATAACAAAACGTCGCGACGACACTGTTATAGTTCGGGCGTCCCCACTTTCCGAACAGGTTCGGGAAGCGGAACAGATAGATGGTGCGTCCCGTTTTCTCATGCGCGTGCCTCAAGACGTTCTCCGCCGCGCGTTTACTGCGTCCGTACGGATTGTCCCGAGTCGCTTGAATCGAGGAGGCGAACATGATTGGCGCATTATTCTCACAAGATGCCAACGTCTCAAGCAATCGCTCGGTGGATCCCGTGTTCCCTTCTACAAAATCGGTTTCAATTTCCGAGCGGTTCACCCCGGCCAAGTGATAGACGAACTCAGCGTGTTGGCAAAATTGTTGAAATTCGCCCTCCGACGTATCGCGCGTGGAGGAGAATACCTCATGGCCCCGCGCGGTTAATTCGGCGACTAGATTCTTGCCGATGAATCCAGCTGCCCCGGTGACGAGAATCTTCATGATACTTTCACCCAGCTCGCGAGCTCTTGTTGAATGTAAGGGAGGGTCAGCAACAGTTGCTTCACTTGCTCGACGTTCAACTGTTCCGTGTTGGCCGAGTTGTATTCGCCCTCGACCGTCAAGCGCTTGCTGCCTTCGTTGAAATATTTATCGTAGTTCAAGTCGCGTGTGTCAGCCGGTACCCGGTAGAAACCGCCCATGTCCTCAGCGACGACATTCTCTTCACGTGTCAATAACGTCTCGTACGACTTCTCGCCATGCCGTGTGCCGATGACTTTGATCGGGTTGTTGGCATGGAACAGTTCAAGTAGCGCTTGGGCCAATACCCCAATCGTGGACGCAGGAGATTTCTGAACCATGATGTCTCCCGCATGAGCGTTCTTGAAGGCGAAGACGACGAGTTCGACCGCATCTTCGAGACTCATCAAGAAACGTGTCATGAACGGGTCCGTCACGGTCAACGGCTCGCCTCGTTTGATTTGATCCACGAATAGCGGGATGACAGAACCCCTTGACGCCATCACGTTTCCATAGCGCGTTCCGCAAATCAACGTTTGATTTGGCCCGACCGCTTTTGCTTTGGCGACGAACACTTTTTCCATCATCGCCTTGGAGATACCCATCGCGTTGATTGGATAGGCCGCCTTGTCGGTCGACAGGCAGATGACCTTTTGGACTTTTTGCTCGATGGCCGCGTTCAAGACGTTATCCGTCCCGAGTACGTTCGTCTTCACTGCCTCTAAAGGAAAGAACTCGCAGGAAGGGACTTGTTTCAACGCCGCCGCGTGGAACACATAATCGACCCCATACATCGCGTTGCGCACACTGTTCACATCCCGCACATCCCCGATATAAAATTTGAGTTTGTCGTCATGATAGAGTTTGCGCATATCATCCTGTTTCTTCTCATCTCGTGAAAAGATTCGAATCTCTTTAATATCCGTTTTCAGGAAGCGCTGCATGACGGCGTTTCCGAATGAGCCTGTGCCCCCTGTGATCAATAAAGTTTTATTTTTAAACATTGCGAATCCTCTCCTTTGTCGTGATGTCAGTGGCTTCTAAAGGTGATAGGAAAATTGAGTGGGAAACAATTGCAATGATGGTGATACTATCGTGTTACCCGTCTCATTGTGAGAATAGGAAAGAAATGTTTAACATTTTTTTGAAAGATGACATGTCTAATGTTTGTGCTCCACGAAAAAAGACACCCCGTTCAGGATGTCTTTGATGCATGACGGACAAACCCACGCAACAGTTCTTTTTCATCATCCCGAAACGTGAAGATCCATAAGAAGAGAAAGTAGGCGCCACCTAGTGCAATCGCTTTAAACAGGAAATGGACGAGCGACTCGACAGGCAAGTACCTTTGGAGCAAGAAGCCGAGAATTCCTAGAAACATCAAAGCCGGTGCAATCTTCACATGACATTCATAGAAAAATTTCCACATACTCAATTTTAAAACGCGGACATACACGACGTTCATGAAAATCACAGTGCCAATCAAGTTACCGACCAATATGGCACTCGCAGCACCGATCGCCCCGTAATGCGGCGACAAGAGCAGTGACAAAATCACACTGACCGTTGCGACGATGAGCGACGCGAACGCCCGGTATTTGATTTGATTGACCGCAATCAACGTCGTATAGGCGATTTCTTGGGTCAGCGTGATGATTCCTGGGAGAATCAACAACAGGGCGACCGTATAGGATGGGAAGAAGTCTGGACCAACCCAAAGTCCGATAAACTCTCGGCCCATCGTCGCAAAACTGATGATAATCAAGCCGACGATGAACAACTGGATGCGGCCGACACGAATCAACAGATGGTTTAATTCCGACTGGCGATTATAGGTCGTCATGCGTGTAACTTTCGGCAGGAACAGCGATCCAATCGCTGATGAGATAGTCCAAACGTATCCTTCGATGACCATCCCGATCGAGAACAAGGCGATGGAGGCACTGCTCGCCAAAGCCCCGAGAATGGTCGGGGTGATGTTCAAGATGAAGCGTTGGGCGATGGCGATGACGGTCGTCCAAGAGGAGAACGTAAAGATGTCTCGGTACATCGACCGGCTGTTATGCAAAAAGTCAATCGCCGTCTCGGTTTTACGAAGCAGGTAAATCCCTTTCCCGATGATAATGGATAGACCGACGATGGCGTTGACGAAGACGAGCGCATATAAGCCGAATCCGAACAAGAGCGCCCCGACCATCAAGACGACGGTCGACACTTTTTCCATCAAGTTGAACCAGTTGAGGACGACGAACCGTTCATTCGCGATAAAAATTCCGTTGAATGGTTTGGTCGGGAACAAGACGACGATGTAAAAACCGACCATGATGTACAACACTTGGAGCGTCTCCACTTCAGCAGGCGATAAACTTGCGTAAATCGTGTCGATCATCAGATAGACCCCGATCAGAACGAGGCCAATCAACACCGCAATCCCGATAAACAGTTTGAAGGCGACACCGAGAAAGCGAGACGCCCCTTCTGAATCCCCGAGCGCGTGGTATTTTGATAGGAATCGCGACACCGCCGCCTCTAAGCCGAAGTCCATGGCGAAGATGCTGACGAGTGATAGCGAAAGCATATAGAGTCCGTAGTTCGCCTTCCCAATCTCTGCAATCATCCATGGTGTGTAGAACAGACCGGCGAGAATATTGAATCCGATGGCGGCGTAAGACATGAGGACGCCAATCTTGATTTGACGTGAGCTTTTTTGTTCATCGAACTCCACTTTCGTCGTCATCAGATTCCCCTCCCCTTATTTCTGTTGCCAAAAGAACATATAAAGCGGTTCGTTACGGACGAACAAGAGCAATAGCATCGTGATGGCCACGTAATAGACGAGCAGGCGCTCCCGACGTTCGAAAGAACGGAGCAGTTCTGGGATCAATAGCATGACAAACACTGAGAAATACTGGACGATTCGCATCATCGAGGGGTTGATGAACGTAAGCGGCAGAAAGCAAAGGGCGAGCAACAAGGCGTTCAAATAATGGGTCACATTCGGGTTGACCGCGATCATCTGTTCACGCCGCCAGAGTGATACGACCGTGATTAAAATCAAGATCATCGAGAAGTTAAAGGTACCTGCCCCCGTGTAGTACTCATATTCGTCATAACCGCTGATGGTGCGGAAAAATTCGAACAGTTGAACCCGAAAGACGAACAGGAATGGAATCAACGCTCCCATAAACAGCAGATAGCGTGATGTGATCGTCTTTGTGGCCAAGAAATAGAATGGAAGGAAGACGAGAGCGGATTGATGAATCGTCGCCGCAAGCAATACGATCCCGAGAAAAGGCCAAAACCGTCTCGTCTGTATAAAGTAGTAGCCAATCAACACGGCAATTGCCGTCGCAATCGTCTGGCGGATGCCCGTGATGGCAAAGAAGGCGTAAAACAATGTCGAAAAGATCAAGAAGCTGAGCAATGGCTCCGTCGAGTTGCGATAAATCCAAACTCCGAACGGAATCAGGAACAAGAGCGCGACCGCCAAGAGGTACCATTGGTAGTTCTCGGTCACGAGTTGAATCGTTTTTTGTAGTAAGTAGTAACCTGGATCGCGTCCGTCCCCTCCGCCGAACAAGACGTTAACAAAATTGTCACCGAGCCGTTCCCATGAGATGCCTTTTGTCTCGTCGAACATCCATTTGTATTGCATCGTGTCAGCACCGACGCTAAAGTGACGAAATCCAGACAATAAAATCCATTGGCATGTCGCAATCGTCACAAACAGCAACTTCCCGTTCTTGATTCCGTCATCACGCAAAAGGAGGGCCGCCCATGCGATCAGAAGCAACATATTGATCAGATAGATCCACATTTCAACTCCTCCTTTTCACGTTTATCGATAGCGAAGATTCATCATGCCGCGATAAAGCGTCAACATCCGATGATAAATGATGGCTGACAGATTCAATCGTTTCTGTTCCATCCGACTCAAATGACGGTGCCCATCAAAGCGCTGCAACAGCTCCTCCCTCACTTCCGGGTCAGTTGAGCGGTACACCGCCTTGAACACCGTTTTGATTTGTGGCGTGGTTGTACTGCTCGTGGCTTCGAGTCGCATCAACAGCCGTTCAAAAAAGCGGGCCGTCTCGATCGGTGCGAGGTCGGCGATTTTTTTGGTTTGTTGCTTCGCGTGGATACGCGTCTTCGAATGCGGTGCCGTCGTCACTTTGAACTGATATCCCGCCAGCGCCAAGTCGACCCAACATACCCAGTCTTGAATGTATCGATACGTCGTCGGGAATCCACCGACTTGTTCAAGCGCTCGTTTCGGAATGAGTAGTGCACAGCCGCTCAAACACGCTTTCAGCAACAGGTAATCAAACATCGCCTCATCTGTGTATACACCTTTCAACTGTCTTCTAGGACGGTAAATAGGCGCACCGGCTTCATCAATCAACGTCGTCCCACAGGATAAGATGTAACGCTGGGCCTGATCACCTAGTTTTCGGAGTTCCTCGACTTGATTATTCACTTTTTCCGGTTCATAAAGGTCGTCATGACTCAGCCATGAGAACCACTCTCCTCGCATCTTCTCAATGCCTAGATTGAGCGCCGTTGATACTCCGCCGTTTGGCTTTTCATAATATCTGATCTGACTCCCAAAGCGACGAGCAATCTCAGCGGTCGCCCCGCCATCGGTCGACCCGTCATTGATCACCAGCACCTCGATTCGCTCATACGTTTGAGCAAGGGCGCTCTCGATGGTTTCTTTTAGATAGTCCACTCCATTGTAGACGGGGATGACGATTGAGACGAGGGGACGTTCCATGCTAGATTCCTCCTTTTATCGTGAACAAGGCTTTCATAAACGTATAGATAATCCATGACCCGCTCTTCCATTGAAAAGGAGGAACGTGCATGTTCGACGCAGGAATCCGCATAGTGTTCCTTGCCGAGTCGCCGAATTTTTTCGATTGCGCCCAATATGTCCTCCATGCGATCGGGAGCTACGACTTCACCACACGTGCTGGGGACCAGCTCTGGGTTCGCTGTCGCATCAAGTACAACGACCGGCGTCCCCGAGGCCATCGCTTCCGCGGTCACTTTCCCGAACGATTCTTCGACCGATAAGTTGAGGAACACATCTGCGAGCGCATAATAGTCAGCCAACTCCTCGATACGATTCGTCGAAGGAATATGAATCACATTCACCGGTAACCTGATGTCGGGAATGTCTCCGACGAGCAACAAACGTGCTTCCGGCAACGCTCGTGCCACTTTTAAGAAATCAGACAACCCTTTTGAATCGTCCCAGGAACTAGCGACGCCTAATAGAATGAAACGGTTTTCGAACCCAAGTGCCGCCCGTATTTCCGACGTGTCCCGAGGGTAGAAAATATCGAGGTCGACCCAGTTATGAATCCGCTGAATCACTTTCGCATTACCGAGGAGCGAGAATCGCGCCTCCATCGTGATCCAATCGGAGACGCCGATGACGGCGAGTCGTGAGATATTTTCGAACCAGCGTTGTTTGTCGTGCCACATCTCGGCAGTCCGATCAAGACCCCAACTCGGATTATCTAATTTGAGTCTTGGACAGCTGCCGCAGCCATCACGCCAACGTTCACAACCGGTCCGTGTATAATGTGTGCACTTCCCGGTGTAAAACCAACAATCATGGAGCGTCAATACCGTCGGCGTGTCGGTGTGACTGAGCCAGTTAAACAAGGTATCGAGATGGATGTAATTGGAGTGAAGATTATGCAAGTGTACGACGTCAGGCTTGTACGATTCGATAAAATCGATGAGTTCAACCGTCGCCCCTTTTGAAAAATAGCCTTGTTTCCCGCTCAAGCGGGACAAGAAGGCATGTCGTTTTTGATCAAGGGATGAACCGATGCGGAACCCGCTTCCCGTATCTGGACCTGTCGCATAAGCGACGACACTCTCATGGCCATGGGCAAGCGCTACGGACGAAATCTCTTTACAGATTCGTCCTGTACTTTTTTCTTCATGGATGGCATTGATGTGTAAAATCCGCATGGTTCTTCCTCCTTACTCATACGTATAGGCGTAGTAGGCGTCCTTGCCGCCTCGTTCCCGCTTGTTCATGACAATCCCTAGCATGTGGGCACCAGACAAGACGAGCTGTTCTTTCGCCTTTAACACGAGGTCTCGGTTTGAATTATCACAACCGACGACGAGGATTGTCCCGTCGGTCTCACTCGCAAGCAGTCGGCTGTCCGCCACGTGCATGAGCGGCGGCGCATCCAAGATGATCAAGTCGTACTTTTCCTTCACCTCATCCAACAGTTGCTTCATCATCGGCGATGCGAGCAACTCCGACGGGTTAGGTGGGATTGGACCCGCTGCCAACAAATGAAGCTTCGGTACTTTCGTCATTTGAACCGAACGATCAAACGTTGTCCGTTTGGCGAGGACAGTGGACATTCCCGTTTGACCCGAAAGCTGAAATGTGAAATGGACCGTCGGCTTGCGCATATCACAGTCCATAAGTAACACTCGTTTTCCAAGCTGGGCATAGACGATGGCCAAGTTCGAAGCCGTCGTCGATTTCCCTTCGCCTGGTGAAGCCGAGGTGACGACAATCGTTTGTAACGTGGCCCCAAGCGCCGTGAACTGTAGGTTGGTCCGAATCGTTCGATATTGTTCGGCAATCGGGGATTTAGGATTGGCTAACGTGATGAGTCTGCGCCCGGAATCACGATGTTTGTCTTGTTTCTTTGACAGGTGGAACATGCGGATCGTCTCCTTTCGGCTCTTTGCCAGCCTCAGCTTTTGGTTTTACTACCTTTGGGTTCATATCACGCTTTTCAATGATTGGGATTGAACCGATGACCGGCATGGACAAAATCAGTTCGGCCTCCCGCTCATCATGAATCCGTTTGTCAAACGTGTGACGGATGAGGGCGAGCACCCCTCCAACTATAAAACCTGCGACCAGGCCGAGCGCGGTGTTCATGACGACACTTGGTGCAATCGGTTCGCCTGGTACGACGGCTTCCGATAGGATGCGAACATTGTCGATGTTCATCAAGTCTGGAATTTCATTCGCGAACACCTGAGTGATTACGTTCGCGATGTCAGTCGCCACGACTGGATCGGCGTACTGGACGACAATATTGATGACTTGAGACTCTTCCTCACTTTCAACGAGCAAGATCTCGCTGATATCCGTCGGTGCTTGTGCCACTCGCTCTTGCACTTCATTCAAGATGGCAGGGCTGCGCATGATGACCCGATACGTGTTCACCAATGACAGGGATGATGACACTTGGGCGCTGTCGACGACGTTCGTGCCCGCCTCTTCCTTCGGAACGATCAACACTTGTGTCGAGGCCTCATAGGTCGGTGCGATCACATATTGGCTTAAATAATAGGCGGCACCACCACCGATGAGCATCATGAGCATGAGGAGCAGGACGTTTTTCTTAAATACATTAAATATTTCTGATAATAACATCGTTTGACTTTTCACACGTAAACCCTCCTTCAGACGAAGTTGCCTATACAAAACTCAGACGTGATGATGAGGTCGATCTCTGTCTTACCTTCTTACCCGCCGTTCTCTGCAAATCGAAAAGAAAAGGTTACCATCTTTTCATGAACTATCATGTCGGCTTATCTTGGATAAATTGCGAGTAGATACGCCGCATCTCGTTCTTCGAGCGTTCCACATCGAACGCTTTGACCGATTCGCTGTTATGCAAGCCCATTTGATGCGACAAATCAAAGTCAAGTTGCATCGTGCGAATGGACTTGGCGAAACCTACCACATCTTCCGGGGAGCATTTGTAGCCGGTCACCCCATCAATCGAATAGTCATTGATGCCGTGGACGTTCGATGTGATAAGCGGAAGCCCGGCGGCCATCGCCTCAAGCGCGGCCATACCAAGACCTTCACGTTTCGAGGGGAAGACAAAGCAGTCCGACGCCTTCATCACTTCAATCACGTCATCTCGGAAACCGAGCAATCGGACTTGTCGTTCGAGTCCAAGTTCACGGACGAACCGGTCGAGATGATCCTTATTCTCCCCTGTCCCGGCAATCAAATAATGGAGCGTCGGCTCGTTCAACGTGGCAATGGCCCGGATGATCGTTTCGTGGTTCTTGTTTTCATTCAACTCGCCGACCGACAACAAGACGAAATCCGTGTCGGTGTCGATGCCGAGCGTTCGACGTTTTGCGGGCCGGTCGATCGTGACCGCCTCGATTTTCTTCGTGTCGACCCCGATCCCGGGGATTCGGAACGTATGCGACGTTTTGAACGTTTGCGCCCGTGAAAAGTCCTCTTCGTTGATGGTGACAATCGTATCGGTCATCCGGGCAAGCGTTCGTTCGACCGGATAATAGAGCATCCAGTTGAGGGATGGGCTGCCTTTGAAGAAGTGAAAGCCATGGGCCGTGTACATGCACGGGGTATGCGTCTGACGCGCGACGAGCCGCCCGATGACCCCGCCGATCGGCGAGTGACAGTGGATGAAGTGATACCGGTTCGCCGTCATCACGGCCTTCAACTGTTGATAGGCCCGGACGTGGCCGTTCATCTTCTTGATGTCGCGCTCGAAATCGATTTGGAACAAAGTGACCCCGTTCGCCTCTAAATCCTGTTTGATGCGGGCTATCTTCTCAGGCGAATACATGCTGCCCCACTCGAAGTTCGTGGCGACATGCACTTCGTAGTTCATCTCTTGGAGCATTCGGATGTTGTCCCGGTTAAAGCTTTCGATCATGGAGACGACCGAGGCGACCATGAGTACTCGTTTCATCACTCTCTCCTCCTCACACGCGTTTCCGTAAGTAGTCGACACCACGCAACATCAAGACGAGCGGGACCGTTTTTTCATGTTTACAAAGCTGAAAGAACGTCCGCCACTTCATATCGAAATATTGCATGTCCATCTGCGAATAGGCTCGTTTGTACTCTTCGTTTCGGAGCACTTGCTTGAGGGATTCGGCTTGATCGATAAACGACTTTGGTGCCGCCAGTTCATTTAGCCCGATTCCAATCATACTGAGTGCGATTCGATTATAGAGCGCCCGATTGTACTCCTCTCCGAGCTGGTGCGTCTCGATATAACGCATTAAAATACGGAAAAACTGTAACCGTGAGTTGATAAGCTCTTTATTGTAGGAGCTGGTTTCCGAATCCGCATTCGTTTTTCGATAGTGGTAGACTGGATAGTCGATATAGATAAATCGCTGGCAATGCTCCAACGCCTGGATTTGAAAATATAAATCGATGAACGTGCCGTATGGGCCGCCAAACGACAAATGTTTGATGAGGTCACGATGATAGAGCGTGATGCAATTTGAATTGAGCGCATCCACGGTTTCTGGATGAGCGAGCTCCTCACCGACGAGTCCGAACAGACGGCGATGGACATAACGTCTCGTTTCCTCTGCGTCATACGACAAAAAGTCCGCTTCAAAGATTCGTTTAGGAAGTGAACGCCCTTCGTATTCGCGCACATACGTCCCCATGACCGCATCGGCACGTTCAGCCTCCGCGTGCTCGACCATTAATCGAATCGCATCTAGATCGAGCCAATCGTCGCTGTCGATAAACATGATATACTCGCCCGATGCCATTTGAAGACCTCGATTCCGGCAAGACGAGCATCCTCGATTCGTCTGACTCAGGACACGAACCCGCGGGTCCTTATCGTAGCTCAATGCAATGTCGAGACTGTGGTCCGTACTGCCGTCATCGATACATATGATTTCGAGATGAGGATACGTTTGGTGGACAAGGCTATCGAGACACTGTCTCAAAAAGGCGCTTGTATTGTAGATGGGTACGACCAGGCTGATGAGGGGGGTAAGGCTTGGCATGTGGGTCACTCCTTCTAGGTTGTCGTTTCATGATGTGAGTGAAAAGCGGGTGTGATTCTATCATCGTTGTTCCCGTAAGCTCTTTCAGGTAACTCACAAACGGAATGAGCCGTGGATAATCTTTTTGTGAAGTATAAAAAACGAAAAAAGCCGACCCTTCGGTCAGCTTTGCAAATTACTGTAACTGTTCTTGTCGCAAGTTGTGAAAGATGTTGTTGAACAGTCGCTCATTCACGCGGTCCGACACGTACGAGTTGTGTGGGGTGAGCGACACCCATTCGAAGTTATAGAGCGCGTGATCGGATGGTAGTGGCTCCGTCTCGAAAACATCCAAGGCGACCCCGAAAAACTTACCTTCCTCGAGTGCGGCGATGAGCGCCTCCTCGTCGATGATTGATCCGCGCGCGACGTTCAATAAGACGGCGTCTTCCTTCATCGACGCAATCGCCCCTTCGTCAATCACATGATACGTGTCATCGGTGAGCGGCAAGGCGACGACGACGACATCGCTTTCCGCCAAGACGTCGTGCAGTTCATCCATCAGCACGTAACGATCGACGAACGGCACCTGTTTCTCACGATGCCCGACACCGATGATTTTCATATCAAACGCCCGGAGCCGTGTCGCGACCGCCTCTCCGACATGACCGAGTCCGAGCAAGGCCACGGTCTTTCCGGTCAATTCACGCAATCGGCGCTCTTTCTCCCAATGCCGGTTTGCCTGCTTCTCCCGGAACGCCGCCCCGTGCTTCATGAAGTCGAGCAGTTGCCAGACGACCCATTCGGCCATCGGCACGGCGTACGTGTCACCGGCATTATAAATGCGGATGTCTCGCTCCTCGAGCTCGTCGAGCGGGAGACGATCGAGTCCGGCGCTGACGGCTTGGACGAACCGTAGCCGTTCAAAATCGTCGACGTGACAATACTGAAACACATTATTACAAATCAAGCCCTCGACTTCGGAGACGTCGATGTCCGTCACGTCCGCCTCTTCGCGGAGCGTCGTCACCGAATAGCCGAGTTGTTCGAGTTTTGCGAGTTGTTCAGGAGCCAACCGCACTCCTGTCGACAGCAAATTCATGACAAAATTCCTTTCCGGTTCTGGATTTCCGTCGTGATGGCGAGCACGGTCGAGACAAGGTTCAACCGGTTCAATTCCAACCACTCCGGAGTCGCGTGTTCGAGCTGTTGCTCGTACGCTCTAATTTTCCATACCCCTTCTTGGAAGATTTGTGCCTGTTTAGCATCAAATTTCCCAATTGCCCCAATATTACAAAAACTGCGCGATAGGATGGCGAGCGACGAACCGAGCCTCACGTGTTCCCCAAGCACCTTCTCGGCTGGAAGCTTTCCTTCCCCGACGCGAGCGACGCCGCCGAATCCGTATGGGATTCCCGATGCTTGAATTTGACGAGTGACTGCCTCGACTGTCCCATCGGCAAGCGGCTCGAATAGGAAACTTTGACCGTAACTCAAATGGAGGTCGTTCAAGCCAATATGGATATAATCGATGCCTGGTAATTTGAGAACGTCCGGCATGCAGGCGACGGCCTCTTTCGTTTCGCACAATAAACAGACCTTGGCCCTCTTATCGACAAGTTCGATGAACATCGCGACTTCGTCGACCGTCTTATAGTACGGCAACATGATGACGTCCGCGCCGCGATTGACGACTTCATTGATTTCATAGCGCGAGCCTTGAAAAATCGGATTGACGCGCACGAGCAGCTCGGCATGCTTCAAGACCGCACGCAACCGGCTTACATCACGAATCGCGTGGCGTGAGATGACCGTATCGAGATGACCTTGCCGTTCCTCTTTCCCGTTCAACTCTAAATCGACGAACACCCAGTCGACCCCGTTCTGTTCAGCGAGCAGCGCGATCTCCGGCTGGTTCGTGATATACATCAGTTTCAAAGGCATGGCGAGCACTCCCTCCGTAGATAGATTACTTTAGGAAAATAGCCCGTCTAATAAACAACAAAACGGAAATGTAGATAATCCTTTTGCAATCCAAATCACGCTGTTTCGAATTTTAGAACGTGCGTCATTATATGAAGGCATTCGTTTTCACTTCGAATATGCTTTGATATCAAACTATGTTCGCAACTTCTTTTTGATTTTGTTTTAAATGCGGAGAATCGGAAATAACTAACGTACAAGATAAAATTCGACACGTTTCGGCAAAAAAAGGGGTGGCCAATCATGGAATGGATTGTAATATTTGGTGCAGGCGGTCACGCGCAAGTGTTGATTGATATTCTCGAATTGATGGGCGTCTATCGTATCGCAGGGATTTATGATGATAGTCCATCTCTTTTAGGAAAGTTCATCGCAGGATACCCAGTGTTGGGATTCATTGATTCGAAGATAGTGGTTCAAAGAGGAATCATTGGTGTCGGAGACAACGTCCATCGTGAGTGTATTGCCGAAAAAATTAAGTACCATTACCCAGACTTCAAATTCATCAACGCCATTCATCCGAGCGCCGTCATCGGTAAAAACGTGACGCTCGGTGAAGGCACAGCCGTCATGGCCGGAAGCGTCATCAACCCGAACGCCGTCATCAGCCCCCACAGCATCATCAACACGATGGCGTCGGTCGATCACGACTGTGTGCTCGAACCGTTCGCTTCAATCGCACCAGGTGCCCATCTCGGCGGCAACGTCCGTATAGGGGCCCGTACGTTCATCGGCATGAGCGTGACGGTCATCCACAACGTTCACATCGGCCACGACACGGTCATCGGGGCCGGGTCCACGGTCGTGAAAGACATCCCGAACCACGTCGTCGCCTACGGATCCCCAGCCAAACCGGTCCGGGGGCGGGTCATGAACGAACGCTATCTGTAAGCAAAAACGAGGTCATCCCGCGCCGGGTGACCTCGTTTTTCATTTCAACTCACGATGCAGTTCGCGGTCGGTGATATAGTCTGGCTCGAGCTTCAAGATGACTCGGTCGAAAGCGCGCTGGAGCAGGTACATCCCGCCGACGAGAACAATGAGTGTGAGGAAAACGGACGGTCCCGGTGAACCAAGCTCGTACCATCCCAAGATCGAGTAAAGAATCGCTAAACCAAATAACGTCATCCAAAACGGCAACCGGACGAGCCGTTGATACGTCGCATTATCGTTGAACGAGGCCCGGATTGTGCCGAACCGCCACTCACGAACGAGTAGCGGAATGACGCCAAGAAAACCCAAACTAAGCAAGAGATATTCAGATTGTTCGACCGTCCGGATGAGTGTCCCGGTGATGATGAACGATGCGACTGCTAAAATGATGGCCCAGCGTTGACTTTGTTTCGCATAGTCAACAAGGCGGCGGATATGTTGTTCACGTCTCATTAAAACCCCTCCTATTTTTCATTCATGTATACGGTTAAAAATAAGAATATGTTCCAATTCTCAATTATTTTGTATATTACAGGTTTATGATTGACATCCTCATACAAAATTGAGAAAATCCGAAATAGCTTGTTTTTCGCTGTCCTCATTCTATTTTGTCAAAAGATATAGACCATCTCTTTATTACGCTTCAATCATCGTCCATTCTATCCGATGTACATCATGGAACGATCCCGAACCACATCACAATTATCTAGGAGACTTCAATGCGTAACTTCTTCCCACTTTTCCTCTCCTGTCTGCTCGTGCTCTCAGGATGTTCGGGGGAACCACCTAAAATACCGCCTCAAGACTATGAGAGCGAGTTCCCGGTCGAAACCTTTATCCGAACTCATCTCCTTACCGAAACCGGACTACTTCGCACGAACATCACAGACCGTCAAAACGAATTTTTGTCCGAATCCATCGGCCTGTACCTACTTTTTTTAGTCGAACGTGATCGAGAAAGAGAATTTGCCGATCAAGTCGTTATCCTGACCGACTATTTTCTGGATGAATCGAATCTAGTCGCCTGGCGCCTCGAGCAAAAGGACAAAACAATACTTACTAGTCCTGTGAACGCTTGGATTGATGATGCCCGAATTGTTCATGCTCTCTATTTAGCCGCCACGACATTCGATGAACCGACTTATGCCGAACTCGCAAACAATATTTCCAAATCGCTCACAACGATTGCCACAAAAGAGGGACTTCCTGTTGATTACGTCGATTTGAAGACAAAGGAATCCAGTGACATCCTTACACTCAGCTATTTAGATGAGGCCGCGCTCAAGTTGATGCCTGCTTCGTCCAACCTTTATTCCAATAGTAAGAACCTGCTCGTTGAAGCGCCCACCGATGGGCCATTTTTTGCAAAAGCATATTCGATACAAAATCATACTTACACATTTGATGACGAGATCAATATGATTGATCAACTGTACGTCGCCTTGAGATATGAACAGTTCAATCTCGCTACAGACCGTTTCTATACCTTCTTTAAAGAAGCATTTGAGATGGGGCCAATTTATGGTCGCTACGATCGTAACAACAGAACACCAACTGTCACCTACGAATCACAAGCTGTTTATGCGCTAGCCGTCTTTTATCTGCTTGAGCGTGGTGAAGACGATTTTGCGGAGATCGTGATGGAGCGTCTACGAGACTTAGCCGTCAAAGATAAATCTTCCAATTATTATGGGGGATACATCGATGAACTGACGCAACATACTCACTCATTTGATAATTTATTGCCTTTATTAGCCGAAGGGAGACTTCTCGATGGATACATCGTTCCGTAAGACGAGCCTAGTCAGCATACATGTATGTTTGTTTATGATTTCACTTGTTTTATTTGTTCAATATATACCGGAAATGGGACAAGTTCATACTGAAAGTATCATGTTGATTGCATTCGCAATCGTGTTAAGCCTGTTCACAGGATTGCGGGCGGGATTGTTCACTTCACTCGTCATCCTCTTTTGCTTAGGGAGCCTTTATTTTTGGAATCTCTTTTTCCGTCCTGAAGATCAGTCGTTATTGTTTTCAGAAGCTACCCTTCTTTATTATGGCTTCTGTCTCCTAGCGCTCGTAATCTTAAGTGGCTCGCTTCATGAGCGGGTCAAAGAAATCAGTGATCTGAATCAAACGTTAAGCGAGCAAGTACGTCGCCTCGTTGCAATCGACACGGAAACCGGGCTCGACAATCAAGACAGATTCGTCCTCGAGTTGCAGCTCGAGATCGATCGGACGAGACGGCACGGTGAAGCGTTTACGGTCTTTTTATACAAAATCGATTATTTAACGGAGTTTAAAAAGTTATATGGACAACAAGAGTATGAAAATTTCCTAAACTATTTTAGTAGGCAATTATATATCTCGACACGTACGACCGATAAAAAATTTCGTCTCTCGGTAGAAGAGTTTGCTTTGATTCTACCTCATGCTTCTGAAGAACATATGTCTATTCTGACAAATCGATTCCGTGATATGCTGGGCGACTATAAAACCGAATCCGGAAAAATCGTTACGTTTACCAACCATATTGCACACTATACGGTCACAAAAGAAACTGACATTGAGTCTCCAACAGAGATTCTCAGTTTGATTGGAAACGAGTTGAAGAGCTATGCGTTATAAGTGCCTTACAATTCTATTGCTGTTCCTTCTGTTTCCGACACCAATTGATGCGGCAAAACCTACACATGTCGTCATTGTCTACAGTTCTTCACAAGTGGAGATTCCGCCCGACGTCTATAAGTTAGAGGCGCTCGTGTCTCGCTTCTCTGATGAAATCAAGTTGATTCGGGACACCAATTTACAAGCCGATGCACTGTCAGAGGCTAGCCACATTTTTTATTACGGCGCCTCTACTTCGACATTACCTAAGTCAACCCGTGAGTTGCTAAATCATCCGTCGGTTCCACTATATGCAATCGGTCAAAATTCGGATCAACTGGCTTCTTTCAAAGGATTCGAGATGACTCGAGTCGCCAGAGTCTCCAAATTTCTTCACGCTCGAACGGACCAAAGCCTGTCATTTGATTCCACTGATGTGGTAACGACCGTAAAACCAGACGCTCCATCGATCACCCATGCGAGTGTTGTGCGCAACGATAAAGTGCTACCCGTTCTCATCCAAACAGAAGACAATTTTTACGCCGGAATTGAAAATCTATTAAACCGACCTTCTCTTTTTATTGCGGATAGTCTATTCGATTTCTTCGACGTCGAAGCCGCTCCTGGCCATGTTGGCTACATACGCCTTGAAGATATCAATCCAAGCTCAGATCCTAAGCTCGTCAAAGAAGTCGGCACATATTTATTAGATCGAAGGATTCCGATTATACTCGCCGTCATACCGGTTTATACCGATGCCGCGAATGGAGACACCCTCCGGTTCACGGACCGTCCCGAACTAATCGACACGCTACGCGAACTTGAAGCGCGTGGGGCCACTGTCGTCGCACACGGCTATACACATCAATATCGCTCGTCAGAAACTGGGGAAGGCTTCGAGTTTTGGGACGTAGAAAATAATCAACCCGTTCTATCTCAGCCAGATGAAACGCCACCAAAATTAAAAGGACGTGAGTCGTTTGCAAGTGAATCTGCGTATACATTGTACTTGAATACGCTATTGGAAAAAGAGGCGACGTACATTCACTCGAAGCTATCGAATTCAATTCATGAACTCGTCTCAATCGGTCTTCATCCACTAGGTTTTGAAGCACCACACTACACTATGTCTCATTCAGGTTATGCGTTAACGTCCGAATATTTTACGAATGTGTTCGGTCAAGTACAATGGAGCAATTCCAATTGGGAAGTCATGGGGAGTACACCTTACGTGTCAAAACCGTCTCTCCTTCATGGTATGACACTCTATCCAGAAACGATTGGTTACGTCCGTACTGACATTCCCCGACCCGTTGATGAAATGAGACAGGCTCTCGAGGAGACACTCATCGTCCGCGAGTCGATGATTGGTGCATTCTATCATCCTTATATCGGCACAGAGTATTTACCGGAAGTCGTGGCGTTAATGGAGTCCGTGCCTGGATTTACATGGCTTGATTTACGAACGAGCGACGCACGGGTCCGAACCACTGAGGTTTCAATCCAGGCGGAAGACGGCATGCTCGTGCTTGAGGATAACCGTAGCACCGTTTTGAATCGATTACGCCTGTTGATGCCTCAATCATTTTTAGAGCAAGCACTAACTGCACTAGCGGGCATCACCTTGCTCTTCGTCATCGCATTTTTGACGTACACCCTCTTTTTACGCGCTCAACGTAAAAAACGACTTTTCAAGGAGCGTGGATAAACAATGGCAAATGGTCTATTTCTCTTTTCGCTGATCATGATTTGGACGATGCTGCTGTATCATATGTTTTTAATGCAAGGCGGTTTTTGGCACTTTATGACCTATCAGGCACCGATAGCAGATTGGTCTAAAAAGATGACTGATTTACCGAAAGTATCGGTCCTGATTCCAGCCCATAATGAAGAAGTCGTTGTCGCTGCGACGCTTCGTGCCATGTCGCGCATCGAATACCCGAAAGACAAACTCGAAATCCTACTCATCAATGACAATTCCTCCGATCGCACAGGCGAAATTGCTCAAACGTTTGCGGATAAGTTCCCGTTCATCCATGTGGTGAAGACAACTCCTGCTTTCGCAGGAAAAGGAAAATCGTCCGCTCTCAATTTTGGTCTATCTCAATCGACTGGTGATGTACTCGTCGTATATGACGCGGACAATACGCCAGAAAAAGATGGCGTCTATCATTTGGTGATGGGATTACTGAATGATTCAAAAGCAGGTGCTGTTGTCGGAAAGTTTCGAGTGATCAATGCGTATGAAACGCTGCTCACTCGACTAATCAATATCGAAACGATTTGCTTTCAGTGGATGGCCCAAGCGGGTCGGTGGAAATGGTTCAAAATCGCCACAATCCCGGGTACGAATTTTGCCATTCGACGTTCGATTATCGAGGAGCTTGGGGGTTGGGATGAAAAAGCCCTTGCTGAAGATACCGAGTTGACCATTCGCGTATATGAACTTGGCTGGCATATTCGTTTTTTCCCGGCCGCAGTGACGTGGGAACAGGAGCCCCAAACGCTAAGTGTTTGGTGGAAGCAACGAACACGATGGGCTCGCGGCAATCAATATGTCGTGCTGAAGTTCATGCGCCAACTGTTCTCGTTAAAACGTAAAAAAATCGTATTCGATATTTTCTATTTCTTTTTTACGTATTTTTTATTTTTCTTCGGGGTCATCTTGTCAAACAGTCTATTTGTCATCAATTTATTTGTCGACATCGGTCTTGAAGTCGGCAATATCACACTCGTGCTTTGGATTCTTGCTTTCTTACTATTCGTGACGGAAGTTTTCGTAACACTCAGTATCGAGCGCTCCGAATTTAACTCACAAAACTTTTTCACCGTGATCCTGATGTACTTCACGTACAGTCAGTTATGGATTGTACTCGTCATTTATTCACTCTATTTAGAAATCAAACGTGTGTTATTCAAACAAGAAGTTAGATGGTATAAAACAGACCGTTTTGGTTGAAAGGAAAACGACATGAAATTCTCAATCTCAATTTTACTAAGTGGTATACTGTTCTTCACAGCATTCGCACTACCGGTTCATGCATCTGGCGAAATCACTTCTCCGCTACCAATCAAATCTGCCGACTCCATCAGTGAGCGTGCCTTGACGATAACTGATGACATCTTACCGGGAGAAACATCATCTCGTACGTATACGTACACCGTGTTACGTGATGAGACTGCAAGCAAGTCCAAGTTTCTCTCTTTGGAATGGTCACACTCTGAACTACTCATCCCCCCCTCAGCAGTCACGATTGAAATCGATGGGGAACCGATTCGTTCAATCGCATTGTCAAAAGATTCTGCTGAAGATCGTGTGACGATTCCACTCCGTGATGAGCATTTGACAAAAGGGACTCACGAGATCACCGTTCGGTTTACCGGGATTCTTCGTGGGCGAATGTGTGACACCGGCAATACTTCCGGAAGTTGGTTCACGGTTCGATCTTCCAGCTTTGTCTCGATCGGCAACAAAACCAATTTATCCTTGAACGAATACTCAAGTACCTTTACGCAAACGTTCAACGAAACATTGACTCTCGTGCTACCAGACCGTCCTGACGCAGCTTCATACGAAGCTACCCTATTGCTGTATCGTCAATTAAAAAATGACGCCTCCGACTCGGATAACGTATTGATTCGATATGAGCGGCAACTAAAATCGTTCAAGGGCAACTATATTTTTGTCGGGGAAAAGGACGGCTTTACCGGTCCGGTCGCCACACTCATTGACGATCTTGACACCTCCCTAGAAGATGACGAGATGTTGTTGCAACGCGTCAACTTGGTCGACAAAGGGAATTCAGTCGACGCCCTGTTCGTCCTAACGAACAACTCGGAGTCATTTGAAGGAAAATTAGATCATCTCCTCTTAGAAAGGCACCGCCAACAATTCGATGGGGAAAAACTGATTTTGTCGAGTATACCTGCCTCACAGGCAACAGAAAATGTCGTGTCGCTCCGTACACTCGGTGCATCAGATTTAATCATGAGTGGCGCGCAAGCGAAGAGTGCCAATTATTTTTATCCACTCCCAGTCATCGATACGGCATCGAGTGTAGAAATCGATGTATCGTATAAACTGTCAGAGAGCCTTACGGTAAAGGAAGGAGAGCAATCAACCGCTGAATTGATTGCTTGGATTAACAATGTCCCACATTCAATTCCATTGGATAACGATCCGGACGACATGGGTTTTTATCACCATAAGGTTCGTGTCGCTGCTTCGACTTTGGAACGCGCCACTTTCCTGGATGTATCCTTTGAGGCAAGAGGCCTTCGCTCTGAAGCTCCTTGTACGGACAATGATGTCGATCGCTGGATTTATGTGTCATCGGATAGTGAAGTGACGCTCCCAACAAGTAACGGGAATACAAACAACGAAGTCTTTTTGAATATGGCGAGTCTATTCGCTACTGAAAAAGGTGTGGTGCTCGTCGTGCCGGATGATGACAGTTTGTCCACGTTGAAAAATGTCGCAACGGTCATCAGCGGCTTGCCTGTCACCCCACTCACCCATCAGGTCGAAGTTGTACGGGCAGCGGAACTGGATGAGTCGATTCTTGAAGACCGGTCCGTGATGTTTGTCGGGAATCCAGAAGACGCAGCTATCTTGAAAGAGAAACAAGAAGATTGGATTGTCTCAGGCGACAAAGGCATTGATTTAACACAGTACGGCTTTACCCCTGAGACATCAGCAGAGTATGCGTGGATTCAACCCTCTCCTTGGAATACCGATCGGGCGCTAGTCGTCATAGCAACCACGGACTCGATTGACGCGTCTCTCATGCAAACCTTGGCGTTCCCGAATGAGACGTTCAGCGTAGCTGTTAAAAATCAAAACGGGGCCATCTTTACAAACAGTTCGACGATTTCTGATCAGGCAGATGCAATCAATACCGATGTTGCCGAAACCCGTTCTACGAATTCAATTTGGTACTTTGTCGGGTTTGTTGTCCTGATTGCTCTGACTGTCGGTTTGTTACTCATGATGCGTCGTAGAAAAAAATCAAGCTAAGCCTAAACGAGTGAGGTTCTTCACTCGTTTATTTATTTCCTACAGTTAGTCCACCCTTCTGTAGTTGTGTCCAATAATAGAAATCTGAATATTTGTAAATGTAAGCGTTGACATTTCGTTTTGACACATGCTACATTTCAAGTATCAAATAACAACTGAACGGTCTCCTGCGCAGGAATGTTACCTTTAGTGGGCATAACCTGACTCGAGTCAGATGGCATACGTGATTTCGCGTATCTCATCTGACACGAGTCAGGTTTTTTATTTGACGCAAACCTACAAATCCAACGTAAAGGAAGGGAACGGACATGAAGTATGAACAGCTCGCACGCGACATTATCCAGCAAGTCGGCGGCAAAGAGAACGTCAACAGCGTCGTCCACTGTATCACCCGTTTGCGTTTCAAACTAAAAGACGAAAGCAAGGCGAACACGGAAGCCATCAAAAACATGGACGGTGTCGTCACTGTCATGAAGAGTGGCGGCCAATACCAGGTCGTCATCGGCAACCACGTCCCGGACGTGTATAAAGCGGTCGTCGAAGTCGGCGGCTTCCAAAACCAGTCACCTGTTGACGAAGAGGACGGCCCGAAAGGATCCCTATTCAGCCGATTCATCGATATCATCTCTAGCATCTTCACCCCTGTCCTCGGCGTCTTGGCCGCGACCGGGATGATTAAAGGGTTCAACGCCCTCTTCGTTGCCGTCGGTTGGCTCGACGCCACATCCGGTACGTATCAGCTGTTGAACGCCATCGGCGACTCGTTGTTCTACTTCTTCCCGATCTTCCTCGGCTATACGGCCATTAAGAAGTTCGGCGGCAGTCCGTTCATCGGGATGGCCATCGGGGCGGCGCTCGTCTATCCGACGCTATCGACACTTACGGCCGGTGACCCGCTCTACACCGTCTTCGCTGGCACGATGTTCGAGTCACCGATCCACATCACGTTCCTCGGTGTCCCGGTCATCTTGATGACGTACTCGACATCGGTCATCCCAATCATCATCGCGGCGTTCTTCGCAGCGAAGCTTGAGAAGTTCTTGAAGACGGTCATTCCGGACGTCATCAAAATGTTCATCGTCCCATTATTGACGTTGCTCATCATCGTGCCGCTCACGTTCATCTTGATCGGACCGATTGCGACATGGGCCGGGATGTTGCTCGGCAGCGCCACGGTCGCTGTCTACAACTTGAGCCCGCTCATCGCCGGGATCTTCCTCGGTGGTCTCTGGCAAGTATTCGTCATCTTCGGTTTGCACTGGGGACTCGTCCCGGTCGCCATCAACAACTTGACGTCACTCGGGGCGGACCCAGTCCTCGCACTCGTCTTCGCGGCCTCATTCGCGCAAATCGGTGCCGTGCTCGCAGTCTTCCTTCGCATCAAAAATCAAAAAATCAAAACGCTCTCGATCCCGGCCTTCATCTCAGGGATTTTCGGGGTCACCGAGCCAGCCATTTACGGGGTCACGCTCCCGCTCAAGAAACCGTTCATCATGAGCTGTATCGGTGGTGCCGTCGGTGGTGGGATCATGGGCATCATGGGTACACAAGTGTATATCATCGGTGGACTCGGCGTCTTCGGTTACCCGTCGAACATCTCACCGGAAGGCATCACAACCGGCTTCTACGGTTCACTTATCGGGACGGCCGCCGCCTTCGTCGTCGGTTTCGTCTTGACGTACTTGTTCGGTGGCGTCAACAAAGCGGTCGCCACGACGCCACAATCAGACATCACACCGGTCGCAGAGGAAGTATCAGCCACAAAAGTCGGCCAAGAACAGATCCTTAGCCCGCTCGCCGGGAACGTCGTCAACTTGAAAGACATCTCGGACGTCGCCTTCTCATCCGGTTCACTCGGCCAAGGCGTCGCCATCGAACCGACGGAAGGCAAGCTCGTCGCCCCGGTCTCGGGCACGGTGTCCGCCCTTTTCCCGACGCATCACGCCATCGGCATCACGACCGAGACGGGTGCCGAGGTGCTCATCCATATCGGTATGGACACGGTTCAACTCGAAGGCAAACACTTTAAAGCACACGTCACGCAAGGCGAGTTCGTCGAGAAAGGACAGCTGTTAATCGAATTCGACCTCGACGCGATCAAACGCTCTGGCCGGGCCCTCACGACACCGGTCATCGTCACGAACCGGAAAGTGATTTCACCGAACAAAGCATCACACGTCCAAACGGGCGAACCGATTTTCATCATCAACGAATAATGGTGGGAGGGTACGTCCCTCCCCTACTTTAGAAAGGATGGATTTGATGAGTTTTCCAAACGGATTTTTATGGGGCGGCGCCATCGCCGCGAACCAAGCTGAAGGTGCGTACTTAGAAGGCGGTAAAGGATTGACGACGGTCGACTTGTTGCCGACCGGGAAGAAACGGTTCGACGTCATGTTCGGCGACTTGCCGTCACTCGAACCGGTACCGGGCGAATTTTATCCGTCACATGAGGCCATCGACTTCTATCACCGGTATAAAGAAGATATCGCCTTGTTCGCCGAGATGGGCTTCAAGGCGCTCCGCCTATCCATCTCATGGGCCCGTATCTTCCCGAACAGCGACGACGCCGAGCCGAACGAGGCCGGACTACAGTTTTATGACGACGTCTTCGACGAGCTGTTGAAACATGGCATCGAGCCGGTCGTCACGATCGCCCACTTCGACGTGCCGGTCAGCCTCATCCAAAACTACGGCAGTTGGCGCGACCGTCGCGTCGTCGATTTCTTTGAGACGTACGCGACGACGCTGTTCACCCGCTATAACGGCAAAGTGAAGTATTGGATGACGTTCAACGAGATCAATATGCTGCTGCACTTGCCGTTCATCGGCGCTGGTCTCGTCTTTGAGGACGGAGAGGACAAGCAGCAAGTGAAATATCAGGCGGCGCATCATCAACTCGTCGCGAGCGCGAAAGCGGTCAAGGCGGCGCACGCCATCAATCCCGACATGCAAGTCGGCTGCATGCTCGCGGCCGGCCAGACGTACGCCTACTCGTGCAACCCGGACGACGTCTTGGACGCGATGGACAAGGACCGTGAATCGTTCTTCTTCATCGATGTGCAGTCGCGCGGTGAATACCCGGGCTACGCGAAACGTTTCCTCGACGAAAACGGCATCACACTCCAGATGGAAGACGGTGACCTCGAGCTATTGAAACAGCACACGGTCGACTATATCGGCTTCAGCTATTACGCGAGCCGGACGACGAGCACGGACCCGGAAATCAACGCCTCGACGGAAGGCAACATCTTCAGCTCGCTCGAGAACCCGTTTCTCGAGAAGTCGGAATGGGGCTGGACGATCGATCCGACCGGCTTCCGTATTACGGCGAACCAGCTGTACGACCGTTATCAGAAACCGTTGTTCGTCGTCGAGAACGGGCTCGGTGCCGTCGATACGCCAGACGCGAACGGCTACGTCGAAGACGATTACCGCATCGACTATATGACGAAACATATCGAACAGATGCATGAGGCCATCAAGGATGGCGTCGAGATTCTCGGTTACACGAGTTGGGGTCCAATCGACTTGGTCAGCGCCTCGACCGGCGAGATGAAGAAACGTTACGGTTTCATCTACGTCGACAAAGACAATGAAGGTAACGGGTCCCTCACCCGCTCGAAGAAGAAGAGCTTTGACTGGTACAAGCAAGTCATCGCGACGAACGGCGCCGATGTGACCCCTCCTGTCAAAACCACATAACCATGCGTATCGAACCGGTCCCAATGACTGGTTCGATTTTTTATTAAAAAGATTTTTACCGTAACCGCTTGCATAAAAATATTTTTCATATTATGATTCAGGTGAAAATAATTTTAAGGAGGACTTTTTCATGTCACGTCTATTCGAACGGGCACAACAATTCGGGAAATCATTTATGTTGCCCATCGCTGTCTTACCGGCAGCGGGACTATTACTCGGGATCGGAGGTGCGCTCTCGAACCCGAACACGGTTCAGGCGTATCCATTCCTCGACATCACCTGGCTCCAGCATCTGTTCACCATCATGGCCGCCGCTGGGTCGATCGTCTTCGCCAACTTGGCTGTCCTTTTCGCGATCGGGGTCGCGGTCGGGCTCGCCAAGTCGGACAAAGGGACGGCGGGACTCGCCGCCATGCTTGGTTATCTGATCATGAACGCCACCATCAACGCCATGCTTCAAATCACGGGTGAGTTGATGGAGACGGACCTTGCCAGTGCCGGCCAAGGGATGGCACTCGGGATTCAAACGCTCGAGACAGGCGTCTTCGGCGGAATTCTCATCGGGATTGTGACCGCGCTCTTGCATAACCGCTACAACAAGCAAGTGCTCCCGCAGTTCCTTGGCTTCTTCAGCGGATCGCGCTTCGTGCCGATCATCACGTCGTTCGTCGCCATCGGTGTCGGGATCGCGCTTTACTTCATCTGGCCGACGGTTCAAAGCGGAATCTTCTCGCTAGGTGGACTCGTCGACAAGACAGGGTATATCGGGACGTTCATCTACGGCTTCGTTCTCCGGATGCTCGGACCGTTTGGGTTGCACCACATCTTCTACATCCCGTTTTGGACGACCGGCCTCGGGGGCTCAATGGTCATCGACGGGACGTTGATTGAAGGGACGCAGAAAATCTTCTTCGCCCAGCTCGCCGACCCGAGCACGACGCAGTTCTATGAAGGTACGGCCCGCTTCATGTCAGGTCGCTTCATCACGATGATGTTCGGTCTGCTCGGTGCCGCGCTCGCCATGTACCACTGCGCGAAACCAGAACAGAAGAAAGTCGTCTTCGGTCTCTTGTTCTCAGCGGCGCTCACGTCGTTCTTGACGGGGATCACCGAACCGCTCGAGTTCGCCTTCTTGTTCGTGGCACCGGTCCTCTATTTGGTACACGCCATCTTTGACGGACTCGCCTTCATGATGGCCCACATCTTCGAGATCACGATTGGTCAAACGTTCTCAGGTGGGTTCATCGACTTTATCTTATTCGGGGTTTTACAGGGAAATGACAAGACGAACTGGATGCTCGTACCGGTCATCGGTGCCTTCTGGTTCTTGCTCTACTACGTGACGTTCCGCTTCCTCATCACGAAGTTCAACTTCATGACGCCGGGACGTTCAGACGAGACAGCTGTGAAAGCAGCCGACGTTGACGCATCGGACCGCACGACAGCAATCATCGCCGCTCTCGGTGGAGATGCCAACATCGACACGGTCGACTGCTGTGCGACACGCCTCCGCGTCACCGTCAACGACCATCAGCACGTCCGCGAGGATTTGTTGAAGGCGACGGGCGCCCACGGGGTCGTGCAAAAAGGAAATGGGATTCAAGTAATTTACGGTCCTTCTGTTACAATTATTAAGAATGAAGTCCAAGAGGCGTTAGGCCGGGGCGAATAACGAATTGTGTTGGAGGGAACAGCCGTGTGGGAACAAATGAAAGACGTCTATCCAGAGATGACGGACAGTGAGAAAAAGATTGCCGATTACCTCATGACGAATATGAACGACGCCATCGAGTTGACGATTACTGAGTTGGCGCAAGCCATCCAGACTTCACCTGGGACCGTGACCCGGTTCTGCAAAACGATTGGGGTCGGGAGCTATTCGGCACTGAAGCTCATGATGCAAAAGACATTGACGGAAACGAACTTACCCCAGACGGCGACGTCACTCGAACCGATGCAGCGGTCGTATATCGAATTGATTCAGACGACCGCTCACTTGATCGACCAAGACGAACTGCTCGCCATCTGCGACCATATTCGACGGTGCCGCTCGGTCCACTTATACGGACTCGGTAACGCCGGACTCGTCGCCCAAGAGATGGAGTATCGCTTGCGGCGGATGGGACTGCTCGCGACGACGGCGTTCGATAGCCATAGCATGGTCATGGACGCCTCGATCGCGACGAAAGACGATTTGATTATCGCCTTCTCGAACAGCGGCGAGAGCCGTGAGGTCGTCCAAGCCGTCCAGCTCGCGAAAGAATCGGGCTGCACGACGATCGCCTTCGTCGGCTATCAGCACTCCCCGCTCGCCGAGCTCGTCGACCACCGACTGTTGACGGCCGGTGCGTCGGGCGAGGCGTTCTTGATCAACACACAGCTCCCGCTCCTCTTCACAGCGGACGCGGTGACGAAAACATTGATGGAAACGAATGAAGACTTAAAAGCGCACTATATGAAGACACTAAAAGCGCTCGACCGATTAAAAGAAAGAAGTGATTAATGATGACCGATTTACCAACCGGATTGATCGTCTCGTGCCAGGCACTCGAGGATGAACCGCTCCATAGCGACTACATCATGGGACGGATGGCCATCGCGGCCGTCCAAGGCGGCGCCAAAGGGATCCGTGCCAACTCGGCGAAAGACATCCGTGAAATCAAAAAGCAAGTGAACGTCCCGATCATCGGGATCGTCAAACGCGACTATGCGGACAGTGACGTGTTCATTACGGCGACGATGAAGGAAGTTGAGGAGTTGATTGAAGTCGGCGTCGACGTCATCGCTCTCGATGCGACGCAACGTCTGCGTCCCGGCAACATGACACTGCAAGAGCTCGTCCACGCCATCCGCTCGATTTATCCGAACCAACTGTTGATGGCCGACTGTGCGACGCTTGAGGATTGTATCGAAGCGGACCGAATCGGCTTCGACTACATCTCGACGACGCTACACGGCTATACGGCCGAGACGAACGGTTCGCTCCTCTTCCACGACGACTTCAAGTTCTTGAAGGACGTGCTCGACCACGTCACGCAACCGGTCGTCGCCGAAGGCAACATTTTGACGCCCGAGATGGCGAAACGCTGCATGGACCTCGGCACCCACGCCGTCGTCGTCGGCGGGGCGATCACACGCCCGCAACAGATTACGGCTCGTTTTGACGCCGCACTCACTCTCAACGTGGAAAATACAAAATGATTGATTGACCACTTCCCAATCGGAATTGAGAAGTATAGTTTTTGAGGAGTTTTTAAAGACCTCGACTTGGATGTTCGGGAATCCATTCGAGGTTTTTTGTATGCGATGCACTAAAAAATATAGTATTTCACGGAAATAACAAAATACTAAAAAAACAAAAGCGATATTCAAACTATCGTTTTTAAGCCGATAAGAATGGAGGGAATGGAGGAATTGGAAGATGAGAACTAAAAAAATAGGGACATTAAAAACGAGGATTTTGCAGGTGATGCTGATTTTTATTGGCTTATTGATTATTCTATTCGGGGTGTTTCAGTATATTGGGACGAAGAATACCGTTTTAAAGACCGTCCAATCGGTCCTAATCGATGATGCCAATCGTTTGATTGATGATATGGACAAGTCGGCTTATGCCAAGTTTGTCGAATCTCCGGTTAAAGGAGACGTATATGAACAGTTTCGGGAACAGCTTCATACATATCGTCAACAAAACGGAGCCATGTACATTTACACGGTCGAATTGGACAAAAATCAGGCTCAAATCATCATCGACGGTGCGGAAGCAGATGAAGCTGACGATATCGGAAAGATTCTATCTTCGACGTCACCCGAGAATGTTGAAGCTGCTTTTAATGGAGAAGACGTAGCCACTAGAGTCGTACATGATCCTGAGTATGGAGAATACATCACGGTTCTCGTCCCAATCAAACTAGACGGGAACGTGATTGGTGTCCTCGGACTCGATAAAAAAGCAGATGAAGTCGCCGCAATCACGTCAGATGTGTTGCAAGACATCATCCCTCAAATCGTGTTAGGACTCTTCATTTTAATGAGTGTCGGAACCGCTATCATCTGGCGGTACTTGGATTGGAAGTTAAAACCGTTGAGCATATTGGACCAAGTCGCCAATAAAGTCGCTCATGGAGAACTAGGTGCAGCATCTTCGGTAATTGAGACAATCCACGTCAAGAAGGACGATGAAATCAAGCGGTTGGCGAGTTCGATGCGACAAATGACTGGGACACTGAAGGAACTGGTTTCGGGTATCCAGTCCTCATCAGCCACAGTTTCAAAAGAGAGCGCGAACGTTGCTTCGATTTCCGTCGAGGTGCATGACGCTTCACGTCAAATCGCTTATACGATGGAAGAACTCGCTGGAGGCGTCGAGAATCAAAGTACACTCACGATGAAACTTTACGAGCACATGAACGACTTCGCCTCTCTTGTCAGACATGCGACAGCAGAAGGACAAGAAGTGAGCCAACAAGCAGATCAGGTAGGCGCGGCGACTCTAAAAGGACAAGCTTATATGTCGGAGGCGGTAGATCAGATGACATATATCCATGCACAGATCACACAGTCACAAGGACAAGTGAAAGATTTTGAAAGACAAGCAGACGAGGTGACGCAACTCGTGACCTTAATCCGACAAATTTCAGAACAGACAAACCTACTTGCACTCAATGCCGCCATCGAAGCGGCGCGCGCTGGTGAGCATGGAAAAGGATTCGCTGTCGTTGCTGCCGAGATTCGTATGTTATCAGATGAAGTGTCTCAGTCAGTAAGTGAAATCTCAGAAATTGCGGCGAACGTTAAACGGAATTCTGTTGACCTAGATCGTGCTTTCACAGAGAGCCGCTCGGCAACAGAGACAGGTAAGCAAACGCTTGAGTCGACGAAAGTCGCGTTTGAAGACATCGAAATGAGTGTCCGTGAGATGCGTTCACTCAGTCATTCGATGCAAACCAGACTAGGAAATGTGGAGACGAATCAAAAAGCCATTGAGCAAGGACTATCTGATATTGCTTCGATTTCCGAAGAAAGCACAGCCGGGAACGAGGAAGTGGCAGCGTCTACTGAACAGTTGGCCGTGACGAGTGATACGATGAACCAGTTTGTGAAAGAACTGTCAACGACAGCTATAGACATGGAAACTATGAGCCAACAGTTCAAACTGTAGATGACAATGTTTTCACCATATGATTTCCCCCTGAGAGTATCCCCACCCCCTCTCAGGGATTTTCGTATGGAGATTGATGAAAAAATGAAACAAAGTGACTATTCACATCGGGAACACACATCATCGAACTAATAATTAATAGAGAGGATTAATCCCATGAGGACAAACAAACATAGGCGGTCCCCCTTATCTTTATATTTAACGATCAGTGGAATTTTTCTGATCTGTACGATAATGCTTATGTTGCTCGATCAGCGCCATCCTCTAGGACACAGCGCCTTCCCGTTTTTCGCAAGCGTGATTGGTTTGAGCTGGATAATCATGGCGTTGCGTCGCCACCCTACCCGTCCACGGTATTGGTGGTACATCTTGCTGGCATTGGTCACTTTGACTCTCGGTAACTTCATTTGGCTACTGCTCGACATGCAGTACTTGAACCCGTCAAGACGCTTTGTCGCGAACTTGTTCTGGATTATGTCCTATCCATTATTTTTAATGGCACTCGTCAATCGAACCCAGACAGGAGGATTTTTACTCAGTGATCGCCATTATCGATTCAATCTCTCCATCTACATGATCGTGGCTATGTCCGTCAGCTATCATTTTTTAATTCAGCCGTTCCATCTAGCAGCTGACTATCCGTTCCACATTTATGCGATCACGTTCGTTTATCAATTCGTCGATCTAGGCATCCTGTTTCTCGGCATCATTCTCTACTATATGGTCCAAGCCGGAAAAACGGAGCGCGCAGTCTTATTTTTGGTGACCGGACTAATCCTACAGGCGACAGCCGATGTCATGATGGTCGTTTCATATCCTGACACCACCTCGACCATGTATCTGTTATGGACGATTGCCCCTCTTTTCATCGGGTTGACCGGGTTGCTATATCGGGAACGGCCGTCGGATACATGGAAAGAGCATAGGACGATTCTGAATCCCGAATATGAACTGTATTTGCCTTATGCGAGCGGAATCTTATTGATTGTGCTCGTCATAAATAGCTATGATTGGCATTTCAACGTGTTGAGCGTCGCCTTGATTGTCACGTATTTTTTAATTGTCGGGAGACAATTTTTCATGATTCGAGAGAATAAACAGATTCTATCTCAAATGGAGTATTTGGCGTTTCACGACAGCCTGACCAGCTTGCCCAATCGCCATAGTCTCATCACCGATCTAAAACGACACGTATCGTCTGAGCACGAGCGTTTGGCTTTACTGATGATCGATTTGGACCGGTTCAAATATATCAATGATTCGCTCGGTCATCAGATTGGTGATCGTGTGCTGATTGCCGTTGCCGAGCATATCGGGCTAATCATCAAGGAGAAGGAGCGTCTCTATCGACTTGGCGGGGACGAGTTCGTCGTCTTGTTACGCAACGGCTCAGAAGAACACGCCCGCTTCTTTGCGAACGCCTTACTCGATCTCTTCGTAATCGACATGACGGTCGCCGGAAAAACGATGAACCTTACCCCGAGCATCGGCATCAGTCTATTCCCTGACCACTCGAAAAACGCAGAGGATTTGTTGACGAAGGCCGATGTCGCCATGTATGAGGTGAAAGAGAATGGCAAGAACAATTATCTCGTGTTCGACAGCGAGATGATGACCAAAATCCAACGCAAGATGGAAATCGAAAAAGCATTGAAGTACGCGCTCGAGGAAAAGCAATTCCATCTTGTCTATCAACCAAAAATCAATTTACAGTCTGGCCAATTGGATGGGGTAGAGGCGCTGTTGCGCTGGCATCATTCTAGACTAGGCATCATCTCGCCGATGGAGTTTATTCCTGCAGCGGAAGAGACTGGGATGATTGTCGACATCGGGTGCTGGGTCATGCGGAAGGCGTGTGAGCAAGTGAAAGCTTGGCAGTCTCTTGGTCCGACCGAGTTGCACGTCGCCGTAAACGTCTCTGTCATTCAGTTAGAGGACGATGCATTCATCGATTCGGTCAGACACATCCTCGACCAGACGAAGCTCGGTCCACATTGTCTTGAACTTGAAATCACCGAATCCATCATGCAGAACACGAAAGACACGACAATTATCTTGCATCAGTTGAAAGAACTCGGTGTCCGAACTTCAATTGATGATTTCGGTACGGGGTATTCTTCCTTGCATGTCCTTCAACATCTGCCGATTGATGCGTTAAAGATTGATCAATCGTTTGTGAGAGGATTGGACGAATCGGCATCTTCGCCGATGGTCAAAACCATCATCGAGCTTGGGTTGAACCTCGATTTGGACATCATCGCCGAAGGGATCGAGACCGATTTCCAACTACAATTTCTCAAGCAAAACGGCTGTACGCTCGGCCAAGGGTACCTACTCTCCAAACCGCTAGATAGAGCAGACTTTGAACGATATTTGAAGACATTCTCGGCCATCCATTGAGACAATTGAAGATGGCACAAAAACTCTGAATGCGCACGTTCGAGTGCCGCCATTCAGGGTTTTTAATATATTCCTAAGTTAACGAGTTACCGGAAGTCAGCTATTGAGGTTACCGGATAATCTCCGACCTCCCATGTATGATCTTTCTGAAGCGTCGCATCGGACACCAAGAAATAATCGTACCCGACCTCACCCGGCCGGTTCGGCACCGGATCGTTCCACGTCGTGTCCAAGTGGTACCATGCGCCGTCGAGCTTCACGAGATTCCACGCATGTAGTTCCGTCCCAGCCTCTCCAGAGATATATCGTGCTTCCACCCCTGCCGCTTCTAATAGAAGTAACGTCGTTAACGCGTATCCTTCGCACACTCCTTCCCCATTGAAGAGAATCGAATACGGCGTGTACGGACTCGCTCGGCTGTCTAACTTGTAGGCCGTGTTCAGGACGACATAGTCGTTTATGTATTTCACTTTCTCGTAATCATTCAGCCCGTCCGGCATATCGGCGATGACTTGGTCGACTCTCGCTTCAATCTGTTTCGCTTCCTCGATGTTCATATCGTAAGCCAACTCGACATCCAGGTCGACATAGCCGCCATGGTCGCGATACTCCGTCTCTCCGCCGCGTGACAGGCGGAACACGTAAATATGGTTCATCTCGAGCCAGTCCCACGCCTCGTCCATCGTCTGTTCAAAGTCTCGACTCTTACCAATATAGCGGATGCTGAACGTTTCATCGAATTGACTCATATGATAGGCGAGTGCCTGACCAAGTTCCTCTGGTGATGAGACTTGCGCCGGCAACTCGAACGTCTCGTCGAGAATCGTAGCCGATGAACTCGCCACTTGTGTTGAACCGGGCCAATCCATCGTTTGCGCCTCATGATAGGCTGCATACCCACCGACTAGACTCACCGTCAACATCATCAACGCCAACGCGCTCCGCCCCGTCACAGTCACCGAAGACCAGATGGCCGATCGTTTGTTTTTGATCAATCGATTCAGCTCATCGCTCACCACTTGCTCCAATTCGGGTCGCTTCATCTTCACTTTCGAATGGACTTGAAACACGACTGTCCGATAGACCGGGTCGAGCAGGTCAAACTGTCGGGCCGGGTGATGCTCTGCCTGTTTCAATTCATCGCGAATCATTTGAAGTTCTCGTCGCAAAGCCCGATGGACGAGTCTTGTCGCACGTCCCGTCCAAAACAAGAGCACGGCCACTCCTCCGCTTAACCCAACAATCAAGATATACATTATCATCTTCACCATAGCCGCTCCTCGCATCGTTGTTTACCAGCTAGAATATTTTCCCTACCTGCCATTCTCTATAAGTATATAATAACTGTATAAACAATATATGGAAGGTGATATTTGATGAATATTAATACATATTTGAAAGAATACGCCCACACCTTGCTCGGTGACGGCACGCACATCGCCCCGAGCGTACCCGACAAAAATTGAATGGAGCCATTAAAAATTACGCGGAAGACGCCATCCCGGAACATGTCATCGTCTTATACGACTCGACGCTCTTCAAGAGCGGCAAAGAAGGCATGTTGTTTTTGGGTGACCGCTTCTATTTCAAACCGTTGCTCGAAAAACCGATTTGCGTCTACTACAAAGATTTGCAGCGCGTCGATTTGGACCGCAAAGTCACGTATAAGAATGACAAACGAAAAGAGAAACTTCACATCGTCATGCACACTGAGCAATATGATTACAGTCTGTCCGACAAACTCGCAACGTATAACATCGAAGGCGTCGTCGAGCTATTGAACGGGATTGCCGCGTTAAAAGATCAAGAAGACGAACTCGTCAACGTCTCGCAAGTGACACCGCTCGCCGACTTGCCGGAAACGTATAAGCTCACTTATGTGAACTACTCACCACTTATTTGCTTCGCGAATTGAAGTGGGAGCTTCTTGGGAAGACCGTACTTTTACTAGCCACGATTGTTTACCAAGCTCGTCGGGCAAGTCCCTGCCCTGAAGGTTTTTTAGTCAGCTAACATCAACAAGTTGATGCTCGCGTTGATATCTCGATCATGATGAGCGCCACAAGTACACGTCCATTCACGGACGTCCATAGTCTTCTTCTGGCCTTTCTCGCCGCAAGAAGAACATATTTGGGTTGATGCAAACCACTGGTCTGCTTTAATAAGCGTTCGACCATAGAACTTACATTTGTACTCCAATTGGCGGACGAACTCGTACCAACTTACGTCTCCAATAGACTTAGCTACCTTGTGGTTCTTCATCATATTCTTAGATTTCAATGTCTCCACGACGATGACTTGGTTCTCGTCAACGATTTGTTTCGACAACTTATGAAGAAAGTCTTTACGTTGATTTGCGATCTTCTCGTGCTTCTTGGCGAGAATCAGCTTGGCTTTTTCTCGATTCTTGCTTCCTATTTTCTTACGAGACAAAGCTCGCTGTGCCTTCTCGACCTTTTCTTCCGACTTGCGAAGGAAACGAGGGTTGTCGATCTTCTCAGAAACCATGTCATCATTTGTCATGATGGCGAAGTGTTCTAACCCGAGGTCGATGCCGATTTTGTTCTTAGCAGGAATCCACTTTTCTTCACCTTGATTGACAAGAATGGAGACGAAGAACTTGCCTGTCTTCGTCATCGAGATTGTCGCGGACTTGATGATTCCCTCGAAAGAACGATGTTGTTTGAACTTCACGAAGCCGATCTTAGGAAGTTTCACCTTCCCGTCCTCGATCCGGACGTTCCCGTTCTGATTGTTGGTCGTGTAGGAGGCACGGTCGCTGTGCTTCGATTTGAACTTCGGGAACCCCACAGATTTGTCGCGGAAGAAGTTGGCATACGCCTTATTTAAGTCCATCTGGGCATTCGCCAGAGACAAGCTATCGACTTCTTTCAAGAAAGGGAATTCGGGCTTATACTTCGCCGGGGTCGGGAGCTTCTGCTTTGCGTCGGGGTTCAGCTTCGACTCTTCATACAGTCGGATCCGTTCTTCGAGCATCTTGTTGTAGACGAAACGGACGCAACCGAACGTCTTCATGAAGGATTCTCGTTGCGGTTTCGTCGGGTATAGTCGAAACTTGTACGCCCTCAGCAAAGTGATCACTCCTTTCCTTGTTTTTCGATGTATTGCCTGATGACGTCGACCGTCGCACCGCCGGTCGTCACGAGGCAGTAGCTTCGAGACCAGAACATTTCTTTCCACAGTCGTATCTTGACGTGTGGAAAGTCTCGTTTGATCAGTCGGCTACTGGCGCTCTTGTAGGCGTTCAGAAACTTCGACATCTCTGTGTTCGGGTGAGCCTTGAACAACACATGGATATGATCACCGTCATGATTCCATTCGGTCAGTGTGATATGGTATGACGCGCCGATCCGTTCGAACGTCTGTCTCGCGAACTCCGAGACGTCGTCGTCAATCACCTTGCGTCTATATTTGACTACCAAGACGAGGTGGTAATTCAGAAGAAAGACTGAATGTTTATTTGTGTCCATTTTCATTGATATATCAGTCCTTTTGATTGGTTACACTGATTATATCAAGCACATACAATTTTGCCAAGACGGGCGATTCATCTCCCACCTACGCTGGGCTTCGCCCCCAGACGCTTAGAGGAGGGAGAATTCTCGCCTGATTTAGTTAAAATGTCAGGTGGCGGTCTGGCCGAAGTGACCGGTGGGGCGAAGCGTCTCGTAAAGAACGTCTTCGGTGATAAATGAACCGGTCCGAACAAGACATCATTGATAAGGCAAAAGCGTTACTCGTCCAGCAACATCAAGCCGCACAGGCCAAGCAACGTTTAGGTGACATCCATTCACACTTACATCAACTTGAAGATACGCAAGATGCTCAATCGGCAGCACTCGACAACTTGTTCGACGACATGATGCGACTCATGAATGGACAGGTACCAGAAACAGCTTCACCTCAGTTGGCACCGCTAGCCGTCCCAACATTCGACGACCTGGAACCTGTCCAAGTATCGGACGTCTCTTGGAATATGTATTTGACCGAACTCGATATGTATGCGGCGCGACATGATGTGACCGGGCTCGACGATCCGTTCGCCCATCTGTTGACGGCACGACAGCGTCACGATTTGGCGACAACGTTCAAAGAAGAGTTCTTGCTGAAGGAAGCGGCATGTGACCGCTACGATTATATGATGGCGTCCTTCAGCGGTCTTGTCGCTGGGTTGATTGACAGTTTCTTCGTCGGCTCCCCGACAGACAGTAAACTCGGGAAGTGGTCAGATGAGAAGGTCGACAACGTCGTGATCAAATTTGCGAATCTCGTCTGGAAACAAGATAAAAAGAACGGAGCCCGCCTCCGTAAGCAACCGGATTCGATCGCGAGCGCCATTGGTTTTTTGGAGCGCCGTTTCAAAGTGAACTATGACGCGCGGTATGCGCAGGATTTGAAGATGGGCGAAGCCACACTGAATATGCGTCCGTCGGACCACCATTTGAAATCGCTCGCCCACGCACCGGACATCATTGGCTTATTCTTCTCGATTTTGGATCAGTTCACAGACAAGGCAAGCTTCGTCTCGGACGGTCGCCTGCTTCGGCTCGAGCCAAAAGAAGATGGTACGCAAAGGCTACAAGGTGGCAACCTACTGGCTAAGCTGTTCGCCGGGTTTGCCAACTGGTTCGGTCACCTCTTATCTGACGTATCAGGTTCGAGTGGTGTGCGCGGTCACGACAACGGTCGTCGCGGCGCCGGTATCCCGCTCCCGTTCTTTGAGCTGTTCCAATTCGCCGACTTTGGACAAGTTTCGCATAAAGGACAGACACTCTCGTTTGCCGACTTCTCGACGAAAGTGTTCGAGAGTGGCTATGATGCACGTCACGGTGTGGCGATGGCGGTACCGGTCGTCTTCAACGAACTCGTCATCCGTCTGCTTTGGGGCTTGAAGAGCCTGTTTTATCACAAGAACGGTTGGCTCGAATCGATTCCCGTCGGCAATAAACCGACGCTCCGGAAGATGCTGCTCGTCGGCCACGGTGCGCTATGCCTGACCGATGGAATGGACGCCTATATCCGAAGTGGTAACGTCCCGATGTTATTTGCGACGCGTTTGAACTACGTCGCCTGGAGCCGCTTCGCGTTCGCCTCGATGCAAGAACTGAAGCATGTGCTCGGGAAAGACGTGTACGACTGGAAAGCAGTTGATGCCCACCTTGAGCAAGAATGGAAAAAGCTTAGCGGCGAATATTGATGATAAAGGAGTTCTTATGACTTATTCACTCGACACCATCTTACAACTCGAAAACTCGACCGAATTCAACCGTCTCCACCAGCAGTTCCATCAATTCAATCCGCTCAAGGTGCTCCGCGTCGATCAGTACGAGATTCGTCACTCGAACGTCCTCGCCTGGCTGTTCGACCCGAACGAGAACCATCGGCTCGGTAGCTTCTTTTTGCGGAAAGTCTTGATGAACTTAATCACGAAGCCGGAGAACGAAGAAAAGATCGTCGGCATCGACTATTTACCATTCCTTCACGCCCCACTCTCGGACGTCACGGTCCATCGCGAGTGGTGGACCGGGAATGGCTCAATCGACTTATTGATCGATATTCCATCGCTGAACTTGATGTTGCTCATCGAAAACAAGTTTCATTCGAACGAGTCGGCCGGCCAACTCAGTCATTACTTTGACCACGTCCACGAGACATTTCCGAATCGGAACATCTTGCCGGTCTATTTGACGCTCTCGAGTGATGCCCCGTCTCACAACGACTATTGGTTCCTCGACTATGAGGACGTCCGTCTGATGATCACCCAAGAACTCGAGTTGAACCGTGCGACAATCGCCGACAATATTTACGACTTTCTAACGTATTATATCGCGCTACTCGAGGAACGGCTCGTCGATGACGAGGAGACGATGAACACGGCGCTCGAGCTGTATCAAGATTATGCCTCCGCGATTCATTTGTTGTATGCGAATGCCAATCCGGCAAAGCATAAACAAATCGAGCTACGCCAAGCTGTCAAAACGCTTGATACGTTCGACGCGGAGACGAGACGACATCTCCTGCTTATCTATAACCGCAAGCGACAAACCATCGACTATATCTTTAAAACCGGCGGCAACATCGTCCACCAAGCGTTCCTCGAGTTTGTGAACGAACAGGCGATCATGACCTACTCCGCACACACTCGCGTGCCGAACTTCGTTATGAACGATTGGCTACCGTACTTGGAACAGATGGACCGATTGAACCGCTATTGGCTCAACTACGGACTGATCATCTGGTTCGAACGGAAAGGTAGCAAGCGTCTTAAACTCTATGTGGAAGTTGGACCGATTGATTATGCCGAACGTCTCCCGCTTCTGGAGGCACTCGAAGCGAAAAACATCTCGTTTTGGAAGTCCGGAAAACAAGAAGGGAAAAAGTTCACCCGCATTTACACTGAGATGACCGACGTTCCCGATTGGACGAATGCAACTGTCGTGAAAGAAGCAATGACGTCACTGATTGACGACTCATCGTTCCGTTCGTTTAGCGAAATGGTGACCGACGTGTTCGCTAGTTTGTATATCATCAAAGCATGATACATAAAATCACTCTATTTGCCATGATAAATGTAATTAAAAGTATTATCATTTATTCAAAAAGTAAATATTACCTTTTTGTGGTATTTTTATAAGAACCAATGATTGTGGGAGGATGAGGAATGATGTGGGCGAAATGGGCAATTGGTCTTCTTTTTGTATCAGGGGCTATAGGTTGGTCAGATGTTACGAGTGCGGAAGGTACTAAAGAACAAATTGATCGAGTCATTGTTCAAGTTAAAGGAAATAATGTGACAAACACATCACAAGAAATGCTTGTAAAGAAAACAAGTAATTCTTCAGCAATTTATACAGTAGACGTACCGACAGAGAAAACGTTGAGTGAATATATTAGTGAGTTAAAGTCCCAACCAGAAGTAGTAAGAGTAGAACCTGATTATCTTTTACAACACGCTTATACACCAAATGATTCGGATTTATTTCTTCAATCACACCACAAAAATATTGAGACAAAAGAGGCTTGGAATAGAACAAAGGGATCGACAAACGTCATTGTTGCTGTGATTGATGATGGAATTGATTTATATCATGAGGATTTAGAAAATAACATCATTCATCCCTTTGACATGGTTGAAGGTTGGGATGAGACAATTCCAGTGGGCGAACACGGAACACACGTCGCGGGAATCATCGCTGGTCAAATTGATAATTACACAGGAGGAGCAGGAGTTGCTCCAAAAACAAAAATCATGCCTATCAATGTATTTGAAGGGGACGGCGCTTACTCTTCAGATGTCATCAAAGCCATTTATTATGCGGTAGACAATGGCGCTGACATCATTAATATGAGTTTAGGTAGTTATTATTACAGCTGGTTAAATCAAGAAGCTATTAAATACGCACATGATGCTGGAGTAGTGATCGTTGCAGCAGCTGGAAACGATGCGACAGACGATCCATGGTACCCTGCCGCTTACGAACATGTGGTATCCGTTGCCTCGACGACATCATGGGATTCACCGTCTTATTTCTCAAACTATGGGTCGACAATTGATATTTCAGCCCCAGGTAGCTCTATTTACTCGACATTACCCTATGATAGCTACGGTGTGATGAGCGGAACTTCCATGGCATCTCCTGTCGTCGCCGGTGTTGCAGCACTAATTAAAGCGAACGCCCCCTCTTTAACAGGCGATCAAATCGTTAAACGTTTGATTGATACGGCGGATGATCTCGGAGCACGAGGAAAAGATGACGATTACGGATACGGTCGTGTCAATGCGTCAGCAGCCGTCAATACGTCAATGTACGGTCCAGTTGTCGTGGACGCATTTACAGATCAAGCAACGCAAGTGACGGGACAACTTCCATATGATGTCCCAGGAGGCACTATTTACGTATACAATGCTTCAAAACAGGTCATAGGCCAACTCAAACAAAGTCAAAAAGGCAAGTTTACAATTCCAGTTCCAAAACAAACAGGCGGCTCCACTCTCTATGTAGCGGTAGAAGACACCCAAAAGAACAGAAGCTCCGTGACAACGTTTAAAGTCATCGATAAAACGGCTCCGGTCGCGCCAAAAGTCTCAGCGTTCTCTGATGCGATGACTGTACTTACTGGTACAGCTGAGAGTAAAAGCACGGTCATCGTTATGAACGGAAGCAAAAAAGTGGGTCAAGCGACATCTGTTTCCGGAAAATTTTCAGTAAAACTAGCTAAACAAAAAGCAGGATCCACATTGACGGTTTATGTAATAGATGCCGCTAAAAACAAGAGCAAGTCGGTACTTGTTAAAGTAACAGATAAAACGGCACCTCCTACACCAACATCTAGTAGTGTAAATACGAAAAGCACGAGCCTGACGGGAAAAACGGAAGCCAAGGCATTGGTGTACCTCTATAAAGGGAAAACAAAAGTCGCTAGTACAAAAGCTGACTCAAAAGGTCTTTTCAAATTTACATTCAAGACACAAACAAGCGGGACCAAGTTCTCACTCTATGCTGTTGATGCTGCGAAAAATAAAAGCAAGCTAAAGACAATTACCGTCACTGTCTTCAAAACGAGTAATGCTACTTATTTGAAGCAACATTACGCAGCTGCGAAAAAAGGCACGATGTATAAGGCAGAGGCAAAATTGTATGACCGCATGAAAATAACAGGGAAAAATGCATCTTATGGATACTATCAAACAGGCTGTTGCGTATTCGGAAAAGTAAAAGGACCTTTTATCTATGGGACGATTGGATACGATGACAAATATCCGAATCATATTGGTGACATCATGACGATGCCATCTTTCGATAATCGAAAAGTTAAATTGACGGAAGTGACAAGCGCGCTTGGAGCACCAAAGGTCCATAGGAAGTTCCCGAAAAATGAAACCCATACAAGTGCGTATTTTGTAAGTAATAAATTGATCATGAGCTATGAGAATGCAGGAACTGTGGAGTACAAACCAACAAAAAAGACGACATTTTGGGCAGATTATGACTCGAATGGATATGTCAGAGCATTTGGATTAAGATACTTTTAAAAACTGTATGTGATGTAAACAAAGGCCTGACGGCGCGTAACGCGCTGTCAGGCCTGCTTTTTCACTCCACCCCAAACCGATAAACCGTCCTCGAGTGATACAACTCCTCGGGTTTCAGTTCGATCGATGTGGCGATGTCTGGATGGTTCGGTGCGTCCGGGAACGCCTGTGCTTCTAAACAGATCGCACTATGCTTCTGCCGTCCCTCGAGCGTGACCGGTGTCTCTTCACTGAGGAAGTTTGCCGTATAGACGACCATGACCGGCTGGTTCGTTTCGACGTCCATGACGCGTCCGCTCACCGGGTCATGCAACCGGGTCACCCTCTCCTTCAACAGGAACGGATGATCAAGTCCCCCAGCCTTGACGATGGCTTCGTCCTCCGATGTAATCGCCTCACCGACTGGCTTCCCATTACGGAAGTCGAACGGCGTCGCCTTCACTTCAAGCAACTCGCCCGTCGGCAGTGACTCGTCATCGAGTTTTGCGACATGATCGGCTGGTAACGTCAACACATGGTCATGAATCGTCGGCCGTCCACCGAGATTGAAATAGTTGTGATGGTTCAAGTTGACCCACGTCCGTTTGTCCGTCTGGGCCGTCATCGTGACGACGAGCTCGTTGTCGTCCGTCAATTCATAGACGACCTTGAACGTGACGTTGCCGGGATACCCTTCTTCCCCATCCGGACTGAGATAAGTGAACGTGATCGCCTGCCCCTCGACGTTCATGTCCCAGTGCCGGGCCGTGATGCCGTCGTCTCCGCCGTGGATATGATGCGGGGCCTCGCTTGGGGTCAAGGCCACCCCATCAATCTCCGCATTGCGGATCCGCCCGGCAATCCGTCCGACGACAGAACCGAGATAGACCGGGTTCTCCAGGTATTGCTCGGGACTGTCGTACTTCAAAATGACAGAGTCCATATTCCCGTCACGGTCCGGTGCCGTCAACTCGGTCATGGCACACCCGTAAGAAATGGCCGATAAACGCATGCCGTTCTTATTTTCAATCGTTGCTTCTCTCAACTGGCTCACCTACTTCGATTCGTTTACCTGTTCATTCCCGTAGTCGTCGCCCCGTACTCCACTTTATCGACGTGGCTGAGAAACGAAGCCATGAATGCGGTGAAACGTTCCTGTCCTTCCACCGTCTGTTTGAACACGCCCGCGTCCTCGAGCCCTTTGACGAACTTGTCAACGACAGCCTGGTCGACGATCGTCTTCGCGTCACCTGGCTTCGCCTTCAGTTCTTCGGCCCAAGCGCGATGCATGTCCGCGACGTCGACGTCTTCACCGGCCACATAGCGGACGACTTGTTCGAGTTCGGTCTTCAGTCGGGCCGGCAACACGGCGAGTCCCATCACTTCGATCAGCCCGATGTTCTCGCGCTTGATGTGATGGACGTCGGCGTGCGGATGGAAGATCCCATCAGGATGCTCATCGCTCGTCCGATTGTTGCGGAGGACGAGGTCTAATTCATAGCGGCCGTCGCGGCGGCGCGCAATCGGCGTCACCGTATTGTGACGGGTCTCACCCGAATATGGGACAATGTCACCGTCGGCATACTCGCGCCAATGGCCGAGCAACTGATTCGCCAACATGACGAGCTGCTCTTTCTGACGGGAGCGGAGCCGGACGATCGAGAGCGGCCAATAGAGCGTCTCGATTTCGACTTGGTCGTAACGGTCCGAGCGATACGTCGAGACGACCTTGGCGTCGTCCATCGCAAACCGGTAGCGGCCGGCCTGGTAATGGTCGTGCGTCAAAATCGATCCACCGACGATTGGCAAGTCCGCGTTCGACCCGGCGAAGTAATGCGGGAACTGCGACACGAAATCGAGCAGACGCTCGAACGCACCCCGGTCGATGACCATGTCGCGTACTTCGTTCGACAACAAAATCGAGTGCTCGTTGTAGTAGAGGTACGGCGAATATTGGAACGACCATGCCTGTCCGCCGAGCGTGAGCGGGATGATGCGGTGATTGGCTCGGGCCGGATGTTTCAAGTGACCGCCGTAACCTTCATTCTCAATCGCGAGCAGCCCTTTCGGATAGTTCGTCTCCGGCGTCGGTTGCAGACGAGCGAGCGCAATCTCACGCGGATCCTTCTCCGGCTTCGACAGGTTGATGGTGATGTCGAGCGTGCCGTAGCGCGTCGGTGCCTGGTACGTGATGTTGTTGGCGATCCGTTTCGTCTGGATATAGTTCGACGCCTGACTCATCTTATAGAAGAAAGCCGTCGCCGCTTCAACATCGGTAGTTCGAAGCGCGTTGAACGTGCGCGTCACCTCGGACGGTTTCGAGACGAACACGTCCATGACCTCGGCCATGAAGCGGTCCTTCTCTTCCAATAAATCGTCGACGAACCCGCGTTCGACCGCATGCTCCGTCAACGTCTCGAGCAGGTTCGGAATCGAATCGTGCGGGACGAACGTCGGTTTCGTGAAATCGAGTTGATTGATTCGGGCGAGGACACGGTTCCGCGAGTAGATGCGATCCTGCTCGGTGATCAGTTCCTCGCGGATCGCTGCCTCGACGAGCGCTTCAATCGTAGATTCGATCATCGTCTCACCCCTTCGACATGTTTATAACCTTCCGGATGATGCTTGTGCCAGTTCCAGGCGTCGGCGAGGATGATATCGACCGTCGACCGTAATGGTGTCCAGCCGAGCACTTGTTTCGCCTTGTCCGGTGACGCGATCAATATCGCCGGGTCACCGGCACGACGGACGCCCATCTGCACCGGGATGGCATGTCCCGTCACGCGACGGGCCGCCTCGATGATTTCGAGCACCGATAGTCCTGTCTCCGTGCCGAGATTGAAAACGTCGCTCGCACCGCCCTCTTTCAAATAGTCGAGTGCGCGCACGTGGGCGTCGACGAGGTCTTGCACGTGGATGTAATCGCGGATGCACGTCCCGTCCGGCGTCTGGTAATCGTCGCCGAACACGGTGATGGCGTCCCGCTTCCCGTTCGCCACTTCGAGCACGAGCGGAATCAAGTGCGTCTCTGGCATATGGTCCTCACCGATCTCACCGGTCGGGTCAGCACCGGCGACGTTGAAGTAACGGAGCGCCACGAAACGGATGCCGAAGGCGCGGTCGCACCATTTCATCATCGTCTCCATCGCGAGTTTCGTCGCCCCGTACGTGTTCGTCGGGTTCGTCGCGGCCGTCTCTCGGATCGGCATCTCGTCCTGGTCGCCATATGTCGCGGCCGTCGAGGAGAAGACGATTCGCGTCACGCCATGTTTCCGCATCGTCTCGAGCAACACTTGTGTCCCAAAGACGTTGTTGTCGTAATACTTCAACGGCTCATCCATCGACTCACCGACGAGCGAGTTGGCGGCGAAATGGAGCACCTCGGTGATCGACTCGTTCGCGAACGTCTGATCCATGAAGGCGCGGTCGCGGATATCCCCTTTAAATAAACGGACCTGTTCCGGAACCGATTCGATATGCCCGGTCTGCAGGTTGTCGATCACGATGACGTTTTCCCCGCGCGCAAGCAAGGCGCGGACTGCATGGGAGCCGATATAACCGGCCCCTCCGACGACGAGTACACTCATTTCACTTCCTCCTCTACGAGTTCACGCGCGCCGTCTCCGACGGACGCGATATAAAATGTCGGCGCGTAGCCGATCTCTGCTTCATACACGGTCGACACCGTCTGCATGACTGCTTCCGTCGCCGTCTTGTCGACGATGGCGATGGCACAGCCGCCGAAGCCGGCGCCTGTCATCCGGCTGCCGATGACGCCGTCGCAACTTTGCGTCGTGGCGACGAGCGTGTCGAGCTCACGGCCCGTCACTTCGTAATCATGCTTCAGTGACGCGTGCGAGTCGTTCATCAGTTGACCGAACGTGTCGAGCCGTCCATCCTCTAGCGCGGTGAAGGCGAGCTTCGTCCGCTCGTTCTCCGAGATGGCATGACGGGCCCGTTTCCGGAGCGTCTCCGGGAACTCGTCCGCCACCGTCTCGAACGTCTCGACCGATAATTGCCCGAGCGAGGCGACATCGAAGTGTTGTTGCAGCAAGCCGAGCGCCGTATCGCACTCGGTGCGGCGTTCGTTATATTTCGAATCGGCCAGTTCGCGACGCTTGTTCGTGTTCATAATCAAAATGTCATAGCCGTCGAGCTTGATCGGCGCATAGTCGTGATGGAGCGTGTCGCAGTCGAGCAGGATGGCGTGGTCCGCCTTGCCCATGCCGATGGCGAACTGGTCCATGATGCCGGAGTTGACGCCGATGAAGTCGTTCTCGACGCGTTGTCCGAGATGGACGAGGTCAATCCGTTCGAGACCGAGTCCGTACACCTCATTGATCATGAGCGCCGTCACGAGTTCGAGCGAGGCCGACGATGACAGTCCGGCGCCGTTCGGGATATTGCCTGCGAGGAGGAAATCGAACCCTCCGACCGCATACCCATCCGCGCGCAGGAGCGCGACGACGCCTTTGACGTAGTTCGCCCAGTCGTGATCCGTCTCATACGTCCCATCCGTCACCGGGAATGAGACGACCCCGACGTCCTCGAAGTTGAGCGAGTAGACGCGGATCAATTCATCCTCACGTTTGCGGACGAGCCCGTACGTGCCGAACGTGATGGCACATGGAAAGACGTGGCCTCCGTTGTAATCGGTGTGTTCGCCGATCAAGTTGATGCGGCCCGGTGCGAAGAAGCTTCGCTCGGGGCTTGCCGAGAACACGGTCTCGAACTGTTCGTTCAGGTGTGCTGAATCAAATGAAAGCATACGACTCCATCCCTTTCTTTGCTCATGCCGGGCGGATGACCAGGCAATACGCGTCATAGTCCTGTTGTTGTGTGAATGTAAGGCCTTGTTCCATCAAATAGCGTCCGCTCACGCGTCGGTCGTCGTAGACGTAGACGCGCTCCGGGTCGAGCCCGGCGAGTTTGACGCGCAATCGGTTCTTACCGTAATGACGACGGTCGGCGTTGACGAGGACGACGTAATCCTCCCCGTGCGTATAACCCATCGCATGTACCCCGTCCGTCTTGAGCGAGGCGAGGCGATAGCTCGTGCCGTGCTGGATGAGCGGACGGATCGCCTTGTACGTTTCGATCCATTTTGCCGACTCATCTAAATCGTCCTGACTCCATTCGAGCAGGTTGCCGCCGATGCCGAGCGTGCCTTGCATCGCGCTGACGAACCTAAACTTGAGCGGGAGCGAGCGGCCGTTCAACCAGTTCGGCGCGTCCGTCACCCAACAGCTCATCATCTTGGCGTTATAGGCGTACGAGAAGCCTTCCTGAATCTCGAGCCGGTCGAGCGCGTCGGTATTGTCGCTCGTCCAGACTTGTTCGACACGCGTCAGCACACCGAGGTCGATTCGACCCCCGCCGCCGGCGCATGACTCGAAAGCGACGTCCGGATGTTTCGCCCGGAGCGTATCTAAGATGCGATAGACGGCTTCCGTATGACGGAGCCACAGCTCTTTCGCGTCACGTAACTGCGGGCTGTCCGGCTCTGAGAAGGCCCGGTTCATGTCCCACTTGATATAGCGGATCGTATGCTTCGACAGCAAATCATCTAATAACCCGGTCACGTGCGCCTCGACTTCCGCCAGCGCCAAGTTCAACACGAACTGGTTGCGCGACGTCGTCGACGGGCGGCCGTTTGTCTGGTAAATCCAATCGGGATGCGCCCGGTAGAGATCTGAATCCGGGTTGACCATCTCCGGTTCGACCCAGAGACCGAACTGGAGGCCTTTATCCTCGATGTAGCGGATGAGCGGCTCGAGCCCGTTCGGGAACTTCGTCGTGTTGACGTGCCAGTCACCGAGACCGGCCGCGTCCGAGTTCCGTTCGCCGAACCAGCCGTCGTCGACGACGAACAGTTCGCAGCCGATTGCGGCCGCCTTATCGACGAGCCGTTTCTGGCCGTCCTCGCTGACGTCGAAATACGTCGCTTCCCATGAGTTATACAAGACAGGGCGGAGCGTCTCGCGCGTCCGTTCCGGCATGATGACGTCGCGCTCGAAATCGTGCGCGTTCCGGCTCATGCCGCCGAAGCCCTGTTGCGTGTAACCGATATAGCCGGTCGGTGTCGTGAACGAATCGCCTGCTTCGAGTCTCTTCGCGAAGTCGAACGAGTTGAGCCCGCCCGTCACTTGCGTGAAGCCGAACTGGTCGCGTTCGAAGTGAATCGCCCAGTTACCAGAGTGACCGAGGAAGCCGTAAATAACCTCACCATTTTCTTCCGTCGCCGATTGGTCGAGGGCGAACCACGGGTTGCTTTGGTGGCTCGTCAAACCGCGGCGGCTCTCGATCGTCTTCTTGCCTGGGAGCAAGTCGCCTTGCTGGAGCTGGAACTCGCTCGTCCACGCCCCTGATAAATGGCTGAGGCGAAGCTTACGTTCCGTCAATCCGAGGCTGAACGACTGCGCGCTCTCGAGCGTCACCGTCTCGCCAGCCTGAAGCGTCATCTTGCGTTCGATGATGTCATACGCCGCATACACCGTGAAGTGCAGCGTCACCGTCAACTGTTGAATCGAATCGAACAGGTCAATCTCGAGCGTGTCGCCATCGATGCGGGCATCCTGGAACGTGAAGGCGTGCAGCCGTTCACGCTTTGTATGGCTTTTCAACGTCGGTTCCGTATAGACGAGGTCGCCGAACGAGGCGAACTCGTACGCGGCGACGCCTTCTGGTGTCTCGAACGACGAGTGCAGGATGCGTGCGTCCGGCAGCTCGGCGTAATCGGCTTCATGGAGCCGACCCCCGAGGTATTGATGGACGAGTCGTCCGCGAGCGTCGACATCGAACACGAAGGCGAGGTTTTTTCCTTCAATCACAAAGCGGTTGTCGAAGCGATAGATCATGCCCCCACCTCCTGCTTCAAGATGACGACATCGAGCGGGTTGAGCTCGAGCTTGCCTGATACCAAATCCCCATCGAGCGTTTGCCAGTCGCCTGACACGTCGACCGTAGACGTCACGTCTGTCGAGTGGTTCATGTAGAAGCGGATGACGTATCCGTCGCCATGGCGGTCGACTTTCTCGACGTCGTCCGGGAGACGGTTCGCATCGATGCCGGCGCGCGTGAGCGCCTCATTGTAAATCGTATCGAGCATCGAATCGTCGACCGATGAGCCGATATACGTCACGTCGCCTTTGTACGTGTGACGCGTGACGGCGGCCGTCCCTTTATAGAACGCCTGCTCATACGTCGCGACCACGTCGGCACCTTTCGGCGTGATCAAGTCGCACCAGGTATTCGCCTCAGAGACATAGTCGCCCAAGCGAACCCGGTTCGACTGCACTGCCTGCAAGCTTTCGTACTCATCGATCTCGATGCCGGCGTATTTCGCGAACTTGCCCGGTAGCGTGTCGAAGTGACAACGGTTGATCGGGTCTTTGACGCCCGTCCGGTACGTGAAGATGACGTGGCCACCGTTCTCGATATAGTCGATGAGCGATGCATCGAACGTATCATTTCCGAGGAAATAGAGCGGCACGACGACGAGTTTGTATTTGTCGAGCGCGTCCCCTGGGAAGACGATGTCCGTGTTGACACCTTGGCGGACGGCCGCTCCGTAGAAACGGACGAACTCTTGCTTGAAGTTGAACGCGTCCGAGTGCGGCTGATGCGTCCACGCCCATAAGTTCTCTTGGTCGTAATAGACAGCGACATCAGCTCGATAGTCGGCGGCGTTAATCATGTCACCATGCGTCGTCAATTCTTTCATGACGCCTTGCACTTCATCGAACTTCCGTTTCGGCTTGCCGTCGTGGTCGATGATGCCGTGGCAGAACTCCTCGGTCCCGAAATGGGCGGCCCGGAAGCGGAAATAGACGATTGCTTCGGCGCCGCGGGCGACGGCCTGATGCGTCCATAGACGGATGTGGCCCGGTCGCGGCAAGTAGCCGATGCGGCTCCAGCCTTGCGCACCGCTGAGCTGCTCCATCACCCAGAAGCCTTTGCCTTGTTTCGATGAGCGGCATAAGTCATGGTCGTGCGCCGTCTTCTCGAACCGGTTCGGCTCCGGCAACCCGCCCCAGACCGGATAGTTGTCGAACGAGACGTAATCGAGATCTTGGGCCATCTGTTGCTGGTTGATCGCCATGTCGCTATAGACGAGGTTATGCGTGATGAACGCGTCGTCATGGATGAGCGGTCGAAGCGTGTCGACTTGGAGCTTGTTGAACGAACGGTACGCGTCCGAACAGAAGCGGTCGAAATCGACGAGGAGCGACGGGTTGTGCTCTTGGAACACGGTACGAGGGACCGGAATCTGACTCCATTCCGAGTATGTATGGCTCCAGAAGACGGTCCCCCAGGCCGCGTTCAACGCGTCGAGCGTCTCATAGCGGTCTTGTAGCCAGGCTTGGAACGCGACTTGGTCGACGTCGCCGTACGAGCGGTCCGATTTCTCGTGACCGTACTCGTTGTCGGTCTGCCAGCCGATGACGGCCGGATGTTTCCCGTAACGCTCCGCCATCTTCCGCGTGATGCGTTCGCAATACTCACGGTATACCGAGCTGTTGACCGTATAGTGGCGGCGGGCGCCGAAACTGATGCGGACCCCGTCCGCCGTCACCGGCAAGATGTCCGGATATTTTTCGATCAACCAGGCCGGTGGCGTCGCCGTCGGCGTGCCGAGGATGACGTCGAAGTCCTTGCCGAACGTGTCGACGACCTCATCCCAAAATGAGAAATCGAACTCGCCGTCGGCCGGCTCCATCATCGTCCACGCGAACTCCGCCATGCGGATCACGTTGACACCAAGCTCTTTCATCAAGCGGACGTCCTCATCCCACAGGGCGCGGTCCGTCTGTTCTGGATAATAATCTACTCCTACATACATTTGATTCACCTCAATCGATTATTTGACCGCTCCCGAAGTCATGCCTTTCTGTAAGAAGCGTTGGAAGAAGATATAGAACACCATCGTCGGCAAGCTGATCAACACGAGCGAGGCGTACAGTTTACCTGGATCACCACCGAGCGCTTCCGTGAAGAACGTCGGGGCCATCGTCACCGTCTGATAGGCCGGGTCCGTCATGAACGTGAGGACCATCAAGTACTCGTTCCATGAGTTGAGGAACGCGTAAATCGTCGCCGTCGCGAGTGCCGGCTTGGCGAGCGGCATCATGATCTTATAGAAGATTTGGAACGTCGTCGCCCCGTCGATATGGGCCGCTTCCATCAACTCGTTCGGCAGCTCGTCGAAGTAGCTCTTGATGAGCATGAGCCCGAACGGGAGGAAGAACGCCACCTCGGCTCCGATCAATCCCCAGTAGCTGTTTAAGCCGTCAAGGTTGCGCAGCGTGAAGAAGAGCGGGACGATGAGCGACGCGACCGGCAACATGAGTCCGGCCAAGACGAGGTTGAAGAGTAACCGTTTCCCCGCGAACTCGAGCTTCGAGAAGCCGAACGCCGCAAAGGCAAGAAACGAGATCGAGATGAGGATCATAAAGAACGCGACGATGAAACTGTTGAAGACAAACTGAGGGAAGTTCGGGTTCTGTAACGTCGCGATATAGTTACTGAAGCCGTTGACCCGTAAACTCTCTTTGAACATGACGAAGATCGGGAACAACCAGACGACCGCCATGAGCGACAAGCCGAGATTGGTGAGCCATCTTCCTTTTTTCGTTTGGATTTCCATGGGTATCCCTCCTCAGTCCATTTTCTTCTGTACGCGTGTCTGGAAGTACGTGATGCTGAGCGCGATAATCAGCAAGATGATGGCGACGGCGCTGGCGTAGCCGACCTCTTGGTGCAACATCGATTTACGGAACAGGTACGTCGAGATGACCTCGGTCGAGTTACCCGGTCCGCCTTGCGTCGAGATCCAGACGATATCGAACGTCTTCAGTCCGCCGATGACCCCGAGGATTGTCAGCGTGAACGTCGTCCCTTTCAAGTTCGGGAACACGACGCTCCAGAGCGTGCGCCAGAAGCCGGCGCCATCGATATTGGCCGCCTCGAACACTTCACGCTCGATGGCGAGCATCGCCATGTAGTACATGATCATCGACGAGCCCGTCCATTGGAAGATGTTGATCAAGATGATGGCGTACAAGGCGACGTCCTGGTCTCCGAGCCAGTTCTGTTCGAACGCACCGAGACCGATCATGCGGAGGAATTCGTTGATATAGCCGAACTGGAAGTCGAAGATTTGTGAGAACGCGGCACCCAATACGACCGGGCTCAACACGACCGGGAAGAAGAACACCGACTTGAAGAACGTGCGGCCGACGCCTTTCGTGTGGAGCAGGTACGCCAAGACGAGCCCGAGCCCGGCTTGAATCGTCACGGTCAAGACGGTGAAGATGCCCGTATTCTTGAGCGCGTTATAAAATTCCGGGTCGCTGAACATACGGCCGAAGTTCTCGAAGCCGATGTACGTCTTCTCGAACGAGATGCCGTCCCACGAGAACAGCGAGTGATAGGCGTTATAGAAGATGCCGTAATAGATGAAGGCGATGACGAACAGGACGGTCGGGGCGACGAACGCCCAGCCGATCAAGTTCTTCTTCAGCTGCGCTTTCTTCTTCGTCGAATCCGGTCGTTGCGGCGGGACCGCCGACAGCTTCGGCTGTTCTTCCGGTAACTCGGTTGCGTGTTGCATAAGGTTCCCTCACTTTCCTATCAAAAAATCGAGCGCCAGTCAGGCTGGCCACTGGCGCTCGTTCGATTATTTACCTTGATCGGCGATGGCTTGGATGCGCGCGAGCGCTTCCTTCGCGTCTTGACCGCCGGCGATGTTTTGAAGCTCTTTGCCGAGCGTGTCGTATACTTTCGGGTCACGGATGCCGCGGCCCGCGACGGCGTTCTTCACCGTCTCGTTCAAGATCTCGTACGACTCGCGTTCCACGTCAGACGTGAACTTGTCCTCGTACGCCACTTCGATGTCCTTGACGGCCGGAGCCATCTCGAACTTCTCCATATAGAGCGCTTGGCCTTCGCCTTGCGTCATGTAGGCGATGAAGGCGGCCGCGCCGTCTTGTTGTTTCGACTCTTTGTTGACGCCGAGCGCCATGTCGATTGAGGCGATGACCGGTTGTTCTGTGCCGCCCGCGAGGTTCGGGAGCGGCACGAAGCCGATCTCGTCTTCGAAGTTGTTCCACTTGTCACGCTTCTCGACCGTCGTCATCGAGTGGGCTTCCCACGAGCCGATGACCCACATCGCCGCTTTTTTGTCGAAGAAGTTGTTCATGCCGTCCATGTATGTTGCGAGGCCCAACGCGCCTTCTTGGAACACTTTGTCTTCGAACAGTTGCTGCCAAAGTTCAGCCGTCTCGACCATCTCTTTGTCCGTCCATTTCGCTTCGCCCTCAAGTACTTTTTGGATGTACCCTGGTGCGACCTGGTGGCTCAAGACGTTGAAGACGTCCGTGCCGACCCAGGCGTCTTTCGCGCCGAGCTGCATCGGGATGACTTTGTCGCCCGAGGCGTTGATCTTGTCAATCGCCGCAATCGTCTCATCATACGTCTTCGGCGGTGTCACGCCGTATTTGTCGAGCATCGTCTTGTTGTACATGAGATACGCCTGGCCTGTGAATCCGACCGGTACCGCCATCTGTTCGCCGTCGACCGTCGTCTGTTCGACGCCGAGCTCGATCAACTTCTCTTTCCAGCCCGCGCCGGCCGCTTTGTCCATGTAATCTTTCGCCGGGACGAGGCGGTCTTTGTATTGCGGGATCATCGGTTCCTTGAGGCCGATGACATCTGGGCCGTCGCCCCCAAGCATGGCGACTTGGAGCTGTTGTTCATAGTCCTCGAGACGTTTGAACTTGACGACGTAGTCGTCTTGCGACTCGTTGAACGCCTTGGCCATGGCTTCCCCGACTTCTGGTTGTGGCGCCCAGCCCCACCAGTTGATGACCGGCTTGCCGTCTTCTGTCGTCGCGGCCGCCTCTTCCTTGCCGCCGCAAGCGGCGAGCAGTGATGACAAGACGAGTACCGATGATGCGAGTGCGATTGTCGTTTTCTTCATGTCCAATTCTCCTTTGAATGTTATGCGACCAGCTTGAGGCAAAGCTCCCGAATCAAGTGGTCTGGCATCGGTTGATCCCCGAGCCGGGTGAGTGTGTACGCAATCAGTTCCAAATCAAACTGCCAATGGTCGTCTATGTACGATCCGACGACGTATAGGTCGGCCCCGAACGGTAGCGCGTCCTGTTGCTTCAACCGCCATAGAAGCATCTCGAACAGTCCGTCGAAGTCGTTCGTGCGGGCCCCGTTCAAGTCTGAGACGCGGAATAGCCGAATGTCACGGGCCTCCTCGTCGTAGAGCCGGAAGATACCGTCCCGTCGTGAACGGGTGACGACGACACCGTCAGCTTTTGAGAACGCTTCCAATTCGTTAAATGACGAACCGTCCCGTGTGAACAGCCGTGTCGCGCCGTAGCGACCGAATATATCGTGAAACTTGTCTTTCAGCAATGGTGTCTCTATGTCCATGTCTACCCCTCCACTTTCCCGTTTGAGAGTGTCACCCCTTACTTAGTAAATTAAATTTATTATCTAACTACAAACAGACTATAGCATATCCTTTTTAGACTTGTAAACGGTTTCATTAAAATTATTTTTCGACACAAAAAAATCGCCCTCGACGTGAGAGCGATTGAATCATTGGATTTCACCGAACACTTGGTTCGTGATGAGGGCGGCCGCACCGAGCGCACCGTGGTTCGCATTCCACGGGACGACACGGATATCGGTCTGGCGAGCATCCATCGTCAGCGCCGTCTGGGCGACCCGCTCCTGGATGTTGGCGACGACATTCGGTGCGTAGTTGAAGAGCGGCCCCCCGAGTAGGATCCGGTTCGGGTTGAGCAGGTGGATCATGTTGAGCGTCGCGATGCCGATATACTCCCCGGCCCGCTCATATAACTGCTGAATATCGGCGTTCGTCTCGACCGCGTCGCGCAAATCGTTCAGATTGAGCTCATGGTTCAGCTGTCGAGCTTCGTTCAAGATGGCCCGTTCCCCAGCGACCGCCTCGAGGCAGCCGCGGTTGCCGCACGAACAGATCGGTCCGTCGAGCATGATGCGCATATGCCCGATCTCCCCGGCGATATGGTGCTCCCCGTCAATCAGTTCGCCGCCGTGGACGTAGGCACCGCCGATACCGTAACCGGCGTAGACGTAAAAGAATTCATCGATGCCGATCGCCTCGCCGAAATAGAGTTCGCCTAAGGCGAGCGTCCGCACGTCGTTCTCGACGAAGACGTTTTGATTCAGGCGCTGTTCGAGTTCTTGTTTGAGCGGGATGTCATGCAAGTGGAAACGCGGCGCGAACAAGACAATCCCCTTCCCCGCCTCGACCATCCCGTGGACGGACACGCCGAGCCCGATGACATCGCCTTGGGCCTTGCCGGCCAGTTCTATGTAGAGCGTCACGATGGCCTCGATGAACTCCTCGTTCGTATCGAAGCGCTCGTCATGCCACGCCTCGCCTAACATCTCCCCATGGATGTTCGTGACGACGCCGTGCAAACGCCGCTGCGTCGCGTCGATGCCGATGACGAAGCGGTCGCTCGCCGCGAGTTCGAGCATGATCGGCCGTCGTCCCCCGCTCGAGACGCCAAGCTCGCGCTCGTTGATCAGCCCTTCTTCTTTCAGTTCGTTGACGATGTTCGAGATCGTCGGCTTCGTCAAACTCGTCGCCTTGGCGAGCTCGACCCGGGACACCGGCTGATGGAGCCGGATGAGCCGGAGGATGAGCGAGCGGTTATACGTCCGCATCCATTTCGAGTTCCGTGGTGTCGTCTTCCCCATAACTGTTCCACCCATTTCTTTGCTTTTTTCTTAGTATAGCATGTCCCGGAAAAGCTCAACCGAATTCATATAAACCAATGTTAGGTCACCACTCAGTTATATCCCGACAAGAAATCGTTGTATCAATATCATTTTCCGATTAATCGTTAGGACAAATTCAATAAGAATTTGACAGCCATACATTCTACAATGACAAATAGACCGCTTGGCGCAACAATTTACGTCGAGCGGTCTATTTGCCATCATTCTATCGATTTATACTTTAACTCTATGCCAAGAACATTATTTAGAAAGGATCGGATTCAACAATGTTGCTGATTTCTGATTGTCTATCCCTTCAACCATAAATTTGATTCCGTTTACCTTACTAACATTTAGCTTGATATGAATCGGATCTTCGACGTAGTTCAACTCATGCTCAGCTAAAACTTTATTTGTTTTCGCATCGATGACTTTAAAGATCATTCCTGTTCCATTGTCACCTTCTAACTTTAATTGTTCTGCATAAGGAATTGGCGTTACCATCACATCGGCTTCAAACGTGGTGAAACGTTCGTTCAAGTAATATAAAGCAGAGGATTCCATAGAGAACGAATCAAAGATAATGTTACTGACGACCGTCTTTCCTTTTGCTTCTATCGTTCGATTATAAAGAATATTAGAAAACGTCGATTTCTCGTGTTTTAACTTAGACAAACTCACTCCATTTTTTGGAATACCGAGACCAAAAGATTTAGATGAGGATTGTAATGGCAAATTATTTAACTTAGCAGCTAAGTCGAGTGGGATGTATGGCGTGTTCTTTAACACTAGAAGAGATGGTGTAGACTTGTATTTCTTGTCTACGACATTTCCATTCCACGTTAATTGTTTATTTGTTTCAAGTAATTGATAACCTTGCGATAATTTTGTGACTTTTCCCTTTAAGAGCTTATTTTCTTTTAAAAGGGATTGATGATTTTTTTCAAGCTTCGAATATTTACTCTTTAAACTATTGTGGCTAGAATACAGACTAGTTTTTTGCTTCTTCAACGAGTTCACTTGTTTTTGCAAAGCAGCTTTCTCTTTTTTTAACTTATTGATTTGATCTTTACTAGAAGATGCTTCAATTGGATGTACGAACGCAGTCATACCAATTAATGCAACTAACGCAGTCAGCGTCATTTTATTCCGCATCATGATTCCTCCCTATATTTAAACTCTCATCAGTATACAAAGCTTCGTCTAATCGAAGAGACCGTTTTTCTGCAATATGGGAACTGTTTTTTGAAAATCGACGAACAATCATCTGACACGATTCGACAACCAGTCCCCTGATGTCTGTATACTCAAAAACGACTCGGCCCCGAAGCGTCGGGTCCAAGTCGTCGAAAAAAAATCATGTTCTTATTTGACAGTAATCTTTACTTTTACAATGGCACTGTTACCAGCTTTATCTTTGACCGTATACGTCAATGGATAGACACCTTTCCGTTGCGTGTTCACTTTGCCGGTAACTTTGACCGACTTCGTCAACGTACCATCCACGTTGTCCTTCGCCGTCACGCCTGTTAACGGTTTAAAGTTCGATTTGAATTTGATCGTCTTCGACTTCGCACCAGAAATGACAGGCTTGAGGTGGTCTTTAACCACGATTTTTCGAACGGCTGTCGTGGTATTGCCTGACTTATCCGTGACGCTGTACGTCAGGTTGTACGATCCAACTTTTTTGACGTTGACCGTTCCTGACACTTTGATGATCTTCGTTAGATTGCCATTAATGTTGTCTGTCGCCGTGATTCCTGCCTTGGCGTCGAATCGGCTGTTCCAAAGGATGGTCTTCGCTTTGACGCCTGTTAGGACCGGCTTGACCGTGTCTTTCACCGTAATCCGACGCACCGCTTTCCCTTCATTGCCGGCGCGGTCTTTCACCGTGTACGTGAGGACGTACACACCTGGCTTCTTGACATCGACCGCCCCAGACACGGCAACATTCGCTGTCAAATCGCCATCCGTTCCATCTATCGCACTCAGCCCTCGTCTCACATCAAACGCCCGCCCTGCCTCTACAATCACATTCGACACGCCAGAAATGACCGGTGCCGTCTTATCAGTGACGCGTACGGACAATGGTTGACTCGTATTGCCGGCTCCGTTGTATTTTGCAATACAAATGTGCACAATAATGCAACGAAAAGTACAGAACTTTGCCAGCTGGGTTTTAGTGTTTCGACAACGCATGCGTGACACGATAACTGTCACCTGTGAAATTTAATATGTGAGCGTGATGGATGACGCGATCGACGAGTGCCGCCGTTAGGCGCGCGTCGCCAAAGATGCGATTCCACTGGCTGAACTCAAGGTTGGACGTGATGATCAAGCTCTTTCGCTCATACCAGTCAGTGATGAGATGGAACAGGAGTTCCGCAGATTCTTTTGTGAGAGGGATGTATCCCATCTCGTCCAAAATGATCAGGTCTGCCGATTCGAGACGTGAATGGAAGCTGCTCAGCTTCCCATCCCTCCAGGCCTTGTTAAGTTGCTCTACGAGCTCGGAGACCCGGAAGAACCTCACCTCATAACCTTTGTGACAAGCTTCTCTCCCGAGTCCGATGGCCAAATGGGTCTTTCCCGTCCCCGGGGACCCTGTCAGAACGACGTTCTGTGAATGCTCGACGAAATTCAATGAGGTCAGTTCGTCCTTATCCAAATGCTTCGGGAAATAGATGTGATTGCCCCAGTGATAATCGTCGAGTGACTTGTTGTTGATGAATTTAGCCTTTTTGATTAACCGTTGCGCTTTCGCTTCCTCGCGGAGGCGCATTTCCATCGAGAAAAGCTCCGTGAGAAACTTTTCAGGGGATTCCGTTGGAATCGATTCATAGATTTCAGCGACATAGGCAAGGCGGAGCGATTTGCACATTTCTTTTAGGCTCATACTGCACCACCTTCTCCCCAAGGCCGATTCAGGCTATCGTACTTGCTCCAATCCACATCATAAGGATGGTCCTCAACCACGGCTGGATCGTCGTCCTCGCTCAGTAGCTCGTATAGGCGTTCATTGATCTCGAGGATTGGATAGAGTGCGAGCTTGGCTCGGATCCAGGCCAGTCTTTCCTGCCGAACGAGTAAGTTGGGTACGCCCAGGTATTCTTTGATTCTACCCGGCAGATATTCGGAATAACGGGAGTGCCCGAAGCTTCTCGGCTTCTTGTGCCAAGTGCTGATGATGTTTTCCCATGGGAGCGCACGCTTTGTCATCATGTAGGGACGTTTTTCTTCGTAAAGGATTTCTCCGTGAAGTGAGAGAATCTTCATCGAATCCCACCTTAAGATGGCGCGTACTTGCCCATGACGAGCCCCTGAAGGGATCAAGACTTTCGTCTTATCGATCGTTATTTCGCCGTACTTGTTCACCTTGAACAGTTCTTCCTTGAAGACGGGGAAGTCTTCTTGAGGTAATCGCAATAGATGTCTCTGCTCTTTTTCGAACAGCTCACGGATCAGCACATGCTTTTCGTAATGGACTCGCTCCATGTCGTCCCGTAGGGAAACTGCGAGCTGTCGGTTCATCGAATCGTAATCATGCATGACAGGGGCCGGGACAAGAAAGTTGTATCGAACGTATCCGACCTTGTTCTCGACACTTCCTTTCTCGTTCCCGCTGTAAGGATTACAGCTTTGGACTTGGAATCCATAATGAGCCATGAACTGCATGAAAGCATCGGTATAGATCGCCTCTTCCCTCGTCGTTCGCGGTTGGATGACTGCCGCGGGGAGATTATCAATTCGGAGTTGTTGCGGCACACCGCCGATTTCTTCAAAAAGCATTTTGAGTCCCGTCAGGAAGCACTCTTGGTTTTCTGCGGGGAGGGCGACGGCTGCCGTACGGTTGCTGAAGGGCAGACTCATGACGAGGCACTTCATATCGACCGCATGACTATCTTTGACGACTTCCATCGTCCCGAAATCCACCTGCGCCTCACCCGGAGGGTGCTGCAGTCGTTCATGCCTTGTGTCGTTTTCCTCTTCGCTTGTCATATGCCAGTTCTTGATGAAATTGCACACCGTTCGATAAGAGCCCTCGAATCCGTTCGCCACCAGCGTTTCATAAATCTTTTTATTCGTTCGTCTCAACTTTTTCTGAAGCATCTGATCCTCTGTCAACCAATCTTCGACCATCTCGCCCCATTTCGTTCCGTACATCATGCCCCTCTTGGGGCGAATGGTTTCGCTTGGCAATTGAGCTGAATCCGCGTATTTTTTTACCGTCCTCCAATTGAGGTCTAGATTTTTAGCGATTCGATTGATTGAATGTGATTTGTGGTTTCTAAGAAATTTGATACAATTGATATCGGACATTGCTAGCATTCCTTCCATCTCCTAACGTTCTTGTTTCGCAACTTAAACGTTAGGGTGAGATTATGGTTGCTGGCAAGTCCTTTTTCTTTTCTAAAATAGGAGTGCAGAGTTGTGTACGTTTCCGTTGCACACTTCTGCACTCCTATTTTGCACTACACATCCGTCAACGGCAGTCACTGTCAACACGTTACCGACGGCTTGTTTGACGATCGAGATTTGGAACGTCCCGTCTGCTTGGACCGTTCCTGTGCCGACTTCGCGCGCACCTTGTTTGATTTGAATCCGGGCGTTCGCTTCCGCGGTACCGGACACCTTGACCGTTTGATCACTCACTTCCTGTACTGTCGGGATAGACGGCGCCGTCTTGTCGATGACCGTCGTCTCCACAATCGGGCTGACGTTACCAGCAGCGTCCGTGCTCGCGACGCGAAGGACCGTCCCGGCCTTCCGTTTCCCAATCGTCACTGTGTACGTGCCATCTTTGTTCGTCGCAGATTGGCCGAGGAGCGTCGTGCCGGCTTTCACGGTCACTGTGCTCGCGGCCTCCGCTTTTCCGCTCACCGTGCCAACGGCGTCGCTGACCGGGTTCACGCTCGGTTTGATCGGGGCCGTCTTATCAACGACCGTAAACCAGGTTTGCTCGCTGTGGTTCCCATAAGAATCATAATAAATCACGCTCAACGTCGTGCCTGCCTTGTAGCGCGGCGTATTGATTTTAAAGCGGTCTCCGCCGTACAATCCATCCGCTGAACCGATCACCGTCCCCAATGAATCGTGCAAGACCACCGTCCCGTATCCATTTTGTTCCGGGATCGTGCCGGTGACGACATTAGCCGCATCGGAAAACTCATCGATACGGACCGGATCGAGTTGACGAATGTGAAGCGCCTCTTTCGCATTGACACGTCCATAGCCATAGAAGTAATCTCGGCCCGGGCTTCCCAAATCGTCAGCGGTACTCGTCAAGCGTTCCGTGAGCGCATCAACCGACAGACCAGGTTCGGTCGCTTTGATCAACGCGGCGACACCCGCGACGACCGGTGAGGCCATCGATGTCCCGCTCATAGAGCCGTATGAATTGTATGGCGTCGTCGAGACGATCTGGCTTCCCGGTGCCGTGACATCGATGTTCCATCCGTAGTTCGAGAACGAAGACAACGTGTCGTACGAGGTCGTCGACCCGACCGAGATGACGTGATTATACGAGGAAGGGTAATGCGCCTCACTGGTCGCATCATTCCCTGCAGCAGCGATGACGGCGACACCTCGCGCATACGCATAATTGATGGCTTGTTGGAAGGAATAATTGTAGTTATAACTCCCGAGACTCATGTTGATGATGTCAGCCCCTTGGTCGACGGCGCGATAGACGCCTTCAATCACGTCCGATGTATAGGCCGATTCCCCGATAAAGACATCAATCGGCATGATGGCCGCATCGGGCGCCACCCCTACCCCGCCATAGTAGTTATCCATTTGACTGCCCACGATCCCTGCGACGTGAGTCCCGTGTTTCCCGGGCGTCAACGTGTACGCCGAGTCATAGACGGTGTCGTACGGGTTGACGATTTTATCCTTTAAATCCTCATGATTCATATCAATCCCGTTATCCAATACGGCCACGGTCACGTTCGTTCCGATCGATCGCTCCCAGGCGGATTCGGATTGGATGTTGCTGTGGTGCGTCTGGGAACTGAAATAGATGTCGCTCGGTGTATACGTCAATGTCATCAAATGATCTTCTTCGACATGGATCACGTGATCCTCTTGCTTCAACTCTTTGATGAAGGCGGCGGTGGACGTCCCCTTTGGCACTTCGAGCGTGAGCGTCGTCTGTTTTTTGACTTGTTTCGACGAGATGATCTCACCGTCGAGGTCACCCGTTTCCGTTCCCTTCACTTTAACGATGACCCGTTTCGGCATCGGTTCGCTTTCGTTCGCTGAAACCGGATTCCCAAAAGACAAAAAAGCTATCCCCATCGTGATTAAAAGCTTTGAAAAATATGTGTTCACTTAAATTCCTCCATCATCATAAAATCAACTAAATATAGTTTATATCAGGAATTTAAGGTTTACCTTTTTCAAATATTTTCTTTTTATAGTCCCTGAATTGATGAAAAGCGTCCTGATTTCACAATAAAATCAGGACGCTTTTCATCAATTCTCATTCTTCTCGGTCGCAACGATACTATCTTTAAAATCACGCACATGGTAATCATGTTCATATGTCGACAACTCTTTCGCATACGCGAAGTCCCCGAACAATTTGTTGATGGTCACGTTACGGTTCACGAGCTGACGGATGACACCGTTGAACAAGCCCAATCTTCTTACACGATTACCGTGGACAGATCCGATAGTCGAGACAAGCTCCGACGTACAGACATACTCTTCGTTTTGAGGGTGGAACGTACCATGGTCTTCACGTAGAATAATCTGTGCCAAAAATTCGGACAAATTATCAATGTGGATCATACTACGCTGATTTTGATAGCTAGGGAAGAACGGGATCTTCTTCGACAGACCAGCCAGCTTGATGTAATTCCCTTTCGACCCTTTCCCATAAATCATCGGCGGACGGATATTCGCGACGAGGAAATCTCGATCCGCTAGCACTTCAAGTTTCTTCTCAGCTTGAAGCTTACTGTTCCCGTAGAAATTCGTTGGCTTCGGCACGGTATCTCGGGTAATCATTTGAGCATTCGAAGCATCCCCGTACACGATCATGCTGCTGAGGAAGATGAACTGTTTTACACCTTCAAGCTTCGCCTTCGTTGCAACCTCGGCCGTCAAATCTGTGTTCACTTTATAGTATAAGTCCTCCATGCTCTTGTCCGTCGAAACGTGAGCGATTCCTGCAGCATGTAAAATCGCATCGTATCCATCGAACGAGATGTTCTTCCATTCTCCGTTTCGCATCCCTACCGTATCGACTTGTACAGAGTTAGTATGATGTGCCTCAATCCATTGTTTGAACGCATTACCGACGTAGCTATTCGCTCCCGTGATTAATACTTTTTTCATGTATAGCCCTCCTCCATAAAACTTAACTATGTATTTTTCTATGATCTATAACTAATTTACTTACCTTGAACGGGGAATAATCGTTGTTCTTTACCTTTTTGGGTGTTGATATCCCTTGCCTCTAAGGCTCCTCTCTTTATCATTGCGTCTTCGAGGAGATAATCCCCTCTATTTCAGTCGCACAAGGCCATTGGTGCATCGGGAAGAACAACGATTATACTCGGTCTTACCTAGGAATCACACCGAGCGCTCAGGAAAGAGCAACTTGATGAACACGATTGACGAACAGATTCGCGAGTGGGAACCGATGATCCATTATGTCGTTCGCCACCTATCCATCCACCCTAACGAACAGGAGGACTGTGCCCAAATCGCCCGGATCGCATTATGGGAAGCATTGAACCGTGGATGTACTTTATCGAAGACGTACTGCTTCCAACGCATCCGGGGAGCGATACTCAACCACCAACAAAAGAATGCACGCCATTTGAAACACGAAGTCGCAGCTGAACGAATTCCAGAGACGTGCATCGAGTCCGAACGCCGATTCCACGACTGGCTCGATGAGAAAAAAATGTTGCTATCGCCTCGCCACTTCGAGCTCCTTTGCCACCTCATCGATGGGACCGAGTCGACACTGCCTTATTCCCCAAGCCGGCTTAGAGCCTATAAGGCAGATGTTCAACGAGAACTTCGAGAGGCCATCCAAATGAAGGAGTGATCAACATGGAAAACATTTTGTTGCAAGATGCAATCGAGCTGTATATGGAAGACTTAATTGTTCGTCGAGAATTGCCAAAGACGACTATTAAAACGTATCGAAACACGTTGCGCCGATTTGAGAATTTCGTTGCCCAACGTAATGTTCTCTATTTGCAGGATGTGAACTACCTCGAACATGCGTTGCCTTACAAACTGTCGCTCCAAGAGAAAAATCTATCGAATTGTACGGTACGTGCTTATATCATGTCCGTACGTTCCCTCTTCACTTTTGCCGTGCAACAAAAATGGGTCGTGGATAATCCGTTCGCCCAAATCATCACGAAAGACGGCGTGCAAAAGAAACCAAACGTCATCACCCGACAGCAGTTAAATCTAGTATTGTATCAGGCTAAAAACGCGACGTTATATGCCATCTATTTAACTGGCGGTGACGCTGGCCTTCGCATCAGCGAAATACTCGATTTAGAAATTTCTCACCTCGACTTTGAGAACAACGTTTTGTATGTCAACAAAGGCAAAGGTGAGAAGCAACGCATCATTCCGATGAGACCCCGTCTAGCAAAAGAGCTCAAAGACTATATCGAAAAAGACCGCCCTAAGTTTCCAGATTCCCCTTACGTATTTCTCATGCCAAGCGGGCGACAAGTACGTGCCAATTATGTCAACGAGGATTTGAAATGCATCTCCGAGAAGTACTTCGACGTGCATTTGACGACCCATATGTTGCGTCATAGTTTTGCCACCTCATGTTATCGGAACGGAGCTAGCCTAATGGTAATCCGTCAATTACTCGGTCATAAACATGTCCAGACGACCGAACGCTATTTGCATGTGACGAATCAAGAAGTTCGAGATGCCGTCGACGACTTAGAAGATTGAAAATATGGCAGCACGGGGATTCGTTCCTCGTGCTGCCATATGATTAGTCACGACTATACAAATCGCGCGTATACACCTTATCTGCTACATCTTCGAGTTCTGGATGCAAGCGGTTTGTGACGATGACGTCAGCTGTCTCTTTGAACGTCTCAAAGTCGTTGATGACAGGTGAATTGTAGAACGATTCTTCTTTTAGAACCGGCTCATAGATGACGACTTCGACACCTTTTGCCTTAATACGCTTCATGATTCCTTGAATCGAAGACGCCCGGAAGTTATCCGAATCCGTCTTCATCGTTAGACGGTAAACACCGACACGCTTCGGATTTTGTTTCAGAATCGACTCTGCCACAAAATCTTTACGTGTGCGGTTCGCGTCAACGATTGCCCCGATGATATTGTTCGGTACATCCTCATAGTTGGCAAGAAGCTGTTTCGTATCTTTCGGCAAGCAGTAACCACCATAACCGAATGATGGATTATTGTAGTGTGAGCCGATGCGTGGATCAAGACCAACCCCTTCAATGATCTGCTTAGAATCAAGACCACGAACTTCAGCATATGTATCGAGTTCGTTAAAGAACGCGACACGCATCGCTAAGTATGTGTTTGAGAACAACTTGATAGCTTCCGCCTCAGTTGAGTCAGTCAACAACACTTCGATATCTTCTTTGATCGCAGCATCTTTTAACAAGTTCGCGAACACTTCAGCGCGCTCCGACTGCTCACCCACGACGATACGTGATGGATAAAGGTTATCATGCAACGCTTGACCTTCACGCAAAAATTCTGGTGAGAAGATGATGTTTTCAGTATCGAATTTTGCTTTGACTTCATCCGTATATCCAACCGGTACAGTCGATTTGATGACCATGATTGCATCCGGATTAATTGCTAAAACCGTTGCGATGACACTCTCAACCGTACGCGTGTTGAAGTAGTTACGCACTGGATCATAATCCGTAGGCGTTGCAATCACAACATATTCGGTATCTTTGAACGCTGTCAGGTTGTCTGTTGTCGCCACTAAATTTAATTTTTTATTTTGTAAGAAGTCTTCAATTTCTGCGTCAACGATTGGAGACTGTTTTGCATTAATCATGTCGACTTTGTCTTTCATGATATCCAGTGCAATCACATCGTTATGTTGCGCAAGCAGAACTGCCATTGAAAGACCGACATAACCAGTACCGGCTACAGCAATTTTCATTTCAATATCTCCTAACTAACTTATCTAATATTTTTTTTAATACGGCTAGAATAAAGAGTATAAATTTTTTGTTGATTTTAATCATTATCATCAATCCTAAAATATATAAAAAGACAGAAAAATATAAAGGAATAGTTAGATAAGTGATAATTGTAATTATAGAAACTGAAATTAAATTTAATATTATACTTTGAAGAGTTTTAGTTTCTTTTTTATAAGCGGATATACTTCTCCATCTAATGAATGACATAGTTAGAAAACCTGCAACCGAAGAAAAACCTACCCCATAAAGTCCGAGAACTGGTATCAACAAAACATTTAGTGTTAATGTCATTCCTGCTCCTATTAAAGATGTATAAAATACTTCTTTAGTATTCTTATTGACTATATAGTTTGTTCCTAAAAAAGAGGACAAGCTTGAGAAGACTACTGCAATAAGTAGAAGCGGAGTGTATTTCCAAGCTTTTATATATTCCTCTCCTAAAGTATAAAATAAAGGTTTTACAATGATAATCAATACTCCTACTAATAAAAATATGAAACTACTGAAATACTGAAACGCAACTAGATTGTACTTCCCACTATCTTTGCTATCTTTATGCTCAATAGCAGATAGTTGCCATGCCTTAAAAAAAATCGAATTAAATACTGCGATTATTCCAGATAGTTTACTTGAGACTGCAAATAAACCATTAAATGATGCACCTAGATAAAATAATATGAGATATCGAGAAGAAGCATTAATTATCCACCACATTAATGAGTTAGGCATCAAAGGAAGACTATAAGATAACATTTGAATAACCATATTCAAATTAAGTACTTTTACTGATAAGTAGCTTCTAATATTAATCCCTCTAAAAAGATGAGCAAGAGAAAATAAATATGAAATTATGTTGGCAATGAAAAAACCGTATAACCCATATTCAAAATAACCAACAAGAAAAATAACTCCCACAAATAACGAGACTGAGTATAGCAAAGAGTTAAGTGCATACAATTTTAATTTTTTTAAACTTCTACAAAAATTCAAGAGATAGATGTAAAACATATTTAAACAGAAAACTAAAAAAACTAAGTAGTAAAGATCAGGAACCCCCATTAATATGCTATATATAACTAAACATAAGCCACTAAAAATAATTCCTAAGAAAATTACAATCGCACCATTACTAAAAACGATTTTTGCATTTTCTCCATCTAAAACAAATCTTAAAGTAGCTTCATATACGCTTAAGGTGATTAATGGGATTAGCAAAGTGATAGTTACTTGAATCAAATCTAATTTTCCATACTCTACGCTAGAAAGATAAAAAGTAAAGAATGGAACAAGGGCGAAAATAAGAAGTTTGCTTCCCAAGTCTCCAATACTTAGAATGAGTGAATCTTTAAATAAACTTTCTGTGCGCGATTTCATTTTATACCTTAATTGAAGCTTTTAAGTCGTTAATTATTCTAATGTTCTCTTTGAAAAGTAATTTGTTGTTTATTTTAATATTTCTTAATTTAATCTTCTCAGCCTCTAGATTGTTTATTTTTTCTCTTAAGCGTTGTAATAATTGATCATTCTTATGCTCTAAATTATTAATATCAAACACGTCATTTGTTGACTCAATCATTTTAAACATTTGATCCACCTTATCCTGCCACGACAATCCAATAAACGGTACGCCTTTAGCAGCTGCTATTATTAGCGAATGCATACGTGCGCCAATTAAAAAGTCAATAGTTTGATACAATTCATTAATATCCTCAAAATTCTTTAATTCTACTTTTCTAATATTAGGTTCGTTTTTAAATTGTTTATAAACCAAGTCTACAGCCGCGTAATCTTTGTAATCTGTTGAAAATAAAATAATTTGGTAGTCGTTAGACAATTTTTTTATTGTTTTTTGCAAATCGTTTAAGTACTTATTATTGATTCCTACCTCTACCTTATTCAGCAATAAATCGATAACACAAATTCCTATTGTTAATTTTTCATTAGGTACTTTAATATCATTTATTTGATTTTCTTCCATTAAAAAAACAGGATCAATCGATAATACGGGCTTATTAGAAATATCCTTGATGTATCGATAAGATTTTTCATCTCGAAGAGTAACCTTATAGGCTTGAGACAAAATTTCTCTCGTTTTTTGAACTTGCTTCTCATTTTGAAACGGTCCAATTCCAATAGAAGTCACAAAAACTTTTTTGTCATACTTTTTGGCTATGTCAATTATTTTTTTGAATTTGTAGCCCGAATCTGAATGTGGAGTCAAATCGAAAATTGCATTTCCCCCACCCACTAATATAAAATCACTTTTCTGAATATCTAACTCAAAATTTGAATTACTTACATTAAAATCAATTTGCTTTTTAACTCTTAAGGTATGAAGTAAATCTAGAAAAGTTTTTTTTCTTAAATTATCATTATAAAATTGTTTCAATTTTCTTTTTTTTTCATTCTCAATATAAGGATATTTTAACTGTGATTGATTATCCTCACTAACATATTTACGTAAATTAAAATCATATCTTTCTATACTACAACCACCTAATAATTCTTTCTCCAATTGGTTTACAATTAATAAATCCCCTAAATTTTTACTTCCCATAAAACTTATGAAAGTTACTTTCATATTAAATAACCCCTTTAATCGTTTTATTATAAGTTTCGTTTATAGCAAAAAGGTTTAGTAATATTGCAATAGAAATTAAAAATATTACGTCGGTAACAAAATGAGTCCCTGTAATAGATCGGAATAAAAACGATGACAGTAGTACTAATGCAACTTTCAATTCTGTACTCTTTGATAATACTTTTAATCTATTTTTATTTTTATATATTTGGAAAAAAATTAAGGCACCCACAAGTACTAAACCAATTAATCCAAAAATAAGAATCATTTCTGTCAAGAAATTATGTGAATGGTAATATTTACCTTGGGTTAAAGTTCTCGCAACTCCGAAACCTGATGGAAAAAAACCATTTTCTTTAATATATTCGATAACCACGGGATAAATCTCTTGTCTTCCACTCAAAATACTATCATTCGTAGCGGTACCTTGAAGCTGTTGTATAAACAAAGATAAGTTTCGAGAATTTATTCCACGATTCGTAAGTGAAACATTTAAAGCAGTAAGAAGACTTAATAAATTTGTGAAAACTAATAATGAAGCAAATGCAACTGAGAAAATTTTAATATAATAAGATAATTTCCTCTTAGAAGAAAACACTAAAAAAATAACAAAAATGGACAGAATTGATGCGATGAACACCATTCGGGAACCCAATATTCCTAATATGATTAAATTAATTGCACCCATAAATAAGTTTAAAAACGATTTATTGAATTTATTATATATAAAAATGGCTAGAATATTGTAGTACGCTAACAAACCAATTTCATAGTAAGTGATTACATAGTTCATCCTAAGAATATAATAAATAGGCATTAACAATGTAAATACTACTGCTACTCCATGCCACTTTCTCAATAATTCTTCAATTCGAATAGATTGAGTACTAAAAATGTAAAATGGAATAGCACTATAAAGTAATAGATTTATTCCGTCACCAAGTACATACATAGGGTTTTCAACAAATAAAGTATTAACTCCGATAATGATTATTAAGCTAATAAGATATCCTAAGAAATATTTATTCAATTTTTTTGTATTTAATATTACAGTTAATATCAAAAGCGTCACAACAATTATACTTTTAATCAAAAACGGGCTTGAAATTTGAAAAAAAAGTACTGATATAGATGACGCATAAATAAACGTAATAATTATCCATGTATTAAAATTACTATTATTCATAATTATGACCTCTATAAAATTATTCTTAGTTACCTTTCGAAAATTCTTTAATTCCCTGACATAACAACCCCCATACTTTTTTCCTTCCTAAGTTTTCTACGATACTTTTTTTTCGAAAAAGAAATTGTGCAGCTATTAAATATGACATTTTAGGAGAAATAGCAGCAAAAAGTGCTCCTTTATCCACAAAATACTTCTCTGTATATCCTTCAAACCAAGATGAATGCCGATACTTAATATCTGCAATAATCTCCGAATGCGCATAAATTTTAATCCCTTTTTTTAAACACTCCGTTAAAAATAATGTATCTTCTCCACTTCCATATTTTGCTCCACCACCGAAAAGCAATGAAAAGAAAATTTGCTTTTGAACGATTTTATCTCTCTTGAATGCGATATTAACAGTTCCGTATCTCAAAGAGTTATAAAAATGAACTCGCCCATTACTTTTTATTGGCAATTTAACGTTTCCAAATCGATCTTCTACTGCCACGTTAAATAAAATAACATCTGCATTAGGATTATTTTCGAAAGCCTTTAAAATTATTTGTTTATAACCACTTACATACCGCATATCATCATCAGCCATTAAACAAATGTCTGCATTAGAGCGAAGCAAAGCACTGTTTCTGCTTCGACCAACCCCTTTTTCCACGTAAGAATACATTTCTATACACGAGTCTTCCACAATCTTTTGCTCATATCCTGTAAAATGAGATTGATTAACAATTACAGCATCAGTCTCTAAATTGAACTCATGAAAAAAATCTAAATCTTCTTTTTCCATTGTAGATAACAAAACCTGTACTTTCACAATATCCTCCTCTAAAAACCTAATTGTACCAACTTAAATTGCAAAACATTTTTTACAGAGCTTTCTCAAGTAATATATGTTTTGAAAACACCAAAATTATAGGTGATTTATGCGTATGCACATAAAGATTAAGATAACTGTAACCATTCACCCATTTTTTCTTCAAAATCAAGGGGCGAAATTTTTTGATAACCCGACGCATGATAAAACGTAAGTTCTCCAAAGTAAAATTTATCTTCGAAAGAATAAAAATCAACTCGAACGGCAGGGAAGTCCTCAGCCAAACGTTCTGCCACTTCAATCATTTCGGTTAATAACTTAGGCTTCTCAATAAATAATTCTGGCTTGTCGGGATATTCTATAGTAGCCTCGATCGCATTCCAGTCAGTGTCATATATTTTGCGATGGTAATCAGACGTCTTCACCCCGTCTACAACAGACTCTAGGTCTACAGTAATGATTTTCACTTTTCCTCCGAAACAAAAAAAGCGATAGTCTTCCGGCGGGTTCCCTTGAGCGCTTAAAATCAATTCTTCACAGACAATTCTATTTTTTACATCTCTATAAGCCCATTCTCTTCCTATAGCGTAATAATTTAATTTAGACCAAAGTTTAAACCGATTTTTGATTTTTTTTATTTCCCCTCTCTTCTTCTTATCAAAGCAGATATAATTAAAACTCGAGCCATTAGTCAATTTTAATATAAATTGTTTTGGTAATTGGCTAAAGTCAATTTCATTGACATCATTGTAAATACCGAGTTGAGGAATCAAAATCTGATCAGCATTCGGAAGTTTTGTTTTTACATAGTTTCTAACTTCATGCTTGTCCACACATACATTTAAAAGTTCATCGCGAAAATTAAGTTTCAACCATTGAATTTTCTCGTTATAAAGATTTGGATTATTTAAATCCAAATCCCTTCCTAGTTTTCTCTTATATTGAGATTTAATTTCATTCTCATCTGACACAATTTTTGTTTTAATCATTGCAAAGGCAATAGTAAATGCCTTTAATCGATATGCGATTTCATCATTTTTTTTTATTAAATTTTTTATTTTTTTAGGTACATTCATGAAATTTATTCCTACTTTCTTTTTTATAAATCAAAATTACTTTATTTCTTAACAAAACACTAATGTCATCCTTAAACATTTAAAAATACTAGGATAATTGAAATTAGAATTTATTCAACTTTTGTGAAATACCTTTTGTCATCCAATAAATCATTAAATAACAAGATTTATATAAAGATAAATGCTCGATTTTCCGATAAATATCCCAATGGAATCTAATCAAAGACATTTTACTGCTAGATAAAGAGTCATCTCTAAGCCGATGACTTCCTAAAACTTCTTGGATTCCATCCAATTTTTCTGCCTTACGAATAACTTTTAACCACATTAGATAATCGTTTCTTTTTTTTATTGGTTCAATAAAATGTTTCCCTAACTTGCTTGCGTTATAAATGACAGTTGAATTCCCTGGACAATTCTTTAAGAGGTCCCATCTATAATAAACTTTTTTGGGAACAACAGTTTTCCCTAAGTCCGATCCGTTTTCTCCAATTTTATTATATGACGTACAAGAAAATACAGATTCGTTTTGTTTCATGAAATTTACTTGGACACTTAACTTATTCTCGTGCCACAAATCATCGCTATCTATAAAGGCAATGTATTCTCCTGTTGCTTTTTTTACACCTTCGTTTCTAGCAACAGCAGCTCCTGAATTGCTTAATAGTTTGAAGTATTTAATTCTCGATTCTTTTCTGATTACATTTTTGATTATCTCTTCAGTTTTATCTGTAGAACAATCATCAATAATAATTAATTCCCAATCTTTATAGCTCTGTGCTTGTACAGAGAGGATGGTATCCAATATATAATTAGCACAATTATACGTAGGCATTATAATAGATACTAAATTATTCTTTCCCGAATAGTACACCGTCATTTTTCCCTTCTGTAATAATTTAGCCATTTTTTCATTTTCAAATACAAAAAGTGTTGGAATATTCTCTTTTTTCAAAAATATTATATATAGTAATTGAGTTTTTTAAATCAGTTATATATTACTATTGCACTATTTTTGCTTCTTCTGCTTGTAAAGAATCAGCCGATGTCGTTATTTTTGTTGTTTCAATTCCTCCAGTCCCGCCTTCAATAACCCCTTCACGTTTTATAACGCTTATAATTGTCCCTATGAAACACTTAACATCCATCGTAAAACCAATGTTACTTATATAATCACCATCAAGTTTTGCTTTAATTTCGATTGGTAATTCATCTCTTCCATTAATTTGAGCCCATCCTGTGAGTCCTGGAAGAATATCATTAGCTCCGTATTTTTCTCTTTCTTCAATCAAATCATATTGATTCCACAATGCTGGCCGGGGACCAATTACAGACATCTCTCCTGTTAGGATATTAATGATTTGCGGTAATTCATCTAAACTTGTTTTACGAAGGAATTTACCGACTTTTGTGATGTACTGTTCAGGATCGCCTAATAGATGTGTTGGCGTGTCTTTTGGGGCATCTATTCGCATTGTTCTAAACTTCAAAATATTAAAGTGTGACCGATGAAGACCGACTCGTTTTTGTTTGAAAAAGACTGGACCTTTCGACTCAAGTTTAATTGCGATCATAATTCCAATAAATAAAGGAGCAAGTACAACCAGTCCAATCAACGACAACATCAAATCAATTTTTCGCTTCTGTTCAATATACTTCATCATTCACACTCCATTAGTTAGACTGTTTCTTTTATTTGATTGTGCTTAACCGAATCGAGACAATCATTTGCCCAATTGATTAGATATAGACCGAGCGCTTCACTCGTCTTTAACTCATTCATTCGTGTAAGTTTCCCTTCTAAATCTGCTTCCTCTGTGACGATTCCTGTAAAGATTTTCGGATAAACTGCCTCGGGATGGACTTCTCCTTCTTTCAACAGTTCTTCGAACATTTTCTCTCCAGGACGAATCCCGCTAAACTCAATTGAGATTTGTTCTTCTGTAAAACCACTCAGTTTAATCATATTTCTAGCTAGATCCACAATTTTCACAGGCTCACCCATATCAAGAACAAAAACTTCTCCACCGTCCGCAAGAGTCCCGGCTTGAATGACCAGACGACTCGCCTCAGGGATAGTCATAAAGTAACGCGTCATATCCGGATGTGTTACTGTAACCGGCCCGCCCTTCTCAATTTGAGTTTTAAATAACGGGATTACAGAACCACGACTTCCCAATACATTTCCAAAACGAACTATTGCATACTTTGTTTGACTTCGTTTTGCCAAATTTTGAACAACCATTTCAGCAACACGTTTTGTTGATCCCATGACGTTCGTCGGATTAACAGCTTTATCGGTTGAAATCATGACAAATCGATCAACACCGAACTCATTTGCCATCTCAGCAACATTTCTCGTGCCGTAAATATTATTTTTCACTGCTTCATGTGGATTTGCTTCCATTAAAGGAACATGTTTATGTGCCGCTGCATGGAAGACTAGATGCGGTGAATACTTCATAAACACTTCCCGTAAACGCTCAACATCTTGCACATCGGCAATAACCGGAATCAAGTCGACGTCTAAATTGAGTTCACGGAGTTCACGTTCAATCAAATAAATACTATTCTCCCCGTGACCTAACAGTAGAAGACGCCCAGGGCTAAATTTCAAAATTTGTCGACAAATCTCTGAACCAATTGATCCTCCAGCACCAGTAACGAGTACCGTTCTGCCTTCCACCTCTGATTGAATTCCTGAAATATCAAGTTCAACAGGTTCACGCCCTAGCAAATCATCAATGGATACTTGACGCATTTGGTTAACAGCTACTTTTCCGGCTGCTACTTCCTCAATCATTGGTAATGTATGAACGTTTGTACAGAGTGCTTTTGCCCGTTTAATAACTGCAAGTCGGTCTTGATAGTTCATAGATGGAATAGCAAATACGATTTTATCAATCCCGTGATTCTCAACGACACTTTCTAATTCTCCGAGCGTCCCTAATACTCTCACACCGTTGACAATAAGGTTTTGAAGGTGACTGTTGTCGTCAATAAACCCAACTGGATTCATGCGATGATTATCAGATTGATTGATTTGACGGACTAGCATACGACCAGCTTGACCGGCACCGACGATTAACGTCCGCTTTTCAGATTTGCGAATTTTCATTTTTCTGCCACCTAAAACTAAACGCCGATCCTGTTTCCACGTTACGTATATTCGTGACCCTAAACGAATTCCCCCTAATAGTAAGAGAGATAAGCAAAAACTAAGGAATAACATTCTTTCCATCGCTTCTCCGTAAACAGCAAATTGAAGTACATACAAAGTTAATGTGCTCATTATCAAAGTCACTGCAAGGCGAATGGCTTCTGACATACTCGCAAAGCGCCATGCTACTCGATAAAGTCGACTAATACCAGACATAACGATAAATAATGCGCTATATAGTAAAGCAGACTCTATAAAATGATTACGATCCACATTTCCAATAAATTCAAGTGGGTATAAAAAGAAATATGTGACGAACATTGATGATAAAATAGCAATAATATCAATAACCACTAGGAAGCTTGTTCGAAATGATTTACGACTTAACTCAGGAATAGACATCTGTTTCCTCCTTATTTCACTGGATTCAAAGAAGAATGTTCTTCCATCAACTCGGTCATCATTTTTAATACATTTTCTCGGAGATCGTCTCTCTTCAATGCAAATTCAAGAGTTGTTTGAATAAATCCTAATTTTTCGCCAACATCATAGCGTTTGCCATTAAATTCGTAAGCATATACACGCTCTACTTTATTCAATCGCGTTATTGCATCTGTCAACTGAATTTCGCCACCCGCTCCTGGAACTTGTGTTTCTAAGAAGTTAAATATTTGAGGAGTGAACAAATATCTGCCTAAAATGGCTAAATTCGATGGTTCTGTACCCGGTGCCGGCTTTTCAACAAAAGATTCAACTTTATGTAAACCGCCTTCAAGTGAAGCCTGTGGATCCACAATTCCATACCTGTGAGTTACGTCACGCGAAACTGGTTGAACACCGATAATCGAACTCTCAGTTTTTTCGTACTGTTCAATCAATTGTTTTGTACAAGGGATTTCTGCCTGAACAATGTCGTCTCCAAGCATAACAATAAACGGTTCATTTCCCACAAACGCTTTTGCCTGTAAAACCGCGTGGCCAAGTCCCATAGGCTTTGACTGGCGAATAAAGTGGATATTAATGTTGGTAGTTTCTTCAACCAACTTTAAAAATTCAGATTTCCCTTTTTCAATTAACATTTGTTCGAGCTCAGGAACTGAGTCAAAGTGATCTTCAATCGCACGTTTGCCTTTACCAGTGACAATCAAAATGTCTTCAATTCCAGATTCAACGGCCTCTTCAATAATGTATTGAATGGTTGGCTTATCTACAATTGGTAACATTTCTTTTGGCATTGCTTTTGTTGCCGGTAAAAAACGTGTACCTAAACCTGCAGCTGGAATAACAGCTTTTTTTACTTTTTTTATATTCAAATTAGTACCCACGTTAATCGCCACCTCTTTATATGAGATTAATTAAAAAATAATTCCAATCAAAAAAGGATGCATTATACACCCTTTTTTGAATTTATAAGTTAAGAGTACCATTTTTGTCCTGGTTCAAAAACCTACTTAATAGGAAAATAAACCTAATTCGTTCGACATGTGTCGACATTTCGCGAATAATATGTTTTCTAAAACGTTATTTCCACTTTCCACGCCATGATTTAGTGGGCATGATCGGCGGATCCACATAGACAAAAGTGTCGTTCAAAACGGATTGGCCATTTTGAAGAATGTTGTCGACCAATATCGGGTCATCTAGTTTTTCAAGCGAAACTTGTGAATCTTCCCAGTAAAATGTACGTCCACCGACACTATGCGCATCTGACGCGACTAATTGGCTTAAGCCATTACGTAGAAACAGTAGTGATAATTCCTGTACAGTCTTCCCAAATTTCCCCACCAAACTACCTGTCGTTACCTGAGATAACGCTCCAGACGATACAAAATCGACTAAACGTTTCGGATTCGTCGCAAACTCCTTGTTTCTTTCCGGATGTGCGATGATCGGCACAAAACCTTCTGCTTGCATGTTAAAGAACAATTGCTCTGCGTAACCCGGGACACTGTCGCTCGGAAACTCAACGAGAACATAACGGGAATCCGCCAACGTCAAGGCAGTACCGTCGTTCAGTGCGTCCAACAAACCTCCAAAGATCCGAATTTCTTGTCCCGGATGGAGTTTGAGAGGAATACCTTCTAGCGTTAAAATTCGTTGCAGTTGCTCGACCGCATGCCGAACATCCAATTCTTTCGTGTCGAACTGTGGATGAAACGCGTGAGGCGTGACAATCAAATCCGTCACGCCCTCTTCTACCGCTCGTTTTGCCATCGAAATCGCAACATCCACATTTTGAGCTCCGTCATCGACAGCAGGTAATATATGACAATGAATATCAATCATGAGACTGCTCCTTATTCATACGCGTAGTAATAATACTGGTCATCCGTACCTTGTGGCTCACGTCGGTTCAAAACAACACCTAAAATATGGGCATCCGCCATAACAAGTTGCTCTTTCGCTTTCAATACCATATTACGGTCTGACTTGTCACAGCCGACGACGAGCACGACACCGTCTGCATCGCGTGCCAAGATCCGTGTGTCCGCAACTTGCATCATCGGTGGTGCGTCCAAAATAATGACATCATACTTTTCTTTCGCTTCCTCGATCAAGCGAGTCATCATTTTTGAAGATAGTAGTTCTGACGGGTTCGGCGGAATCGGACCGGCCGACAACAAGTGAAGTCCTTCGACTTTCGTCTCGTGTACCGTCTTTTCGAGTGTCGTCTTTTTCGCCAAGACGCTCGATACGCCGATGCCGTTCGGCAGACGGAACGTAAAGTGAACGGTCGGACGGCGCATATCGCAGTCCATCAATAAGACGCGTTTCCCTTGCTGTGCATAAACAACAGCCAGGTTCGAGGCTGTCGTCGACTTGCCTTCACCAGACGTCGAAGATGTCACGACAATCGTACGCAGTTCGTCATCGACAGCCGTGAATTCCAAGTTCGTCCGAATCGTACGATATTGCTCTGAAATCGGTGATTTCGGTTTATGGATCGTGATCAAATCACGTCCCGTCTTATCATATTGTGTGTTGACATTTTTTCGTTTTCCAAACTTAAACATGGGCACGTTCACCTTTCATCTCTACACCATTTTTACGGGCAGCTCGCATTTCATTCCGATCGATGACCGGAATCGAACCGAGGACAGGCAATTCAAGAACCGTCTCGACATCTTGTTCGGTTTTAATGCGACGATCGAGCACGACTTTCAAGAATGCGATGGCAATCCCAATCATTGCTCCTAAAACTGTGGCAATTGCCGTATTGAGCAAGATATTCGGTTTCACAGGATTCGCAGGAACTGAGGCAGCTGATAATACTTTTACGTTATCTACCCCGCTCATGAGTTCACTTACTTCTGTCGAGAAGACTGTACTGATTTCATTCGCGATATCTGTGGCGAGCACAGGGTTTGTATGTTGCACTTTAATGTTGATGACTTGTGAGTTTTGTTCACTGTTGACCGTAATCAAATTACTAATGTTTTCTGGAGACCCGGTTACGTTATCTTGAACCTGTTCTAAAATCGTCGGGCTTTGAATGATGACCCGGTATGTGTTGACGAGCGCGACTGACGACTGGACTTGACTGCTGTCGATCATATTATTTTGCGTTTCCTTCGGCGCAACCAATACTTGGGTCGACGCTTCGTATGTCGGTTGAATAATAAATGAACTCACTAGAAATGAGATAAGGGCGGCGATGACGGTGAGACTGATAATGGTACCTTTATTGCGCTTGAGAATGGAGATCAATTCTCCAATCGAAATCGTTTCTTCTTTCATAATGCGTTCTTATGCTCCTTTGTCGGTTATTTCCTTGGAAAAATACCGCAGTTAATATTAGTTACTGACAACAAACAGTATTATAGCAAATTTTTTTAGAGATGATGACTCATTTTTAAAATTTTGGTTTTTTTGGATGGAGAATCTGCTAAAATTCATTAGGAAGAACTTAACAAAAGGGGGAGAACCCGTGCATCATAGCGAACGATTGCTTCATCTGCATTTGACAATCGATAGGACGAAACGATTCGAGTTACACCAGAAAATTAAAACGAGTTTAGGGGAAGGCAAAACGTTAGCCACCTCTTATATCGAACTCACGAACGAGGCGCTTACATCAAACGCCCTATCCACCAAAACGGCGGAGGACTTTGAGGCTTGGTTACGAGGCGAAGAGAAAGACGAAGGGTTCCTCGCATATTACATAGGTCTTTTGGAGAATTGTCTTCATAAACAAGAAGACGTTCAAAGTGAAGAACCGGTGATCGCTCCGGAACCGGTCAAGGTGCCGAAAGAGACGACCAAGCCCAGATATATCCCAGAAAAACCAGTTCCATCTCGGGCGGAGCGTGCTCATTATTATCCGGCGGATATTCAACCGGCCCGATCAAAGCGACGCGGCATAAAAACACTTGTCGCCGCTCTACTCGTCCTCCTGCTAGCAGGTGGCGCCTATATCGGATATCCTTACGCAACATCGTTTTTCGTGGCGGAAGAAGAACCAGTCAACATCAAAGAAGTGACACCTACCCCTGTTGCAGAGGACGAACCAGTCATCGAAGAAACACCGAGTCGTCAACTATGGTTGGCTGAAAAAAATGTCAATCTTTTGACGGATATTGACGGAACCGAAGTCGCTTATATCGGTGATATCGGTGATCGCTACGAAGTCGTGTCAGAGGACGATGCATATGCCGAAGTGAAATTGGGTAATACGACGGCATGGGCCCCATTAAACCAAACGACGACCGAATGGCCTGCACCTGTGTTGACAGACGCACAGCTCATCGATTGGATCGACGTAAACGTAAACAACGAATGGCTGCCAAATAGTCCAACCTCTTATTTCGGGATGCCGAAACAAGAGTTACTCGACACGTTTGGCGAACCGATGAGTACGGACGGGGACGTTTTAAATGAATATCTGTTCTATCCAAACGGCTTTTTCATCGTCCAACAAGAGACAATTGTCGCCATCGATTGGACGAACACAGACGTATCACGCGAGACGTTCACAAACCTCGGGACCTCACAAATTGAAACGGACGATGCACTCGTTTATGAAAGTCCGAGCTATTCGCTCCGTTTGTTTGTCGGTGCTACGGGCCAGAATCGAATTCGATTGACAACTGTCCAATAATAAGTCGCTCCTGTTTCTGAAATGAGGAGGTTTGACGATCGTGGAAAATTATACGCTCTTAGTAACTGGTGGAGCCGGTTATATCGGCACCCATACCACCCTTCAATTGCTCGAGGCAGGTCACGATGTCGTCGTGATTGATAATTTATCCAACAGTAATCTTGAGGCGCTTCGCCGCGTCGAGGCACTGGCAAACCGACCGGTCACTTTTTATGAAGGTGATATTTTAGATCGAACGTTACTCGACGACATCTTTACCGGACATTCAATCGATGCCGTCATCCATTTCGCGGGATTGAAAGCTGTCGGCGAGTCTGTATCCGAGCCACTCCGTTATTATGAGAACAACGTTGTCGGCACGACCGTATTGCTTCATGCTATGACCGATCACGGCGTGAAACGAATCGTCTTCAGCTCATCGGCGACCGTCTATGGCTTGCCGGAAACGACGCCAATCGACGAGTCGTTCCCGCTCAGCGCGACGAACCCGTATGGTCGGACGAAATTAATGATTGAAGACATACTGCGTGATGTATCGGTTGCTGATCCATCATGGAGTATCGCCCTACTACGCTATTTCAACCCAATCGGTGCGCATGAGTCTGGCCGAATCGGCGAAGACCCGTTCGATATCCCGAACAACCTGATGCCGTACATTACACAAGTCGCCGTCGGCCGCTTAAACGAATTGAGCGTGTTCGGTGACGACTACGACACGCCCGACGGCACCGGTGTCCGCGACTACATCCACGTCGTCGACTTGTCCGATGGTCACTTGAAGGCGCTCGATTACGTCATGGCAAACACTGGAGCCGAAGCGTTTAACTTAGGAACCGGGACGGGTTATAGTGTCCTCGACCTCGTTCATGCGTTCGAGGCTGAGAGTGGCAAAGATGTCCCGTACCAAGTGACGCCACGTCGCCCGGGCGACATTGGGATCTGCTTCGCCGACCCTTCGAAGTCGCAACAGATGCTCGGCTGGGAAGCCAAACACGACGTCCGTGCCATGTGCCGCGACGCCTGGAATTGGCAAGCGAACAACCCAAACGGTTACCGATAATAAAAAGCGAGTCCCCATCTAGGATGGAGACTCGCTTTTTCATTGCTTCACCCAAACGTAGCCGTACGCTTGGAGTTCAATCGTCTCGACCGGCTCACCTGTGAACAGATTCGTCCCGCTCACTTTCAGGGTAACTGGTTCATTGCTGACGTTCGTATACAGCATGAGCGTCTCCCCTTCACCCTTTCGTTCGACCGTGAAGACGCGTTTGTCGGACGCGTCGATCCGTTGTTCGGCGTACGGTGAGAACGCCGGATGTGTCCGCTTGACGTTCAGCTGGCTGATGATACCAGAGAACACTTGCAGGCGATACGGGTCCGTCTTCAGCTCTTGGATGAGCGCGTCGTGGTCGACCGGTGTCTCGACACCGAGCAGTGTCCGGTAATCCACGCTCGGAATCCCTTGGAGCGAGAATAGGATGCTGTGCGCTGCGAGGATAATGTCGACGCTCGGCTCGATCAAATTTTTCTCGAACGGGTCGCGCTCGTGAATCGATAAGAAGTTGAAGTACGTCTTTCCTGCTCCTGGCGCCTCGATCCGGTTCGCCCAGTCGGACAGCTTTTTGGCGTCCCCTTGAGCGAAGGCGAGCATCGTGTGCGACGCAAGGTCGAAGTGACAGATGGCGTCGGCGACGCTGACGTACGAGCCAAGTTCCTGGACGTCCCCTTCATAGGCGAGAATCAATTGCCCGTGTGGCTTGTAGTGATGGAGCACCGTATGCCAGAGCGAAATGACGCGCTGGATACTTTCTTCCGGCATGCCCCGGAACGACTGGACGTGGACGCGCAGCTTCGTCGCACCTTGAGCGAGCCGCTCGATGAAGGCATCCGTCTCCTCGAGCAGATTGAACTGTAACTCGTTATAGACGTCGGGTTCGGTGTCATACATGAGCTCGAACTCATGCTTGAAGCGTCCGAGGTCCTCATATAACCGGATACGCGGATTGATGGCCGTATCGGTCAGCTTGGCCGGGTACGGGAACAGCGAGACGAGGTACAAATCGCTGATCGACGCCTGGACGTGTTCCTTCAACAAGTCATGGAGCGCATCCAAGTCCGGGCTCCCGTCCGTCGTGACGGCGTTGGCGTCAATCATGAGCACACTCGTCTTCTCACTCACACCATCCCCGTCATGCCAATGATGTCCGTCCCACTTCGTGAACAGTTCTTGCCAGTCATTCGATGTATGGTCGTCCTCTAATTGATTGATGATCGGTTCAACAGTTTCCCAAAGCATATGATCCCTCCTCAGTGTCTCTTTATCACTCCCACCGATAAACGATTTTCAAACGCAAAAAAAGCCATCCCATAAGGAATGACTTAGTTCATCAAGCGCTGCAGTTCGGCTTGGACGTCAGCGAGCGAGGCTTCATTCGGATGCCAGTAATAGATACCGTTTGACTCCAAACCGCCCGCTCCTTCGATGCGGAGTGTGCTGGCGTTGCGGAACGCCTTCATATAGTCCGTCGACAACGTCACGAGCTCGTTGAATTCGATGTTCGTCTTGGCGCGGTTGCCGGCGACGTCGAGCAACTTCGTCACTTTGTCGACCGAGAAATCGGAACGCCCCTTCTCGACGATGGCCGCGACGACGGCTCGCTGTCGTTCTTGGCGACCGAAGTCACCGTTCGGATCGTCATAGCGCATGCGGGCGTATGACAATGCCGAAGCGCCGTTCAAATCGACTTGGCCGACCGGATACGAGTAGCCGTCCGACGAGAACGCGAAGTTGTTCGTCACCGTGATGCCACCGAGCGCATCGACGACCTCAGTGAACGCCTCCATGTCCGCCTCGACGACGTAATCGATCGGGATATCGAGTAACCCTTCGACCGTGTTCATCGCCATCTCGGCCCCACCGAAGGCGTAGGCATGGTTGATTTTATCATTCATGCCTTTTCCGATGATTTCCGTCTTCGTATCGCGCGGGATGCTGAGCATCGCGCCTTCGTCCGTCGTCGGGTTGAGCGTCATGACGATGATCGAGTCACTCCGTCCCTGTTCGCCGTCGCGGCGGTCAATCCCGAGCAGTAATACCGACACCGATTCTTTCTGTTCGATCGTCTCGACTTGTTTCCGTTCTTGACTGATTTCCAAGTTGTCGTTCACTTTCGTCACCGTCTCGTTGACGTCCCGGTACATCGACCAGACGAACAGACCGCCGGCGACAAGGAAAATTGCCATGACGCCGAGCGTGATCGCCAACACCTTTTTCCAGTGTGATTTCTTCTTATGTCTCGCCATGCGTGCACCTGCTTTCAAAAATCTATAGATATGGATGTTTTTCCCGCTTCACGTGTTGTATTATAGCATGTTGTCAAAAAATGCTACCCATATCTTTTCGATTTTCATGGAAAATGCGTCTTGTAACGGGTACGCCTCATATGGTCCGGCCAGGCCGCATTGATCTCGGCCCCGAGCAGCATCGTCGCCGCCGTCAAGTAGAGCCAGATTTGCAGTAGGATGACGATACCGATCGTCCCGTACGTATCGCCGAACATCGAGAACTGGTCGACATAGACGCTATAGCCTGTCGACAACATCTGCCAGGAGATGACGGCAAAGACGGCACCAGGGAGCGTCTCCGTGAATTTAACGTGTTGTTGCGGGGCAATCTTATAGAACATCGAGAACGCGAAGATGAGAATGACGGTCGACACCGTATAGCGGGTGAGCGTCGCCAATCGATCGAAGTCCTCAAGCCGAGGGAACCACGTATACATGAGCTCGACGAACTCACGGCCGAAAATATGGAACACGATCAAGATGACGGCACCGATGCTGAAGGCGATGAGCGTGAGCAAACCGATGAACCGACGGACGACGTAGCTTCGGGCTTCCGTCTCCCCGTAAGCGAACACGGTCAACTTGACGAGACGGGCCGTCCCGTTCGATGCCGACCAGACGGCGATGATGGCCCCGATCGAGACGAGGCCGGCGTTGATGTTGCCGCTGACGTCATAGACGATCGACAGCATGTCGCGCACGCTCGAACCTGGGATGAGAATCTCAATCTGTTCGATCAACAAGGCGTCATCGATGCCGAGCCACGCCATGACGGCGAACAAAAGGACGAACGTTGGGAAGATAGCGAGAAACCAAAAGAAGGCGAGCGTCGCGCTATAGTCGTTGATATGGTGGTCCTTGAACCGATGGCGGACGTCGATGACGAGGCGGAACAGGCGATCGAGCACTCGGGTCACCCCTTTTCTTTTTATTATGACACAAATAAAATGCCCCATCCGATTTGGATGAGGCAATACATTACTGTTCCATCAATTCAGCCAAGTAAGATCGGACCTCGCCCAAAGACGTGCTCGACGGGCGCCAGTAATAAATCCCGTCCCCTTCTTTACCGCCTTGTCCTTCCAATCTTAACACATCTTGATTTTTAAACGCCGCTGTGTATTCGGTCGACAAGGTGCGCAACTCTTTGAACGTGATGTTCGTCTTGGCATTGTTTCCAAGGACGTCGAGCATATTCGTGAACTTCGACAGTGAGAAGTCATTGACCCCTTCATTTACGATTGCCGTGATGACAGCTCGTTGACGCTCTTGACGACCGAAGTCGCCACGTGGGTCATCGTAGCGCATCCGTGTGAACGCTAACGCTTCCGCTCCGTTCAATGTTTGTACGCCTGGATTGAATGTGTATCCGCCTGATTCGAAGGCAAGGTCGTTCGTCACTTCCACACCGCCGAATAAATCGACCGCATCTTGGAAACCTTTCATATCCACTTCGGCTACATAGTCAATTGGGATTCCAAGGAAGTTCTCGACCGTATCAAGCGCCATCTCTGCCCCACCGAATGCATAAGCGTGGTTGATTTTATCGGCCACCCCTTTGCCGACGATTTCCGTCTTCGTATCACGTGGAATGCTGAGCATGGCACTCTGATCTTTGTTCGGATTGAGGGTCATGACGATGATTGAGTCGCTTCGTCCCTGCTCGTCGGCACGTCGGTCGACACCGAGAAGAAGGACCGAGATTGGTTTTTTCTCTGCAATCGTTTTTTGGTTCATCCGTTCCTTGCTCAAGCCCGACGACTCATTGATCCGATTGACCGTCGAGTCCACCTGATTGTAAAGATACGCCACTAACCCGCCCCCGAGGAGCAACATCATCCCTAGCACTCCCGCTACGATGAATGCGATTTTTTTCGCGCGTGATTTCTTACGACGACTTTTCTTGACGCGTCTCTTTTCTGATTCCATATGGTTTAACACCTTTCGCAATTTATTCTATGTCATAACTTGTATTTTACCACGTAAATCTGTCAAGCGATTTACATTTTTTAATGTATCGGTCAGTATTTGGAGCGCTTTCTTATAGATTAGTCATTTTATTCATTTTTAGGATTCTGTTTTTAATGGAGTGTATAATTTATAAAGATCTATCCATATTAAACCTTATATCAACGTGAAGGAGCGAATTTTGATGAGCTTTACCATCACTTGCTATTTACCAAATCATCAATTGATTTCTTTCGAACTACGAGGTGACACTAGCGAGGCTGTGACATCCAACTTTGAACGGATGCTACTTGAGGCGAGTAAAAATGGAGAAAGCCTGCAAATAGGCGATGCTCACATTCTTAACCCGAACACGATTCTCGCTTACCGGATTGACGACGTCCCATCCTTCTTTTGAAGTCCGTCTATTTCGGGTAACCCTTATAGGAAACCAAATCAACGAACGGGGTGAAGCGATATGGAATTAGGGATGATCGGACTTGGGAAGATGGGGTTGAACTTGGCGCTCAATTTGACGGACGGTGGGCACCATGTGCTCGGCTACGACCCGGGCAACGTGTCGACGAGCCAGTTCGAGACGAAACAGTCGCTTGAAGAAGTCGTCGAGGGGCTGAAGGCACCACGCGTCATCTGGGTGATGGTGCCGGCGGGCGAAGTGACCGAGCACGTCCTGAACGACTTGCACGCATTGTTGTCACCAGGGGATATCGTCATCGACGGCGGCAACTCGAACTATAAAGAATCGATGCGGCGGGCCGAGCACTTCAAAGACAAGCTCATCTACTTCTTTGATGTCGGGACGAGTGGCGGTATGGAAGGGGCGCGGCATGGCGCCTGTACGATGATCGGCGGGGATTTGGAGGCGTTCGGTAAAATCGAGGAGTTGTTCCGCGACGTGTCGACGGACAACGGCTATTTGTATGCCGGGCCGAGTGGCAGTGGCCACTTCTTGAAGATGATTCATAACGGCATCGAATACGGCATGATGCAGGCGATCGCCGAAGGGTTCGAGATTCTCGAGAAGAGTCCGTTCGAGTACGACCACGAGCAAGTCGCCCGCGTCTGGAACCACGGCTCGGTCGTCCGCTCGTGGCTGATGGAGCTAACCGAGAGCGCGTTCCATAAGGATGCAAAGCTCGATGATATTAAAGGGATTATGCATGCCTCGGGCGAAGGCAAATGGACGGTCGAGACGGCGCTCGAGTACGGCGTGCCGGCACCCGTCATCGCCATGTCGCTCATGATGCGGCAACGTTCGCTCGAAGAGGACACGTTCTCCGGAAAAGTTGTCGCCGCCCTGCGGAACGAGTTCGGCGGCCATGCGGTGGAGAAGAAATGAGAAAGAGGGAGACGCATCGCGTCCCCCTCTTTTAGATTCGGATGATTGGCAAGTCCCCATCGTAGTCAAAGATAAACTCGATTCGCTTCTCCCATAACAACAAGATTCCTTTCTGACCCCCGATTGTAATCGGAATAACTTCATTCTTTGTGAAGTTCTTGTGCTGGGCGTACAGTTTTCGCAACGCTTCTGTCTCTTTCGTCCCTTCACCGAAGAAACCTGCCAATCCAGCATGCACCGCTTCGTCCCCCGCGGCTTGTCCGGTAGGATATTTATCATAGCGTGAACGCACAAACATGAGCGAACTCAATTTCGATTTGTCATATCCCCCGATGACAAATAAGTATTCATCCATAGGAACAGTCGTTTGAAATAGATGCGAGTTTACAAACTGGTGCCCATGTTCAGATTTGATTGTGAACAAGAAACGATTCTCGGTATTGCTCTTATAGTTCTTTAAATAAGCTATTGATTGTTGTTTCGGTAAAAACGGTGTTTTCTTGATGGGTTTTGGTGCTGCCATCGTTGATTTCTTCATGTCTTTTAAAGCGACCCATCCGGTTTTGTTGCCGTAGCGAATTTTGTAGTAACCTGCCAACTGTTCATTCACGGTGACGGTCGTCCCTTTCTTCAACGTGAAGACTTGTTTTTTATGTGCGTCGACCCGCGAATAAACAATGACTTGGCGTTGAGTCACATAAGGAGTTGGCTTCAATGCCACACCTTTTTGAACTTTACGCGTGAGCGACTGCTCGTTCACATAGCCCGTCCGATTTGCATAACGGACCTGTACCCAACTTCCTTTCTTGGCGACATACGTGACCCCCTTTTGCTTGGGTATGAGAATGAGTTGCTTCCCTTTATAGGAGGCGGTCGACCGTAAATACACGGCAGTCTTCGTTTGATAGGACGTTAACGTCGTCGTTGCAGCTTCCACGGTCGAAGTAATCGGGGTTAATGTGGCGAGCACGATCATCAATGCAATGACATAAGTCATGATTTTATTCACTTGTCTATCCTCCTTATTTAATCAACTGTTTCACAGACGGTGACAGGTTACCCGCCGCATCCTTTACCCGAACGGATAGAGTTGTTCCCTTTTTCAAGCCTTTAAAGATGAGCTTATAAGTCCCTTTGTCCGTCACCTTCGTTTGCATCGTTTTTTTGCCATAGGTGACAACGACCGTCGCTTTCGGTTCCGCTTTCCCTTGAACAACGCCAGACTTGGCTGTGACGGCGTTCACTGTCGCTTTTGCCGGAGCAATTTTATCGACGATGGCCGTCGTATAAAGAGGGCTCTTCAATTTGCCATTTACAGCTTGAATGGTGTAAGTTTTCGCCTGCTTTAGGGAAACATTGACCGCGAACTTTCCTTTCGAATCCGCAGTGGCGGTATACGTTTTACCGTTTACCCGGACGGTGATGACTGTTTTAGGTTTCGTCACTCCAGTGATGGCGCGATCTAGATTCGAGACCGGCTTCACATCAAGAACGGCAAATTCACCTTTTGGTCCTTGGACACCACCAAGAACCGGGTCAAACAATTGTATTTCGTACATCAAAGACGTAAGAAGCGGAATCCCACCCTGGTAGAAGCCTCCGACGTACGCATACATATCGCCTGGCTTGAATCCGTTATAAATGATTTCCGCATCCTTTGTCGCGGTGACTTTCAAGACGGTCCCTTTTTTATAGATTCCGGGTTTTAAATCAAACTTCGCTGTCGCCTGCTTATAATCATATACTTTATGTTTCGATATATGCTTCTTTCCATAGCGATCAGTCACTTCAATGGTGACAACTCTCCCTTTGGCGATTAGTCCCTTCATCGCAAACGTTCCATTTTTCTGAACTGCGACGGTCTTACCATCAATCTTGATTGCTTTAGTGCCCGGTAAGGCTAATCCTTTTAGATTGAACGTCTTCTTGTCCTCATTTAATGAAATCCCTTTACTCAGTTCGACAAGCCCCAGGTTATATGGTGTTTTTGTCACGACACGCTTTTTAATCGTATTGTTCCCTTTTAAATACACCGTGCCGGCTAGTTTACCGGTTCCTGATTTGAATTGTTTGGCATATACCGTCTCTTTTACGCGCTTCCCTTTCTCCACGATGACCGTCCCATAGGCATGAATCGGTAAGGTTACGTCTGCATTCACAATCAATGTGGCTCCTTCAAGCACGATGATCCGTTCGATATACCGGTTTTCTTCAAACAGTTTCGTCAAGTTGACCGTCCCGCTCGTCACGACCCAATTCCTGGAGTCGACGTCGTACTCTTCAAACGCCATCGCCAACCCTTTCGGAATCGATTTCACTGTAAGCACATTGTCATACATATCGATGACATCAAGACCAATCAATTCCCATTTACCAGCCATCCCGAAGTCTCGACGATTCAAATCCACCTTTGCTACTTTCGAACGTCCTTCCCAAGGCTCCAGCGTTTTTGTAATCCCGCTCGGCAAGTGTTTGAATGTTGCTTTCACCTTGAAAAAGCCGCTGTTGTCGTCTGCTTGAACGACCAATTGCGAGTCTTTTGTCTTGGAATGTACCATCTTCACACTCTTAAAGACAGGCAACGTGGTATCTGGAGTGACTTGAAACACAGGTTTCAAGTTGACGGGTAGTTGAACCTCATAGCGATGATTCGTCTCGTCATCATAGAACGAGACTCTTTTTAGACTCCACGTCCCGATTGCATTCCATTCGTTTAAATCTTGGTCACTCAAATCCACTTCAAACTGTTTTTTCTCCGCATGATAGACAGGCGTCAGATAGAACTCTTCTTTGGCTTGTTTGTTCTCCAAAATAAGGCTCATCGGATCCGTCGGCACCTTCAATCCGTCCAAGTCAATGGTCATGAAGAAAGATTTCACTCTGTTCAACTGAGTGACGTCCAACGTTTTTGAGATTCCGTCCACTTTTGTTAATTTTGGTTTTGGAAAAGCGAGTGTGAACACTTTTTTGTCAGGGATGTGTGTTAATTCAAGCTCATGATCGACGCCGGTTTGATCTCTTACACTCAAACGGCTTAAAACCCACTCTCCTTCAATCTGAAAATTCCAACTCTCCAAGTTAACCGTGAATTCAGGTTCATTCGTATAAACATACGTAGTGATTGTCTCCACATTTTTCGGGGACTGCACACTCTGTAAATCCACCTTTACTTCTTGAATTCGAAGTGAGGATGGCTTTTGTAACACGAGGGTCATGTCAGTATTAACATGACTGGATGAATATGTTTGACCCAATGCTTTCATTGATACGAGAGCCACCTTATCACTAGTCGCTCCTTTGACAGGCTCACCAATAAAAGAATTTCCCACCAAAAAAATAACCGTGAGCAACAATAAGCGAATTAATTTCATGTTCATTAATTTAACGCTCCATTCTACGTATAATACATTCTTCACTTAGTATAAATAATCCCAATCGTTCAATTATCTTACTTTTAAGCATCTAGTCAGTAAGATTTTCAATATTGCACAAGATGAGGGCGTTATTTTTATCAGAGAAAGTATTATATTTTGAATCGAGGTAAATCTTTCGAAAAATCAGGTCCCTCTATTTACTTTGTACAAATTAAAAAAGTATGCGCGTCGCATACTTTTCCAATCAATGATTCGCTTTGTCGAAGTTTAGTAATGAAATGATAGGTTACCTCACTCCATCACGTTGCCTTCCGCCGGGATTGGGGTCTGCTTCAACATGTTCGCGAAATGGTATAAGTTATACGCCATGACGCGGCCGTTCTTTTTCGTGAAGGCGTTGTCGCGCCCAGCATCGAGATACGAGTCACCCGGTCCGGCCTCGCCGACCCAATACGCATCGACGTTCGGCGGGACGGTGAAACCGATATGCGACAGACCATACAAGATTGACGCACAGGCGTGCTTCGCCCCGTCCTCATTTCCCGTCACGACGACACCGCCGACCTTGTTGTAGTAGATGGCCTGACCTTTATCGTTCGTCAAGGCGCTGCCCCCGTACAGCCGCTCGATGACTTGCGTGGCGACGCTGCTCTTCTCGCCGAGCCAAAGCGGCGTCCCGATGATGAGGATGTCGGCGGCCTTCACTTTCTCGAAGATCTGTGGCCACGCATCACCGTCCCCTTCATCCTCGGTCACCCCGAACGCGACGTTGTAGTCGACGACACGGACGATCTCCGAGTCGACTCCGAGCTTGTCGAAGTGCGGGATGATATCCTTCATCAATCCTTCCGTGTGCGAGGTCGTATCCCCGCCCTTCAACGAACAGTTCAAGAATAAGGCTTTCATCGAATCCCTCCTTAATATAGACAGTTAGGTGTTCCCGGTCCATCCCGATTTCAACCAAGACAAACACCATCAACCAGATGAGTGGTTGATGGTGTTTGGGATTTTATGAGTGATGCAACTGTTTGCCCTCAACTGATTAGGCGATTTTTTTTACAAGTTCCTTGCTCTTTCTGCGGCCTCATCTGCCTCACATTGCTTATAAGCGGCCCGATTCAAACGCTCATCAAAATGATGCGTATTTGTATTATTTCGGGCTTGATCAGCGGCGTGTTTCAATTCGAAATCCGCCTCTTTTGGCAATTTTTCTGCTTCCCCTTGCGCATTCTTTTTCTGTTGTTCGCTTTTAAACTTTGGTGGACCAGGATTAAAACTTCTACCGGAACGAGTAGATGAGCCTCTCCCCCCATCATCGAGACAACAAATACAGCCAAAAGTCCAAAGAGATATCCCGTCCACTTGAGGATAAACTAAATAACCTTAACTAATTTAGCAGTTACCTTAGCGGTGACCCTCGATACAATCGGAATCCCCCGAATGCATCTATCCATCAAATCTAAAAATTGTTCAGTTTTTTGACACCCCGATTTTTTGTGCTGAGGGTGAATAGTAAAATACTTGTTCAAGTTATGGGAGTCTCATTATAAACCAGTAACTTCATAGCACAGCGGGAACAATAAATATAATACCAAATAGTCCCAACGAATAATTCTCAACATAAAATGGATCGGCGTTATAGTTCGGTCAAGATACAATGACAGCATTTAAATCATGTCTGCAACTTTACTGAAGACAAATGTGAGGATTAACGTAGTAAAAATTAGCAGTTCTCTCTGTTCAAATAAGATTTTTTTATATTGTCTCCTCGTTTATACGATTTTTAGTCATTTCATAAGTACTCATTAATCAAATAATACGTGCGATCTTTCGTCTCAAACGTGAGATAGTCCATCCCTCTCGCTCGTTCAGAAGCTGGTTCAGTTGGAATATCTGCAAAATGTTGTTCTTTCTGTTGAATCCATTCTTTTTGATTTTGTTTCAACGCTTCAAATTCGGCTTTTGTTAACGTATCTCCAAGAACTCCCCACACTTCATTCAACAAATTGTCCCAGTCCGTATAGTATTGGCCGTAAAAACCTGGGGGCATATCGTGCTGAGCTACTTTTTTCGCTTCAACTATAATATCTGCTTCTAACCGATCAGCTCTTTGTAAATAGATGCTACCATCGCCATTGTTTTGCTGTGAACTCGCCTCTTTCGCTTTCGCCTCGTCTTGTTCTTGTTGTCGACGTTCCTCTTCTTCTCGAGCGACGGCCGCTTCATTTTCTTCATGAATTCTCTCTTCTTCGTCCTTTAAGGCTTGCTCACGTTCCGCCTCTACCCGCTTTTGTTCTGCCGCTTGATCTTTCTTTTGTTGTGCTTCGTCTTTTTTTCGATCAACCGCCATTTGTTCGGTGATACTATCGATTCTGATTAATTTCCTGTTCTCTTCTTCATCACCTATAAAGACAATCGTGTCATTATCTTCAAAATACCCTTCAAATAAAAATTCAGTCGAATTATTATTTTCTGGATTGACTCCTTCCATGATGATATTTCCGTCCTGCGTTTCGGTTAATATATATTCGATTGTCGTTGGATCACTATTTTTCGATCGAATGGTATAACGCGTTTCATTGATCTCGATGTAGGACACCGTTCGATCACCTACAACAGCACTCCAACTTCCAATAATTTTGTCTTCGTTAGACTTTCCGCAAGCCCCTAGTAAAAGAGCTAACATCATCATCGATAGCAAAAACTTCAATGTTGTTCGGTTCACAGTCATTTTCTTCATCCTTTTCTCCTTTTTACCCTCAATAAAATGAAACGGTCAACATTCAACTCATCACCTGTTCGTAGTACTCGTTCGCGTAGCGAATCATGTCAACCTGCTCTTCTTTAGTGAATCCTTGGAACGTCAGCACATGGATGAACTGAAACAGTAAATCGTCAATCACTTGTGACTCATTGCTCGGAACTGTAATCTCTTCATTCAGATAAAACGTGAAAGGCGCGAAAAGATATTGTGGCGTGCCATCCAAATCTTCAATCATCTCAACGTAACGAATATACTCAGGAGTCGTCACCGGAAACTCCGGTACGTCGTTCCCTTTTCTATACCAGGGGTCTGATTCCATCCAATCTTTAGTTCGTTCTTCATAATGTTCTTTTACGCTTTTCGAAGCGTACATCGACCTGTCCTCCAGATAAATTTGCATACCGTAGCCATGGTCGCAATCTGAGTCTTCAGTGATTTTGACGTAAGATGTATCATTAGTCAGCTCTCCAAAAACTGATGCTAACGGATTTGGGTTGGAATAATGGATTACCTCGTATACGAAGTTGACCAATGCCAGAGCCAGTTGGGGTTTGAACTGGTTAATGATTTCTTTGTAATTCTGTTCATCTAGTTCGGCTAAACGATCATCGTATCCGATGTATCCTTTCGGAATGAGGGCACACTCGATATATTGAATCGTCGAATATTCTTCATCCTTTTCTTTGACGGTCGCATGAACATTTTCACTTCCTGACGAACTAGCTAACCAATCCAACGTGTCATCTTCAAGCGGCGGCTCGTTCTCAATATCCATTACCGGCGGCGGAGCAGATGTTGTCCGAATAACCCATGGCTGTTTCACTTCCGTTTGTTCAGATGGCATCCATGACATGGAGAACTGACTCAAATCCCATAGACCGCCTAAAATCTCCGATTCAAATTCATCTCGATAGTATGAAACGAACGTCGTCGAGACTTTTTTGATTTCTTCGATAATCTCAAACGTATTTGGTTCTGGATAGTGCAACGGAAGTTCGGATATGAATTCATCTACCATTGAATGTAGTTCGTCGCTGACGTTGTAATAACGGGCCTGTTCTTTCAGCAGTTCGTTCACAATCATCTCAAATCGCTGGTCAGTCAAATAGTCCAACATAAAACGTTTTACTGTCGTATTCATGTTATGGCTCCTTCTCTCATAAGTTCAGTTTTCGTTCATTTCATCATAAGGATCGTTTTGAATGATTCCTTGCTTATATAGTTTTCGGTACTGCTCAGAAATTAAATTTTCAATAAAGCTGCTGTTTGTTTCTTCGCTCTCTAACAGCATCATCTCTAAATACCAGCTCGCTTTTTCCGAGAGATATATTTTCTTTTGTATTTTTTTATCTCCCTCATTCGAATCATCGATAAGCCTTGGAAAGAATGTTCCGATTGTCTCTTTCTCATTTGGATCGGATACTATGACTTCACTGGCGAATCGAATGGCCGCCTCATATGAAATCGGGATGATTTTTTGTTCCATGACGTCTTGGAGTTCATATTTCGGATTTAAATCATCATTACTCACATCTATATATGTGGAAAACTCGTTCTCGATGTAGAAAAAGTATTTTCCACTTTTCGTTTTATAGAGTTGCTTCAATTGATTTAAATAAGCACCTTTTTCATGAGAAGCTTCGGTCGCACGTTGCTCACATATTTTTTTGGCCGTCATTGTATTGTAGACAGCGCCTTTAATCACTTTTTTCATGTCGTCCTCTCTTTCTAAACGAACAATTTCATCTAAATTGAAGATGATAAAACATTGTAGATGTTAATTAGTTCTATTTTTTTGATTATAGTACCTAAACTATAATTTAACTTTATTTTAGATTTAGTACCATGTCAATGTTTTTTTATACTCCACTTATCTTCGGAATTATTTTTCAAGTAGCCAATAAGAAACTTAACAAGTAGTATCTTCATTTAAATATGATTCTTTTTCCAAAAATTTCTCTTTCCATCATCATACAATTCATAAAGTTTTCTGTTCATCATTTTTTCGACAGCATGGAAATCAAATTCTATTAAGTACATCCGCCATAGTAATCAAATATATTTGCTGTTGAAGCTAATTGGGACGAGGATCGATTCGATATCTTCTTTATCGTTCGCACAAAAAACGGATGACCGCAGTCACCCGTCTTTCGCTTGTCCGTCGAACAGCTCCTCGCCCCGCTTCACTCGGCCGTCCGGGTACTTATAGGCGACATGTTCGAGCGATAGTTTCGTCGGCGTGTCGAGACCGGCCGCGGCCGTCATGTTGTAGAGCCCTTCCCGGAGCGAGATGATATAGTTCGTCACGCGGAAACTCTTCTCATCGACGACGAGGGCGTGCTGCAGTTTCGGGTCGGTCGTCGCGACACCGACCGGACATCGGTTCGTGTGGCACACTTGCGCCTGGATGCAACCGACGTTGAACATGAGACCGCGGGCGATGTTGACGCAGTCGGCACCGAGCGCGAGCGCGACGGCGATCTTGTCTGCCGTGACGAGCTTACCGGAAGCGAACAAAGTGATGCGGTCACGGAGTCCGTGTTCGAGAAGCAAGCGATGCACGTACGGGAGCGCGGCCTTCAACGGCAATCCGACCGTATCGGCGAGCTCTTGATACGTCGCCCCGGTCCCGCCTTCCCCGCCGTCGACCGTGATGAAGTCAGGATGTTTCCCTGATGACGCCATCTCCAAAACGAGCGCCTCGACGTCTGAGAGCCGGCCGACGACAAGTTTGATACCGACGGGCTTGCCACCGATATCGCGCAGCCGCTCAATGATGTCGAGCAGTTCCCGGTCCGTCTTGAACTCGGAGAAGCGGTTCGGGCTGTCGATCGTCACGCCGACTTTGACGTTCCGGATGCGGGCGATCTCTTCGGTCACTTTCGCGCCGTCGATATGGCCGCCCCTCGTCTTCGCGCCTTGGGCGAGCTTTAACTCGAACGCCCGCACTTGGGGGATGTCGCTCTTCGCTTTAAACGCTGCTTCGGAGAATGCCCCGTCCTCGGTCCGGACGCCGAACAGCGCCGGTCCGACTTGACAGATGAGGTCGACACCGCCCTTCAAGTGATGGTCCGACAGGCCGCCTTCACCGGTGTTCATCCACGTCCCCTTCGCGCGACCAAGCCCGATCGACAGCGCCGTGATGGCGTTCTCTCCGAGCGAACCGAAACTCATCGCCGACTGTCCGACGAGACCGCGGACACGGAACGGCTCCCGGCACGTCTGTCTCCCGATGACGATGCTGTCCTCTTCCGTCAACAAATACGGACCGACGTCGCGTTCGATGATCCGCTCTTTCCGTGTGAACAGGTTGTCCTCCTCGACTTGGTACAGTCGCGTCGACACAATGTCCCGGTTGTCGATGCGGAGCTCGTCCCGGTTCGTCGGATAGAGCACGTTCTGGAGATAAAAGCCGCCCCCTTCGAAGTCCCGCTCCGAGCCGAATCCGATGATGCGTGACTTATATTTCCCGGAAATAACGGCCGCCTCATAGTCGTTCCGCGAGAACGGTTTTGACTCGTTGTCGTTCAAGAACAAATATTGACGCATCTCGGGCCCGACCTTCTCCAAGATGTAGCGCACCTTGCCGAGAATCGGAAAGTTACGGAGGACGGAGTGCTCGCGCTGATGGCGGTCCTTCCGCCAGAGGTACAAGATGAACAAGAACGGGGCAGCAATCGTCGATACCATCAGGACGAGCACGATGGCGAGCATCGTCGTATTCACGGACATGAGTGGTTCCTCCCTCACGTATAGTCCTTATCCGATACCACGGCCAAGACATCCCAAAACGAAAAAAACCGACGTTTCCGTCGGCTCTTACTTCTTGATCAGTTCGTTCGCTTTGTCGACTTTCTCTTTGTCGTGCTTCAACTGCTTCTCGATATCGTACGCCATGTACATGTCGTTCTTAATCATATAGTCGGCGATTTCGGCGTGATCCTCGATCGCTTGGTTCAATTGCTTGATGAGCACTTTCCGGACCTCGGGCGACGCCGTCTCGGTCACTGCCACCGCATAGGCGCGGACGGCCGACTTCGCCGTGACGAGCAAATCGGTCGCGATCAACTCGTCGCGTTGTTTACTGGCTCGTTTCAAGTTCTCTTGGATTCCCATACGTGTCTCCTCCTTATGCCTTGTTCGGCAACAGTTGTTTCAGTTCACTGATCGCTTGCTCGGTGTTCTTCAAATGTTTGCGGGCGATCTTCTGTAGCTTCTCGTCCTTGATGAGCGGTTCGCTCACATACCCTTTGACGAGCCCCGCTTGTTTCAGCGTCAGCATCTCGTGAATCTCTAACACTTCATGAATGGCGAGTTTGTTTTTAGCCATGTTCGCTTCCTCCTTTTTTATCGTGTCGAATGAATGTGCGCCTCTTCTCGTTTATGTTTGAGCAGCCAACCGTGGAACAAGAACTCGACGACCGCGGTCGCCAGGGCCGTGTACAGCGCGAGCAACACAAAGCTCGTCTCGGTCCCGATATCGAAGTCCAAGATCCACAGGAAGAACCACGTCAAGAAGAAGACGAGGCCGAAATCGGCCGCTGTCGCGATCAGATTGCCGAACTTGCGTAAGACGAACATGTCGCCCACCCCATAGGCGATCAGTCCGACCGCAATCGAGATCCAGGCGGCGTGGTACCATGGGACATCAAACCCGAGCGTCAAAATCGCGATGAAGACGACGAGCAACGCCCCTAGTTTTAGACTGAGTGCCTTTCCATGATTCACTTGCATCGACGTTTCCCCCTTTCCCTTGTGATGGCGTTCATACATGACCTTCGTTTCCGTTCCTACTCCCGTTCAAACGAAAAGTTTCCCGATTGTTATCGGAGGAACATAATGAGAGTCGAACCATCAGTATCAAAAAAGGGGCGCTCCAACGCCAAACGTCGAGTCGGCTTCGCTCTTGACTTAAAAGCATGATTTTCTAGAAACATTTACAATCTGATGTCATGATTTGGGCGGAAGTGATTTCACGGCCGGCCCTTCGATGACTTCTCCGTTCGGTTTGAAGCGCGAGCCGTGGCATGGACAGTCCCACGACCGCTCGGCCTGGTTCCAGTTGACGGTACAGCCCATATGCGTACAGGCCGACCCGACCATCGAGACGTGGCCGTCGGGATCGCGGTAGGCGGCGACATGTTCACCGTTATGTTTGACGATGGCGCCTTCATCGAGCCCGAGCTCGTCCACTTGTTTGTCCGTCGGCTTCAGTTTGCCTTTGACGAGCTCTTTGGCCACGTCGGCATTCGTCTTGATGAACCGGGCCGCGTCGGCAAATTTCCATTTCGACCGCGTCGGGTCATACAGGTCCTCGTAGCGGTTCGGTCGGTTCAAGATCAAGTCGGCGATGAGACGGGCCGCGACGATGCCTTGGCTCATCCCCCATTTCGAGAAGCCGGTCGCGACGAAGACGTGAGGCGTGTCGTTCGTCATCCGGCCGATGTACGGTACTTTGTCGAGCGTGATCAAGTCTTGGGCCGACCAATGGTGGGTGAACGTCTCGGCCCCGAAATGCCGCGTCCCGAACTCGCCAAGCTTCTCGTAGCAGACTTGCGTCTCTTCCTTATGGCCCGCCAAATGGTTCTCGCCCCCGAACATGGCCATCTTCTTGCCGTTGTCGAGTTTGACGTGCCGGAGCGAACGGCTCGGCTTGTCGACGCTGATGAACATGCCTTCCGGGAACGTGTCGACCTCGGCCGAGACGACGTACGAGCGCTCGACTTCCATCTTCGCGAAATAGAGGCCCTTGAAGTCGTTGAACGGGAAATGGGTCGCGACGACGACGTCGCGCGCCTCGATCGTGTGGCCGGTGATCGTGTCGAGCCGGTGCGGCGTCCCATATTCGATGCCGGTCACCCGGGTCATCTCATAGAGCGTCCCGCCGAGCTCGAGGAATCGGTCCATCAGCCCTTGTAAGTATTTGACCGGATGAAACTGGAGCTGATCACGCATGACGGTCGCCTTCTTGACCTCGTACGGCAACAGACCGTTCACTTCGTCCGTGGCGTCACCGCCGTCAATCCCGAGCTTTTGGTACGCCTCTTCTTCTTTCTCGAGCAGTTTCGCCGAACCTGAGGACGAGAGTGAATACATGTAGGCGTGCTGACGTTCGAGGTCACAGTCGATCTCCAACGTGTCGACTTGTTCCTCGAGGAAACGGAGCGCCTCCATGTTCGCCTCGTAATATAGTCGCGCCTTGTCTTCACCGAGCGATTTGACGAGTTCGGTGTAGACGACGCCGTGCTGGGCCGAGACTTTGGCCGTCGTGTAACCGGTCGTTCCTGTCGCGAAACGGGCCGCTTCGACCAAGACGACCTGCTTGCCTTGTTCGACCAACTGCAGTGCGGCGAGTACACCGACGATGCCGGCCCCGACCACGACAACCTCTGTTTTGACGTCTTCGTTGAGCGGTTTCAACGTCTTTACTTCGACGTCACGCCAATACGATTTCGGAAAATCTTGTAACATACGTGTCCCTCCTCCGAGAAAATTCAACGGTTTCGAATGCATGGGTGAATTACCCTTCATTCGAGAACGAGAAACAAAAAAAAGAGACCTGGCTCAGGTCTCTTGGTCGTTCGGGATGACCACTTCGTCGAACTGTTGGTCACGACAGAGCGTGATGGCCTGCATGGCAAGCTGGTAGTCCGGCTCCGGTAACGTGATCAATTCGGTCGGGAGCACCCATTCCTTATTATTGTAGAGGTGGATGACGAGTTTGACGAGGATGATATCCTGTTTCTCGAACGTGTTGTCGTCGATGATGGTCGCCGTACTGATCTTGCCTTGCTCGAGGTCCATATACGGCAACAATAGATTCCGCACCCGCTCATTCCCGGCGATCACATAAAGGGCGGAGAAATACTCTTTCTTGACGTCGCCGGGATTATGGAGGCGCTGGGCCAACTGTTTGAACACATCGTAGTGTTCGGTCGTCAAGAATTCAAGGTTGTTCATAGCCGTCTTTCCTCTCTGTATGGACGAAAATCAATCTGTGTATATTAATTCCACACTTTGGCGAATTGTAATCCTCAGTCGATACCCATACCCCTACCTGTATTTGGAAATCTTTTTCAAAAAAACAGGTTTGATAACTATTGATAGTGGAACTATACCTTTGTCGTACATTCACCAGTTGTTCAAAAAAAGGAGGAGTTCCATGTTTCGTCATCAGAAGGAATTGCAGTTCGAAGTGAACGTCGATCGGCCCGACCCACAGCTCGCCCGTCAAATCCAAGAGGTGCTCGGCGGTCAATTCGGGGAAATGACCGTCATGATGCAATACTTATTCCAAGGCTTCAACTGCCGCGGGGAAGAAAAGTATAAGGACATGCTCATGGACATCGGGACCGAGGAGATCGGGCACGTCGAGATGTTGTGCGCCCTCATCTCGCAACTGCTCGACGGGGCGTCACCGGACGACCAGGCCGAGGCGGCGAAAGACCCGGCGACGGCGGCCATCCTCGGCGGGATGAACCCGCAACACTTGATCGTCAGCGGGCTCGGCGGACTGCCGACGAACTCGAACGGGGTGCCGTGGAACGGGTCGTATATCGTCGCGAGCGGGAACTTGCTCGCCGACATGCGCTCGAACTTACACGCCGAGACACAAGGCCGTCTCCAAGTAGCACGTCTCTATCATATGACGAAAGACGAAGGCGTCCGGAAAGTGTTCCGCAAGATGCTTGCCCGTGACCGCTACCACCAATACCAATGGATGGCGGCCATCGATGAGCTCGAAGAGAAGAACGGCGTCATCGTACCGGCGAGCTTCCCGGCGAAGGACGAGAAAGAAGCCGAGAAACACGGCCTCGAGTTCTGGGACTTGTCGGAAGGCAACGAGTCGAGCCAAGGCAAATGGGCGACCGGCAGCGCGCCGGATGGTGCCGGCGACTTCGTCTACTTGAGCGACCCGGCCCCGCAAGGCCAGAAGCCGGTCATGGACATCCCGGACAAGACGCTCCATCACGACTTAGATGCCCCGGCGGGTGGTGTCGAGAAAGTCGTCAAGAAAGTCGCAGATCAAATTAAACGGAAATGAAAGAAGGCTGGCCCGAGAATGGGTCAGCCTTCTTTTTATGAGTAAAGTGCTTAAATATATTTACTCAATTGGATATCCCTACGTTTAGATTTTAATACCTCTTCCCAGTTAATAACGTCGATGTTATATCCTCTGTCTTCAAACCACTTCACTACTTTCTCAGCATTTGGATTACTTGGCTTTATAGCAACAATAACAGATTTTGCGCCTTTATCCTTCGCCTTCTTTTCTAATAAAGTTAATACTTTTCTTCCATGTCCACTACCGATTTTAGATGCAACTAGAGCTATAGAAATTTCATATTCGTTATCATCCCCTTTCTGAATGCGCCCGATTCCAACAATGTCATTAGCTCTTGACACTTCATTGGCCTCGTACCAAAATACATCGGGCATTTCTAGTGAGATATCTTTATCATGTGGGCCCGGGATTTCTAAAGCTCCTGGGTGTGATTCTAGAATACGTTTTAGTTCTCCATCCCAAATCGGGTTTTCAATTATAGTTAAAATAATACTATTTTCCATTTGAATACCCCTATTTGTTATCAAATTCTTCTTAGAGAAATCGCTTCTCGCATCTTCTGGAGCGATTCTCGTCCCTCTTCCCCGCGCCGCATCATGACGACGGTGAACAGAGCGTCGATCAGACTGAGCTCGGCGATCCGCGAGGCGAGCGCCTCGGAGCGGAACTCCGTCTCTTGCGACACGGTATAGAGGGCGACGTCACACAGCTTCGACAGCGGTGACTTCGCATAGTTGGTGATGGCGATCGTCGGTACGCCGCGCTCGCTTAACACTTTCGCCACGTCGAGCGTGTCTTTCGAGGCGCCCGAGTGCGAGATGAGCACGGCGACATCATCATTCGTCAGTTGTGACGCCGACATGAGTTGCATGTGCGACTCGAGGTTCGCCGTGACGAACAGACCGCTCCGGACGAACTTGTGGTAGGCGTCGAGCGCGATGACGGCCGATCCCCCGCTCCCGAAGAACTCGATGCGACGGGCCGACAACAACAGCGCGACGGCCTTATCGAGCGAGGCCGTGTCCAAAATCTGCCGTGTCGCCTCGAGCGTCTTCACGTTCGACGTGAAGATCTTCTCGGCGATCTCAAACGGCGTGTCGTCGTTCGAGATGTCCTCATGGATGTCTTGGAGCGGTGCGACGACGTCGGTGGCGAGCGCGATCTTCAGCGCCTGATAGCCTTTGAACCCGACGCGCTGGCAGAAGCGGAACACGGTCGACTCGGCGACGTCTAAATCGTCGGCGACTTGGTTGATCGTATGGTGAATGATGCGTTCGGGCTGTTTCAAGATATAGTCAGCGATGCGTTGCTCTTTCTTGCTCAGTGTCGTATAAGCGCCACGGATGCGGGCCAGGCCGTTCATCGATTTCGATTCCATGTGTCTCACCCTTTTTTCTTTTAACGATACCTTTTCGAAAAAAATTCCGCAATCTCTATTGAAAATCGAATTTAATTTGATATTATAGTGGGGAGATGAAAAAAAATTCGATTTAGAGGTGACGATATGCAAATCGGTTTGATTGGATTAGGCAAGATGGGATACAACTTGGCGCTCAACTTGAGCGACCATGGTCACAACGTCGTCGGGACAGACGCCGGGAACGTCGAGGCGACGTCGAAGTTTGAGATCGTGCCGACGCTCGAGGGCGTCATTGCCAAACTTGAGACACCGCGCGTCGTCTGGGCGATGGTGCCGGCCGGTGACATCACCGAGGCCGTACTCGCGGAACTGCTCGAGAAACTCGAGCCGGGTGACATCGTCATCGATGGTGGGAACTCGAACTACAAGCTGTCGGTCGCACGCGCCGAACAGTTCAGCGAAAAAGGTATCGCCTTCTTCGACTGCGGGACGAGCGGCGGCACGGAAGGTGCACGCAACGGCGCCTGTACGATGGTCGGCGGTGACGCCGCCGCCTGGCCGACGATCGAGCCGATCTTCAAAGACCTCTCGGTCGAGAACGGCTACTTGTACACAGGACCGGCCGGCAGCGGCCACTTCTTGAAGATGATCCACAACGGCATCGAGTACGGCATGATGCAGGCGATCGCCGAAGGGTTCGACATCTTGGAGAAGAGCCCGTTCGATTACGACTATGAACAAGTCGCCCGCGTCTGGAACCACGGATCGGTCGTCCGTTCATGGCTCATGGAGTTGACGGAGAACGCGTTCTCGAAAGACGCGAAGCTTGACGACATCCGCGGCGTCATGCATTCCTCAGGGGAAGGAAAATGGACGGTCGAGACGGCGCTCGAGTTGCAGGCGGCGGCACCGGTCATCGCCATGTCGCTCATGATGCGCTATCGCTCGCTCGAGGACGACACGTTCTCCGGGAAAGTCGTCGCAGCGCTCCGTAACGAGTTCGGGGGCCACGCGGTCGTCAAGAAATAAAGGCAAGGAAAAGGTCAGGGGTGGCTTTTTCCTTTGGCAATATTTGTAAACGGTTACACATAAGGTAAAGGGGGAAATACATATGTCGGGTTCGACACTCATTTTAATCGCAGTCGCAGGGATTTTCTTGCTCTTATTCTTAGTCATGCGGACGAAGCTGCACGCCTTCGTCTCACTTCTCCTCGTCAGTCTGCTCGTCGGGATTGCGGCCGGCATGCCGCTCGGGGACGTCATCGCCTCGATCCAGAACGGGATGGGCGGCACGCTCGGCTTCGTCGCCGTCGTCGTCGGTCTCGGCGCCATGTTCGGGAAGATGTTAGAAGTATCGGGTGGCGCGGAACGCCTCGCCCAGACGCTCGTCAGTAAGTTCGGTGAGGACAAGGCGCAATGGGCGCTCGCCATCACCGGCTTCATCGTCGCCGTGCCGGTCTTCTTCGACGTCGGTTTTATCATTCTCGTCCCGATCGTCTACGGTCTCGCCAAAAAGACGGGCCGTTCGCTCCTCTACTACGGGATTCCGCTGCTTGCGGGTCTCGCCGTCACGCACAGCTTCATCCCGCCGACACCAGGTCCGATCGCCGTCGCCAACTTGATCGGCGCCGAGCTCGGCTGGGTCATCTTGTTTGGGGTCATCGCTGGTATTCCGGCTGCAATTTTAGCCGGACCGATTTTTGGGAAGTATATCGCGAACAAGATTCACGTCAATATCCCGGACTATATGGAGTTCGAAGAGATTGACACGTCGAAAGAACTGCCGAGCTTTAAGATGATCGTCTCGCTCATCTCGATTCCGCTCGTCTTGATTCTCGCCAACACGTTGTCTGCCGTCTTATTAGAAGAAGGCAACAGCATCCGCACGTTCTTGACGTTCATGGGTCATCCGTTCGTCGCCTTGACGCTCGCGACGCTGCTCACGTTTATCTTCCTCGGCACACGCCGCGGCTACACACGTGACGAAGTCCAAGAGATCGCGACGAAAGCGCTCGAACCGGCCGGGATCATCATTCTCGTCACCGGTGCCGGTGGCGTGTTCAAACAAGTGTTGATCGACTCAGGTGTCGGTGACGTGCTCGGGGAAATGATGGCCGGGTCACCGCTTCCGGCAATCGTGCTCGCCTTCTTGATTGCGACCGTCGTCCGTGTCGCCCAAGGTTCGGCGACCGTTTCGATGGTCACGGCGGCAGGACTCATCACGCCGCTTCTCGAAATCCAGGATATCACCGGTGCCGCGCTCGGCCTCATCGTCATCGCGATCGCCTCTGGTGCGACCGTCTTGTCTCACGTCAACGACTCAGGCTTCTGGCTCGTCAACCGCTACTTCGGTTTGGATGTGAAAGACACGCTCAAGTCGTGGACCATGATGGAAACGATTATCGGATTGACCGGCTTCGCGGTCGTCTTCTTGATCAGTTTGTTCATTATTTAAGTTAGGAAGTGATGTGTGTGTACACGATTGGCGTCGATATCGGGACGACGAGCACGAAAGCCGTCCTGTTCCATAACCAGCAACAACTCGCGGTATATAACGTGCTGTACCCGCTCCTCACCCCGGACACGGAGACGGCCGAGCAAGACCCGGTCGTCATCTACGGGGCCGTGCTCGAGGCGATTTCCGCCGTCCGCGCCAAAGCCGACGGTCCGGTCCGCTTCGCCGCATTCAGTTCGGCGATGCACAGCCTGATCGCCCTCGACGCGTCAGGCCGCCCGCTCACCCACAGCATCACGTGGGCCGACAGCCGGGCCAACCCGTATACGCAAGAGATAAAACGCGAGTTCGATGCGAGCGCGCTCCATATGCGCACCGGCACCCCGGTCCATCCGATGGCGCCGTTGTCGAAGCTGCGTTGGCTGAAAGCCGAGCATCCGGACGTGTTCGCTCGAGCCGTGAAATTCGTTTCGATCAAAGAGTACGTCTTCTACCGCCTGACCGGTCGCTTCGTCATCGACCATTCAATCGCCTCGGCGACAGGGCTGTTCAATTTGAAGAACTGTGACTGGGACGTTGAAGCGCTCGCCGTCGCCGGGGTCACATCGGAGCAACTGTCCGAGCTCGTGCCGACGACCGAGATTTTAACGCTTAAATCGGATGTTGTTGAGACGCTCGGCTGGGACTTCCCACTCGTCATCGGGGCGAGTGACGGGGTGTTGTCGAACCTCGGGGTCGGGGCGTTCGAACAAGGCGTCGTCGCCGTCACAATCGGGACGAGCGGTGCCATCCGCACGGTCGTCCGGCAACCGGTCGAGGACCCGAAAGGACGCATCTTCTGTTACGCCTTGACCGACAAGCATTGGGTCATCGGTGGGCCGGTCAATAACGGCGGCATCATCCTGCGCTGGCTCCGCGACGAGTTCGCGGCGAGCGAAGTCGAGACGGCGAAACGGCTCGGTATGGATGCCTATGACGTGTTGACGCGCATCGCCGAGACGGTCAAACCGGGCTCGGACGGCTTGTTGTTCCACCCGTACTTGATGGGTGAACGGGCCCCCCTCTGGGACTCGAACGCACGCGGTTCGTTCTTCGGCTTGAGTATCCACCATAAGCGCGAGCACTTCATCCGCTCGGTGCTTGAAGGTGTCATCTTCAACTTGTATACGGTCATGCTGGCGCTCGACGAGTTGACGGGCGCACCTAACCGGATCCATGCGACGGGTGGCTTCGCCCAGTCGAGTTTGTGGCGCCAGATGATGGCCGACATTTTCGATACGCCGGTTGTCGTGCCGGAGAGCCATGAGAGCTCGTGTCTCGGGGCCGTCATGCTCGGCGAGTACGCGTTCGGCGACATCGATGACTTCACGGCCGTGCCGCAAGTGACGCATGAACATGCGCCCGACGCGGAAGCGACAGCGATTTACCGGGAGTTGCTGCCAATCTATATTCGACTCTCCCGTCATCTCGCAGAAGAGTATGAAGCGATTGCAGCGTTCCAGCGGAAGCATGTATGAGAAAATCCGAGTCCCAATAATGGACTCGGATTTATTTTGGAATTCATTACCTTATTTTTGTAATTTTTAATTTTCTTTATGGTGGTGTCATGTATATTAATGATTGTAGTTCTATTATAATTTCGAGAGGAATAACAACATGGATTTTATTTTTGTTTTTTCTGCCCTGTTTTGTCTTGGTTTTGCGGTTGCTTGGATCATTTCACTGTTCAAACAAGATGGTACTTCTATGAGGAAATTTAGTATATCTGTCGGTTGCTTTGTTCTCTTCATGGTATCTGGGGCATTTGTTGATACTGAAGAAGAGAAGAAAGTCAGCTCTTCAGAAGTAGATGCGAGTGAAGTTAAAGAAGCCAAGTCAGAAGAAAAAGAGACAAACAATGAAGACGCAGAAGCTGAAGCAAAGGCTGAAGCTGAGGCAAAGGCTGAAGCTGAGGCGAAAGCTGAAGCTGAGGCGAAAGCTGAAGCTGAGGCAAAGGCTAAAGCTGAGGCAAAGGCTAAAGCTGAGGCAAAGGCTAAAGCTGAGGCAAAGGCTAAAGCTGAGGCAAAGGCTAAAGCTGAGGCAAAGGCTAAAGCTGAGGCAAAGGCTAAAGCTGAGGCAAAGGCTAAAGAACCAATAAGTACAAATTATTATGCGTTTGATGATCCATACGACAACATGACGGATATTCAAAGAGATGCATTTTGGAAAGACGTTAAAGGGAAATATGTACAATGGACTGGATCAGTTGTTGAGGTGTCTGATAAAAATATCCAATTAATAATGGAAGATACTACATTTGTAAGTGATGTATTAGCTTCAGTGAAAAAAAGTGAACGAGAGAAGTTAATTAATATAAATTTAGATGACACTATTACAGTTAGAGGAATACTATATGGTAAAGAAGGCGCAATAATGCCGTGGACGTTAGATGAAGTAGAAATCATTAACTAAATATCCTTAAAAAAGCGTTCGGGAAAAATTAATTTTCCCGAACGCTTTTTTAATTTATTCAATCTATCTATTTTTGATAAGTCACCATGACGAACTGGCCGGACGAACGTTGACTCGTCAGTCTCAACTTCGTCTCTTTCGTGCCTTCCGGGAAGAGTGGAATCCCCTCTCCTAATACGACCGGGGCGATGGCAATCTCATAGCTGTCGATCAAGTCGTGCGCCATCGCTTCCTTGATGACCTCGCCTCCCCCGACAAGCCAAATGTCTCCGTCGACGTCTTGCTTCAACCGTTCGATGAGCTGTTCAATCGGCTCATCGGTGAACGTGACGTGCTCGGCTTCTCGGTCCGGACTGCGTGTCAAAATGTAGTTCGGAATCTTGTCATACGGGTAACCGTCCGGCTCCAGCACGAGCACCTCCTCGTACGTCTTCCGTCCCATGATGACGGCGCCGACCGTCTTAAAGAAGTCAGCGTAGCCGTTGTCCCCTTCCCCCTCGACCGCGAACAACCAGTCGAGCTGGTCGTTCGTGCGGGCAATCTTTCCATCCAAACTTGTCGCGATATATAAGACGACGTTTGCCATGACGAATTCCTCCTTGATTCGTGATACATTCAGCTTAACCGATAAACACGACAAAACTTGACGGGAATGAATAAGATGAAAAAACGACATTTACAGTTGATTCGATTGTTGAATCGCGGGCACCGGTTCACAGCGGACGAACTATCCGCTGAGACAGGTGCCTCGGTCCGGACGATTCAGCGCGATATGCTGACGCTCGAAGAACTCGGCTATCCGATTTGGAGCGTACCCGGCACAGGCGGTGGCTATGAGATGTTGCCGAACCGATTGCTCCCGCCGCTCCAACTCCGGGAACAGGAAGCGGTCGCGCTCTACCTCACTCTCAAATGGATGGAACAGATTCCGGACGTGCCGTTCGGGGATATGCGGGACACGCTGTCGGACTGGTATGTCAACGAATTGCCACATGACCTCGAGACGAAAATCGCTCGGCTCGAAAAGAACATCCTCTGGCTCGGGAACAAGACCGTCCCATCGGCACCGTTCACGAAAGACGTGTTTCAAGCGGTCGAGCAACGGCGAAACATTGAGGTGACGTACATGACGACGAAAGGATCACGCACGTTCACCGTCGCACCGGTCGGGATGGCGCTCCTCGATTCGAAATGGTACGTGTATGGCCGCTCGGAGTACGGCCTGCGCCAATATCGGATTGACCGGATTGAAGCGCTGCGTCTTCTCGATGACACGTTCGAAGCGGACGATCTGGCGACGCTTCTCGAGGTGAGTGACGAACGAAGCGGCGTGACTGTCCGGCTGAATATTACCCCGCTTGGCCGCCGTCTGCTTGAAGACGTATTACCCTATATCGCTGAAAAAAATGAGTGGGACGTGCCGGAAGCCGAGCTCCCGTTCTTATCGCGGCAATTGCTCGCGGCTGGAGCGGAAGTCGAGGTCGTGGAACCGATTGAACTGCGGGAGATGATGCGAGAGCAGGCGGAGCGGTTATGGAATATGTATGAATAAAAAATGGACTCATACCGGAATAGGTGTGAGTCCATTTTAGGTCGATTTTTGTTGAAGCTGACGAACTGAGTCAAAGAGCCGCTCAGCATTTTTAGGGCTCTGCAGCACATACATCGTCTCCATCAGTTGATTGTATTCTTGCTCAGACAGGATGACGGCATTGCGACCATTCTTTCGGAAGACAGTAATCGATTCACTATTTTCGTGCACTTGATTCAAGACTTGCTTCAAGTTTTTTCGTGCTTCTTGATAAGTAAAGATTGTCATTACAGCCACTCCCTTTCGAGATTTCTCTTCTCTGTACTGATTATAATCTCGGATACATTCTAGCTGCTCTAAAATATTTATAAATCATATACCCTTTTCTAAAAAAAGAATTGTTTTGTGACGAGATTCATATAATGATAATTAATAGTATTTCATTCCATTTCCAGAAAGGAAATCTATAAATGAAACTAAAGTTACCATATTCCACCTTACTAACTCTTCTGCTTGTTTTTACTCTTTTTTTAACCCAAATCGGGATTCCACTGGCTACTTATGCTGAGGAACATCCCCTTACCGTCGAACCGTTCTCCCCTGACTCCACAAAAGTGAAAGTAAGCGGAAAAGCGGATACTCTTTATGGCGTATATGCCAACGAGGTATATGATGAATATCGTACTGATTCGACGGGAAATGTAGAGATCCTTTTTCCTAACGGTCCTAGAGGCGGATTTCATTTATATGAAGTACATGCTTCCGGATCAATCAGTCATAATCGATTTTTCACGCCCATTCTCAAAGGTAGTATTTCTGAACCTTCGTTCTTAGGGATAAACTCAAATAACGAAGCTGTTTTTTATGCCTTTCGCGCCAACATTCACGTAAAAATTGGTGATGAAGTATTAAGTGGCTATGAAACTTTAAAGATATCTATGTCCAATTTAGATAACCCTGTCGTAAAAGCATTCAGTTCACAGGAGGATACCTTTTCTTCAACCTGTGTAGTGCAAAATAGGAGTGCAGAAGTGTGCAACGGAAACGTACACAACTCTGCACTCCTATTTTAGAAAAGAAAAAGGACTTGCCAGCAACCATAATCTCACCCTAACGTTTAAGTTGCGAAACAAGAACGTTAGGAGATGGAAGGAATGCTAGCAATGTCCGATATCAATTGTATCAAATTTCTTAGAAACCACAAATCACATTCAATCAATCGAATCGCTAAAAATCTAGACCTCAATTGGAGGACGGTAAAAAAATACGCGGATTCAGCTCAATTGCCAAGCGAAACCATTCGCCCCAAGAGGGGCATGATGTACGGAACGAAATGGGGCGAGATGGTCGAAGATTGGTTGACAGAGGATCAGATGCTTCAGAAAAAGTTGAGACGAACGAATAAAAAGATTTATGAAACGCTGGTGGCGAACGGATTCGAGGGCTCTTATCGAACGGTGTGCAATTTCATCAAGAACTGGCATATGACAAGCGAAGAGGAAAACGACACAAGGCATGAACGACTGCAGCACCCTCCGGGTGAGGCGCAGGTGGATTTCGGGACGATGGAAGTCGTCAAAGATAGTCATGCGGTCGATATGAAGTGCCTCGTCATGAGTCTGCCCTTCAGCAACCGTACGGCAGCCGTCGCCCTCCCCGCAGAAAACCAAGAGTGCTTCCTGACGGGACTCAAAATGCTTTTTGAAGAAATCGGCGGTGTGCCGCAACAACTCCGAATTGATAATCTCCCCGCGGCAGTCATCCAACCGCGAACGACGAGGGAAGAGGCGATCTATACCGATGCTTTCATGCAGTTCATGGCTCATTATGGATTCCAAGTCCAAAGCTGTAATCCTTACAGCGGGAACGAGAAAGGAAGTGTCGAGAACAAGGTCGGATACGTTCGATACAACTTTCTTGTCCCGGCCCCTGTCATGCATGATTACGATTCGATGAACCGACAGCTCGCAGTTTCCCTACGGGACGACATGGAGCGAGTCCATTACGAAAAGCATGTGCTGATCCGTGAGCTGTTCGAAAAAGAGCAGAGACATCTATTGCGATTACCTCAAGAAGACTTCCCCGTCTTCAAGGAAGAACTGTTCAAGGTGAACAAGTACGGCGAAATAACGATCGATAAGACGAAAGTCTTGATCCCTTCAGGGGCTCGTCATGGGCAAGTACGCGCCATCTTAAGGTGGGATTCGATGAAGATTCTCTCACTTCACGGAGAAATCCTTTACGAAGAAAAACGTCCCTACATGATGACAAAGCGTGCGCTCCCATGGGAAAACATCATCAGCACTTGGCACAAGAAGCCGAGAAGCTTCGGGCACTCCCGTTATTCCGAATATCTGCCGGGTAGAATCAAAGAATACCTGGGCGTACCCAACTTACTCGTTCGGCAGGAAAGACTGGCCTGGATCCGAGCCAAGCTCGCACTCTATCCAATCCTCGAGATCAATGAACGCCTATACGAGCTACTGAGCGAGGACGACGATCCAGCCGTGGTTGAGGACCATCCTTATGATGTGGATTGGAGCAAGTACGATAGCCTGAATCGGCCTTGGGGAGAAGGTGGTGCAGTATGAGCCTAAAAGAAATGTGCAAATCGCTCCGCCTTGCCTATGTCGCTGAAATCTATGAATCGATTCCAACGGAATCCCCTGAAAAGTTTCTCACGGAGCTTTTCTCGATGGAAATGCGCCTCCGCGAGGAAGCGAAAGCGCAACGGTTAATCAAAAAGGCTAAATTCATCAACAACAAGTCACTCGACGATTATCACTGGGGCAATCACATCTATTTCCCGAAGCATTTGGATAAGGACGAACTGACCTCATTGAATTTCGTCGAGCATTCACAGAACGTCGTTCTGACAGGGTCCCCGGGGACGGGAAAGACCCATTTGGCCATCGGACTCGGGAGAGAAGCTTGTCACAAAGGTTATGAGGTGAGGTTCTTCCGGGTCTCCGAGCTCGTAGAGCAACTTAACAAGGCCTGGAGGGATGGGAAGCTGAGCAGCTTCCATTCACGTCTCGAATCGGCAGACCTGATCATTTTGGACGAGATGGGATACATCCCTCTCACAAAAGAATCTGCGGAACTCCTGTTCCATCTCATCACTGACTGGTATGAGCGAAAGAGCTTGATCATCACGTCCAACCTTGAGTTCAGCCAGTGGAATCGCATCTTTGGCGACGCGCGCCTAACGGCGGCACTCGTCGATCGCGTCATCCATCACGCTCACATATTAAATTTCACAGGTGACAGTTATCGTGTCACGCATGCGTTGTCGAAACACTAAAACCCAGCTGGCAAAGTTCTGTACTTTTCGTTGCATTATTGTGCACATTTGTATTGCAAAATACACAACCGTGACATTCGACTTAACCAACCCTGCCTCGTTTAAATTTCAATTGGATGAAACACTTGTAGATTCGCATATCTTCAAAGGTTACACACTCCCCGGTATTACAATCGGGCTTTATGATGTCAATCATCAAGAACCTTTTATCACTACGGAAGCTGACGAGAACGGTTTCTTTTATCTCGATGTAGGAGAAAATCGAATGCTCGATGGATTCAATGTAATATCTGGCACGTATACTTTTACTTTTCAGTCATATTATTTTCCAAACCATGAGCAAAGATCCTTTTTATCGCCGCGGAATACCGAAGGAGTTCCTAATACTTATGTTTCTCCTTTTAAAGTTGGTGACAGCTCCATCAATGGTTGGGTGCCACCAAATAATAAAGTAACTTATATATCTAAACCTAGCGGTCGCTTTGGTTCTTGTCCTATTCTTAACGACGGTATTTTGAGATGTTCATACCATTTGGAAGCAGAAACGAAAGCTATTGAAATCACGGTCACTCCGCCTAAAGGAGAGCCATCAACTATTCTAGTTGATGTTGAAAGAAGTTCTCTACAACTTTCACCTACATCTTTATATGATGAATACATTAGAGGAAAATCAACTCCGTACGACGTCATCAGAATTAACTCTAGCCATTCGCTAAACCTTGTGCAACGAGCTGATGAAAATGGTGATTTTAAAATTCGAATCCCTAAAGCACAATATGGTGATTATTTCAAAGTATATTCAGAAGCAATGTCATATTCGAATGCTGTAGATGTAATGATTACCGATACTCGAAAATTAGAAAAACCCACTTATGTTATAAAAAATAACGAGTTGAAAGTATTATTGAAGCACTTCAAAACCACAAAACCTTTTGCAAAGTTAGTAATTGAAAAATCAAACGGTACTTTCCAATCTTATGCTCCAAAGAATGAGAAAATATCAGATCAAGTTTATCAATTCTCTTTCACCGATATAAAAATTAATAATGAAGATACATTTAAAGTGACCATCTCTGATGAAGTAGTCACATCAACCTTTGTAGAAGATACAATTACAGGCCGAAATGTAATAATTAACCGCCTTACCGATGCCGATACAAAAATCACAGGTACGACATCACCTTATACGCTTGTGACAACCGATGTATCCAGCACAAGCGCATTGAGTGATGCTACAGGTAAGTTTGAACTCCCGCTCAACTCATCAAATGAATTGCCGAATCAACTCATTACAATGAATGAGAAAAAAACTCAAACTTATACGACACCTTTGTTATTCGAAGACGTGACAGCACCCTCTGTCCGCTCACATGACTATATGACAGACACACTCTTTTTAACCTTTAATGAAAAAGACGTTTCCATTCAACTGAAAACTTATGACGCTCTTGGAAAAGTAATTCAAACTGAAGAAGCACACACTGATTCAACGGAACATATCTTCCACATGCTGAATCACCCAAACGAAATTAACAAAGTTGAATTAGTGTTAACAGATTCTAAAGGCCATATATCCAAACCAATCGTGCTTAATATTCCAAAAGCCGAGAACAGCTTATCTATTGGTAACGTTACCGAAGGAGCACCTTACGTTTTAATCTCAAACGGAAGAATTGGCGATACAATTGTTGTCGAACACAAAGGAAAGATCTATGAACACCGTAATACTGAATGGACTGAAACGTCTCATATCAGAATTCCGAATTTAGAAGCCGGTGATCAACTTACCGCTTTTATTAAAGGCAACCTCGATAAAGTTACGACGCAAGTAGGATCAAGTAAAGTTAGACAGTCAATTTCCCCTGATCGCAAGCGAGTCTCGTTTGTCTATTATCCTGGGAAATATGAAGAAATATATTACCAATGGATTCTCATTGATGAAAACCAAAACGCATTTCCTATGACAGAAGAACAAACAAAAGGCGATACAAATACAGTATTGTACTTCCCTACGTCATTGCCAAAAAATCATTCTGTTCGTCTCATCATTAAATCGAAAAATGGTCAAATTTTTTATGATCTGACGAAACAATTTTATTCTCCCGATATGCCTGCGAATCCAATGAACATCTCTTGGACAGACCAGACAACTCACTTGGAACTCAATATTGGAAGCATGTCTAAAGTAGAGGCATGGTACAAAGGACAAAAACAATTTACGACCGAAGCCAATTACGAAGGAAAAGTAAGTCACACGTTGCCAACTTCACTTAAAGCAGGTGATGTATGGACATTTGTCATTAGAACCGCTTTAGGTATTTCTTATTCCCATGAGGTAGTTGTAAAAGATGCAACTCCTCCAAAGCTATTGTCGCTCGCCATCCCTCGTACGGCTCAAGCGGATTACACCGGAATAGTGGAACCTGGTACTAACGTTTATATCTCAACCCCAAATGGCGATAAATTATACAAAGCCGATGCTAAAGGAAATTTTGTCATCCCAGCAAAAGACTACGATTTTAATCAAGAATTTTTGTCCATGATGTTACGAGATGACAGTAAGATCGAGACTCAGATTCAAGTACCTCGGAAATTAGCAACAGAACCCGTCATTGCCGGAAGCACAGTCCTCCGTGGTCAAACGATGCGACATGCCGTTGTAATAGCACGTATTAATGGTAGCGACTATTCAGCTACAACGTCCTATGATGGCAATTTTAAAATCGCTGTTCCTACCGGTGTGCCACACACTAAAATAAAGTGGACAGTCGCTGTCGGTGATCAGATTTACGAATTTCCAGAGGAGAATGTACTCGGCAAGCTCGCTAAATTCATAACAGAGCCATTCTTACCTACCCACAGCTTCATCAAAGGCAAAATGACAGCTGGAACTAGAATTGAGGCGACGGTGGCCGGAAAAATAATCGGCACCAGCGTTGCTTCAAATGATGGGACTTTTTCAATCCAAGTTCCGAGACAGGTCGCTGGAACGGTAGTCACTTTACACGGACATCGATTAGGTTATCAATCAGAGACCACAAACGTCCTCACACTCAACCTATTCCCGACTTGGTCTTTGGGTGCCATAGACTCAGCAGACACCTATATCTCAGGTAAAGGGTTGGTTGGTTCATATGCTCAGGCGTATGCTAATGATCGAGCAATCAGTTCGAAAGTGAAGATTGGTTCTTCTGGAACGTTCAAACTCACTATTCCGAAACAAAAAGGTGGGACATACATTACCGTTAAATTGGAGCATTCGGGCTATGCTTCGAGTGAGAAAAAGACTAAAGTACTTTTCAATTTCACAGGCCACACAGTCAATTCAGTGACACGAAAAATGACAACATTGACGGGTAAAGGAACATCAGGATCGGTGATGACAGCCTATGTCGGAAGTCGAAAAATTGGTACTTCTGTAAAAGTTAGCTCGAAAGGAACGTATCAAATTCGAGTTCCCCTTCAAAAAGCAGGTACGAAAATCACAGTGAAACAAACCAAATCAGGTTATGTCACTAGCGCAAAAACAACGACCGTGTTGAATGTCTTTTCAAAATTGACAGTGAACCCTGTGACCCGCTCTCACACATACATGTCAGGAACAGCTGATAAAACTGCGACTGTCCAGGCTTATGTAGGCAGTAAGGCAATCAGTAAAAAGGCAACCGTCAATAGTAAAGGACAATACCGATTAACGATCCCGAAACAAAAGACAGGCACCACAGTCAAAGTCGTCTTGCAAAAATCAGGTTATCAGTCGATGAGTAAAACAATTAAAGTGAAGTGATTTCAATAGAAATGAAATTAAAAAGGAGTGTTCGCATGATCAAGCTATCGTTTTCAAAATTATTCATCTCAATCAGTGTCATCTCGCTATTCGCCCTCATGGTGTACCTCAACGTCTCGACACTCGAGTTGAACGAGACGATTGGTTCTGGGCTGTTCTACTTGAAAGGCTATTATGAGGAAGGCAACATGATCGTCACCGAGCAAGGCATCGGTGTCATCACATTGCCGCTCGCCATCGGTCTCGTCACATCGACACTTATCAAAGGCTCTCAATTTTATCGTGCCTCGTCGGTTATGAACTAACCTTCTCATCTCGGACAAAGAGCCCAACCGTAAATCGGTTGAGCTCTTTTTTCAATTCGCTTGGTCCATCTCTTTATGCAGTTTGAGCAACTCATTCTTGTACAAATCCGAGCGTCCCCCAAAGATGGCCTGAATGTTGTTTTTCACTTTCACGACGCCGGCTGCCCCAAGTGCCTTCAACTCGTCCTCATCGATTTGTGACACGTCTTTCAATTCAACACGGAGACGTGTGAAACAGGCATCGATGTCGATGATATTGTCACGGCCACCGAGCGCCTCTTGAATGGCAAGTGCCGTCGTTTGGATTGATGTCTTTTCTGATTTCTTTTCATTGTAGTCTTTGCGGGTAAACAGTTTCGTCTCTTGCCCCCCTCGACCTGGCGTCGCCAAGTTCCACTTTTTAATCGCGAACGTGAAGATGCCGTAATAGACGAAGAAGAATCCGGCCCCAACGACGAGGTTCATCCACCAGCGCGGCGTCCCTGGCAACACATTCACCAAGACATAGTCAATCAATCCCGAGCCACCGGCCCAGCCGATGTGGGCGTCAAGAGCGTACATGAGCGCAAACGACACCCCTGTCAACACACTGTGCACGACGTAAAGGAGTGGTGCAATGAATAAGAACGTGAACTCGATCGGTTCGGTGATCCCGGTCAAGAACGCCGTCCCTGCCGCTGCGAGCAAGAGACCACGCACGACGGGACGCTTGTCCGGATCGGCCTGACGGTACATGGCGAACGCCGCTCCAAGAAGACCGAACATGACGATTGGGAACTTGCCGGCCATAAAGCGTCCGGCCGTCACGTCGACACCTTCTGCGATTTGGGCGAGGAAAATATATTGGTCCCCGCTCACAATCGAACCGCCAACCGTCGCCGTGCCGCCAAGTGACGTCCATAAGAACGGTGCGTACCAGATGTGATGTAATCCGGTCGGAATCAATAAGCGTTCGAGCATTCCGTATAACCCGACGTAAGCCGGATTCGTCGCATCACTCGCGATGACGTTCGCCATCGCCGTGAGGCCGGTCTGAATCGGCGGCCAAATGAGCATCATAAAGAAACCGAGCAAGATGGAAAAGAATACCATGACGATACCGACCGAACGATCTCCGGCGAAAAAGCCGAGCATCTCTGGCGGGTTGAACGTATGGAATTTCTTATACACCCAGACCGCAAGCAAGCCGACCGCAATCCCGCCAAGCACACCCGTCTCAAGTGACGGGATACCGAGCAACATGCCGTACTCCCCGCTCTCCGCCGCCATTTCCAGTGTGATCCCAAGGGCAATCGAGATCGTCGTGTTCATGATGACGTAGCCGACGAGTGCGGCAAGTGCCGCAATTCCCGACCCGCCGGAAAGACCAACCGCGACGCCAATCGCAAAGATGATTGGCAAGTTGGCGAAGATACTCAGCCCGATTTGAAGCATCCCGGCACTAATCGCTTCGACCGTCCCGTTCTGCAAAAACTTCCAACTTTCTGCAAGCGGACCTGTTAGCGCCGCGCCGAGACCAAGTAAAATACCGGCCGCCGGCAAGAGCGCGACTGGCACCATGAGCGCCTTCCCGAACTTTTGAAATACCCCGAACCATTGACTCATTTGATTCACTCCTCTTGTGTAAGCGTTATCAATTCACAAAACGAACAAAGGGGAATGAATCCCCTTCGTCTTTAGCGTGCGACCGTCTCCCGTTGTTTGAGGGCCGGCCAATAGTTCTCGTTCTCGTTAATCAAATCGTCAAGGATTTGACGGGCGACCGGCGCATCGACGACGGTCCGGTTGAGCGTGAGTGCCTGGAGTGCCTTTTCATAGCTATTCTCGAAATAGGCGTCGACGACGAGCTGTTCGTAGGCGAGCTGTCCTTCGATCATCCCTTTATAGAAGCGAGGAATGTGTCCGACAGCGAACGGCTTCGGTCCACGGTTCGTGAGCATCGCCGGCACTTCGACCATCGCATCATCCGGCAAGTTAGCGATGATGCCGTCGTTTTTCACCATGACGATGAAGATATCGCCATTGTTGTAGGCGAGTGACGCTGCGACGCGAATCATGTAGCAACCGTGGATGTCGACTTCAAGATGCACGTTCTCAAGTGAGTCGTCAGCGATGATTTGATCGCACATCAAGAAGACACGTTGTTGGCGGCCGTTGATGACTTGACGGGCCCGCGTGTTCTCCACGTCTTCCTTCTCCGCCATGTCGGACGGGTACAAATAATACTGAAGATACGTGTTCGGCAAATATTCCGGGAAATCGGTGAGCATCTTCTCGACTTGCTTGAACGTCTTGATCCAAGATGGGTCGTTTGCGATCTCTGAATCTTCTGGGATGAACCCGTCCTCTAAGATGGCGCGCTTGATGTCTTCCGTCAATTCGTTGCCTTCTTTGTCATAGATGCCTGTGAACCAACCGAAGTGGTTGAGGCCGAAGTATTCCGGCACGAGATCCCAAATCTCTTTGCCGAGAATTTTCGCGTAGCTCACCATGATTGCGGCCGGCATATCACAGATATTCAAAATCTTTTTGTCATTCGGATAGGCACGCTTCAACGCCTCTGCGACGATTGCGGCCGGGTTCGTATAATTTAAGATCCAACCGTCCGGTGAGCCTTGGCGGATGTCTGCGACGAGATCAATCATGTCCCCAATCGACCGCATCCCGTACGACATCCCGCCCGGTCCACACGTCTCTTGTCCAACCACGCCGTGACGGAGCGGAATCTGTTCATCTTTCTCGCGCATTTCCAGGCCGCCCGTCCGGATTTGGACGAAGAAGAAATCTTTGTCGCGGAAGGCGTATTCTTTGTCCGTCGTATACTCGAACAGCTCGAGCTCTGGGTAATGCTCACGCAAGATGATTTCAGTCGCTTTGGCGACACGCTCCTGGCGCTCACCATCCGTATCGTAAAACGTGATTGAACGTAGTGGGAAGTGAGCCTTCTCTTCGATCAAGCTCATAATCATACCGATTGTGTACGTGCTGCCGCCACCGACGACGACAAGGCGTTGTCCTTGTTTCATGTGTGCGTTCCCCTTTCTAATACATATCTAATTGATTACAATACAAATTTAATACATATTATTTTAAACGTCAACAATATTTTTGAAAACGTTTTACTTTGTGTATACTAGAAGTATGAATTCAGGTCGAAATCGGAGGGTCAGTCATGAAAGCAAAATCACCGCTCTACCAACAAGTCGCCCACAAAATGCGCATGTTTATCGAATCCGGCACGTGGGCGCCCGGTGAGGCGATCCCGACCGAGGCTCAACTCGTCGAAGAGTTCAGCGTCAGTCGAGTGACTGTCCGCCAGGCGGTCAAATTGCTCCAAGAGGAAGGTCTCTTATGGAAACGACAGGGCAGCGGCACATACGTCCAGTCCGAAAAGATTGAACACAACATGTACGAATTAAAAAGCTTCACCGAAGACATGAAACGAGAAGGGAAAGAAGTGACGAACAAAGTGCTCACCTTCACGTTGCAGCCACCGAGTGAGAAAGTGCGAGAGGCACTCGAACTCGAAGATGGCGAGCTCGTCTTCTACGTGAGGCGCCAACGATTCGCAGACGGCGAACCGCTCATCGTCGAGGACACATACTTGCCGCTAAAGCTGTTCCCCGACTTGACGTACGAAGTGATGTCGCAATCGAAGTACGCCTATATCGAAGACGTCAAACAGTTCAAGATTGCGGACAGCGTCCAAGAGTTCATCCCGGTGCTCCCGACAAAAGAGATTGCCGAGATGCTCGGAGTGAGTGAACGAACGCCCGTACTCAAAGTCGAACTCTATTCGTTTCTTATGGATGGCAGTCGGTTTGAGTTCACAGAAACGTATTTCAAGAGTGAAGAATATCGCTTCATCATCCGCGCCGGACGAAGACATTGAAAAAGGACCTGTGAATCAAGCGATTCACAGGTCCTTCGTCAGTTAATGACAATCGACAACTTATAATTGACGTACTTGCTGAGCCCGTCCAAAAAGGCGTTCAGCTCTTGGTTCGACGGGAATCGGCACTCCAAGACGTAACAGCCGTCCCCGCTCACCTTGTAGTTATTGCGGACGTACGGCCGGTGTTCCTCGAGGAACATGAGATACGGGTCGTGGAATGTGCTCGACGTAAAGATGGTGATCATCGCGTGGACCGGTAACCCGAGCTTGTCCTCGTTCACGCGAATCGTATATCCTTCGATGATGCCGAGGTCTTCGAGCTTCTTGACGCGCGTCGCCGTCGCCTGCCCGGTCAAGTGCACGTGTGCCCCGAGTTCTTTCATCGTTATCCGGCTGTTCGCCTGTAACGCCTCGATGATGAGGCGATCTGTTGGATCGAGCATAGGTGACTCCTTTCACGATTCAAGCCAATCCGTCCAAACACTTGATTCGTGTTATGTATGAAAAGACGGCTGCTTGTTAGACTGTACATACATTATAGCTAAAAGGAGAGATTTTTCTATGCACGTACAACTGATCCGTAATGCCACACTCCGCGTTGAATACGCCGGAAAGACGTTCCTCATCGACCCGTTCCTCGGGGAGAAAGGCGCCTATCCCCCGTTCCCGAACTCGGCACGGCAAGACGCTAATCCATTGGCCGACCTGCCAATCGCGATTGACGACATTTTGACAGGCATCGACGCCGTCATCTTGACCCACCTGCATCTCGACCACTACGACGAGGTCGCCAAACAAGTTCTGCCGAAAGCGATCCCGCTGTTCGTTCAAAACGAGGACGATTTGACTGTCATCGAAGGCGACGGCTTCACGAACGTGACCGTGTTGAGCGACACGACAGCATTCGAAGGAATCAGCCTCACGAAGACAGCAGGTGAGCACGGACGCGGTCCGATTTTAGAAATGGCCGGTCTCGTGTGCGGTGTCGTCTTCACCCATCCTTCGGAACAGACGCTCTATGTCGCTGGGGACACGGTCTGGTATGACGAAGTCGCCAAGACGATTCAAGCGCATCAACCAGCAGTCATCGTCGTCAACGCCGGGGACAACCAATTCGTCGAAGGTGGCTCGCTCGTCATGAACGAAGAGGACGTCCGCCTTGTGCATGAGACGGCTCCAGCCGCGACGATTATCGCGGTCCATATGGAAGCGGTCAATCATTGGAACCTGTCGCGTCCTGACTTACGTGCCTATGCGGCCTCACACAGCTTCGCCGATCAACTCATCGTTCCAGAAGATGGCGAGACGATTTCACGCTAACGAAACGACGCCCCTGACCTTCCACGTCAGGGGCATTTTTAGCTTCATTTTTGAATCCTTTTTGTGGTATTCTATGCTTCATACCGATGCCATGTCACCCACTTTTTGCCTCGAGGGAGTTTTTTGAGAATGAAGAAACGCGTCATTTTACTCATGTCCATCTTTTTGTTAATCAGCTCCCTGACTCAGGCGGCGATCCCGAAACCGAAAGCTTATAACGACCGCAGTCTCATCTATTTGACGCTCGATGACGGGCCGAACCGGAAGACGGGAGCGTTGCTTGACGTCTTGAAGAAGCATCGGGTGAAAGCGACATTCTTCATCCTCGGGAAGAATATCGAGGGGAATGAGCACCTCATCCGACGCATCGTCGCCGATGGCCATCTCATCGCCCTGCATGGGATGACACACGTGCGCGAGGAGTTTTATGCGTCGCCGATGACGGCCGTGCGTCAAATGAAGGACGTACAACGCCTCATTTTTGAAGTGACAGGCATCCATACGAATATGGCCCGCACGATTTACGGTAGTGACGCAGGCATGACACCTGCGCACTGGCAAGCGATGGACGAGGCCGGTTTTGAGATTTGGGACTGGAACGTCGGTAGTCTCGACCATATCTATAAGAAAGACAACGCTCCGATCGAGCAGCGTGTGTTCAATCGGCTCGAGGCGAATTACGAGCTGAATATCGCCTCCATCATTTTGGCACACGATCACTCGATGACCCCGAAGGCGCTCGATACGATTATCCGCTATGCGAAAGAACGCGACTATGAGTTCCAGACGTTAGAAGGCGTGCATCCCGCGTACAACTTTTTCAATCCGTGGGAACCGAATGAATGAAAAATGCCCCGCATCGATGGATGCGGGGCATTACTCAATTACTAGACATAACGACCGAAGCTTCATTCCAATGGTTAAAGGGAACTACACCAGAAATGAAATGAGTCCATTCAATTAAATTTCTCCTCCGAACAAGTAAAACATGAAGACGATATATAGCACGCCTAAAGGAAGAGAGAGTAAGGAAACATATTTCATAAACCCTTTTTCTTTCAGACGAAAAGCAGTAATCCCATAGACGATACCAATCAAATAAATAATAAAACCAATTGGAATAGCAATCATCGACCACTTTCCGAATGTGATATTAAATGGTGGGAAAATCATATAGGCTATAAAAATCCCAATCACACTTAATAAGAGAGAGTACTTACTATATTTTAGATTCAAGTACATTACGCTCCTTTGTTTTGGTTGATTTGATGGTATTATTTATTCGTCTTTTGTCATTAATATCCTTTTATTCAGGTATTTCATTTGTGCGGCGGATCTAGTTTGAGATACTCCTATTTTAAAAAGCGCTACCATGACTAAAAAGCTAACGATCTACACGTTATTCATCTCGATTGGGATCGTCTCCTGATATACCTCAACGTCTCGGGAAACATCGAGTATTTGTCGTCCACATGTGTAGTGTCGTGAACTTGAATCGGGTAAAGACTAACGTCAATCATGCCGGCACCGTCTAACACCACTGGTTTACATCAGGAAGGTGTGTATGATGATGAGAAAACGTTTGATTTTGTTCGTGTTGGCGATTCTGTTGATCAGTCCCCTGTCGCACACAGAAGCGGCGACACCGAAAGCGTACAACGACCGCAGCCTCATCTATTTGACGTTCGACGACGGTCCGCACCGTCAAACCGGCGCTTTGCTCGATGTGTTGAAGAAACATAAGGTCAAAGCCACGTTTTTTATTCTCGGCAACAACATCAAAGGCAACGAGAAAATGCTCAGACGAATCGTCGCAGAAGGTCATCTCATCGCGCTTCACGGGATGACGCACGACCGGCACAAATTTTACCGGACACCGACGACGGCCGTGCGCGAGATGCAGGACGTCCAAAAGCTCGTCTTCAAAGTGACGGGTGTCAAATCAAACATCGTCCGCACTCCATACGGCAGCGACCCGTACATGACGCTGGCGCATCGGCGCGCGATGACGAAAGCGGGCTTTCAAATGTGGGACTGGAATATCGACAGTCTCGACTACCGGTATAAGACGGACAACCGCCGCGTCCAAAACCAAGTGTTTGCTCGGCTCGATGCGAACTATAAAGCAAGAATTGCCTCGATCATCCTGACCCACGATCATTCCATCACCCCGACCGCGCTCGACTATATCATCCGCAACGCGAAAGCGAAAAAACGTGGCTACGAGTTCGGAACGTTGCATGGCCTTAAAAATCCGCACAACTTCTTCAATAAATGGAAACCACATCGGTAAACAAAAATGCTGAGCCCGCGGGCTCAGCATTTTGTATCACATCTCGAGTTCTGTGAACGCGAGCGGGACGAGCTCTTCCAGCGTCACTTCTTTCACGTCGGCGTTGCCGTTCGTGAGCAACACTTTGAAGTCTGGGTCGCCGAACTCGACGAGCACTTGGCGGCAGATGCTGCACGGCGGCAAGAAGTCGACCGTGTCCCCTGACACCGCGACGGCTTCGAAGTCACCTTTTTTATAACCTTGCGCGACCGCTGTGAAGATGGCCGTACGCTCGGCACAGTTCGTCGCACCGAACGAGACGTTCTCGACGTTGACGCCGTCGATGACCGTTCCGTCCTTCATGAGAAGCGCTGCTCCGACGCGGAAGTTTGAATACGGCGAGTAGGCGTTCTCTTTCACTTGGCGGGCGCGCTCGACTAGTTGTTGTTGGTTCATGGGATCATTGTCCTCTCTGACTCGAAATGAACTGATGCCAGTTCCCGGCCTCTCTTTTTTGGGCAGGATTTTTAGCATACACCTCAAATGACAGAGAAGTCAATAAAATTTTGAAAGCGGTCACACTGTTTGATCAGTTTTGAAACGTCAGCTCGACTGTCCCGCTCCCGAGCAGCGGTGCAAGCGTGGTGAAGTTCTCGACCCGACCAATGCGCGTATACGCATAACTCGTCTCGACATCTTCATAGAACAAAACGAGACAGTCATCCCCATACAGCATGACATCCCCGGCCCGAATCGAACCGACACGTTCCGGGTTCGTCGGAAACGGTTCATCGAAATAGAAGTACTTCTCGTTCTGATGCAAGTCCTGCATCGACAGCGTGAGTGGCAGTCGATCTTGGAGCGCTTCGGCTGTCGGGTTGTCCTCGAAACGTACTGAAACGGGTATCGTTTCCACTTGTGATGTCACTCCTTCCTGATTCTCCGGCTCCCTCACCGCGTCGTCCCCACACCCAGCGAGAAACAACATGGATGCGACCAATCCGAGTCGGATGGCGTTCATGACGGCTGCACGACACGGGCCGGTGTCCCAGCGACCGTCACATTGTCCGGGACGTCTTTCGTCACCGTCGCGTTGGCCGCGACGATGGCGTTCTCGCCGATGGTGACACCCGGCAAAATCGTCGCCCCGGCCCCAATCCAGGCGCTCCGTTTCACACGAATCGGCTTCGTGATCAAGCCGCGCCGTTCGGTCGGATTGGTCGGATGGTTGACCGTCAACAACTTCGCGAACGGACCGATCAAGACGTGGTCTTCGATGTCGATGCCCCCGAGATCGGTGAACATGACGCCACGGTTGATGAAGATGTCCGTCCCGAGCGTGATGTGTTTCCCGAAATCGGTATAGAACGGTGGCAGCACCGTGACCGACTCAGCGACCTCACAGCCGAGCAGCTCCGAGAGCGTCTGCCGGAACTCGTCTTTCGGCAAATACTGATAATTCAAGCGCATGAGCGTCGGTTCGATGGCTCGTTGAATGTGATGAATCTCTTCAAAGACGGCTTCGCCCGCAGCGATATATCGGCCGGACACGCGTTCTCTCAATCCGCTACTCATCGTCACACCTGTTGTTTCGTCGGGCGGATGATGAGGTTGCTGACAGAGACCCGGTCCGGTGTGTCGATGGCATAGACGACCGCTTCGGCCACGTCCTCGCTCGTCAATCCCCACTCGGTTTGCGCCTCATGGAGCGCCTGGGCGGCTTGTTTGTCGCTGATCGTGTTGTACAGCTCGGTCTGGACGGCTCCCGGCGAGATGATTGTCAATTTGACGTTGTTCTCACGCTGTTCTTGGCGCAAGCCTTCCATGATGGCCCGGACCGCGAACTTCGTTCCGCAATAGACGGCCGACTCCGGATAGACGACGTGCCCGGCCACCGAATCGGTCGCGATGATATGACCCGACTGTTGCCGTTCCATGATCGGGAGCGCGGCGGCGATCCCGTTCAACACCCCGGTCACGTTCACGTCGAGCATGGCCTGCCATTCGTCACGGCGCCCGTCAACGAGCGGCGCGGTCGGCATGATCCCGGCGTTGTTGAACAAGACATCGATTTTCCCGAACGTGTCGATCGTCATCTTCACGACCGCCTCGACAGCTGCGTAGTCCGTGACATCGGCTTGCTGGATGACGATGTCGGCCTCGGGATGCTTCGCTTGGATGGCTTCCAATCGCTCGAGACGACGGGCGGCGAGCACGAGTTTCGCACCCCGCTCGGCCAATAGATGGGCCGTCGCTTCGCCGATCCCGCTCGACGCCCCCATGATGATGACAACTTTATTGATGGTCATAGTCCATTCCTCCTTCGATTGACTCCAGTATAGGAACGGACAAGCGTCATGTCTAATGCTACTATTTGATTAAGAACCATAACGAAAACGCATGGAGGGATGACATGGAGCTTCAACAACTACGCTACTTCCTCGCCGTCGCGAGCGAGAAGAATATCACCCGCGCGGCCGAACATTTACGGCTGTCGCAACCGGCCTTGTCCCGGCAAATCCACCAGCTCGAGGACAGCCTCGGCGGACCGTTGTTCGAGCGGAGCCAAGGCGGGGTCACGCTGACCGAACGGGGCTACTATTTGGCCGAACACGCCAAAGAGATGGTCCGTCTGGCCGATAAGATCTCGGCCAACTTAAATACGGCGACACCCGTCAGCGGAGAACTGTATATCGGTGGCGGTGAGACGGAGACGCTCACCTCGGTCGTCAAAACGTTCCGACAGATGAAACAGCGTCATCCAGACGTCAAGTTACGCCTGTATAGCGGCAACGGGGACGACGTCATCGACAAGTTGGACCGGGGCATCCTCGACTTCGGGGTCGTCATCGAACCGGTCAATCTGGCGGCGTACGCCTCGCGCGAGCTCCCTCACGTCGACCGTTGGGGCATATTGACGCGCCGTGACAGCCCGGTCGGACAAAAGCTTGCCATCGAGACCGAGGATCTTCTCGACTTGCCGCTCATCTTGTCCGAGCAATCGCTCGTCGACCGGCATTTGTCGGCCCGACTCGGCGTCGATTTGAGTGAAGCCGACGTCGTCGCGACATATAACCTGCTCTATAACGCCTCGCTCCTCGTCCGGGAAGGCATCGGTCACGCGCTCTGCCTCGACGGAATCATCAACACGTACGGGACCGAGTTGGTGTTCGTCCCGCTCCATCCCCCGCTCACGTCTTCCGTCCATTTGATTTGGAAGAACGGGAGCCGTCTGTCGAACGTCGCCTCGACATTTTTAGAGCTGTTCGATGAACGGGAAACGGCCACCTAAACACGGCGGCCGGAATCGAGGCGCAATATGTTCGCCAACTGCTCGTTCATCTCGTCAGGGGTGGCCGCGAAGTCGTGTTCGGCCCAATGGATGATCATCCCGACGATGGCGTTCGCTTGATATGAACAGAACAATTCATGGTCAATCTCATCTTGCTTGTGTGCCGCCGTATCACGGAGGAGCAACTTCCTCACCTCATCGAACAACATGTAATAGTACGCGAGCGGCACGTTTTTCGAAAAGACGATTCGATAGAAGTCGACGTACGTCTGGACGTGGTGAAAGATGCGAATCGTCGACGGTTCGAGGTCGCGTGGATTGAGGAACTTCACATGACGATACGGCTCATCGTATGACTTGGCGAGGTCGGCCGTGATTTCTTGGAAATACTCCTCGAACACGTCCTCGACCCGGGCATAGTGCAAATAAAACGTGCCCCGATTGACATTTGCCACACGACAAAGTTCCGAAATCGTCACTTGTTCGAGCGAACTATTCTTCAATAATTCGACGAGCGCTTCATGAAGCGCTCTTTTTGTTTTGATAACACGCAAATCCGGCTTCATGATTCGCACATTCCTCTCAACAGTTATGGCCTAAAGTGTTGATTACTCAACAGTTCCTTATTTTTTGATTATTGTAAGCGATTTCTAAAATTCATTATAATAGTTATTGAACATATGTTCAATAAAAGGAGGAGACAGTCATGCGGTTATCGGGGAAAGTAGCGATTGTCACAGGTGCAGCATCAGGAATGGGAAAAGCGATCGCGGAGCTTTACGCGAAAGAAGGGGCGAAAGTCGTCGTCTCAGACATGAATCTTGACGGGGCCCAGGCCGTCGTCGAAAGCATCTCGGACGAGGCGTTCGCCATCCAGACGGACGTGACGTCTGAAGAGGCGTTGCAGCAGTTGTTCGACGAGACGGTGAAGACGTTCGGTCAAGTCGACATCCTCGTCAACAACGCCGGTATCATGGACGGGATGGAGCCGGTCGGTGAGATCTCGAACGAGCGCTGGGAGAAAATCTTTGCCGTCAACACGGTGTCGGTCATGAAATTGATGCGGATCGCCGTCGACTTGTTCACGAAGCAAGGTCACGGCGTCATCGTCAACAACATCTCGGCCGGCGGTTTGTACGGCGCTCGGGCCGGCGCGGCCTATACGGCGTCGAAACACGCCGTCGTCGGATTGACAAAGAACACGGCGTTCATGTATGCCGACCAAAACATCCGTTGTAACGGGATTGCACCGGGCGCGGTCGCGACGAACATCGGCTCGACGATGACGAACATGAGCCAGGCCGGGTTCGGTCGCCAGCAACTCGGGATGGCCATCAACCCACGCATCGGACAACCAGAAGAGATCGCTCAACTCGCCCTCTTCCTCGGCTCGGACGAATCGAGTTTCATAAACGGTCAAGTCGTCGCCATCGACGGCGGTTGGACCGCCTACTAATCAAAAAAAATGAGCCACATCCTACGGGGATGTGGCTCATTTCTCGTTATAGCTCCCCTCTCCGGTTCATCCGGATGAGGAGGTAAATCAAATACGGCGCCCCGACCATGCCGGTGATGACACCGACCGGATAGCGGGCCGTGAAGGCGAACTGACCGATGAGATCGGCCGCGAGCACCAAGATGACACCGACGAGTGCCGCCGGAATGATCGTCGAGCGACCGTCCCCGACGAGCCGCTTCGCAATCGGTCCCGCCAGGAATGCGACGAACGCGATCGGTCCGGTCGTCGCCGTCGCGAGCGCTAGCATGAGCACGGAGGCGACGATCAAGAGCACGCGCGTCTGGTTCGTCTTGACGCCGAGCGACGTCGCCGTCATCTCCCCGAGCTCTAAAATCTGTAGCTGTCGGCTGAGCCGGAGGATGACCGGGAGGCAGAGCGCGACCGCGATCATGAGCGGCGGGAGCGTCTCCATCTTCACCCCGTTCAAGCTGCCGCTCAACCAGCGCATCGCCGTGCCGACATCGTTTTGGCGACTGATGAGCAACAGATAGTTGATGACTGCCGTCAGCATCGCTTGAATCCCGATCCCGACCAGGACGAGCCGGCCGATCGAGAAAGCGGCGCCTTTCGACAAGAAGTAGATGGCGAGGACGGTCAACAGTCCTCCGATGACCGAGATGACGGAGACGAACGTATCGCTCGCCTGCAAGACGACGATGCCGAACACGGCCGCCGCACTCGATCCGGTCGTGATGCCGATGACGTTCGGGTTGGCGAGCGGGTTGCGGAGCATCGTCTGGAACACCGTCCCGGCGATCCCGAACGCGAGTCCGGCGAAGACACCGGCGAGCATGCGCGGCAGACGAATCGTGCCGACGGCGAACGAGGCACCCGGTACTTGTTCCCCGAACAAGACACGAATGACGTCCGCGACCGGATAGATCGTATTGCCGAGCATGAGCATCGTCGCGCTCAAAACGAGCGCGAGCGCGAACAAGACGAGCGTCACAACGACGGTCCGTTGCCGACGCTTACGACTGTTTTGAATGATTGGTTGAATCGATTGGTTCATACGCCACGCACCTTCACTTTCATCGTCAAGGCGATCAAAATCGGTGCCCCGACGAACGCCGTGACAATCCCGACTTCAAGTTCACCGGGACTGCCGAGCAGACGGCCTGTCACGTCGGCGAACGTCAATAAAATCGCGCCCGTCAGTGCCGACATCGGGATGATATAGCGTTCATCCGCCCCGATGACCAAGCGGACGAGGTGCGGCGCGAGTAGACCGATAAAGCCGATCGGCCCGGCCAGTGCCGTCGCCGCCCCGCACAAAATGACGCCTGCGAACGAAGCGATCAGTTTCAACGTGCCGATGCGGACACCGAGCCCTGTGGCGAGCTCTTCCCCGAGCGCCAAGATGTTCAAGGACGGTGCCGACAAGATAGCGATAATGATACCGCCGATAAAGAACGGCAGGAACGTCATAATCGAGTCCATCGTCCCAGCCCCGACACTGCCGACTTGCCAGAACCGGAATTGGTCCATGACGTTCGAGCGCGGGATCATGATGGCCATGACGAGTGACGACAAGGCCGCACTCGTCGCCGCACCGGCCAAGACGAGCTTGAGCGGTGTCGAACCGCCCCGCCCGAGCGAGCCGATGCCAAACACGAACGCCGCCGTGAGGAGCGCCCCGACGAGCGCGAACCAGATGTAGTCGCTCGCGGTCGAGATGTTGAAGAAAGCGATCCCGACGACGACGAACAGCGCCGCCCCCGTATTGACCCCGAGAATGCTCGGGTCGGCGATCGGGTTACGTGTCACCGACTGCATCAATGCACCCGAGACACCGAGCGCGGCCCCGCACATGAAGCTGAACACCGTCCGAACGACCCGCTGTCGGACGATATCCGCTTCATACGACTGAACAGCCGGACGGAATAAACCGTCAAGCAGTTCATCCCATCCGACTGTCCGTGAGCCGAAAGCAAGCGAAGCGAGCATACAGACGACGAGCAGGACGAGCGACCCTACGAGGAGGAGCCCGAACCGTTTCGGCGTGTGTAACTTCTTCGGCATATTCATTTGATTACTCGACTTTCGCGAGTGCTTCTGACACGAGTTTCACGTAGTCGTCAATCGTGTATTCGATCGAGAGTGGTGATGGTGTCCCAGCAGCCGCGAGCGGCGTGTTATCTTCGATCATGACGACCGAACCGCGTTCGATGGCCGGCACTTTGCTGTAGAGCGGGTCAGCTTGAAGTGCTTTCAACGTCTCTTCGTTCCCGTAGGCGACGAAGATGTCGACGTCGTTCAAGATGTCAGCGTTCTCTGAGCTGAGCTCGAGGTAGAAGCTGTTCTCATCTTTGATTTGGCTTGTGATGTTCTCAGGGTACTCCATGCCAAGCTCTTCGATGAAGGCACCGCGTGGGTCACCTGTCGTGTAGATGTAGAACTTCGAAAGATCGTCAGGGCTGAGGGCGATGAACGCCGCTTTCTTGCCTTCAATCTCTGGTACTTCAGCAGCCTTGTCGGCGATGAGCTTCTCTGTATCTTCGATCAACTGTTTTCCTTCTGCTTCCATGCCCATGGCCATCGAGTCATAAAGGACCGTGTCCTGCCATGATGACACCCAAGGCGTCTCTTGGTATGCGACGACCGGTGCGATCTCTGTCAACGTATCGTAGTCTTCTTGCGTGATGCCTGAGTAGGCGGCGAGAATGACGTCAGGCTGTGAATCGGCGATCGCTTCGAAGTCGAGGCCGTCCGTGTCTTGATAGATGTTCGGGTTTTCTTCACCGAGGTCTTTCAACTTGTCAGCTGTCCATGGCAACATGCCGCTGCCGTCTTGGACGCCGTAGTTCGCAGCCGAGAATCCGACTGGTACGACGTCGAGCGCGAGTGCGACGTCTTGGTTCGACCAACCGACCGTTGCGACGCGTTCTGGCTTCTTGTCGATGACCGTCTCGCCTAAGGCGTGTTTGATTGTGATCGGATAGCCTTCTGCCGTTTCGGCAGACTCATCTGTCGTGGCTGCATCTTCGTTGTTCGAGCCGCATCCTGCGAGCACGAGCACGAAAGCAGACATGATGATGAACATATGTAGCATTTTCTTGTAGTTCATGTCCTAATCCCCTTTTTTCTGTATGACAACGTTCTAACGCCGACATTGATAATCATTATCATTTATGAGTATAGGACGAATCCGGGCGTGCTGTCAATCTGAACTTCAAGATATTTAAGGAAAAATAGAAACAGCCCGCATTTCTCACCGAATGAGAAAAGCGGGCTGACGTCATAATGTTTGATTGGCTAAATTGATCAGTTGCTGGACCGGTAAGCGGGTCTCGTCGTCAAGTTCGACGGAGTTGCCATCGATGTAGTAGATGATGCGGGCGGTGAAGCCGTCTTTGTTGATCCACCATAACCCTTGGGACGTCGATTCCGTCTCATCGTAGAAAGCAGAGGTCCCGTCCGCAAGTATGTATTGGTCTCCATATGACGAGATGTCCTCCATGTCTTCAGGCTCATCGACGACTTTATGGACAATGTAGCGCAACTCTTGTGCCGTCTCCTCGTTCACATAGTTAAACACGAATTGATGCATATGGTGCGGCTTTTCGATATCAATCTCACTGTAGCGTTGCGTAATCTCAAACGGAAACGCAATCGGTTCCTCAAACGTGTGTTCAATCGGAGGGTTCGGTGGGTCAGACCGGTCCGTTGCTAATTCAACCAAGGCTAGGAGGACAAGCAGACCACCTAGTGCTCGCACGATCCATTTCATCTTCATTTATCTTCGCTCGATTCCTACAAGATTTAATCTCTCTTTTTATAACTATAAACCTCTTCACACCTTGCTTGTAAATGAGTTTTTATGTGTAGTCAATGATCGATTAAAAATACCGTTTAGACACAAGTCATGTATATTTTTTCATAAGAACTCGAATGTTTGCTCCATATTCTCCTCTTCCACGAAAACAGACGCCCACAACGTGTGAGCGTCTGTTACTGATTAGAGCGGCTTCCCAAATTCCGGGCGCCCTTCTTCATTCCACGTGAACACTTGTGCGCGCGCATGACGGTTCGGATCGTAGAGGGGATCCCCTTCGATTTCCGTATACGTCCGAGCATGGTAGATTAGGACGTCTTCTCCCTTTTCATTCACGGTAAAGCTATTGTGACCTGGCCCGAATTGATTCACGTCGGCATTCGTCTGGAACACCGGCCGGAATGATTTTGACCACGATGCCGGGTTTAACACATCAGCGTCGTCCGAGGCGCACAACATGCCCATACAGTAGTTCTCATCGGTCGCACTCGCCGAATACGTGATGAAGATGTGGCCGTTTCGCTTCAAGACGGCCGCCCCCTCGTTGACGAGGAAACCGCGAGTCTCCCAGTCATACTCAGGCTTCGTCAGCATGACTTGTGGCAATTTAATCGTCCATGGGTTTTCGAGCTCAGCGATGTATAGATTGGAGTTGCCCTCGATGGCCGGGTCCTTTTGGGCCCACACCAAATAGTGGGTCGCTTTGTGCTCAAACACGGTCGCATCAAGGGCAAACGAATCCCATTCGGTCTGGATCTGCCCTTTTTCGACCCACTCCCCTTCGAGCGGATTCGTTGATTCGTTCTCTAACACGAACATGCGGTGGTCGAACAGACCGTTGACGATGTCCCGCGATTTCGCGGCCGCAAAATAGAGATACCACTTGCCATGAATGTGGTGCAGTTCAGGCGCCCAAATCAAGTCGCTCATCGGACCTGTCTCGTGCTTCACCCATGCGGTCACCGGCTCGGCCGTCCGAAGCGCTTGAAGCGACTTGGCGCGGCGTAGCTCGATCAAGTCATACTCAGGCACCGACGCCGTGAAGTAGTAGTAGCCATCCGTATGCAAATATACCCACGGGTCGGCCCGCTGTTCTAATATCAAATGTCGATCTTCTACTTGCTTCATCGTACAGCCTCCTCGTCGCGAATCGGCCGGCCGAACACCGGGCCAGTTTCATCCCACATGAACGGTTGGACACGCGTATGTCGGTTCGGGTCCCAGAGCGGATTCCCGACGATTTCTTTATAGTTACGGGCATGATAGACGAGGATGTCCGTCCCGTCATCTAGCGTCGTAAAACTATTATGACCCGGTCCGAATTGACTGGCCGCTTCATCGGTTCCGAAGACCGGTTCGGGATGCTTCGTCCAACTCGCCGCGTCCAATAGATTGCTCGTCTCTTCGGCGCGCAGGAGGCCCATGCAGTAGTGATGGTCCGTCGCACTCGCAGAGAACGTGATATAGATGTGACCATTCCGCTTCAACACGGCCGGCCCTTCGTTCACGAGGAACCCGACCTTCTCCCAGTCATACTCCGGCGTCGCAATCATCGTCTGTGGCCCCGTGAGTGTCCACGGGTTCGCCATCTCCGAGATATAGAGGTTCGAGTTGCCATCGATGGACGGGTCTTTTTGGGCCCATACATAATAGAGGCGCCCCTCGTGCTCGAACGTCGTCGCATCAAGCGCGAACGATTCGCACCAAGTCCGGACCTGTCCTTTTTCGACCCATTCCCCTTCGAGCGGATTCGCCGAGCTGTTCTCGAGCACATACATCCGATGATCGAATACGTGATTTTCTCGCGCAGCCGCGAAATAGAGGTACCATTTCCCTTGGATGTGATGTAATTCCGGGGCCCAGATGTTCGCACTCATGATGCCCGTCTCACGTTTGGTCCAGACGACTCGTTCCTCCGCCTCGGTCAAGGCCACGAGCGTCTTCGCTCGACGGAGCGGGATACCTCTGAAGTCCGGCAACGAGGCCGTGAAGTAATAATAGCCATCTGTATGGCGTATGATCCATGGGTCCGCTCGTTGTTCCACTAGCGGATTCGTGATCGTCTCTCTCATAAAGAACGCTCCCCTACCTCAGATTGTGTTCGGTTCAAACTCATATGTTTTAACAGTGTATGTCGTTCTCTCAAACGGTACGCCTCTCGCTTGCTACTCGCTAACAGGAGCGAGGAGACCCCGATCTCGTCCGGCCGGAGCGGTGCCTGTAACGCGTGGAAGATGTGTTCGAGCTTTTGCCGCGTCGGCATCTGCTCGGCCCACGCCCGTAGCGCGCCCGGCGTGTCGGGCCATTCGAGCATCATTGTTTTATAAGAATCGATGAGTTCCATCGTGGCGATGGCGACTTTCGTTCCATGGAGGATCGCCGGACGATGGTTGGCGATGAAGTCCATCTCCCAATAGTGGGATAAATGATGCTCACCACCGGAAGCCGGGTGTGAATGACCGAAAATCAACATGGCGACTCCGGACAACAATAGCGACTCCATCAGTTGATCCAACCCGTCCGCGTCTCGTTTATAGATGGCAGGCAAGGCGTCCACACACGATTGTAACGCCTGTTCCGTCAGCGATGCGGCGACCGGACAAAACGGTTCACCGCCGTCAAATGCTCCGAACCGCCAGTCCAACAAGGACGTGTATTTCCCGAGCATATCGCCGACCCCGGCCGCAATCAACGCGTCGGGTGCCTTCCGAATCACCTGACTCGGGACGAACACCGCAATCGGGGACACGAGCTGGTACGTGATTTTCTTGCCTCTCACAATGAGAGGGGCCCCTTTCGACGTGAAGCCGTCCACTGACGGCGCGGTCGGCACCGAGATGAACGGTACTTTCGTTTTGGCCGCACAGAACCGGGTGACGTCATGAATCGTGCCGGCCCCTAGCGCGATGAGCGCATCGACGGTTTCATCTTGTTGAAGCAATACTTGGACGACCGAGCGTTCCTCCGCCAAGACGTCGCCTTGCTCATCCGCTTGGAGCGAGACGAGCGACACATCAACTCCGATGTCCATCAAGGCTTCTCGTAGCGGGAGAAACCCGACGCGCTCGGTATTCGTGTCGGCGACGACGAGGAGGTGGTTCCACTCTTTTTCGTGGACGAACGCAGCCAATTCGACCCAAACGTGTTCAGACGCGACCATCCGTTCAATCGTGATCGCGTGATGGGGATTCCCGCAATCACAAGCTTGAACGTGTTCGTTAATCTGTTCGAGGTTCATCGGCTGACTCCTGTCTCGACGCGGTACGTCGTTTGCCAACGGTACGTGTTTCCTGCCTTCAAGCGAATCGACGGGAACGTCTCCTGGTGAACCGCATCAGGGAGGTGTTGCGGTTCCAGACAGACGCCGTAGTGACGTCTCGACGTCCCTTCACGCAATGAAGTCGTCTCGTTCATCTGATTGCCCGAATAGAGGACAATGGCGGGGGCCGTCGTCGAGATCGTCAACTCTCGCTGTGACTCTCGCTCATAGAGTCTCGCTTCCCGTCGCTCCGTGAAGACGAACGGATGGTCATAGCCGTTGACCAATTCGTTTTGTGGATGGGTTGACTCGAGACCGTCCGCCAAGGCGCGACCAGACCGGAAATCAAACGCTGTCTGATCGACTTCAAGCAAGCGACCCGTCGGAATCAAATCATCCCGCAGCTCAGCGAACGTGTCAGCGGACAACGTAAGCTCATGGTTCAAGATGTCCCGCTCACCTCCGCTCAAGTTGAAATACGTATGGTTCGTCAAATCACACACCGTATCTTGATCAGAGGTCGCCTCGTATGTGATGCTGACGCCATGGTCGACCAGTTCGAACATGGCGCGGACGTCGAGTGTCCCGGGATATCCGTTCTCTCCTTCCGGACTGACGCAATGAAGCGTCACACGGTCGGATGTCCTCTGTTCGACCGTCCAAACGCGACGGTGCAACCCTTCTCCGCCGTGAAGGTGATGGACACCTTCATTCGCGGGCACGTGATACGTCACACCATCCAGGTCGAACGTACTCTGGTCGATCCGTCCGGCGACCCGTCCGATCGTCGCACCCAAATAATACGTGTCCTGCATGTACGCCTCGACTGTTCCATACGACAAGACGATATTTTTCCAGCCGTCGTCCTGAATCGAAAATTCTTGCAACGTCGCTCCGTAAGTCAATATGTTCAAACGATACAAGCCGTTTTCGAGCGTGATCGTCGACTCGTCAATCGCTGTTTCTAGTTGCCGCTCCATGACATCCACTCCTTTTTACCAAACGTTCACTGGGCAGTGTTTCGTCGCGAGTCGCGCCCGATACGAGACGTAACACCCACATTTCAAGCAAGTATCTTGTTGCTGGAACGGGCAAGCCGCGCAATGGGTGAGGCGTGCCTCATATTCCGTATCCGACACCTGCTTCATGACTTCCGCATCGATGGTCAACAGCCAGTCTTGGTCTGTCGCTTGCGGTGGACAGGTCCGACATCGCCGCGTCTCCGCCACTGTCATCTCAGCGGACCGCGATGGTGATGACGCTCATCGCCGGCACGTCGAGGACGAGCTTGCCGTCTTCCGTGACGGTCACGTCATGGTCCCGTGGTGAGACGAGGTCAGGTTGTTCGAACGTGTTGTGAGCGTTTAAATGGTCTGCCGTCAAAATCCGGGCCGACACGTCAGAGATGGCGCCGACTCCCCGTAAATCGATTTCGACCGTATCGCCTTGCTCGTGGTCGAGTTGGCAGAGGCTGATATGAAGCACACCTTCCGCATTTCGCGAAGCGGTGGCGTTCACGGCCGGGATGGCTTCATCTTTGGCCACATAGTTACGTGTGTGCGCGGCGAGTTCGACGCGTTCGGCGTCTTGGTGGACACTGTACATCTCGAACACATGGTATGTCGGCGTGAGGATGAATCGGTCTCCTTCTGTCAAAATCATCGCCTGCAACACGTTGACCATTTGAGCGATGTTCGCCATATGGACGCGGTCGTTATGGTTATGGAAGATGTTGAAGTGGACCGCAGCCACGAGTGCATCCCGGATCGAGTTTTGTTGATACAAGAAACCTGGGTTCGTCCCCGGCTCCACATCGAACCAAGTGCCCCACTCGTCGACGATCAAGCCGACATGTTTCTCTGGGTCATACTGGTCCATGATCTGGCCGTGCTTCGTGATCAACTCGTCCATATGGAGGGCGCGCTTCAACGTGATGAACCATTCGTCCTCCGTGAAATCGAGAGCCGAGCCTTTGCCCAACCAGAAGTCACCTGGGATCGTGTAGTAATGGAGGCTGAGCCCGTCCATCATCGTCCCTGCTTCCCGCATCAGGACCTCTGTCCATTTATAGTCGTCGATGTTCGCCCCACCGGCGATTTTATAAAGTTTATTACCGTCGTAGTTGCGGACGTACGTCTGGTAGCGGCGATACAGGTCCGCATAATATTCAGGGCGCATGTTACCGCCGCAGCCCCAGTTCTCATTCCCGACGCCGAAGTACGTGAGTTCCCACGGTTCGTTCCGGCCGTTCTCTTGTCGCCAGTTCGACATCGGTGACTCGCCACCGAACGTCATGTACTCCACCCATTCCGACATCTCTTGCACCGTTCCGCTTCCAACGTTCCCACAGATGTACGGTTCACACTCGAGCAGCTCGCAGAGGCGCATGAATTCATGCGTACCGAAGTGGTTGTTTTCGACGACCCCACCCCAGTGCGTGTTGACCATCCGTTTTCGATTCTCGTTCGGACCGACCCCATCCTTCCAGTGGTACTCGTCGGCAAAACAGCCGCCCGGCCAACGGAGGACCGGGATGTTCAATTTCTTCAAGGCGGCGAGCACGTCGTTGCGAATGCCATCCGTGTTTGGAATCGGTGACTCGGGACCGACCCAGAGCCCTTCATAAATACAACGACCCAAATGCTCAGCGAAGTGACCATAGATGTGCTTGCTGATCGTCCCTTTGGTTAAGTCGGCATTGACGATGAGCTGTGTCGTCCCTGTCGTCACGTGCGTCGGTTTGATGAGTTGGTTGTTCATTGTATCTCCTCCATGAAGAAGGGCCAACGAAGTGGCCCTTTAGATTATGGTCGATAGTAAAGTTCGTTCCAACGTAGTTCGTTGTTGAATTGGACCGTCTCCGTCTTGGCGTCGATGACCGCAATTTCAACGTCGAGCAGTTCCGCGAAGTCCCGCAGTTGGTCGGTCGTCACTTCATACGAATAACAGGTGTGGTGCGCCCCACCGGCTTGAATCCAGTTTTCGACCGCTTGCGCCATCGAAGGTTCTGTTTTCCAAAGAACGCGTGCGACCGGCAAGTTCGGCATCGCCTCTTCCGGCTGAATTCCTTCGACCGTGTTGACGAGGAGACGGAAGCGATGGCCGAGATCGATGATGCTCGCGTTCAACGCCTTGCCGCTCTGTCCTTCAAAGACGATCCGGGCCGGTGCTTCCCGGTCGCCGATACCGAGCGGGTGGACTTCGATTCTTGGCTTGTCGACCGCGATCGTCGGACAAATTTCCAACATGTGGGCGCCAAGCACCATCTCGTTGCCCGGCTCGAAGTGGTACGTGTAATCTTCCATGAACGAGGTTCGCTCGTTGTTCGCCATGATTTTCATGAGACGTACCAACGCTGCCGTTTTCCAGTCACCTTCTCCGGCAAAGCCATAGCCTTGCTCCATCAAGCGTTGAACGGCGAGACCCGGCAACTGCTTCATGCCGTACAAATCTTCAAACGTCGTCGTGAAGGCGGTATAGCCGCCTGCCTCGAGGAAGGCTTTCATGCCGAGTTCAATCCGGCCTTGGTAACGGACCGAATCGAGGAACTCCTCTTCAGCCATCCCTTTGTTCGTCAGCTCATAACGAGACGCGTATTCGTCCATCAGCGCGTCGAGATCTGTGTCAGTCACGGCGTCCATATATGCGACGAGATCACCGACACCATATCCGTCCACCGTCCAACCGAGGCGGATCTGCGCTTCGACTTTATCGCCTTCCGTCACGGCGACGTTGCGCATGTTGTCACCGAAACGAGCCACTTTTAACACTTTGCTTTCGGCCAACGCATGAGCGACTTTCATCCAGCTCGCCATCTTCCCGCGTGTCGTCTCGTCTTCCCAGTGGCCGACGAGCACTTTACGTTTGACGTTCATCCGGCTCGTGATGAAGCCGTGCTCCCGGTCGCCGTGCGCCGATTGGTTCAAGTTCATGAAGTCCATATCGATCGCGTCCCATGGGATGTCGCGATTGAACTGTGTACCGAAATGGAGCAACGGTTTTTGCAGGACGCACATGCCACTGATCCACATCTTCGATGGGGAGAACGTGTGCATCCAGGTGATCACGCCCGCACATGAGTCGTCCGCATTCGCTTGAAGCATCATCTGACGGATCTCTTCTGCGTTTTTGACGACGCCCTTGAAGACGACCCGGTCGCTGAAGACGTCGGCCGCATCGAGCCCGGCCACCATCTCTTTTGAATGACCCTCCACTTGTCGAAGCACGTCTTCGCCGTAAAGCATTTGGCTTCCTGTCACGAACCAAAATTCATATGTTTTCGCTGTCAACATCCAAAGTCCCCCTAATGTGAGGGCGAAGTGCCGGTCATTTTTGGCCGTAGTATGCGTTCGCCCCATGTTTTCGCAAATAGTGTTTATCTAAGATGCTCTGTTTAATCGGTGTCAGGCCAGGGTTCAAGTTCAAGGCGTGAAGTCCCATCTTGGCGACTTCCTCGAGGACGACCGCGTTATGGACGGCCTCATTCGCGTCTTTGCCCCAGCAGAACGGTGCGTGGTTGGCCACGAGCACACCGGGTACGGCGACCGCTTCGAGCATTAATTCGTCGAGCGTCTCTAAAATGACGTGTCCGGTCTCGAGCTCATACGCCGTTGCGATCTCTTCGTCTGTCAATTCTCGAGTACACGGAATCTCGCCATAAAAGTAATCGGCGTGTGTCGTTCCGAACGCCGGGATTGCCCGCTTCGCCTGGGCCCAGCTCGTCGCCCATGGCGAATGGGTGTGCACGACCCCGCCGATCTCAGGGAGAGACCGGTAGAGCGCGAGATGGGTCGGTGTATCTGATGAGGGACGAAGCTCGCCTTCGACGACGTTACCCTCCAAATCGACGACGACCATGTCTTCCACGGTCAATCGTTCGTAAGGGACACCGCTCGGCTTGATGACGACCAATCCGGCGTTCCGGTCGATGCCGCTGACGTTGCCCCATGTGAAGGTGACCAAGCCGTGTTGCGGGAGGGCCAAGTTCGCTTCGAGCACGGCTTCCTTCAAACGACGGCTTACCATACCGGCTCCTCCTTCACACGTGACGCTTCAGCCTTGATTTTTTTCAAGCGTTTCATCACATCGTTTTCACCGCGACCGAAGTAGTCGTATAGCTTCGTATATTCGGCGAACAGAGCATCATACGTCGCGACGTTTTCCGGGATCGGCTTGTACGTCTCTTCTTTGACACGGCCCATCTTCGCTGCAGCTTCCGTGATCGTGGCGTAACCGCCTCGCTCCGTACCGGCCGCCACCGCCCCGAACATGGCCGACCCGAGGGCAGGCGTTTGCGAGGAGGCTGAGATTTTGATTTCCATGTTCAAGACGTCCGCATAGATTTGCATCATGAGGGCGTTCTTCTCGGCGATCCCACCGGCTGCATATACTTCATGCACAGGGACACCGCTGTTCCGGAACGCTTCCACAATCGTTCGCGTCCCATACGCTGTCGCTTCAATCAATGCCCGGTAAATGTCTTCTGGTTTCGTGAGCAATGTCGCTCCGAGCAGGACACCCGTCAAATTCGTATCGACGAGCGTCGATCGGTTCCCGTTCCACCAGTCGAGGGCGACGAGACCGCTCTCCCCGACACGTTGCCGGGCCGCTTTCTCCGTCAACAACTGATGGATGCCGATGCCTTTCAAGGCGGCCTCTTCCACGTAATGCCCTGGGACACACGTCTCGGTGAACCATTCAAAATGGTCTCCGACACACGATTGACCGGCTTCATAGCCCATCAACCCTGGGATGACGCCGTCTTCGACGACGCCGCACATGCCTGGAACGACCTGTTCGTCTTCACCGAGTAGGATGTGGCACGTCGATGTGCCCATGACCATAAGCATCTTGCCAGGTTCGGCGATTCCGACAGCCGGTACCGCCACATGGGCGTCGACGTTCGCGACCGCGACAGCCGTACCTGGAAGGAGTCCGATCCGCGCGGCGAACGCCTCTGTCAGTTCACCCGCCTTGGACCCGATTGGTGCGATGTCGCGCGTTAGTTTCTCTTCGACGACATTCTCTAACCGCGGGTCGAGCGCTTTAAAGAACTCGTTTGACGGGTAGCGGTCTTGTTTATGCCAAATGGCTTTATATCCAGCCGTGCAACTGTTCCGAACGACGTGTCCCGTCATCTGGGATACGACCCAATCCGTCGCTTCTAGAATCTGGTCCGCCGCTTCATAAATGGCCGGCGCTTCGTTCAGGATTTGCCACACTTTCGGAATCATCCACTCCGATGAGATTTTCCCGCCGTATCGTTTCAAGAAAGCTTCGCCCCGTTCGGCCGCGATGCGGTTCAACTCGTCCGCCTCGTCTTGCGCGGCATGATGCTTCCAAAGCTTCACGTAGCTGTGCGGGTTTTGTTGATGTTCCTCGCGGAAACAAAGCGGGTTCAAGTGTTCGTCAATCGGTAAGATCGTGCAAGCTGTGAAATCGATACCGAGTCCCACGACTTGGTCAGCCGTGATCCCCGCCTCTTTCACGACGGCCGGGATGGTGAGTTCTAATACTTCTAAATAGTCTTGCGGATGTTGGAGCGCCCAATCATGCTCGAGACGGGTTACCCCATCCGGTAAATATTCATCCATGACGCCATGTGTGTACGGTTTGACCGCGGTCGCCACTTCTCGACCTGTCGCTACGTCAACGAGGACCGCACGTCCTGATTGCGTCCCGTAGTCGACGCCGATTGTATAGTTGGCCATATTCATCACCCTACCTTCAAAAGAATGCGCTTACATATAGGATGAAAAAAATAAAGTGTGTGGGCACTCCTGTCTTTTCATCCGTACAACTATTCAAATAACATGTCTGAATCGTACAGAAAACAAAAAGATACAATCAAGTTGTACGTATAACTTACACCTTGATTGTATCAACTATTTTAAATTAATCAACTGTTTTCAACATTTTATCTGAATGTTTTTGCGTCACTTCTGAAAAAACTGTGACATTCATCTTTAAAGATACTGCGATAAGTTGTACGGATATTTACAGTCGTTTGCCGATAAAGACGTGCCCTTGGTCAGACAATCCCGCGAACACGAGCGTCTCTCGCCAATTCTCCCAGTCCCAGCCCGGTAACACATGCCAAGTGATCCCTTCAGGACCGTAGAGTTTGATGGTCGTATCCGTCAGCTTCTCATAACGGCCTCGTTCGCCATACTCCGTCACGAACGTCCCGTCATCTAGAAGTTGAATTTTACTTGAAGGCAGGACGTCATGTTTCGTCCGGTCCATGTAGATCCACTCCCACTCCCCGACGAGTTCCTCCATCTCGATGGACCGTTCTTCTTCCCCGGCATATCGTTGCGGAGATACGAGCGGCCAGCCCGATTCCGTCCAAATGATTTTCCGGATATGCAGTTCGTGCCAGTGCGGGTCTTGCTCACCTCTGACGTGATGGAAGAGATAATCCTTGTCCCCGTCATGCAAGATGGAGTTATGACCGGGACCGACCCAACCTTCCCCAGCCCCGAACCGATAGCCCCCTAAAATCTTCATGCCGACTTGTTGCGGGTCGATCTCGAGGTCGGTCATGACGTTCCCATCAAAATCGACGTACGGTCCGGTGATCGAAGTCGAGCGGGCCACACGGATGTGATAGTCCTTGAACAAGGAGTCGTACGAGACGAACAAGTAATAATGGCGATCCGTCTCCCGATAGACGATATACGGTCCTTCGATCGCCCCTTCGACACGTTGATGCCGTTTCGCGATCAACGTCCCCTCACTCCCCGGACGTTTCTTCCCGGTCTCCGGATCGATTGGGAACACATACAGCCCACCAAAGAAGCTGCCATAGACGAGCCAAGGTTCTCCATGTGCATCGAACGTGATATTCGGATCGATCGCGTTCGGTCCTGACGTCCCAGCCTCACTCTTCACGACGAGCCCGTGATCATGCCACGGTCCATCTATCGTTTCCGCACTGGCGACACCGATATAGGACTGCGTCTGTCCAAACTGTGAAGCCGCATAGTACATGACATAGCGACCACCCATGAACACGACTTCCGGCGCCCAAAGCCCTGGCGCCCCGGTCCATTCCACAGCCTCGTGCGGAAGTTCTTCAAACGCCAAGCCGACGTATTCCCAATGGATCAAGTCAAGTGAGCGGCGCACTTGAATCCCCCCGTTGATTTGATGCCCGTGGGCAGCGTCCGTCGAGAACACGTAATACCAGTCCCCGACTTTGATCGAGGCGGGATCGTGGGCGTTGTGCGTGCCCCACATCGTTTCGTTCGTCAATCGTTCTAGCAGATAACGTTCTTCTCGTTTAGGACCGTTCAGTTTTTGCATGTTCCCATTTCTCCTTTTATTGTTTTTTGCCCCATACGGCGGTGCCGTCCTCGCTCAGACCTGTGAAGATGATCGTCGGTTGCCAATTCTCCCAGTCCCAAGCCGCTCCGACTTGCGTCTCATACGTCTCTTGTCCGACTTCGACCTCGAGGACCGAGCCGTTCAATCGCCAGGACCCGTCCCCGTTTTCGAGCTTCCCGCCTCGTTCCAACGTCAACGTGCTCGAGGCTTGCTGCCCATCGTCGAACCGAGGGAACGTGATGACGTCCCAGTCCCCGACCAGATGGGCGTCGTCGACCTCGACGTCTCCTTCCCCGGCGTAGCGCTCGGGCGAGACGACCGGCCAACCATCTTTCGTCCAATACACTTTTCGGACGTGCAAATGTGACCAATAGATGTCTTCACTCGGTCGCGCCTGATGCAACACGAACGTATCGGTCCCATCTTGTAAGAATGCCGAGTGCCCGGTCCCGACGTATCCGTCATCTCCTTCGAAACGGTACGGACCCACGATTTTCACGCCCGTATCAAACGACTCATCCGATTCGTCGCGTAAGTCACGGCCACGCGAATCGACGTACGGTCCCGCGATCGACTTCGAGCGACCGATTCGGACGTTGTACGTATCTTCTAGCCAACCGTACGACACCATCAAGTAGTAATAGCCTGTTTCATCGTTATATAAGATTTCCGGCCCTTCGATGCCCATCGACATGTCTTTCCGTTTGGCAAGCAACGTTCCTTCTGACGATTCGTCCACTCGTTTCCCAGTGCCTGGATCAATCTCCGTCAAAAAGACCCCCCCAAAGTACGACCCATACGTCATCCACCATTTGCCTGCCGCATCTTGCGTCACGTGAGGGTCAATCGCGTTGGCGACACCCCTGTCTCCGTCTTTCGACGTCACGACGGCACCCTCGTCTTCCCAAGGCCCTTCAATCGTTGAGGCGGTCGCGAGCCCGATGTACGACGTGCGGCTCCCGACCCCTGAAACGGAATAGTACAAGTGGAACCGATCTCCGATTTTTGTGATCGCCGGGGCCCAGAACGTATTCCCACCGGCCCAAGCGAACGCCTCTTCAGACACTTGATCGAACACACGGCCGACGAACTCCCAGTGAATGAGATCGGTCGATTTACGGATTTGAATGCCGGGCGTCGGAGGACTACCCACCATGTAATCCGTCGAGAAAACGTAGTACGTGTCACCATCTTTAAAGATCGCCCCATCATGCGTGAAGTTCGTCGTCCACTCGCTCTCTTTGTTGAGCACGTCTGGCGTCACATCTTCCACTTGTTGATCAAACGGCGCTTTCGGGAGTGCCAACCTCATCGACCTCCATGCACGCACTCTGTCTTGTCTCAGCCCTTCACACCAGAAATCGCAATCGACTCGATGATCTGTTTTTGGAAGATCATGAAGACGATCAACATCGGGAGTAACGCCACGACGGACGCGGCCATGATTAACGGATAATCACTTTGAATTGCATAAGATGCGTTGAAGTTCGCGATGACAAGTTGAAGCGTCTGTTTCTCCGGCGAGTTCAAATACAAAATCGGCCCGAGATAGTCGTTCCAGATTGCCATGAACCAAAGAATCAATTGCGCGGCCACGGCCGGCTTGATCAATGGGAAGATAATCTTGTAGAAGATTTGGAAGTACGAGCAGCCATCAATCTTGGCCGCTTCAATAATTGAGTTCGGGATGCTGTTCAAAAATTGGCGCAAGAAGAAAATCATGAAAATATTCCCGAACAGCCCCGGTACGATCAACGGTAACAGCGTGTCCACCCAGCCGATGCTCGAGAACATCATGAACTGGGGAATCATGAGCACCGGGTATGGGATCATGACAGAAGCGAACAAGAGTAGGAAGATTTTATTCTTGCCTCTGAAGTTCAACTTCGCGAAGGCGAACGCTGCCAAGCTCGACGTGAACGTCCCGACGATCGTAACGGATAATGCGACAATCAAACTGTTCGATATCCCCGATAATAACGGACCCATACTCCAAATTTCCGTGTACTTGCTAAACGAAATATCGGTCGGGATCCATACGGGCGGGAGTGCGAACACATCCTCTTTTGATTTTAGCGACGTCGACACCATCCACAGCAGCGGTGCGATCATGACGACCGCTCCGATAGAGAGGAAGATAAAGATGAAGAAATCCGTGATTCGATCCTTCTTCTTCACCGACATCGTTTCCACGTTCTCTTTTTTCCGTGAGAGAGCTAATTGCATGGTCATTCTCCTTTCCTATACGCGAATCGCTCAATCAAGATCGAACGATGATTTTTCATTCATCCGGAATTGGAGCAACGTGACGATGAAAATGAAGAGCCCGAGGACGAGCGCCATCGCCGAAGCGTAACCGAGTTGGAAGTTCCCGAACGATTTTTGCCAAATGTAGAAGACCGCAGAGGCAGACGAGTACTCCGGACCCCCAGTTGGTGTCATGACGTTAATTTCCGTGAAGATTTGTGCCCCACCGATGATGTTCGTCACGATGATGAAGAACGTGACCGGTTTGACCATCGGGAGCGTGATGTGCCAAAAGCTTTGCCACGCGTTGGCCCCATCCAGTTTCGCTGCTTCATAAAATGATTTCGGGACACTTTGGAGCGCCGCCAAGTAAAGGAGCATCGTGTAGCCGAGCCCTTTCCAAATCGCCATGAGGATGAGCGCCGGTTTGACGGTATCGGTGTTTTGGAGCCAGTTCGGCCCGTCGATCCCGATCAAAGCCAGGAATTGGTTGACCAATCCATAGTCACCGTTATACGCCCATTGCCACAAAATCGAGACGGCGGCAATCGACGAGATGACGGGAATGTAGTAAATCACGCGGAACGTGTCCGTCCCAAAAATCTTTCGATTCAACGCGAGGGCGAGCAGAAGCGCGAGGACGATGCCGATTGGGATCCCAATCATCATGAAGAGCGTGTTGTACATCGATTTATAAAAATATTCATCTTGGAACAAGTTAACGAAGTTCTCAAACCCAATAAATTTCATTTGACCGAGGCCGTTCCAATTCGTGAAGGCGCCGTAAACAGAGTACATCAACGGTATGAACGCAAAGAGGAAGAACCCAATGACCGGTGCCGCAACGAACAAATAGGCGTACCGCTGTTCAGTTCGATATAACTTGGAAATCGATTTTGTTTTCATTACCCTTCCATCCTTTCAACGTCAGAGACGCAGGTGGCGAACATCGCCACCTCCGTTTCGACTCTCTGATCAGTTCGCCTGTTCCTCTTGTGCGATCGCCGCATCGAGCAATTTCTGCATTTTCGGCTGCGCCGTCTTCACATAGTCTTCGACCGACGTTTTACCGTCGAGCACAGGCTGGATGTTTTTGAAGAACTCGTCATACCATTCTGCCGTGTATGTCTTCTCAGCCGGGAAGCCGCGGCCATAGTCGTTGATTAAATCAAGGAATTCTTGTTTGTTGTCTGGTTTGATCGACGTGTCCGCTGCCCAGTTGTCTGCGATTTCCACACTGTTCGGCAATTGGACTTGCGCGTCTACGAGCGCTTGTTGCCCTTCTTGGTCCGCAGACAAGTACATGGCCAACTCTGCCGCTTCCTCTTTATGTTCCGTCGTCGAACCTACGCCAATCCCGAGCGACCCGACCCATCCTGACGCTTTACCAGTCGAACCGGCTGGCCATGGAAGTAAGTCGTACTCGAATTTCAACTGTTCTTTGAATGCCGCCATATCCCACGGTCCGACCGGGAAGAAGGCGAGTTGTCCTTTCAGCCAACGTTGGTACGTGTCGAGCGTCTGTGTTTCGCCGATTGACGGTGTGATCCCGTGTTTCAACTGTTGATCGACGAAGAATTGCAACGCTTCGATGAACTTCGGATCATCGATTGTCACTTTCGTACCATCTTCATTGATCCAGTCGGCCCCGTTACTCCAGACGAACGGTTGAAGGGCCCAGTTCACGTTGAAACCAGTGCCGTACTGATCCATCTTGCCGTCACCGTTCGTGTCTTTCGTCAACTGTTTAGCCACGTCCACGAACTCATCCCATGTATATGGTTTGTCTTTATCCGGGAGCGGGATGCCCGCATCTTCGAACATCGTCTTGTTGTAGCCGAGTGCGAACGGACCTAAGTCTTTCGGTAGTCCGTAAATCGCCCCTTCTCCGAGCGTCTCCCCATCGAAGCGATATTTGTCGACACCTTTCTCCCAAATGTCGTCTAGCTTGACGTCTTCCGAATTTTCAACCGCTTCGGTGATGTCGAGGAGCACACCCGAGTTTACATAGGCCTTCACTTGGGCAGGATTATAGAAGAAGACGTCCGGGATTTTCCGACCTGCGATGGCCGATTTGAGTTTTGTATCATACTGATCCGGGGCCGTTTGGACCATCGTCACTTTCACATCTTTGTTGGCTTCTTCAAAACGTTTTACTGTTGCTTGGTAGGCTTTTAACTCTGACGGTTTGTCAAATTAAGCGCAACACTTCCTCGGTGAAGGCCTCGTGTGCGGTTTTCCAGTTCAGGCATTTTCTCGGCCGCCCGTTGATCTTGGTGAGCGCGTCCGCGAGTTCGTCATGCGCCACCTGCGCGAAGTCCGTTCCTTTCGGGAAGAACTCGCGCAGGAGCCCGTTGGCGTTCTCGTTGCTTCCCCGTTGCCACGATGCGTACGGGTCGGCGAAATACATCGGCACACCGAGTGACGCCTGGATGCGCTCGTGACCGCTGAACTCCTTGCCCCGGTCCGTCGTCGCCGTCTCGAACGTGCCGTCCGGGAAGGCGACGTGCACCGCATGGATCGCCCCCTCCATCGAGGCCGCGGTGCGGTCCGCGATCGGCAGGGCGAGATAGAACCGGCTCTTCCGCTCGATGAACGTCGCGACGCACGCCTTCGACTTCCCTCGTCCGGAGACGACGGTGTCGAGCTCCCAGTGCCCGAACGTCCGGCGCCCCCTGACCTCTGGCGGTCGTTGCGAGATGGAGAGTCCGACGTTGATGCGTCCGCGCGTCTCGGTCGGCTTTTGACGTTTCCCTTTCTGGCGGAGCACGGTCAGGGGCACGTCGATCCGTCCCGCATAGATCCAACGGTAGATGGTGGAGAAGGCGAGCTTTCCGTTGAAGAGCCGTCCCACGATCTGTTCCGGGGACCAGGTCGCACGCAGCTTCTCGACGATCGTCCGGCGCATCGTGTCGTCGAGTTTCGTCTTGGCGCCACAGTTGGTCTTCGCCTTCTCGTAGCGTTTCTGGGCACGTCCCGATTCGTAGCCGGGGTTCCGTCTGATCTCCCGCGAGACGGTCGATGGCTGTCGCCCGATCCGTCTCGCGATGGACCGGATGGACATCCCGAGCTCCAGATACGTCTCTATTTTCACGCGTTCCGTTGTGGTAAGATGGGTGTAGCTCATAGCGATTCCTCCGTCTGAATGTGTGTTGTGGTGACTTCATTCTACACGAGGACGTCGCTGTGGGCTTTTTTTGTGTTCACTTTTGGGTGTTGCACTTAATTTTATAATTCATCCTCTTCTGGATTTCCACGGAACATAAATGTCAGTTCAACTTTTCCATCCGCGCCTGCCTCGTCTCCCGAACAGCCGGCGAGCGCTAAAGAAGTTGTCATCAGTGCTGACATCGTCAACGCAAACATTTTTTTCGATTTACGATTCATTGTGAATTCCTCCATCAATTTATATTCATGTGCAAAGCATGATAAAGATGTACGTACATGTTGAGTTAAATAAAAAAGCAAACTGTATAATGAAGCCCACACAACACTATACATTTACTAGCCAATAAACCGATATGATTGGTAATGAAAGCGTTTTCTGTACAATTCGAGTCTATTACACACGTTCGTACATGTCAATTTGATTTTTATGTATTTTTATATTTCATCCGTACATATTCATAGAAAATTCAGATGCTTTTTTTGCTTATTCATAGTAAACGGTACATTTGTTTGTTAATATGGAAGTAAGATCATATCTTGTACGTATGAGTTGTTCGACGTACATGAGAGAAAGCAGGGACGCCAGATGGCACAACGCACAAAGTACAATATGGTCAAAGATCATATTCTTGAATGGATAAAAGATGGAACGGTAAGACCCGGTGAAAAAATTCCTTCTGAAAATGAATTGGTCCAATCATTTGGAGTGAGCCGTCATACGATTCGACAAGCTGTAGGAGAATTAGTGAATGAAGGTTATCTTTACCGTGAACAAGGCTCGGGCACGTATTGTTCCCCCGTCCTTCCGACTTCGACCCCCCAGACGATTGAACGTTTAGGCAATGGTAAAAACATCGGGGTCATCACGACCTACATGTCTGATTATATCTTCCCGTCTATTATCCGGGGGATTGAATCTCACTTGGCTTCAAAAGGATACACGTTGACTTTATCTTGTACGGATAACAACGTCGAGAAAGAACGGCAATGTCTCGAGATGATGTTAGATCGTCAAATTGATGGGTTGATCGTCGAGCCGACGAAGAGCAGTAGCTACAATCCGAATATCAAATATTATTTAGAGCTCGAACAACAGCATACGCCGTATTTGATGATTAACCAGTACTATTCGCAGTTGACGCCTCCTTATTTGATCATGGATGACGAGAAAGGCGGATTCTTGGCTGCCGAACATCTCATCAAACTTGGCCATGAGCGCATCATGGGACTCTTCAAAACAGATGACCTTCAAGGGGTCCATCGGATGCGCGGCTTCATACGCGCGTTCCGGGAATACAATCTTCCCTTAGAGCCAGAATTAATTATAACGTATACGACAGAAGAACTTGTGCCTTCTTTTTATGACGTGATTCATCAAGTGTTCGAGAACGCGGACGAACGGCCGAGCGCGATCGTCTGTTATAACGACCAACTCGCCCTTAGCGTGTTGGACCAGTTGAGAAATCTACGCCTCTCTGTCCCCCAAGACGTCTCACTCGTCGGATATGACGACTCGGTGCTTGCCGTCGCGACAGAGGTGAAACTGACTTCGATCATCCACCCGAAGCAAGAATTGGGTCGTGCCGCAGCCGAGTGGATCATCGCAGCTGTCGAGAAAAAGGACACGCCGCCGTCACATACGTATGAACCTGAATTGATCGTGCGTAACTCGACTGCACCCTATAACCGTCTCGAATCTAAATTAGGCTGATTCCCTGCTAACTTCTTGGAGGTCCTCATGAATTTAAAACATGAACATAACAAGCTATTCCAAGCGCTCGAATTTGTCACCAGCCTGGTGCAACTGAACGTGGTCTTCTTACTGACCATTCTGCCTGTCATCACTTTGTTCCCGGCCTTGTACGCCTTACATGCCGTCACACGGCAATGGTCGGTCAACCAAGACTACAGCGTGTTCCGCGCCTACTTCCGCTTCTTTAATGAAGGGGTGCGCCGTCATTATAAACTCGGTATAGCCTGGACCTTGTTTGTATTCGTCTTGTTGATCGACTTTTTGCTCATTCGTCAAATCGACACCGGGCAGACGATTCTCTTCACCGGTCTGTTCGTGATTGGATTTGTCTTCGTCTCCCTATCGTTATTTCTATTTCCGATTTTGACGCACTACGAGATGAAGACGATGGATGCCTTGAAGTTGGCGTTATTCAGCATCATGCGATACGGCTATATTGTCGTGCTCGCGCTCTTGTTATTCACAGCGCTTGGTATGCTCGCATATCGGTCTCCGCTCTATTTGTTGTTCGGCTTTTCCTTCATCGTGTTTTTAACGATGAAACTGTACCTCCACCAGTTAGATCGCGCCATCACGAGCCACCATGTCGACATTGAATCTTCATGAAACAAACCCTTCCCCCATCTGCGTTTAAATCGCACAGACGGGGAAAAGGGTTATTTTTTATGTTCTCGCATCACATCTGCCATCGGACACCCAGTTTGCTCGAGCTCGGAGACGATCCGTGTATAATCCGTCTCGTTTCGATTCTGGCTCAGCTTGAACGCCGCCTGCATCTCCGAAATGTCGATGCGGAACCCGACGACGCCATATTTCTGCCGTTGCACCGGCTCCGACAGTTCCTCCCAGACGACGGCATGCTCGCGGTCTCCTTCATGGTCTTGAAGCAGTCCCTCCAACTCTTCCTCGAGTTGTGCCTCGTTCATAATCGTCGCCTGTCCGTATGCATGCACCGCCTGATAGTTCCACGTCGATACGTCCTCGTGCCCGTACCAGGATGCGGACACATAGGCGTTCGGCCCTTGGACGATCAAGAGCACGGTCTGGTCTTCAATCGACCGCCACTGCGGATTGTTTTTGGCGACATGTGTCGTAAACCAGACGTGCCCCTCCTCCTCATGGAAACGGAGCGGCACGTGCGTCGCGATCGGCTTCTGTCCGTCATGCGTGACGACGGTGCCGAACGGGTGGGCCTTCAGAAATGCGTGGACTTCTTTCGGATCGTTCACGGCGTATAGTTTTGGGACGTACATCGTCTTCCTCCTGTCTTGTCCTTCATCAACTGACTGGATCCCTCCGTATAATTCACGCCAACTAGGGTAAAGAGTAGGTGACGAAATTTTACTGAGGAGGGATTTCATGAAACCAACTATTAAAGCGTTCGTGTTCGATGTATACGGGACCTTGTTCGACGTGCATTCCGTCAAGACGGCGTGTGACGAACAGTTCCCCGGAAAAGGTGAACAAATTAGCCAGGCGTGGCGGACGAAACAGCTCGACTACTTCTTTACCCGCCACATCATGGGGCGTTATGAGGACTTCTCCGTCGTCACGCGCGACGCGCTCCGGTACGCCTTGTCGGCGGCCGAAGTGACGTGGACGGCCGAGACCGAGGACGCATTGATTGCCACATATGCGAAGCTGTCGCCATATGAAGAAGTTGCGGACGTCTTGCACCAGCTGCATCATAAACAGACCATCGTCCTCTCGAACGGGACGGACGCGATGCTCGAGGAACTCATCCACAACGCCGGGTTCACCGACCTGTTCGACGAACTCGTCAGCATCGACGGCATCAAAAAAGCCAAGCCGTCACCGGCCGCCTACATGCACTGGTTCAAGAACAGCGGGTTGAAGCGGGACGAGGTACTGTTTCTATCCTCGAATGGTTGGGACATCGCCGGTGCGAAAAACTTCGGGTTCCACACGGCCTGGATCAATCGTAACGGCAAACCGGTCGACATGCCCGACCTGGCTCCTGACGCCGTCTATGAGGATTTGTCCGGGATACTGGAATGGGTCACGGACGAAGCGGCTTGGCCATAATCAAATCGACTTGGGCGTCGTCGCCCATATAGAATGTGTGCGCCCCGGTCTGGACGAAGCCGTGCTTTCGGTAAAAGGCGAGTGCCTTATGGTTATGTTCCCAGACGCCAAGCCAGATTTCACGTTTGTTCAGCTCACCCGCGCACGTGATGGCCTGGTCATACAACGCCTTCCCGACGCCACTTCCTTGGAAGGCGCGTCGCACATAGATCCGTTCGAGTTCGAACGTCTCCTCGCCCATGGCCTCGGTCTGGGCGTTGTTGGCGTTCACTTTTAAGTAACCAGCCACTTCCCCGTCGAGTATGGCGAAGAAGAACTGTGAGTCTGGATTCGAAAGCTCTTTTTTAAGTTGCGCCATGTTGTACGCCCGCTCGAGATACGCGGCCAGATGCGCCGGGTCATTCTCGGCTTCGAACGTCTCCGTGAACGTCTCGATACTGATGGTGCGAAGTGCGTCAACGTCTTCGATTGTGCAAGCTTTGATGGTGATCATGATTGTTCCCCCTAGTAGTCTCGTTTCTTTCCTTTCTTCACCGCGTCCCAGTCCCCTTCGATATTGTGGCGGACCCGCTTCAATAGCCGGAGCAGCTGCTCGGCTTCCTGGTCACTCAGCCCGGCGAGCGCGACGTCCGTCGAATGTTCGTGCTCGCGGATAATGACCGGGTACAGTCCTTTGCCCCGTTCGGTCGGGACGAGCCGTTTGATTTTCTTGTTGTGCGGGTCGTCCTGCTTGATGATCAACCCGTTCGTCTCCAACTTTTGAATCGCTCGCGCCGCCGTCGTCCGGTCGACTTTGATGAGTTCGGCGAGCTTCTCTTGGATGATGCCCGGCTCTTCACAAATCCGGACCAAATATAAATATTGCCCTTTCGTCAGCTCGAGCTCTTTGAATTCGATATTGCTGATCGAATCGAGGGCACGGGCAATCATCCCGATTTCACGTAACTGGTCTCTCATACAATCCTCCTGATTGTTGTATTTACAATACGTTACGTTCAGTATAATGCATTTAGTTGCATTTGCAACAAAAAATATTATGCGTATGAGCTTTGCTTGTGTGAGAAAATAGAGGTATCATTCCACGAAACGAGGGGATCTCATGGCACACCGCATTTACACGACGAGCTTCGCAAGCGTCTATCCGCTCTATGTCGCGAAAGCCGAACGAAAAGGACGGACGAAAGACGAAGTCGACACGATCATCCGCTGGTTGACCGGCTATGACGAGGCCGGGCTTGAACAGCAACTTGCAGCCGAGGTCGACTTTGACACGTTCTTCGCCACCGCACCTCATATGAACGAGGACCGCGCCTTGATCAAAGGCGTCGTCTGCGGCGTCCGCGTCGAGAACGTCGAGGAGCCGCTCATGCGCGAGATCCGTTATTTGGACAAGCTCATCGATGAGCTGGCCAAAGGCAAGGCGATGGCGAAGATTTTACGGGGAGGTGACGTCTGATGGACTATACGACACTCGTCGACGACAAGCGGCTCGACGCTTTCATCCGTTTGATTGACGTCATCGATGAACACCTACCGGACGGGTTCGAGAAGACGACCGACGGCACAGGTATCCACTACGTCGTCCCGCTATCGACGTATCCGTCCGGGTATCACGTCACGCCGGGCACCCCGCTCCCGTTTTTGAGTGTCATCGCTCAAAAGAACCACGTCGCCGTGTATCATATGGGCGTCTATAGTGACCCGGAGTTGCTCCGCTGGTTCGAGGAGTCCTACGCCGCCCAAGTGCCGACGAAGCTCGACATGGGCAAGAGCTGTATCCGCTTCAAAAACGTGAAGCATATCCCATATGAGTTGATGGGTGAACTCGTCTCGAAGATGACGCCCGAGCAATGGATTGCGGCTTACGAGTCACGCTAAAACAGGCAGGTCGATGGCGACCTGCCTGTTCGTTTTCTTATTGGGGCCTTGCTAGATACACCGCAAACACAATGAGAGCAATCCCGAGTACTATTGAAAGTTTGTACAACAAGTTATGTTTTCTGCGAGCAAAGCCAATAACGGTTAAGAATATACCGAGTATAAAGGAGATGACCATTGCAAAAAATCCCATTTTATTCACTCCTTTCGAGAGTAATTACTCGTCCATGACGATTGGCTACGTCTAAATCATGCGTTACGGTAATAACGGTCGTATTGAATTCTTTATTCATCTCAAAAAGTAAATCGATGATGTTTTCTTTGTTCTTTGAGTCAAGTGACGCCGTCGGTTCATCCGATAAAATGATTTGAGGATTCATGATGACCCCCCTAGCAAAGACGGCTCTTGATCGTTGTCCACCCGAACACTCAAGCGGTTTCTTTTTCAAAATGGACTCAATTCCTATTTTGTTAACAATTCGCTTAAAGTGTTCTTGGACACTCGGATCTTTTTCGATGTTTGCGTACATAAGGGGTAGTTTAATATTATCCTCGATGGTCAAGGAATCAATCAGTGCCGACTCTTGAAGTACAAACCCAATTTTTTGATTACGCCATTCAGCCAATTTATCTCGCGATAAATCCTTCACAGATGAGTCAAAGAGCTCATAACTTCCTTCGTATTGTGTGTCAAGTAAACCGATAATATTGAGCAGCGAAGACTTACCAACTCCAGACTCCCCGATAATCGAAACTCTTTCACCAGGTTGAACTTCCAACTCGAAATCATTTAAAATCGAAAAACCTTTCTTCTTAAACGTTTTTTTTTGGATTTCTAGCTTGATGACACTACTCATTTCATAACCCCCACCGAGATCGGAATGCCTTTAATTTTTTTAAGCGCAATTTCTACAATCATGAACGCAATGATAACGTCGATGAATAGAACAACTAGTAAGGCGATCCAATCCATACTGATCAAGCCAAACATTCCGTACGTAGCAAAAATCGAGTCTTTTCTTAACCAAAACCCGTATCTATTGAAAGCAGTGATTGCAAACAAGATGACTAGATTGATCGAAAACAAGATCCCGAAGTAACTGTAAAAAATGCTTCTCAGTTTGGAATAGCTCAATCCGACTAATAAATTGACTGTAAAATCTTTAATCATTAATCGGACACTTATCAATGTATTCCAGATAGCCAAACAAACGATGACAATGAGCAAAACCCCAGTAATCGCAGAAATAATTTTTAATGAACTCACGTAATAATCTTCAAAATAAGTAAAGTTCTCTTGTTGATTGAAGAAGTTAAAGTCTAACCCTAAATTCTTCTGGATCTGTTCACTCAATTTCGTCGCTTCCTCTTTTGTAGAATCCAAAAGCACTATATCCATCAAACCATTCACGTGGAGGTCAAGGCCCGCACTTTGGATAAATTGTTCGTTAACCGGTAGGAGAATTGAAAAGTTGAAATAATTCTTTGAATTGGGCGCATAAAAATTAGAACGGTGTGTATTCTTTTTCAAGACCCCTTGAACTTTTAAATCGACTTTTTGTTGAGTGACAGGATCGGTGGTCTCAATCGTTGACCCCACAGGATGGGTCGAAGCCAGACCGGCACCTATCAAAACAGATATTTGTTCTTTGTTGAATTGATAATCAAAATTTAAATGGTTTCCTTCAGATAATTTATATTGATTGATCTTATAAGCCTCTTCATTGATGTAACTGAAAGTAGCTTCCATATCATGTTCATTGTCCAATGAAGTCGTAAAACCATCGGCCTGCAGAGCATATGTATAATTGTCGTTCAAATAGCCGTATAGCCGTTGTGTATCTTCTACATCAAATCGATCAAAATCCGCTTCACTATCTGGATTGAGGTTAGCTATATAATTGCCTTCTCGATTTAGCGTTTCTATTTCTTGATAGCCTTGAAACGTTGAGATAATTGAACGAGTGGCACTAAACGACAGGTAATTCGCTAGGAAAAGCAATAGGATCATTGCAAAAACAAGTATCCATCTCTTTAAAAAGATTTTAGTTATAAAAAAGTGTAAGATTCTCATTCTCTTTTCACCTGACCTGCACTAATTAATATGTATACAATAAACAGCATTACCAAGTAGAGATTGCTGGTTACATTCAAATTTAAATAATAGTTCAATGATAGAGATAACAAAAAGCTGAAGGTCAATATGGCCAGACTGTTCAAAATATATCGGATGATGATTTTTTCCTTTGTGTCTCCCACAAGTATTCGGCAGGCTATTTCTGTTTTTCTCCGGTTTAAAAATTGATAATGAAAGACCATCATAATAAAGGTAAGCAGAATACTTATAATAAATTGATAGTCGACAATACTTTCAATAAATGACATTAAAATAAAAGAATCCCCTAAATCCACAGTTTGTACATAAGCAAATATCAAATTTACAACAAAACAAAAGAGATAGATGGAAAAAGATTCAAAAACATCGATAAATCTAAATAGAGAATATTTCATAACCTACTCCTTAAAGATGGCATTTATAAATTTATGGTATCACGTATTAATAAACACCAACTACCTAGCTAAAAAAAACCGTAAGTTATAATTTATAATCAAAAAAAGTAAGATAGCACTCCAGTGAGATATACATTGATCACGTTGTATGAGCTCAAAATCAGGCCCTACTAGGAACATACCTGACGGGCCTAATTCATCTCATCTACTTTAAAAAAAACCTAAATCAAGAAGCCTTACTTTAGTGCACCACGGGCCCAACTAAAGTATGTAGTGTACTTGTCTCCCCATCTTAAATCGTCCCACACAGAACCCGATACTTTGCTGCTGTAGGCCGTTTTACTTAGTAGAGTTCTACTATTTCGCGTGTATTTAAACGAAGTAGACTTATACTTCGAGCTACTATAGTTCCAAGCCTCGCCATTGTACTTGATTTGAAACGACTCTACTGAAGATGCTCCACTAGATGCAGTACCGAAAGTTGCTGCTGATGCAGACCCTGCGCCTAATAAAATCGTGCCGACTACTAAAGCTGAGCTCGTGAACTGTTTTGTCTTCTTTTTCATAACGCATTCCTTCTTTCCTATTGTTATTTTGTAGCGTGAAGCTGTGATACAAGTCTCAATCTACCATAATTTAGATTAGATTCAATCAACAGATAGCAAATTATTACAAAATGGTTATTTTTACATAAAAAGTATTTTCGGCATCATTACTAACTACCTATGGGAAATTGACCCATCGCGTGCCCCTCGCCTGATAGATTTATTTAGATGATGACCACGGTCCCTGAACAGCTATGTTTCTTTAAAACGGCACACGGAACAAGTACTAAGAACGTAAAACAGGCAGGTCGATGGCGACCTGCCTGTTTGTTACACATTAAATCGTTTTGTCATTTGACGCATTTCGTCTGCCATGTTCGACAGCTCTTGGGCCGAGGCCGTGATCTCTTCCATCGATGCCATCTGTTCTTCCGTCGCCGCCGAGGTGTTCTCGGTTTCAGTCGCGGTCGTCTCGGTGATGCCTTGGATCTCGTTCACGGACGTCAGAATCTCGGTCGCCCCGGCTGCCATCTCTTGAACAGCACCTGACACTTCCTCGACTTTTTGTCCGACTTCTTCGATCGCCCGCTTGATGTCCTCGAACGCGACGCCCGCTTGTTGGACGTTCGTGACGCTGTGACCCATCTCGCTCTCGACGACGTGCATCGTTTGGACGGCTTGTTTCGTCTCTGTCTGCGTGTCTCCAATCAAACCGGAAATCCGTTTCGTCGCGATGGCCGACTCTTCGGCGAGTTTCCGCACTTCCGAGGCCACGACGGCGAAACCGCGTCCGTGGTCGCCAGCTCGGGCCGCTTCGATGGCCGCGTTCAAGGCGAGCAAGTTCGTCTGTTCGGCGATACCTGAAATCGTACCGGTGATGCTGCCGATCTCTTGCGAGCGGACGTCGAGCTGGCCGATGACCGTCTGCAACGCCTTCACTTTTTCGTTCATCGCCTCGAGCTGTGACTCGAGCGTGTCAATCAACTCATTGCCAGTCCCGACTTTTTGAAGTGCCCCGTCCGACAGTTCGGTCATGTGTTGGGCACTGTCCGAGACGTGATGAATCCCGTTCGTCAGTTCGGTGAGCGTACTGCTCGATTCTTTCACCCGCGTCAATTGACGGAGCGAACCTGACGCGATCTCTTCCATCGTGACGGCGACCATCTCTGTCGCTTTCGTCGTCTCTTCGACGTTCGATTTCAAATCGTCCGATGACGTCGCGACGCGTCCCGCCGTCGACGTGACGTTGCCGATCAAATCGCGAAGACTGTCCTTCATGTCGTTGAACGATGCTGCGAGCGACCCGATCTCGTCGCGCGACGTGTACGTGCTGTCGACCGTCAAATCACCGGCCCCAGCACGGCTCATGAGTCCATTCAACTCACGGACCGGGCGGACGATGAGGCGCGTGATATAGACGCCGAGCCCGATTGAGATGAGCGCGCCGATGGCGACGAGCACCCAGAACAATGTGACCGATTCCGTCCGCTCGTTCTGCATCGTCGTGCTTGCCGTCTCAGCTTCTTGGTTGATGCCGTCCATGACGACCGTCGCCGTTTCGACGAGGGCGAGGCGAATCGGGCGTAGCTCGCTGACATATTGGCGATAGGCTGCTGTATTCTCGTTTCTGATTGCCGGTTGCAAGACGATATCAATCCGTTCCAAATACGTCGTAATCAACGTATTCAAATCTGTGACTTGTTGTTGCATGTCAACATCTGTCGACGCGAAGTTCTCATTGAACAACCTTAAATTCTCGACCATGCTGTCTCGTCGCTCCGTAATATTTTCTTGGAGTTCCGCGTTACGACTTTCTTCGGTTGCTAACATCAACTCGAGTACATAACCTTCAAGCGCACGGTTGTCCGTCCGAACTTGACCGAGTGCCTTAATTGGTAACAACCGCTCCTCATAAATTTCTTCTCCTGCGTCGGCCATCCTGCTTATAAAGACGTGGCTGAGCGCCGCGATAATGACGAGCGTCGCGATGAACACAGTGATGAGCACCGCAAACTTTTTAGACATACTTAAATTTTTCATGATCATCCCTCCTATGTGCTTTATCGTAGGAAAGCAGGTTCACATGAAGCGTGATCGCACATGCGTTGACCTAAGTTTCTATTTTCAGTAGCACAATCGGTTCCATCAGCACATTGGGCACCAGTTTGTAAGCTGACTCACCTTCATTCGAACGAAAAATACGATACGATGAAAAAAAGACTGATCGATTCGAAAGGAATGATTCGCGTGCCACGCTGGCTCAAACTCAGTCTCATGCTCGCCGTATTCGGGAGCATCTTCTATATCACACATGTCCATTACGAGCTGCGCCCGTCTGATGTCCGTGACATCGTGCTGTCGTTCGGCTGGTGGGGTCCGGTCGTCTTCTTTCTCATTTACGCGATCGGCCCGCTCATCTTCTTGCCGACGTCCGTGCTGTCGCTCGGGGCCGGCCTCGCCTTCGGGGTATGGCCGGGTGTCCTCTATATCTTGTTCGGGGCGACGGCCGCGGCCGTTACCGGTTACGTCATGGCCCGACTGTTCGGCCGTTCGGTGCTCAAGGTCGAGAGTTATCCGTGGTCGGAGAAACTGTTCACACAGATGGAACAGCGCGGCTTCCTGTACGTGTTCATATTGCGGCTCATCCCGCTCGTCAGCTTCGATTTGCTCAGTTATGCCGGCGGAATCGCCAAAGTTAAATTCAAATCGTTCATCCTCGCGACTGTGCTCGGTATGATCCCGGGGACGCTCGCCTACAGTTTCCTCGGTGCGAGTCTCGCCTCGGGAAGCATCACCTTGGTCGTCATCGCCGCCCTCGTCTTCGTCACGTTGATTGGTGTCACTTACTATTTCCGCGAACCGGTCAAACGATGGCTCGGGCTCACTACAGACTAGAGAAGCACATTGGCTTCTCTTTTTTTTGCGCCGACACGTAAAAACGATAAACATTCGTGTCAATCGGACGATAAATGAGTAGCTATATCGACCTATTATCAGGGGGAAACTGTATGAGTTCTGAAAAACGCAATCAATTGATGCTCGTCACCACGTTCGTCATCGTCCTTACGTCTGTCATCGTTCACCTGCTCCACCGCTTCACCGATTTCGCCTATACGTACACCGTGCTCCGGAACGGCTCCGTCGGCTACGCATATCCCATCGCGACATGGGTCCTGTTCGCCGTTCCGATCGTGCTATTGATCGCCATGGTCGTCAGCCAGCGGGTCAAAGCGCACTGGTTCCCGCACTTGATGATGCTGACGCTCACGTTCGCGAGTATCTCGACCGTCGCCGGCGGTCAAGGGCTCGTCGAATATCACTTCTCGATTTTCGTCGTCTTGGCCATCTTGTCGTTCATGCGTCGTATCGACTTGATCATCTACAGCACCGTCATCTTCGCCGTGCAACATCTGGTCGGCTACTTTTTAGTCCCCGAAATCATCTGCGGGACGGCCGACTATCCGTTCAGCCTATTGCTCGTCCATGCGGTCTATCTCGTCTTGCTGAGCGCCGTGCTCGTCGCGCAGATTCATTTCCGTAACCTTGAGTCGTCGCGTCTCAAAGCACAGGAAGACGAGACGCGCCGTTTGCTGAAGCAAGCGGTCACTGATGCGAGTCAACTCGTCATGACATTGAAGACGCATGCGACCGAACTCGAGACAGCGGCCAACCAGTCGCTCGAGTCCGGGGAACAAATCGCCGTCACGGTCGATCCGATCGTCGCGCACGCGACCGAGCAAGAGACGTCGATGAACCACGGGGCCGATGAGATTCAATCGATTCGCTCCCTCACGGCGCTCATCCAGGAACGGATGGGGCAAACAGCTGCCGCCTCGTCACGCATCGCGGCCGACGCACTAGCCGGGAACGGTGACATGCAACGGATGGAAACGAAAGTCGAAGAAATCATTAGTGAGTCCGAACGACTCGAACACGTCGTCACGACGATGTCGAACCGGTCGACCGAGATTCAAGCCATCCTGCAACACGTCGAGACAATCAGCGACCAGACGAACATGCTGGCTTTGAACGCCTCGATTGAAGCAGCCCGGGCCGGTGACGCTGGGCGTGGTTTCGCCGTCGTCGCTTCTGAAGTCGGCAAGCTCGCCGTCCAGTCCCGAGATTATGCGGCCGAGATGACCCGCGTTCTCGGTGGACTGATGGATGACACGACCGTCGTCCGCGATTCGGCACAGTTGTTCAAACGCGCGACCGAGAACTGTCAAACTGTCTCGGCCGATGTGACTGCCGTCTTCCATCGTTTGACCGAGGACGTATCCGAGATCGACGGTCAAATCAGCTCGATTCAAGAGACGCGTCAACGTGTGACGTCGCAGATGGAGACGCTCGAATCACGTCTCGCGACGACGAAACGAGCGGCGAGCGAACTGCAGCAACAGATCCAGCACGTCGCTGCCGCCACCGAGGAACAAGTCGCCATCCAAAAAGAGTTGAGTCATATGTCGGACCGACTCGCTTCGACCGCGAGTACGTTAGAAGATGTGACCGGTCAGCTCGAAGCCCGGGCCAACTAAAAAACAGACCGCGAATGTCGATTCGCGGTCTGTTTTTATGAATGGCTGAAGAATGAAATTTTTGCAATCGACCGAACGATGAGTACCGATACGAACATGAGAATGGCCGCGATTCTAAAGCCCACATCCCCAATCACGTGGAACTCATAGCGCAACCCAAATAGAATGAGCAAACTGAGGACAACGCCCGTTAGAAATACTATGTTTTTCATGTGATCCATCCTTCCTATGTATACTTCTGATTATCCATTTATTCCTAGTATACGGGATGGGGATGACGTGTGCCCAAATATGTGAAGACAAATCGCTAGCAATCATCAAAAAACATCACGTTCTCGATCATCGAAAACGTGACGTCACTATGTTTTATAACGTCGAAACGAGCTTTTGAAGCGCCTCTTTGAGCGGTGTCACCGGACGACCGAGCACCAACTCGAAATCGTTCGACTCGACCTCGAGCGAGCCGTTGCGGATGCTATCTTGAATGCCGACGACGATCGGAATCGCCCCTTCCGGCACCCCGGCGCCGCGCATGACGCCAGCGTAAGCGTCATTACTCACTTCTTGGAGCGTCACTTCGCGCCCGAGCACTTCACCGAGCGCCTCGACGAGTTCGGCTTGCGTATGGAGCGGGCCTGACAATTCGAAGATATCTTGTTCGAAATCGTCCGCCATCAGAACGTTCGCAATCGCTTCGGCGTAGTCTTCTTGCAGCGCCCAACCGACTTTTCCGTCACGGGCCGCCGTCACCCAAGGTGCGCCGGCGAGCACGCCTTGAATGCTGCCGAGCTCATTCTCTAAGTACCAGTTGTTGCGCAAGAACGCATGCGGGATCCCCGTCCGTTCGATCGCGCCTTCCGTCTCGACATGCGGTGGTGCCATCAGGTTTTGGCTATCTGTCGCGTCGGCGAGACTCGTATAGGCGATGAACGATACGCCTGCGCGTTCAGCCGCCTCGACGGCGTTCGCATGTTGACGGATGCGGGTGTCGTTGTCCCCGTCCGCCGAGATGATGAGCAGTCGTTCGACACCTTTGAACGCCTCATCGAGCGTCTCCGGCTTGTCGAAGTCGCCGTGGCGTACATCGACCCCTTTCGCTTTCAGTGCTTCTGCTTTTTCAGGGTTGCGCACACTGACCGCGAGTTCACTTGCGGGTACCGATTTGAGTAACACATCGACAATTTTCGAACCGAGTTTTCCGGTTGCACCTGTGACTAAGTATTTCATGAATCATTTCCTCCTTTTAACCTGTAATTGAATCAGTTACATGTAATCATCATAGTTACAGCATCTTCGTTTGTCAATTGTTTGTTCCCTGTTATACTGAAGATGTAACCAATTCACTTACATGACTCCGCAGAAAGGTGGTGGCCTATGTCCATCAGTAGCCGTTTCGCGGTCGGCATTCACATCTTGACGTTGATCGAGGTCAATAAGGACGGTGTCACCTCGTCTGACTTTTTGGCCGGCAGTGTCAACACGAACCCGGCCTTGATTCGAAAAATCATGGCCATGTTGAAGAAAGCCGATTTGATCGAAGTGAAGCCTGGCGTCGCCGGAGCCAAACTTACGAAAGACTTGACCGAGATTTCGCTCTATGACGTCTATCGCGCCGTCAGTGTTGTTGAGGAGAATGAGCTGTTCAGTATCCATGACAATCCGAACCCAGCGTGCCCCGTCGGCCAACATATCCAAGCGACGATCGAACCGATTTTCATCCATGCCCAATCGGCGATGGAGTCTGTGTTGAAGCATGTGACCCTCGCCGATGTCGTCAACGACATGGATAAAACGAGCACGTAAAACAAGGGAAACCCGAAACGGGCTTCCCTTGTTTAGTCTTTCAGTTGAATGAACTTACGTTTACCGACTTGTAGAATCATACCGGCTTTGAGTAGAATCGGCGCGTCGCCATCCGTTTGTTTGTCCCCATTGATGCGGACTCCACCGCCGGCAATCATGCGCCTCGCCTCACTCTTTGAAGAGAATAAGTCGAACTTCATGACTGCCTCAAGTAACGTCAAAGATTCGCCATCTGAAATTTTTCGTTGTTCCATATCCTCCGGCAATAATCGAAGCTGAAACACTCGTTTGAAACCTTGTTCGGCTTGTTCCGCCGCCTCTTCGCCGTGGTATAGCTCGACGAACCGTTTAGCGAGTTTCATTTTCGCATCTCGTGGGTGTAAGCTCCCTGACAAGAGTGCGCGTAACGTCGCCTCAATCGTTTCTTGTGGGAATCCGGTTGCCAACGTGAAAAACTTTGGCATGAGCTCATCCGGAAGCGACATCGTCTTCCCATACATGTCCGCGGGTGACTCATCGATACCGATGTAGTTGTGTTTTGATTTCGACATCTTCTCGACCCCATCGAGCCCTTCTAAAAGCGGCATCAAGATGGCGACTTGTTTTTCTCGTCTGAACTTTTCTTGGAAATGTCGTCCCATCAAGATGTTGAAATGTTGATCGGTTCCTCCAATTTCAATATCGCTTTCGAGATGAATCGAGTCATACCCTTGCAATAGGGGGTAAAAGAACTCATGGAGGGAAATCGGTTTACCAAGGGCGAGCCGTTCCTCGAAATCATCCCGTTCAATCATACGAGCGACTGTGATTTTACCGGCTAGGCCGATGACATCCTCGAGGCTGAGTCCTTTCAACCATTTTGAATTATAGTGCAGGACGACACGGTCCATATCGATCAGCTTGCCGAATTGATCAAAATACGTTTGCGCATTTTGTTTGACCACTTCATCCGTCAGTTGGACCCGTGCGGTTGATTTCCCGGTCGGGTCTCCAATCTTTCCAGTGAAATCACCAATAATCAAGTGAATCTCATGACCGTTTTCTTGAAATTGGCGAATCTTGTTTAACACGACAGTGTGTCCTAAATGAATATCGGGCGCCGAGGGATCGAGGCCGAGCTTGACCTTGAGTGGACGATTATTGAGCAGCGATTTCGCTACTTTCATCCTCAGCTCTTCGGTAGGAATGATGTCGTCCACCCCTTGCGTGTATTCAGCCATCTGCCTCTCGACTTCCAGTAACTGCTCATCGGTCAGTGTCATCTCTTCAAACGTCTGTCTCATTCGACTCACTCTCTCCTTTGTCGTTCATTTTGTTTAATAATCGAAGCAATGTCTTTTTCTCACCCGTGTCCAAATGTCGGACGAGTCGGCGTTCCTCCGCATGGAACTTCGGGTATAGTGTCGCTACTGTCTCTTCACCGGATTCGGTCAAAAATAGTCGTGTCATACGGCGATCTTTTTTGTCGCTCTCACGTCCGCAATAGCCATTCTTCTCAAGCGTCTTTGACACATTACTGACCGTGGCCTTACTGATACCAATTTTGCCCGCTAAATCACGCACTTCTAGCTTTCCGTGGATGAACAGTTCGTAAAGAATCGCGAAGGCGGTCCAAGATAGACGATAATGAACGAGCACTTGATTCTCAAAGTGACTTCTCATCGTGTGTGCAAAATGATCAATCGATGTCAAAATTGCTATGGCATCACGATCGAATTCATCTACAAAAAGTTTGAATCGGTCGTCCCATTCTAGTTCTCGCTGGTCGTGTCTCATCTGCGTCCTCCTTAATCGTTAGCTATGAAACGATATTAATTGAAGTTTATCCAAAATGCAACCATAAAAAAGAGACCGTCTCCGAAGACGGCCTCAATTACCAGTTACATCAGTCCATATTTTCTAAAGCTATTGAAGAGTCCGTCTTGATCACACGCATCCGTCACGTCGTCCGCGACGCGCTTGACCTCGGGTTTGGCGTTCCCCATGGCGACACCGACCTTGACGTATTCGAGCATCTCGATGTCGTTCAACCCGTCCCCGTAGGCGAACGTCTGCGCTCGCTCGAGCCCTAGATGTTCGAGCAACGTCGCAATCGCCGTCGCTTTGTTGACACCCGGGATGGACAGCTCCCCGCTGTTGGCCCCGAATACGGCGACCGTGCTCGGGATGACGGTGAAGCGGGATGCGAACTCTTGTTGGATCACGTCGAGTGGGACGGATGAGCCGAGGAACGAGATTTTGTTCACGTCGGGACGGACGAGGTCGACCCCTTCCATCATCGCGTCATGGAATGGCTTTAAGCCGCGCTCGATCGTCGCGCTCGCTTCCGGATTGTCCGCCATCAACTCGTCGATCATCGTCGCCACGCGCGCCTTGGCGTTGCCGCCGGCGAACAGGCCGTCGTTCGACTCGAGATAGAAGTCGATGCCGTGTTCAGTGAAGAACGAGATGAGGTGGCTCAGGTCGTCCGTCGAGACTTGTTGATGGTACAGCACTTTCTCCTCGAGCTCGATGTAGCCTCCGGCCGCCCCGATGATGCCATCAAAGCCGACGTCGAGAATGTCCGAGAACAGCTCGGCCTTCGAGCGCCCGGTCGATAAGAAGACGAGATGGCCGTTCTGTCGCGCCTGTCGGACGGCCCGTTTGGCTGATTCCGGGATGTTGCCGTGGTCATCGACGAGCGTGCCGTCGACGTCTAAAAAGATGATGTGTCGCATAATGTCCTCCTTTTTGTCCTGAACACAAGAAAAACCTAAACCAGACGCAACGCGTGCGCCCAGTTTAGGTTTTGCCTGATGATTCAGTAACAATCCTGATGCATGTCATTTTCCCCTCAAGCATACCGCTCGCGCATTTCCTTTGTCAAAGCTGTCGTTGTTGCCGCACGTCGGCCCGAGGCGACAGCCCGAACAACCGGGCATACTCGCGGCTGAACTGCGATTGGCTCTCATAGCCGACCTGGAACGCCGCCTCGCCCACGTCCGTCGCCTGCATGAGCAACAGCCGTCTCGCCTCTTGGAGCCGCAACTGCTTTTGGAATTGGAGCGGGCTCATCGCCGTCACTTCCTTGAAATGACGGTGGAGCGTCGAGACGCTCATATTGGCGACGCGGGCCAACTCCTCACTCCGAATCGTCTCGTTGAAATGGGTCATCAAATGGTCGATGACGCGTTTGATGCGGAACGCCTGACTCCCTTCAAACGCCAACTGCCGCAGCATCTCCCCGTTCGACCCTTGCGCCACCCAATACAGGAGCTCGCGCTTATAAAGCGGCGCGAGTGCCACGTGATCCGGTGTGTCGACGAGACGGGCGAGCCGGAGCGCGACATCGAACAACGCCTCGTCGGCATCGGCGATATACATGCCTCGCTTCGGTTCACGCGGTTCGGTCAGTTCGACGTGTCCGACGGCATCGATCAAGTCATCAATCGTCAACTCGAGTTTCAGTGCCACGTATGGCAGTTCTGTGCTCGCTTTCGTCACTTGACCCGTCACAGGCAAGTCGACCGAGGCGACGAGGTAATGTCCGCCCTCGTAGACGAGCCGTTCGTCACCGAACAACATCTCTTTGCCACCCTGCAGGATTAGGCAAAACGACGGTTCATTGACGCGGGTGATCGGCTCGGTCACCATCGATTCATGAATGAACGTCAGCGCCGGAACAATCGTCGGATGCACCCCGTCCCCCGGTATGTGTCGTGTAATGATCTCAATCAATTCCAGTCGTGTCTCGATGTCGCCCATCCCCCCTCGGTTTTCTCCCCTTCAGTATACGGCAGATTGTTTTCTTGGACGAGGCCTGTCCATCCTGTTGAGAGGATTAGGCAAAAACACGACATGAACGCGCTAACGCTCGTCCTGCTTCCCGCTTCATACTGATGGCAAAGGAGGGGAATGGACATGGAAAAGACGTATCACGTGACAATCGAACGCGGTTTCGCGGCGTTTCTCACGCGTTACTTGCTGACCCATGACGCGACGATTCGGCTCGATTCATTCCGACTCGAACCGACACCGGAGGCACTTGTCGAGGCGTTGGCGATTCCGCTTGGCACTCATGCCGAATTACGATTGACCGTCAACGACGACAGTACCGTGGAGGAGTTCGAACGATTCCTCTCCACACATAAACTTTGAAGGAGGATTTCATATGGAATACGTAAAACTTGGCAATACGGGACTCGACGTCTCGCGTCTCTGTCTCGGTTGCATGGGCTTCGGCGATGCGAACCGATGGATCCACGACTGGGTGCTCGATGAGGCAGCGACCCGTCCGATCATCAAACAAGCGCTTGACCTCGGCATCAACTTCTTTGACACGGCGAACATCTACTCGAAAGGCACGAGTGAGGAGTATGTCGGACGTGCGCTTCGTGATTATGCGAACCGGGACGAGATCGTGCTCGCGACAAAAGTTCACGGTCGGATGCACGACGGCCCGAACGGTGGCGGGTTGTCGCGGAAGGCGATTCTGTCCGAGATCGACCATAGCTTGAAACGGCTCGAGACCGACTATGTCGACCTGTATATCATCCATCGCTGGGATTACGATACGCCGATTGAAGAGACGATGGAGGCGCTCCATGACGTCGTCAAGTCCGGGAAGGCCCGATATATCGGCGCATCAGCAATGTACGCCTGGCAGTTTCAAAAAGCGCTCCACGTGGCGGAACGGAACAACTGGACCCGGTTCGTGTCGATGCAAAACCATTTGAACTTGATTTATCGGGAAGAAGAGCGTGAAATGCTGCCGCTCTGCCGTGAAGAACGGATCGGTGTGACGCCGTACAGTCCGCTCGCCTCGGGGCGCCTGACACGCGACGTGTCGACCGTGACCCACCGCTCCGAGACGGATGTGATTCAACGTTCGAAGTATGACGCGACGATGGACGCCGACCGGCTCATCATCGAACGAGTCGCCGCGATCGCCGAGACGCGCGGAATCACCCGGACGCAAGTCGCCCTCGCTTGGCTCCTACAACAAGACACGGTCACGTCACCGATCGTCGGCGCCACGAAAGCGCGTCATTTGGACGAGGCCGTCGGTGCTTTGAACGTCACGCTGACAGCGGACGAAATCGCTTCGCTCGAAGAACCGTACGTGCCGCATGCGGTCGTCGGTGCGTTATGATCAATATCACTTTGATTTTTTCAAACTAACAATATGTGAAAACAAGTTCTTTCGACCTTAAAAGTTTATCCTTCTTCAAAATTGGTTAAAACATTAATAAAGACATGATACGAGGAGGAATTAGACTTATGTCTGATCACAAACAAAACGGTAAGTATGACCACATCATTGACCAAGTTGCGGCCAAGGCGAAAGAAATAACTGGGAAAATGAATGATGATAAATCGATCCATCAACGCAACGACGGCCATTCTGACTCTTTAGCGGACAAAGTCAAAGGCGTTCTGAATCAATTCCAAAAGCCTAAAAAGTGAGGAATTGGGACTGGAACAAAGCGACCCGTTTTCAAGAGCACTAATTATGTACAGACGAGACCACCATGAGCGAATCGCTTGTGGTGGTCTTTTTCTATTGACCTTCTCTCGTCTCGTCCAATCAAAAAGATGCCTGATAATTAATTTGACTTTAGGTTCATATGAACTTAATATAAAAATATAGAGTTCATATGAACCTAAAAGGAGGAATTGTTGTTGACCCTACTCATCGCCTTTTTGGCACTCGTCATCTTCATGCTCGCACTTGATCTCGGGGTGTTCCACCGCAAGGCACACGAAGTCTCGCTCCGCGAGGCATGGACATGGACGTTCGTCTGGATCGGGATCGCTCTCGCGTTCGGCGGTTGGTTGTTCCACTCGCAAGGAAGCACGGCCGCGACCGAATACGCGAGCGTCTACTTCATCGAGAAGGCACTCGCCATCGATAACGTGTTCGTCTTCTCGCTCGTCTTCGCCTACTTCGCGATTCCGCTCAAGTACCAACATAAGGTGTTGTTATGGGGTATCCTCGGTGCGATTCTTTTCCGGGCCGTATTCATCGTCGCAGGCGTCTCGCTCTTGGAAAACTTCGGTTGGGTCTATTACGTGTTCGGTGCCTTCCTCGTCTACACCGGCTGGATGATGTTTAAGAACATCGGTAAGGATGAGTCGCTCGAAGAGAACAAGACGATTCGTTGGCTCGAGCGCCGCTTGCCGATCACGCAAGACATCTCGTCCGGGAAGTTCACGCAACGCATCAACGGCAAGCTGTTCTTCACGCCGCTCTTCATCGCGCTGATTTTTATCGAGCTGTCGGATATCGTCTTCGCCGTCGACTCGGTCGCGGCCAGCTTCGCCTACTCGCTCGATCCGTATATCATCTTCTACGCGAACATTATGGCGATTCTTGGACTCCGTAGCCTCTACTTCGTGCTCGCCAACTTGATTGATCGCTTCTACTACTTGAAGCACGGACTCAGCTTTATGCTTGTCTTCATCGGGACGAAGATGATATTCGGTGACGTGTACAAGATGCCAATCTGGATGTCGCTCGGGACGATCGTGCTCGTCATTTTGATCAGTGTCGTCTATAGCTTCTACAAAACGAAACCAAATGAGCAGATGAACGTATAACAATAGGGAGACGTGCTAGCCTCTCAGGTGAATCACATCTCGAATGTAGATGAGCCGCTTGTCTAGCCAATGAAGAAAAGGTGGTAACGCATGTTTGACCGTATGGGTGATGTGAGTATTGGACTCGTCTTCGGGATTGTGTTGATGTTTCTGTTCAACAGCCTCTGGGGACTTGGCGTCGGGGTGATGCTAGGAATCTTCTTCCTCGTTACACCGCGCGCAACAAACCGCCGGACTAAAGACTATATACCGCAAATCCGCTAACCTGGGGCACATGTCCTAGGTTTTTTCTTATGTATACTGGATGAAAACCCTTTAGGAGGTACCATGGACCATTCAATGACAGAACTGACGGAAGCGAAACGACAGATCGACTCAATTCTCCACAAGTTGAACGAGACAGTGACAACGCTCGAAGTGAAAGCTTCCCCTGAGCGCTACAAGTCGCAACTAACACTGGCCCGCCGACGCATTCAGGCACTGACAATCGCCGTCGAATTGATCGAGATGCAACTCCGTACCGACACATGAGAAAAGCGGCCGATCACTCGGCCGCTTCAGATTGTAGACAAAGTCACGTTTCAGGCGAACTGAAACGTGACTTTGTCGTTTTCGGGCCTTGAGGCGCTCTGCCCGAGCCCCTTTTCAGGCGGGCTGGGCGTTCTTCCATGCCCAGCCCGCCATCTTCTTGAGATTGAGGGCAGCAAAAGTAAGCATCGCCTGCATTGAAACTTTTTCAAGTCCCCGATAACGGGTCCAACGCATGCCATGCTTCTCTTTTGCGTCCGCGAACACGCGCTCGACCGTCTGTTTACGACGGTCATAGATGTTGCGGTTCAATTCCGTGTGGCGGAGGTCTTCGACCTCGTCCATATAGGGTTGCCAGAGGTGTCGCTCGATGATCCGCTGGTGCTTCTGGCTCTTCGTGCACTGCTCGAGCAGCGGGCAGTTCACACAAACCGCGGGATTCGAGACGTACTTGCGTTTCCCCTCGCGCATCGTCGTGCTGTACGTTAATAACTCGTTGTTTGGGCAGATGTAGACGTCATGGTGCTCGTCGTAGATGAAATCCTTGGTCTTGAAGGCGCCCTTCTTACCCTTCGGGCGGGTGTATGGGAAGACCGGCAGGATCCCACGGTCAATCAACAGCTTGGCAATGGCCGGATTTTTATAGGCGGAGTCGGCGGCGACGGCGAACGGTTGAATCAGGCGGTCGGAGACCTTGTCGAGCAGATTGGGGAACGCTACACTATCGTGCACGTTACCCGGTGTGACGATAGCACCGAGCACGAACCCATGGGCGTCGCTCGCCGCATGGACAGAGTAAGCGAACTGCTTCTCACGCTCACCTTTTACGTAATATCCACTCTCAGGGTCTGTCGTGCTGACCTTGATTTCCTTCGTCTCCTCCGCCTGATTCTTTTTTGGCCCTAAGGGCTTCTTTCCACTTTCTTCGCGGTCTCGCTCGACCTCGGCATCGAGTTGTTCCTGATAGTGTTTCACCTCTTGCCGGACGGTCTTCTTGACGAGCTTCCGCTTGTTTGCGTTCGCTTTGACGTGTGTCGAGTCTACGAATAGGACGGCGCGATCGATGAACCCTGCGTCCGCAGCCTGTTCAAGGATATGATAGAAGATGTCATCGAATAAGCTCGTGTACTGGAACCGACGCACATAGTTCTTCCCGAACGTCGAGAAATGTGGCACCTTGTCCGTGAATCCGAACCCGAGAAACCAACGGTATGCGACGTTCGTCTCGATCTCACGAATTGTCTGTCGCATGGATCGGATACCGAACAGGTACTGAAGGAAGGCCATCTTGATCAGAACGACAGGGTCGACGCTTGGCCGGCCACGGTCCTCAGAATATAAGTCCTCCACGAGCGGATAGATGAACTCAAAGTCGATCACCGCCTCGATTTTTCGGACCAGATGGTCCGCTGGCACAAGCTCGTCGAGCGTGACCATCTCCAGTTGTGTCCGATTGGTTTCCGATTCTGTTGATTTCCTGATCATCCGATTCGCCTCCATAATTGTTTCTATATCTCTCATTATAAAAAAGCGACGACGGTACGAAAAGAGGGATTGATGCGTGGGCCGACTGCGGGCACGGCGAGACTTCCAGGGGATTAGCAAGCAAAGGGAGACCCAGCAGCGACAAAGTCGCGATGCGGCTCCCTGCTTGCCCCCAGAAAAGCGAGCTGTGCCCGGTCGGGCAAATAAAAAAGACTGCAGACAATGTTTTGTCTACAGTCTGAAGCGGCCGATCACTCGGCCGCTTTCGTTTGCGATTCGGCTTCTTCAGCCGCTTCCGCTTCTTCTTTTTCTAACTCTTCAATCAATCGCTTCATCTCTTCAATTTCACTTCGTTGTGCTTCGATGATGTCTTCCGACAACTGTTTTACGCGCGGGTCCTCGATCTCCGCCCGTTCGCTCGTCAAGATGGCGATTGAGTGGTGCGGGATCATCGCGCGCATCCAACTGACGTCATCGACCGTCGTCTGGCTACGGACGAGCCATAGCGACAAGCCGAACACGAGCGCACTCACGCCTAAGATGACGGCGTTCAACTTCTTGTTCTTATACATGCCCCACATGAACAGCAGCATGACGAACGCCATGACCGAGCCCATGATGAGCGCCATGTACAGACGCGTCTGACTGAAGAAGACGTGATTGAGTTGGAACACGTTCAAATACATGAGCCAATACATGAGGAACGTCGACACGAGAATCATCACTCCGAATTTTGCATAAGGTTTCATTTCTCTCTCCTGCCTTTCGATTCATTTGCTTCTACATATTTCTTTGCCTAATCTCTTTTCGTTAAAACCCTATGGTCCATCTCGTCGAGCGAGCATTCCTACCATTTCACTTCTTTTTCACAAACAGGGACTATACTGTCAAAATGGACTTTATCGAAAAAGGAGAAATCAAGCCGTGCTCAAAACGATGCAAGACCTGTTGGCAGAGCTAAAACAGCTCGTGACATGGACGTATTTAGACAACCCTGCCGAAACTGTGATCGAAGGCATTTCCTTATCCTCAAAAGAAATCAAACAAAATTTTTTATTCGTCTGTATCTCGGGGTATCGCCACGACGGCCATGACTACGTAAACGAGGCAATCCACAACGGGGCCGTCGCTATCATCGCCGAACGTCCGATTGAAGCCCGGATGCCTGTCATCTATTGCAAAGATACAAAACAGGCTTTAGGCGAACTCGCCAATGCGTTCTATGATTATCCGTCGACGCGACTTCGTCTGCATGGCGTCACCGGGACGAACGGAAAAACGACGACGACCGCGCTCGCCCATCAACTGTTCGACCAACTCAGCATATCCGCCGGCTTGATCGGCACACTCGGTATCACGTATGCCGGTCAGACGTTCGAGACACCAAACACGACACCCGATTCGCTGACGATTCAGCGTCACCTCCATGCCATGGTCAAAGCCGATGTGACGGATTGTCTGATTGAAGTCTCTTCCCAAGCCATCGCGGAGGGACGCATCTCCAGTCTCTCCTTCGACACGACCTCGTTTCTCAATCTGTCGCACGATCATTTAGACTATCACGGCACGATGGAGACGTATGCGTACACGAAAGCTCAATTGTTCGCGCAATTGTCGGATGCGGGTTGTGGAATCGTCAATGGTGACGACCCATATCATGAGCTCATGCGGTCCGTCGCACCTCCTCAGGCGAGTCGGTTCGTGTTCAGCCGCCACTCGTCTGTAGCCGATTTATTCGGACAGACGGAAGATGACCGTTTTATCGTTCATATGGACGGAAAGACGGCGTCATCTGCGCTCCCGTTTCAAGAAGACTATAACCTCGACAACACGTTGTGTGCGATCAGTATCGTCCATCAGTCGGGAGTGACCTTACAAGCAATCATCCCTCGCCTCTCGAACTTGAGCTTACCGAGCGGTCGACTCGAGAAAGTGACGGGCATCACGACACCAGTCTATATCGATTACGGGCACACCCCGGATGCCATTGAAAAAGTCGTGACATCGCTAACGACCCGTCACTCTCGCGTGCTCGTGTTGCTCAGCGCCGCCGGTGAGCGAGACCGGATGAAACGTCGGATGATGACCGATGTGGTCGCTGCTTCAGGCGCCGATTTCATCTTGACGGTCCATGACCCGCGTCATGAGGAACCCCAGCAAATCCTCGCCGATTTAGCGGATGGTCAGTCTGCCGAACTCGCCCGGTTCAACGAGCGCGAAGAAGCCATCCGTTTCTTCTGTGAGCGGATGGTAGACTATGACTGTGGGGTCCTGTTCGGAAAAGGACATGACCGCGTCGAGCGCATACAAGATGACCTCTTGCCGTTCGACGAAGCCGAACTTGTCCGACAGTTCTTTCGCCCCTGAACGACAAGGAGAACCTCATCTGACTCTCGAAATCGTTAGGAGCGGTATAGGAAGAGAAGACAAAAGGAGGACAATAGATGAACATCTTGATTGTCGATGACGAAGTGAAAATGAGACGGCTCCTCCGCTTATTCCTCGAAGGGGACGGCTACACATGCATTGAGGCCGCGGACGGACGAGAAGCCATGGAGCTGCTTTCCGAGCGTCCGGACTTGGTCATGTTAGACATCATGATGCCCGGTGTCGACGGCATCACGTTGTGTCGCCAAATCAAGGCGCTCGACGCCGAACTGCCCGTCGTCCTGCTGACGGCCCGCTCGGATAGTGAGACGACGATCCGTGGATTGGACGCCGGGGCTGACGACTATGTCACGAAACCGTTCGAAGGCAACGTATTGTTGGCTCGGATTCGAGCGGTGTTACGTCGGAGCCGTGTCACGAATATAAATTATGGACAGTTGCGCTATGAAGAAGCGAGCGGGCGCATCCTGTATCAAGAACAAGAAATCGTCATGACGCCGAAAGCGACGGCCATCTTAAAGTTGTTTCTGCAACATCCGAACCGGTTGTACAACCGGATGGATTTATATGACTTGGTATGGCCGTATTCGTCCGAATCGGACCCGCGCACGGTCGATGCCCATATCCGCATGATTCGCGACAAACTCGGCGAGGCCGGCTTCCCGATCGACGACTATTTGAAGACGGTGTGGGGACGCGGTTATCGCTGGAGCGAGGAGCGGTCGGACTCATGACCTTTCGACGCAACAGCCTCCCGTTCCGGATCAGTCTGATTTTTTTATTGACCACGCTGTTGATTGAAGGCGTCTTGTTTTTATTGCTCTACCATACTCTCCTCGGTGAGCGCGTCGTCGAAGAAATCGATCGGCTCGAGTCGAGGGCGGAAAGTCACGCGAACGTATTGGCGATGAGCTTTGATGACGAGACGATCGGTCACGTCGCGACGATGGAAAGCGAGACCGACACAAAAGTCGCCATCACTGCTCCCGACCATTCGATTTTACAGACGTCCAATCGCTTCCCCGACCCTCTCGCAACGCTCGTTCAAGACGAATCGAGCCGAGAGGACGTGAAAGAAACGATCGTTCTCGAGAATGATTGGGAGAACGGACCGTATCTCGCGGTGCGGACCCCGATTGATGCCATGGAAGACGCGACACGCTACGGGTATGTGTACATGTTTCTCCCGACCGAGATCATTCACGAGATCAGCCATCGCCTTCAACTCCGGTTCCTCTACATCACGGGGATCGCGCTCGTCATCACCGTCTTGACGTTCGTCTTGCTGAGTCGTTTGATTTCAAATCCGATTCAGCTGTTGCGCCGAGCGACCGAGGATGTCTTGACGAATCCTGAGACGTTGACGCTCCCGACGACTCGAGAAGACGAGATCGGGGAACTCGCCCGCTCGATTGAAGCGATGTCGCTCGAACTGGCTCGCCTCCGCAAAGAACGGAACCAATTTTTATCTGATCTCGCCCATGAGATTAAAACGCCGCTCACGTATCTCCAAGGCTATGCCGAAATCGCGTCAAAACCACAAACGCCAGAGCCTTTAAAAAAGCAGTCGATTCAGACCATTCTCGAGGAGAGCCAAGCGCTGACCGAACTCGTCGAGAACGCGTTCCAGCTCGCCCAGTTAGACGAGAACACGTTCACGTTGCATCATGAAACCGTGCCTGCAAGTGAGTTATGTGAAGATTTACACCGAGTGCTCGATACGATGTTCCGGGTGACGCCAATCGCTTTTAAAGCTCAGACCGATTGCAGTGCAACAGACGTCGTCCTTCAGTTGGACCGAAACCGAATCTTACAAGTGTTCCGTTCCATCGCCCACAATGCGATTGAACACAGCGAGGCGCGCCACGTCCGATTTGATATGCAGCTTGCGGATAAATCGCTTCATTTCACGATTCAAGACGATGGGAAAGGCATCCCACAAGAGGACTTGCCTTACATCTTTGACCGCCTGTATCGGGTCGAGAAGTCTCGTTCCCGTCGGACGGGCGGCAGCGGCCTCGGGCTCGCCATCGCCCATCAAATCATTCGTCTGCATGACGGCACGTTGACCGTCGCCTCCGACCAATCCGGGACGACGTTCACAATCACGCTTCCGCTCCACTAAAAATGGTCGGCCCCTGACTCAGGCGCCGACCATTTTTTCAGTTCACTTTCCCTGCTTGTAACAGTTGCGTCCATTGCTCGCCTTCGTAGACGTATACACTGTTGTCCGATGTCGCCAGCAATAGTCGTCCGTCTTGTATGAACAGTTCGATTGGGACACTTCCCGCGGTCATCGATGGCAGCTCGACGGTCGTCTCCGTCTCCTCGGTCAAATCAGAGACGACCAATTCAAACGAAGCGTCCTGTTTAGTGATGTACGCCAGTTGTCCTTTTGCCGCGGCCATCGTGACGATATTTTTCTGTTCCAGGAACGGCTCGAACGTGTCGCCCCCGTCGTCTGAAACGAGGATGCCGTCCGGGCCATAGACGAAGACGCGTTTCGGCTCGCTCGCATCGGCCGTGATGCCGGCGAGGCCACGACCTTCGAGCCCATCCATCTTCATCGGCTCAAATGACGTACCGCCGTCGAGCGACCGATAAAACCCGGGCACGAGCTCCTGCGCCGCCGTTTCCAAATACACGTAGAGGCTCTCGGATTCAAAGCCCGCACTCATATAATGAAAATCGGCCTCACCTTCTAACGAGCGAATGTCGAGCGTCTCCCCTTTATCGGTCCCACGGACGATACCGAGCGGATTTTTATACGGCGAATCCTGTGCCGGGTGACCGCTCGCGTAAAAGCCGTCCGCGACGAGCTCGAAGCCCATATAGTCATGCCGGTTCGACAACAACTCGTACCAGCCGTCTTCCTTAAATTCCATCAGTCCGGTATGCGTCGCGATGACCGGACGGCCGTCTTGCCAAAAACCGGCACCGTGAATATGGGAGACTTCGGTGCCTGTTGCTGTCGCTTCCCAGCGGTCTGGGACCTGTTCGGTTGTCGATTCCTCTTCTTCCTCGACAACCGGTACAGCGGTCTGATTCTCTGTTGGGTCCGCCCCACACGAGGCAAGGAATACCGTCATCATGAGCGTCGGCACGAGTAATGTTCGTCTCATTTAAAGTCCCTCCATCTTTAGCATCTTCCCCAGTATAGAGACTAAATGTGAAGAACTTGTTAAAGCTTGAGCGTTCGGGCATTGAGCGCGACGATGACCGTACTGAGGCTCATGAGCACCGCACCGACGGCCGGGGACAAAATGATGCCGAGCGGTGCCAACACACCCGCCGCGAGCGGGATCGCGACGATGTTGTAGCCGGCGGCCCACCATAGATTCTGAATCATCTTGTTGTACGTATTGCGAGACAAGTCGAGAATCGATAGCACGTCTTTCGGGTTGCTCCGGACGAGGACGATATCGGCCGTCTCGACGGCGACGTCGGTCCCGCTCCCGATGGCAATCCCGACATCCGCTTGGGCCAAGGCCGGTGCATCATTGATGCCGTCTCCGACCATCGCCACTTTGCTGCCATCGGCTTGGACGGTTTGCACTTGCCGCGATTTATCGTCCGGCAATACTTCGGCGTACACTTCCTCGATATGAAGTTGCGACGCGACCCAGTCAGCCACTTTTCGGTTGTCCCCGGTGAGCATGATTGAGCGGACGCCCCGGTCTTTCAACGCACGGACCGTCTCTTTCGCTTCATCGCGAACCATGTCCGCTAAAGCAATCATGCCGACCAACTCCCCGTCACGAAGCGTGAAGACGACGGTCTTGCCGGCGGCGGACAACTGATCAAACGCCACTTCATCGATTGAGAGCTCGTGCTCCCGAATATAGCGGGGGCTGACGACTTTTACGTGCGCCCCGTCCACGCGACCTTCCAGTCCGACACCCGTGATCGAGGCGAAATCGACGACTTCGGGCAACGTCAACTTGCGTTCTTCCGCTTCCCGAAGAACCCCTTTTGCGAGCGGATGTTGCGACACCGTCTCAACGGCGGCGGCCAGACGCAATACGTCGTCGTTCGTATACGAGGATGCGGCTTCAATGTCCGTTACCCCGAAGTCGCCTTGTGTCAACGTGCCCGTCTTATCGAAAATGACCGCATCGAGATGGCGCGCCTCCTCGAACTGGGTCCGGTTCCGAATCAACAGCCCGCGTTTCGCCGACAGGGCCGTCGAGACCGCCACGACGAGCGGAGACGCGAGACCGAGCGCGTGCGGACATGAGATGACCATGACGGTGACCATCCGCTCGACGGCCATACTGACGGGATAACCGAGGGCGAGCCAAATGACGAACGTCAGCACCCCTGCCCCGACGGCGACATAGAACAAGAGCTTGGCGGCCCGATTGGCCAGGTTTTGCGTTTTCGATTTAGATTCCTGCGCTTCTTTGACCAAGTCGATGACTTTCGACAAGTACGTGCTCTCTCCCGTGCGCGTCGTCGAAATCGTCATGCTGCCTTCTTGGTTGATCGACCCGGCGATGACGACGTCCCCCGCCTCTTTCTCGACAGGCATCGATTCACCGGTCAACATCGACTCATCGACCGTCGTCCGCCCTTTCAGCAGTTCCCCGTCGACAGGAATCTGTTCGCCCGGCTTGACGAGAATCAAATCTCCGGCAGCGAGCGCCGAAACGGGAACGTCTTCGATGTCACTCCCATTGATGCGGTGCGCCACACTCGGCAAGAGTCGAACGAGCTGTTGCAACGCGTTCGAGGCGCCCATGATGGAGCGCATCTCAATCCAGTGCCCGAGCAACATGATGACGATCAACGTCGCCAACTCCCAAAAGAAGTCATGTCCATGCCCATACCCGAACACGATGGCGACACTATAGAAGTACGCGACGCTGATGGCGAGTCCGATCAACATCATCATTCCGGGATTTCGTTGACGCAATTCGTCGAGACTCCCTTTTAAAAATGGCCAGCCTCCGTAGACGTACACAATCGTCGCCAACACGAATAACGTCTCCTTCTCATAAGGAAACGTGAGTTCGAAACCGGCCCACTCTTGAATCATGTCCGACAAGATGAGAATCGGGATTGTCAGTCCTAACGAGACGAAAAATCGACGTTTATACTCCTCAATCATCCCTTCATGTCCGCCGGCGTGCGAGTCATGCGCTTCTCCGTGTTCATGATGAGATGACGCGTGGTGTGGATGTTCCACAATGACCACCTCCTATGTATACCATATACCCCTATGCAGTATATAAAACCTATTTTTCTCGTTTAACAAATATTTCATAAGTTGTTGGTATAACTAAATAGGCTCTCGCTTGAACTAGAAAGGATGATGCCTTATGAACCGCGTAATGAAATGGATTATCGGGATGGGTATCGTAAGTATAATGATCGGACTGCTCCTCTTGTTGTTCACGTTCGCTCCTGGAGGCTGGATGATGGGAAACGGGTCATTCATGGGAGATCGGGACGATGGCGGCATGATGCACGGCAACGGCGGGATGGGACGTGGGAACACCATCGACCTCATCACCTCCGACGAACCAGCCCAACCGCTCCCCATCCCGGAACGGCTACAGCCTGACCGCGTCACAGACGAGGCGCTTTATTATACGGTCCGCACCGAACGTGGCAAGCATCGATTCTTCGACGAAGGCGTCAACACCGAGACGCTTGGCTATAACGGAGATTTACTCGGACCGATGATTGAGTTGCCGGCTGGAAAGACTGTCTATATCAATACAATCAATCAGCTCGACGAGCCGACCTCTTTCCATTGGCACGGTCTCGTCATACCTGGAGAAGAAGACGGCGGCCCCCATCACTCGATCGAACCGGGCGAGCAGACACAAGTCCGTCTCGACATCGACCAACAACCGGGGACGCTCTGGTTCCATCCACATCCGATGGGCGCGACGGCCGAACAAGTATACCTGGGCCTGGCCGGACTCTTGTACGTGACGGATCAAGCGGAGACCGAGTTGCCAAATGAGTACGGCGTCGATGACATCCCGCTCATCGTGCAAGATCGTCTCTTCACAGACGATGGACAACTCGATTACGACCGCCAGATGAACGTCGATGGCACGGTCGGCGATACGTTGATCGTGAACGGAGCCATCAATACGACGTTCGACGTGACGACGAATATGTTACGCGTCCGTCTCGTCAACGGATCCAACGCCCGGAATCTCGACTTCTCCCTCTCGAACGGGAAAGCGTTCACCCAAATTGCGACCGACGGCGGGTTGCTCGACAAACCCGTATCACTCCAAACGTTGACGCTCACACCTAGCGAACGTGCCGAGATTTTAATCGACTTCTCCGATTTGTCAATCGGAGACGACCTCGCTCTTCAAGCGGATGGGATTCCGTTCACGACGTTCACGGTGCGTGACGAAGTCGAGCAAGACGGCGAATGGAGCGATGCCTTTGACGGAACGTCTGCGCCTAACGAATCGAGCGTTGCCGACCGACGTCTCACGTTGTTCGGGATGGGCAACATGGTGTCGATTGACGGCAAACAGTTCGACCCCGATCGAATCGACATCAATGTCCAACAAGGCTCGACCGAGGTGTGGGAAATTTATAACCGAGAAGACATGATGGGCCGGATGACCCACCCGTTCCACGTCCATGGCGTCCAATTCCGGATTCTCGAACGGGACGGCAATCCCCCGCCTGACAATGAACGGGGCTGGAAAGATACGGTCGCCGTCGCACCGGGCGAGAAAGTGAAAATCGAGATGACGTTTCGAGAGACAGGGACGTTCATGTATCACTGCCACATTCTGGAACATGAAGAAAACGGGATGATGGGACAGTTGAAAGTAAACTAACCACACGTTATTTGGAGGGAATAGTAATGAAGGTAAACAAAAAACTTGGAATGATGACGATGGCACTCTCACTGAGCGGATTGCTCGTCGCTTGCGGCGAAGATGAAGCGCCGAATACCGATACGAATATGAATGACCAAATGGAAGAGACGATGGACGGCAATGATCATTCAGGGATGGACATGTCCGGTTCTGGCGACGTGCCGGCAGGCTTGACAGCGGCGGAGAATCCGACGTTCGCAGTCGGTGACACGGCCATCATCACAGAAGCCCATATGCCTGGTATGGAAGGAGCCGAAGCGACGATTGTCGGTGCTTACGACACGGTCGTATACAGCATCTCGTATGATCCGATGCATGGGGGTGAACGTGTCGAAGACCATAAATGGATTATCCATGAAGAAGTCAAAAACGCCACGACCGAACCATATGAGGTCGGCGATGAGATTGACGTCGAGGCGGAACATATGACCGGTATGGGCGGCACGACCGCTACCATCGATTCGGCCGAAGAGACGACCGTCTACATGGTCGATTTCACGTTAGAATCTGGGGAAGAAGTGACCAATCATAAATGGGTCACCGAGGAAGAACTATCGGCACCATAATCGAAATGTTCATCTGGACGTGGTCGCGCCTTCCATGTAAAGGTAGACACGCTAAACCGGGGCGCATGCCTCGGTTTTTTCTTATGTATAGGAGGAAGCACTTCAAGGAAAGGACTGACAAAAGTAGCTGATTTTCATCGGTTTTTTTATTTAGGCTGAACCAATTAAAATTACCCTATTTTTTAAAAGCTAAACCATGAGAAATCGGAGTTTATTTGAATTTTAAGCGTATATTCTTTTATCAACAAAACGCTATATGTCTCATTTACGTTGATATGCCTCGATTTTTCCCAATACACTATCGTTTTCATAACGATTATACTTTTTTGAAATATAAATGACATATTTGATTCTATTTTTTGATGGTAAAATTTTTTTGTAAGGTAAATATCATTGTTCTGTCGCATTGTTACATAATTGAAAGGATTTTCCATACTATGAAAAAACAACTTATGACGATCACATTAGGCGCTCTTCTTGTTTCCGGCTTGACGCTTCCAGCTTCGACACCAGTAGAGGCTTCGACATCGTATAAAGTCCAAGTCACGACGAATGTCCTGAACGTGCGGAGCGGCCCATCGACGTCTTACCAAAAAGTCGGCAGCGCCAAACTCGGCCAAACGTTCACATATCTCGGCGCGACCGGTTCATGGACGAAAATCAATTATAACGGCAGTACAAAATACGTCTCGAGTACATACGTAAAAAAATATAGCAGCACATCACTCCAAACGGCGACAGCGGGCAAGCTCCTCGTCCCGACGAAAGGCACGTTGACGCAAGGGTACGGCCCGGCGAGCGGGAAGTACGGCTACACGTTCCATAACGGCATCGATTTGGCAGCCGCCAAAGGCACGACGGTCCAATCGGCAGCATACGGTCAAGTCATCGTCGCCCGGAATTATGGCGCCTACGGCAATCACGTCATGATTACACACACGATCAACGGTCAAGCGTATACGACTGTCTACGCCCACATGGATCGCTTGAACGTCATTAAAGGACAAAAAGTTGCCAAAGGTGCGAAAATCGGTACGGTCGGCAACACCGGCAATTCGTTCGGGAACCATCTCCACTTCGAGGTCCACAAAGACAAATACGTCTATAGCAGCTCGACGGCTGCCAATAGCGTTAACCCATACACATTGTTCTAATCAATCAGCCCCATCATCCGCGGATGATGGGGCTTTTGTTAGCGCTCAAATGCATGAAGGTGTTCACTAGCGAAAGCGGCGAACGTTCGGGGTGATTCTCCGGTCAATCGCTCAAAGTCGTCGGTCACCGCCTTTGCCGTCCCGAGCCGCGTCATGAGGTACAGCGCCATCGTCACGTTCACGTACGCCGGGTCTAGCCCGCGCTCCTTCACATAGCGGGAGCGATAGCACAGCATGCTCGGATTGGCGTAGGTGATGTGCCGTCCCGTCAAGAGCGTCAACATGTTCGCAATGTCGACATAGTCGAGCGCCTCGGGACCGGTGAGCGTATAGGACTTGTTTTGATGCGCCTCCGGATCGGATAAGACATGTGCAATCGCTTTGCCGATATCTTCAGCGTCGATGAAACTGACTTTACTACGGCCGGCCGGGATAAAGATGCTGTCATCGTTCCGAATCTCTTCGGCATGGACGCCGGTCACGTTCTGCATGAAAAAGCCAGGACGGATATGTGCATAAGGCAACCCAGCTACCTCAATCATCTTTTCAATTTTATGGTGCGGCGGGAACGGGTTGCGCTCGACCCCCATGAGGGAAAGGAACGTGACGAGGCGAAGCGAACGTTTAGCCATGGCATCCACGAACGGTTGAAACACATCCGCATCCCCAATCTGTGGCGGACGCATCATGAAGACGCGGTCGATGCCATCGAGTGCCGCCTCGAACGTCTCCGGTTTTTCGAAATCGAGCTGAACCTGCCTTGCCACCGGGAAACGTCGCGCCAATTCATCGAGTCGGCTCCCGGCCACAACGACCTCCTCCCCTCGTGCCTCTAAATATTTCACTACGTATTGTCCCACATTCCCGGTCACCAATATCGCTTGTCCCATGCTTGATCACTCCTTTTTTATATTGTCGTCTATTTCCTAGGTTCATGGTTTGAACATTCTGTGCCAAACACGTGCTATCGTCCCGAAATGACCTTGTTTTTAGGTAGGCCCATGGGTGGTATAGGGAATTAGGGCGGAATATCGTATAATGAATGGGAATGCTACGTACTCACTTACTTTCATATACAACCTATGATGGAAAGGAGGTTTTCCCATGAATCGAAAATCGTTCTATCCGGCCCGAAGACATCACGGACGGTCATCGAGCAGTCGTTCCATCGTGACGAAGCGATCACGATCCCCTCACGCCTTCCCGATCGCTTCACTCGTCGAAGAAGTCCAGGACGCCGTCTGCTTTATCGACTTCACGCGGAACCATCTGTATTCGAATGAACAACTACGCACCATCTGTCCGTCCATGGAGACGCGTCGTTTTCAGAATATCGACGGCATGAGTCGTTTCTTTCATGAGACGTTCGAGCAGAACGGCGCCGACATAAACGATGTGACGTTGTTTTGGGATGAGCTCATGACGAACCGGTTCGGCTGTTGCCCGAGCATGGATGCGAAGTCGCTCCGCATCGGCGAGCGGACGATGCAAGTCATTTTGAACTTCACGCACACCCCGCGTGGCGTGTTCATCATGTGGCGCGACATCACCGACTCGATCCGATTCGAGGAACAGAAGGATGCCTTTCTCGCCGAGCTGTCCCACGAGTTCCGCTCCCCGCTCACAGCCATCAACGGCTATGCCGAACTGCTCATGTACCAGCATAGCGATAACGACAAGACGCACGGGATGTTGACGCTCGTCAAACGGGAAGCCGAGCGGCTCGAGCGCCTCGTCGACAACTTCCTCGACTATCAGCGGGTGAACTATTCCGAAGAGCTGTTATCGATGTCGACGTTCGCCTTGCGACCGGTGCTCGAGGACGTCGTCGCCCACTACAAGGCGACTTCTCCCCAGCACGACGTCATCTTGTCAGCCGACGACGTGACGATCGAGGCCGACGAGGAAAAACTGTTGCAGTTGCTTCACAACTTGATTGGCAACGCCATTAAGTACTCTCCGGACGGCGGCACGGTCTATGTCGAGATGACAATCGAGGGCGACACGTACGTCCTGTCGGTACGGGACACGGGGATCGGCATCCCGAGCGACGCCATCCCGTACGTGTTCGACGAATACTACCGAGTCGACTCGGACGCCCACCGTCCGATCAAAGGGACCGGGCTCGGCCTCCGCATCTGCAAACGGATCGCCGAGGCACACGGTTGGGGCATTCACGCCGACTCGGTGTACGGAGAAGGGACGACGTTCTCCATCTATCTGTATTCCCACAGCACAACGAGTACGACGCTGCTCACGGAACAAGAAACAACCGACTAAAAAGGGTTTGGCCTCGGCCAAACCCTTTTGTCATGCTGCTTGATCGCTTGAAATGTCGCACTCGAGCCCTTGTTCGCGCATCGCTTTCGCGTGGCGGAAGAACAAGCCGAACAGTGTGACCGTACCGATTGTGGCCAAAACATACGGGAGCACCCCGTCCATCTCGAAGCCGATCGGTGCCGTCAAAATGTAGAACCAGACGACATACAACATGAACGTCCCCGGCAACAAGGCAATCCAGTAGTTCCGTCCTTTGATATACAGATACGTCGCGCCGACGAACAAGGCGATGACCGCCGTCGTCTGGTTGGCCCAGTTGAAGTATTGCCACAACAGACGGAAGTCGACTTTCGTCAAGATGAACGACAAAACGAAGAGCGGAAGCGCGATCCACAACCGTGACGTGAACTTCTTCTGGACGATGTTCAAGTAGTCGGCGATGATCATCCGGGCACTCCGGAACGCCGTGTCGCCCGACGTGATCGGCAAGACGATGACACCGAGGATGGCGAGCGTGCCGCCGATGCTGCCGAGCATGAGCGTCGCCACTTCTTGGACGACGAGCGCCGGCGTGCCGGCATTGATCATGGCGAGCAGTTCACCCGGCTCGAAGATGGCCATGGCGGCAGCCGCCCAGATCATGGCGATGACCGCTTCGACGATCATCATGCCGTAAAAAATGCTGCGACCGTTGCTCTCTTTCATCGTCGTCCGCGAGATGATCGGTGACTGAGTGGCATGGAAGCCTGACAGTGCCCCGCATGAGATCGTGAAGAAGATGAGCGGCCAGAGCGGCAAGCCGTCCGGATGCATGTTCGTCAACGTCATCTCCGGGATTTGATAGCCTTGCGTGAACAGGCTGACGGCGATGCCGACGGCGCTCAACAAGAGAAGCGCCCCGAAGAACGGGTAGATGCGGCCGATGATTTTATCGACCGGGAGCAGTGTCGCCAAGATGTAGTAGGCAAAGATGCCGAACGTGACGATGGCGAGCGTCGAGCCGTTGCCGTCGAACAAGTTGTTGATCATATTGGCCGGTGACGTGACGAACACGGTCCCGACTAAGAGCAGTAAGAGTAGCGCGAAGCCGTTGACGACGTGACGGAGCGACCGACCGAGGAACTTCTCGGCGAGCTGCGGCAAGTGCGCCCCGTTGTTGCGAAGCGAGATCATACCGGTCAAATAGTCATGCACCGCGCCGGCAAAGATCGAACCGAGCACGATCCAGAGGAACGCGACCGGGCCATACAAGGCACCCATGATCGGCCCGAAGATTGGGCCGACCCCGGCGATGTTCAACAGTTGAATCATCGAGTTGCGCTTCGTCCCCATCGGCACGTAGTCGACGCCGTCCTGTGACGCATAGGCGGGCGTCGTCCGCTCTTCTTTGATACCGAACGTCTTCTCGACGTACCGGCCGTAGACGAGATAACCGAGCAATAATAATCCTAAAGCAATGAAAAATGTAACCATCGAGTGGTCCTCCTATATATAAGTGATTTATGATTTCTTCATGTGAAATATATCACATGATTAATATAGCAGGGTCCTCGTCCGTTGAATAGATTCATTTGCTCACAATTTCACATGAAAATACAAGTGTTCATCGTTTAGACAAACGTTGCCGTTGAGCCATTTTTATGAAAACGCTTGCTTTTAGAATGAATTGATTCGAAACCGGGAACAGTCGAACAGAGAGAAGCAGAAAGGATGATTTTTGTGAAACGTCAACGTGGATTTTTAGCACTCCCGGTCGCTGTCGCCTTTATCCTCATCTTCGGTCTGTTGTTCGATAACTGGTGGCTCGGACTCGGGATCGGCATCGCGATGTTCTTCGCGTTCCAAGGGACGAAGAAGAAAGCTTGAAACTTTTTGAGGCGACACCCGTAGAAACTGGACAAAGGAGGAGTTCTCCATGTCCAACAAACAGACGACCGGCAGCTACGCCTTCCCGCTCGCCCTCGCGGTCGGTGTCTCGTTAGCCATCGCTCTCGACAACTACTTGATTGGACTCGCGATTGGCGTCGGGTTGTATTTTGCTTTTAGTGATTCGCCGAAGAAAACATGACAAAGACCGCTTCATTGAGCGGTCTTTGTCATGTATACACGCGCCTCGTGCGGTAGCAGTTTATCAATCTCATTAAGGAAGGACGATGTAGATGACATCCAGGAAACTTTTACCCAAGTTTCAATTCGCTTTTGCGTTACTCCTGTTAGGAGGTGTCTTTTTCCTTCTTCATGAGGTAAATCAGCGAGAAACTTTTTTGAACGACACGTTAACTGAGCATTTTTCAATCGATCAGAACGCCTATGATGTCGAGTTCAGCATGAATCAATATGGATACTTATATCGCTTAAATTTCGAGGATGAACAGAGAGTCGAATATGAATTTTTCGTCAAAACCAATCAAGAGAAAGAGTACGTGGTCACCTATTATGGGCATAACTCGTATGGCGATTCACCTTTGAGAGAAGATGCATTTACCACATTGAACGAAGGGTACTAAATTTAGAGAATTGCCATGAGAAGAGGCCAGCTGATGCGAACACGTCGCGCCAGCTGACCTCTCTTTACAAATTGACTGAAGTATATCTCAGCCTCACTTTAGTGACGCGACTTCGATTGAAACCGCTCGATCTCGTCCGTCATGATGGCGTCGACACCGGTCATGTCCGGCAGCTCGCTCGGGTCGTTGATTGTGTAGAGGCGTAGCAGGCGATTCTGTTCGCGTAGCGTCGCCGCATCTCTCGTCCCGACGAACTCAGACTGGGCGTGGACCGCCTCGGCCCCGATTCGCTCGACAAGGTCGATTAATCCCGGATGACCATCCCCGGTCAAGACGGCGATTCTCGCGTCACGGGCGACGTCCCGCAACCGGACGAGCGTGTCCGGGTTGAACGACGAGAAGACGACCCGCTCTTCTAGCTTGAACTCGGTGACGGCGAGCCACGTCAAATACTCGATCCCCTCGTAATCAAATTGATCCGTCTTCAGCTCGATATTGAGCGTGACGTCGGAAGGTTCAATCAAGACGAGTACTTCCTCGAGCGTCGGAATCCGTTCCCCACTGTCCGTCCGGAGCAAGCGGAGCTGCCGGAGCGTCATATCTTTGACGAAACCGCTCCCGTTCGTCGTCCGGTCGACCGTCTCATCGTGGATGACAACGAGGCGGCCGTCGCGCGTCAATTGGACGTCGAGCTCGATGCCGTCGACGTGAGGCATCGCCGCCTTGAACGCACTGATCGTGTTCTCCGGATACTTGGCGCTATATCCGCGATGGGCGTAAATCGACATGTCATTGCCCCAAGGTGGAAGTCGTCTCATCGGCCGCGCGCTTCAACGCCTCTTCGACCGATACGCCTTGATACAGGCTCTCCATGGCGTTGACGACGCTTTGGCGGGACTGCGGGAACGTCGAGATGAGCGCACCTTGTGTCGCTGGTGAGGCTGTCGTCTCGCTCAATTGATCGACCGTCACTTTCAGCTGCGGGTACTCGGCCCACATCTCTTTGACGATCGGCTCATCATACGCGTCCGGATTGATGGCGAAGTAGCCCGTCTCGACGTGCCACTTGGCCTGTGCCTCTTTCGACGCCGCATACTTCATGAACTCCCATGCGCCCTGCTTCGTCTCGTCGGCAATGCCGTCACCCATCCAGAGCGAGGCTCCGCCGATGATGACACCTTCGCGCTCGGCTTCGTTCGGGACCGGCAAGTACGATGCTCCGACCTCGAAGTCGGCGCTGTCCGCGACGGTGCGTATCCCGGCCGACGAGTCGAGATACATGGCGACTTTCCCTGATTGGAAGGCGGCACGCATATCATCCCAGTTTTGACCGACGTTCATGAACGTCTTGTCGTCATACATCTCTTTAATCAAGTTGAAGGCGTTCTGCCCTTCTTCCCCATCGAAGACGGCTTTCGTCGGCGCCCCGCTGCGGCCGTTGTCGTTGTCGACGTAGAGTCCGCCTTGCGCGGCGACGAGTTGTTCGAAGAACCAACCGTAGTTGAGCATCGTGAAGCCGGTCTGGTCGTCGCTCGTCAGCGCCTTCGCCGCTTGCTTCAGCTCATCGTATGTCCGCGGCGCCTTCTCTGGGTCGAGTCCCGCTTGTTCGAACGCATCTTTGTTGTAGATGAGCACCGGTGTCGACGAGTTGAACGGCATCGAGTACTGCTTGCCATCGACTTGGTAATAGCTCAAGATGTTCTCTTCCCAGACACCCGTGTCGAAGTCTTCTTTGTCGATGAACTCCTGGACCGGCGTGATCTTGTTCGTGTCGATCATGTATTTCGTACCGACCTCGAACGTCTGCATGATGGCCGGTGCATCTGTCGAACCGGCGACGGCGTTGAACTTCGTGAGCGCCTCTTCATACGTGCCTTGGAATACCGGCTTCACTTCATAGTCTTCCTGCGACTCGTTGAAGGCGTCGACTTGGTTGTTGAGCGCAGTCTCCAAGTCCCCGCTCATCGCGTGCCAAAATACGACTTCCGTTTTCCCGTCCTCCGTCGCCGAAGCGGCCGGCTCCGCCTCTTCGCTACCACATGCCCCGAGCAACAACACCGAACTGGCCAACCCTGCGAATAACGCTTTCTTTTTCATCATGTATTCCCCCTATTATTTGATTGCACCTTGTGTCAATCCTTCTTGTAACTGCTTTTGTCCTGCGAATAACAGCATCAGCGTCGGGATGATAATCAAGATGACCGCCGCCATGACGACACCCCAATCCGAGGCGACCTCGTTCGACTGCATCTGTTTAATCCCGATTTGCACCGTGCGGGCCTGCTCCGTGTTCGTGACGAGGAGCGGCCATAAGTACATGTTCCATGTCGTCAAAAAGCTATATACGGACAACGTGACGAGCGGCGTCTTCGATACCGGCAAGACGACGTTCCAAAAGAAGCGGAAGCGGCTGATGCCGGCGATTTGCGACGCTTCATACATCTCGTACGGGATCGTCTTGAACTGTTGCCGGAGCAGGAACGTCCCGAACGCGAGCGCGAAGAACGGCACCGACAGCCCCCACACCGAGTTGAGCCAGCCGAGCGACTGAATCGTCAAGAAGTTCGGTACCATCGTCGCTTCCCATGGCACCATCATCGTCGCCAGGAAGAGCATGAAGATGAGCCCTTTCCCTTTGAAGTCGATGAAGACGAATGCGAACGCAGCCAAGCTCGACAAGACGACTTGGCCGACCATGACGAGGAGCGCCACGACGAGGCTGTTCCATAAATACGTCAGGAGCGGGATCCGCTCGAACGCGGCGACGTAGTTGTCGAACGTCACGTCCCGCGGGATAAGATTCCCTTTCAATACCTCGCTCCCGTCCATCAGGCTGATCGAGAACGCGTAAGCGATCGGGAACAGCATGACGATGGCACTCAAGACGAGTAGCATATACGTGACTGCTTTACGAATCGTCATTGGTAATGCACCTTCCTTTCGACGAGCTTGAACTGGAGCCACGTCAACGCCAGGACCGTGAGGAACAAGAGCACGGCCTGCGCACTCGCCCCGCCGACGTTATAGTTGATGAACGCGTCCTTATAGATGGCGTAGACGATGACGTTCGTCGAGTTCGTCGGCCCGCCTTTCGTCAGCAAATCGATTTGCCCGAACGTCTGGAACGCATTGATGAGCGAGATGATGCCGACGAAGAAGAGCGTCGGTGACAGCATCGGGATCGTGATGGCCCGGAGTTGGGTCCAGTAGCCCGTCCCGGCGATGTCCGCACTCTCGTAAAGCGTCCGGTCGATGTTTTGCAGCCCGCCGAGGAGAATCAAGAACGTGAAGCCGATGTTCATCCAGACGGTCGCGAGCGACACGGACAGGAGCGCATATTGCGGGTCGAGGAGCCACTGCACCCCGCTCGCCCCGACCGCCTCCAAGAAGCGGTTGAAGATACCGATCGACGGGTTGTACATGAACATCCAGATGACCGACGAGGCCGCGACGCTCATCCCCATCGTTGCCGAGAACGCCGTCCGGAAGATGCCGATACCGCGCAACTTCTCATTGGCGAGGAGAGCCAGACCGAGCGCGATTAAAATCGTCAGTGGGACGGTCAACAGGACGAAGCCGACCGTCGCCTGGATGCTCTGCCAAAACGAGGCGCTCGTGAACAGTTTGGCGTAATGCTCGCCACCGACATAACTGAGCGGCGTCCCTTGCGTGTCCGTTTGAAAGAAGCTCAAGTAAATCGTCCGGAACAGCGGATAGACGAGGAAAATCCCAAATAATGCGATTGACGGGGACAAGTAGAGCAGTCCGCTCGCCGCGTCAGACAATCGTGTACGGATTCGTTGTCTCGGAAGAGCGACCGTCATTGAAACACCTCCAACGCCTCAAACAGTTTCGGTTGCCGCGGCTCGATGCGATTCCCGTCCGTGTCAAACAGTGACATCTGTTTCGGGTCGACGTAACAGGCGATCTTTTCTCCAATCGACAGCGGCCACTGGCCCGGCCATTTGGCGAGCCATTCGACGCCGCCCATGTCAAAGGCGAGAATCGTTTCCGTGCCGAGCACTTCGATATTTTTCAGTTCGGCGTAGAACGTGATCTCGTCTTTCGCCGGTGTGATTTGTTCGGGCCGGATGCCGAGCGTTGCCGTGTCTTCCCGCGTCAGTGTGTTCGGATGAAACAAGCGTCCGTCTGAGGCGACCCAGCCCTTGTCACTCCGTTGCACCGGCGTGAGGTTCATTGGCGGCGACCCGATGAATGAGGCGACGAACGTGTTCGCCGGCTTGTTGTACAAATCGAGCGGTTGACCGACTTGTTGGACCTGACCATCGTTCAACAGCATCATCCGGTCGGCCATCGTCATCGCCTCGACTTGGTCGTGCGTGACGTAAATCATCGTCAGCTTGAGCTTGCGTTGCAGTTGCCGGATTTCCGAGCGCATCTTAGCCCGGAGCTTCGCGTCCAAGTTCGAGAGCGGCTCGTCCATGAGGCAAATCGGTGACTCGGTCACAATCGCCCGGGCCAGTGCGACCCGTTGGCGCTGGCCGCCTGACAGTTCGCGCGGCTTCCGTTTCAAATAGTCCGTCAGTCCGAGCGTCTCGGCCGCTTCCAAACACCGCTCGCGCTGCTCGAGCTTCGTCAATCCTTTCGTATGTAACCCGAACGTGATGTTTTTCTCGACGGTCATGTGCGGATAGAGCGCATAGTTTTGGAACACCATCGACAGTTGCCGCTCGCTCGGCTTCAATTCGTTCGCGGCGACGCCGTCGATGCGGAGCGTCCCGCTCGTGATCGACTCGAGCCCGGCAATCATCCGCAACATCGTGCTCTTGCCGCAACCCGACGGTCCGACGAGGGCGAAGAACTCACCGGCCTCGATGGTCACGTCAATCCCTCGGATGACTTCCGTTTCGTCGTATGCTTTTTTGATGTTTTGCAGTTGAATTGATTTCATATGATATCCTCCTTCGTCCCTTGCGACGACCAGAGCCGCTCGTCCCCGGTCGAGACGGCGAACGCCCCGTGATTGAGCGCTTCATGCACGTGAATCGGCTTTCGGATCATCCCGCCTGTCACGATTGGCAGCGAGACTTTTTCCGCGACGTGTTCGATGACGCTCGGGATGAGGCCCGGCATCAGTTCGAGCGCGTCTGGTTGTTGATCTCGCGCCATCTTGATGCCTGACGTGATGGCGTCCGAGTCGACAAGGAACAGGCGTTGCACCGTCATCAGACCGGCCCGTTTGGCGTGTTGAATGACCGACGCCTTCGTCGTCACAATGCCGTCGGCGCCGACCCGTTTTGCCAAATAGTCGATGCCATCCCTGTCGAGACTGATACCGTTGATGCGTTCGGCGTGCAGGAACACGGTCCGATTCTCACGCTTCAAATGGGCGACGTAGCGGTCGAGCGTGCTGAGCGTCCCCATCATAAGGAACGTCGTCGTCACGTCTGACTGCAGGAACTTCTCGAGTTGTTTCGGTGATTTGATTGAGGCGATCATCTTCTCTTGTCCGATTGTGCGGAGCGTTCCATTCACTTGGATCATCCTTCCCTAGAAAAAAGGACCAACAGAAACTGGACGTCATCGACGTACGGGCTTCTGTTGGTCTCTCGAATGTTCTACCATAGCTATTCACTTGGCATGAGGGGTCTCACAAGTCCTATCGTACCGGATGAATGTAAAGCGGCTGTGAAGCGTGTGCAAAAAAGCGTAAACCTTTCATGAATGAGATTTACAAACCATTTAACCGAAACCCAATAACATCCATTTAGCTGTTTCGGAAACGTTATAATACTGGAGAGTGGTCATCGAACACAGTCTTCACTTGAGAATGAAAAGGAGTAGTCGAAATGAATAAAATCCAATTAACCGAACCGGGGTGGACCCGCCAAAACATATGGGAAGGATGCATCCTCGCCTCCATCGCTCATGCTGTTTTTATCGCGGATGCTCCTGATCTTGCGTACGAACATTCGTGGGATGGTGACAACTACAGCACCAATGACGGCCAAGGAAGCAGAGGGACGGTGGCATTCGGTCAAGAAATCTATGTCGCAGGTTTCCGAAACGAACGTTTTGCTTTCAATCCAGTAGACGCAAATCAATATTTCATAGAAGCTTCGGACCAGATACAACAAATGGCTGAACAAGAAACGCTTCAATACTTGCTTGATGAAGTGGATGGAGAAGATCGTCCAGTTGTCACGACGGTCTTATGGGAAAGTGAACAGAGTGTATTTTCGAGTCATCCTTATGACGTCATGCTTGAACGAGGGGCGGACCTTTTAGAAGTGCAGGCGTCAGCGTATGAAGCAGCGCTTGAGTATTGGGAAGAGAATTTCGAACTCACAGAAGAACAGTTGGCATTGGTGGAAAAACTATATCATTTGAAGTTGAAAGACCCTACTAGACAAATTCTCTTATCGGAAGAAGACATTCAATCCATCAACGCGAATGACGTTGAAGGCATTGAAGAAAGTAGAATCTCTTTTTCTGAGATTGGCATCGACTGGCCGAGTCCATGATGGTTCGATCAATAAAAGTTCTTATAAAAACGTGAGCCAGGAAGTTTATCCGGCTCACGTCATTTGTTTTTATCACTTCTTCGCAATCACATATCTTTTAGCGTCTGCCTCGCCTTCGCCAAGATATCGGCTTTGACAGCATCATCACGGCCTTGCCAGTTGCGGACCATCATCTTCATGCGTTGGTTCTTCGCGAACCGCTCCTCGTGCTTGTCGATGAAGTTCCAATAGAGGGCGTTGAACGGACAAGCGTCCGCTTCGGTCGTATGTTTCGGGTTGTACTTGCAGCCTTTACAGTAGTCGCTCATCTTGTCAATATACTTACCCGAGGCGATATACGGTTTCGTCGCGAGCTTCCCGCCGTCGGCATGGAGCGCCATCCCGAGCACGTTCGGCAACACGACCCAGTCGTAGGCATCGATATACATCTCGTTGAACCAGTCGCTCGTCTGTTGCGGTGACACCTCGAACAGTGTCGCGAAGTTGCCGAGCACCATGAGACGCTGGATGTGATGGTTGTGCGCCTTCTCGATGACGGGCTTCACACTCTGGTGGATGCAGTTCATGTTCGTCTCGGCGTCCCAGAAATAGTATGGCAAGTCGCGCTCATGCTTGAACGTGTTGACCGATTCGTATCCCGGCATCGAGGCCTCGTAGACGGCGCGCATATATTCCCGCCAGCCGAGGATTTGACGGACGAACCCTTCGACCGAGGCGAGTGGCGCCTCTGACTCCACAGCTGCCTGGACGACTTCGTCCGGTGTCAGCAGTCCGATGTTGATGGCCGCGGACAACAGGCTGTGTGACATCTCTTGATTGTCCGACAGCATCGCGTCCTGATACGGACCGAACGTCTCGAGCCGCTCCTTGACGAACCGTTTCAGTGCCCGGTGTGCCTCACTGTGCGTCACCGGCCAGACGAACGGGGTGATGTCGCCCGGATGGTCGGCGAAATCTCGCTCTACTTTTTCAATGATGTCTTTTGTGATCGCGTCCGGTCGGAAGTGAATCGGTGCCGGGAACGTCAGCCCGTCTTTCGGCGGCTGGCGGTTGTCCGCGTCGAACGACCATTTCCCGCCTCGTGGTTTCCCGTCCTCGAGCAACACCTCGAACCGTTTCCGCATATGGCGATAGAACCGGTCCATCCGCCACGGCGCATCGCCAATCGTGTCGACGGCCTCCTGTTTCGTTAAAAAGAAGAGCGGCACGTCCGAATGTTCAACGAGCTTGTGCTTCTGACCGAACTGTTTTAACTTCTTCTCCATCGCGGCGTCGGTGACGGCTGTGTAATGAATCTCTTCCGGTTCGTACCGTTTGAAGTGGTCGTCCCATGCGTCTTGGAACGAGTCGGCCTCATGATAGTCGACCTTGTAGCCCTTTTCTCGCAGTTCCTCGGCGAAATGACGCATCGCCGAGAAGATGAGGACGAGTTTTTGTTTATGGTACGGCCGCCACGTCGCCCGAGACGTCGCCTCGATCATGACGATGACGTCATCGCTCTCGACGTGCTCGAATAGCTCGAGCTCATGCGACAATTGATTGCCGAAAATCCAAAAGGAACGCATCGATTCAACTCCCCTCCCAAAATGGTTATGCTACACTCAATTTACATCTGGTCCGTACAGAAAGGAATGGTTTGATGCGCTTCACACGTCTCCAAACATGGATTGACAGTCAATACGAAAACCCACGCGGTATCGTCGGGACGTATATCGGTGAGAAGATGGTGCGTCAACACCGGGTCGAAGTCGATTGGACGATTGAGCAACTTCAGATTAAACCAAACGACCGCATCCTCGACCTCGGATGCGGTGCTGGGGACGCACTGGCTCGGCTACTTCAGACGGACGACACAATACATGTGACCGGGCTCGACCGTTCCGCGACCATCGTCCGCTCGGCGCTCCGACGGAATCGCGCGGCCGTCCGCGGACAACGGGCTGCTGTCGTCGAAGGAAACATCGGGACGATTCCGTTCCAAGACGAACAGTTTGACCACGTCTTCAGCATCCATACGCTCTACTTTTGGGAAGACGTACCCGCGGTGCTTGCCTCCATCGACCGTGTCCTCAAACCAGGCGGGTCATTCGTCATCACGTACTGTGATGGGAAAGGTGACGTGAACTGGGACGGTATCACGGCAATCGTGCGGGAACAGTTGATTCCTGCTGCTTCTGCGCTCGGGTTCATTGACGTTCAAGAACGCCGAGGACCTGACTCGCGCGATTATCATACGGTCGCCGTGACGGGACGAAAGCCAGTCTAACGTCATCCCCGGCTCTTCCGTGTCACGGCTACCCCGCCAAATCCGCTGATGATGGCGATATAGAACCCTAAATCATAGAACCAGCCGGTGTTGTTCACCTCATAGACGCGATACGTGTCATTGAACAATCCTAAAATGAGTGACACCGGTGCAATCCAACCGTGCCAGACGCCCCAAAAGAATCCGGCCGGGTCGGTCGTGTACGTCCCGTCGCCCGGCACACAGCCGCCGAGGACGAGCATCAAACTGAGCATGATGGCTAATAATCCGATTCGTTTCATCTGAATCCCTCCTGCTATGAGTATTCCCGGTTTTACAGAAAACTGTACCGCCCGACACGCGAATGGAGATGAGACCATGACCCCCTATTCGATTCGACACATTTTTGACCTCAACCACGTCGATTTGACCGACTCGCTTGTCGCCAGTCGTCAGGAAGGCTTTCGTATGCTCGACCGATTGGTGGATGACTTTCGAGATGGACGCAACCGGTTCAATCAACCCGGCGAGTGTCTGCTAGGTGTTTTTGACGCCTCTGGCAATTTGCTCGGTATCGGAGGATTGAATCAAGACCCATATTCTCTAGGATTTCCGGTCGGGCGGTTGAGACGGTTTTATATCTTGCCGGATTATCGCAGACAAGGTATCGGGAGACGCCTCGCGAACGCATTATTGCTCGAAGCGAAACGGACCTTCCTCACCGTCATTCTCCGGACATATACGACGCAAGGGGCACAGTTCTATGAATCGCTCGGCTTCATCCCATACAATACCTCGACTTCAAGTCACGTGATTCGATTCAACGAAACAAGCAGCGACTCATCATGAGCCGCTGCTTGTTTGTGTTAACGCCACAGTTGGACGGTGTTCGCGAACTCGATATCGGTCGCGATCTCCCCGTCGAGGGCATGTAAATCGAAGTCCTTGCCGTCGAGCCACTCCTGAAAATCAAAGATGACCGGGTCGCGGTCGCCGCCGAGGGCGAACCACGTCTCGAGCGTCTCCGGGAAGTAAGCGGCCGTATGAATCGTGCCAGCCCAGCTCTTATACAGCTCCGAGAAGACGCCCTTGTCCGAGTCGTTCATGAGTCGGAACGCGCTCTCGGCGTCTTGGACGATATGTTGATACATCTTGATTTCCATCATCCGACGCGTCGAGTCGTCGAGATGGTAACGGTTCTCGTGCTGCAACAGTTCGAAATGGTTCGTGCAGATGTTCGACTCGCGGACGCGAATGTCGCGCGGCGTCGCCTCGATGACGCGTGTTTTCGACGACTTGTCGTGGACAACGTATGTGAACGAGCCACGGTGCGGGATTTCTTGCAGTAAATCGACCGCCTCTTCGACCGTGACGCACGTCTCGAGAATCATCCGACCGATCATCTGGCAGACGAACCCATCCCCGGGCCGGCGGCGGTTGATGAAATTGTAGCCCATGGCGAGCCCTTTCTCGTTCATCCCGTCCATCCGACCGGTAACACGGGAGACGGGGCCGATGACGGCGTAACCCTCATCTGGTTGGAACACGTTATAGCGGCCATCGTACGTCATCGGGTGATAGTCATAGTTGCGGACGAGGAAGTTGTCCCCCGTCAAAATCGAACAGCCGCTGACCGGATTATTAACCCGGAAATGACCGAAGTGAAGGAGCGTGTCGGCGAGCGTCAACTCGAGCTCGTCCTGCAGGCCGAGCAATTCTTCCCAAATCTTCGGGGCGAACCGGTCGAACGCCTGCTTCGCTTCGCGCTCGTCAATCTCAAAGCGCGGGACGCGGAGCTTCCACTGGTCGGTCCGGTTCTCGAGCAGTTTACTACGTTTGATGTATTTGCCTTGAAAGCGGCCAAAATCATAATGACTGCCGCGGAATTGTGTGAGTTCACTAGAGACACGTTGCATGCAAAAACCTCCCTTGCGCCTAGTATAACGGACGCAACGGAGGTCTGTCTGACTTGAGACTGTTTACAATTTGAATTGCCGGCTCATGCGTTGCATGTCCTCGGCCGTGTGCGACAAGTCTTTGACGAGCCGGTTCATCGTCTCGCTCGTCGCCGACATCTGTTCGGTCGAGGCGGCCACTTCTTCGTTGCCGGCCGTGCTCTCTTCCGAGATGGACGCGATATCCGACAGACCGCGTTTGATGTCGTCTTGGTTCGTCTTGACGCGTCCGAGTTGCCCTTGCATCGAGTTCGTCAGGCGCTGCATCTCGTTCACACTCTGCTCGATCTCGTTGAAGGCGCGCTTCGTCTCCTCGAGCGTCCGCTTGCCGTCCTCGGCGGCGTGCATGCTGTCCGTGAACGTCTCGCCGAGCGCGATCGAGTTTCGTTTGACGCTGCCGACGATTTCTGAGATCTCACTGACCGATCGGGCGACGCTGTTCGATAGTTTGCGAATCTCGGAGGCGACGACGGCGAACCCTTTCCCGTGCTCACCGGCGCGGGCCGCCTCGATGGCCGCGTTCAAAGCGAGCAAGTTCGTCTGTTCCGAGATTTGACGGATTATCGTGACGAGCGCCGTCACTTCGTCCGCTTGTTGTTCAAAGTCCTTCACCTGGCCTTGCGACTCGCGCACTTGCAGATGGATGTTCGTCATCTTGCCGACGGCATCCTCCATCAGTTCAAGTCCTTCGGCTGTCACCCGACTGACGACTTCTGCCTGTTCACTCACGCCGTTGCCGTCGTGCGCCGTCTGGTCGACGAGTCCCGAGAACTCATTCATGTGCCCGTACAGCTTCATCGTGAGCACACTCTGATTCTCGACGCCGCCCGCGATTTCTTCCATCGTAAAGGCGATTTGCCGCGAGGCGTCATTCACTTCTTCCGAGATACTTGCCACGTTACCGCTCTCATCGCGCACCGTTTGGGCGGACGTCTGCAATCCAGAGATCAAATCGCGGAGCATCTTCGTCATCTGGTCCATCGAGGCGGTGAGCCGCTTAATCTCATCGTTCGCCTTCAATTGGATGTTGTCCATCTCTCTGGCCGCTGTCGCCAAGTCGCCGCTCGCGATATGAGTCGCGACGCGTTCGAGCTCACGGAGCGGTCGAAGCTTCCAACCGAGATAACGCCAAATGATGACCGAGGCGACCCCGAGCAAGATGACAAGACCGACGAGAATCGGCGGCAAGCTCTCTTGCAATACGTCTTCCGTCACCGCGGCGACGTCGCTCGCCCCTTTGTCGATTCCAAGGATACCAATCACATCCCCGCCTTGTTTGATTGGGACGAGCACGGTCATATAGTCCCCGTATTCCGGATCTTCGACGATCGGCGTCGTGACGGTCCCGCCTTCAAACGCCGCTTTGGCATCTTCGAACGACGTAGCCGTCGTCGGGGTCCCGATATCGACCGCGTCTACCGCGCTCATGCCGTCGACGATGATTTGAAGTTCGTCCCCGTCAGCTGCGAGCGTATAGACGTACATCGCCCCGATTTGCATGCGATACGTGTCGAGCTGTTCCCGAAACTGCTCGAACCGTTCATCTTTCGTCGGGTTTTGCATGAAGGCCGCGTACGCCTCCGCGTCGATCGCCTCGCTGATCCGGGCCCCGTCCGCCAACAGGACGGCTTGCATCGAGCTCTGCACTGTATGTTTCGTGCTGACGTACTGCAACACGCCAAACGTGACGATGAGTAGCGTGATGAACGCCAGCATCATCGCCAAAATCCGGGTCTGCAGCGACTGTGGTTTGTTACGTTTCATATGATTCCCTCCAATCGTCCTTACTGTATGTATCGGACGAATGAAGGGATGAATACACAAAAAAACGGATGATTTTCGACAAAAATCATCCGTTCGTTCATTCATTTGTCGAATTCACAACCTCGAGCGGCATCGACACTTCGGCCTCGCCTTCTTCTCCGATATGGAAAAGTGGAAGCGTCTCGGTGACGAATAAGTCAGGGTTCAAATCCGCTTGATAGACGTAAGTTCGAACGTCTCCTTCGCGTTCGGCGACAAGTTCTCCGAACGGGATCGGGACACGGACGCCGTCAACCTCATAACTGATGATTGTCGTCGGGTCGAGGCGACGGTCTTCGAGCATCCGGATCGTGAACAGCATCGTCGAGCTGTTCGTCCGCTCGAGCGAGACGGCAATCGATTCCGATTGGCCGGCCCGTTTGTCGATCATCGCATCATCGACGTCCTGTTCGAACACGACGTTCTCTTCAACCTGGTCATCTTGCACTTGTTGGCAACCGACGATGGTCGCCAATCCGAGAATCAAGGCAATCACCAATACGCGCATCACGTTCTCTCCTCACTTCAAGGCGAAAGTGAGTTCCGCTTCACAAGCAACTTCTCCATCGACTGTCGCCACGGCGCGTCCTTTACCGATCGGTCCGCGCACTTTCAAAATCTCGACCTCGAGGCGCAATTGATCGCCCGGGACGACTTGACGTTTGAAGCGACATCCGTCGATGCCTGCGAAGAACGCGAGCTTGCCGCGGTTCGACTCTTGCTTGAGCATCGCGAACGCGCCTACTTGCGCGAGCGCTTCGACGATCAAGACGCCAGGCATGACGTTATAGTCCGGGAAATGTCCATTGAAGAACTCTTCATTCGCTGTCACATTCTTTAATCCAACAGCCCGTTTGCCTTCTTCGACTTCAAGAATTCGGTCGATGAGCAAGAACGGGTACCGATGCGGGATCACTTCTTTAATCTGTTCAATCGTGTACATGGTTCCACCACCCTTATGATGTTAGCCAAAAATCGGTGATATGGCGCCACGTGTCGATGTTGAACACGTCCTTCCACTCGCCTCCGCCAATCACGCTGTACCCGATGATGGCCCCAATCGCAAGCATCACGAAAGCCAACAACAGGACAACGATGACGCGTAACAAAATCGGAAAACGTCGATGGTTCGACAATCGCTTCCGCTCCGTCCGCTCTTTGGACTCGGTCTGTTCCGAGCCGTTTTGTTCTTCCTTCGCCACGTCCATACATCCTTTCAGCTGAATTAATTATAACATATTAGTACCAGGTAATAAAACTGTTGCATGAGTTCTATATAAGTGTAACGTATCTACCATACGTCGAACAAGCGCCCGGCCTAAGGCACGAGCGACGCTTCTGTGAAAAATGCTGTCCGCTTCCGTCTATGCTGTGCTACCGTAAGAGTATTCATCGTTTAGGAGGGTTTATTTTTATGTGGAAAGAGTTCAAAGAGTTTGCAATCAAAGGCAATGTAATTGACCTCGCTGTCGCTTTCATCCTCGGGGCCGCCTTCACGGCCATCGTCACGTCGCTCGTCAACGATATCTTCATGCCGTTCCTCGGCATCCTTATCGGCGGTATCGACTTCTCGACGCTCGCGGTGTCGGTGCTTGGCGTGAACGTGACGTACGGTAACTTCCTGCAAGAAGTCCTTAAGTTTTTTCTCATCGCCTTCGCCTTGTTCATGATGGTCAAGACGTTGAACCGTCTGAAACGTGAGAAAGCGGTCGAAGAGGAACCAGAACCGGAACTGTCGCGTGAAGAGCAGCTTCTCTCGGAGATTCGGGATCTATTAAAAGAGCGTCCATAACGTATTAACGCCTGAACCGACTTCGGTTCAGGCGTTTTTGTCGAGGATCGACATCACTCGGCTGACGGCGTCCGTGAGAAGCGGTTCTGCCTGGTGCATCGCCTCGGCGAGCGTCACTATCCGGGAAATGATTGGGAACACGGCACGGATTCCGGCGTCCGGAACTGCGATTACGTCTGTTTGCCCGGTGAAGACGAGCGTCGGGACACCATAAGCGTGGGCAAGGCACGCCAAACCATACGGCGCTTTCCCATGGAGGGATTGATCATCGAAGCGACCTTCTCCCGTGATCAACCAGTCGGCCGTGCGCAGTTTCTTCTCCAGGTTCGACCAGCGTATGACTTCTTCAATGCCGCTCACGTACTCGGCACCGAGCTGATAGAGCGCGAAGCCGATGCCTCCGGCTGCGCCCGCCCCAGGCCGCGTGGTCAAATCACGTTCGAAACAACGGGCGTATGAGGAAAGTCGTTCCTCGTAGCTAACGACGTCTTGTGGGGCCAGTCCCTTCTGCGGTCCGAACACGGCCGTCGCTCCCATTGGTCCGAGCAATGGATTCGTCACGTCCGAGGCGATGCGCCATTCGACACGATGCGCTTCCGGGAGCAGCCTCGACCAGTCGATCCGACTGACGCGTTCGATGTGATGCGGGAACGATCCAATGACACATCCCATCTCATCGAAGAAGCGAACACCGAGCGCCTCGAGCAAGCCTTTCCCCCCATCGACGGTCGCGCTCCCACCGAGGCCGACGGTGATGCGCTCCGCTCCGCGCTCGAGTGCATCTTTAATCTGCAGCCCCGTCCCATACGAACTGTAACGCCACGGGTCGAGCACGTCGATGAGGGTGAGCCCGGACGCCTCGGCGACTTCAATCACCGCCTCGCGCGTTCGTTCCGACCAGCCATACCGGGCTTGCCGCATCGTCCCATCAAGCGACATGACGTCTTGCGTGACGGTCTCGGCATGCGGATGTGTCAGGAGCCACGCATCTAAAAAGCCTTCGCCGCCGTCTGAGATCGGCACCTCGACGACGTCGTGCCCAGCGAGCGCCTCGTGCACCGCCCGATTCGCCTCCACGCTCGTCAACGCCCCTTTGAATGAATCCATCGCCACGACAATCCGCATGTCCATCCCTCCTCTTATTCAGTGTAACGCAAAAACCGCCCTTCCGAGGAAGAACGGTCCGTGGTTAACGAAGTGATGTCACGAGCCCCATCATCTGGTCACTCATCGACAACGCCCGTGAGTTCATCTGATACGCGCGCTGCGTGATTGTCATGTCGGTCATCTCTTTCGTCAAATCGACGTTCGACGATTCGAGCGTCCCTTCAATCAACAGATTACCGAGTGGACGATCGATATCCGCCCCCAAGTCAGCGGCATAGACGTTGTCGCCGAGTGGACGGAGCGCTGACGTGTTACGTACCTCGACGATATCGAGACGGCCGAACTCTTGCTCGACGCCGTTCACGCTGGCGACGACCATGCCGTCTTGACGGACGCGGTGCGCCGTCGCCTCGTTCGGCATGACGATCGGATTTCCGTCCGCACCAAGGAGGGCGTTTCCGTTCACATCGACGAGCGTCGTCGTGTCACCGACCGACAGTTGCATGTTCCCGCTTCGCGTCAATCCGATACCGTTTTCTGTCTCGACGGCGAAGAACTGGCGGCTCGCTTTCAAGAACACATCAAGGCCACGGTCCGTCTTCCGGATTTGGCCGATATTGAACTGTTGACTGATGTCAGCGACGTGGCCGCCAACGCCGATGCGAATCCCGTTTGGGGTGTCACGTCCGACTTCAAGCTCGGCTCGCGGTTGATTGTCGTACGCCTGCGACAAGAGCGAGGCAAAGTGGGTCTGTTCCCGCTTATAGCCGGCTGTATCGACGTTTGCGATGTTATGGCCCGTCACGTCAAGTTGACGTTGGAGTTGGGTGAGCGACGAGACCGAGTTATAAATCGATTGCATGGGCTTCCTCCTTAACGAATCCGAGCGATTTCAATGGCCCGCTCGGCACTCTTGTCATACGCTTGGACGACCTTTTGGTTCGCCTCGAACTGACGGTACGTCGTCATCAAGTCGGCCATCGTCCGATCGAGGTCGACGTTCGCCTCTTCGATGAATCCTTGTTGAAACTGGACGTTCGCTGCTGGCGGTGCGTCTCCGTTGACCCGGTAATCGTTCCCGACTTGCTCAAGCGTCGCTAAGTCATTAACTTGGACGGCACCGAGTGTCGCCACATTCTCGCCGAGCGACGTGATTTGTCCGTCGCCTGACAATGTGAACTCACTTGATGGCAGCTGGATACGCTCGCCTGCGTCAGAGAGGATATAACCGCCATCCGCCGAGCGCAAAAAGCGCTCCTCGTCGACCGCGAACCGTCCATTCGTCGTATAGAGCGTCTCGCCATTCTGTTCGACGGCGAACATGGCCGCACCGGTAAAATCAGCCGGCACCTTCATATATACGTCGGTCGGGCTGCCCGTCTCCGAGATGCTCCCGCTCGAGAACCGAGGCATCGTCTCTTGAAGATAGACACCTGTCGATAACGTGCCGACCTCACCTTGGACGCGTGATTGCGCATTCCCAGGGTGGCTCACTTGGGCGAGCAACATTTCAGGGAACGAGCGGACGACGCCGTTCGACGCCTTGAATCCTGGTGTCCGGACGTTACCGAGGTTATTGCTCAAAATCTCTTGTTGGCGCTGGAGCGCGTTCATCGCGCCCGCCGCTGTATATAATCCGCGTAACATGGTTCGTCTTCCTTTCGTCGTTCAAAGTCTTCACTCTGTATATCGTACCAAAGGAACGTTTCATTCACCGTTTTTTGAAAAAAAGTAAAAAAACCACTTCGCGGTGAAGTGGTTTTGCATCAAGCGACAATCGGGAGTTCGACCATCATCGTCGTCCCGTTCCCAAGTTCTGAACGGACGCTGATTGTCCCGCCGTGTGATTCAATGATCTCTTTACAGATGGCAAGCCCAAGGCCGGTGCCTCCAATATTGCGGCTCTGCTCGTTCTGAACACGGTAGAACTTCTCAAACAGTCGTTCGGCATCTGCGGGTGCCACACCCATACCCTCGTCTTCGATGGCGATCCGGATGACATCGTCCTCGCACGAGACGTTGACGGCGACATTGCCGCCGTCGGGTGAATATTTAATGGCGTTGTTCAAGATGTTCGAGAACACTTGACGCAGTTGCGCCGGATCTCCAGAGACACGAAGCGTTTCATCACAGTCGAAATGGAACGCGTGCAACTCAGTCGAACCAGCATGAATCTCAAGAACGTCCGACAACAGTTCGAACAAACTCTCGACTTTGAAGTCTTGCTCCGCTTTACCGGCCTCCATCTTCTGAACATCGAGCAAGTTGCTGACGAGCCGCTCGAGCCGGGTCGTCTCGCTATGAATCATGCTCAAGTAGCGTTTTCGCTTCTCTTCGTCGACGTGACGATGTTCAAGCAGTTCGGTAAAACCGAGAATGGATGTGAGCGGGGTCCGAAGTTCATGAGAGACCGTCGCGACGAGTTCCGTCTTCAAGCGATCAATCTCAATCTCTTTCGTAATGTCCCGCGACACAAACATCACGCCGAAACGTTCGTCCTGCAGTTCAATCGGTTCGGCGTACATCCGTATGATACGTCTTCCCCCTTGCATCGAATACGTAAACGTCTCATCGAAGATTCCGCAGTTCTTCGCCCGGTGCGTGAACCGGTTGAGACCATCTTGATCATCGATTTGATCCATGAACGGCTCATAAAACGCGTCAATCGGATATAGGCTCTGACGGTCCCCGAACGGGAACGGCTGCTCATACAGTTCGAACAGCGCCTCATTGGCGAAGCGTTGATTTGTGTCTACCTCGACAAAGACGATCGCGTCGCGCATCATATGGAGAATCCGAGCCGTCTTCTCGCGCTCTTTCTCGAGTTCAGTATGTTGATGAATCAATGAGCTCGACATCTCCGTGAACGATTTCGACAGTTGACCGACCTCGTTTTGGAGCGGCTTGATTGGAATGAGCGTGGCGTGCGGGTCGACCGCGAGCCGCTCACTGTTCGTGATGAGCGCTTGTAGTTGTTTCGTCAAGCGCACGATGTACGGTTGTAAGCTGACGAATAGGATGAATAAGGCGCCAAGCAAGATGAGGAGCCATATCCATTGGGCTTTGGCGAGCTGTTCCGACAGTTCCTCCCGCAATCCCGTCTCTTGGAAATCAAGTTCGGAGCGATAATCCGTGAACACCGACTCCATATCGACGATGCTTGCGCTCATATCGGCCGCACTTTTCGAATTCAATTTAAATCGGGTCTGGGTCGAAGTCGCATTCTTCGGCATAAGCTGGCCGACGGTCGCCATCTGTAAAAACGGTTCATCGACCTCTCCATTCGTTTTCGCAACGACATAGCGCTCGAGGCCGGGCATGACGCGCGTCGTATAGATGGTGAACAAAAGACGCGCATCTTCGGCGAACGTCGTCTCTTCATTCGTCTCGGAGTTCTGTTCGAACCAGCTCGTCTGGTCGTCAATCCGCGTTTGGGCTCGTTTGACTTCCCCTAGTAATGCGTCATCTCCAAGTAAGACGTGACCGCGCATCTCATATTGCATCGACTGCCATGTCTCGAACAAATCGGTCGCCCGCGATCGTTGTTCACTGATGCGCTCGAGCTCGATCGTTGTTTCGCGGATCGCCTGTTGGGTATAAAAGTATGTGCCGAGCGACGTCAACGTGATCAAAGCGATTAATACGTAAAACACGGTGAGCACTTGGCGGCTAATTCGTTGTTCGATCCAGCGTTTCATATGTGACCTACTTTCCTATCGGATATCTATTAGCTTGGGCAATTCAGTATGTTCGGCTATTCAAAAAAGTCAGTTTCGTGTACGATAAGAAAACATTCGTCACGTTTATATGTGAACGATTAGTGTCAGTATATCGCTCGTTTCTCACAAGAAACTCACAAATCACGAAGGGAATATGCAGATGACCCCTAAATCGATTGGACTGGTCGTATTGATGATTCTCTTCGCGTTCGCAGGCGGGTTCGCCTTGACGCGAGGACAACCTATCGACGACTCAGTCACCGTCACGCAAGGAACGGCCGACTTGACCGATTCTCGCGTGACCGAAAACATCATGCGTCTCGATGGGACATGGCGCTTTCAATCGAGTTTTCTCGATCGCGTCGATCGTGAATCCTATCGACGAGTCCCGCATGTGACGCCGCACAAAATGGCGACCTACGAGGCCGACATTAGCCTGCCACCTGGTCAATATGCGCTACGCGTCCCGCGCAACCATCCTCATATCAACCTTCTCATTGATGGAAAAACCGTCTCACCCGTCTACGCATCGACAGATGAAGACCCTCGGCATGCCTACCTCGTTCTCCTTGATACGCATAATCCGACGTTCCGCTTGACGATTCAGACAAACGAGACCGCTGAACTTGCGACCGGTGTTTCGGACAGCTTGCTCATCGGCCCAACCAGCAATATGATGACGTACCACAATAAGTATTTCAGTTATGAGTTTGTCATCATCCTCATTTCGCTACTCATTTTCTCGTTCTATGCAATCGTATGGCTGTTTCATCGCAAAGAAGCGCTGTATCTGTATGGGGCCGCCTTCTTTTTCCTTGTCAGTGTCACACTCCTGACGAGCGATCAAATGATTGTCTTTGAACTGATTCCACTGATGACTTACGTTTTTGCCCATAAATTAAACTTGATCACAGCGCTCTTGAGCGTTTCCATGCTCATCAACTTCGCGCTCAAACTCGAGCGCGTCCCGTTCCGCCACTTTTTGAAGTACGTCTCTTATCCATTTTACGCACTCAGTTTGATCGCGTTAGTACTGCCTTTCGGTGCCCATGCGATATTCGATCAATTCGCTTGGCTGTATGTCCTGTTCATCACGTTCTTTTGGACCGGGCTGAACATCAACTGGTTGTTCGAACGAAAAGATGACGGCTACCCGTTTGAATTTTTAGTGTTCACGGTAGCGCTCATTATCGGCTACATGGGGCAGCTCTTGAATGCGTTGATTGATCATCCGAATCAAGAACTGTATACGAGTGTCATGTCACTTATTTATTTCTTGCTCATGTTCACGTTGCTCCCGATTCACTTGTCGACCGACAAACGACAGAAACGTGAAGTGCAGACGTTTGCAAACCAAAGTGAGATCTCATTTTTCAACGCCCAAATCAAACCACATTTTCTATATAACACGTTTGGGAACGTGATCGCGCTCTGCTATACGGCACCGACCGAGGCGGCACGAATGCTTGGTCATTTGAGCACGTACGTCCGTTTCATCTTCGAGAACGGTCGCACGGAGACCGACATCTCGCTCAGACAGGAACTCGAGGTGATCGACTCATACTTGATGATTGAGCAGACCCGCTTTAACGACGCCTTCACCATTACAAAAGATATCGATGAATCCGTGCTCGATGCTTCAATCCCACCTCTCCTGTTACAGCCGCTCGTCGAGAACGCGGTCCAACATGGGCTGATGAAGCAAAAAGGTGTCAAACGACTCATGTTATCGGTCCAGTCTTCAGACGATGCCATCGATATCCGAATCGCCGATAACGGTGTCGGCTTCGACCCAACGCCTCATCTAAGACGGTCGAATGGAATCGGCATCCCGAACGTCAGAAACCGTATCGATTTTTTACCGGGTGCCACGTTCAAATTAAATTCTGAACCAGGGGTCGGTACGCATGTGCATATCCGACTCCCAAAACGAGAGAGGATGAATCCGCAACATGCGCACGATTTTGATTGAAGATGAACATCATATTTTGAGGATGATGGAGCGCCTCATCCAAGCCGAACCGAACTTGAAATGGATGGGTTCGTTCCAAGACCCGTTCCAAGCGCTCGAATTTTTGGCCGACCAGGAAGTCGATCTCGTCTTCCTCGATATCGAGATGCCTCAGATGAACGGTCTCGATTTCGCCAAACGGCTTCCCGAGACGACTCAAGTCGTCTTCACCACGGCGCATAGCCAATACGCGGTCGATGCGTTCAACCTGCAGGCGACGCACTATCTGCTCAAGCCGATTACCGAACAGATGATTCACGACCTCATCCCCCGCGTCGAGAAACGATACACGGAGACCATGTCGACCGAACATCACCGGACGTGTACGATTCAATGTCTCGATCATTTCTCGGTCAAGACGCAAGACGGCGACCTCGTCAAATGGCCGACACAAAAGACCGAGGAACTGTTCGCCTACTTGATTTTCCATCGTGATAAAGTCGTCAACAAATGGCTGATCGCCGAGACGTTGTACCCGGACATCGACGAGCCGCAACGTGCGCTCCATAACGTCTATAACCTCGTCTATCGGTTGAAGAAGACGCTCGCCGAGTACGATTTGAGCATCTCGGTCCAGACGATCAATAACGGCTACTCGCTTCACTTGGACGACGTCTGTCTATGCGATTACCATGATTGGCTGGACGCGAAGCACAAACCGTTCCCACAAGCAGATTTGAACGCCCGTCTCTTCGTCGACAAAGACTACACGTGGCATTGAAAAAGAGCTTGTCCCGATTCAGGAGAAGCTCAGCTCGTTGACCACTATGAAACATCCTGCTCGTCTTTCGGCGCCCACGCTTTCCGCAGGCAATCCCGGAGCCGCATCGCGACTCACGTCGCTGCTGGGTCTCCGTCGGATTGCTTTCCTGTCGGAGTCGGGGCGCCCTTGACGAGCAACGCGAACGGTCGCCTTCAGGCGGCCGTTTTTCATATCTATCGCTCTTCATTCACGTAACGACCATTGAACACAAGAGACGGCAACTATACATCGTCGCCCCCATTAAAAACGAACCAACTCGCTGTTTGGCGAATCGGTTCGTTCACAACCCGAGCTTGTTCCTATATATGGGACAAGCTCTTTTTATCGTCCGACGAAGCCACCGTCGACGTGAAGATGTTGCCCGTTGACCCACGCTCCGTCCGGCCCCATGAGGAACGCGATATAGCGGGCCGTGTCCTCGGGTGTCCCGACACGTCCATGTGGGAATAGCGGTACGAGCTGCTCACGGAGCGCGTCATCAATCCAACCCGAATCGGTCGGACCCGGATCGAGCGCGTTCACAGAGATTCCGTACTGCCCGGCCCCGTTGGCGAGCGCCGGCGTGATGGCAATCAACATGCCTTTCGTGGCGATATAGGCCAAATTGGATGCATCTGCGCCCCCGGACACCATGAATAGAATGCGTCCGTCCGTATGCCCCGCCCGTTTATAACGTTCGATGAAGGCGAACGTCAGGCCAAGCGTCCCTTCGTTGTTGACGAAATAATGGCGACGGAGCGTCTCGGTCGTGAACGTGTCGACGCTCACATGCCGCTCATACGTCGCATTGTTGATGAGACGGCTCGGAGTACCGAGCGCCGCTTCGACGCGATCGAGCAACCCTTCTACGTCTCCAGACGACAAATCGTACGGCTCATGGGCAATGCGGGTCCCTGAGGCCCGTAATTCGTCGACGAAGCCGTCGATGAATTCAGAGTCCGCCCCGACGCCGTCCGTTCCGTCAAACGGGCTCCAGTGCGTGAGATACAAGTCGTGGCCTGCCATAGCGAGTTTTCGCGCAATCGCCGCCCCGATACCTTGCCTCCGGCTGACACCGGTAATGAGTGTGAGTGGTCGTGTCATTCAATCATCCCCTTTCGTCCCTGATTTGGTGAGAAAATACGGTCCCCAATCCGCTTCATGTGGGATGACATACGTCCATGTGTAAGCTGGATCGACGATATAGATATCCGCATAGTCCATCGTTGCGGCAATCAAGTCTTTCCTCGCAAGTGGTTTGGCTTGCGTCAAATCGAGCTCGAGCATATCGTCCGAATGCTGAAAGAAGAGCAGCGCTTTCCACTTCGCGGCCCGTTCGAACGCTTGATCCGCGGCTGTTCCGACGAGACAGCCGTCAGTCCCGACCACGATATCCTCCCACAGATAAGGAGAAAGTCGTGTCGGCTGTTTAGGTCGTATGAAGTGCGTTAACCACGTCTGACGCGCTTCTTGGCCACGGCCTCCAATCTCTGTGACCTCGACCCCTTTCGACGTCAATCTCTCAATCAATGGATTCATCGACATCCCTCCCTTCTTCAGTCTATCCATTTCCAGGAAATTCGGACAGTCTTGAACGCAAAAAAGGCACGACGCCCGCAGACGCCGTACCTTTAGATGATATTACTTCAAACGATCCAAGTGCTCGAGCATGATGCCCGTGCCGTGCGCGACGCTGAGCGTCGGCTCTTCGGCGATCATGACCGGCAATCCGACACGCTCGGCCACGAGCTGATCGATGCCGTGGAGGAGCGAGCCGCCACCTGTCATGATGATGCCGCGGTCGATGATATCGGCCGCAAGTTCCGGAGGCGTCTGTTCGAGGACGCGCTTCGTCGCTTCGACGATCTCGTTCGCCGACTCGGCCATCGCTTCACGGAGTTCTTCCGACGTGATCGTTACCGTACGCGGAAGCCCACGCACCATGTCACGACCGCGGATATCCATCGTCTCGTTACGGCCGCCTGGGAAGACCGTCGCAATCTCTTTCTTGATTTGCTCGGCCGTCCGCTCACCGATGACAAGCTTATGCTTGTCCTTGATGGCGCGGAGGATGTCCGTATCGAAACGGTCCCCGGCGATTTTAATCGTTTCGCCGCAGACGATATCGCCCATCGAGAGGATGGCAACGTCTGTCGTCCCGCCACCGATGTCGACGATCATATGGCCGACCGGCTTCCAGATGTCCATGCCCGAACCGACGGCTGCTGCTTTCGGTTCTACGGCGAGGAAGACTTCTTTGGCACCGGCTTTCTCGGCCGCCTCACGGATGGCCTTCGCTTCGACCGGTGTCACGTTCGCTGGCGTACAGATGAGCATACGGATGCCGCCAAAGAAACCGCGGACCTGAATCTTCTCGACGAAATGGCGAAGCATCTCTTCGGTTGTCGCGAAGTCGGCGATGACGCCGTCACGGAGTGGACGGATGGCGACGATGTCACCTGGTGTACGTCCGACCATCTCATACGCTTCGGTACCGACAGCGAGGACTTTCCCTGTCGAACGTTTGATGGCAACGACGGATGGCTCGTCGAGGACGATGCCTCGACCTTTGACGTGGATGACGACGTTTGCTGTTCCTAAATCAATCCCGATATCTTTTGAAAACATGGTGTGTAGGTTCCTCCGTTCGTTACTTCATTGAAAAGAGCGAGAAGAGTCTCTCCTCGCTCCTATGAGTCTATTAATTAGTTCTTCACCATTTCTTCGGCAACTTCGACAGTACCTTCGATGCGCTCGATGTCAGCACCGAGAGCTTGAAGTTTCTTGTGGAAGTCGACGTAGCCACGGTCGATGTGGTAGAGATCACCAACGCGTGTCTCTTCGTCCGCGATGAGTCCAGCGAGGACGAGCGCAGCACCGGCACGAAGGTCAGTCGAGACGACTTCAGCACCTTGGAGGCGAACGCCGCCTTTGATGATGGCTGAACGTCCTTCGATTTTAATGTCTGCGTTCATGCGGCGGAATTCTTCCACGTGCATGAAGCGGTTCTCAAACACCGTTTCCGTGATGACCGATGTGCCGCCGGCTTTCAAGACGAGCGCCATCATTTGAGCTTGGATGTCTGTCGGGAAACCTGGGTGTGGCATCGTCTTCACGTCGACCGGCTTTAATACATCCGGTGCGATGACACGCATGCCTTCCGAAGTGTCCTCGAACTTGACGCCCATTTCTTCCATCTTCGAGATGAGCGGGCGAAGGTGCTCGCGCTCAGCGCCGATGACTTCGATGTCGCCGCCTGTGATCGCTCCAGCGACGAGGAACGTACCGGCTTCGATGCGGTCAGGAATGATTGAATGCTCAGCGCCGTGAAGTTTCTCCACGCCTTCGATTCGAATCGTTTCTGTACCGGCACCACGGACGTGTGCGCCCATGCCGTTCAAGAAGTTGGCAAGGTCGACGATTTCAGGTTCTTTGGCGACGTTCTCGATGACTGTCGTCCCTTCAGCAAGGACTGCCGCCATCATGATGTTCTCTGTCGCGCCGACAGATGGGAAGTCCAAGTAGATCTTCGCACCTTTCAAGCGACCGTCGACCGAAGCTTCGACGAAACCATTGCCGATGACCGTCTTCGCGCCCATTGCCTCGAAACCTTTTAAGTGGAGGTCAATCGGACGTGAACCGATTGAGCATCCGCCCGGCATCGCGACCCGCGCATGCCCGAGGCGAGCAAGGAGAGGACCCATGACAAGGATCGAAGCACGCATCTTGCGGACGTACTCAAGCGGCGCCTCGTCTTTGATTGTGCCCGACGCATCGACAGTGACTTCGTTATTTACTTCGTCAAACGCAACCTCTGCACCGAGGTGGCGAAGTACTTTATTAATCGTGTACACATCAGCGAGGCGTGGCACGTTTTGAAGTACCGACTTTCCTTCGCTTGCTAAAAGAGTGGCAACCAATGTTTTGAGTACGGCGTTTTTAGCTCCTTCAACACGCACAGTACCTGACAATTTACGTCCTCCACGGACTACAATCAAATCCTTCATATCTCTCTTTGTCCTCCAACTTCGTTGTTTTTTTGTTTTATACGTCGATATCCGTTACCGGATGTGGTTATGTCGATTACTATGATAGTTTGTAACACGTGACGCTTCACCAGAGAGAAAATTAATAATAAAAGCACTCATAAAATTCTGATGAAAATTCGTCATGTCAGACGAATTTATCCTACACGATAAACATATAAGAAACGTTACAGCAGGATTACAGTTTGGTAATCCTTCTCCTGCCTACTGTAATGGTGCGAGCGCCTGGGCCAATCGGATATACTCCAAAAAGAACTGGGCGATCAGTGAACCGAAGACGACGGCCACGAGGACGCGCAAGACAGCAGCTTGCGGACTCCTCACTTGATTGAGCAAGCGGTCCCATTTGACCGGCATGAGTGCCCACCAAGCGACGTAGATCGCTACGACGTAAATGAAGAGCGATAACACGGTGTTCAGCATCGACGATTCCCCTCTTTTCAAAAATTCGTACCATTTTTAATCATAGCATGTCGCGTCATAGAAAAAAAGACTTAGCGTTCAAGTGAGTGGTTGAATGGGTTCATCCGATCAACTCGCTTTCCTCCATAAACCGCATACAAAAAGGAACGTCAACCGGCGCATGGCCTTAGTACAGTAATTGACGTCCCTTCAACATTTCAAACATTATTCACTTCAGCATCATAAGTTTGACTCCATCGAATCGCCTCGACATAGTAACGTGACAAGTCCGGTGCTGTCTCCTCGACGTGCACCGTCAACTGTTCGTAGGCGAGGACCATCTCGAGTAAACCGCGCAACTCATTATCTTCCCCGAGGAGCGCCGCTTTGACGATCGGTTCGACCGGAAGTTCCGAGACGAGCGACTGCATCTCTTCGTCTAAGATGACGTCGAGAGATGAGAAGATCCCGGTGATGAATGCATCGAACGCTGTCACATGCGGCAACGTCTCGTCAGCGATCAGCTCCATCATCTTGCCGCGAATGACGCTCTGTTTAATCAATTCTTTCGACTCGGACGTCTGCAGTTCTCGAAGCAGCATCAAGTATGACCAGCGTCTCATCTCATCAAGTCCGATTCGGGCGACGGCCTGTTCAATCGATTGGATCGTATGACGCCCTTTTTGGTAGACCGTGTTGACCGAGCGTAGCATCTTATACGACAAGTCGACGCTCCGTTCGATTTGGCTGGCGATGCGGCTGAAGTTCGGTTCCGGCCGATCCAGTTCTTTCAATACTTCCGTGAGCGTATGTCGGAGCGGATGAACCTCGGCACCGTGGACGACTGTCGGCCGGCTGAAGAAGTAGCCTTGGAACATGTGATAGCCTAGCTTCTTAGCAATCTCATACTCGAACGGCGTCTCGATCTTCTCCGCTAAAAATTCGATGCGATGGCCGAGCGCGTCGATGAGCCGCTTCTGTTGGTCGACCGGCGTCGCCTGATAATCGATTTTTATGATATCGGCGAGTCCGATCAGCGGCCGATACTTCTCTTCGAACACGAAATCGTCGAGGGCGATCGTATAGCCTTTCCGGCGCAACGAGCGCAAGGCGGCGAGCACTTTTTCCGTCGGTTCAACGTGCTCGAGCACTTCGACGACGAGCGTCTGCCGCGGCAACAACGCCGGTACCTCGCTCTCGATCAAATTTTGCGGAAAGTTGATGAACGCCCGCGTCCCTTCCGTCAACTCACGAAAGTTGAAGACGAGATAGGCGTTATGAATCACGTCGGCGGTCGCAAGAGAATCGTCGACGTGTTCAAATATATTTTTCTCGCTGCGGCGATATAATAGTTCATAGCCACAGACGCGTAATTTTTGGTCAAAGATTGGTTGGCGCGCAACATAAACTTTCATCCCTTTAGCTCCTTTACCGTAGTTCCCACCTATATTATCGGATAAGGGACGTCTGTCTTCCACTATTTGGTCACAAAACTTTTGATGCTTTTGACCTATATATAGAAGGAAACTGATTCGTTCGGTCCATCCACAAAAAAATCTCCCCTGCGGCTGCAGGAGAGATTTTGGTTATTCTTTGATATCGCGAATGCTCAAGCGGTTGATCGCTTTTTTGAGCGCGAGCTCCGCGCGACGGAATTCGAGGTCCGAGAGCTTCGTGTCTTGAAGACGACGCTCGGCACGAACTTTCGCCGCAGAAGCGCGGTCGTAATCGATCTTATCCGCCATTTCGGCTGTTTCAGCTAAGATCGTCACCGTGTCGGGACGAACTTCCATGAAACCGCCGCTGAGTGCGATCAGCGTGCGTCCACCATCTTCGTGGCGCAGTTTGAGAACTGAGATATCGAGCGGTGTCACCATCGGGATGTGTTTCGGTAAGATACCGAGTTCACCAGTCACCGATTTTGCGACGACCATCCGTGCCTCGCCCTCATAGGCTGCACCATCCGGGGTGACGACGTTGACGTGAAGAGTATTCATCGTCTAGTTTCCCCCTTCCGTGTAGGTCTTAGACCAACGTCTTCGCTTTTTCGATGACGTCTTCGATTGGACCAACGAGACGGAATGCATCTTCTGGAAGATCATCGTGTTTACCATCGAGGATCTCTTTGAAGCCGCGAACTGTCTCTTTAACTGGTACGTACGAACCTTTTTGGCCTGTGAACTGCTCAGCCACGTGGAAGTTTTGTGACAAGAAGAACTGAATGCGACGCGCACGGTGAACCGTGAGCTTATCGTCTTCAGACAACTCGTCCATACCGAGGATTGCGATGATATCTTGAAGCTCTTTGTAACGCTGAAGCGTTTGCTGGACGTTACGGGCTACTTCGTAGTGCTCAGGTCCGACGATGTCAGGCGAGAGGGCACGTGAAGTCGATGCGAGCGGGTCAACGGCTGGGTAAATCCCCATCTCCGAAAGACGACGCTCCAAGTTCGTCGTTGCATCAAGGTGAGCGAACGTTGTCGCTGGAGCCGGGTCAGTATAGTCATCGGCTGGTACGTAAACCGCTTGAATCGATGTGACCGATCCTTTAGCTGTTGACGTGATCCGCTCTTGAAGCATACCCATTTCCGTTGCGAGTGTTGGCTGGTAACCTACGGCAGATGGCATCCGACCGAGAAGGGCCGAAACTTCCGAACCTGCCTGTGTGAAACGGAAGATGTTATCGACGAAGAGAAGAACGTCTTGTCCTTGCTCATCGCGGAAGTACTCTGCCATTGTGAGACCCGTCAAGGCTACGCGAAGACGCGCGCCCGGCGGCTCGTTCATCTGACCGAAGACCATCGCCGTTTGCTTGATAACGCCTGAGTCCGTCATCTCGTGGAACAAGTCATTTCCTTCACGCGTACGCTCACCGACTCCTGCAAATACAGAAATCCCGCTGTGCTCTTGCGCGATGTTGTTGATGAGTTCCTGGATGAGAACGGTTTTACCTACACCGGCACCACCGAAGAGGCCGATTTTACCACCTTTGATGTATGGTGCGAGGAGGTCGACGACTTTGATTCCTGTTTCCAAGATTTCAACTTTTGTCGACAACTCATCGAACGTCGGTGCGAGACGGTGAATCGGTGACCGACGGACAGTCGGTGACACTTCTTTATCGTCAATCGGGTTACCAAGTACGTTGAAGACACGACCGAGCGTCTCTTCTCCGACTGGTACTGAAATCGGTGAACCTAAGTCAAGTACTTCCATGCCGCGGCGAACGCCGTCCGTTGAGTCCATCGCAATCGTACGGACCGTGTCATCCCCAAGGTGAATCGCCACCTCGAGCGTCAAGTCGACACTGACATCTTGTGCCGATTCAGCCACGTGCGTGACTTTAAGGGCGTTATAGATGTTCGGTAAGTGGTTGTCGAACTTAACGTCGATAACTGGGCCCATGACTGCGACTACGCGGCCTTTCATGCCGTATTCGTTCATCGTGTTAGCCTCCTACAATCTAGAGGGCGTGCGCTTATTCAAGCGCAGCCGCACCTCCGACAATCTCTGTGATTTCTTGTGTGATCGCCGCTTGACGCGCGCGGTTGAACTTGAGCTTGAGTCCACGGATGAGTTCATCCGCGTTGTCTGTCGCGTTCGACATCGCCGTCATCCGAGCCGCGTGCTCCGATACTTTCGCATCGAGGAGCGCGCCATAGATGAGTCCTTCCGCGTAACGCGGGAGAAGCGCTGCTAAGATCGTTTCTTCTTCTGGTTCGTATTCATACATCACATTAGATGCGGTCTGTTCGATATTCCCAAGCGGAAGCAATCGATCAATCTTCACTTCTTGGCTGATGACAGAGATGAATGAGTTGTAGCAGAGCTTCAATTCATCGATCTCGCCTTCACTGAACGCGCCGACCGTCTGTTTGACGATCTCTGCGACTTCAACGAATGATGGCTGGTCGTTGAGTCCTGTCATGGCACTGTACACCGGAATGTTACGGGCCTTGAAGAACTGAACGCCGACCTTCCCGATCACGTACAGACGGTATTCGTCTGTTGAACCGTGTTTGGCTTTCAACTCGCGATACACGTCACGAAGGACGCTGGCGTTGTATCCACCAGCAAGTCCGCGGTCTGACGTGATGACGATATAGCCGGTCCGTTTAACGGGACGGACTTGAAGCATCGGGTGTGTTGCGCCTGAAGTACCGCCGGCAATCGACGAGATGACTTCCTGCAACTTGGTCATGTACGGCTTGAAGTTGGCGTTGCTCCCTTGAGCGCGGTTCAATTTCGAGGCCGACACCATGTTCATCGCTTTCGTGATTTGCTTCGTGCTTTGGGTCGAGGTGATCCGCATCTGGATCTCACGTAATGATGCCATTTCGATTCACCACCTTAATAGACGCTCGTCACCGGATTAAACCGATGGCGAGAACGTCTTTTTGAATTCCGTAAGCGCATCGACCATCGCCTCGTCAGCAGGAAGGTTTCCTGTTTGACGGATTTCACGGCAGAGGTCCGCACGGTTTTGGTCGAGCCATGCGTTCATTTCTGTTTCGAAACGACGGATGTCTTCGACTGGGACGTCATCGAGATGACCTTTCGTGAGTGCGTAGATGATGATGACTTGCTTGTCGACCGAGAGCGGTGCGTTCAAGTCTTGTTTCAAGACTTCAACGGTACGTTGTCCACGGTTGAGCTTCGCTTGTGTCGCTTTGTCGAGGTCCGACCCGAACTGGGCGAACGCTTCGAGCTCACGGTATGACGCGAGGTCAAGACGGAGCGTACCAGCAACTTTCTTCATCGCTTTCACTTGAGCCGAACCACCAACACGCGATACCGAGAGACCGGCGTTAATCGCTGGACGTACCCCTGAGAAGAAGAGGTCCGACTGAAGGAAGATTTGACCGTCTGTGATCGAGATTACGTTCGTCGGGATGTAAGCCGAGATATCCGACGCTTGTGTCTCGATGAATGGAAGAGCTGTAAGCGAGCCGCCACCGAGTTCGTCGTTCAACTTCGCCGCACGCTCAAGAAGGCGTGAGTGGAGGTAGAAGACATCCCCTGGGTAGGCTTCGCGGCCTGGAGGACGACGGAGAAGAAGCGAGAGCTCACGGTAAGCTGCCGCTTGTTTCGAGAGGTCATCATACACGACGAGGACGTGTTGTCCGCGGTCCATGAAGTACTCACCCATCGATACCCCTGCGAATGGTGCGAGGTAAAGAAGTGGGGCTGGCTGTGAAGCCGATGCCGAAACAACGATCGTGTAATCGAGGGCGCCGTTTTGACGGAGCGTCTCAACTACGCCACGGACAGTCGATTCTTTCTGACCGATTGCGACGTAGATACAGATCATGTTTTCTTCTTTTTGGTTGATGATCGCATCGATTGCGATCGAAGTCTTACCAGTTTGACGGTCACCGATGATGAGCTCACGTTGTCCGCGCCCGATTGGTACGAGGGCGTCAATCGCCTTAATCCCAGTTTGGAGCGGTTCGTGAACTGACTTACGGGCCATAACGCCGTAAGCTTTACGCTCGATCGGGTTGTATGTGTCCGTCACGATCGGTCCGAGACCGTCGATTGGTTGTCCGAGCGGGTTGACGACGCGTCCGAGGAGCGCTTCACCGACTGGAACTTCCATGATGCGGCCCGTACGTTTTACCGAGTCGCCTTCTTTGATGCCTTTGTAGTCGCCAAGGATGATAATCCCGACGTTACCTTCTTCTAAGTTTTGCGCCAAGCCCATTACGCCGTTAGAGAACTCTACGAGTTCCCCCGCCATAACGTTATCGAGTCCGTATGCACGAGCGATACCGTCACCTACTTGAATGACTGTACCTGTCTCACTGACTTCGATTTCAGAACCGTACGAAGCGATCCGCTCTTTTAGCAGGGCGCTGATTTCTTCAGCTTTGATCGTCATTGAATTCACCCCTATTTCTTACGCATTCAACAATTCACGCTCAAGGCGTGTTAGTTTGTTTTCGATTGTGTCATCATACGTCGTGTAGCCGATCTGGACACGGAGTCCACCGATGACGTCTTCATCGACGACGTTCTTCAATTGAAGCGTCTTGTTCATCTTCTGACCGAAGACGAGTTCGACTTCTTTCAACTCTGTTGCCGACAACGGGTAAGCACTCGTGACGAACCCTTCGGCGATGCCACGGTAGTCGTTGATGTAATCAAGGACGTAGCGCGACAAGCCGCGAACTTCGCTCGCACGGTCGTTTTCGACCATGACGAGAAGTGTATTGAGCACGATATCTGTCATGTCACCAAAGCTATGTGTTAAAAGCTGTGCAAGCTCGCTGTCACTGATTGCCGGATTCGTTAAGAGATTCGACAGTTCAGGAGTCGCGTGGAGCACTTCATCGAGCAGACGCACTTCCGCTTCGACTTGGTCGAGCGTGCCTTGTTCCCGCGCTAAGTCGAAGAGCGCTTTGGCATAGCGTTTTGCTAACGATGTGTTCATCAGTTAGCACCTTTCGCTTTAGACAGGAAGTCTGTAACGAGGGCACGTTGTTTCGCTTCGTCGCCTTTAAGGTCTGACTGAAGGACGTGGCGTGCGGCCGAGAGCGCCTGTGTGACGACTTCGGTTTGGAGCGATTGTTTCGCGAGCTCACGCTCACGTTCGATCGCTTTACCCGCCTCGATCTTGATTTGTTCGGCTTCCAAACGCGCCTGCTCCACCAAGCGTGCTTGTTCCGCTTCTGCTTGACGACGGCTTGAATCAAGCATTTCTTTCGATTCTGTACGTGCGGCGCTGAGCGCGTCACGTTGTTCGACTACATATGTTTCCGCATCTTTGCGGCTCTTTTCAGCGAGCTCAATTTCGTTCGCTACATACTCTTCACGCTGTCTCATCATTCCAAGGAGTGGTCCCCAAGCAAATTTCTTCAACAGGGCCAAGAGTACGAGGAATGTGAAAAGTGTAAAGATCATATCCAGGATGCGGAGGCCTTCGCCGCCAGCACCAGCTGCAATCATCATCGTATCCATGCATACCCTCCTCTTGACTAAATAAGTGAGGGAGACACGCTCCCTCTTACGTTGTTCTCGTTAACTCGTAATCAAGAGTTGAGGAGAAGGAAACCGACAGCCACACCGATGATCGGGAGGGCTTCAACCAAACCGATACCGATGAACATTGTTTGACGAAGTTCGTTTTTGAGTTCTGGCTGACGTGCTTGTCCTTGTACTGTTCCGTATACGATGAGACCGTTACCGATACCAGCCGCGAGTGCTCCAAGACCGATAACGAGTGCTGTTGCGAGAAGATTCATTTGTTCCATTGTGTATATTCCTCCTAAAAGTTAAGTAAATAGTTTTTTTGTTCAACGCTTTGGCGAGACCCGTCCGAATTAATGCTCGGCAGAAGCTTTATGCCCGATGTACACCATTGCAAGCGTCAGGAAAATGTAGGATTGAATAACCCCGATAAAGATTGAGAAACCTTGCCATAAAATCATTGGGAGAATTGCGAACACAGCACCGAGCGGGTTAAGTGCCCCTTCTGCTGTAATTGCGAGTCCCAAGATGATGGTAATCATGATTTCACCGGCAAAGATGTTACCGTAAAGACGCAGACCGAGCGTCAAGGTGTTCGCGAACTCCTCGATGAGCTTGATCGGCAGTAAGAACCAGACCGGCTTCACGAATTCCGCCGAGTAGTGCTTCAAACCGTGTAGCTTCACGCCGTAATAGTGCGACATTGCAACGACGAGTGTCGACAACGCCAACGTGACGTAAGGATCGGCCGTCGGTGAGTTGAACCACAGATAGTGACCAGAAATGACGTTAAACGGTAGACCCATCAAGTTCGAGAAGAGAATGAACAAAATCAACGTCATTCCAAACCCGATGAAACGGCCCCCTGTCTTCCAGTCCATCGCACTCGAGATAATCCCGCGTGTGAATTCTGCGAAGAATTCCATTAAGTTCTGCTTACCGGTCGGCTTCATAGCCAAACGTCGCGTTCCCCAAACGGCAAACGTAAATACGAGTAGTGATGCGATCAGCACCGTAATGACGTTCGTCCAGCTCCCATATAACGTATAATCTCCGAGTTGTAGAGAATATGTGGGAAACTCATGACCCATTAGTATTCACCTCTTTTCCTGCTGAGCTGGGCAAGTGTGAACTCGCCAAATTGTATGATGTGGCCGGCGATTAGACCAGTTACCACCGCGATCAGCGATACTCGATCCTCATAAAAGAGACCGACTATCACGGCTAGTGCACCGACTGCCATTCTTGAAACAGTCCCGTGCGACTTTGGGCGTCGTCCATGTTCGATGACGTCAAACATCCGAATGACGCTTCGATTCTGCATATGTAGAATGATGAGACTGGCGACCCCACCTAGGAACAAGCCGAGAAATACCGGTTTGTACATAGGGACGATGAGCGCTCCGAGGAGGAGAATGGCGAACCATCCAATAAACCACTTCGTATAGCGTTTCATCAACTGCTGCTGTGCTTTTCTGTCTGCTTGCACTTGTTGTAGTTCCGTTTGTTCTAGCTTCATTCGTCCTCTCCTGTCAGTAAACTTCGAAGGGTGAGAACAAGCGCCGTGATCCCGAAAGCCATTCCGAGAAGCACCGACACATTCCAACCAAACGTGCCCCAAAATTCACGTCTCGCCCCGTATTGGCCAACGAGATAACCGATGACGATCGGTCCAGCGAGCGCGGTCGAGATTTGAGAGGCGAGCGAGGCATAAGATAGGTAACGATTGTCTTTTTTCGTCATCCCCATCCCCCTTTCGAGCTGCCGAGCTTTCCATCTTCTTCATCGGATTCACACTCGCGTGACCATCAAAAGTCACACAAGTTCAGAGTACTGGAAATGGCATAAGAAGTCAATTGATTTCACAATTATAAAAGCGCTTTAAATCAAGTCGTATCAAGGCTTTTACGCAGTTCACAAACTAAATTAAAATCATCAAATTTTAAGAAAGTATGAAGAAATGGTGAAATAAAAATGTTGACTTTATAACATTTCACTTTACGAATCAGATGAAGAATAGTTCAGTTATACCTTCACGTTTTGGAAATTACAATGCCAAACGGCTTACGTTCACAAAAGGTTTTGAAACAAACGTTGACCCGATTTTGAAATCGTTTACATCGTCCTGTATCAGTATACCGATTATCTTTTTGTCGTGTCGAGGGGTTCTGACGAATTTGTAGTGATGAATATCACACCGGTTTTTTCAAGCGCCCAATCGTCTGGAAAGCCCTTCCTATCAACCCGAAATGGGTGGACAATACCAGTTCGAATAGCTACGATTACGATGTAAGCGCTACCTAGAATTGTGTCGATTTTGTGACTTTCGAAACCGACGCCCGCATCGTGAGAAATTTGATGCGTGTGAGGAGGAACTAGAATGGATTGGATGAACCAATTACGCGAGGAAATCGGTGCTGACGTCGTCTTCACGGATCCGACGACCCGACTCGCCTATTCGTTTGACGCGACACCGAACTACCAAGCGATGCCCGACGCGATTGTCGCGCCCCGCTCGACCGAACAAGTACAGGCCGTATTGCGACTGTGCCATACATACCGCATCCCGGTCGTCCCCCGTGGGTCGGCGACGAACCTGGCCGGCGGGACAACGCCGCTTTCCGGTGGTGTCGTCATGGACTTCCGCCACATGGACAAGATCATCGAGATCGACGAGAAAAACTTAACGGTGACAGTCGAGCCAGGCTGCATCACCGCCCGTTTGGCGGAAGCCGTCGAGGCAAAGGGCCTATTCTATCCACCGGACCCGAGCTCGATGAAAATCTCGACGATTGGCGGCAACATCAGCGAGAACTCGGGCGGGTTACGCGGGTTGAAGTACGGCGTGACGGCTGATTACGTGCTCGCTCTCGAGGCGGTGCTCCCGAACGGCGACGTGCTCCATACGGGCGGCAAACTTGCCAAGGACGTGGCCGGATATGATTTGACACGTCTCCTCGTCGGCTCGGAAGGAACGCTCGCCGTCATCACGCAAGCGACGCTCAAGCTCATCCCGCTCCCCGAAACGAAACGGACGATGCTCGCCTATTTCGAGGATTTGGACAGCGCGGCCCGGACAGTGAGCCGCATCATCGAGAACCGCGTCATCCCGGCGACGCTCGAGTTCATGGACAAGAAGACAATCGAGGTCGTCGAGGCGTATGCGAACATCGGATTGCCGACAGACGTCGGCGCTCTCCTTCTATTAGAACAGGACGGCCCGCGGGACGTCGTCCGTCATGATATCGAGGCGATGCATGCCGTCTGTCTAGAAGAAGGCGCCTTGTCGGTCGAGGTGGCCCGAGACGAGGCCCATGCCGAGACGCTCCGCTACGCCCGGCGCATCGCCTTGTCCGCCCTCGCCCGGCTCAGCCCGACGACGATTTTAGAGGATGCGACCGTACCACGGAGCGAGATCGCGGAGATGGTCCGGCGCATCGAAGCGATTGGACGGGCATATGACATTCAAATCGCAACGTTCGGACACGCCGGAGACGGCAACTTGCATCCGACGGTCGCGACCGACGCTCGAAATCATGAGGAGATGGAGCGTGTCGAAGCGGCGTTCGCCGATATTTTTGCCGCCGCGCTCGACCTCGGCGGTACAATCACCGGCGAGCATGGGGTCGGGGCAATGAAAGCCCCATATCTCGAATGGAAGCTCGGACCGGCCGGGATTGACGTCATGAAAGGCATCAAGCTCGCCTTCGACCCGCACGGCATCATGAACCCGCAGAAGATGTTCGCCAAAGCGGCGAAAAAACGTATCGTCCAAGGAGGCACATCATGAAGCAGACGCCCGAACTCGCCACCCGCATGACCGAGAAGCTCGACTATGAAGAGATGCTCGGCTGCATGCGCTGCGGCTTTTGCCTGCCGACGTGCCCGACGTATATCCGCTCGAAAGACGAGTCCGCCTCTCCGCGCGGTCGAATCGCCATCATGAAGGGTGTCGTCGACGGATTGATTGAACCGGACGAGGGCGTCGAGAAGACACTCAACGAATGTCTAGGTTGTCTCGCCTGTGAGCCGGCATGTCCGGCCGGGGTGCGCTATAGCGTCTTGCTCGAGGACGCCCGCGCCGCCATCACCGAGCATAAACGGGCGACCGGCCAGATGCCGGTCCGCGAACGTCTCGTCCGCAAAGTCGTCTTTGACGGGCTGTTCTTGAACAAGGCGAAGATGGAGACGGCAACGAGCTTCCTTCGTTTCTATCAACAGTCCGGCGTCCAGACGCTCACCCATAAGCTGCGCATCCTCGACTGGTTCCCGGACCAACTCCAAAAGATGGAGACGATCTTACCGACGGTCCCACCAAAGACGGAACGACGACGACGGCCGGAGCGAATCTCGGCGACAGGTACGACGACGGCCCGAGTCGCTTTCTTCAGCGGCTGTCTGATGGACACGATGTTCTATGAGACGAACGCGAACACGATGAAACTGCTCCAAGCGGCAGGCTGCGACATCGTCATCCCGAAAGCGCAACAGTGTTGCGGCGCCTTGCATGGCCATGCCGGTGAACAGACGGGCGCCGTCACGCTCGCCAAGCAAAACATCGCGGCGTTCGAGGCCGAGGACGTCGATTACATCATCACGAACGCCGGCGGTTGCGGCGCGTTTCTCGTCGGCTATGACCATCTGTTGAAGCACGACCCGGAATGGGCCGAACGCGCGGAACGGTTCACGGCCAAAATCAAAGACTTCGCCTCGATTTTAATCGAGGTCGGCTTCCTCGACCGCGTACCGCTCACGCTACCGGAGCAAGTCATCACCTACCAAGACTCATGCCACTTGCGCAACGTCCAAAAAGGTGCACTCGCTCCGCGGTTATTGCTTCAGGCAATCGAAGGGGCCGTCTATATCGAACAGAAACACGCCGACAACTGCTGTGGCTCGGCCGGCGTCTACAATCTGTTGCAACCGGTGATCGCGAACGACATCCTCGAGATAAAGATGGGGCACGTGAACGACACATCGGCCAAAACGATTGTGACGTCGAATCCAGGTTGCCATATGCAGATGCAACTCGGGATTCAAGAACACGGAACCGACTCGATGCGCGCCGTCCACTTGGCGGACCTGCTCGTCGAAGCGATGTGATGATGTAACAGAGTTCGACCGCTGAGCGGTCGAACTCTTTTCGTATCTCACACTTCCTCCCATTCGGTTTCACATATACTTCATAATTCCGACGATTTCACATGGAATTAAAGTTTACATCTATTTTTACTACGGGTAACAATTATTGTAGAACGCTTTTTCCATATAGACAAAGAGCGAATAAAGAAAGGGGTTTTGAAATGGAAGATAGGCAATGGCATACGTTATCGATTCAAGAGACAGAGGACCATCTCGATACCGATATCGATCAAGGACTGACGGACGAGACCGCACAGACACGTATCGAGCGACACGGAAAGAACGTGTTGCCCGAACCAAAAAAAGATCCGAAGTGGCTCAAATTTTTGCGTCACTTTAACGACGTTCTCATCTACGTTCTTCTCGCAGCCGCGGTCATTACAGGTGTTCTCGGCTACTGGTACGACACGATCGTCATCGCACTCGTTGTCCTGATCATCGGTATCATCGGCTATTTGCAAGAAAACAAAGCAGAGCAAGCGCTTGAAGGAATCAAAAACATGTTGTCCCCATCCGCCCTCGTAAGGCGCGACGGGAAACGAAAAGAGATCGAAGCGGAGAACCTCGTCCCGGGTGATCTCGTCTATTTGAAGCCAGGGGATAAAATACCTGTCGACTTACGCCTCGTCGCGGCAGAGAATTTGAAAGTGGAAGAATCGGCGTTGACCGGCGAAGCGACGACAGTCGACAAGACACTTGAACCGCTTGATGAGAAAATAGGTCTCGGTGACCGAACAAACTTAGCCTTTTCCGGGACATCAGTTGCCGCCGGAACAGGCAGAGGCGTCGTCGTCGCGACAGCCTCGAAAACTGAGCTCGGTAAAATCAACGCCTCGATTGCCGAAGTCGAGACCGTACAAACACCCCTTATCCAACAAACGCAGCGTTTCGGCAAGACGGTCGCAAGCGTCATCGCCGGCGTCGCTGTCTTCGCGTTCATCTTCGGTTATTTCCTTCGCGATTATGCGACGGCCGAACTGTTACTCGCCGTCATCGGCCTTGCCGTCGCCGTCATTCCAGAAGGGCTTCCGGCGATTATCTCAATCATCCTCGCTCTTGGTGTCCGTCAAATGGCAGACAATCAGGCAATCGTCAAGAGTTTGCCATCAGTTGAGACACTCGGTGCCGTATCAGTCATTTGTTCGGATAAGACCGGCACGTTGACGAAAAACGAGATGACAGCGCAAAATATTCAACTCAACGACGTGACGCTCCGTGTCACCGGTTCAGGATACGCCCCAGAAGGTCGAATCGAACATGACGGTTCGATTTATTCAAATAAGCAGGACGACACGCTCAATGAGCTCCTCTTAGCCGGAGTGACGTGTAACGATTCAGACCTGTTCTATGATGAAGAAACGAACCAATGGATGATTACCGGTGATCCGACCGAGGGTTGTCTGCTCACACTCGCTGAAAAGGCGGACTCGCCGCTTCACCCGCTCCGGATCATCTCTAAAATCCCATTTGATTCTGCCCACAAGTATATGGCGACCTTGTCCGTGCATGGAGACGAACATGTCATGTATTTGAAGGGTGCTCCTGATCGCTTGTTCACCATGGCCGAATCGAGCAACCCGGACTTCCCTGTCGCGGAATGGGAAGAGAAGATGACCGCGTTCGCTAAAAAAGGACAACGCGTCATCGGAGTCGCTAAACGTACGTTCAACACATCGAAACAAACGATTGATCATGGCGACTTATATGAGAATATCGAATTCCTCGGTCTTGTAGGTATCATGGACCCGCCGCGCCCAGAAGCGATTGAGGCGGTCAATGAATGTCAGTCGGCCGGGATTCAAGTGAAGATGATTACGGGTGACCATAAAGAGACGGCCCTCGCGATCGGGAACGAGCTCGGCATCCCGACAGAGGCAGGCGCACTCCAAGGAACCGATATCGATGAGTTGACGGACGAAGAACTGACGCAAGTCGTCGGTAACTACAATGTCTTTGCACGGACAAGTCCTGAGAACAAGACTCGCCTCGTCAAAGCGCTCCAAGAACAAGGTCATATCGTCGCCATGACCGGAGACGGCGTCAATGACGCACCGGCGTTGCGCCGTGCGGACATCGGTGTCGCGATGGGAATTAAAGGGACGGAAGTGTCGAAAGAAGCGGCCGAAATGGTCCTCGTCGATGACAACTTCAACACGATTTTCAAAGCCGTCAAAGAAGGACGCCGCGTCTATGACAACTTGAAGAAGACGATTTTGTTTATTCTCCCGACGAACGGCGCGCAAGGATTCGTACTCCTCATGAGTATCTTCCTCGGTACCCAGTTGCCGCTAACCGCGTTACAGATTTTGTGGGTGAACATGGTCGTCGCCATCACCTTGTCGTTCGCCATCGCCTTCGAACCGCTCGAACCGTCGACGATGAAACGAGCACCTCGCCCGAAGAAGACGCCGCTCCTGAGCGGTTATTACATCTTCCGGATTCTGCTCGTCTCGCTCATCATCGGTGGCGGGACGCTAATTTACAACTTGTATATGAATGCAGGCGACTATAGCGTTGAATATATCCACACGATGACGTTGAACACGATCGTCATCGCTCAGATGTTCCATTTGTTCAACGTGCGCGTCGAGACCGAGTCGGCCCTCAACCGCTCGTTTTTCGAAAACCCGATTGCGTTCTATGTGTCCGGAGCACTTATCGCGTTGCAACTGTTCATCACGTATGTACCGTTCATGAACACTGCATTCGGAACGACGTCTATTGCGGCAACTGATTGGTTGATTCCATTCGTATTCGGTATTGCCGTGTTCTTCATCATCGAACTCGAGAAGCTAATTTCACGTAACATCATCAAACGCAAATAACCATCATTCAAGTATGGAGAAAGGAGCGACGCCTGTGGGTGTCGCTCCTTTCTCCATACAGTTTATTTGTGAACTACAACCTTACCTTATCCCGTTTTTCAATGTCTTCAAACCTGATTTTGAAAAAAAGATGTTTACATTTTCATAACAAGGGAATATTAAGGTTATGTGAAAATAATTATCGAAAAGGGTGACTGCATGATTGAGTTTAAACAAGTACAAAAAACATTTAAGAATACGACCGTCTTGAAAGAGATGAACCTCACCATCAACAAAGGTGAACTCGTCGTCTTTATCGGCCCATCCGGCTGCGGGAAGACGACATCGCTCAAAATGATCAACCGCTTGATTGAGCCGACGGAAGGGACAATTATCGTCAATGGACAGGATACACGGAAGATGGATCCGATTGAACTACGGCGCCAGATGGGTTACGTCATTCAACAGACCGGCCTCTTCCCGCATATGACGATTCGCGAGAATATCCAATTGATCGCCGGGCTCGAAGGCCATGCCGAACAAGACATGGATGCGCGCACCGAACACCTCCTCCGCATGGTCGGCCTCGATCCGGACCAGTTCATCGACCGCTATCCGAGCGAATTGAGCGGTGGCCAACAACAACGCATCGGCTTCGCCCGGGCCCTCATGAACGACCCAGAAGTCATTTTAATGGATGAACCGTTCAGCGCCCTCGACCCGGTGACCCGGAACGACCTGCAAGAAGAGCTGTTCAACCTGCAAGAAGAAGTGAAAAAGACGATTGTATTCGTCACCCATGATATGGATGAGGCGATCAAGCTGGCCGATCGCATTTGTATCATGCGCGACGGGGAAATCGTCCAGTTCGATACGCCGGAACAAATCCTCCGGAATCCGAAAGACGAATACGTCGAATCGTTCATCGGGAAGAATCGAATTTGGAACAGTCCTGAATACATCAAGGCGAAAGATATCATGATTACCGACCCGGTATCGATTAGCGGGAAACGGACGGTGCTTCAAGCGATCGAGATCATGCGTTCACGCAAGGTCGACAGCCTGTTGATCACGGACCGCGACCGCACCTTGCAAGGACTCATCAAATTGAAAGATGTCCACGGCATCCAAGACAAGACGAAGCGGCTCGAGGAAGTCATGAACACGAACTACGCCTTCGTCTCGATCGAGGACTCGCTCCTCGACATTTTAGACGTCATGAACACGAGCGACCAAGGGTATCTCCCGGTCGTCGACGGTTCGATACTTCACGGTTTGATTACACGTAGCAGTTTGCTTTCCGTCCTCAGTGAGCAATTCATGCAAGAGGAGGAAACTATATGAACGCCATTCAATCGTTTTTCAATTACTTCACGAGCAATACCAATCAAATCGGGACGCTCTTGCTCGAACACTTACAACTGACGGTGTTCGCCGTCTCGCTCGCGGTCCTTTTAGGGGTACCGCTCGGGATTCTCATTTTACGGATTCCGCGTCTCGCTAAGCCAATTCTCGGTCTGACGAGCGTCGTCCAAGCCGTACCGAGTTTAGCGCTCCTCGGTTTCCTCATCCCATTCATCGGTATCGGATCGACGCCGGCCATCATCATGGTCGTGTTATATTCGCTCCTCCCGATTGTGAAGAACACGTATACGGGACTGTCGAGCATTCCAGGTGACACGCTCGAGTCGGCTAAAGGGATCGGGCTTACCGATCGCCAGATTTTAAGTAAGATTCAACTGCCGCTCGCGCTCCCAATCATCATGGCCGGGATTCGCATCTCGGCGGTCACAGCCGTCGGTCTCATGACGATTTCCGCGTTCGTCGGAGCCGGTGGCCTCGGTTACCTCGTCTTCGCCGGAATCCAGACCGTCGATAACAACCAAATTCTCGCCGGCGCCATCCCGGCCGGATTACTCGCCTTGTTGATTGACTTCATCGTCAGCCGCATCGAGTACAAGGTCGCCCCGAACGGCATCGTCCTCGCGGATGGCCGGATGAAGAAGAAGACGCATCGCCGCTCGGCGAAGAAAGTGACGAAGCCACTCATCGTGATTGCGACGGCGTTCACGCTGCTTCTCGCCGGTTCGATTTACGCTTTCACCCGTGAAGACGATACAATCGTCGTCGGTTCAAAAAACTTCACCGAGCAATTGATTCTCGGGAACATGGTCGCCGACTTGATCGAAGCCAAGACGGACCTCGACGTGAAACGTCAATTGAACCTCGGTGGGACCCAGGTCGCCTTCAGCGCCCTGCGGACCGGTGAGATCGATACGTACGTCGAATATACGGGCACGCTGTTCGTCGACGTGTTGAAGCAAGAAGTCGAGAACGACCCGGACGTCGTCTACGACAAAGTCGTGAAACAAGTGAACGAGCGCTTTGATATCCGCACGCTCGACCCGATCGGCTTCAACAACACGTACGCCATCGCCGTCAAACAAGAAGACGTCGACACATACGATCTGAAGACCGTCTCGGACCTCGCTTCAGTGAGTGACGAGCTCGTCTTCGGACCGACGATCGAGTTCTCGAACCGGGAAGACGGATACCTCGGCTTGAAAGAGGCGTACCCGTTCAACTTCCAAGACGTGAAACCGGTCGACGGCGGACTGCGCTATACAGCGCTCATGAATAACGAAAGTAACGCCATCGACAGCTTCTCGACCGACGGCTTGCTCAAACGATTCGATTTGACCGTCCTCGAGGACGACAAACAGTTCTTCCCACCGTACTATGCGGTCCCAATCGTCAGCGAAGAGACGCTCGCCGAGCATCCTGAGCTCGCGGACGTATTGAACCTGCTGAGCGGGAAAATCACGGACGAGACGATGCAAGAACTCAACTACCTTGCTGATGTCGAAAAACAACGTCCAGAGAAAGTTGCCCGCGACTTCCTCATCGAGGAAGGCTTGATCACAGAATAAGCATGCAAAAGACGACCATCCCGTATCCATCGGAATGGTCGTCTTTTTGCGTTCATCGATTCAAACGGCTTTCCCAATCGAGACGCGATTGCGCCCGCTCCGCTTTGCCTGATAGAGCGCCTGATCGGCCGCTTCGACCAAGTCGGTTTTCACACCGTCCGCTACAGGTAAGTGCTCGGCGACGCCGATACTGACACTCACTTTTCGAAGCGGATGGTAACCCTCGTGCGGGATATTTAATTTGAGCACCGCTTGACGAATCCGCTCGGCGATTTCTTTCGGCTGCCGGGCATGACGCGGCTTGAGCAGCACCGCGAACTCTTCACCGCCGTACCGGGCCGTCATCCCGTCTGTTCCGACGGCCTTATCGATGGCATGTGCCACCCGTTCGAGACAAGCGTCTCCTGCCAAATGACCGTACGTATCGTTGTAGATTTTAAACGCATCAATATCGAGCAATAGGAGCGCGAGCGCATCTCCGGTCTCCGTTGCTTCATCCCACATCCGTTCAAAGCGTTCGTCGAAAGCGCGACGGTTCCAAATGCCGGTCAACGCGTCATGGAGCGAGCGATGGATGAGCGCTTGTTTGCTGCGCTCGAGTCGGAACGTGTGCATGAACGTCATCAGCAACAATAAGGCAATCCCGACGACGATCACGATGACCCACTTCGCCGAACTCGAGGCGTTGTCGCTCCGAAGCGAGGCTTGTTGGATGATGTTATCGATATCTTCACGGATGGCCGCATCGACGTCCCGGAACTGGTTGATATAGTCGGTTCCGCTATAGCGCCGCGCGTTCGCTGTCAGGACATCTCCCGCCTTGATGAGTTCAATTTGAGATTCGTGAAATGTCTCCATCTGTCGGATGAGCGGTAACGCCTCGTCTCGAATCAACTCTTGCATGATCGGGTGACGATGGTCGAGTTCTCGGATGACGTGAATCGTCTCCGTTAGCGAGCGTTTCGTCGCTTCATACTGTTCGAGTGACAGTGCGTCTTGATTGTATGTATAACCGCGGACCGACAGCTCTTGGTCGAGCAAAAGCCGGAGCAGTTCCGAGGCGGCGTTCGCAATCGGAATCGCTTCTTCGACGATGCGGCGGTTCTCTCGTTCGATATTTTGAAAGGCGCTATAGCTCCAGATGCTCGTTAAAAACAGCGCCATCAAGGAAATGAGCAAGTATCTTTGTAGTAGTGAGAATTTAGTCTTCACGGCGTCTCTTCCCTTTTTCATGATCGGGACCGTCAAGCGGCCCTTCCTTTTCTACTATCGGTCGTGACTCGCTTCGCCTCAACTATTTTGAATCGCTCTCGGCACATTCCACAAAAAAGAGGATCACTCGGATCCTCTCATCGGGTTCGTGCTTATTTTGTTCCGAACAAACGGTCACCTGCGTCACCGAGTCCTGGAACGATGTAGCCATGGTCGTTCAACTTCTCGTCAAGTGCGGCGAGATAGATTTCGACGTCCGGGTGTTCGGCTTGAACACGTTCGACACCTTCAGGGGCTGCGCAGAGGCAAGCGAGTTTGATCGACTTGGCACCGTGCTTTTTAAGCGCGGCAATCGCGTCAGCGGCAGAACCACCTGTCGCAAGCATCGGGTCGACGACGATGAAGTCACGCTCTGTGACGTCCGTCGGCAACTTGAGATAGTATTCGTGCGGCTCGAGCGTCTCCGGGTCACGGTATAAACCGATGTGACCGACTTTGACGTTCGGCATCATTTTGAGGAAGCCATCCACCATGCCGAGGCCTGCCCGTAAAATTGGGACGATTCCCAATTTCTTGCCGGCGATCATCTTCTGTGTCGATACAGAGACCGGTGTCTCGATTTCCACATCAGTAAGCGGAAGGTCGCGTGTAATTTCGTATGCCATGAGTGACGAGACCTCGTCTACGAGTTCACGGAACTGCTTTGTCCCCGTCTCTACTTTACGCATAATCGTCATCTTGTGCTGAATCAATGGGTGGTCATAAACGTGTACTTTGCCCATCATGCTTCACTCCTCTCTCAATCTCTCTTGAGCATTGTACCCTAACTTTTCTGAGAAAGGTAGGGTCAACTTCTGTTTTCTAAGAGGTCAGACGAAACCCGAAGGAACGGAATCGATCCCTCGGGGTTCAGGTGATACGTTGCTTAGAATTTGAAAAAGTTTAGGAAACCGGCCGTCTTGTGTTTCACTTTTCCACACATGTTTCCTTTGGCGGCCTGATGGTCGTTAGACGAGCTGTGCTTGGCGGCATGTTTTTTTGCATGCTTTTTCGCCTTCTTCTTCTCTTTCTTGTCTTTCTTCTCTTGCTTCAACTCAGCTTTTGTTTTTTGTTTCGACTCGGCTTGCTTGTCTGTTGAAACTTCAGTTTTCGGCGCCGTTTCTGCTGGCTTCGTCGTTGTCGTTTCAGCCGGCTTCGTTGTTGTTGTCGCAGCTGGCTTCGTCGTTGTCGTCGCAGCTGGCTTCGTCGTTGTCGTTTCAGCTGGCTTCGTCGTTGTCGTTTCAGCCGGCTTCGTCGTTGTCGTCGCAGCTGGCTTCGTTGCCGGCGCTACTGCGACCGGAGCCGTGTCTTTCGTGCGTGTCACAAGACCCGCGTTCCAGTTCACATAGGCATCCGCTTCGTGGAAGTGGATGAAGCCTGAATCCTTGGCGAGCTTATGGCTCTCTGCGTTTTGACGCGTCGAAATCGTAAGCGTCTTGACTGAGTACTTCGCGTCGACCGCTTGTAATTTTTTAATCATGTTTTGTGACCATGCGTCACTCTTGATTGTATCGGCGTTGAAGCTCTCCCACATGATGCCGTCGATGTATGGTGCTGTCGATGTTTCAAGTGTGTCGAAGCCCCAGTTTTGAACCATGGCGATATCGCCATAGCGGGCCCGCGCTTGTTTCAAGAAGTTGACGAGGCCGTCCCGTTGTTGTTTGAGCACCGTCGGGTTGTTCAAATGTTCGTTATCGATATCACCGACCGTATCCATGAACACGCCATCGATCCCTTTGGCGACGACTTGGTTCTGGATTTCCGTGAGGAGCAACCCTTGGAAGTGCGGTGAGGCGATGTTCGTCAAGTACGAATCCCATTCCGAATAATGGACACGTTGTCCGTTACGCGTAAAGAAGTCACCTGACTGAAGTTTTGACATGAGACCCGTGTTCCATGTCGCGACTTCCATGACGCTAATATATCCGAGTACTTTTGTCCCGCGTGCTTTGATTTGCTCCACTTGCGCTTTCGTGTAATGGAGCGGCTCAATGATGACGAGATCGTAGTTCTGCATATCTTTTAAAATCGCTTCAGTTGGATGGCCATAATACACTTGATAGTTCTTCACACCGTCGAGTGGGTTCATGGTTTGTGCCCCCGTTTTAGACATGTTCAGACTAACAAACAACAACACTACCGTTAGAGACATAATTAACTTTTTCAATTTCACTACCTATTCCTCTCCTGATGACTGACAAAACGTGGTGACGGACGATGATGGTTGAATGGAGTTGTGTCTCGTTGCTCCCCCTTTTCTTTATATTCAAATGACGAGAAGGTTAGTGCTGTGTGTTTTATGGATGTATCGGATTCGTGTATGTAATGTTGAACCTTCGCAAAAAAAATTATAGGATAGTTTTTCACGAAAACATAGTGTCAATTTGACAACAAAAAAACCGTTTCACGACATGAAAGTGTCATGAAACGGGGATACTAATCAGTTGGTCGCTCATATGTAGGTGTCGAGTAATTCCTCAAATTCCAATTGATCAATCAAATAGACCCGCTTCGTCTCGACGTCCATCAATTGAAGCGACTCTTTCCCTTCTTCGATCCAAACGTCGAACCGTTGCTCGGTCAACTGTTCATACAATGCGAGTGTCCCACGTCGTTCGCCTGTCGGTGCGGCACTTGTCGTCTTCACGCGGGACAACAGTTCGAACAGTTCACGTGTGTTCGGGCCACCCAGATGGGCCGTCTTCGTCTTCGTCTCATACGTCGCCAGACGCATCGCCTCTTTTTGTTCCGACGTGATTGTCAATTCACCGGCGCCCGGTCGTTGGACGGTCCCCCACACCTCGATCACGGTGCCGTAACGTTCTGACAGCTCGCCCGATGTCGACTCTACAAGTTCACCGATCGGTTCATCTGATAGAACGACCCGTTTCAGGAGTCGGCGTTCACTCGAATTCGATGGGAAAACAGCTTCCAACGAGTCGATGGCTACGTAGTCGCCTGTGAAAAGGGATGATAAGACAGTACGTTCCCACGCCTCTTGACTTCCCATTTGGAGCGCAATCCGTTGATCCGCCAATTGAGTTAAGAACGCAAAACCTTCATTTTTTCCGCTCTCGAAGACGAATACTCCTGGTTCAATCAGTTGCTTGGTTTCTTCACCATCTCGATACACCTGATAGACGATATGAAGCGCCCCTCGATCCGGCGTGTGATACCGGAAGACCGAACCGGGAATAATCGTCTCATGGGTCTCATTGACCGAGAAGGACTGCACCACGTTTTCGACGTTCGGTTCAGGAATGAACGATAACGTGTCGCCGACATCGATTTCAAGAGGGGCTTCTGCAGCGGCGGTCTCGAACGCTACGATTTCATCCGTACGGAAGACCCGTGAGTTTTGCTCGTTGCTGTTCAAACAAGAGACGTATCGAGTGTCCCCGCTCCGCCAATATTTGATGGTCTTGCTACCTAATTCATCATAGAAGGGGTGACGGAATGTGATGGCCGCCAGTTCGGCCCGGCGCGTCGGCAACACGTCCGTTGGTTTCCGCTCACAGTAGTCTAACAGACGCGCTTTCAACGAAGACGTGAGTGGAATGTCTTGATCTTGTTGAATCGCATATGTCGACAACGGACGCAGATTGAGCGCGTTGATTTCGTTCGCCCCGCACCCGCTCAATAAGATGGTAGCTAACCCCATCAGCTTAACCATATGTTTCATCCCAGCCCCTCCTTTCACATTTATTTGGGTACTATCGCCTAAAATTTTCTTTTTCACTTTATCATACAATAATAATTACTTATATAGTTAGAAGAACAAACAAAAAATGCCACTTTCGTGGCATTTTTTTAGTCGTTGTCGCGATCATCGTCATCATCTTGATCATCGTCCTGGTCGTCATCGTCTCGATCGTCGTTTTGGTCATCATCACCTTGATCACCCCGATCGTCCTCACGTTCAATCTCTTTCACTTGTCCTTGAAGGTTCAACTCGAGTTTGACACGGTCGCTAGCTTTTGGTGTCTCGTCATCAATCTCATAACGGTCTGCGAGCGGGAATGTTTCTGTTTTCCCGTCTCGTTCGATTGCAATCTCACGATCCGACAGGCTGACGAACGTGCCATAAATGTCAAAGTCATCACTTTCGCGGTCGACTTCCTTCACTTCTTCGTTTTGATTGAATTCGAGCTTGACGCGATCACCGGCTTTCGGTGTATCATCGTCAATCTCATGACGGGCAGCGAGCGGGTACGTCGCTTCCTTGCCGCTGAAGCTGATTGTCACGTCACGATCCGACAGGCTGACAAGGGTGCCATACAATTCATAATCATCGTCATCGACCGAGCGGACCGGCACATCGCTCGAGGCTGAGCTTTCTGACGATGCGGCCGCTTCCTCGTTCGCCTCGTCTGCGGCGTCGTCAGTTCCGCTGTTCACGCTGTCGACCGCCCGTGGGACGATGACCGTGTCCGTCTTATCGTTCGCGACATACAATCCGATTCCGGCCACGGCGAGGACCGCCAAACCGACTCCTAAAATCCATCCGATTAGTTTCATGATGTTTTCCTCCTCGTTTCGTGTGGTGAACTTGTTCTACATCTTCATCATAGAACGGTGACCTTAGAGCACCACGAGGATTCCATTAGAAAATGATGAGAATCTGCGAAAGGTTTGTCATTTGGTGACGAAGAAGACGCTACCGTCCGGCGCGTTCGGGTAACTGCCGACCGTCCACCCGTTCAAGTCTGCCACTTCCTTGGCGATGGCGAGCCCGAGTCCGCTGCCACTCCGGTCCCGCGCCTCATCGAGTCGATAGAAGCGGTCGAACAGACGCGCCCGGGCTTCATCCGTGAGCGTCGTCCCGTGATCGCGCACTTCAATCCGGTTCGGCGTCATCGTCACATGTGTATCAACCGCATACTTCAAGCTGTTGTCGATGAAGATGACGACGAGCCGTTGCAGTGAATCCCGATGCCCGTGCCATGTCCCTGTCGCCTCGATTGGGACATGGACACCGTGCGAACGCTCGAACCGCTCGGTCAATTGTTCGGCCAGATCGGTCAGCTCGATCGGCTCGGTCTCGATGTCTTCGAGCGAGGAGAAACGGCTCAGTTCGAGCATCGGTTCAATCAAGTCTTCGCGCATTTGTCTGGACTCGGTCAAGATGTGGTCGATGGCCTCGTCACGGACGGCCGGGTCGCTCTGTCCCCAGCGCCGGAGCAGTTTGGCGTATCCTTCGATGACCGTGAGCGGCGTCTTCAGTTCATGTGAAACATCGGCGACGAAGCGCCGTTGTTGCTCCATCGACCCTTCGACCCGGCCAATCATCTGATTGAAGCCGGTCGCGAGCGTCGACACTTCATCTTGGCTCGTGCCCACATCGATCGTCTCGAGCGTGCCCGATTCCGTAATCCGTTCCATCGTCGTTTCGAGACGGCGGAGCGGAATGAGTCCTTGCCTGACGATCCACAGACTGCCGACGAACGTCATCGCCACGGCGATCAAGAAGATGACGAGAAAAATCGTCGCGAGCGTCTGGAGCGTCTCGCTGACGGCCGCATCTTGAAACGCATAGCCGAGCCCGTTCGATGTCGCGATGACGAACCAATCGTCGACGAGGGCCGGTTCGCCAAAATTGACGGGAAACCGCAGACCCTCCTCGGCCTGTCCGCCGATGATGCCCCAATCACCGTTCGGTTGTCGCTCGAGCACGACACTGTCCTCGTGCAACGACAAAACGGCTTGCCGATTCCGCTCGTCTTCTTCGAGCAAGTTGAGCGCTTGGCGCAAGACGTCATAGCGGGCGTCGACGATTTGTTGGCGTGAGACGAGCCAAGCGACGCCGAACGAGGTGATGAGAAGGAACAACATGAACCCCGCCATCGCCAGGGCGATTTTCGTCCGTAGCTTCATTTTATTCACCACGCTTCAACATATAACCGACGCCTCGGACCGTCTGAATCCAAGACCCGCCGAGTTTCTTGCGGACATAACGGATATACACGTCGACGACGTTCGTGTCGCCGTAATAATCAAAACCCCAGACGTGCTCGACGAGTTGGTCGCGCGTGAGCACGCGCTCCGGATGTTCGAGCAGATAGACGAGCAAATCGAACTCCCTCCGGGTCAAATCGATTTTCTGCCCTTCACAAATGACTTCATGGCGATTGACATCGACGGTCAGCCCTTCATAAGACAAGACCCGTTCGCTCGTATCGACTTGGACATGTTGCCGCATCCGTAAAAACGCCCGAATCCGTGCGAGTAACTCTTCCATCTCGAACGGCTTCGTGATGTAATCATCGGCTCCGAGATCGAGCCCGCTCACTTTATCGTAGCGGTCGCCGCGGGCCGTCACCATTAGAACCGGCAACAGCGGCTGTTCTTCTTTGACGCGGCGTACGACTTCAAGTCCGCTCATCTGCGGCAACATGACGTCGAGCAACACCAAATCAATCCCGCCGGTGAGCGCCCGGTCGAGCCCGGCCCGCCCGTCATGGGCGACCTCGACTTGATAACCGGCGTGCATGAGTTCAAGTTCGAGCAGTCTGGCAATTTTAGCATCGTCTTCGACGACGAGAATCGTAGGCATGGCATTCATCCTTTCTCCAAAAAACGCCGAGCAGTCCGCCCGACGCATCATTTATGTGTTCCCGGATTCCTCAGTCAAAAAACGGACGAACCGCTTCAGGGATCGCTTGTTCGACGCGCAGTTCGAGCGAGTCGCCGATTTGGTCAAATCTCGTCTCAACCCCTTCTACTTGAAACGCCACATCGTTCCCGACTTGGGCGATTTGGTCGAGCCAAGCGTTACCAGTCAAGGTGAATAATAAGAAGCCGGCGACTCCTGCCGCCATGAGTGTCAGTGCGAGCGCACCGACGGCCACCCCTCGAATCAGTCTTCCGATCTTTCCTCTGCTAGTTGAGCGCATATATCTCTCTCCCTTATCCTTTTTCTTTACTGTACGGGAGCGAGCTGAGAAAAAACGGTGAAACAGATTAGAATTTGATGAGAAAAGAGGTCACAGCACGCTGCGACCTCACTCTTCCTCGAGCACCGATTTGGCGATCGGCGCCCAATACGTTCCATCCATGGCGGCGACCTCGGCGAGCGTCGTCCGGTACGTCTCGTCCCCGGCCTTCTTCTCGGCGATGCCTTTCATCCATAGAACATCCGCCTTATACCCCGACTCTGGATAACTGTCGACGTAGGCGGCATAGTCATCGATTTCCGCTTCGCCGAGCTTGTTGTCGACAAGCAACCGATAAAACCCGACGGCCTGTTCTTGACCGGCTTTTGCCTTGCCGACGAGGAGTGCATCGGCTTCCTCGTACCGTTTGTCCGAGACGAGCGTCTCGACTTCACCGAGCGGGATGACGGCCGGTGCCTCAGGGACTTCGGTCGTCTCGTCCTCGGTTTGGAGCGCCTCGTTCGCCTCCTCGAGTCGAGCAACTTCTTGCTCGAGCTCTTCTAACCGTTTTGCGAGCGCCTCGTCCTCCGTCACCGTTTCGACCCGTTCGTTTGATGCGGTCGGCGTCACGGGAGGTGGTGCCGAATCCGGCCAAAAGATGAGTGCGACCAGACCGAGGCCGACGACGAGCGGCAGACCGAGCCACGATTTGTTCCATTTGAACGCGTTCCGCCAATCCGACAAGTCCGCATGACCGATGACGGCCGGCGAGAACGAACGAAAGCGGCGCTGGGCCGCCTTCTTTCCGTTCGCCTTCACTTCGAGCGCAAGCCCGAGCCGATGAAACGCCGCCGGCACTTTCATCCCGAGAAGCGGTACAATCCGTTCACTTGCCTCGATATAATACCCGTGGTCGAGTAGCGTCGTCACGACCCCGAACTCATTCGCGACGAGGCGAAACGTCGGGTCGTGCTCGCCTTTTCGGACGAGCCATTCCGTCATATCGATGAGCGGCAGTTCCGCAAGTTCCCGATCTGCGAGTGTCCGTACGTCCATTCGTCAGCCTCGTTCAGGATAGAGCGAGAACTTCGACGTCAACGCGCGAACCGCTTCGTGCGCTTCCGCGAGCACTGCTTCATCTTCATGATTCGTCAAGACGCGTCCAATCAAGCGAGCGACTTCACGCATATCGTCTTCTTTCAATCCGCGTGTCGTCATCGCAGCCGTCCCGAGACGAATCCCGCTCGTGACGAACGGTGATGCCGGATCGAACGGAATCGTGTTCTTGTTGACCGTGATGCCGGCTGCGTCGAGCGCATGCTCGGCCGCTTTCCCGGTGATGTCGATGCCGCGGAGGTCGACGAGGAGAAGGTGGTTATCCGTACCGCCCGATACGATGCGGAGTCCTTCCTCTTCTAGCCCTTGCGCGAGCACCTGTGCGTTCTTGATGACTTGGGCCTGATAGTCTTTGAACTCAGGTTGAAGCGCTTCCCCGAACGCCACGGCTTTCGCCGCGATGACGTGCATGAGTGGACCGCCTTGAATTCCTGGGAAAATCGACTTGTCGATCGCTTTGGCGAACTCTTCTTTACAAAGAATCATCCCGCCGCGCGGGCCGCGGAGCGTCTTGTGCGTCGTCGTCGTCACGAAATGCGCGTGCTCGACCGGGTTCGGATGAAGACCGGCCGCGACGAGTCCGGCGATATGGGCCATGTCGACCATGAGGTAAGCACCGACGCTATCGGCGATTTCACGGAACTTGGCGAAGTCGATTGTCCGCGGGTATGCCGAGGCACCAGCGACGATCAATTTTGGTTTATGTTCTTTCGCGAGGGCTGCGACAACGTCATAATCAATGTGTTCTGTCTCTTTGTCCACACCGTATTCGACGAAATTGTACTGAACGCCTGAGAAGTTGACCGGACTTCCGTGCGTCAAATGGCCACCGTGCGACAAGTTCATGCCGAGCACCGTGTCCCCTGCTTCAAGGACGGTGAAGTAAACGGCCATGTTCGCTTGGGCACCCGAATGCGGCTGGACGTTGGCGTGTTCTGCACCGAACAGCTCCTTGGCGCGGTCGCGGGCCAAGTTCTCGGCCACGTCGACGAACTCACAACCGCCGTAGTAGCGACGGCCTGGATAACCTTCCGCGTACTTGTTCGTGAGTACGCCGCCTTGCGCTTCCATGACTGCTTCTGAGACAAAATTCTCCGAGGCAATGAGTTCGATGTTCTCGCGTTGGCGACCGAGCTCGTGTTGCATCGCTTCAAATAATTCCGCATCCTGCACTTTCAACTTCGTCGTGTTTACCATGTTGAAACCCCCTCTGAATGTCTAAAAATCAACACCCCCATCGTAACATATGCTTCTTTTTTTGGGTATCGTCTAATCACAGGGCAAGTCGGGTATCATATGGAAGAAGACGATCAGAGGAGGATGTTTATGATTGAGACAAAACAAATCACCATCACCCCGTTCGAACGCGAGCGGACGATTCGGATTTATACGCCGGCCGATTATGACATGACGGACAAGCGTTATCCCGTTCTGTATATGCATGACGGACAGAACGTGTTCGCCGATGAGGATGCGAGCTATAAGATGAGCTGGCGCGCCGGTGAGTACATGGACGCCTCGAAGCGCGACATCATCATCGTCGGCATCGACAGCGCCCCTGGCGAAATGCGGCTCGATGAATACGGTCCGTGGGAGAACCCGTACATCGGGGAGAGCTTGCTCGGTCAAGACGTGACGCTCGGCGGCCAAGGATCGGCCTACATTGAATACATCGCCCAAGAGTTGAAGCCGATGATTGATGCGAACTATCGGACGAAACCGGACGAGACAGCGATGATGGGCAGCTCGATGGGCGGCTTGATCTCGATTTACGCCGCTTGCGTCTATCCCGATGTCTTCAAGCGTGTGGCTTCATTGTCCTCGGCGTTCTGGTTCAACCAGACCGAGCTCGAGCAGTTGATTGACGCGAGTGATTTGAACGGCGTCGAACGTCTGTATATGGACGTCGGCCGCAAAGAAGTCGAACAGCCGTCAGCCGACGGACCGACGAACGAGATGTACCTCGAGTCGAGCGAACGTGTCTACGCCCTATTGCGCGACAAGGTCGACCACATCCGTTTCGAGGTCATCGAGGAAGGCGTGCATAACGAGCTCGCTTGGCGTGAACGCTTCCCGATGGTCATCTCGTATCTATTTAGTGAAGAATTATAACGTACCAAAAAAGCCGGTCAATGCGACCGGCTTTCATTATTTTGCTGGATAATGGGCCCGCGGGCCGCCAATCAATTTCGGTCGCGTGATGGCGAACGTGACGTACGCCTCACCGAGCTGTTTCGCCGACAATCGGACCGGAATTGCGACCGGCTTCAAATGCATGCCGATCAGCGTCGATCCGATATCGATGCCGGCGTCCGCTTGAATGGCTTCGACGACGCACGGGGCGTCGAAACGTTCATACGCCTTCTCGGACATCGCCCCGCCCGCTGCGCGGACTGGGACGACCGTCACTTCCGTCAACCCGAACTGTTTCAACGTCCGTCGCTCGATCGTGAGGGCGCGATTGATATGTTCGCAGCCTTGAAAGGCGAGATGGACGCCGGTCTTGTCCCGAAACGCAAGGAACGCCTCGATCAAATCCGACGCCACATCAATCGAACCCGCTTTCCCGATCGTCTTGCCGACGACCTCGCTCGTCGAACAACCGATGACGAGCATCTTTTCCTCATCTAACGGAAACCGTTCATGCAACTCCGTCAATAAGTTCAAAAGCTCCGCCTTCATCGTCGTCACTTCGTTTCGTAAGCGCTCATCTTATCGACACGGTTCGAGTGGCGTCCGCCCTCGAAGTCCGTATCGAGCCATGTCGCCACTAAATCGAGTGCAAGACCCGGTCCGACGACGCGCTCGCCCATCGTCATGATGTTCGAGTCGTTGTGTTGACGCGTCGCTTTCGCACTGAACGAGTCATGCACGAGTGCCGCCCGGATGCCTTTGACTTTGTTGGCTGCGATGCCGATCCCAATTCCTGTCCCGCAAATCAAGATACCACGGTCAAACTCACCGGCCGCGACGGCTTCAGCGACCGGGATCGCCACGTCTGGGTAATCGATTGACTCGGCCGAGTGTGTCCCGAAGTCTTTATACTCGTGACCGAGCTCTTCCAATAGTCCAATAATCTCTTTCTTCAAGTTGAATCCGCCATGATCGGCGCCAATTGCGATTTTCATTCGTTCATTCCCCCGTCTTCTTTGGTAGGCGTCTCGGTGGTTTCGTCACCTTTGACCCGTCATTCGTCAATTTTAGCACAAGTCGATTCACGAGTGGCTCGAGTTCATTTCGAACTTGGCGATAGACGTTCATCGACCCTCCGAACGGGTCGTTGATATCGCGCTCGAGCCCCGTGACGAACTCATATAACGTGAACGTGCGGTCAGCCAAATCGGGGTGCATGTCCCGAATCTGTTCACGATGCGCCCGTGTCATCGTCAAGATGACATCCGCCCAACGTCCGAGGACGTCATCGAATGTCTGCGTCACGTGATCGAGTTCAATCCCTCGTTCACGCAACACTTGGAGTGCATTTTCTGATGCGTCGAACCCTTGCATCGTCCGAAGCCCGGCCGAACGAATATCAAACTCGTCCCCCGTCACTTTAGAGCGAAGCAGGGCCATCGCCATCGGACTTCGGCATGTGTTCCCACTACATATGAATAATACGCGTTTCATCGACATCGCGTGATCCTCCTCTATGTCCTTAAGCCTCTTCCTATGGACGGATGACTTTACCGCCTGCCGCCTTGTAAAGGCGGTTATATACGGCAAGAGCGACTCCCGTCGGTTCAATCCGATTCACGTAAATCTCTTCTACATCCGTCTCATCAAATTTACGCAACGCCTCGTATAGCCGCCGGGCCGCCGTCTCCATCGAAGTACCGAGGGAGAGGGTGACGTCAGCCGGGGTCGTCGCTTCATCGAACACGAGCGCGCCAACTCGCTTGCCCTCCGCCTGCCGCGTCATAATGACACGGACGAGGTCGTGGCGTCCCCCTTCGACTAAATAAAGAGGCGCACTCGGGGCGTAATGGGTGTACTTCATTCCTGGTGATCGTGGCGCAGCTGTTTCATCGCTCAAGTTGGCATCGAGAATGACCGGTCCGATGACAGCCTCAATCGCTTCTTTTGTCACGCCGCCCGGACGTAAAATCGTCGCCGGTTCCGTCGTGCAGTCGATCACGGTCGATTCGACGCCGATGCCTGTCGGTCCCCCATCCATAATACCCGCGATCCGACCGGTCAAATCATCTGCCACGTGCCGGGCCGACGTCGGTGATGGACGTCCTGACCGGTTCGCGCTCGGTGCCGCCAGTCCGAGACCAGATCGGCGAATCAAGTCGAGCGCAGCCGGGTGATCCGGCATTCTGAGCCCGATCGAATGGAGGCCAGCCGTCACGAGTGCGGACGCTCGGCCGTTCGATGGCAAGATGATGGTCAAGGCACCGGGCCAAAACGCTTCCATCAAGCGTCTCGCGACCGGCGGGATGGTTTGCGCGAAATGTTCGGCCTGTTCGACCGAGGCCACGTGGACGATGAGCGGGTTGTCCGACGGTCTTCCTTTCGCCTCGAAAATCTTTTTGATGGCGACATCGTTCGTCGCATCACCGGCGAGTCCGTAGACGGTCTCCGTCGGCATGGCGATCACCTCGCCCGCCTGCAAGAGACGTACCCCTTCCTCAACTTCTGTCGGCTTGATCCATTTCGTTTCCATGCGCAATCCCTTCCCTCACGGCGTAGACGATTCGGTCTTTGCCGTTTATATCTTTTAAAATACCCGTTTCTGCTTCAGGATAACGTTCGGACAGGTACGATTTCACAACTTGTCCTTGATTATACCCGATTTCAAATGCAATCAATTGCCAATCGGCACACAAGACGCGCATCGAGTCGGCGATAATCTTCCGATAAAACTCGAGCCCGTCCGCCCCTCCGAACAAAGCGAGGTGAGGCTCATAACCCGCGACCGTCTCGTCGAGCAACTCGCCCGCCTCGATATAAGGCGGATTCGAGACGAGGACGCGAATCGAGTCGGCGGCAATCGATGACAGGCAATCTCCTTCATGGAAAAACACATCCGCCCCGAGCGCCGCTGCATTTCGCCTGGCGACCGCAATCGCTTCCCGGGAAATATCGACCGTCTGGACACGGACACCGAGTTCGAGACTGAGCGTGACGGCGATTGCGCCGCTCCCGGTCCCGATATCGACAATGTCATCGTCAGACACGTCCCGCACATGCGCGACGACCCATTCAATCAGCTCTTCCGTCTCCGGACGCGGAATTAAGACGTCACGATTGACCTCGAACATCCGTCCATAAAACGGGGCGTGGCCAATCAAGTGTTGGACCGGTTCGCCGGCCAAGAGACGCTCAAATCCCGCTTGAAACGTAGCTTCCTCATCAGTTGTCAATTCGTCAGACAGACGGACGAGCAGTCCCGTCCGGTCGACGCCGAGGACGTGCATGAGCCACCACTCTGCGGCCGAGACGTCACGATTTGCAGACGATAGCTCCCGTTCCGCTTGCTTCAGCTTCGCTGCAATCCGCATCAATCCACATCCTCCATCAGGCGTGCCTGTTCATCCATGACGAGGGCGTCGATGATGTCTTCAAGTTCACCGGCGAGGACGCGGTCGAGTTTTTGGAGCGTCAGCCCGATGCGGTGATCGGTCACGCGGCTCTGCGGGAAGTTATACGTTCGAATCCGCTCCGAGCGGTCGCCCGTCCCGACAGCCGACTTCCGCTGTGCCGACAGTTCTTCGAGATGTTCACTCTGCATCTTGTCATAGAGCCGGGCCCGCAGTACTTTGAGCGCTTTGTCTTTGTTCTTATGTTGCGACTTTTCGTCCTGACACGACACGACTAGACCCGACGGGATGTGCGTCAACCGGACGGCCGATTGGGTCGTGTTGACCGACTGGCCGCCTGGTCCTGACGACGTGAACGTATCGACGCGGACGTCTTTCATATCGATGTGCACTTCGACGTCCTCTGCTTCCGGCAACACCGCGACCGTTGCCGTCGACGTGTGGATGCGTCCGCCTGACTCGGTCGACGGGACGCGCTGGACCCGATGCGCCCCATTCTCGAACTTCAGTTTCGAATAGGCGCCCGTCCCGTTGATCAGGAACGTCACTTCTTTGAAACCACCGAGTTCCGTATAGTTGGCGTCAATCAACTCGGCTTTCCAGTTCTGACGCTCGGCGAAACGGGTGTACATCTTGTACAAGTCGACTGCGAACAGTGCCGCCTCGTCCCCGCCGGCCGCCCCGCGAATCTCGACGATGACGTTCTTGTCGTCGTTCGGGTCTTTCGGCAATAAAAGCACGCGCAGTTTCGCCTCGAGTGCTTTCACTTCCGGCTCGAGGAGTGACATCTCCTCTTTGGCGAGCTCCCGCATATCAGCATCGAGTGTGCGGTCCTCAAGCATGAGTTTCGCTTCTTTATACGCCGTGCTCGTCTCTTTATAGTGACGATACGCCTGCACCGTCTCCTCGAGTTGCGACTGTTCTTTTGAATATTGTCGTAATTTATTCGCATCGCTGAGCACTTCTGGGTCAGCGAGCATCTCATTTAGTTGCATATAGCGTTCTTCTAATACACTCAAACGGTCAAACATGATGATCCGTCCTTTCTCCGTCAAATCGAACTGTCTTCATTATAGCAAAAAACGAACCGCCGAGGGCGGTCCGTTGACGTCAGTCGGCCACTGTGTGGCGGACCGGGCGCGGTTTATTCGGGACGTCATGGCAATGGCGACAACGCGGTTCGTACGACTCCGAGGCGCCGACCAGGATGACCGGGTCCTCGAAGCGGGCCGGTTCCCCGTCAATCAATCGTTGCGTCCGGGAAGCCGGAGCCCCGCATGAGAGACAGATGGCCTGCAGTTTTGTCACGAACTCGGCACGCGACAACAGCTCTGGCATCATCGTGAACGGCTCACCTCGGAAGTCCATGTCGAGGCCGGCGCAGATGACACGTTTGTCTTCTGACGCCAATTGCTCGATCACGTCGACGATGCCTTCGTCAAAGAACTGAACCTCGTCGATGGCGATGACTTGCGTCTCTTCACGTACTGCATCATATAAGTCTTGACTCGATTGAATCGGCACGGCCACGACCGAGTTGCCGCTATGGGAGACGACATTCTCCTCGTGGTAACGGTCATCAATCGCTGGTTTGAACACTTGGACAGGGATTTTCCCGTAGTGCGCCCGACGGACACGGCGGATGAGTTCCTCCGACTTCCCAGAAAACATACTCCCACAAATCACTTCAATCCAACCGTAACGGTTCGTCACATGCATCATTCTACTTCGCCCTCTCCTTCGTTAATCGCTTTCCGATTATACCTATCTTTTTCTTGAAGAAAAAGGGTTGACTTCTATCTAGAAAAAATAAAAACCGCCAAGGGCAATCCCTAGGCGGTGTGCATACAAGTTGACGATTAACGTTGGTACTTCTTGTTGAAGCGCTCGATACGACCGTCCGCAGATGCGAATTTCTGGCGACCTGTGTAGAACGGGTGCGAGTCAGAAGATACATCGACACGGATGAGTGGGTATTCGTTACCATCTTCCATCGTGATTGTCTCGTTAGAGTAACGAGTCGAACCAGAGATGAATTTGAACTCAGTCGTCGAGTCCATGAATACGACTTTACGGTATTCTGGGTGGATTCCTTGTTTCATTGCTTTTCAACTCCTTCTGCCCTAAGTATTCTTTCAACCTAGAGAAAGTTCACTAGAATATAATAGCACCCGGTTCACGGATTTACAAGTCTGTTTTCGTTTTTTTCACCGGGCGTCGACTCTTTTTCTTATCGGCCTCAAGCGCCGCAAAAAAGTCGAGGTTCGTTTTCGTTTCGCGGACCCGGCGTAGGAACTGATCAACGAAGTCTGGCGACTCGTTCATCGTGCGACGGATCGTCCAAAGCGAGTCGAGTTCGCCTTTTCCGAGCAGCAATTCTTCTTTGCGCGTCCCCGAGCGACGAATGTCGATGGCCGGGAAGATCCGGCGTTCCGCGAGCTTGCGATCGAGGTGCAGCTCCATGTTGCCAGTCCCTTTGAACTCTTCATAGATGACGTCGTCCATGCGCGAACCCGTGTCGACGAGCGCCGTGCCGAGAATCGTCAAACTGCCACCGTCCTCGATGTTGCGGGCCGCCCCGAAGAATTTCTTCGGCTTATGGAACGCCGCCGGGTCAATTCCGCCGGAGAGCGTCCGTCCGCTTGGCGGCACAGACAAGTTGTACGCCCGCGTCAGACGGGTGATTGAGTCGAGCAAGATGACGACGTCCTTCTTGTGTTCGACGAGACGCATCGCCCGTTCGAGAACGAGTTCCGAGATGCGGGCATGGTTCTCCGGTGTTTCGTCAAACGTCGAGTAGGCGACGTCCGCACCCGGTACCGAACGTTGGATGTCCGTCACTTCTTCCGGTCGCTCATCAATCAACAGAATGATCAACTCGACGTTCGGATGGTTCGTCGTAATCGAATTGGCAATCTCTTTTAATAAGGACGTCTTACCGGCTTTTGGCGGCGCGACGATCAAGCCACGCTGTCCAAATCCGACAGGAGCGATCATGTCCATGACGCGGACCGACAAGTGGTTCGGTTCCGTCTCGAGCACCATCTGTTGTTCCGGGTAAATCGGCGTGAGCGCCGGGAAGTAATCCCGGTTCCGCGTCGAGTCCGTCGTCTCACCATTTACCGCCTCGACACTGAGTAGCCCCTGGAATCGTTCGTTCTCTTTCGGCTTCCGGACTTTCCCCGTCACGAGGTCGCCGTTGCGTAGATTGAACCGTCGGATTTGCGAAGCCGCGATATAGATGTCTTCAGACGATTGGGAGTAGTTGATCGGTCGGAGGAACCCGAAACCACCATCGTTCTGGGATTGCGGGTTCGGCGGAATGATCTCAAGGATGCCTTCGAGGAAATAAAGGTCTTTCGATTCGGCCTGTGATTTTAAAATCCTGAACATGAGCTCACGCTTTCGTGCCTCACGGTATTGGGGCACATTCACTTCTTTCGCGATCTCATATAATTCTTTCAACGTCTTCGTCTCGAGTTCACGAAGCGTATAATTTTTAGCCGGTTCTGTCGTTTGACTCATTCAAGTCACCTGTCTTTCATGATTCTATATTTAAAAAATAAACGTTCAGTCCTCATTCATCTAATCACAATTCTGTCGAGCCGTCACTGTTTGAAAAACGGCTTAATGACAGTCTATTCCCCTGTTGTTGAAAACATAACAGTCTTTTTCCTTTCTATGTAACAAACAAGTCTCTATTCTCGCATATTGTTTCAAATATGTTACAAGAAAATCGTTTTTGTCTTGCGATTGAAAAATGCCATCGGTCTTGCGCATGATATAGTTTATTTGCACAGGAAACCGGGTAATATTCGTAACTTGTGCTCTAACCTAGTTAACACACACCGATCATATACAGCCACTTAGGGTTTTATTTTAAAAAACGGAGGGAAATATATTATGTTAAAGCGTTTCGCATCTATCATTGTCGCTGCCACTCTCGCTTTCTCGGGTCTTGCTTTCACAACAGGTGAACAAGCAGAAGCTGCTAGCGGAAAGTTCGCTTACTCGAAAGTTAACGGTTTGAACATTCGCACAGCACCGTCGCTCACATCGAAAGTTTCAGCAAAAATGAACAAAGGCCAACGCTATACATACCTCGGTAAAGTTGGTTCGTTCTACAAAATCAACTATAAAGGGACTCACCGTTATATCTCAGCTTCATCGACATATACGTACTTGAAAGCGACGAGCTCGAAGACAACGACTGCCAAAACAGTAACAACGTCTTCTTCAAGCGCCCGTTCAAAATTGGTTGCTGAGTCGAAGAAGTACCTCGGTACACCTTACCGTTACGGCGGAACGACAACTTCTGGATTTGACTGCTCAGGTTACACAGGTCACGTTTACAAGAAAGCCATTAACAAATCGATCCCACGTGATTCACGCTCGCAATACGCCAACTCGAAAAAAGTTTCGAAGTCAGCGATTCAAGCCGGCGACCTCGTGTTCTTCTCACACAACGGAAGCACGATCCAACACGTTGGAATGGCACTCAGCAAAACACAAATGATCAACTCTGAGACAGGCGGCGTTAAATACGCGAGCTTCACATCAGGTTACTGGGCACCACGTTACGTCGGTGCAGGCACGTACCTCTAATTCAAACGATCAAACGACTCGGTTCATGGGAACCGGGTCGTTTTTTTCGTCTCGACGTTTTGTAACACCGTGTTCGTGCTCGTCAACACCGAGAACGTCCCATCCGTCTCCAAGACGACGGCCTCGACTTGCTCGAAGTCCGTGCCGCTCGATCGGATCGCCTGCAACACTTCGATCTCGAGCACCCGTTCCCGGCGCATCGTTTCTTCTAAATATGCCCCGTCATAGTAAAGCAGTGCCGGCGTCGACTTGATCAGTTGATTCACCCGTTTCGACCGGGTCGCCAACTTGGCCATGACGTATTGCATGAACACGAGCGTCGCAAACGCGGTCAACCCGTTCAGTAGCGGGGTCTGTTGACTCGTGAGTGTCGTGGCCAAAATCGACCCGAGCGCCACGGTGACGATAAAATCAAAGGCGTTCATTTTGGCGAGCGTCCGTTTGCCGGAAACCCGCAAGATGAGGATGATGGCCAAGTAGGCCCCCACCCCGGTCAATATGATTTGCAGCATCGTTCGCAGTGGGTCCATCGTCTCCCTCCTTCTCTACTGCTGTTCCACGAAGCGCCGACATTCAATCCTTGTTCATCTTCTGTTCATCTGGCTTCGTTACGATGGAAGCATCACCTTGAAGGAGTTGTTCTACGTCATGGAAAAGATTTGGAGTCTTCGTTTGATTCGCCTCGCCGCCTTGTTCGGTGTTATCGGGACGGCGCTAGGGTCTCATATGTCGGGTGCCGGCAGTTACGCCTTCCGCCCGATTCACGCCCATATCTTGCTCGCCGGTTGGTTATCGGTCTTCGCTTGGGGTGTCTTCTATCGATTGTATTCAGTCAGTAACCAACTGCTCGTCACGATTCACGGATGGACGGCTGTTTTCGGATCGATTGGATTAACGAGCGGCATGTGGTTTTATACGATGAACCCGTTCCAATGGAATGAGACCGTCACCCTCGTCTACTTCATCATCGGGGGCACGGTCTCATTGATCAGTTTTATTCTCTTTTTAATTGTCACGTTTATGATTGACCAGGACGAGCGGGGCTGAACCCCGGCTCGTCATTTTTGTTTCAAGGCACCGCGCGCGTTCGTCGCCGCGAACACGACCATGATGACACTCATTGCCCCCGCGACAGCGAGGCCGGCCGATAACGCGCTCCAATCAATTGTCGGTTGCGTCAAAACGGCACGCATCCCTTCAAAAATGTACGTCGTCGGATTGAACGTCGCCGCCACTTTCAACCACTCCGCCTCGATCAACTCTTTCGGGACGAACGTCGTCGACAAGAAGATGAGCGGGAAGAACAAAAGCGTCCCGGCCTGGGCAGCCTGAGCGTTCCGTGTCTTCAACGCGACACCGACCGAGTACCCGGCAAAGCCGAGACCGAACCCGATGGCGAGCAACACCGTGAACAAGAAGCCAGGCAGGCCGACCGGAATCGACAAACCGAGCAAGAACGCTACCGCGAAGATGAGTAGCGTCTGGACGAGCAATTGTAGCATGCCGGCAATCATCGGTCCGAGCACGATCGCCGTCCGCGTCGCCGGAGTCAAGAGCAATCGGGCAAAGTATCCGCTCTCGATATCACGGACGAGCGCTTGTCCCGTCCCACCGGCCCCACCGACAGCCCCCGAGACGATGGATACGGGCAAGATGAAGTTCAAATAGGCGCTCCCATCAAACTGAGGAAGCGAAGCGACACTCGACAGTCCGCTCGTGTAAACCAGTAAGAAGAAGACGGAGATGATCAAGTTCGGGATGAACGAGAACGGATTTCGAATCGTCGTGACGAGACTCCGTTTCGTGAAGAGCCATGTCTCAGTCCACATCGGGCACACCTCCTTCGTATGACTCCCCGGTCACTTTCAAAAAGACGTCGTCGAGTGACGGCTGTTTCACGGTCAGACTTTCCGGTTGAAGCGAACGCTCATCGAGTTGGCGCACGACTTCCATCAACGTATGGTCGACGAGCTCGAACGCCACGTGTTGCCCGGTCGCCGCATGACCGAACAGCGCAGCGGCTGCGGCCGCCTCTTGATTGCTGTGGAACGTCATGGCAATCGTCTCACCGCCGACGAGTCGTTTCAACGCTTCGGCCGTCCCTTCACTGACGATTTTCCCATGATTGATGATGGCGATCCGGTCGGCCAGTTCATCTGCTTCTTCTAAGTACTGGGTCGTCAAGAAAATCGTCGTGCCGAACTTTTCGTTCAGCCGTCGCACCTCGTTCCAAATCTCGATGCGGCTCGCCGGGTCGAGCCCGGTCGTCGGTTCATCTAAAAACAAGACGGTCGGGCGATGGACAAGCGTAAGCGCCAAATCGAGACGACGACGCATTCCGCCCGAATACGTGCCGCTTCGGCGGTCAGCCGCTTCCGTGAGCGAGACGACACGTAGCAATTCCTCGGCGCGTGTCTCCGCCTCCTGCCTTGTCATCTTGAACAACCGGCCTTGTAAGACGAGCAGTTCCCGTCCGGTCAACACTTTGTCGATCCCGGTCTCTTGCAGGGCGACGCCGATCGACAGCCGGACGTCTTTCTCTTGTTTGACGACATCAAACCCGTTCACCCGCGCCTTCCCTTCGGTCGGCCGGACGAGCGTCGTCAACATTTGCACGGTCGTCGACTTGCCGGCCCCGTTCGGTCCAAGGAAGGCGAAAATCTCTCCTTCTTGCACCGAGAACGAAATCCCATCGACGGCGGGGACGTCCCCGAACGTTTTGACGAGCGATTCCACTTCAATCATCACACACACCTCCTGACCTTCCATTCCCGTTTTACCTGCTCTATAAATATGTAGGAACACATCAAAAAAGCTGTGGACGCGACGTCCACAGCTCGAGAGAATTAAGGTTTCATGACCATTTTCGGTTTTTTCTTCAGGGAGTGGATGCCTTCGACGAAGCGGACCGTCCCCGACTTGGCACGCATGACGACCGAGTGCGTCTGGCCGCCTTGTCCGGTGAATTGGACACCGCGGAGCAGCTCCCCGTCCGTCACACCCGTTGCCGCGAAGATGCAGTCCTCGCCTTTGACGAGATCGTCTAACAACAAAATCCGACCTGTATCGGCGATGCCCATGTCTTGGCAACGCTTCTCTTGGGCTTCGTCTTCAGGAAGCAGACGACCTTGGAAGTCACCGCCGAGACACTTCATCGCGACGGCCGCGATGACGCCTTCCGGCGCACCACCCGAGCCGAGCAACAAATCGACGCCCGTTTTCGGGAATGCCGTGTTGATGGCCGCGGCCACGTCACCGTCGGGAATCAACTTGATGCGGGCACCCGTCGCCCGGACACGTTGAATCATCTCTTCGTGACGGTCACGATGCAAGATCGTGACGACGACGTCTTCGACGTTCTTGTTCTTCGCCTTGGCGACGATGGCGATATTTTCTTCAATCGAATTGTCGAGACTGATCAATCCGGCCGCTTCCGGACCGACCGCAATCTTGTCCATATACATGTCCGGCGCGTGCAATAAATCTCCTGCATCGGCGACAGCGAGAACGGCGAGCGCGCCCCACGTCCCCGTCGCGACGATGCTCGTCCCTTCAAGCGGATCGACGGCGACGTCGAGGCGTGAGCCGTACCCGTTCCCGACCTTCTCCCCGATATAGAGCATCGGTGCCTCGTCCATCTCGCCTTCCCCGATGACGACGACCCCTTTCATCGGGATCGTATCGAACACTTCACGCATCGCGGTCGTCGCTGCGTCGTCCGCTTCTTCTTTCAAGCCTTTACCCATCCAGCGAGCCGAAGATAGCGCTGCCGCCTCTGTGACCCGGACCAATTCCATTGATAAACTACGTTCCACCCGAATTCTCCCCTTTGTTACTCGGACACCTCATCGACCCAGGCGAGGGCGCCGAGTTGTTTTAGTTTGCCGACAAAATCGACATAAGAATCGTTCAATTTTTCCGCATGGATCACCGTGGATTCGCCACTCGCCTGAAGTCCTGCCAAGACGAGGGCCGCCCCGCTCCGCGCGTCCGCACATTCCATCTCCGCATTGGCGAGCGTCGTCCCGCCGCGAATGACGGCAGAGGCATCTTCAAGCGTGATTTGTGCGTTCATGCGCCGCATTTCCGCGATATGGCGGAAGCGTTGGGCGTACAACTTGTCTGTGACGACACTCGTCCCGTCTGCTTTCAAGAGCGCGGCCGACATGATCGGCTGCAGGTCGGTCGGATATCCCGAATAGTGGAAGACGCGAATATCGATCGGACGGAAGGCGTTCGCCCGTACTGTGATCGATTCCTCGTCCACTTCGACTTCAGCCCCGTAATCCATCAACTTTTGAATGACACCTTCTAAGTGGGTCGGGATGACGTTTCGAACCGTCACTTCCCCGGCCACCGCACCAAAGATCATAAACGTTCCCGCCTCTAAGCGGTCAGGGATGAGCGTGTGTGTACAACCATGGAGTTTATCGACCCCTTTGATGCGAATCTCGTCGGTGCCAGCCCCGATGACGTGAGCCCCCATCGAAGTGAGCATCGTCGCGACGTCGACAATTTCCGGGTCGATAGCCGCGTTCTCGATGACGGTCGTCCCCTCAGCGAGAACGGCCGCGAGCATGGCGCTTACCGTCGCCCCGAACGAACGAAGATCGAGGTAGATGCGATTTCCTTCCAGCTTTTCGGCGTTCACATGATACAAGCCCGACTCGTTCTCGACTTTAATCCCGAGACGTTCGAGTGCTTTCAAATGTAAATCGATCGGTCGTGGACCAATCGCATATCCACCGGGAAGCCCGACGGCCCCTTTCCCAAAACGAGCCGCAAACACCCCGAGTAAATAGACAGCGGCTCGGACTTTACGCGTTTCTGAGCCGAGTAGCGGCATGGCGACGGCATCTTTCGCATGAAGCGTCATCCGCTCCCCGTCTCGTTCAATCGCGACGCCGAGTTCTTGTAATAGACTGAGCATCACTTCGACGTCCTCGATGACGGGGACGTTTTCAATCGTCACCGGCTCTTCCGTCAAAAGTGCTGCGACGAGACAAGGCAAGGCGCTCTGTTTGGCACCGCTAATGTCAACTGTTCCTTCAAGTTTTTGCTGTCCTACGATATGGAGAATTTCCACGAAGATCAAACCTTTCTGCGACAAACTTATTTGGATTGAGCGTTGTTCCAATCCGCTAAGAATTGCTCGATCCCTTTGTCAGTGAGCGGATGTTTCATCATCTGTTCGATGACTTTGTATGGTACCGTGGCGATGTCGGCTCCAAGTAGGGCCGCCTTCGTCGCGTGAACCGGATGGCGAACGGAAGCTGCGATGATTTCTGTCTCGATGCCATGGATGGCAAAGATATTGGCAATCGTCTCAACGAGGTCGAGACCATCTTGACCGATATCATCCAAACGACCGATGAATGGCGATACGTATGACGCACCGGCCCGAGCCGCGAGTAACGCTTGGTTGGCGTTAAAGATGAGTGTCACGTTCGTCTTGATGCCGAGCTGGGAGAACGTATTGACCGCCTCCATGCCCGCTGGCGTCATCGGTACCTTGACAGTAATATTCGGCGCGATGGCCGCAAGTTCCTTTCCTTCTTCCACCATACCCGCTGCGTCGAGCGCAATAACTTCCGCGCTGACTGAGAGATCCCCGACGATCTCACAGATTTCGCGTAGCCGTGTATGGAAATCGACGCCTTCTTTGGCGACGAGCGATGGATTCGTCGTCACGCCCCCGATGACGCCCATCTGATGAGCTTTCTTGATGTCTTCCACGTTTGCCGTATCAATGAAAAAACGCATGTTCAATTCCTCCTCGAATGGTGTTGTGATCGCTTACACTCCTTATTATGAGGAAATTGTCATGGAATTGCTACACCCTTTACGTCAAGGCGGCGATGGCGAACATCGAACCGGCGAGCAAAGCGATGCCGATGAGCGTCCCAATGAATGTCCACTTCATGATGGTACGCTGTTTCTCGTAATATGCTTGGTGCGGTCCTTCGTTTAGACGTTCCGATCCGTGCGTCTCGACCCAAAGCCCAGCCGCTGTCTGTTCATCCATCACGAGATTTCCCGTGTAAGTAAATGGGATGATTTCTTCTGGTCGACGCAGGCGCTCAAATCGCTCCCATCGTGTCGAGATGTTCGCGCCAATCCAATACAGTTGTTTCGGTGTGTAGAAAAGTGGCACATCCCTTTCATCAAAATACTGAATCCACTGTTCGAACGCGGGAAGATCACGTTGATCGAACAAGATTTCCATCGAATCGTCTTCGGTCATGATGGCGAGCATCGGGCAAAACTCAATCGTCGGCCGTCCGAATCGCACTGTCGGCGACGGTTGCGTCTTCCGGACGATGGCCGGGAAAAAGACGACTTGTTGGATCGCGTCGAGCGGTAACGACTGCTCGACCGATTCGCCTGGCTCGTGCCGATACGTCACGCCCTCAATCTGTGTCGCGGTCACTTCATACCGTGAATGATGCCGCTCTTTCCAAAACAGACGCCGAAACATACTCGTAAACCAGTAGACGCCAAAGCCACCGATGGCGACAAACACCAACAACGGAATGAGCCAGGCGACCGGGTAATAGGCAATCAAGGCGAGTGGAGCTACAGCCAATGCTAACGATAGGCCGATTAATACGATAGCGCCATATACATAAAACATACGCCAAAATATTTCTGTCGGTCGTTCTTCATACTTCATGAATATTCCCCCTTTTCATCTATATACGGTACCCTATCCGCTTCCGTTTCAACAAAAAAAGCCGATTCTCACAGGGAGAACCGACTGATGTGACAGGATTATGCTTGGTTGCTTGAACCGAACTCACGCATTTTGCCAGTAACGACGTTGTAGATCGCTTCGACACCAGGGCCGATGACTTTACGTGGGTCATATACTTTCGAGTCCGTGTTGAGCTTCTCACGTACGGCACGAGTCCATTCTTGTTGGCACTCTGTGTTAACGTTGATTTTGCTGTGACCGAGCTCGATTGCTTTTTTGATTTGGTGCTCAGGAATACCTGAACCGCCGTGAAGAACGAGTGGAGTTTTAGTCGCTTCTGCGATTTCTTCCATCTCTTTGAAGCCGAGTTTAGGCTCGCCTTGGTATTCTCCGTGTACAGAACCGAGTGCTGCCGCAAGAGCGTCAACTTTCGCTTCTTTGACGACACGTACGCACTCGTCGAGGTCAGCGTATTGTACGCCGCCGACAACGCCGTCTTCTTCGCCGCCGACTGTGCCGACTTCCGCTTCAACTGAAGCGCCTTTAGCGTGTGCATATTCAACGACTTGTTTCGTCATTTCGATGTTTTCTTCGATCGGGTGGTGTGAACCGTCGATCATAACAGATGTGAAACCAGCGTCGATCGCTGCTTTACACTTGTCGAAAGATGAACCGTGGTCGAGGTGGATTGCAACTGGAACAGTGATGTTGTAGTCGTGCATGAGACCTTCAGTCATTTTAACAACTGTTGTGAAGCCACCCATGTACTTCGCTGCACCTTCTGATACACCGAGGATAACTGGTGATTTCTCGTCTTCCGCAGCGCGAAGAATCGCTTGCGTCCACTCGAGGTTGTTGATGTTGAATTGGCCGACTGCATACTTGCCTTCGAATGCTTTGTTAAGCATTTCTGTCATTGATACTAATGGCATAATGACATCCTCCTGTCTGTTCGCTATTGTGCACTTTGGGAAAAATGCCCCCCGTGCAATTCGTTCCCATTATAACACACGTCGAAACGTGTGCCTATGCTATTCGGGCATAGAAATGGCTCTGCGCAAGCGTTTACATATGTCATCTTCGTGACGAATCACTAGATTTTTAGGACTTCCTTCACTTTTTCGATCATACCGTAAATATCAAACGGCTTTTCAAATTGCGCAGTGATGCCTAGCCGTTGCGCTTCTTCAAGCGTCGATTTTTCTCCGAACGCGGTCATGATCATGACCGGGGTATCGATGTCTTGTTGGCGCATGTTGCGAAGCACCTCGTGACCGAACATGCGCGGCATGTTCATATCGAGCAATACTAAATCATATCCGTTTTGTTCGAGCTTTTCCCAGGCGCTCAGTCCGTCGTTCGCCGTGTCGACCTCAATGCCGAGGTTTTGGAACACTTGCGCCAACATCAACCGAATCCCGTCTTGGTCGTCTGCGATCAACATCCGTGACATCCATCTACCTTCTCTCCATATTTGGCAATACTCTAACCATACCAAATCCAATTTCATTTGGCGACGCGACTATTTTGAAATCAAGGCAACGGTATCGCTACCGGTTCATCGGTCTGCTCGTCCTTCAACTGGTCTGGCACTTCCGACTCGGCCACCGGTTCGTACGCGGTCACCCGTCCCTCATCTTTAACATACACTTTCAAAAAATCACCTTCAGCCAAGCGTCTCGGGTCCTGGAACGTAATCGGGCGTTTCTTTCCATCTTCGTCATACCCGATCATCTCATACGTGTATGTCGTTCCTCGATCGATCGCTTCTGAGCTCGGTACTTTCGCGTAGTAGACGTCGGCAAAGAGCCGATCCGTGTCGACGAATTTCCAACCGAGAAATAAGATGAGGACGATGCCACCGATTGTCCATGCTCGTTTCATCGTAACTCTCCCACCTTTCTCATTTCCATCTTTTTCAATACCATTGTCTCCCTATTTCTAAACACCCGGTACGCTGATATACTGAATACATGAAACGAATGGGAGTTACATTATGAAGCAATATTTGTTATACGTGTTGTTTGCCTTGGCGCTTGGAAGCATGGTCGCACTTGTGGTGAACGTCTTCGGGGAAGAACAAGAAGAGATACCGCTCGCCGCTGCTGTCGAGACCGATCTCGAGGAATTGCCGGAGACGTTCGCCGCGTTGTCCAAGACGTTCGATGAACCAATCGCAGACAGTGACGTCGCCCGCATCAAAAGGATGGCTTCTAATCCGGAATTCGACGAAGCGGACGTGCACGCGCTCGGCACAATCGATGTCATCTTCGAAGGACGCCCGACTACGCTGACACTCAAGACAGAAGTGTATCGCGAGGACGGCATATATCTTTATCTTTATTTGTTCGGCGAACCAGACGTCGTCGAGGCGCTCGACGAACGCATCATGGCGTATTATGAAGAGTTGGGCATATGAAAAGGAACCTCGCCGCGGCGAGGTTCCTTTTGTCTCGTTATTCGACCGTCACTGGGACGACGGCGAGATCGATCTCTTTCTCAACCCCGGCCCGTTCTTCAGCGAGACGAGCGTCCGACCATTTGAAGACGTCGGCCATGCAACGGAGCACGCCGTCTTTATAGTCGCGGACGAAATCGATGTCGAAGAACATCGCCCCGGTCCGTCGGACGAGGAAGTCGATGGCCCGGACGACCGATTCTTCTTCGATGCCATAGATGAGTTGGGCGTAGACAATCTCTGGAAGGTCGTACGCGTTCGTGTCCATCCGTTCGATGACACGGTCGATATTCGATCCGTACAGACGGACTAGCTGCTCGGCCTTATCGTCCTCGAGACCGAGATTTTTCAGTTCAGCCTTTTTCTTCGTCAAGAAGTCATCGAACCCTTTCGAGCCGCCGACATGGCCGCCCGACATCGGCATATGCTTCGTGCGCGAGGCGAGGAAGACGATACCTTCTTCTTGTTTGAGCAGTTTCGCCACCAAATCGACGACCGTCTCTGACATCTTGCGGTAACCAGTCAACTTCCCGCCAGCGATCGTGATGAGACCACTCTCTGACTGCCAGACCTCATCTTTCCGTGAAATCTCAGACGGGTCTTTGCCTTCTTCGTAGATGAGCGGACGGATGCCGGCCCAACTCGACTCGACGTCATCCGCCGTCACGTTCACGTCCGGGAACATATAATGGATCGCTCCTAAAATATAGTCGCGGTCCTCGGTCGTCATGCGCGGGTGAGCCTTATCCTTATCGAAGAACGTGTCCGTCGTCCCGACGTACGCTTTGCCGTCACGCGGAATCGCGAACACCATCCGTCCGTCCGGTGTATCGAAGTAAATCGCTTGCTTGAGTGGGAATTTCGATTGATCGATGACGAGGTGAATCCCTTTCGTCAAGCGGAGCATCTTCCCTTTGTTCGAGCCGTCCTGCTCGCGGAGCACGTCGACCCAAGGTCCGGTCGCGTTGATGACTTTCTTCGCATAGACGTCATACGTCTTGCCGTCGATTTGATCCTCGACGTGCACGCCGACGACTTTGCCTTGCTCGTAGATGAGACCGGTCACTTTCGAATAGTTCAAGAGGAGGGCACCGTGGTTGGCCGCCTCTTTTGCGACTTCAATCGTCATTCGAGCGTCATCAGTCCGATATTCGACGTAATAGCCGCCACCTACAAGCCCGTCTTTTTTGACGAGCGGTGCTTTTTGAATGACCTCATCCGGCTTCAACATCAACCGGCGCTCGGCGCGTTTGACGCCGGCCAAGAAGTCGTACACCATCAAGCCGACCGCGGTCGAGAGCGGTCCGAACGTACCGCCTGTATGCATCGGCAATAGCATGCGTTCCGGTGTCGTGACGTGTGGTCCGTTCTCATAGACGATGGCGCGTTCTTTTCCTACTTCGGCGACGAGTGCAATCTCGAACTGTTTCAAGTAGCGCAAGCCTCCGTGGACGAGTTTTGTCGAGCGGCTCGACGTTCCAGCCGCAAAGTCTTGCATTTCGAGCACCGCTGTCTTCATCCCACGGGATGCGGCATCGAGCGCGATACCGGCACCGGTGATCCCTCCACCGACGACGAGAACATCATGGCGTTCCCCTGTCAATTGTTCGTATCGTTTGGCACGTTCTTTCGCTGAGAAATTTCTGATTTCCATCTTGTCCCCTCCTATAATGAATCCGGTCAGACGTATATGAAAAGAGACCACAACAAAACAAGGCTTCGCCCCCCATGTCGTGGTCTCTCTGTAGTCTCCAACCGGTTATCAACTTTTCTCCTGTATTATACCCTATTCTCACGTGTTCAACCATCGACCCGCTCACGGAGTATGCAACCTGCTCCTCGGAAAGCGTCCTGCTCGCAATTTCGAAAAGAGACGACTAGACTTCAAGGTATCACCAACAAGGAGGAGTTTTTATGAAACGCATGTTACAACCTTTCCAATTCAAAAACGGCGTCGAGCTCCACAACCGGCTTGTGCTAGCGCCGATGACGCACTATTCGTCTGAACCGACGGGTGAGGTATCGGAGCACGAACTCGCTTATTACCGGAAACGGGCGAAGAACGTCGGACTTGCCATCACGGCATGTGCCTACGTGACCGAAGACGGCAAAGGGTTCCCGAACGCCTTCGGTGTGAATGACGACAAGTTCATTCCTGGGCTTCGTCAGCTCGCTGAAAGTTTGAGAGCGGAGGGCGCGAAAGCGATTCTTCAAATCTTCCATGCGGGACGCATGTCTCCTCCGGAACTCGTACCGAACGAACAACCGGTGAGCGCCAGCGCCATCGCACCGGTTCGAGAAGGGGCCGCTACGCCGCGCGCCCTTGAGACCGAAGAAGTCGAAGCCATCATCGAGGCGTTCGGCGACGCGACACGTCGTGCCATTGAGGCCGGTTTTGACGGCGTCGAGATCCACGGCGCGAACACGTATTTGATTCAACAGTTCTTCTCACCCCACTCGAACCGACGTGATGACCGCTTCGGTGGCGACGTGAACGCACGCCTCACGTTCCCTCGCGAAGTCATCCGCTCAGTGAAACGTGCGGCTGAAGGTGCAGACGATTTCTTGATCGGGTATCGCTTCTCACCTGAAGAAGTCGAAGACCCGGGCATCACGCTCGACGATACGGACGTATTGATCGACATGTTGCTCGAAGAAAATCTCGATTACCTCCACGCCTCGCTCTGGAACTTCCACATCGGATCGATGCGTAACGAGAACGTGACGGAGCGGTCAATCGACCGGATTTCTAAACGTATCAACGGTGCCGTCCCGCTCATCGGAGTTGGGCAGCTTCAACGCCCAGGTCAAGTCGAAGACGCACTGAACGTCATCGACCTCGCCGCGCTCGGCCGTGAACTCATCATCGATCCGGATTGGCTCGACAAAGTAAAAGACGACCGAGAAGATGAAATCGAGACCGAACTCGACTTGAACAAACAAGCCGAACTCGCCGTCCCGGCTCCGCTCTGGAACGCTATCACGACGCGCGCCGGCTGGTTCCCAATCAAAGACCAAGTCGTCAAATGAACCATCATCCGCAGACCCCGTGTCTGCGGTATTTTTGTTTCGGGCCAATCCGTCGAGCAGTGTGAGAAATAAGATATGCCGCAGACACAATTCTGTCACATTTTCCATCTTTTTCACCACTCCTTTCGTGTTGACCTAACTTTCCAACTTTTCACCCCCTTCGTAAGCTAAGGACAGGAATCGTTTCCTCTATGAGACTGCGGCCAAGCCTCGCTTGCGTGACGTCTGTCTGTTTGACCGTCTTTTGAAAGGGGCATATGATGTATGACGAAAAAGCCAATTGATCTCGATGCGTACAACAAACAGCTCAATCAACATCAACAGCGGACGAAACAAGTCGCTGAAACGTATCGACAAAAAAGCAAGGAACTCGAACACCACCTCGAATCATCCGCCCGTTCCCGTGAAGAAGCGCTCGCTCGCGAAATCGCCGAGTTGAAACAAGCGACCAAACGGAACGTTCCACGAAACAACTAAACGGTTCCCGATCGTACGACGAAAGAAGTGACTCATCCGGTGGAAAACAAAATCAAACGCCAATTTCTGAATCACCTTCATCGTGACAAAAACTTGTTCGATGATTTTCAGCATGTGGATAACTTTTATACGCTCGATCAGCAAATCGTCAGTGCGCTCCGCAGTGCCCATCCGATTCGGGCCGAGCAACTGCTCGAAACACTAACGCTCGACCTGCTGAAACTCCCGGTCGCGGATGAATATATGAGTGTCCGTTTCTATTACCGCGGTCTCGTCTATCATGTCATCCGCTTGATTCCGGTAGACAATCCGAACGTCCAGACCGCGCTCAATTACACGAGCGCCCTTCTCATCTTGATCGATGAGCTGACGACGACGCTCGACTTTCTCTATGCCATCCCTGTCATCGTCGACCATTTGACGAAGATGATGGCGTTCCTCTCCCCTCCCGTGTCGACGAACCCGAACGTCACGACGACCATCCATTTGATTGAGGATCACTTAAAAGAGCCTGACTTGTCGCTCCCGTGGATCGCTCAACAAATCGGGTTATCGAACAATTATTTATCGGCTCTGTTCAAACAGGAAGTCGGCGAAAGTGTACCGGAACGGATCCGGCGCCGACGCATCGACGCATCCATCGCCGATTTGCTCGGGACGACCTTGCCGATTTGTGCCATCGGCGAGAAATATTGCTTCGCCTCCTGCACGGCGTATATCAATACGTTTAAAACGTATAAACAAATGACCCCGCTCCAATATCGCCAATTGTTCCACACGTGAAAAGCGCTAAGCCTCTTATTGAGACTTAGCGCTTTCTGTCATCCATTCTTCTCGCAGCATGCCCATGCGAATCGAGTCGTAACGCACGTCATCGACGACGCGCACGTTGCGAATCCGTCCTTCGAGTTGCATGCCGACCTTCGCGGCCACCTTCATCATCCGCTCATTACCAGACCACGTCGTCAACCCGACCCGGACCGTCGGCAGCGTCTGGAACAGATGATTGACCCATAGCTTGAGCGACCGCGTGCCGATGCCGCGATTCCAACGGTCGGCTTGATGGAGGATGATGCCGACCTCGAGCCAGTTCTGGCCCGCATCCTCATAATAGAAGGAAACCGTCCCGAACACGGTCCCATCGACATCGATGACCCACATGTCGTCACGGCCGATGTGTTCGTCCGCGCTCTGACAGTACACCTCATACGGTTGTGCCCGATGTTCAAAATACGGCGCGTCCCACTTCTTGAATTCTGGTGCCTCATCCTTATACATCAGTTCCCATAACCGGTCCAAGTCGCGTACCTCAATCGGCCGAATGACTAACTCTTTATCGCGAACCATACTCTCGTCCTCTCTATCTGTGCTCTCTACTCTTTCAAGGGATCAGTTCGAATTCCCTTTTTTTCGCTTGCGCCAGACGAGCGCCAAGATGACGAGCAACAAACTCGCCGTCACCGAGACGACGGCGAACGGACTCGCACCGGTGATAAACAGTTCGCCGAGCGAGACCGAATAGGCGAGGCCGAACGACGTGACGAGCTTCGCACCGATCGCAATCAACACGAATCGCGGGAATGGCACCCGGCTGAATCCGGCCGCGAGACAGATGACCTCGTCGGGCAAAATCGGGATGATGAACAAGACGAGCAACACACCGAGACCGTATTTGTCCACGTACCGGTCATACGTCACGAGCTTACCGGCGTCGATAAGCCGCATGACCCGCTCCCGTCCGAACCGAGCCAGCCCATACATGACGAGGATGCCGAGCGTCGTCGCGACGCTTCCAATCAAGGCCGCCCGCAGCGGCCCAAGGGCGACACTGCCGATTGGCACACTGACCGCCTCCGGGACCGGGAGCGCGATCGGTTGTAAGAAACTGAACGCGGCGAATAGCCACATCGCCTGGTCCTCGTACTGTTCGAGCAACCGCTCGAGCCCGTATGAGTCATATAAGACGAGCCCGAATGAGACATAATACACGAAGACGAACAAGAGGAACAACGTGAACGTGACTTTGAGCATCTGTTTCAAATACGTATTCGAGCCTTCGCGAATCGACCGCAAGAGACCGATCGAGAGCGCGAGCAACACGATCCCGGTCCATCCGAGTTGATAAGGGAGCAATAGCGTCGGCAAGACGACGAACGGCAACAGGCTGAGCGTGACGAGCGCCGCCCCATATCCGATATACACCATCATTCGTTTCTGCATGTCGCATCGCCCTCTCCCCGTTCTACTCTTAGTGTACCCGGATTTTGAGCAACATGTATCCACCTGAAGCTGTTGCGGGTATCAGCCTTTTGCCCGAGAAAAAAGTCACAGTCATAGACTGTGACCTGCCACTCATTCGCCGAGTGAAGCTTGGATGAAATCGTGGAACAAGCGTTGCGGACGCTCTGGGCGCGAAATGAGTTCTGGGTGGAACTGTGACGCGACGAACCACTTGTGCTCTGGAATCTCGATGATCTCGACGAGACGGCCGTCCGGGCTCGTTCCTGAGAACTTGAACCCTTCCGCTTCGAACGCCTCACGGTACTCGTTGTTGAACTCGTAACGGTGACGATGGCGCTCATAGACGAGCTCTTGGTTGTAAGCGGCGTGCGCTTTCGTGCCTGGCTCGAGCTTACATGGGTAGAGGCCGAGACGAAGTGTGCCGCCGAGGTCCTCGATATCTTTTTGCTCTGGGAGAAGATCGATAATCGGATAGTCCGTCGTTGGATCGATTTCCGCCGAGTGGGCGCCATCGAGCTTCAAGACGTTACGAGCGAACTCGACCGTCGCGAGCTGCATGCCGAGGCAAATCCCGAAGAATGGGACGTTGTTCTCACGGGCATAACGTGTCGCTTCGATTTTCCCTTCGATTCCGCGTTCTCCGAATCCGCCTGGGACGAGAATCCCATCAGCATCACCGAGAATCGTCTCGACGTTTTCCGGCGTCACCTCTTCGGCGTTTACCCAGTCGATGTCGATGTCGGCGTTGAAGGCGTAACCCGCGTGTTTGAGCGATTCCGCGACCGAGATGTACGCGTCACGAAGTTCGACGTATTTCCCGACGAGGGCGATCTTCACTTTCTTCTCGAGGTGCGTGACCGTGTGGACGAGCTCTTTCCAAGCCGTCATATCCGCAGCTGGCGTGTTGAAGCCGAAGTAGTCGTTGACGAGTTGGTCCATCCCTTGTTTTTGAAGGTTGAGCGGCACTTCGTAAAGTGTCGACGCATCTTGCGCCTCGATGACCGCTTCTTTGCGCGTGTCACAGAACAAGGCGATCTTTTCACGCATATCTTCCGGGATGTCGTGCTCGGTACGGAGGACGATGATATCCGGTTGAATCCCGTAACTACGAAGCTCTTTGACGCTGTGTTGCGTCGGTTTCGTCTTCATCTCACCGGCAGCGCGAAGGTAAGGGACGAGCGTACAGTGGACGTACATGACGTTCTCTTTACCGATGTCGTTCTTCACTTGACGAATGGCCTCAATGAACGGAAGCGACTCGATGTCCCCGACTGTTCCACCAATCTCTGTGATGACGACATCTGCGTTCGTCTCGCGACCGGCGCGGAAGACGCGGTCTTTAATCTCGTTCGTGATGTGCGGGATGACTTGGACCGTTCCCCCGTTATAATCGCCACGGCGTTCTTTTTTCAAGACCGTCGAGTAGATGCGACCTGATGTCACGTTGGCGTTTTGCGACAAGTTGATGTCGATGAAGCGCTCGTAGTGACCGAGGTCAAGGTCTGTCTCGGCGCCGTCATCTGTGACAAACACCTCGCCGTGCTGGTACGGGCTCATTGTCCCTGGGTCGATATTGATATATGGGTCAAACTTTTGAATCGTCACGTTCAAACCTCGGTTTTTGAGTAGACGTGCGAGTGAAGCGGCTGTGATCCCTTTACCGAGTGAAGATACTACCCCACCTGTTACGAAAATATACTTTGTCATCATCATTCTCCTCTCTTGAATGCCACAACGGGAAACGAAAAAACAAAAAAAGCAAAAGTGCCCCCACTGAAATGGAGGACACTTTTGCTGCATCGTTACGTGCTAAACTAGCCCATGACTAATTTACGTCAGAGACGATGCAGTCGTCAAGTCATTATTTTTTCTTTTTTTGAAACTGTCAAAAAAGAAAAAGAGACACGCCTAGCCGGGACAAATGCCCGGCTTTTTGCGGTCTCTTATAAATCATCCTCATCTTCAAGGTCGAGGTCGTCGTCCAAGTCTTCGTCCTCGTCAAGGCCTTCCACTTTTTCGGCTGCGTCCTCGGCATCGAACTCAGATGCGTCAAAATCTTCACCTTTTGCAAAGACGTCAAGGTCGTCTTCAATGTCGACGATGCCTTCATCCGTCTCATCGATCTCTTCTTCGAACTCATCGAGCTCACCACGTTGGCGTGCTTCGATGACGAGATCTTCGTCTGACTTATCGAACGGATACCAAACACGAAGCGCCCAACGGTTAGCTCCCAAGTTGACGAATAGTCCGTCGATGTTCATGTCTGTGTAGAGTTGCGCGATTTTCTCGAGCTCTTCCTCTTCACTCGCGAACGTATAGTTTTGTCTGATCTGCTCACGGATCTCATCAAATGAAACTGGTTGCTCGCCAGTCTTTTGAAGAATTTCGTAAACGAAATCGATCAACGATTTATTCATTAAAGGACACTCCTTTTCCGTCACTAGTTAAACATCACTCCTCATTATAAACAAAACCGATATGAAAAAGCTAGAGGAAATTATTTTGATGTTTTAACGGTTTTTTGGATACGAAACCAGTAGAGCGTGATCAATCCAACGTTGAACAACCAGGTCAGACCGAGCACACCGACCATCCAGTCGCGCGGGATTTGAAAGGACAACTCGGCATTGACCGACTGGCCGACGTAGAGACCATATCCTAATAGTCCGACCATGAGCGCCGAGTAGGCGACGACCATCCCGAATCGTTTCCATAGTTGCAACAGCAAGGAAGCGAATTCTTTGTTCTCTCCATATGACGTATATAGATAGACGTGACTCGCACTCGCATACATCGTCTGGACATACCCGCTCACAAACAAGACCGGGATGAACACGAGTGGCTCGAAGAATCCAAGAAAAAATAGCAGTGAAGAAACGAACAGGACAAGGTATGGATGGCGCGCCAAATCGAACACACGGCTCAATAAAACCCAGCCGATGACGCCTGCTATGAAGGGAATGAACACATAGAACAAGAGCACTTGAAACGAGTACAAGGCCAGGCTGACGAACACGGCGCCAATCAACGTCCAGCCGCCGAACAAACCGACGACGAATGAGAGCAACTGGACTTGCCGCGTCCGGGTCGCGCTGACATACGCCCTTGTCCGCTCTTGAAACAATACCCAGCCGACGTACCCGAGCAGAACAATCATCAACAAAAAGATTTCTACGTATCCTCTCACCCCTTCCAACAGGCTGAGAAGGCGGCTCACCAACGTGAACACGGTGACGGCGATGAAGGCACGCACGAACTTCCCCGTCTCCCACGTCCACGTCGCCGTTCTCTCGAGCGGCAACTTTCTGACGAACAACCATGGAAGAACGAGACTGAAGAGGAATAGAAGGACGGCCCCATTATACGATTGCGTCAGGATATAGGAGAAGGCGACAATCCAAGCAATGAGCATGAGCACAAGAGGTAACGAACTCCCTTTCTCATCTGACGGTTGTTTTGGTGCCGACAATTCGCTTAGCTGTGACAGAATCGTCGTCATAATCGACCCAACGCCAATCGAGCCGACCCCGACTAAAAATGCGCTCACTTCGATGGCCCAAGCAAACGGCAACAAGAAGCAGATGAGTCCAACGACCAATACCGCTAGCGCGAGTAAAAATGTCTGCTTCGACCCAAGCCGACCGATGACGTATACCCATAACAATAGTCCCGACATGCTCGCGACATAGAAGATCAAGAACGGAATCAAGCCTCCGACACCCTCCTCGACCGCCATGATGGACAGAAACAAAATTTGAGGCAAGATTTGACTGCTAAGGGCACTGACAATCGTCAACAACACAATTGAGTTTTTCACAAAGCACACCCCTCTTTCCTTAAAAATGGCCCAACTGCTCTCCTTTCCTTCTTTCCCGCTCTCTTCCATTCGAGAACCTCTCGAATCGCACATCAGTTTCTCAGTTTTTTCACATTTTGGCCGATATAGAATAGAACGCTATTTTAGCTGTATGAGAAAAAGGAGACTGAAACATGGCACTGTTCCGTAAAACGAAACCTACCGCCTATGCCGCGTCCATCGGCTTCCCTGATGTGACGACAATCGCGCAACCGACCGACCCTAAGTTGAACGGACGGGCGCACTATATGGGCTATACGTCGTTGCAAGTGAAGCGACTACAAGATATGGCACCACTCGTCGAGTCGGTGTTGGACGATGTCCTTGAAAATGTGCTCGACCACTTGATGCTCCAACCCGAGATGGTCAAAATCGCCAACGCCTCGTCGACACGTGAGCGACTTAAAAAAGTTTTCGCTGACTACTTCCGGAGCCTGTTGACCGGGAACATCGATGAAAAGTTCCTGGCCATGCGCAAGCGGATGGGCCAGACGCATCACCACTTCTCAGTACCGGTCGTTTGGTTCCTCGCGACGTATTCCGCCTTCAATACGTTGCTCATCCCAAAAATCGTCGAGGCGTATCAACATGACCCGGCCGCGATGACCGAGTCGCTCCTCGCGTTGTCCCACGCGATGAACTTGGACGCCCAAATCGTCACCGAGCAGTACGTCGATGCGCGGCTCGATGAAATCGAATCGGCGAACGTCGCCCGAGCGACGCTACTCCACGACGTCAGCCGCGTCAGCACGGAAGTCGCGACGACGATGGAACAGACCGGTCACGCCATGTCCGAGACGAGCAAACGCGCCCATCAAGTGTTGTCCGAGACCGAGCAGACGGAGAAGATGAGTCGTCACTTGATGAGCTTGACGCAGACGAACGGCGAGCAAATCGAACAGATGGAGACCGAGTTCAAGCAATCGGCAACGTACGTCGATGCCTCACTCGACCGCATCACCGCCCTCAAGGACGGTTCGCAAGACATCGTCAGCATGACCCGCAGCATCGAACAGATTGCCAATCAGACGAACTTGCTCGCGTTGAACGCATCGATCGAAGCGGCCCGGGCTGGTGAACACGGTAAAGGTTTCGCCGTCGTTGCGACTGAAGTAAGAACGCTCGCCGAAAACGCCAAGCAGCTGAGCAGTCAAATCAACGTCCTCATCCACGAGAACGAGACGAACATCGCCGCCCTGCTCGATCAGATGGGTCAGATGCATCGGACGAACGACGAAGCGATGCGCCAACTCGGCGCCGTCAAAGTCGGTTTCTCGACCGTCAAAGACGAGATGGGCAACTACGTCCTGTCGTTCGAACGGAACAAACAAGACCTCGGTCAAATGGTCGAGACGATTTCGGCCATCAACGAGACGACGCAAGGACTATCGCACTTGACGTCTTCCTTACTGGCAACTTCGGAGATGCGTTAAACGAACAAGGCACGGTCCGCGGACCGTGCCTTGTTTTTATTGGACAATCGGTTCTGGTACTTCGAGCGGAGCGAGGGAGCGATCGAGCAACTCGACGACGTCGAACGTGCCGACCGTCTCATCGACCTCTTTCGCTTTCGTCCCGTCTGAGAGCATCGTCAAGCAGTACGGACACGCCGAACCGATAACCGTCGGCTTCGTTTCGAGCAACTGCTCGGTCCGGGCCACGTTGACGCGCGTCCCGACTTTCTCTTCTTGCCACATGAGACCGCCGCCGGCCCCGCAGCACATACCGTTCTCACGGTTCCGTTCCGCCTCGACGAGCTCGACACCTGGGATGCGTTCCAAGACGAAGCGCGGTGCGTCATAAATGCCGTTATAGCGCCCGAGGTAGCACGAGTCGTGATAGACGACGCGCTCGTTCACGGAGAAGTCCGGCTTGACCCGGCCCGTATCGAGCAGCTCGGCGAGGAGCTCCGTATGGTGATACACCTTCACACCCGTAAGCCCGAAGTCCGGATACTCGTTTTTGAACGTGTTATACGCGTGCGGGTCGACCGTGACGATTTTCGTGACCCCATACTTCTCAAACTGTTTGATGTTCGCCTCGGCGAGCTCTTGGAACAACAGCTCGTTCCCGATGCGGCGTGGTGTATCCCCTGAGTTCTTCTCTTCATTCCCGAGGATGGCGAACGAGACACCGGCTTTGTTCAAGACGCTCGCAAAGCTTTGGGCGACTTTTTGGCTACGGCTATCGTATGAGCCCATCGCCCCGACCCAGAAGAGGAATTCGAACTCTTCGCCTGCCTTCTTCTTCTCTTTCGCCGTCGGGATGACAAGCTCTTCCCGGTCTTTGCGCCAGTTCTCGCGCTCTTTCCGGTTCATCCCCCACGGGTTGCCTTGACGCTCGATGTTGGCGACCGTACGCTGTGCCTCTGGATCCATCTTCCCTTCCATCATGACGAGATAACGACGAAGGTCGATGATCTTGTCGACGTGCTCGTTCATGACCGGGCATTGGTCTTCACAGTTGCGGCACGTCGTACATGCCCAAATCTCTTCTTCGGTGATGACGTTGCCGATCAACTCGTCAGCGACGAGCATGTTTCCATTCATTGCCGCGGCCGCAATCTCGGCCCCTTGCGTGTTTTGGAACATGAGTGCCGGCGCCCACGGGGATTTCCGCGTGATGGCGGCCCCTTTCATGTTCATATGGTCGCGCAGTTTGACGATGAGGTCCATCGGCGACAACATCTTTCCGGTCCCGGTCGCCGGGCAGACGTTCGTACAGCGTCCGCACTCGACACAGGCGTAGAGATCGACGAGTTGTTTTTGATTGAAGTCTTCGATTTTATTAACGCCGAATACGATTTCTTCATCCGACTCCTCGGCCTCTTCCATCGCTGAGAAGTCGACCGGCGCGAGACGACCGACTTGGTGCGTCCGTCCGAGCCAGACGTTGAGCGTCCCGGCGATCAAGTGGGCATGCTTGCCTTGCGGGATATAGATCATGAAGCTGAGCAAGAACAAGAGGTGGAGCCACCAGAAGACGACGAACAAGGCGAAGGCGACGCCGCCCGGTACCCAAGCGAACGCCGAACCGATAAGTGTCGCGACCGGTTCGCCCCACATCGGGAGTTCTTCCTTATAAACGAGGTAGAACCCGTTACCGAACAAGACCGAAACCATCAACCCACCGATGAAGATGAGGGCGAGACCGGCCAGGAAGTTTCGTTTCAAGCGCACGAGTTTCTCAACGTAACGGCGGTAGAATCCCCAAACGACCGCGACAAGAATCATGAGCATGACGATTTCTTGCATGAACGTGAAAATCGGATAGAGCGGACCGAGCGGGATGTGCGGGAAACGCGTCCCGACGGCGAGTCCTTTCCAGATGAAGTCGATGGCCCCGAACTGAACGAGGATAAACCCATAGAACATCATGACGTGAATAATGCCGCTCTTCTTGTCTTTCAACAATTTCTTTTGGCCGAACACGTTGATCATAACCTGTTCGAGCCGTTCTTTATTCGTTTGGCTCCACTCTGCCTGTTTCCCGAGCTTGATGAACGTATAGCGCTGGTACACCAGCGATGCGAACAAATATAGTCCATAGCCGAGGACAAGCAAGAATAGAATCCAGTTGACGATTAAAAATGTAGACATCCCCAAAACTCCCCCTTATGAAAACGGATTCAATCTTGAGTTTAGTATATCAAACAATGAATGAACAGTCATTCATTTTTGTTGGAGGGATTAAAAATTGAGCACATGCTTTAAGAATAAGAGGATGCCGCCATACCCGACGACGGCGAGGACGAACGTTCGGAAGTGGAGGTTACGGTCAGCCGGGAGCTCGAATTTGACGATGTTCAGAATCATCGCCCCGGCGACGAACGCGAACAAAATCGCCTCGACGTGAGAGGCGAGGTCGATAAAGCGGGAGAAGAACCCGCCGGCAAGAATCCCACCGCTCAATAAATAGCGCCCTTGTCGGATATAGCGTTCCCCGTAGTGGCGATAGAGGTCGTGGCCGACGGCGAGGAAATGAACGCCGAGCGCCGTCGCGTAAAAGCTGCGGGCGACGAATGTGACCGAGGAGGCGGTGACGACATACGCCGAGACTGACATGTATGCCGTCAAGAGCATCACTTGGAGCCAATACGACACGTTCTGGTCGATCGTCTCGTCTTTAAAATACGGCGTCCGGACGACACGCATCGTCCCGTAAAAGACGGTGAAACCGAGCAGACTGATGACGTAAATCTCCGACGGCAAGGCGAGGTCGAGCCACTCGACCCGGAGCGTGTCTTGTCGCTTGTTGAGCGACGGCAATACATACATGAAAAAGTACGTGATGGCGATCCCGCTCGAAAACGAGAACCATTTTTGAGATGGCACTCGGTCTCGCGGAAACAGATAGATTCCGAAAAAATTGATGAGCGCCAAATAGATCACGATCCAGTTCGCCATCTCGTATCACCCTTTCAGTTCAATCCAAAACCGCTCGACGATTTTCCCGCCTTCCGCTGTGAACGGTGTATCCGGTACTCCTCCGTTATTCAAGATGACTTGGCGTGACGCTACGTTCGTCCGATCGCATGTGATCAACGCCCGTTCGATGCCGAGCTCCTTCGCCTTGTCGAGCGCGAGTTCGAGCTGTTTCGTCGCGAGACCGCGTCCGCGGGCACTCGGTTTGATGCCATAGCCGATGTGTCCCCCAAAGTTGAGCAAGTGTTCGTTCAATTCGTGACGAATATTCGCCGCCCCGAGCAACTAGTCCCCGTCCGTCAGCCAATACGTCGTGCTCGGTACCCAACTGACGTTGTTCACCCGTGACTCTTTATCACGAATCTGTTGGACGTACGTCGCGAAGTCAGAAGCGTCACGGTCGATGGCGTTCGGGACGATCGTCTCTTCCTGCTCTCGCCACTCCTTCAAAAAATCGAGCACTTGCCCTTGTTGCACCATCGTTGTTTTGATGAGCCGTAACATCGAATCCCTCCCTATTTCTATGTATGAAAAAGACCGCAATGCGGCCTTAGTCTTCGAGTCCTAATCGTTTTGGCATCTGCGGGGCGAGCCCGCGTGCTTCTTCTAACCGGCCTGCCTCGACGAGCGTATGGAACCGTAAAAATTCCTCATGCGCCGCGTCACCGATGGCGGCCAAGTAGTCGATGTAACGCTCATACACCGATTTGTCTTCCGGTCGCGCTTCAATCAAGGCAATATAGAGCCGGACCGTGTCTTCACCGTAAAGGAGGGGGAACTCATCGTTCAATTGAAGCAATTTATCGACCGAGTCCATATCGACGCCGGTCTCGTTATCGTAATGCCCGACGACCTGCTCGGCGTGGTCCTCGAGGCGTCCGCGCCACTCTTCATACTCGTCCTCGTTCGTCTCAAGCATCTCGAACCAATCTTCGTTCAACATCTCTTCAATCTTTCTCACGCGTTCTGCAAAGTTCATGCTTCGTCTCCTCCTTCAAACGTCCAAGTGACGTCGACTTCATAGCTACCCGCCAAGTCGTCGTTCATCGATAACTCATAGGCGAAGCGGCAACGGCCGTCGGCGACATCGAGCCGCTCCGTCGTCGTCGCCATCGTCATGGACATGTATGGGTTTTTATATAGGCTTTGGGTCAAACGCCCCTCGATAAAGGAATGATTCATCTCGATCGGTCCTTTACAGATGAGCGCGAGCCGGCCTGTCGTATATTTGATTGTCGTTGGGACGACGCCATCTTCCCGTTCTTGGTCGAACGTGATGATGAAGCCGGTCTTCAATTCATAATAGAGCCCGTCGGCTTGCAGCTCGATCGGTTCCGCGATTTCACTGATCGTCGTCTTTTGGCGCACACGTACGCGTTTCGGTTCAATTGCCATGGTGATTCCCCTTTCCGCTGTCCCATCGTACCATATCTCGTGAACGGTCCGGAATCGCTAACTTTTTCTTTCCCGGTTCGCAGGCGCTTCACACGTCATGCGCGATCAATTTTACGTGATGCGAATGCCAGGAGTCCAGCTCAAGAAAACGACCACGGATGTGATGATCTGCGGCCGTTCGTTCCTTTAAAATTTCAGCCAATGCCCCTCCGAAATCACGTCGACTTGTCCGTCGACGACTCGAATCGCCGTCTCATCGTCGATAGCATAGCTCGGGCCAGTCAACATTCCTGCCCATTCGGTCGCATGCTTGGACGTGTTCTCCGGCAACATCTCATGATCGAGGTGAGGGAAAATCGAGAAATCGACATACCCCAATGTCTCATCTCTCTGCTCGCCCGGTGCCTGCCAACCGACAAACGCCTCCCCGATTCGCGGGGTCATGACCATGCTGCCGGCGCTCAAACCGACATAGACGCCACCCCAATCCGGCAACAGCTGCGCGACGCCAGACTGCTTCATCCAATAATGCAAGAACAACGGGTCACCTCCGTTGACCAACAGTACGTCGGCCTCGTCGAACGCCGGTCTCCAAACCGCTTCATCGAGGCTTGGCAACGCGCTCAATTCGAGAACCCCAATCGACTTCCAGCCTAACTCACACATCGGCGTCGAAGAATCACCGTTGAAAAAGTTCCATGCATGCTTCGTCCCACCTGGTAGCGCGTAAATCGCGGTCGGGATACAGAGGGCGTTACACTCCTCAATCGGTCTCCCTAGCAACTCGAGCAACGATTGTTTGATTCGTTCATTTTTGATACCTGCCGATGTCAGTAATAATCTCAATCCAATCCCCTCCTCATCTTCTATATGAATTCGTGTTCCCTCGTCATTTCCCTGTGCGCAAAAAAAGACAGGGAATGCCCCTGTCTTGGATTAACTCATTTTATAGACGCGTCCCTCGAACGGCTTCAAGTGGACGAGTGTCGTCTCTTCATGCGGCTCGAGCGGCATATTTTTCAAGACGACGTCTTCCGAGCGAAGCGTGAGCTCCGTCGCAAAGATGGCTTCTTTCCCCGTCAAGTTCGTCATGACGAGGTATTGCGAGTCCCCGAGCGTGCGCGTGTATGCGTAAATCTCCGGGTGCTCCGGCAAGACGATGTCATACGTCCCGTAAACGAACGTCTCGTCTTGCTTACGGAGACGAATCATCTCTTTATAGAAATTGAGAATCGAGTCGTCGTCTTCGAGCTGGGCGTCGACGTTGATATCCGTGTAGTTCGGGTTGATGCCGAACCAAGGCGTCTCGGCGAACGTGAAGCCCGCGTTCGGAGCGTCGCTCCACTGCATCGGCGTGCGCGTGTTGTCCCGTGACGAGTTCCATGTAATGTCCATCATCTCTTCGTGGCTCTTGCCATGTTCGAGACCGATGTAATAGCGGTTGCGCGTCGCAATATCGTCGTACTGGTCAATCGAGTCGAACTTCACGTTCGTCATGCCGATCTCTTGTCCTTGATAGATGAACGGCGTCCCTTGCATGAGAAAATACATCATCGCGATCGATTTCGCGCTCTCTTTCCAATAGCGCTCGTCGTCACCCCATGACGACACGGTCCGCGTCTGGTCGTGGTTCTCGACGTAGAGGGCGTTCCAGCCGTCTGCTTCAAGGCCTTTCTGCCATTTCGTGAGGACGTTCTTCAAGTGGACGACGTCGAGCTTCGACTCGGCGTCTTCGCGCCAAAGTCCCATGTGTTCGAATTGGAACACCATGTTCATCTTGCCTTCCTGCTCGCCGACCCACAGGTGGGCGTCGTCAGGCGACACGCCGTTCGCTTCCCCGACCGTCATAATGTCGTGCTTATTGAACGTCTCATCGCGAAGTTCTTCCAAGTAACCATGAATCCCGTCGACGTTCATATGCATCTCGAACGACGGCACGAAGTCGAGACCTTCCGGGTTCGGCAAATCGCCGAACGATGGGTGTTTGCGGATGTGACTGATCGCATCGACACGGAAACCGTCGATGCCTTTATCGAGCCACCAGTTGATCATGTTGTAGATGGTCCGGCGCATCTCGGCGTTCTCCCAGTTGAGGTCCGGCTGTTTCTTTGAGAAGACGTGCAAGAAATATTGCTCCGTCGTCTCGTCGAACTCCCAAGCCGACCCGCCGAAGATCGACTCCCAGTTGTTCGGTTTCGAGCCGTCGGGCTTACCGTCGCGCCAAATGTACCAGTCTCGTTTCGGGTTGTCTTTTGAGCTCTTCGACTCGATGAACCACGGGTGCTCATCCGACGTATGGTTGACGACGAGGTCTAAGAGCAGCTTCATGCCGCGCGCATGGACTTCTGTCAACAGACGGTCGAAGTCTTCCATCGTCCCGAACTCGTCCATGATGTCTTGATAGTCGCTAATGTCGTAGCCGTTGTCATCGTTCGGTGATTTATACATCGGGCAAATCCAGATGACGTCGACGCCGAGGTCTTTCAAGTAATCGAGTTTATCGATGATTCCTTGAATGTCGCCGATCCCGTCCCCGTTCGCATCGTAAAAACTGCGCGGGTAGATTTGATAAGCGACGGCTTCTTTCCACCAGTTTCGTTTCAGTGTTTTCGTTTGTGTGTGTTGGTCACGTTGTAAAAGTTGCATGTGTCAATGATACTCCCTTGTCCCTAAACTCACTGCGCATCCTATATACTAATATCAGTGCTGTTGTCTCTTCATCTCGTTAGCGCAATCGTTTGCACGATTGCAGTAAGTTTATCTTACCAAAAATCATTCCACGACACAAAGATGTTTTTAACAGCTTACTCATCGTGTACCCTACACGAATTTGAAATGAAATGAAAGTGAGGCGACTTACATGATCCGTTTGGCCACACAGGCCGATCTTTTGGCGATTGATCAACTAATTTTCACGAAAGCGCAATCGTTTCGGGCCGCCGGAAAAACGCAATGGCAAAAATATTTAGAGCCGAGCCGGACCGATTTTGTGACCCATGACGTCACGAACGGGACCGTGTATGTATATGAAGCAAACGGAGGAATCGTCGGGTCGGTCAGCTTGATCCCGCCGACGTCTTGGGACGAGAACTTGTGGGACGATCCTGACGCGGCCGTCTACTTGCATCGGCTCGTCGTCGACGACCAATTAAAAGGCCAACACATCGGTGAACGATTGATGCGTCACGCGCTCGCGGCGACATCGGATCGGATTCGCCTCGACTGCGTCGCCACGAACTCATTTTTGAACGCCTATTACCCTCGCTTCGGCTTCAATTATGTCGGCGAACGAGATGGATTCTCTTTGTTCGAAAAAGAGGCTTGACCTTGACGCGACGTCAACGTGTACGCTGATTTCAAGGAGGTGAGGACATGTATACGATTCAACAGCTCGCGACGCTCTCCGGCACGACCACAAGGACATTGCGTCATTATGACGCCGTCGGTCTGCTCGTTCCGGAACGTGACACCAATGGCTATCGCCGTTATGCGGCGCATGACGTCGAGCGGTTACAGACGATTCTGCTTTATCGCTCGCTCGACTTTCCGCTCGAGACGATTCAGACGTTGCTCGAGGCCGAGCCGTTCGACCGGACCCGTGCCCTCGAAGAGCAAGTGACCGCTCTGCGCGCGAAAGCCGCCTATTTTGCGACACTCGCCGAGACGGCGGAATCGACGCTCACCTCACTGAGAGGAGAAATTCCAATGGAAGACAAATCGTTGTTCAAAGGATTATCGTTCGACGAACTGAAAGCCCATGAAGCGAAACACGAGCCCGAGGTCGTGGAGCGCTGGGGCGAGAGCGAGGCGTACAAGACGTCACGTGCACGCGCCGACAAGCGCTCGAAAGAAGATTGGGAAGCACTCAGTCAACAACAAGTGAATCTCGTCAAGCCGCTCGTCGACTTGTTCACTTCCGATGTCCCGGTCGAAGACCCGCGTGTCCAAGCGGCCGTCCGGGCGAACCATCTGTTCATCAACGACCAGTTCTATGATTGCTCGCTCGACATGTTCAGCGGACTCGGTCAGATGTATGTCATGGACGAGCGCTTCACCGCGTTTTACGACAAGTACGCGCCAGGACTTGCTGTCTATTACAATGACGCCATCCAACACTACTGCATCACCCAAAGCTAAACGGCCAAAGCATCGCGCTTTGGCCGTTATTTCGCCGTTCGGCGGTCATAGACATCTTCCTTTAACAGCAACTCGATTTGCCGTCTCAGGAGGGGCAACACGGTCGTGAGCTGTAAATACGGGTACGTGGCAAAGTTGTCCGTCCCGCCGATATAGAGCACGGACCGGTCTGACACAGTCCAGCCCCGTTCGGTCCATTGTTCGATTCTGACTTCACAGACGTCGGGCTTGGCCCGGAACGCCCAGTACGCTTCGAGTTGTCCTTCTGCCATCGTCGGTTTCACCGTCAACACCGGGCAGTCGAACCGGGCGAGGACGCTCGGGTCGATTGGACCCGTCTCGTGGGTGACGATGAGCTGCGGGGCAAGACGGTCGAGCCACATCGTCGTCTTCGTATCGTTCAATGACGTGACGCGTAGAATGTGGTGGAACGGGATCGGCTCATCGTTCAACGGATAGCGGAGCTTGAGCTCCTGAATCCGCGCCCGGCTCGAAAGGCGCATGACAGGAGACGTCAGTCGAACGTATACATGCGTCAGCCAGTGCTTAATGGATTCCGGGCGATGCTCGCTCGGTCCATCTTCCTGAATGACATGGGTCACCCCTAAGTTGCGAATCGCCTGATACACGTAGGCAGATGTTCGATGTTCTCCAATGAGTAGTACGATTGGTCGGCCCACTTTGTCCTCCCCCCTTCGCTTCCCCCGAACGCCTCTCATCCGTTTCGCTCCTGCGTCGAGACGACGGCCGGTCGGCAACGGTCCGCCACTTCCTCCATCGATAAACTTTCAAATTGGTACGTTTGATGCAACGTTTCATAACGGGCGATGACAAACGCTCCGTTCATCGAGATCCCTCCTCCGTCTTCACTTCTTTCCGTCACACGATTCACGAAGCTCCAGCTCGGCGAGTGCCCGTTTCCAGGAGCCATACCGCCGAGATACTTTGGCGACACTTGGTCGTCTATGTTGTTTCGCCCATTTTTGATAGGTGATCGCGTTGAACGGCACGACGACCCGGCTTGCTTCTAGCAACGATTGGACGATTTCTGCTTTTTCACGTTCTGGCTGGACGGTAAAATGGATCTCCTCTAGACGCTCTACCGTTTTCACGGCCAGACTCCAAGACCCGAAATGGGAAATAATATCACCTAGCGAAGGACCGGTATGATCTTTCACCCATTGCTGATAATGGGTGCTCGTCAACTTTCCTTCCTGTTCAAGTGCGAGCCGAAGCGCTGCAACGAGTTCTTGTTGTGTATAATGTTTTCGGGATTCTAATAGACCGGATGCTTTTAGGGCGCCGGTCCATGACCCATAAAAATTGAGAACGTCGAGAAACGTCGGGACGTCCCGGTCTCGGCTCCAGAGCTGATATTGTTTAACCGTGAGGGTCGGAGTCAGAGATGCAGCGGCTCGAAGCGCTTGAATGATCTCTGCTTCCCGGTTCATCGTTCGTCCTCCTCAGACACTTTGTTCCGTGACGATCGAGCGCGTATCGAGCACGGTCTGGATGACTTGCTGTTGTTCACCGATTGTCAAATCGGACCCCGATGGGAGGCAGATGCCGTTCTCGAACAAGCGCCGGCTGACATCTTCCCCGTCGACCGTCACGTACTCGGCATCGCGATATACCGGCTGCAAGTGCATCGGCTTCCAAACGGGACGGGCTTCGATGCCGGCACTAGCGAGCCGCTCCATCAATGTGTCACGATGCAAGTCAGTCTGGTCCAGTTGCATGGCGGTCAGCCAGCGATTGGCCCGTGAATGCGGCACTTCTTGTTGGTACGTCGTCCCGAGCTGACGGAACATGCGCTCATAGCGGGCGAAGACGCGGCGACGTGCTTGGACACGCTGCTCGATCACCTCGAGCTGTCCCCGACCGATCCCGGCCGAGACGTTGCTCAACCGATAGTTATAACCGACCTGTTCGTGTTCATAATGTAGCGCGTCTTCCCGAGCTTGCGTGGCCAGCTTGAGCGCCAGCTGTCTCACCTCCTCGTTCGGCGTCATGAGCATACCGCCGCCTGAGGTCGTAATGATTTTATTGCCGTTGAACGAATAGAAGCCGATGTCGCCGATCGTACCCGTCATCTGTCCGTGCCACGTCGAGCCGAGTGATTCGGCCGCGTCCTCAATCAATGGGACACCATACTCGCGGCAAATGTGACGAATCTCTCCGATTTTCGCGACGACGCCGTACAGATGCACGACGATGACCGCTTTCGGGAGTTTCCCTTTCGTCGCCGCTTGGACGAATGCTTTCCGAAGCGCGTCCGGGGACATATTCCACGTCGTCGTCTCCGAGTCGATGAAGACCGGGTTGGCACCGACGTAACGAATCGGATTGACCGATGCCACGAACGTGAGCGACTGACAGAAGACCGTGTCCCCTGTCCCGACGCCGAGCGTAAGTAATGCCAAATGGAGGGCAGCCGTCCCTGAGCTTGTCGCCAACGCATGCGGGTGATCGGCGTAAGCGGCCACTTCCGCTTCAAACGCATTGACGTTCGGGCCGAGCGGGGCGATCCAATTGCTCGCGAACGCCTCTTCGATATAGGCCATCTCACGCCCGGACATATGCGGCTTCGATAATAAGATGTTCATTTGATGCCCTCCTTCATCATGTTTTTATACGAGATATACCAGTCGACGACTTGCTCGAGTCCTTCATACAGTGATGTACTCGGGCTGAAGCCGATGAGCGTGTCGAGCGTCGGAACGTCTGACTGTCGGAGCACCGACTCTCGCATCGGCAGCGACGTCTTCGCCGACTTGTTGAGGATATGCCCGATGTCGGACAGTAACGTCTGGACGTTCACGTAGTCTGAGGCCGGGATTTGAAAATAGCCGACGGGTGACATCCCGGTTTGAATCAAGCGCAGCAACCGCACGACCGACTCGACGACGTCATCGATATAGGAGACGTTGAGGATGTCCGTCGCGTAATACCCGGAGAGTCGGACACCGCGGTCGACGGCGACGATCGCCTTGGATACTAGCGTCGAGGTATCGTCCCAAGGTCCGAAGACGTCTTCTGTGAACAAGTGGATCACCGGACGTTCCCCGTTCTCCTGTTTCACAGGCAAATCGAACGTGATGAACGATTCGACTGGGACCCGCTTCGTCTGGATGGCGATATAGCGTTTCATCAACTCGTAGCGTTCAAGCAGCTCATCCCTGTCACTATGACGACGGGTCGAACATAAGATGATATGCCTTGGTTCATGCCGATTCAAGACGCTGCGCATGGCCGTCTTGTTCGCGAGCGTGGAGCGAATCAAATGGAACTGCGGGTGGGTGAGAACGTAGAGCCGCTGTTTGGCGATTCGTGTCTTATGCCGCCCTTCATCGTCGATTCCGACGACGTCAAATCCTTCTTGCAACAGCCGACGTGCGATATGAAACCCTTGGAAACTGGCTACTCCGACGATAAGCACCGTTTGATCGTCCATCGTTCTCCCCCTCTTCACTCGTTATGACGTTCAATTTCCATCAGCGAGACGCGGCTCGGCGATATGAGGACGCATCCGCTTCACACCGTGCGTGAAGAGGCGATCGATGTCTCGATCAAGATCGTCACTGTTGGCGATAAAGAGCAACAGGTACGTCAAAGCTTCCCGGTCATCCCGTAACGTCTCAATGAGATGCAGGACGGAAGCCACGGTTTTGAAGGGACGGGTTTGCCCGACAAAAATTTTCGGGAAGACGTTCGCTTCCGGACAAAGTTCACTCGCGGCGAGCAGCTCCTCATACAACTTCTCACCCGGTCGAATCCCGGTGACCGCGATGCCGATCTGTTCGGTCGTGAATCCGCTCAACTCAATCATTTTCTTCGCCAAATCGATGATCTTGACCGGTTCACCCATATCGAGGACGAATACTTCGCCGCCTCGTGATAAGACACTCGCTTGGATGACGAGACGGCTCGCCTCCGGGATGGTCATGAAATAGCGGGTCATCTCGGGATCGGTGACGGTGACCGGTCCACCTCGGAGAATCTGTTCTTTAAACAGCGGCACGACCGAGCCGCGACTGCCTAATACGTTTCCGAAGCGTACGACCGCAAAGATCGTCTCACTCGTTCGAGCTTTCTCTTGAACGACCATCTCGGCAATTCGTTTCGTCGACCCCATCACGTTCGTCGGGTTGACCGCTTTATCCGTCGAGACCATGATGAAGCGGCTCACTTTATGCCGGGCCGCGACATCGACCATGTGTTTTGTCCCGTAAACATTGTTTTTGACGGCTTCGAGTGGGTTGTCTTCCATGAGTGGGACGTGTTTATGGGCGGCGGCATGATAGACGATGTCCGGTTTATACGTGCGGAACACATCTTCGAGCCTTTCCTCGTCTTGCACGTCACCGATGACCGGATGAAGGATCGTCTCCGTACCGAGCCCGCGCAACTCTCGCTCGATCAAGTAAATACTGTTCTCCCCGTGACCGAGGAGAATCATTTCAGCCGGCGCGAACTTGATCAATTGACGGCACAACTCCGAACCGATTGACCCACCGGCGCCTGTGACGAGCACGGTCGCCCCTTCGACATGTCTAGATATTCCAGATATGTCCAATTGAACCGGTTCGCGTCCGAGCAATTCCTCGATTTTCACCTCACGAATCTCATTGATGGAGATTTTTCCAGTCGCGAGTTCTGAAATCATTGGCAAGGCGTGTGATTCGGCCCCTGTCTTCTCAATCCGTTTCAGCAAGGCGAGACGCCGGGCATAAGGCAAGCTTGGAATGGCCAAGATTACCACTTCGATGCCATGTTCTTGAATGATGCGTTCTAAATCATCTGTCATCCCGAGCACCGGAACGCCGTGGACATAGAGCGCCTGTAACTGCGGATTGTCGTCGAGCAGACCGACGACGTGCAGGACGGTCGTCCGATGTTCTTTCAACTCGCGGACAATCAACTGCCCGGAATCCCCGGCTCCAATGATGAGTGCTTTGCGTCCCGGATGGTTCGAATGCGGTTTGAACACGTCGAACACATGGTTGCGGGCTAAGAAGCGGGTGAACAAAATCAAGTTGAATGCGAGCAACCCTTGGACGGCGATGATGATGCCAAGACCAGCCCCGAAGTGGAACTGGTTGTAGGCGTACAACACCAAGTCACTGCTCAGTAAGGCGATGGCGACTTGTTTCATCTCATGGATGGAGGCGTAGCGCCAGTCGATGCGATGAATCTTCAAGACGCTCCCGACGAGGCTGAAGCTGACGATTTTGATGGCGACCATCGTCAGCATCTCGCTCGATGCAACTGCCGCGTACGACGTGATCGTGGAGAACATCAGTTCAAACGTCGCGTACAGGACAAATGAGACGATCAAGATGTCGAGACATAAAAAGAGCAAATTGCGTTGGTTCTTCCGATAGACGTTCACGAGTGTTGCCATGGTAGTTCGCACCTCCAAGAGTCTGAGTTGTTCGTTCGTGGTGTAAGTTGGAATGCGCAAAAGATGCGTCGATGCTAGTAAACTACCCGACTCTCCTCAACAAATTTAAAGATAAGACAAGCTTTTTCTCATTAACGACATAGATGAGAAAAAGGAGTTCACGAAATTATTATCATGATTTCATTCACATAATGAATAATTGTCAGACAAACGGGAAATGGAAATACATATAACCCGAATTGGGTATCGTTTACATTATTTTGCACCTTGCTAAAACATCGCATAAGGAGGTAGAAATCGATCGTAAGCATTCTTTTTGACTAGCTCGTTGACTCTTCAACCAATACAAGCTGTTCATTCACACCAAGAGACCTTCCGAGACGCTCGCTGCGTCTCCCTCCAAAGGAGAGACACCAAGATGAAAAAATGGACACGCCCTCAAATCGTACAAGCGTTGCAGTTAGCTGCTCAAGAACATGCCGAGCTCGATTCGAAACGGTACAGCGTATGGTCACAAACTAAAAACGTTCCGTCCCTTTCCACCGTCATCCATCAGTTCGGGTCTTGGCGCGAGGCGCTCGCCGCCGCCCAAATCCAAATGTCGTTTCATTATTACTCCGATGAAGATATCCTCCGCGCGTTGAATCAAGCCGCCGAGGAGTTACCCCTCTTCACGAGTCAAACGTATCGGGAATGGTCGAAAGTGACACGATCGCCGTCGCTCACGTTGATCAGCAGCCGGTTCGGCTCTTGGTCGAACGCGCTCCGGGAAGCGAAACTTCAGACGACCGCCGCGAAAAACAATGAAGAGCGCATCATTCAAGCCTTGATTGAAGCGTCCGAAGAGCTCGAACGCCTCACGTCCCAGCACTACGCCATCTGGGCCCAAGAGCGCGGTTATCCGACAGTCGCGACAATCGCCCGGAAGTACGGATCGTGGAGCTACGCCTTGTTTGTCCTCGATATCGCCCCGCCGAAACGGAAATGGGACGAAGAAGACGTCATCGAGGCACTCCGCGTCGCGAAACACGAATTGTCCCACTTCAGCATCTTGCATTACCGGAAATGGGCCGAAGGACGCAACGTGCCGAGCACGTCGACGATCAATGCCCTGTTCGGCAGTTGGACGGCGGCGTTGAAATGTATGGAAGAACAGACGATCACTCAATAAAACAAGCCCTGTCTCGTGACGAGACAGGGCTTTCGTTCAGGTAACGATGGAAATGAACAACGGGATGCCGACGAGCAGGTTGAACGGGAACGTGACGGCGAGGGCGAGCGTCAAATAAAACGACGGCTCCGCCTCAGGTACCGACGCCTGGAGCATGGCCGGTGCCGCGATATACGATCCGCTCGCCGCGAGCGTCATGAGCAGGATCGTCCCCCCGTCCGATAGTCCGGCCATCCCGGCCGCGAAGAAGCCGATGCCCGCACCGACGAGCGGGAACGTCATCCCGATGACTAAAAACTTCACCCCGTACGACGGTACCGTCTTCAGTTGATGCCCGACCTTTACGCCGAGGCTGAGTAAGAACAACAACAACACCCCTGGGAACAAGTCGACGAAAAATGGGGTCAATGCCGATGTGTCCGGCGTGACGAGGCCGACGATGAGGCCGGCCAATAAAAGCAAGATGCTCTTGGAGAGCAGGCTGTCGCGGATGACGGTGAGCGATTGGGTCGGTGCGGCCGTGATTCCAAGGACACGGCTCTGATTGTATAACAACAGCGCGACGACGAGACCCGGGATTTCGAGGACGACGACGAGCGTCGTCATGAACGGTTCATACGCGATGCCGAGGCGTTCGAGCTGGGCGGTCGCCGCGACATACGTCACGAGCGAAACTGACCCAAACGTCGCCGCCATCGCGATTCGTTCCGGGAACGTGAACTTCAAGAGCGCTCCGAGACCGAACGCAACGAGCGGCAACACGAGACCGAGCACGAGCGTCACGGCGAGCGGGAGCGCCAACTCGTCCATTGACACCGAGGCGAGTCCCATCCCTCCTTTCAATCCAATCGCGAGCAATAAGTATAAGTTGAGCGTGATACTGAGTGACTCAGGAATCTTCAAATTCGACTTGCCGAGAGCAGCAATCACACCTGTCACAAATAGGAGCACCGGGGCACTCGTCATCAAAAACGTCAATAGTTCCATCTTTTCCTCCTAGACGACAAAAGCGCACACCAAAGAAAGGTGTGCGCTGCATGCCGACGGCTCGAACACGTTCGCTCCGTCTAGCCGACAACTGTCGGGTTTTTAGTTCGTCAGCTCCGGGACAGGACGACGGGGATGTCTCGCGGACACCACCAATCCTGAACCGTCTCTGCTTCTAGTTTAAAAATGTCGTCACGGCTTGTCAATCCCGCCATCCCACGGAGCATCAAGTCGAAAGACGATGAGGCGTTCCCCCGTCTTCGTACTGATATCCGTATGGAGCGAGACGAGACGCCGACCGAGCACGTCATACAAAATCGTCTCGAGCTGAGCCCGTCCTGATTCGACAAGGTTGTTGCGGTACTTCTTCAATTGCTCGCGTCCGGCCGACTTGGCGGCCAGTTCGTACTCGGCCGGGGTCAAGACGCCTTGGAGCGTCACGATGGCCAAGTCGCGGAGCAGGTCTGCTTTACACGTCAAGGAGCCGCGTCCGAGATACTCTTTCTCCCATTGGGTGATGCGAGCACTCAGCTCCATCTCGAGCTGACCTTTTTTCGGCATCGTTACTTCACGAACCCGATCATCATCTCGCGAAGGATCTTCGCGGCGGCGATGGCCGTCATGTCCGACTGGTCATAGGCCGGTGACACTTCGACGAGGTCGGCTCCGATGACGTCGACGTCAGCGTTCGCGATGGCGTGGACCGCTTCAAGCAATTCTTTCGTCGTGATGCCGCCGATCTCTTGCGTGCCCGTTCCCGGCGCAGCCGATGGATCGAGGACGTCGATGTCGATCGTGACGTACACTTTCTTCCCGGCGAGCGTCGGCAACACGCGTTTAAGCGGTTCGATCACTTCATATTTATACATGTTATAACCGACTTCTTTGACCCAGTCGAACTCTTCTTTCATCCCAGAACGAATTCCGAACGAGTAGCAGTTCGATGGTCCAATCAAGTTGGCCGCTTTTTTGAGCGGTGTCGAGTGCGACAACGGCTCACCTTCGTATTCATCACGGAGATCCGTATGCGCATCGAAGTGAAGAATGACGAAGTCGTCGCCGTACGCATCATGCATCGCCTTGATGACCGGCCATGTGACGAGGTGTTCCCCACCCATACCGAGCGGGAACTTGCCTGCTTGGATGACGTCTTTGACGAACGACTCGATCATGTCGAGCGACTTTTGGGCGTTCCCGAACGGAAGCGGGATGTCACCGGCGTCATAGACGGCGGCTTCACTCAAGTCTCCGTCGAGATACGGGCTGTACTCTTCAAGTCCGATTGACACTTCACGAATCCGGTTCGGACCGAAACGTGAGCCCGGGCGGAAACTGACCGTCCAGTCCATCGGCATGCCGTAAAGGACCGTCTTCGCGTCTGCGACTTCTGGCAGGCTCGCGATGAACACTTTGCCTGAGTAGGCTTCATCGAAACGTTTAATCATTTCGTCAAGTCCTCCACGAATTTAGGAAGGACGAATGCCGCATTGTGAAGCTTCGGCGTGTAGTACTTCGTCTCGATGTCGTGGAAACGCTCCGGAGCCACTGCTTCCGGGTCATATTGCTTCGAACCGATTGTGAACGTCCACATGCCGCTCGGGTACGTCGGTACGTTCGCTGTGTAGAGCTTCGTGATCGGGAAGATCTCTTTCACGTCACGTTGAACCGTTTGGATGAGCTCTGGCGTGAACCATGGGTTGTCCGTCTGTGCGACGAAGATCCCATCTTCTTTAAGCGCTCTCGAGATTCCGGCGTAGAATCCTTTCGTGAACAAGTTGGCCGCTGGGCCGACCGGTTCTGTCGAGTCGACCATGATGACGTCGTACTCGTTCTCTGACTCGGCGATATGCATGAAGCCGTCGCCGACGATGACTTCAACGCGCGGGTTGTCGAGTTCGCCTGCGATATTTGGTAAGTATTTCTTCGAATATTCAATGACTTTCCCGTCGATGTCGACGAGAACTGCTTTTTCGACTGATGGGTGTTTCATAATCTCACGGATGACGCCGCCGTCTCCGCCGCCGACTACGAGCACATGCTTCGGATTCGGGTGCGTAAAGAGTGGGACGTGAGCCACCATCTCGTGATAGACGAATTCGTCCTTATCCGTCGTCATGACCATTCCGTCAAGTAACAACATTGTTCCGAACTCGTCCGTTTCGACCATTTCTAGTCGTTGAAACTCCGTTTGTTCGCTCTCATAAACGTGGTTTACACGGAACGTGATCCCGTAATCTTCTGTCTGGTGCTCCGTAAACCATAATTTTAATTTTTGGTCCATCGATAGAACCCCTTTCTGTTCAAAAAGTTGTTCGTATGCGAGTGGCGTTTTGAGGCGCTTCTTATTCATACGATAGGAAGTATACAAAAACTGTCCGCATTTTGCACGATTTTTTTATTTATTTGTCCTGACATGTGAGTTTTATGTGAGTTTTATCCGATAAAGTAAAGAGAGAGTACTTCTATCATTTGAAAGGAGGGATCCTATGTGGTCTCCTTGTACCGCCTGCTCCACGACTATCCCATTTTTTGAACGAGGCCTCGTCGTCGTCAATGACAAGCCCCATCCGTACGATTCGTTCGACGAATTGACCCATCGCCTCGCCACTGTCGAGGAAGACGTGTACTGTGTCGATCCGGCCACGAAACGTCAAACCGCCCTCGTCTCGGCGAGCGACCTGCTCGAACAAATCGCCAACCGCGACACAATCGAATTGATTCAACACGGTGACTTCGAGAGCCATCTGCAACCAATCGTCCACCTCGATACAGGCGAACGATTCGGTTATGAGGCCCTTCTTAGAAGCCAGAACAACGTCTCACCGGGCGAACTGTTCCGGGCCGCCAACCGTTTTGGCCTTCATTCCAAACTCGACCAACGCGCTCGCGCCGAAGCGATCAAAGCGACATATCACGCCGTCGCGCCGCACGAGAAGACGTTCATCAACTTCTTGCCGTCGACCATCTATAACCCGGACTATTGCCTGCAACATACGTTCGAGATTATTGACCGTTACGGGCTCAGTCCAGACCGATTCATATTTGAAGTCGTCGAGACGGAGAAGGTGCAAGACGTGGCCCACTTGCAACACGTGTTCTCTACATATAAGAAGCGCGGCATGAAAGTCGCCCTCGACGATGTCGGCGCGGGCTTCTCGACGCTCGATATGTTGAAACGGCTTGAACCGGACTATGTCAAGATCGATCGGTCGTATATCTCGTTCTGTGACCAAGATGCCGAAAAACGGGCATTCTTGAAAAATGTACGTCAATTGACCAAATCGATGGGCATCACGATTCTCGCCGAAGGCATCGAACGTGCCGAAGAAGTCGACGTCTGTCGTGAACTCGGCTTCGACCTCGCCCAAGGCTATTACTTCGGAAAGCCATCCCCTTATTCGCTTTGACGCAATGAAGGCCTAGAGCATCCGCTCTAGGCCGTTCTTTTAGTCGTCTTCCTCTTCATCCATATCTTCTTGCATTTCCGTATCTTCGTTATTCATCGGTTCTTCGTCTGCTCCCCCGCAAGCTCCGAGGATGATGCCCGTCGCCAAGAGCGACGCGGCCAATGCACCTTTCTTTTTCATCAGGAACACCCCTTTTACGTTGTGTCGTACAGTACGGTTAATTCCCTAGCCGCCCACAATGAAACGTTTTTTAGATTAAGAACGTGTAAACGGTGGAATGAATTCAGTGATGACAACTGAACAGAAAGAAGGTGTACGTGTTGAAACGACGCGTCTGGCAACTCCTTATCATGATTGTACTCGGCATCTTCCTTCTTGGTTTGCTTTACTCGGTTGATGGGCTCATCCCGTTCCTAATTGGTGCCGCCATTCTCATTCCGCTCATCGTCGGTTGGTATATTTTGTTCGACCACGTCCAACCACAGGCCAAACTCGCTTGGTTGCTCGCCGTCTTGTTCATTCCGTTTCTCGGTGCCCTCGCTTGGGTGCTCTTCGGCCGAACACCACGACGGCACCGCCGCATCAAACGAACTTCGACCGAGATTCGTATGTTCCGGCAAGCGATTGAGGCCGAACGCATCGAGACGGCAAACAATGTAGCGGATCGATTCCCGCTCACGCGAACACTCGAAAAACTCGGCGCGACCGGGGCGGATGGTCACACGTCGACAAAATTGCTCGTCAACGGCGAGGAAAAGTTCGATGCGGTGATTAAAGATATCGAGCAAGCGACCCACCACATCCACGTCCAGTATTACCTATTCCGGACCGATGAAATTTCGCTGAAAATTCGTGACGCTCTCATCAAACGATCCAACGAGAACGTCACCGTCCGCTTTTTGTATGACGGTCTCGGCAGTCAAGAGATTAGCGAAGCGTTTCTCGAACCGCTCCGAGAGTCCCGTGTCCACGTCGAGGCGTTCGACCCGGTCGTCCACCCGCTCCTTGTCTTTAACGCCAACTTCCGCAATCATCAGAAGTTGATCGTCATCGACGGACGAATCGCTTACACCGGCGGACTGAACGTCGGGGATGAATATCTAGGGAAACATAAAAAACTTGGCTTTTGGCGTGATACCCATCTGCGTCTTGAAGGACCGCTCGTCCGGGAACTGCAGCGTTTGTTCGTCGAGAATTGGCTGTATGCCGGTCACGAAGACGATACAGAGCGCTGGGACTTGTTCGCTGACAGCAAACATTTGCCAGAATACTTCATCGACGACCCGCAGCCGGCCAACGGGGCGACACAGCTACTCGTCACGTCTCCTGGGAAAGATGTCACGATCCGAGACGGGCTCATTACGCTTTTGATGGAGGCGAAGGAGTCGATTTGGATTACGACGCCATATTTAATTCCTCCTCCTGAATTACTCGCGCTGTTAGAAGTCGCCGGCCGGCGTGGCATCGATGTGCGAATCGTTGTCCCCGGAAAAGGAGACGAATGGTTCAGCTTCCATGCGACCGAATATTATTTCGAGCAACTGCTTAAACGGAACATTCGGATTTATAAATACAATCGTCATTTCATCCATGCAAAAACCGTCCTCATCGATGGCAAGATTGCGCTCGTCGGGACGGCTAACTTTGATTTTAGGAGCATGTATTTGAACCATGAGATGACAATTGCCCAGTACGAGACGTCATCCATCCAACAGCTGCACGAAGCGTTCTTGAAAGACTTTGATGAGTCGATTCTCATCGACTGGTCAATGCTTCGCAAGAAATCGAGCGGCAAACGTTTCATCGAAGCGTTCTGTCATATCTTCTCGCCACTCCTTTGAGGCAAGCGCCAAACGGCATAGAGGACGATGAGCAACGCGATGAGACCGAGTTGCCAGCCTGCGGCCACGTTCAGGACGGCCGCGACGGCGAGCGCCTCAATGACGAGCGCCGGCACTTTTCCAACCGTGCTCGCTACAGCAAACGACGGGAGTGACATCCGGCTGAATGCGGCCGACAACGTGACGAGCCCGGACGGCACGAACGGCAATAGCCGAAGACTGAGCACGAGGAACCAGGCCTCGACCCCTTCGGCCTCACGAAGGCGTCGCAATCGTTTCCCGTCCGGTGACGTATAGCGATGGAGCGCCTTGCGATAAAGAATGAAGCTAAGCACTGCCCCGGCCGCCTCGCCGATGATGGAGACGGCGACACCAGGTCCGAACCCTAGCAGTTGCACGTTCAGCGCCGTCAAAAATGCGCTCGGGAGCACCCCAGCGACGGCGATGAGCATATTCAACAAGATACTGATGACAACAAACAACGGGATCGGCAAAGCTGCCCATTCCATATAAAAACCTCACTTCATTTGAAAAGGCTGGCCCGTCAACGACGGGTCAGCCTTCTGTTTATTTTGCTTCGACTTCATCCCACGCGTCTTCGTCGACAGGTGGAAGGTGTTTCTCTTCAAGTTTCGAGACAACGACCGCGCATGTCGCGTCGCCGGTAATGTTGACCGACGTCCGGAGCATGTCGAGGATACGGTCGACACCGATGATCAGGGCGATCCCTTCGACCGGTAAGTTGACCGACTGCAAGACGAGCGCGAGCATAATGAGCCCGACACCTGGTACACCCGCCGTCCCGATCGAGGCGAGCACCGCCGTGATGACGACCGTCACGAGTTCGGTCATCGTCAAATCAGCCGCAAATACTTGCGCGATGAAAATCGTCGCGACACCTTGCATAATCGCCGTCCCGTCCATGTTCACCGTCGCGCCGAGCGGTTGGACAAATGAGGAGATGGAACGCGGCACGCCGAGTTTCGTCTGGGCGAGCTCCATCGATACAGGAAGCGTCGCGTTCGAAGACGATGTCGAAAACGCGAGTGTGATCGCTTCGTAGAAATTTTTAAAGAAGAAGACCGGACTCATCTTCCCGAGCAAGACGAGTGCCCCACCGTAGACGAGTACTGAATGTAAAAACAGCGTCAAGACGACGGCGAACATATACCACGCCATCGCTTTGACAGCATCGAGTCCGATTCCGCCAATTGCCGAGGCAATCAACGCGAACGCACCGTATGGGGCGAGCTTCATAACTAAGTGAATCAAGTGCATCATGATGCGATCGCCTTGTTTGACGAAACGGCGCCACGTCTTGGCCCGTTCGCCGAGAGCAATCATCGCAAATCCGATGAGAGCCGCAAAGACGATGATTTGAAGCATGTTACCTTCGGCGAGCGCTTGAATCGGGTTCGTCGGAATCATGTTGACGAATGTCTGCACGATATTAGACGATTCCTCCGTCGATGTTGATTCAAATTCCAATCCAGTCGTCGGGAAATCGCCACGCTCTCCCGGTTTGATGACCGAAGCGACACCCATCGCCAAGATGATGGCGAGCGCCGTCGTCGTCAAGAAGAAGAGGAGCGCCTTCGATCCGACCCGCCCGAGCTCTTTCGGGTCCCCAAGACCCATGACGCCGAGAATGATCGAGAAGAAGACGATCGGGACGACTAACATTTTAATCAAGTTCAAAAACACGGTACCAACTGGGGAAAGGATATACGTATTGACGATGTCATATACGTTACCGGACAAGCCGGCAAGCCCTAGCCCGACAATGACCCCTAAGGCGAGGCCAATTAAAATTTTCTTCGTTTCACTCATCGTGTCACCCTTTCTTTTTTGCACAGTGCGTTTAGTATATCATAATGCTGAATATTCATACAATTACGGTGAAATCACAACAACATAACAAGTTCATGTTCCCAAATTGTCCCGAATGAAAACAAAAAAGATTGGAGACCGAAACGGTCCAATCTTTTCACTCGGCTTTGAGACGCACAAGTTCGGTTTGAAGTTCGGTCGATTGTTCCCAAATCTCAGGACGATGTTCTTTCAAAAAGGCAGCGAGCACGTCGCGTGACGGTGCATCCATCATATCAATCAGGATGCGGCCTTTGAGCGATTTGTCCATCTGGTTGACGTGGTACGGCAACAATTTATAGCCGCGCCGCGCCTCGAGGTCGATCGACATATCACACGCCGCGATACCACCGTAATAGAATCCTTCGGGCTTTCGTCCGACCGTGACCCAGACGATCCAATACGGTTTGCCGTTCGGCACCGCTTCCGGATCCGTCAAAAACTTGATGCGTTTCTCAATCGCCGATTTGGCATGCATGGCCCCCATATCGATGACCGCGGTCCCCGCCTCGACATCGATGATGACGGGAGACATATTGTTCAAACTGAGCGAACCGACCCCAAAACCACCATGGCCATCGGTCGAATCGTCAGCGACGATATTAAAATTGATTTCTTTCATGGCATTCCCTCCCTCTCTACTGTACACAAAGACGAGGGAATGTGGCAATCCGGAACGTCAGCACCACTCGATCCGAAACTTCGTGCCCGGTCCAATCGCCCGGATGAGCGGCCGGTCTGCCTCAATGACCCGACCGAGAACGTTGACCCGTTCGTCCGCCACTAAATCGTGTTTTGTGATTTGCAATTCGCCGGCATAGCGCCCGTAGTTCGCATTATCGACCGTGATCGTCCCGAGCGGACGCGGTCTTGCTGCCATCGGTTCGAGCAAGCGGTCGCCCGGACGGCCGTAAGCCCGAGACTCGACCGAGCGGATGACGTCACGGGCCGGATCCATCCGGTTCGTTTGGACGCGATAGAAGGCGGCCTCGATCGTCGTCTCCGCTTCGGCCCGGAGGACGAGCATCCCGTCCGCGTGTGAGGCGAACTGTTCGATTGTCTCGTCGGCAAGTCCCGGATCGCCGATTAAAATGCGGTCGACCGAATCGGGGAGGTCCAAGTAACAAGCGAACGTCGACAGCGTCCGATGTTCCTCGAGCGTCGGCAACCGTTCGAACAACGGTCCGCGGAGCGTCCCGTCCCCAGGGATGAACGCTTGGACGCTCAATCCTTGCCGCTTCAACCAATCGTTCTTGTCGTCGAACCAGTCTCGATCAAGCCCCGTCTCCGGACGCGGATAGAAGTTGTGCCACGCCTCGACGTTGTCCGTCACGAGGCCGCACCCCTTCATCTCCATGAGTTCCACTTCAGACAGCGTGCTCGCGTTCAAGGCGACCGTCATCCGCGCCGACAAGTCGGCCACTTGTTTCGGGGTCACCCCGTAATCGACGCGCAGCCCGGTCACGCCCCACTCGGTGAGCGTATGGGCACCGTCCCACGTCTTGCCTAGTGCGGCGAGCGACGTCGGTGCGATATCCGCGAACAGCTCCATATCGAGTTCTCGTGCGAACGTCCCAAGGTCACGGAGCCGATCCGTGTACACCGACGCGTCGTCCTCCGGGATATGGAGCGATGTAAACATCGACGTGAAGCCGATCTCCCGCATACGTCCGACCCATGCCTTGAACTGTGGTGTGAGCGGTTCACTCAAATAAACAGATAGTCCCTTCATCAAAAACCCTCCTCATCAAATGAAAAGGCGACTCCAAAGAGCCGCCTCGGTTGTTAAATCCCATCCGCCATTTCTTCTTTGAAGCCGAAGAAATACGTGAAGATGAAGCCCGCCGTATACGAAATGACGAGACCTGCAATATACGTCAAATACATCCCGTTGTCGATGAGCGGTGTGAGCGAGAGACCCGAGACCCCAATCCCGAGCGCCGCCGTCTGCATCGATGCTTGGAACGCACCGCCGACCGCGGCTCCCATACAAGCCGTCAAGAACGGACGACCGAGCGGGAGCGTGACCCCGTAAAGGAGCGGTTCACCGATACCGAGGAATCCGACCGGGATCGCCCCTTTAATGATGTTACGCAGGCGTTGGTTGCGCGTCTTCACGAAAATCGCGATTGCGGCCCCGACTTGCCCGGCCCCAGCCATCGCCAAGATTGGCAAGAGCGCCGTGTTACCGACCGTGTTCAACAGCTCCAAGTGAATCGGTGTGAGTCCGTGGTGCAACCCGACCATGACGAGCGGCAAGAAGAAGCCAGCGAGTACGGCCCCAGCGACCGGACCACCGATTTCAAGCACGGCGTTCAGCCCTTGCATGATCCCGTCCGACAACACGCCTGCGACCGGCATAATCGCATAGAGCGCCGTGAAGCCGACGACGAGGACCGTGAGAAGCGGTGTAAAGATGATATCGATTGCTGTCGGCATGAAGCGACGGACGTGTTTCTCGATGTACGTCATGAGCCAAGCGGCAAAGATGACCCCGAACAATCCACCCCGTCCGACGACGAGCGGTTCTCCATAAATGGTGATGTCGGCGAGCATCGGGTTGAAGAGAATCCCCCCGGCGATGGCACCGAGTACCGGCGTTCCGCCGAACTCTTTCGCCGTGTTCCAACCGACGAGGATGGCGAGATACGCAAAGACGGTGCTACCGAGCAATAAGAGGATTTGCATCCACGTTTCGGTCGGGTCGACCCCGGCGTTCTTCGCGAAGTTGGCTCCCCCGTTAATGATTCCTGAAGCGACAAGACCTGGAATGAGCGGGATGAAGATGTTCCCTAAGCGACGCAAGAAGCGCTTGAACGGCGACTTCTGTTTGTCTTTCACTTTTTGACGTTCGATGGCCGCCCGTTCGTCCGGCGTCAAGTTCGCATCGACCGACTCTTCTCCGATGGCGAGCCCCGTCTCACGGCTGAGATGGTCCGCCACGCGGTTGACCGTCCCCGGGCCAACGACGATTTGTAACGTCTCGTCATCGATGACGCCCATGACCCCATCGATTTGTTTCAAGGCGGCGAGATCCGCTTTCGTCGGATCCTTGAGCGCTAAACGCACACGTGTCATACAGTGCGCGAGTTGACGAATGTTATCTTTTCCCCCGACATGCTCTAATATCGCATGTGCAAGAACCTCTTCTTTCTTCATCTCGAATCCCCCTTATAGTGCGTCACGGACGAATCCGTTCGCACGCTCTAATCGCTCGACTGCCTCCGCATGCGGGACATCGGCTAAAATCATGACGATCGCCGTCTTGACGTGACCACCGGATGAATCGAAATAACGCGCGGCCGTCTGTTCGTCGACCCCTGTCGCTTCCGCAATCATCCGTTTGGCCCGCACTTCCAACTTTTCGTTCGTCGGCTGCACGTCGACCATCAAGTTTTGATACACTTTCCCTACCCCAATCATCGACGCCGTCGAAATCATGTTGAGGACGAGTTTTTGCGCCGTCCCTGCTTTTAAACGGGTCGATCCGGTCAACACTTCCGGTCCCGTCTCGACTTCGATTTTGAACTCGGCGTGTTCGCTGATTTTTGAACCTTTGTTACAAGATAGCGCGGCTGTCGTCGCGCCGACCTCGCGGGCGTAATCGAGTCCGCCGATGACGTACGGCGTACGGCCGCTCGCAGCAATCCCGACGACCGTATCCTTCGCATTCAAGTGAAGCGCTTTCAAATCGTTGACTGCCAAATCTTTGCTATCTTCTGCTCCCTCGACAGCTTTGATGAGCGCGCGCTCGCCTCCGGCGATGAGTCCGACGACCAGATCCGATGATACACCGAACGTCGGCACACATTCCGCCGCGTCTAGGATGCCGAGCCGTCCGCTCGTCCCTGCGCCGATATAAATCAAACGCCCGCCTTTTTCGAAGGATGCGATGGCACGCTTCGTTACGTCGGCAATGACCGACAGTTGTTCTTGAATGACGTGTGGGACCGATTGATCTTCCTCGTTCATCACTGCGAGGAACTCCTCGACCGCCATCTCGTCCAAGTGCATCGTTCGTTCATTCCGTCTTTCAGTAGCCAGTTTGTCTAACATCGCCACCATCCTTTCTTCTCTCTGATTTCATTGTACTGAATTGAAATTAAAAATCAAACTTATTTAAAAAAATAAGGAAATAAAATTTCAAAGCAAGCCAGGCGTATACGTGTATACATCTATAGAAAAAGCCCGACCCAAGTATGGACCGAGCGCTTTAGACGATGACTTTTTTCAGCACGTGAACGTGATCGCCCCGTGCCGTGACGGAATCTTTTTCATACACATAGCCTTGCCGCTCCCAAAACCGGCGTGCCCGCTCATTGTGAGGTAAGACCCCGAGTCGGAACACTGGCTGGAACGGACGCATATACGCGTGTTCGAGTTGCTCATATAGCCTCTGTGCGACCCCGGTACCGTGCAACCGCTCATCGCCGACGAACAGGCCGAGCCAGAGCGAGCCGTCGACCGGGTGCTTCTTCAACAAATCGGCGACCGCGATGACGTCCCTCTCTTCAAACACGAGGCTGACGGTCTCCTCCGTCTCAAAATCGGACACGTTTTCGTCACGGAACGTTTCGGGCGTCTGTCCGTTCAACGCCGCGAACGACCGTTGTTGCAACAAGAACGCCTCCACCTTTTCGCGCCAAGTCGTGTCATAAACATGGATCATCGGCGCAATTTCACCATCTCATCACGCGCCTCGGCATAGCGGTCGATCAAGCTTTCGCCTTTGCGATGCAATAGCCCCATATAGAGCGTGTCGATAATCGTCAGTTGCGTCATCCGTGAAGCGATGCTCGCAATGCGGAAATCACGTTCGACGTTCGGCGTGCAAAGACGGACGTCCGCCTCCCGATAGAGTGGAGATTTATCGAGGTCCGTGATGGCGACGACCGGCACCCCTTTCTTCTTGGCGAAACGGACGAGCTCGAGCACATCTTTCGTCCGTCCCGATGTACTGATCGCGACGAACACGTCGGTCGGTCCAAGGTGCGGGATGAGTGACAACATGTAATGGAAATCTTGCGATGTCTGGGCCGCATAACCAAGCTTCGTGAATTTATACTGGGCGTCGTACGCCGCCGTCGACGAGCCGCCGACCCCATAAAACACGACCCGATTGGCGCGGGCAAACGTATCAATCGCATGCTCGAGCTCGCGTTTGTCCATCGCCTCGGCACATGCCTCGATGGCCATTTTGTTGACATGGATGACTTTTTGGAACGAATCGTACGGTGTGTCTTTCTGCTGTAATACGTTGAAGTCCGTGAGAGTCGTCTCAGTGATGGCCAAATCTTTGACGAGGGCAAGCTTGAACGCCTTGAAGCTGTCGATGCCGACAACGCGGGCGAAGCGGACGATGCTAGCCTCTGACACATCCGTCTTTTGCGCGAGCTCTTTCGTCGTCATGTTTGGAACGAGCGTCGAGTGCGTCAAAATATAGTCTGCGATTTTCTTCTCTACAGACGTCATCTCACTTTTAGCGAGTTCGATTTTTTTGAGTAAGGATTCCATCGAGTCATCCCCTTCCTACTTCTAGTTTCTGTTTCCATGATAGCGGATTCTTTCTGTACAAGCCAACTTGGATATGAAAAAGGCCAAGCCGAAGCTTGACCCGATCGTTATAGATTTTTGGCATTGAACGTATCGCCGCCTTGAATCGTCCCGTTTTGGAACCCTTTGTCGAACCAGCGTTTCCGTTGCTCGGACGTCCCGTGGGTGAACGAATCCGGCGTCACATAACCACGTGCCTGTTTCTGAAGCGTATCATCCCCAATTTGGTGTGCCGCGTTCATCGCTTCTTCGACATCCCCGGCCTCAAGGTAACCCATGCCTTGGGCGTGATGCGCCCAGACGCCCGCATAATAATCGGCCTGCAATTCGAAACGGACCAAATATTTATTGAATTCGGTCTCACTCATCTCGTTTCGAAGCGGCATGATCTCATCCGTCGTGCCGAGCAACGTCTGGACGTGGTGGCCGACCTCGTGGGCAACGACGTACGCCATCGCGAAGTCACCTGGCGCGTTGAAACGTTGGCTGAGGTCATCATAGAAACTTAAATCGATGTATAGTTTTTGGTCACCCGGACAATAGAACGGTCCGACCGCCGATCCGGCAATCCCGCACGCGGATTCGACTTGGTCTTTATAGATGACGAGCGTCGGCTCCCGATACGTCAATCCGTTCTCCGCGAATATATCGGTCCACACTTCTTCGGTATCCCGCAACACGACCGAGACGAACTCCGCCATCTCTTCTTCCCGAGCCGAGCCTTGATACGTCTCGGACGACTGGGGCTCGCCAATTCCGATATTGTTGACGATGTCTGCCGGATTGCCCCCGTTGAGCAGTGTGAAGACGATGACCAAGATGAGACCGAAGCCGCCACCAATCCCCGCGATTCCTTTCCCTCCGACACGTTGCCCCCGTCGATCCTCGACGTTCCGGCTTGCCTGTCTACCCTTCCATTTCATCCGCCTGTTCCTCCTACGACTAGTCTGTCTTGTTCCTTACCCGCTTTGAAACCGTTTCGCACCTGATTTTTCATGATTTCCCATCATGTCTGGCGTTTATGCGGTAGACAAGTAGGTTACAGACTAAGAGAAGGAAATTTTAAGGAGGAATGATGATGGGATTAGCGAGTGATCTGAAACGTTTACGTGATGTCGAGTGCAAGGACAAGTGTGTGTTATCGATTTATCTGAATACGGGACCGAAGCAACAAGGCGACTGGAATATCCATTTGAAGAACGGCTTGAAACGCCTCGGGGAATACTCGGAAGCGTCTGGGGACGAGACTCAGCTGAATAGCTTCAAAAAACTACGCAAACAAGTTGAAGATGAGCTTGGCAAACATCGAAATGATCTCGCTCGTAGCCTAATCATCTTCGCTTCAGAACAGAACAACCTGTTCGAGGCATACTATTTACAGCATGATGTCGAGACGGCGCTCCATTGGGAGACGAAACCGGTGCTCGAACCGCTCGAGGCGCTACAGGCGAAGTATCCAGCGACGGGCGTCATCTTGCCAAATCTAGACCACGTGACTGTCCTCGACACCTCGCTCGGTCATGTCGATGCCGCCTTCTCGTTCGCATTCGATCCCGAGACGGAAGAATGGGTCCGATTCGAAGGAACGGCTTCCGGCGACCGGATGGCTTCGAGCAGTTCACAAGTCGATAAGTTCGATCGTCGCCTCGCCGAAAACTTGAACCGCTTTTACCGGGACCTTGCCCAAACGGTCGAACAGATGAAAAGCGCTCACGATTGGGAAGGGCTGGTCGTCATCGGTGAAGCCGAACTGGCCAACTCGTTCCGTGACGAGCTAAGGACGAAACCGGAGCGCATCGTGCATAAGAATTTATCAAAGTCGAGTGAATCGCACATTATCGAAGCCGCGTTTCAATGATTTGTCCTTTCCTCACGCCCTCTGATTCACTAAACTATAAGTGAACGAGAAAAAGGAGGAAATGATATGCCATACGTAACGGTTAAAATGCTTCCAGGCCGCACGGTCGAACAAAAACGTGCGTTGATTGAAAAAGTGACGGACGCTGTCTCCGAGACGACGAACGCCCCGAAAGAAAACATCACCGTCTTCATCGAAGAGATGGACGCGACGCACTACGGCCAAGCCGGCGTGATGCACGCGGATAAGAAGTAAACACAGCGACCGCCCTTCCATCTCGGAGGGCGGTCGTTTTTTAGTCTTCTAGATTCACTTCAAACCGCTCGCTCGGCACGGTCGGTTTAATCAGATGACGCGTCGCCCGCCAAATATGATAGCCGATCCGGTCGAGCCAGAGGAGCGCCTGCACTTTTTGAATCGTCTGGTCCATCTCGAGCTGGTTGGCCGCCGTCTCCTCGAGCAGTTCGGCCCGGTGCGCTTTTCGATATTCGGCGAGCTGTTTCGAGGCCGTCTTCCACTGCCGCGACTCTTCCGGGGGCGTGTGATGATTGAGCGTCTCGACCATGTCGAGTTCATGCAAGACGAGCTGGCGCGCGACCAAGAAGTCCGTATCCCGGAGCGCGTCGACCGGGTCGACTTCCCGCATGACGAACAGCCACCGTTCCAAGTGGTCGATTGTATGGAGCAGCGACAAATGTTGGCCATAGTCGTTGCGTCCTCGCCCTTCTTCCAATTGAATCGTGCTCAAAAAGACACGGACGTCGCCGAGCGTCTTCTCGACGAGTTGGAGCTCGTCGTCGCGTTTACGTGCCTCGGTCAGCAAAAGTTGCGTCTCTTTGGCCAAATAGCGCTCAATCTCAATTAACGAGCGCCGCGCCGCCTCGAGCGCGACCGTCGGGATGCGTGCCATATTCGGGTCGAGGAACCGGGTCAGCTTTTCCGCCCGGCTCGGGATCCACTGGAGCAACTGACGACTGAACGCCTCATGGAACGGCAGGAACGTGAACACCCCGAGCAGATGGAACGAGGTGTGGAACAAGGCGAGCCGCAACAGTTCGTTCCAGTTGAGGCGGTCGGCCACACCGTTCACGACACCGAACAAGAGCGGGAACGTCAGCCAGCCGATGAGTAGAATCGAGCCGTGGACGAGCACGTGCGCCAAGACGATGCGACGGGCCGACTTCCAGCCTCCAATCGACCCGATGGCGACGACGAGACTCGTCCCGGCGCTTTGTCCGAGCACGAGCAGACAGGCTTGGGCGAGCGTCACCGTATCGGTCGCGAGCGCCGTCATCGTCAAGACGAGACCGATGCTCGAGGACTGTAACAAGACGGTCATGAGTAGGCCGGTCCCGAGCAGCGCGAATTGATGCAGCGGTGTGTCCGCTTCCCAACCGGCGAACGAGAATGTGACGACGTCGCGCATCGCCTCTTGGAGCGTCCCGATGCCGACGAAAATCAGACCGAGCCCGACCATGAGCATGCCGATGCGCTTGACGCGCCGCCCGATCAATCGGAGCGCCATGCCGACCCCGATGAGCGGGAGCAATAGTTCGCGGATGTCGACGTTATAACCTAAGAGCGCCACGATCCATCCTGTCGTCGCGCTGCCGGCGTTCGCCCCGATGACGAGCGTGAGCGCTTGGGTGAACGTCAACAAGCCGGCGCTGACGAAACTGATTGTCATGAGCGTCGTCACGGTCGAGGATTGAAACAGCGTCGTCATCATCGCCCCGAGAAACGCACCCGAAACCGGTCCTTCGGCCAAGCGATTCAACCGTTGCCGGAGCCGTTCTCCGGCCATGTTTTTCAACGTATCCGTCAACAGCATCATTCCGAGCAGGAAGATGCCGATTCCGCCGACCAATGTGCCAACCCCCATGGTGTCACTTCCTTTTCAACGATTCAATCGCCCCGTAACGTTGACAACATCCATGTCTTCTCTGACGCATGATCTTTCAAGTTGAGCAGCACGTCCTCCGGATAATAAATCTTCTCGTCGGATTGCCGTGAGTTTAAAATCGATTGGACGAGCATCGACACTTCCGAGATCTCCCGACGGTCGCCGTCATTCATTTTGAGGTAGATGCCTTCATATTTCCCGTGCCCTTTGTATAAATCGTACGGCAATTGGCTGAGCTGGTCCTCGAGCAAGTAGTAGCGGGTCGGCAAACCGATTGACTCCATCGTCGAACGAAGACGGTCCATGTAGCGGACGCGGTTCGCTTCCGGGAAATTCTTATATTTCAACAGACGACGGTTGACGAAACGGCTCGCGAGATCCGCTAAGATCGGGTCTGCCTCATCCATCCATTCTTGGAAATAGAAATAGACGATTGTCTCGTCGAGCTTTAAATAATGCTCGAGCGTCATATCTTCATGGTTGAAAATCGGCAAGAAGTGCTTCGGGGTCATCTCGAACGCGTAGCCCGACTCGTACAGTTCTTGCGCCCGCTCGAGCACGGCCTTGAGCAACAAGTCGCTCGACCGCGTTGCCGGGTGCAAATACACTTGCCAGTACATCTGATAACGGCGCATGATATAGTCCTCGATCGTATGCATCCCCGACTGTTTGACGACGACTTGGTCCTCGTCCGGACGCAGCACCCGAAGCATGCGTTCGAGGTCGAACTTGCCGTAACTGACGCCAGCGAAATGCGCGTCGCGGAGCAGATAGTCCATCCGGTCGACGTCGAGCTGCGAACTGAGAATATTGACGAGCAAGCGGTTCGGGTGCGTCTTATTGATGATGGCCGCCACTTCTTCCGGGAAGCCGACGCCCATCTCGGACAGTACTTTGTTCACTTCCGTGTCGCCGAGGATGATCCGTTCGGTCCACACCTCGTGACGGACGGCGAAGACGTGCTCGAACGCATGCGAGAATGGACCGTGGCCGACGTCGTGGAGCAGTGCCGCCGCGAGCAACAGCTCACGATTGCGGTCGTCCCACTCCGGATACTCATGAAACTGGTCAATCAGTTGCCGAGCGATCTCATACACCCCGAGCGAATGGTGGAACCGGGTATGCTCGGCACCATGGAACGTCAAAAAAGAAGTCCCGAGCTGCTTGATGCGCCGTAACCGTTGAAACTCTTTCGTATTGATCAATTCCCAGACGAGATGGTCATAGACGTATATATAGCGGTGAACCGGATCTTTGAATACTTTCGACCCTGATAATTGACCTCGTGACGTGTACATGACGTTGCCCCCTACGTTTCATTAGTGATTGGATTCGACTTCTAGCGCGTTGTTCCTCCCATGCTATAATGGGGAGGAAATTATTCATTGAAAAGGAATTATGTATATGACCCATCCATTATTACAACAACCGACCTACCGTGTCATCGATCAGTCCTCGCTCGGCCCCGCGTTTCAAGCCGAGCAATCGTTCGCGACGGACGACACGCTCTGTGCGTCGACCGTGACGTCAGGTGCCGTCCTGCGGGCCTGGGTCCATCTAAACACGGTTGTGCTCGGCATTCAAGACGCCCGCCTGCCCCACTTGTCGGATGGCATCCGTTTTCTCCATGAACACGGATTCCGTCCCGTCGTGCGAAATTCAGGAGGGCTCGCCGTCGTCTTAGATGAAGACGTACTGAACTTATCTTTAATTTTACCTGAGAAAGACGGAATTCAAATCGACAGCGGTTATGAGGCGATGACATCGCTCATCCAACTCATGTTTCAAGACGTGACGACAGACATTGTCGCTGGCGAAATCGTTGGGTCTTACTGCCCCGGCAGTTTCGACTTGTCCATCGGCGGCAAGAAGTTCGCCGGCATCTCACAGCGCCGTGTCCGTGGCGGTGTCGCCGTCCAAATTTATTTGAGTGTCCGCAAGAGCGGGAGTGAACGCGCCGCTCTCATCCGTGATTTTTATGAGCGCGCCATCCAAGGCGAAGCGACAAAGTTCATCTACCCGGCCATCGTCCCTGAGACGATGGCGTCACTCGAAGACTTGCTCGGCATCCCACTCACCGTCGACGACGTGTTGCGTCGCGCCTACACCGTACTCAGCAGCGTGAGCCAACTCATACCAGGCACGCTCGACACGGACGAACAAACGACCCTCATCACCCAGCTCGATCGGATGTGGAAACGTAATGAACCGATTCGCGAGATTGAACAACAATTAGCAGAGGAGTGACCGCATGTTTAAAATCATAACCGACACCGGCGCTGATTTGACCCAAGACCAAGTCGTCGAGTACGGCCTCGAGGTGTTGCCACTCGGCGTCATCATCGACAATGAGGAGTTTTTAGACGGGGAGACGATTCAACCGAAAGACGTATACGATGCGATGCGTGCCGGGAAGGCGCCGAAGACGTTCCAAATCGAGGCGGCCCGGCTCGAACATTGTTTCCGTCAACATCTCGAATCGGAAATCCCGTTCCTGTACCTCGCCTTCTCGGGTGAGCTCTCAGGCACTTATCAAACGGCCGTCATGGTCGGAAACCTACTTAAAGAAGAATACCCGAACAGCACGTTCCATATTCTTGATACGCGTGCCGCTTCCGTCGGCCAAGGATTGTTCGTCAAAACGGTCGCCGAATATGGGCAGGACCACTCGTACGAAGAGACGGTCGCCTACGCGACGTCGCTCGTCGGCAAGATTCGTCATTTGTTCACGGTCGAATCGCTCGAGTATTTGATGCGCGGGGGCCGCGTCTCGAAAGCGAGCGCGTTCATCGGGGACTTATTGACGATTTTACCACTCCTGACGGTCGAAGACGGCAAGCTCGTCCCAATCGAGAAGGTGCGCGGGCACAAGAAGGTGATGCGCCGCATCGCTGAGTGGATGACCGAATCGAAGCCGCTTGTTGATGGTGGGCATGTCTTCATCGGCCACGGCGATGATCCAGTCAAGGCCGATCAGTTCGAGGCGTTGCTTCGGCAGCATATGAACCCGGCGAGCGTCACGAAAACGATTGTCGGTTCGGCCATCGGAGCGCATACGGGCCCAGGCCTTCTCGTCGTCGGTTATTTTGAGGCGTGATAGTTAAATGACAAACAGCGAGCACCCTAATGGGCGCTCGCTGTTGTTTTTGCTTACTTGTTCCAGTTGCGGAATCCGTCACCAAACTCGAGGTGCAAGTCGTCTCCGAACACGCCGTTCTCGAACGTCGGTACGTCGACTGGGAGTTTGCCCGTCGGTTTGACTTCACCGAAGATGGCACGAATGCCGGCCGGGAGGTTCGGTCCTGCCGATTTGGCATTTCCCGCCTCAGAGTCCGGTCCGTTCGGGTCACCTTTGAAGCCGTAGATGATGAGCTGGGCCGGTGCGTCCGGTTGAACCGCCACATCGTACGGGTTGCGCAGGCTGAGCAAGACTGACTTCTTGCCCGTCTCGTTCGCGTAACGGAACACTTCAGCCGGCACGTAGTTATCAGCCGACGTCGATTTCAGCTTGGCGCTGTTATTGACGTTCGATCCGACGATGATATAGTCGGCCGCGTCGAGTTTTTCTTTCAATGCCGGGTTTTGATCCAAGTGTTTCGTCGATGCCGTATAGTTCGCGGCGATGACGTTCACTTGCTTCATGTTGCCGGCGTTCTTCTCAAGCGACTTGATCGTCTTGATCATGCTGTCCGTCTGGTCTTTCGCCGGTGACAAGACGAGGACCGTCTCGCCTTTTTTCGGTTTGAACGGAAGGGTCTTGTCGTCGTTTTTCACGAGCGTGACGGCCGCCTCGGCGATTTCACGTTCTTTCGCTTTATGCTCGGCACTGCCGACGACCGCATTCGCTTCGGCGAGCTTCGCCTCGAGCGTTGTCGTGTCGACCGACTCTTGCCAAATGCCGCGCTCCGCTTTGAGCGTCAAAATCCGCTCGACCGCCGCATCAATCTTCTCTTCTGACAAACGTCCGTCTTCGACGGCGGCGATGACGTCGTCAAAGATCGTCTCGAGCTTCACGACATCGGCGTTCGACCGTAAAATCGTCGGCATGAGCGCGATATCGACACCCGCATCGAACGTCTTGATGACCGCTTCCGCTTCCGTGAAGTTATCGGCAATCGCCTGCATGTTCAAGGCGTCCGTGATGACGATGCCGTCATAGCCCATGTCTTCTCGTAACACGCCCGTGATGACGTCATCCGAGAGCGTCGCCGGGAGCGGGAACGTGCCGCGCGGTGAGTTGACGACCTCATCTTCGATTTGCGGCATGCCGATGTGTGCCGTCATGATCATATCGATGCCTTCGGTGATGGCCCGCTTGAACGGCAACAGTTCGAGACCGCGCAAGTCTTCGAGCGACTTGTCGACAATCGGGAGTCCGTAATGCGAGTCGACCGCCGTGTCACCATGACCCGGGAAATGCTTCGCCGTCGCGGCGACGCCCTGGTCTTGAATCCCTTGTGTCATCGCCGAGCCGAGCTCGCCGACAAGTTCCGGGTCGCTCGAGAACGAGCGCACGCCGATGACCGGATTGGCCGGGTTGTTGTTGACGTCTAGCACCGGACCGAAGTTGACGTTCACCCCGAGAGCGTTCAACTCCGAACCAATAATATTCCCCGCGTCGTATGCGTATTGGCTGCTCCGTGTCGCCCCGAGCGCCATGTTACCTGGCAAGTTCGTGCCTGTCCCCAGCCGTGTCACGATTCCACCCTCTTGGTCAATCGTGATGAAGAGCGGTACGTCGTTGCTTTCGTCTTGTTTGACGACTTCTTGGAGGTCGTGGACGAGTTTCGTCGTCTGTTCGGTCTCGGTCACGTTTTCCGCGAACAAGATGACACCCCCGAGGTCAAACCGATCGACGACGCGTGCTACATCTGTCGCGAGCGCCGTATGGTTCGCCCCGTTCCATAATCGGAAGTCTGGCATGATCATTTGACCGAGCTTTTGTTCAAGCGTCATCGATTCGAGTTTGGCATCGACACGCTGCTCAATCGACGGTGCCGGCGTCTCCTCTGCCACTACCGCGTTCGCCATCGGGACCGATGAGACGAGTAGCGCTGTCGTTAGCCCCAGTGTCGCCGTCCAGTTCAGTGCTTTGTTCATGTTTTCCCCACTCCTTTTTTGAAAGTTTCCCCGACCCCCAAACAAAAAGGCATGGAGGAAGAAGCGTTGCCTCACCAACGCTCGTTCACCCCATGCCTGATCGTATCAGTTACATATGGTCCTTATTCAGGTGGTCATCGTCAGTATAGCAATTCAAAAAATGGGAAACAACACTTCACATGAAAGCGTAACCATTTTGAAATATATGTTCTGTTTTGACACACAGCTGACCTGTATTGGCAAAGCCAATAATTTTGCTGGTTCGAATTCGACTTCATCTTTGGTAAACTCTTTTTGTTAGGGGTTAACTTTCAAAAAGGGGGAAATCATCTTGGCACGAGGGGAACTAAAACGAAAGCCGGAATGGCTAAAGATTAAACTGAACACGAACGAGACGTATACCGGTCTCAAAAAGATGATGCGCGAGAAAAATCTACATACGGTCTGTGAGGAAGCGAAATGTCCGAACATCCATGAATGTTGGGCCGTCCGCCGCACCGCGACGTTCATGATTCTTGGGAGCATCTGTACCCGCGCCTGCCGCTTTTGCGCGGTCACGACGGGCAAGCCGAACGAACTCGACTGGGAAGAGCCGAAACGCGTCGCCGAGTCGGTCCGCCTCATGAACTTGAAACACGTCGTCATCACGGCCGTCGCCAGAGACGACTTGAACGACTACGGCGCGACGGTATTCGCTGAGACGGTCCGTGCTGTCCGCGGTATGAATCCGGAGACGTCGATTGAAGTGCTCCCGTCCGACATGATGGGTGACTTCTCGGCACTCCAGACGCTCATCGACGCCGGTCCAGACATCATGAACCATAACTTGGAGACGGTCCGCCGCCTCACGCCGAGAGTCCGTGCCAAAGCGACATACGACCGGACGCTCGAATTTTTAAAACGGTCAAAAGAACTGAACCCGGACATCCCGACGAAGTCATCGATCATGGTCGGCCTCGGTGAGACGAAGGAAGAGTTGATTGAAGCGATGGACGACCTGCGGGCCCATCACGTCGACATCCTCACGCTCGGCCAATACTTGCAGCCGACGAAGAAGCACCTCGACGTCGAGCGTTACTACCATCCAGATGAGTTCGCCGAGTTAAAAGAGATCGCATTGGCGAAAGGCTTCTCCCACTGCGAGGCCGGACCGCTCGTGCGTTCCTCGTATCACGCGGACGAACAAGTCCACAAGGCGCGTCGTCACACGATGCTGCCAATCGACTAAGAGAAAGAAGAGACGTTTATGACTGGAACGACATGGCATTTGCTTCACACCGCCCCGCTGTCCCCGGCCGAGAATATGGCCATTGACGAGGCCATCGCCGGCTGGGTCGCGCGCGGTGACGTAAAACCGACACTCCGTTTTTACGCCTGGGCCCCGCACGCCATCAGCGTCGGGCGCTTCCAACGGGCGACGCGCGACCTCGACCGCGACGCGCTCACGTTGAATGGCATCCCGGTCGTCCGTCGTTTGACCGGGGGACGGGCCGTCCTACACGCGGACGAGCTGACGTATAGCGTCATCCTCCCTGAGACGATGCCGTCTTTGCCGACAAACGTCATCGAGAGCTATCGCCTCTTGACCGAAGGGGTGCGCCGCGGCTACCACGCGCTCGGCGTCCCGGCCGAATTCTCGGTGCCATTGACCGAGGCAGACCGCGAGGCACTCCGAAAACCAAAGTCGGCCGTCTGTTTCGACGCCGCCTCGTACTACGAACTCGCCGTCGACGGGAAAAAGATTGCTGGGAGCGCCCAAGTGCGCCACCAAGGCGCCGTCCTGCAGCACGGGTCGATTCCGTTATCGATCGACGATGACGTCTTGTTCGACTGCTTCAATCTTGAGGCCGATGAGAAGGCGGAGGCGAAAGCACGTTTTGGTGACAAGGCCGTCTCCTTGAACGAGACGCTCGGCCGAACCGTCGCCTTCGACGAGGTCGCCGCGGCCTTCACGGACGGATTCCGCGACGCGTTCGATTTGACGTTCGAACCGCTGACGTTCAACGAGGCGCAGCAACAAGAGATTCAGGAGCTCGTCGCCAAATACGAGAGTGACGAATGGGTCTGGAAACGCTAAATCAACACAACACCCGATCGAAGAGAGGATCGCCTCACTTCGATCGGGTGTTTTCGTTACTGCTGCGTATAAATCGAGACGGAGCCGCCGTTGACGAAGAACTGGCCCCAGCCGTCAGCATTGATCGTGACAAGACGGGAATTGTTGTTCGTCATGTCTTTCCATACCTCGCCGGCATTCTGTTTGCCGACGTACATCCACTTCGAGCCGCCCGGACCGTCCGATAGGATCGTCGCGAGACCCGATTTGGCACGGTCGGTCACACCTTCACGTGTCCAGCCGATGACGTCCTGGTGGTCGAGGTAGTCATGTTGCGTCCCGTAGGCGAAGTCTTTCCGTGCCTTCAGAATCGGTTGGAGCGTGCCCGACATGTTCGGGATTTCACGGTTCGTCGTCCCTTTCGTGCCGTAATAGTCCCCGTAGAAGAGGGCCGGATAGCCTTGGCCGCGCGTCATGATCGTGGCGTAGGCGAGCGGTTTGAACCAGTTGGCGACCGTCGACTCGAGCGATTGACCCGGCTGTGAGTCGTGGTTATCGACAATCGTCACGGACAGCGACGGATGCTGTTCGGTGACGGTGCCTTTCAAGATGTTGCGCATGTCATAGAAGCCACCGCCATTACCGGCCGCTTGGAAGTTGTAATGGAGTGGCACATCGAAGACGGAATGCGTGTAGCCCGTCTTGTACAGATAGTCGTTGATGGCACCGAGATCGTTCTTCCAATACTCGGCGACCGTGAACATCTCTTTTCCGGTCGTCTGGCGCACGCTCGTCACCCACTCCTTCAAGTACGAGTGGCTAATATGTTTGACCGCATCCAACCGGAAACCGTCGAGCCCGAGCGAGTCGGCGTACCATTTGCCCCAGTTCTTCATCTCTTGACGGACCTCGGGATGTTCGAAGTCGACGTCGGCGTACATGAGGTAGTCGTAGTTGCCGTTCTCGTTCGACACGTCCGTGTCCCATGCCTTGCCCGTGCTCTTGAACTTATAGATGCGGCTCAAGCTGCGTGACTGATCCCAATCGGTGCCGTCAAAATGGTACCAGCGCCATTTGAATGGTGAGTATGTATTATTGCGCCCCGCGAAGTTGAACCCGGTCCAGGCCGAGATGGCATACTCGCCTGACGTCTCTTGGTTCCGGTTCGACGGATTGACCTCAATCGCCTGGACGGACTCGGTATAGTCGGCCCCGCCCTTGTGGTTCATGACGACGTCGCCGTAGACGCCGATGCCTTTCCCGCGCAAATTGGAGATGGCGGTCTGGAGCTGGGCTTTCGTGCCGTACTTCGTCCGGGTCGTCCCTTTTTGATTGAACTCGCCGAGGTCGTATAAATCGTACGCCCCATACCCGACATCGTTCTGTGACGTGCCTTTGTACGCCGGCGGGATCCACACCGTCGTCACCCCGATGTCCTTCAAGTGCTGCGAGTCGTTCGATAATCGGTTCCAATGCAGTCCGTCGTTCGGGACATACCATTCAAAGTACTGCATCATCGTGCCGTTTTGCGGCGTCGCCGCTTGTGCGACCGGTTGTCCTGCGAGCAGTGCAATCGCGGTGACACCAGCCGTCACCGCTAACCCTTTCCGTCTCTTACCCATGCCTATTCCTCCTCTTCGAAATTAATGCAAGCGCTTTCATTAATTATCATGACGGATTACCCTTTAGTTGAATAGAGGATTTCCATAAAACAGTTCTCTGCGCCTAACTATTTTTATCTTGAATAGTTCAGTCGACCAATGCAAAAACGGATGGCTTGTGCCATCCGCCTAGTCATTCATTCCGTTCCAAACGTTTTCGCTTCACGAGGAAACCGAGATACGGGAGTCCTGTGAAGACGAGCCCGATGACGACAAGCGTTTGTAGCACCAAAATGATGGCTTCCGCCGTCTGCGGCCAATCCAATTGGAGCATGAATACGAATCCAAGCGATAGCAGTAGACAGATGAGCGCTCCTCGGCCCATCGTTCGCTCGACTTGCGCATATTTGTCATGCATTGTCGTTTGATCGGTGTAAAGCGGTATGGCATCCGGACGACCTTTGAACACGTGAATCTCATCACCGGTCGACGTCACGTGCTCCCAGCCGCTCGCGACGAACAGCTCGAAGTATTCCTCATCCGGCTGTTTGCGATAATCGAGACTATAGCGCACGTCCATCGGTTCCCCTTCGACGAGCGTATAGCCGAGCGGAGCGAACTTCTCTAAATGCCAGCCGCGAGCTGCCATCTCTCCTAGCTTCTTCATTTCGTGCTCTTCGGCGAATGCCAGTCCCCAACTCGACATATATTTTCGTTTCATCACTGTCCCTCCCCTTCTAAAATGAAGCGTGCGTCATCGACAATCGCTTGCCGGCGTTTCAAGTCCTCGGCCACGAGTGCACGGCCTTGTGTCGTGATCACATAACTCTTCTTCTTCCCGTCCCCCTCGAGCGGCTCGATGAGTTGGGCGTTCACGAGCTTTTTGATAATCGTATACATTGACGCCGGGCCAATCTTGATCCGTCCGTTCGTCAACTCCTCGACGAACTGCATAATCAAATAGCCGTGACGCGCCTCGGTCAAGGCGAGGAGAATGTAGAACATGCTGTCGGTCAATTCTCCGAGTTCAATCGTGTCGTTACGCGGCATCCTGCCACCTCCTATATCGTTCATTGATATATCTTACCCTCACTATATATCGTTGAATGATATATGTCAATGAATGATATATAAAAAGCCGCAGACGGTTCGTCTGCGACCTCGTTAACTGGTGACGTAATCTAAATCGTGCAGGATGTATGCCAAGAAAAACAACATGCTCGGGTTCTCGTAACGCATCTGCACTTTACGGAGCTGCTCCCGATATGTGACCTCATACTCGGCCCCGTTCATCTTCCGCTCCATGTTCATCTTGATGAGCGCGTCGAGCTTGTCCATCATATCGACGAGCATGCCTTCGTACGTGTCATCTTTCGAATCGGCCATATAACGGCGGAACGCCGGCTGCATATAGTCCGGGAGAAGCGACAAGAGCGCCTCGCTCTCGGCCCGCTCATACGCCTCGAACGCCGCCCCGGTCTCGGCGGTCGAATGTTTCACCGGACCGAGCACGTCCCCGGTCACCCCTTCGACGAGGTCGTGACAGAGGAGACGCGCCGTCAGCTCGGCGACATCGACGTCGACGTCATACTTCTCAAGCTCCAACAAACCACTGAACATCCCGAGCGCGGCCGCCCGGAAGCCATGGATGGCATCGTTGTCGTCAATCGTATTGAACCGGCCTTTCCAACGTCTGACACTGTCCATCCGCATGACGTTCTCGATGAACGTTGCCACGTCCGTGTCCGCCTCGACTTGCTCGTAGAGCCAGCGGACCGATTCGAGCGGATGTTCGCGCAAGGCCGCTTTCATCTCTTCAAGCTTCGCGACGAAATGAGGCGAGCCGTGTCCGACTTCGCGCCGTACGAACAGCATCGCGTCGAACGAATCGATCCCATCGACGAGCCGTCCTTCAAACGAGTCATCTTCTGCCTCGACGAGGAAACGATAGAAGTGTGGCCGCAGCGACTGCGACAACAACTCGACGAGGCCGAGACTCGCCGTCCGCTCCATCCGTTCGATATGTTCTTTGAGCGTCGGCTCTTTTTTCGTCCGGTGCATGATCGGCCCGGTCTGCACTTCGTTCATATCATGGAACAGCGCCTTGCCGAGCACATCGAGCAAGTTGACGTCCTGTCCCCGGTTCTCTTCGTAGTATGCCGCGATCAAGCTGAAGACGGCGACGCGGAAACTGTGGCTCGCCGCGTTGTCATGGTAATGCGGCGCATATTCGTCCCAGCGTTGTACGTTTTGCATGCGTGTCATCTTGCGGATAAACGTTCCGTTATGCATCAAATTCCTCCTTGGTTCAGTCGCTCCCACGAGTCATCGTGACAGACGATGTAGAGCATGTCGTTCGTCTGAAGCGTTGTGTCGAGCGCCGTCGCATAATCGAGACGATCGTTGACGGCGATCAACGTGACGCCTTGGTGCATCAAGCTCTCGGCAGCGTCCCGGATGGTCGTCCATTCCGGTTTTGGCGCGAGCGCTTGGATATTGCCACCCGACTGTTTGCTGAGCAGCTGACGGAAAATCGATGTCGTCCCCGGCTGCAGCGTCGCTTTCGCCATGAGCAACGACACCGAGTCGTTCGCGAGAATAAAGTCGTCGATCCGGACGTGTTTGAATTTCGAGATGTTTCGTTCTTCGCACACCTCGACGACCGTATGCAAGTCAACGCCGCGCTCGGACGACAGCGCCTCGACCGCTGACGCGATCAAAAGCGACTTCCCATCGGCGAGAAGCGTTTCGGTGATGCGCGCATCCGCGAAGATGGCAATTCGGCGCGCCTTTAAAATATTAGCTTGTAACAGGACCGTCTCATCCGACGCGTCACCGTGGACGAAGTGGACGTTGTCGTGATTATATGGTTCTTCCTTCAATTGGTCGATCAAAACGATTTCCGCTTTCGGCTCGTAGATGAGCACTTCATCGATTGCTTTCTTTGTCTTCGGCGACCAGCCGATATAGACGTAATGCCCTTCTCCTCGATACACTAACTTCCCCTCCCGTTTTAACCGTTGAAATGTCGCACCGACTTCAACGAGTTTTCCAATCAACGCCCCGATAATCCCAATCCCGAACAGAAACAAGAAAATCCCGAGCCATCGCCCCGCCACCGTCGTCGGGAAAAAGTCACCGTACCCGACGGTCGTGAGCGTCGTCATCGTCCACCAGAACGAGTCGAACATCGACGGGAACGTCTCCGGTTCGAGCACGAATCCGAGGACGGTGCCGGTCAAGATAATGACGAGCGACGCCAAGACGACGTTCAGGAACGATAATTTCGATAATCCGCGCCAGACGCGAAAAAAGATATGCACAGAAAAACCCCTCCGTTTCCTATATACTAGAGACAACTTACTTGTTTTACGAAACCACCTCACGTTCGGTTCCGTATAGAAAGAAAAAAGAAAGGACGACGTCATGAACTCAATCGTTTTAGAATATCGACTCTATAAAAATGAACTTTCATTCGAGCCGCTCTACCATTATACATCGCTCGGCCTCGATGAAGTACTCGCCCGCCGCGAATGCGAATTTTTCGTCAAGGACGGGATGACTTACAAACAGCGTTCGTCCGCGCTTGAAGGCGAGCAATACTTCTTGATTTACGTCGACCGCTACACGGAAGGCCCCGTCGACAAGCACGAGACGACCGACATCAAAGTCGAGATTCGCACGCTCGACGACCGATTCGACAACCCGATGCTCGAGGCGTATTACGTCGACCGGCATCTCGACGCACTCGCCATGCTCGGCAGTCAATACTTGTACGTCGCCGGCAAAGAATACGAACGCGACTCGGCCGAGACGGACGAAGATCGTGGCGTCTATGTCATTTACGTCACCCCTACAGGTTATACATTGGAGGAATCAACATGAAGACAAGCAAAAAAATCTTGAGCGGTCTGTCAGCCGCCGTCTTGACCGCGTCGCTCGCGGCTTGCGGTACCGACGAAACAGAACAAGCGACGTTACCGGAAGAACCGACCGGCTACGAGTGCGACGATTGGGATTGGGATGATGAGACAGAGTCATATTACTGTGACGATGATCGCTCTCCTCACTTCGGGAGCTTCTTCTTACTCGGCAGTTTATTCAACTCGAAGAGTGCATTGAAGAATTCATCGGCGTATAAAAATTACCGTTCAAACGGTGGCGCCAGCAGCATCACCCCTAACAAATCAAACTCAGGCTCCAACTCGGGACTCGGGAGCGGCTCAAAAGGCGGCTTCGGGGGATGAAGCGTGATGCATTGTTCGGCCAAATCCCTTTCTTTTGGCCTGACTTGAACAACGAGGAATACGCCCTTTACGACTGTCTCGCCATGTCCACGGACGCGGTGAGGCAGATTCGGGAAGCGACACGTGACGTCGATGCGATTTTCCGCAAGACGAACCGCCTGTTGCGCACGCTCCCGGACGACACGCTCCGCTTGCTCGGCTATCCCGAGGCGAGCCTGCCTTTCCTCCGGGACAAGGCGCTGCCGCAAGAGACGATTATCGGTCGCTATGACTGGATCGTCAAAGACGGCATGATCAAACTGATGGAGTTCAATGCCGACACGCCGACATTCATCAAAGAACTATTCGATGTGAACGGCTATGTGACGACAGAATTCGGACTCGACGACCCAAACGCGGCGTCGACCGACGAGCTCAAGACCGAGCTGCGAAAAGCCGTCATCGCGGCGTGGCAACGACTCGACCGGGACGGGACACCGAAAATCGTTTTTACGGCCCACGACGATAACATCGAGGACAAATGGACGACGCGTTTCCTTCAAGAGACGCTCGACTTGCCGTCAGAGTTCGTCCCGCTCGACCGGTTACTCGTGGAGGCGGATGGCGTGTTCACACCGACTGGGGAACGGATCGACGTCTTGTATCGTCAGACGTACCCGATTGAACACTTGGTCGACGACCGGGCACCCGATGGAGATTTGATCGGCATCCGCCTGCTCGAACTGAACGCGGCCAAACACGTCTCGCTGCTCAATCCGCTCTCGGCCTTCCTCATGCAGTCCAAAGGCGTCCAAGCGCTCATTTGGGAACTGTATGAGGCCGATACATATTTTGACGAAGCGGAGCGTTCCATCATCACAACGTATTTTTTACCGACGTATCTCGAAGCCGAGCCGTTTATCGGCCAGAGCGCGTACGTGCAAAAACCCGCTTTCGGACGGGAAGGCGACTCGGTCATCCTCTATGACCAAGACGGTTTCCCGTTCCATAAAGAGACGCTCCAAACGTACGCCGACGAGACGGCGGTGTATCAACAGTTCATCGAGTTGCCGACCCGTCTGACGAACACGATCAACGGCCCACTCGAGACACACTACATGGTCGGCTGTTTTTGCTTGAACGGCCATCCGTCCGCCCTCGGCGTCCGCGCCGGCAGCATGATCACGAACAACCAGTCTTACTACTTAGCCATCGGCACAACAAAGGAGAATAACTTATGACGTTCATCACGCTCGATTCCATCTTGAGCTTCCTCGCTCACCTCGGTACAGGGTTTGGCCTGATTTTAGGCGGACTCGTCGTCTTCGCTCTCACGACGAAGTATTCGGAACGTAAATTGATTAAAGAAGGCAACGTCGCCGTCGCCTTGAAACTTTGGGGGAAAGCAATCGGACTCGCCATCGTCATCTACACGGTGTGGGCGAACAGTGTTAACTTACTCGACGCCTTCATCTGGGGACTCGTCGGCATTCTCGCCCAAGTGCTCGCCTTCTGGACGTTCGAATACGTTCTGACGCCAGGCGTGAACTTAGAGAAAGAAGTCGAGAACGGCAACCTCGCCGTCGGGATCAGCCTGTTCTCCGCCTCACTCGTCGTCGGCATCATCGTCGCCGCGAGCTTGACGTACTGAAATAAGCCCATGTGCTCAGGATTGAGGCATGGGCTGTTTTTATCGAAAGGAGGAGCAGAATGTCTACACGCAGACTAATTGGGGCTTTGCTCATTTGTATCGCAATCGTTGTCGTCTTCTCCGGAATCGGAAGTTACTTTTATGAACGGCAACAATTGAAACGTTACCTGGCAGACAATGATTTTCACGCATACGAATATCTCAAAACTGATGATGCGACATTAGCCCTTTTCACAAACAACGATGAGAATTTACTCGGAATTGCTGAAATGAGCACTGATGGATACGGTTATGGGACCATAGAAATACTCGATCCATCTCCCTTTGACTACATCTATTCTAGTGACGAGTCCAATAACTATATAGGGATTCGCTTGAACAAGCAGCCTCAGAATGTGGCCTACCTTCGTATCATCGGAGAACGCATACAAGAACAACACGTCCTCAACCGTCCTGAAGAAGATGATTATGCTGCCACACACATCATCGAATTGCGAAACCGGCCAACATCCGACTGGACGCTTCAAACGTTAGACCAAAATGAACAAGTCATTGACTCGATCGACCTATGAAAAACCGAAGACCAACGCGGTCTTCGGTTTTTGTATTCTCTATTCCTAAACGGTATATTAAGCGCGTGCAAGTACGGCCGATGGACCGAAGAACTCGTAACGGGCTTGTGGAATCGTTTGGACGACCGTCTCCATCATCGCGGTCGGACCGCACGTGTAAACGTCATGGCCGTCGACATCGAGTGCTTTGAGTTGGGTCGCATTCATGCAACCTGATACGTCATCAACGTGTGTGATGAGCTGGAGGCCATCGTTCACGAGTTCGTCGAGTTCTTCACCGAGCGGACGGAGGTTCGTGCTACGGACCGCGTGCAATAACGTGACTGAACGCCCTTGGCCGAGTGCCGTTTTCGCCATGTTGAAGAGCGGTGTGATACCGATCCCGCCAGCGACGAGTGTGAGCGGACGATCTGTCTCTTCGAGGACAAATTCGCCAGCTGGGGCACTCACCGGAATTTCCGTGCCGACCGTCTGCTCATGGAGCCAGTTTGAGACGAGACCTTCCGCCTTCGGAGCGATCCAGTAACCGTCTTCTGTCGTCTCGACGACGCTATATTGACGGTGGTGCAAGATGTCTTCCCCAGCGATACGGGCTTGGACCGAGATGTATTGACCTGGGATGGCCGTCCCGACGATGCCATCGTTCGCGACAAGGCGGAATCGTTTCACTTCCGGTGTGTCTTCGATCACTTCAGCGACCGTGAACGGTTTGAAACCAATCCATGGCGCATCGGCATACATCTGTTTCTCGAGTGAGATGAAGACGTCGGCGATGACACCATATGCTTTCGCCCACGCGTCAATGATGTCCGGCGTAGCTGCTTCACCGAGCACGTCTTGAATCGCGCCGAGTAAGTTCTCGCCGACGATTGGATAATGTTCCGGACGGATGTTTAAGCTCTTATGTTTATGAAGCGCCGGTTGGATGGCCGGGAGAATCGCTTCGAGACGATCAATATGGACAGCTGCCGCGTAGACGGCGTTGGCGAGCGCCTCTGGCTGACGGCCGCGTTTTTGGTTCGTATGGTTGAAGAAGTGGCGGACTTCTGGGTTATTTTCGAACATGCGCTTATAGAAGTGACTCGTGATGGCAACACCGTGGTCTTTCAAGACTGGTGCGGTTGCTTTGACGATATCCATCGTTTGTTGATCTAACATATTGTTTCCCCCTTTTTGAAAGTACACGTCCATTATGTGAGGTAAGTCACTTCAAAAGCAATATATAAAATACTTGTTTAAACGTAAGTTCAACTTTTCGCCTTGAATCTGCCACGCTTTTTTCACATCTTCTATCGTCGCGCTTTCGTCAGATGTCTTGTACAATGAACGGATGAAGAGGTGAAACATCATGCGGCTCACGCAAACGTGCGATTACGCACTCCGAACACTCATGTATAGCGCCACGTTCTCGCATCGTCTCGTGACGATTCAAGAAGTGGCGGATCAATATCAGATTTCAAAGAACCACGTCATGAAAGTCGTCTATGAGCTCGGCAAGCACGGATATCTCGAATCGGTGCGCGGCCGTGGCGGCGGTTTCCGACTCGCCCGACCGATGGAAGACATCAACGTCGGCGACGTCGTTCGGACGATGGAACCGTTCGAGCTCGTCGAATGTTTCGGCGAAGGCCGATGCGTCATCGCGCCCGCGTGCGATCTGCGGAGCGTCTTGAACGAGGCGATGCTCGCCTTCCTGCACGTGCTCGACCGCTATACGATTGCCGACCTCGTCGCCAACCGGACGAACGAACTGGCCATGTTGCTAGGCATACAAAACCCGACGGACTGAAATAGTCTGTCGGGTTTGTCTGTTATAACGGCTTCAATTTGGCCTCAATCTCGGCTCGTCGTGGTTCGAGAAACGGCGGCAGCGCCAAACGTTCCCCGAGCGTCTCGACCGGTTCGTCCGTCGCAAAACCAGGTCCGTCCGTCGCAAGTTCCACCAAAATCCCACTCGGTTCGCGAAAATAAATCGATTTGAAATAATAACGGTCGATTAGGCCCGAATGACTGATTCCGAATGAATCGAGCCGCTCGACCCAACGCGCCATCTCGTCATCGTCCTCGACGCGGATCGCGACGTGATGGACACTGCCCCGGCCCGGGCGCTCCGACGGTAAATCAGCACGGTCGACGAGATGAATCTCTGTCGCTACACCGCCATCCCCCGTCTCGAACACACGAACCGTTTGACCGTTCCGTTCGAACTCAGACGCGAAGCGATAACCGAGCACGTCCGTCAGCACCCGCTCCGTCTTCTCAATTCGCCGCACCGTCCACTCGCTAAATCCGAGGCCGAAGACGGCGACGTCTGCCGGCACCGGTCCGTTATTCCACGGTGTCCCTGACCCGCCCTCGACGAGACAGAGCCGTTGCCCCTCCTCGTCCTCGAAGTAAAGCGTTGGCCGACCGAGCACTTCCTCGACCGGATCATGTAACACACCAAAGGCGGTAAAGCGTTCCAACCAGTACGATAACGACCCGTCCGGCACCCGGAGCGCCGTCCGTGAGATGCTGCTCGATCCTTTATACGTCTGCCCGAGAAACGGCAACTCGAAGAACGTCAAATCCGTTCCCGGCGTCCCTGATTCATCCGCGTAAAACAAGTGATACATCGACGGATCGTCTTGGTTGACCGTCTTTTTGACGAGTCGCATCCCGAGTATCTCTGTGTAGAATCGCAAGTTCTTCAACGCGTCCCCTGTCATCGCCGACACGTGGTGTTGTCCTATAATCGCCTTCATCCGACTTCTCCCCTTTCATTATTGATTCCATTGTACCACCTCCAAATGAGTAAAGTTAGCTTTACATTAAGTGAAGTTTACTTTACACTGAAGGTAGAAACAAGAAATGAGGTGGCGGCATGCCATTAATCAATCGCGTCAAAGAGTTGCGGGCCCGGCATCAATTGACCCAAGGCGACTTGGCAGCCAAGGTCGGTGTGACGAGACAGACGATCATCTCGCTCGAAAAAGGGAGCTACACGCCGTCGCTTCTGCTGGCGATGCAAATCGCGCGCGTGTTCGAGGAGCCGGTCGAATCCATTTTCACAATTGAGGAGGAAACAGAATGAAGCGTGTCATAGTTCAATCCCTTTCAAGCATCATCTTGTATGTATTGATGGCCATGTCTATTGGCTCGTTTACTTCAGGAGTCTACAATTCCATGTCGAGTTATCAAAACGAAGGTACGCTTGTTTTCGAAATGAATGCCTTACCTTGGATTGCTCTTATCGTATTCGGTGTAGTCTGGTCAATTTACTCTTACAAAACGAGATCTGATCATAGTCTGTCATTTTGGCAGTGGTCCGTCCGAATGACCGAATTTGAAGAAACAGATGAGCGTGAACGATTCATTACGAAAAAATCAACAAAAAATGGTTACACTTCTTTCGGAATATCTGTACCTATCATGATGATGACGTTTCTGTTCTACCCGTTGTTCCAAGATGCTTTTCCGACATATCCGATTTACGCACTCGCCTCGACACTGATCATCTCGACGCTCGTCTATATGACGACTTGGATCCGCGCCTACACCCAGTAAGGAATTCACCTCGAATTCCTTTTTTTGTGTCGATTTTTCGTCGAGTCGTTCCCTACGATTGCGAATTTGGTCACGTCGTGCTTATATATAACTAAATGGTTATATACTAAATGTGTTGAAGGAGTCTTTCATCGTGAAAACCATCGATTTGACGACCGGTCAGGTTCAACGCGTCATCGTGGCGCTCGCCCTGCCGCTCGTCGGCAGTTCGCTTTTACAGTTCACCTATAGTCTCGTCGATATGTTCTGGGTCGGCGCGCTCGGTAGCGATGCCGTCGCCAGCATCGGCGCGGCCAGTTTTTATATCATGCTCGGTCAGGCGATTCAATCGCTCATCGTCGTCGGCGCCGGCATCAAAGTGTCGCAAGCCGTCGGGCGGCGGGATCAGGAGTTGATTCAGCGCTACGTCCGGGCTGGGAGGCGAATGAACCTCGGGATCGGACTGTTGTTCGTCGTTCTCCTGATTCTGTTCGGGCAGACATTAATCGGCTTTTTGAATATGAACGCCCCTGACGTCGAACGGTTGGCGTACAGCTATTTGCTCGTCAGTGCACCGATGCTCGTGTTCTCGTTCTTCAACTTGCTGTTCGCCCGTCTGTTCAGTGCTTATGGCAATACGACGACGGCAATGCGTATCAACGCGACCGGGGTCACGCTCAATATGATCCTGTCACCGCTCTTCATCTATCCGCTCGGACTCGGGGTCGTCGGTGCCGGTCTCGCGACGCTCGTCGCGAACGTCGTCATGTTCGGCTTCTTCTGGCACCGGGCCCGCGCCTTGTTCGATTGGGAGGAGACGGTCGAACCAAATCGCACGGACTATAAAGAAATTCTTCGCCTCGGTTTCCCGATGGCGACCCAGCGCGTCTTGTTCACGGTCATCAGCATCTTCCTCGCTCGCATGATCGGCTCATACGGGACCGAAGCGATCGCGGCCCAGCGCATCGGGCTTCAAATCGAGTCGATCGCCTATATGATGATTGGTGGACTGAACGGTGCCATCGCGAGTTACACGGGGCAAAATCTCGGCGCCCGCAAAGTGGACCGGGTCCATGAAGGCTACCGGGTGACGACACGGCTCGGTGTCTTGTATACCGGGCTGATCACCCTCGTGTTTTTATTCGTACCGAACGTCCTGATCGGGCTGTTCGTCGATGATCCGAGAACGATCGAAATCGGCGCGAGTTATTTACGCATCATCGGGATTTCGCTCATCTTCGCCTCCTTCGAGATGATTGGGAACGGTTATTTCTCGGGGCTCGGACTCCCGAAAATCCCAGCGACGATCTCAATCGTCTTCACCGTCGCCCGCATCCCGCTCGCGCTTGCCCTCGAGCCCTATCTCGGTCTCGATGCCATTTGGTGGAGCATCGCCATATCAAGCATCGTCAAAGGGCTCGTCTCCGCCATCTATGTCCGACTAATGAAAAAGGAAGTGACTTCCCTTGCAGAAGCGATTTAATCAACTTACAAACCAGTTGTTGCGCGGCCGTTTCGCCATCGAGCGTGAGATGCTTCGCGTGACACCTGAAGGGACCCTCGCCGTCACAAAGCATCCAGCCAAGCTCGGTGACAAGGCGACACACCCGTATATCACGACCGACTTCTCGGAAAGTCAGATTGAACTGATTACCCCGACGTTTCCGACCGTCGAAGCGGCGCACAATTTCTTAGAGACACTTTACGACATCACGGCACTGAACATCGGTGACGAGCGGCTCTGGCCACAGTCGATGCCATGTGCGCTCCCGGAAGGCGGCATCATTCCACTTGCCGATTTTGGCAGTTCCGGACTTGAGGCCGGCCGTTATCGTGAACACCTGCTCCAAAAATACGGGGCGAAAAAACAGCTTATCTCGGGCGTCCATTTCAACTTCTCGTTCGCAGATGAGTTGATCGCCTCCCTCTATGAAGGGTCACCGGAACGTTACGACCGTTTCAAGAACGACCTTTATTTAAAACTCGTCCGCAACTATTTACGGACACGTTGGCTCGTCGTCTATCTGTTAGGCGGGACACCGGCCGTCCATACGAGTTATGAAGAACGTTGCGTCAGTCAAATGCAGGCGCTCAGCGAGGATGTATATTCGAATACGACGGCGTTGTCATACCGGAATAGTGATTGCGGCTATACGAACGTCGAGCCGCTCTATCCGGATTATTCGACACTCTCGGACTACACCGCTAGCGTACGCCGTTTCATCGCGCAAGGCGATATCGCCAACCCGAACGAGCTCTACTCTCCGATTCGACTGAAGACGTCACGGGGCGGTAATGACTTAGAACGCCTCGAAGCGAACGGCATCGACTATATTGAGATTCGTAACATCGACCTCAATCCGTTCGAGAAGACCGGCATCGCGCTGTCCGACTTAAAGTTCCTGCACGTCTTTTTGCTCTACTTGACGATGAAAGACGAGACACGATTCGCGGACTGGCAAGCCGAGGCGTTTTACAACCAGCAACGCGTGGCGAAAGAAGGGTTATCCCCGACGCTTACACTCATGCGGGACGGCGAGGCGATGGCGCTCCAGACGTATGCGCTCGATTTGCTCGATGAAGTCGAAGCGTTCAATGAACGGTACACTCTCGGGTTCGATGACGTCTTCGCCTCCGTCCGAGATCGGATTGACCGTGTCGAGGCAACGTATGCATCACGCCTGACGACCGCGATGACGAGCGAAGGTTATACAGACTGGTCGCTCCGACAAGCCGAAATGTTCTATCAAGACGCGTACGCCAACCGATTCCGGATGCACGGCTACACGGATATGGAGCTGTCGACGCAGATTTTGATGAAGGCGGCCCTGAAACGCGGCTATGCCGTCGACGTGATCGACCGGGATGATCAGTTCATCCGAATCCGGAACGGTAACCAGACCGAATACGTCAAACAAGCGACGAAGACGTCGAAAGACAACTACGTATCGGTCCTCATGATGGAAAACAAGACGGTGACAAAACACGTGCTCGCCGAACACGGCATCCGTGTACCGAGCGGGGTCGAACTCCGCACTGAAACCGATTTACAAAACGCCTGGCCGACGTTCGCGAATCAATCAATCGTCTTGAAACCAAAATCGACGAACTTCGGAATCGGCATCCACATCTTCAAGGAGGGCACGACGTTCGACGAGACGCTAGAGGCGTTCCGTCACGCCCGTACGTTTGACGACGTCGTTCTGCTCGAGACATTCCTGCCTGGGAACGAGTATCGTTTCCTCGTCATCGGAGACGAGGTCGCGGGCATTTTGCACCGTGTCCCGGCGAACGTGACCGGGGATGGCGTGTCGACAATCCGTGAACTCGTCACCAAGAAAAATGAGGACCCGCTCCGCGGCAAAGGCTATAAAACACCGCTCGAGAAGATTGACATCGATGACATCGTCGTGGCGTTCCTTCGTCCACAAGGCAAGACACCGGACAGCGTCCTCGCGGATGGTGAGCTCGTCTTCCTTCGTGAGAACTCAAACATCAGCACGGGCGGTGACAGCATCGACTATACAGACCGGATCGCCGACTTCTATAAACAGATTGCGGTCGATTCAGCAAAAGCAATCGGTGCGACGATTTGCGGCGTCGATATGATGATTCCGTCGCTGGATGGAGACATCGACTACGGCATCATCGAGCTGAACTTCAATCCGGCCATCCACATCCACTCCTTCCCATATGAAGGCAAGGAACGGCCAATCGGCGAGACCGTGCTCGATTTGTTATTTGACGCAAGAGGTTGAAGAGGTCCATGAATCGGGAATAGAGACTACATTGATTAGACAGATGTATCTTCTTTCTCGAGAAAGGGGTCTTTCCAATGGAAAAAGTGAAATCTCAAGTCGAAGGCAACACGTTAGTCGTCGAACGAAGTTTCAACGCACCACGTGAGCTCGTGTTCGAGGCGTTCTCGACACCGGCCCACCTCGAATCCTGGTGGGGGCCGGCCGGATGGAAGACGGAGATTCGAACGTTCGAGTTCGAACCTGGGGGCACGTGGCATTACAAAATGACATGTGTCGACAAGGATCAAGGCGATTATTATGGTATGGAGTCATGGGGGAAATCGACGTTTCTCGAGATTGATTCGCATCGAAAAATCGTCTACACGGATGCGTTCTCGGACGCAGACGGGCACGTCAATCCAGAACTCCCCGTCATGACGATCACCAATGAGTTCGTTGATATCCCGAACGGCACGTTGTTCATCAGCCGCTCCGAATTCACGGACGCCGAGTCGCTCCAGCAAGTCGTCGAGATGGGGGCCGTCGAAGGTTTCTCCTCGCAACTCGAGCGGCTCGACGCCATCATCTCGCGATAACAACAAGCACCGTCCCTCTCGAGGCACGGTGCTTGTTTCATTAAAATAAGAAGTAGCTGACAATCAAGATCAAGGTGAAAATGAACACCATCCCGATGGCGAGCGCGACGAGGCTCATCTTCGCCGACTTGAACTGCTGAGAGTTGATTGTATGGACCTTTTTCAAATACGACCGGGTCCCGACGAGGATCGTCGCAATCCCGAAGATAATCGACAAGATGCCGATCGCCGTGATCAATTGATGCTCGGCCCCGCTCAAGTTCTCGCTTCGATAGTAATGAAAGTTCGTCACGAGAAAACCGATTCCGATGACCGTGATCGCCGTCCGGATCCAAGCGAGGAATGTCCGCTCATTCGCGAGATGTTGCTGGATGTACTGCGAATCGACCGTCTTCTCTAAGTCTAGTTTCATAACTTCCCTTCTTTCTAGCCCATCATCGCTCTAATTGTTCGAATAGTCGAGCGAGTTGAGATTCATCAATCTCCCCAACCCCGTCACCGACACTGATTTCGGTCGAACAATAGCCGTTATGCGGCACGACATAACCGGTGATGCCGATGCCTGTCTCCGTCTGGACACGTTCGATCCAACTTGAAACAGCTTCCGTACTGCCGTTCATATGAAGATGGAACATGCTCGTCACCGGTACGTCCGGTGTCGTCCACACCCCGTCAAGCGCATTGAAGCGACGCGCCAGTTCCTTCGCCTGTTCATAGTACGTCCCCATCCGGTCTTTTCGCAACTCATAGTAATAGTCAGCCGGAATGATGTACGGATATAGTCCGATCAAATCGCCGCCGTACCGCCGTTTCCATACTCTCGCCTCGGTACAGAACGGTTTCGGTCCGGCCAAGATGGCTCCGGCGATGCCGCCGATACCTTTGTAGAATGAGACGTAGACGCTATCAAACAAGGCACATACGTCCGCTGCCGTCTTCTCATAATACGGGAGTGTCTCGAATAAACGTGCCCCGTCGAGATGCAAACGAATCCCTCGCTCTCGGCAATGATGACTGATCGCCTCAAGTTCGGTGAACGGCGGCAAATATCCTCCGAGCTCCCGTTGCGGCAACTCGATCAACAGGCAGGCGACGTCCGGCAACGCCTTCACTTCGTCGATCGTCATCAACCGCTTGTCGTCCCCAATCAACATCGGCTCGAGGTGATGCAACTCCTTCAACCCGTCCTGTTCATGAATCTCCAAGTGACAGAGCGGATGATAAGCGACGTTTCGATTTCCGGTCTCGTCCGCCCAAATCCGTAACGCAATCTGTTGCGCCATCGTGCCGCTCGGGAAGAAGATGGCGTCTTCCGTGCCGAGTTCTTGCGCCAGTTTCTGCTCGAACCGCTCAATCGCTTCGCCCGTCCCGTAATGATCGCTCGCCTGATTCGGGTCAACGTCGGCGAACGCCTGCTGCAAGACGCCGACGTTCCGTCTGCCGTGACCGCTCAACTGATGCGACGTCTGTTGATACGATGTTCGTAAATTCATGTCATCCCCTCCAAAAATGGCCCCTTGTCCATAGACAAGAGGCACCATCATTAATCGCGTACCCGGACAATCAATTTCCCGCGTACTTTTCGTGTTTGCAGTTGTTCCAAACCATCTTTCAACCGATCGAACGGCAAAACGTCCGTGACGAGATTGTTCAACTCGCCCGCCTCGAGCAGCTTCATCAACTCTTCGGCCATATACGCCAAGTTGCGGATGGCGCGCTCATCCTCACTCGCGTGGGCCGCACCGAGGGCGACCTCATGGATGGACGGCGAGAGCGTAAAGCCTTTCACGTTCGACGTATCCGGTGGACCGGCGATGTAGGCAAGCTGTCCGCTGAAGGCGAGCCGGTCGAGGTCGGCTGTCGCGACGTCACGACCGACCGTGTTTAAGATGAGGTCGACACCGCGGCCGTCCGTCTCTTCCATGATCCGTTCCGTCACGTCTTCCGTGTTATAGTCGATGGCGATATCGGCACCGAGCGCTTTCACCCAGTCAAAATTGTCAGGCGACGCCGTCGTGAACACCTTAAGCCCAAGTTTCTTCGCAAGTTGGATCGCATAGCCGCCGACTCCGCCCGCCCCGGCGTGGACGAGAATCGTCTCTTTGTCGCGCGTGTTCAACTTCTGCATGACCGCCTCATATGCCGTCATACCGGCACAGAGGATGGCCGCTGCCGCCTCATCGCTCACGTCAGGCGGAACGACGGCACAGGCGCGCGCATCAACGACCGCATACTCGGCGAAACCACCGTTGTTTCCGAGGCTCGTATGGACGGCGACACGTGAACCGGTGATGATGTTGGCGAGGCTCGAGCCGACTTCGACGACTTCCCCGACGAGGTCGACCCCGAGGATGTGCGGGTACGACCAGTTCGAGTTGCCGTTCGTGCCGACTTTATAGTCGACCGGGTTCAACGCGACCGCTTCGACTTTGATGAGCAATTCGCCCGCATCTGGTGTCGGTCGCTCCACCTCACCGATGTGTAGATGTTCTAATCCAGGTTGATCAAGTAGCCAAGCCTTCATGCTCAATACGCTCCTTCCGAATATGTCAGTTCATAGGAATGCGAGTAGATTTCGACGAGGTTGCCGAACGGGTCTTCACAATACACCATCCGGTACGGTTTATCGCCCGGGTAATATTCCCGGATTGGCATCCGTTGTTTTCCGCCATGGGCGACGATTTTCTCAACGAGCCCTTCGATGTCCGGGTCTTGAACACAATAGTGGAAAATACCCGTCTTCCAAAACTCGAAATTATTCTCCGGCTTCTCATTATTTGGGAACTCGAACAGCTCGATGCCAATCTTATCACCCGTCGACATGTGGGCGATTCTGAAGCTGCCCCAGCCCGGTCCGAATACGTCCGTGCACATGACACCGATCGGCGAGTCGTCCTCGACGACGTCCGATGGTTGCATGATGGTGTACCAGCCCATCACGTCCTCATAAAATTTCACTGCTTCCGCCACACTCGGCACCGATAGTCCGATATGTGAGAATGTACGTGGATAAGTCACTGTCATCCGCTCCTTTTTGTTTGCTCAATTTGTTGGATAACGATACGATACCTTCATCGAAGCAAGAAAAATAGTACGCACATTCAAGTAACTACCCGAAAGCGAGGCGAATTGAACATGACGACCCCGTTCCCCGTCAATAAGGCGCTCGACATCATCGGCGGTAAATGGCGGCCTCAAGTGTACTGTACGCTCGAGAACGGCCCCCGCCGCTTCTCGGAGGTTCAGCGCGCCATCCCCGACGTCAGCCGTAAAGTGTTGACCGACCAACTCCGTGAACTCGAACAACTTGGCATGGTCCGCCGCATCGACTATTCGACCGAGAAACAGCTTCACGTCGAATACTCGCTCACCGAGGGCGCACTCAGCCTGCAACCAGCCATGAAGGCGCTCTGCTCTTGGGGCGAGACACACGACGAATAAACCCGCGCCGAATCTCCGGCGCGGGTTTTGTCATGCTGCGAATAGGCTGATCAGGTTTCCGTCCGGATCGATGACGATGGCGTAACGTTGTCCCCAAAACGCATCCCACGGTTCGCGGTGCGAGGCATGGCCCTGCCCGACGATCGCTTCATAGCGCGCATCCAGCTCATCCCGACTATCGCATAAGAAGGCGAGTTCGACCCGGTGCCCCGTCGCCGGTTTCCATTCCCCATACACCGACTCCGCCACTTCGACCGTATCGAAGGCGAGCCGGACACCGCCGTCATCGATTTCGACGTGCGCTTCCCCATCCATTGCTTCCGGGATTGACAGGCCGAGCAAACGGTAAAAATCGAGCGCCCGTTTCATGTCTTCGACGACGATGCCAATCATATCTAGCTTGATTCCCATGTAATCACCTCATTTTCCAAGTTGGTGGTGCTATGATGAGTGTAGCACTACATCCTGTTCGTGAAACGAGGAAATTCAAATGACCCATCAATTCGCTGTCCTGACCCAGCCACAGGCCGAAACGATCGCCTACACGTGGCACTATGAAGGGGATTATTCCTTTTATAATATGGAGGCCGACAAGGACGATTTAGCCGAATTTTTAAACGCCGAACAGCGTGGACAGTCGGTGTTCGCCATCACGTCCGACGGTGAGCTCGTCGGATTTTTGAGCGTCACGCAACCGGATGCTGAGACGGTTGATATCGGTCTCGGCATGAAACCCGATTTGACCGGGAACGGGAGCGGGCGAACGTTCGTCACATCGATTCTCGACTTCGTCAAAGTGACGTACTCGCCCCATCGCATCACCTTGTCCGTCGCCGCCTTCAATGTGCGTGCGATCCGTGTCTATGAGACGTGCGGGTTCACGCAGACCGGTTCGTTTCAACAATCAACGAACGGAAGCATATTCACTTTTATTCAGATGGAACATCAAGAAAGTCCTCAGAACCAAGCGTTCTGAGGACTTTTTCTATGTGAGCTGTTTCTTTTGGATGTACGACAAGCCGAGCGCCGCAATCAAAATTGCGCCTTTGACGATGTCTTGTGCGTAATACGGCACGTCCCACATCGTCAGCCCGTTCAACAAAATCCCAATCAAGACGGCACCGATTAACGTGCCGACGACGTTCGGTCGTCCGGTGCCGAAGACGGCGTAACCGATATAGGCGGCCGCGACAGCGTCCATCAACAGCGGTGCCCCGGCCGATACTTGTCCGGTACCGATGCGTGACGCCAAGATGATCCCGCCGATGGCGGCGAACAGACCACTCAACACGTACGCGTACAGCTTGATACGCGTGACGGCGATGCCGGAACGGCGAGCCGCCTCGACGTTCGAGCCGACGTAATAAAACTCACGTCCTGTCTTCGAATATGTCAAAAACAGATGCGCCCCGGCGAAGAAAAGAATCATCAAGATGGCGACGAATGGAACGGGACCAATCGAGCCTTGGCCGATGAAGAGGAACGACGGGATGAAGCGTCCCGGTGCCGTCCCTCCTTCAATCGGCATGTTGTCGTAAATCGAGAATCCTTTTGTATACGTCAATTGGACCCCATTGATGACGTACATGATGGCGAGCGTCGCGAGCAAATCCGGCAACCGGAACTTGATCGTCACGAGCGCGTTCAACAGCCCGACAAGCACGCCGAGGGCAATCGGGACGAGCAAAGCGACGAGCAGTTCTTGACTATGTAACACGAGGCTCGATGCCGCACCAATTGTCGCGAGACTCGCCGTCGAACCGACCGATAAGTCGAATCCGCCGACGATGAGTGAGAATGTCACCCCGAGGGCGAGCAGTGAGACGATCGATACGGATTTGATGATGTCGCTAAAGTTCGCGTACGTCAAAAACTGGTCGTTCGTCACGCCGAAGACGGCGATGAGTGCGAGAATCGCGAACAGCGTCCCGTATTGACCGATGCCACTGAAGCGTTTCGTGCGTTGTTTGATGACGAGTTGGGCCATGTTAGACGCCTCCTTTCTGTTGCCAACGGCCGCGGTCGAGCCAAAGCGTCCGGTTGGCGACCAATTCTAGTTCATGCGGTTCACTCGACGTAAAGATGACAGTCTTTCCACTTTTCGCGAGGCGGGTGACGAGTTCATAAATATCCCGTTTCGCCGTCACGTCGACGCCTTTCGTCGGTTCGTCGAGCAGATAGACGTCCCGGTCCTCGAGGAGCCATTTGCTGAGGACGACTTTTTGTTGATTCCCCCCGCTCAGCTCCCGGACCGGTTGCCCGACCTGGTCGTATTTCACTCGCAGGGAGACCAATACGCTTGTGATCGCGTTCGCCTTCCCTTCAATCGCGAGGACGTTCCGTTCAATCGAATCGTCGAGGAAAAGCCCCTGTTTCCGGCGTTCTTCTGGTACGAGGGCAAACCCGGACCGGACCGCCTGACGCGGTTCACGAATCTTGAGCGGTTTCCCGTCCAACGTCACTTGTTGTTCGACACCGGAGAGACCGAATAGCGCCTCAATCAGCTCCGTCTTCCCGCTCCCAGTGACGCCGCCGATGCCGACGACTTCACCTTTATACGCCGTGAACGAAAGCTTCGTCCCGAACGTCGGTAACGTGAGGTCTGCCTGAATCCGCATCTCGGTTTCCGGAACGGCTTTCTCTAACGCTTCTGCCATGTCGGATCCGCTCAAATACGTATGGATCTCCTGTTCTGACAATGCCTGAAATGGCCCTTCGTAAGCGATGCGCCCGTCCCGGAGGAACGTCGTCGTCGTGGTGACGCACGACAGTTCATCTGACCGGTGAGTGATGAGAAGAATGCCGACACCGTCCTCTGCGAGCGATTGCAATAATGTAAGCAGTGCTGCCGCATCATCTGTCGACAGTGCGGCAGTCGGTTCGTCGAGCAAGAGATAGGCCGCATCACTCGCAAGTGCCCGGGCAATCAAGACACGTTGTTTGACACTGAGCGGGAAACGCCCGACCGGTTCGGTCACGTCAATCTCTAGCCCGACACGTTCCAAATAGGTAGCCGCTCGCCGTTTTAGTTCGCGAGGACGAATTCGTTCAATCGTCTGCCACGGTACGACGTTCTCATAAACCGGTAAATCGAGGTAGAGGGCGTCATCGACTTCTTGCGACACCGTGATGACCCCGCGGCGAATCGCCTCGGCCGGTGTGAGTGTGACCGCCGCCTCGTCGAGCTCGACCGTCCCGGACGTCGGGGTGATGGCGCCGCTCAACAGCTTCACGAGCGTACTCTTTCCGGCCCCGTTCAACCCGAGCAATCCATGAATCTCGCCACGTCGGAGCGTGAAGCTGACAGCGGCGAGCACCGTGACGTCGCCATAGCGTTTCGTGACGCGTTCAAGCCGCAACATCAGTCCGTCCCTTTCATCCAGTCCGACCAGGCCGCGTCTGATGCGCCCCAGTTCGGGACGTATTGGCCAAGGTCGTCCATCGTCACTTTCTCGTCCGGCAAGACGTCACGATCGACGAGGTACGGGTCGACCGAATGAATCGACGGTGTCTCTTCGCCCACTAATTTTTGATACGCGTACCGGACTTGAATCCGTCCGATTTCAGCCGGGTCGGTCGCCGCCGTCACTTTCCACGGGCTACCGTCCTCTTGCATGAGCTGCAGGTCTTCGTCACTCAAATCGATACCATAGACGGCGATTTCATCGCGTCCGGCTTGTTTGATGGCACGGCTCGCCCCTTTGGCGAACTCGTCCCACATCGCGAATACGGCATCAATCTCGCCTTCCGGATACTTCTTCAAAATCGCTTCCATCTGGCTCTGTGTGTCGAGCGCCGTATTGTTCGTCGCCGAACCGAATTTGGCGACTTCCGTGATGCCCGGGTAGCGTTTCAAGAACGCATCATAAATCGTGTGGCGTCGTTCCATCGGCGTGAAGCCACCGACCCAAATCGTGACGATGTTGCCTTCGCCGTCCAAATCTTCGGCGAGTGCCTTGAGAGAACGCCAGGCGAGCGAATAGTCGTCTTGGTCGATGACGGTCACCCCGTCGTTCGTCAAATCGTTGTCGAACGCGACGACTTTGATGCCTTTGTCGAGTGCGCGTTGGACCGGTTCTTTCAACGCATCGGCGCGGCCATGGTCAATCAAGATGACATCGACGCCTTGCGTCGTCGCCGTGTCGACGTAGCTCGCCATCTTCGACAGATCGTTGTCGGCGTTGTACACTTTCACGTTGCCGCCGAACGATTCGACTTGTTCCGTCACCCCGTTAATATACTGCGACGAGAACGTCCCAATCGACATCTGCATGATCAAGGCGACGTCGATATCCTTCGGCAACGTCCCGTTCGAGACCGAGACGGGTTTCGTCTCTGCCGTCTTCTCGGCCGGCTTCGATGGTGCCGCTTGCTCGTTCGTGCAACCGACGAGCGCCAAGACGAATGTGAATAACAAAATCAATAGTTTTTTAGACATGAATCGTTCCCCCTACATGATGTGTGATGGCAGCTTCTGTCGGTTCGAACACACCCGCCTCGGTGATGAGTCCGGTGATGAGGTTCGGTGTGGTGACGTCGAACGCCGGATTGAAGACGGTGATGCCGACGGGTGCCGTCGGGTGACCACCGATATGTGTCACTTCTGACGGGTTCCGCTCCTCGATTTCAATCGTGTCGTCCGCCGTCAAATCGAACGTCGAATGCGGTGCCGCGACATAGAACGGAATGCCGTAATGCTTGGCGAGGACGGCGAGCTGCAACGTCCCGATTTTATTGGCGACGTGCCCCGTCCGTGTGATGCGGTCGGCTCCGACGATGATGGCATCGACTCGTTTTGACTGAATCGTCCAAGCCGCCATATTGTCGGTGATGAGCGTCACGTCGATATCGGCCCGGTCGAGCTCCCAGACGGTGAGGCGTGCCCCTTGCAGGAGCGGCCGCGTCTCACAGGCGAAGACGTTGAAGGATACGCCGCGTTCTTTTCCAACGTAAAACGGCGCGAGCGCCGTGCCGTAACGCGATGTCGCGATGGCACCGGCGTTGCAGATCGTCAACACGTTCCCTCCGGCCGGCAACACCGTCAGTGCATGTTCTCCGATGGCCCGATACGTATCGACGTCACGGTCGTACAGGGCGATGGCGCGGCGTTTGATTTCCTCGGCAATCGCCTCAAAGTCGTCCCCGACATTTAAATCAAGGAGCGATTCGATCACGTTTTGTAGATTGACCGCCGTCGGCCGGGTCGCGATCAAGCGGCGTCCGACGAGGTCGAGCCGACGCGTGAAGTCCGGGTCATCGACTAACCGGCCCGCCTCTTTGGCGAGGACGAACGCCCCGAAGTATGCGATGGCCGGGGCCCCTCGGACTTGGAGCGTCTCGATGGCATGTTCGGCCTGTTCGAGCGTCTCAATCGTCACGTAGCGCTCTTCATGCGGCAACAACGTCTGATCCAATACGATGAGTTCGTCCGTCGGCGGATGGAAACGGATGTTTTGAACCGTCATACGCGCACCCCCGACAAGAGCGTCACCAAATCGTCAATCGACTCGACGCTGTGGCGTTCTTTAATGAGCGCCGTCCCGAGGGCGAGCGCATCACGTTTTCGTTCGAGCCGCGTCGCTTCCGGCAACGTCTCGAGATCTGCGACACCGGCCAGTCCGACGGCACGGCGAATGAGCTCGCAACCGGCGTAGCCGATCGTGTCGCTGAAGATCGTCCGCAACAACTCGTCGACGAAGCCGTCTGTGTTAAATGGCTCGACGGCACGCTCAAAGTTGGCCCGGAACGTCTTCTCAAACGTCTCCCACACCGTCAAGGCGTCCGTGAAACGCTCGAAGCGTTTGAGCGGGTCATGGAACGTCGACAACGTCAAATGGGCGATGATTTGGCCGAGGTCGAAGCCGAACGGTCCGTAAAACGCGAACTCTGGATCGATGATTTTCGTCTCTTGCTGGGTCGCGAAGATGCTGCCCGTATGTAAGTCCCCGTGCAGGAGCGCCTCATGTTTCGTGACAAACCCAACTTTCAGTTTCGTCACCTCGACCTTTAACGCCTGGTCTTGCCAGAGGCGTTCGACATCTTCTTGAAGCGCCGCCTCGATGTTGTTCGACTCCGCGTCTTTGAACGGGTCGGTGAAGATGAGCTTCTCGGTGATGTCACACAGTTCCGGGTTGTAATAGTCACGTTCAATCCGTTTCTTCGCGATCGGTCCCGCCGCGTAGTCCGACGTCGCGAACAGCGTCTCGCCTAAAAATTCACCGACATGACGGGCGAGTTCCGGGTAGCTCTCCCCGTTCAAATAGCCGGTGCGGACAATCTCATAATCAGACAAATCTTCTATAATCGTGTAGGCGAGTGTCCGATCGCTGCCGAGGACGGCCGGGACGAACCGCGGCGCGACCGTCGCAAATTCACGGAGTGCCAACTGTTCAATCCATGCCCGTTCGAGCGTGAGCGGCCAGCTCTCGCCGACGACTTTGGCGTATGGGAGCGCCTGTTTGACGATCAGGCTTTGTTCGCCTTGGCGAATCCGAAACACGAGATTCAAGTTGCCGTCCCCGATCTCCTCGCACTCGGCGATTCCTTCTTGCAAGTATCCTAACTGACGGACGTGCTCGACGACGGTCTGTTCTGTAAATGGTTGATATGACATGATGTTTTCCCCTTCCTGTACGTTGCCCACAAAAAAAGCCCCTTTCTCCGCGAGAAAGAGGCACAGCCAAAATGGTTGTTCCTCTCATCTGTCAGACATTCGTCTGGTGGATGTAGCACCGTGCCTAGTGGTCGGTTGCTGCGGCGTCATCGGGCCAATTCCCTCTGCCAACTCGCGATAAGAGTGTATTATTCGATTCGGTGAACTTATGTGATGAATATTACGGACTCGATGTCACAATTGTCAACGTCATTTTCTCGGTGCACCTCCGTCTTTTTTTGTGCATATATGGAAACAACTTCCCAGAATATTTTTTTTGGAAAAAAAGGAATTGACGACGTGACGAATCTATGCAAAAATTCAATTAAATTTCACAACTTCAAATCACATTCTTATCAAGAGCAGACGGAGGGACGAGCCCGATGATGTCGCAGCAACCGACCAGAGATGGCACGGTGCTAATTCTTGCAGCGAAAGCTGAGAGATAAGAGTTCATTTTTTATGATGACCTCTTGCCTCGGCATGGGGTCATTTTTTGTTTGCCTGGAAGGAGGAACCATATGAGTATCACTGCCACATATGAAATCAAACGAACGGACGCGGTCGCGACCGTCGCCGACAAAATCGCCCTCGAGCTGACCGTCGGCACATGGACGGAGCTGCCTCACTTAGAGCAAGAGCAGTTACAGACGTACCGGGGTGAGGTCGTGTCGACTACCCATACGGACACGACGAGCCGCTTCACGATTCGCTATCCGTTACATAATGTCAGCCCTGACTTTTCATCCATCTTGACGACGACGTTCGGGAAACTGTCCCTCGACGATTCGATTCGGTTAATCGATTTGACGTTGCCCGAGACACTCGCCCCCCATTTCAAAGGCGCCAAGTTCGGCGTCGACGGGATTCGCGATTTACTCGGTGTCCATGATCGCCCGCTCGTCATGAGCATCTTCAAAGGTGTCATCGGCCGTGACCTCGCGTTTCTCGAGCAACAACTCCGCGATCAGTTCGCCGGAGGCATCGATATCGTCAAAGACGACGAGATTTTATACGACAACCCGCTCACCCCGTCGCTTGAACGGGCCCGGGTCGGAGCGGATGTCATTCAAGCCCACTTCGAGGCAACCGGGAAGCGTGTCCTCTATGCCATCACGCTGAGCGGCCCCGTGTTCGGTCTGCGTGACCAAGCGCTCCGTCTCATCGAGGCCGGTGCGACGGCGCTCTTATTCAACGTCTATACGTACGGTCTTGACGCACTGCGCGAACTTGCGAACGACCCAGATATCCGTGTCCCCATCTTGGCACATCCGGCCTTCGCCGGCGCCTTGACCGGGTCAATCAGTCATTCGCTCTTGCTCGGTAAACTCCCACGCCTCGCGGGGGCCGATTTGACGCTCTTCCCGTCACCGTACGGCTCCCTTGCGACACCGCGGGACGAGGCGTTCGCGATTCGTGACCTGAGCACCGAACCACATTGGTCGAAACCGATTTTACCGGTCCCGTCAGCTGGGATTCATCCGGGACTCGTCGCCGATATCATCCGTGATTTTGGAACGGATGTCGTCATCAACGCCGGCGGTGGGATTCACGGTCATCCGGACGGCGCAGCCGCCGGGGCTCGTGCGTTCCGACAAGCGATCACTCACGTCCTCGGTCAAACCGAAGGCCAGACGGACGAACTCGATACCGCGTTGAAGGCGTGGGCGCCCCGATGACGGTCCATATCCTGTGCGACTTCGATGGGACGATCACGGCCGAAGACAATATCATCGCGTTGATGAAGGCGTTCGCGCCTCCGGCTTGGGTCGAGTTGAAAGATGCGGTCCTCGAGCAACGGATCTCCATTCGCTCCGGCGTCGGTCAAATGTTTCAACTATTGCCGAGCGAGGCCGCCCCGGCTTACCGCGATTATTTGTTGGAGCGGATCACGCTCCGCCAAGGGTTCCCGTCATTTTTAGAACAGGTTCGGGCCCACGGCTGGAAGTTTGACGTCGTCAGCGGCGGGATGGACTTTTTCGTCCAGCCGATTTTAGCAGGCTACGTCGATCCCGAGCACATCTACTGCAACGTCGCCGACTTCTCCGACGAGACGGTAGGCGTCGCTTGGCCGCACGCTTGCGACGAACAGTGTACAAACGATTGCGGCTGTTGCAAACCGACGCTCGCTCGCCGCATCGTCAATCCCGCCGACCGCTTAATCGTCATCGGCGACTCAGTGACCGACTTCGAGGTCGCGAAGCGTGCCGACTTCGTCTACGCCCGAGGTCAACTCATCACGCTCTGCGAAGACGCAGGCATCCGTTACGCCCCGTTCGAGACGTTTGACGACATCACCCATCACTTGAAGGAGGTGGCCGTATGAGCCTTGCGGCACGTTGGCTTGAACTCGCCGACATTAAAGACGAACTCGCCGCCCGCGACTGGTTCCCCGGAACGAGTGGGAATTTGGCGATTCGCGTGTCCGACGACCCGCTCGAATTTCTCGTCACGGCGAGCGGACGCGATAAACGAAAACGAACGCCGGACGACTTTGTTCACGTCGACGCGGCCGGACGCTTGATTGGCGAACAGAACGGTCGTCCATCCGCCGAGACGCTGCTCCACGTCGAAGTGTTCAATCGGACGGACGCGACGTGTTCGCTTCACGTCCATACGGTCGACAATAACGTCATCTCCGAGCTCCATGCCGCCACCGGCGAAGTCGTCTTTACTGGTCAAGAAATCATCAAGGCGCTCGGCTTTTGGGACGAGGATGCGGTCGTCCGCGTACCGATTATCGAGAACGATGCGGACATCCCGACGCTCGCGGCCGCTTTCGCCTCTCATATCCGGGCAAACGCCGGTGCCGTCCTCATCCGCAATCACGGCATCACCGTCTGGGGCGAGACCCCGGCCGCGGCCAAACGCTATTTAGAGGCTTACGAGTTCTTGTTCAGCTATACGTTAAAACTACGCGCCCTAGGCGTCCATTCATAAGGAGGAACCAACCATGGCAACTGTCTATTTCCAACAAACCGAAGAGCGTTACGTCGATCAAACTGAAGTGAGTGCCTTTTTAGAGTCTCGCGGGATTTTGTACGAGCAGTGGGATATCACAAAGCTCCCGGAAAACCTGCAAGAGAACTATCAGTTGACGGACGAGGACAAACAAGCGATCTTGACGACGTTCCGTTACGAAATTCGCGACGTATCGGAGCGCCGCGGCTACGAGACGGCAGACGTCATCTCGTTGTCGGATGCGACGCCGAACTTGGACGAACTGCTCGTCAACTTCCAAAAAGAACACCACCACACGGATGACGAGGTCCGCTTCATCGTCAGCGGCCATGGCATCTTCGCCATCGATGACGCCGAGCGCGGCTACTTCAACATCGAGCTCAACCCGGGCGACCTCATCTCGGTGCCGGTGAACACGCGCCACTACTTCACGCTCCAAGACGACCGCAAAGTCGTCGCCGTCCGCATTTTCGTGACGACAGAGGGCTGGGTGCCGATTTACGAGAAACAAGACGTCACGGCATGAAAAATGGTCTCTCGCATAAAGGCGAGAGACCATTTTTTAATGTTTGACCGCTGTCGGTTTTGAAGAGAACCAACCCCATACCGCGATACCGACCATGACCGACCAGAAGAACACGGTCCATGCCGTCGAGTGGACGAATCCGTCCGGAAGACCCATGAACGCGAACGGTGTACCGGCAATCAATTCCTTGAAGCCAGGGTGTTCGAGAACGAGCACCGTCAATTTCACACCGACCCAGCCGACGATGATGAAGGCGGCCGTTTCGAGTGTCGGACGTTGATGCAACAGCTTGACGAAAACTCGAGCAGCGAAACGCATCAAGATGACCCCGATGAGTCCACCTGTCAAGACGACGAAGAACTGACCTGAGTCGATGCCACCAATCTCACCGAGACCGAGCGGCGGCAAGCTGACCGCAAGTGCGACCGCCGCAAGAATCGAATCGACCGCGAAGGCGATATCGGCGAACTCGACTTTGGCGACCGTCCACCAGAACTCTTTCTTCGTGACCGGCTTCTCCGTGATGGCCGTCTCTTCTTTCGCCTCAGCGGCGAGATCTTGTTTCGGATCCATCTTACGGGCTTTATAGGTCATATACAGGTGCCGCGCACTCATTCCAATCAAGTAAAGCGCACCGAGCGCCTGGACTTGCCAGACGTTAATCAAGAATGAAATCAAGAACAATGCGATGAAGCGGAAAACGAACGCTCCGAGTAATCCGTAAAATAGTGCCTTCTTCTGTTCTGTCCGCGGCAAGTGCTTGACCATGACCGCCAAGACGAGCGCGTTGTCTGCAGAAAGTAGCCCCTCGAGACCGACGAGTACGACGATGATCCAGGCGTACTGCAGGATTAACTGCCAATCCATTAAAAACATCCCCTTTTTTGTTGTGTTCCTTCATATTTAATAGTGATCTATTTTTTAAGTTCACAGGAACATTTTATTCCCGATTCATATCGAAATCAATCTTCTTTTCTTCGATTGCTGAAGTTTTTTAATTTGTCAGCACGTTCAAAGCATGTTCAAAGAGCAAAATGGTACCCGGTCGATGTACATTTCGTGATAAAATCCTAACAAGAACGAGTGGCAGTCATTTGCCCTCTCAAAAAAGGAGAATCCGATTATGTCTACAAGCCATGTCGCTTTACCTACTAAAGCAGAACGACATAAATTATTCGGTTCGGTCCCGCCGATCAAAGGCACGAAGCCAACTGAAAAAGATAAAATGGTCGATCTACAAAACACACCAAAAAACTTCTTGTTCGCGCTCGACAGCGTCGGCATCTCAAACGTCAAACACCCCGTCAACATCGAGACGCCAGACGGTATCCAAGCGACGGTCGCTACGTTCGAGTTGACGACTTCGCTCGTCCAAGACCGTAAAGGGATCAACATGTCGCGTCTGACAGAACAGCTCGACGCGTACCACACACAAGGTTGGACGTTATCGAACCGCTCACTCATCGAGTTCGCGCAAGAACTCGCCGAGCGTATGGAACAGACGGAAGGTCAATTGACGGTCCGTTACCCATGGTTCTTCAGCCGGAAAGCACCAGCCACAGGTCTCAGCGGTCTCATGAACGCGGACGTCATGCACAACGTGACGTACAACTTAGAGACTGGTATGGCGAGCGTAACGGTCGGGCTCGTCATCAACGTGACAACACTTTGCCCATGCTCGAAAGAAATCAGTGAGTACAGCGCCCATAACCAACGCGGCTACATCACGATTGAAGCAGGTCTCGATGAAACTTCGCTCGACGGTTTCGACTGGCGTCTCGCGCTTCTTGAGGCAGCCGAGTCGAACGCATCGGCCCCGCTTCATCCTGTCCTCAAACGTCCGGATGAGAAGCGTGCGACGGAAATCGCGTACGAGAACCCGCGTTTCGTTGAAGATATGGTCCGTTTGATCGCGGCTGACTTGTACGAAATGAAACAAGTCGTCAACTTCTTCGTCGAATGCCGCAACGAAGAGTCGATTCACCAACACGATGCGATCGCTTCGATCACATTCGATAAACGCGATAACTAAAAAACGAGTGAAGCCTCTGCGGGCTTCACTCGTTTTTCTATAGACTTTGGACGAGCCGAATCGTCAACAGCATGACGATGACGATGATCCAGACCGCCCAGACGAGCCGCCACTTGTCCCCATCGACTCGCTTGACGAACGTATAGACGGTCAAATAAAGCGCAATCAACAGCGGGATGGCGACCCATGGATTATCGAGCATCACGCTTCGACGTCACCGTCCCAAGCGAGCATGCCGCCTTCGACGTTGATAACCTTGTAGCCTTCTGACTCCAAATAATCGCATGCCGTCACACTGCGGCCGCCTGAGCGGCAGATGACGTGATAGACGTTGTCTTTCGCGAGCTTGTCCGTGACGCCAGGAAATTCAGACAGCGGATAGAGCGGTACGTTCGGAATGTGACCCGCATCGTACTCGTCTTGTTCACGGACGTCGATGATGTGGAGTGATTCGCCGTTCTCAAGTTTTTCACGTAATTCGGTTGCATGGATGTTTTGCATGGTGGTTCCCCCTTCAAAGTGTTGTCCCCTACTAGTTTACCTCAGTTTCGCGTCAAACAAACTCCAATTGATTGTCGTGTCGTCCTGACAATAAAAGCCTTCCAACTCACAACGTTTCACCATCTGTTCGACCCAATCTCGGCTGCCACAAATCAACGTGAAATGGCTATCCCAAGGCGGTACGATGAGCCAATCATGTTGATGTCCGAAGAACGTCCGATGACGCACCCCCCACGTATCAGAGGTTAGCGTCTCCCGAATGTTGATGAGATGCCGTTCCGTGCAGAACTCGTCCCCGCTCCACATCCACTTTTCTCCCATCTCAAGAAGTGCTCGTAACACCTGATTCTCTAAAAGATTAGACAGTTCCCCTTCGCCCGGTGGAAGTACGTTCTCGCGATCGCAAGATTCGATGATTCGATTCGCACCTTCTTGATCTTCGGCGTGCGGTTTCAGCGCTCCAATCATCGTCCGGAGCGCGTGATCGATGCGTTTGATGTCATCGAAACCAAGTCGGCGACGCATATCAGCCCAGGTGATGGCCCGAAATTGCTGTTCGACCTCGTTTTTATCCATCTCGACATAACGGTCAACCGCTGTCGGGTCGTTTTTCGGGACTAGAAACGGATGAAACACGACGAATACCGTTTCAAACACCCCTTCGTAATACGTTTTGATCGGATAATCATCTCCGCCACCGAACATGGCGTACCGATGCCCTTCCGGCAATGTGATGATGTCTTCCACTTCGTCCATTTCCTCGCCCCCTTTTCCAATAGTTTACAATGTGACCACAAAAAAAGCATCCACCGCTCAGGAAGGATGCTTTTGACTTACGCTTCGTTGCGCTCGTCGATGGCTTGTGCCGCTGTGATGAGCGTCAATTTGTAGACGTCCTCTTCGTTACAGCCACGCGACAAGTCGTTGACCGGCTTGTTGAGGCCTTGAAGGATCGGTCCAATCGCTTCGAATCCGCCGAAACGTTGAACCATCTTGTAGCCGATGTTTCCGGCTTCGAGGCTTGGGAAGACGAAGACGTTCGCATTCCCGGCTACTTCAGAGCCTGGTGCTTTCTTCGCCGCCACGCTCGGTACGAACGCCGCATCGAATTGAAGTTCGCCGTCGATTGGAAGGTTTGGTGCCTTCTCTTTGGCGAGACGTGTCGCTTCGATGACTTTCTCCGTCTCTGGCGATTTCGCTGAACCTTTTGTCGAGAAGCTGAGGAGCGCGACTTGTGGCTCGATGCCGAACGTCTTCGCTGTCAACGCTGACAAGTAGGCGTTTTCGGCGAGGTCAGCCGCGTCCGGTGCGATGTTGATTGCGCAGTCCGAGAAGACGTACTGCTCGTCGTCACGTACCATGATGAAGACGCCTGACGTCTTTTTGATGCCTGTTTGCATCTTGATGATTTGAAGGGCCGGACGAACCGTGTCGGCTGTCGCATGCATCGCGCCTGAGACAAGACCTTCTGCTTTTCCTGTGTGGACGAGCATCGTACCGAAGTAGTTCACGTCTGACGATAATAATTCACGTGCCTGTTCCGGTGTCGCTTTACCTTTACGGCGTTCGACGAATGACTCGACGAGTGTGTCGATGTCTTCGTACGTCGCTGGGTCGTATTGCGTCAAACCTGAGATGTCAAAGCCGTGCTTCGCAGCGACCGCTTCAAGCTCAGCTTTTGGTCCGATGACGATCGGTTCGACCATGCCGTCATTCTTCAAACGAACCGCGGCGCCGAGGACGCGCTCGTCAACGCCTTCTGGGAAGACGATGGTCGGGCGAATCGGGCTGACTTTTTGTTTCAACGTGTCAAATAGTTTCATAGTGAATGAACTCCTTTTCGATTAGAAGAAATCGGATTTTTTCTCTCTCGGACGCTCTCGTCCATATGCGAGTTTTATTATACACAGTACGTTTTTTAAAATAAACTATTCTGCCCATTTCGTCATAAATCGCTTGAAATCAATCATTATATGGATAGAACAGTTTGATCTTATCGACTGATACAGGCTGTTGTGAAGCCGTTTTCATAAAACCTGTTCTCTACCTCTTTACCCGGCTCGAAGTGTGACTAGCCTCACAGCAGCCCCAAATTTGCCAGGCGGTCAATCGTGTATGGTAAAATAGTCAGCGAAGCCTAGTCTCGAAAGGAGTTTTTTTAATGTCAGAACGTCCAGCACCAACACCGACAACCGATACGCAACACGCAGCCGCCACGTTAGACGGTTGGTATACGCTCCATGATTTCCGCTCCATCGATTGGACTCGTTTAAAAACAGTCGACCCAACCGCGCGTCAAGAGATGATTGACGAGTTCGTCGCTTTCCTCGGCTCACTCGAAGATGTCGAGACACGTGGTGAAGGGAGTCACGCCTTCTATTCGATCCTTGGCCAAAAAGCGGACGTCGTCTTGATGGTCCTTCGTCCGACGTTCAAAGAGCTCGAGCAAGTCGAACTCGCCCTCCGCAAGACGAAATTGTACGATTATATGATTCCAAGCTATTCGTATGTCTCTGTCATCGAACTCGGCATGTACCGCGGTTCAGGGGACGGCGACCCGTACGAGAACCCGCACATCCGGGCCCGTCTCTATCCGACGCTCCCGAAAGCGGCCCACATCTGCTTCTATCCGATGAGCAAGGCGCGCCGTGACGGAGACAACTGGTATTCGTTGTCGATGGATGAGCGTAAAGAGCTCATGTATCGCCACAGCATGATCGGCCGCAGCTATGCCGGTAAGATTCAACAGTTCATCGGCGGCTCGACCGGTTTCGACGGTTGGGAATGGGGCGTCACGTTGTTCGCTGAAGACTCGCTCCAGTTTAAGAAAATTGTCTATGAGATGCGCTTTGACGAAGTCAGTGCCAAATATGGCGAGTTCGGCGACTTTTACGTCGGGAACATCTTGCCTAAAGAAGAACTTGGCACATTCCTCGGCTGAACGAGGTTTACGCCATCACGCCCTCGGGAATCATTGTTGTAGAAGCAACATAACAATGATCAATGAGGTGAACAACGATGCGCGTGTTCAAGGAATCAGATCGAGACACGGCGAAACGTTTAGATTCGTTCATCGAACGAATGGCACCGACGGCAGAACTAGTCCAACTTCGATTTGAACAGCAATTACAACATACACAGCGAAAGGGTCAGGCAAAAGCCTGACCCTCAGACTGTAGACAAAACATTGTCTGCAGTCTTTTTTTATTTGCCCGACCGGGCACAGCTCGCTTTTCTGGGGGCAAGCAGGGAGCCGCATCGCGACTTTGTCGCTGCTGGGTCTCCCTTTGCTTGCTAATCCCCTGGAAGTCTCGCCGTGCCCGCAGTCGGCCCACGCATCAATCCCTCTTTTCGTACCGTCGTCGCTTTTTTATAATGAGAGATATAGAAACAGTTATGGAGGCGAATCGGATGATCAGGAAATCAACAGAATCGGAAACCAATCGGACACAACTGGAGATGGTCACGCTCGACGAGCTTGTGCCAGCGGACCATCTGGTCCGAAAAATCGAGGCGGTGATCGACTTTGAGTTCATCTATCCGCTCGTGGAGGACTTATATTCTGAGGATCGTGGCCGGCCAAGCGTCGACCCTGTCGTCCTGATCAAGATGGCCTTTCTTCAGTACCTGTTCGGTATCCGATCCATGCGACAGACAATTCGTGAGATCGAGACGAACGTCGCATACCGTTGGTTTCTCGGGTTCGGATTCACGGACAAGGTGCCACATTTCTCGACGTTCGGGAAGAACTATGTGCGTCGGTTCCAGTACACGAGCTTGTTCGACGACATCTTCTATCATATCCTTGAACAGGCTGCGGACGCAGGGTTCATCGATCGCGCCGTCCTATTCGTCGACTCGACACACGTCAAAGCGAACGCAAACAAGCGGAAGCTCGTCAAGAAGACCGTCCGGCAAGAGGTGAAGCACTATCAGGAACAACTCGATGCCGAGGTCGAGCGAGACCGCGAAGAAAGTGGAAAGAAGCCCTTAGGGCCAAAAAAGAATCAGGCGGAGGAGACGAAGGAAATCAAGGTCAGCACGACAGACCCTGAGAGTGGATATTACGTAAAAGGTGAGCGTGAGAAGCAGTTCGCTTACTCGGTCCATGCGGCGAGCGACGCCCATGGGTTCGTGCTCGGTGCTATCGTCACACCGGGTAACGTGCACGATAGTGTAGCGTTCCCCAATCTGCTCGACAAGGTCTCCGACCGCCTGATTCAACCGTTCGCCGTCGCCGCCGACTCCGCCTATAAAAATCCGGCCATTGCCAAGCTGCTGATTGACCGTGGGATCCTGCCGGTCTTCCCATACACCCGCCCGAAGGGTAAGAAGGGCGCCTTCAAGACCAAGGATTTCATCTACGACGAGCACCATGACGTCTACATCTGCCCAAACAACGAGTTATTAACGTACAGCACGACGATGCGCGAGGGGAAACGCAAGTACGTCTCGAATCCCGCGGTTTGTGTGAACTGCCCGCTGCTCGAGCAGTGCACGAAGAGCCAGAAGCACCAGCGGATAATCGAGCGACACCTCTGGCAACCCTATATGGACGAGGTCGAAGACCTCCGCCACACGGAATTGAACCGCAACATCTATGACCGTCGTAAACAGACGGTCGAGCGCGTGTTCGCGGACGCAAAAGAGAAGCATGGCATGCGTTGGACCCGTTATCGGGGACTTGAAAAAGTTTCAATGCAGGCGATGCTTACTTTTGCTGCCCTCAATCTCAAGAAGATGGCGGGCTGGGCATGGAAGAACGCCCAGCCCGCCTGAAAAGGGGATCGGGCAGAGCGCCTAAAGGCCCGAAAACGACAAAATCACGTTTCAGTTCGCCTGAAACGTGACTTTGTCTACAATCTGAGGGTCAGGCAAAAGCCTGACCCTTTCTTCGCGTTTATTTCGACGTGACCGTCAAGGCGTCACCGAGGAACGTCGCCAGTTCGAGCATGCCGTACTGCCCTGCTTTCGCTTCGGCGTCCGAGTTGTAGTTCGTGTTCGTGTTGACGTCATACGCGTAGACGTTCCCGTCCGCGTCTTCGATGATCTCAATTCCAGCAACAGCAATTTGATTGTTCTTTAGAAACGCCTCTAGCTGCTTGATAATCGGGTCATTGAATCCTTCGACGATTTCAAACTTCGCCGGTGGCGTCTCGCCGACCGGGCAAAACTGGTCTTCAATCGAGCAAGCGTCGGCGGGGCAGAGTTCGAAGCCGTCTGATGTATCGACGCGCACCGCGTAAACGAACTTGCCGCCGATGAACTCACAGCGGGTGATGAACGGTTTCGGCGCCTCGATATACTGCTGGATGAGTGTGATCCCGTCGATCGACTCCTCGAACGTCGGGCCGTTCACGTATGCTTCCAATGCATCGATGGAATGAAACAGTTGCACCCCGAGTCCTTTGCCAGCCCGGTTGTGTTTCGTGATGAACGGCGTCATCCCGAGCGTCTCGGCCGCCTCGATTATTTGGGCTTTCCCGACGGCCGCAATCGTCTTCGGCACTCGAATCCCTTCTTGACGGAGCGCCGTATATTGATTGACTTTGCTCACTTCGAGCCGAATCGCGCGCGTGCCGTTGAAGACGGTCCGCCCGTTCGCCTCGAGCCAAGCGAGCACCCCTTCCGTCAACTCCGGCGCGTACCGGTGCCCCCGCGTATGCGACGAAGCGCTCATCCGATTATAGAAGACGCCTTCTGGCGGTTCGGCCGTGATATCAATGATGCCTTGGTCGAGATGCCACAGTTCATAAGGAAGTGACAATTCCTCGAGTCGTCGGACGAGATGGTTCGTCCATTCATTGTTTTCATGGAGCACGTGAATTTTAGCCATGTGAATCCCCCTTTTGATTTCCCCTACTTTACCACATCTATATCTGATTATTCCAATGTGCATAATTAACGATGCGTTGATTCTTAATTCATAACCATTTCATGGTATAATGAACTTAATAATACATGTAAATATCAACGTGAAAAAGGAAGTGATGTGTTTGACCGCACCGATTTTGAGTACTGATATTTTGATTCTATTATTCGGTCTGCTCCTTGTCGCCGGCGTATTGGCCACACGCGTATCGACTCGTTTTGGTCTGCCCGCCTTGATCCTGTTTATGGGCATCGGTATGCTGATGGGCAGCGATATCACCGGTCTGATTTTCTTCGACGATACCGATCTCGCTCAAATGATTGGGGTCGCCGCACTCGTCGTCATTTTGTTCGAAGGTGGCTTACAGACGAAATGGTCGTCGATCCGGAGCGTCCTCGCCCCGTCCGCTTCACTCGCCACAATTGGTGTCTTGTTGACGACCGGGCTCATCGCAGTGGCCGTTCGTTTCGTATTTGGCTTCGACTGGGTGGAATCTTTCCTATTTGGCGCCATCATCGGCTCGACCGATGCGGCCGCCGTCTTCGCCGCCTTTAAAGGGAAGAATATCTCACCGAAAGTTGGTTCGACACTCGAAGCCGAGTCCGGCACGAATGACCCGATGGCGATGTTCTTGACGATTCTCGCCCTCGACTTTATGTTAAAGCCTGACACGACGATTTGGGACGGTCTTTGGATGTTCATCCTCCAACTCCTCGTCGGGGCGTTCGTCGGTTATATGCTCGGGAACTTGTCCCGACTCATGCTCAACCACTTGCGACTCGAGTCGAGCGGCTTGCATGCTGTCTTGATGATCTCGATGGCCTTTATGACGTATGGTGTCGCCGCCTACTTTGCCGGCAGCGGACTGCTCGCCGTCTATCTTGCCGCGATGATTGTCGGGAATGCGCATACGGCCCATGAAGTGACCATCGTTCAATTTTCCGAGGCGCTCGCCTGGATTATGCAAATCATCATGTTCGTCATTCTCGGATTGCTCGTCTTCCCGAGACAGTTGCTCGACCCTGAGCTCATCTGGAAAGGCTTGCTCATTTCGTTCATCTTGATGTTCATCGCCCGCCCGATCGCCGTCTATTTATCGACGATCAACATGGCGTTCACACACAAAGAGAAGCTGTTCATCTCGTGGGCCGGACTGAAAGGCGCCGTGCCAATCGTCCTCGCCACATTCCCGCTCATCGCGGGCATCGACAACAGCCAACTCATCTTCAATGCCGTCTTCTTCGTCGTCGTGACAAGCGCCTTGATTCAAGGAACGACACTGACACCGCTCGCGGCGAAACTCGACTTGCTTGGACCGGATAAGATCCGTTCGCCGTATACGATCGCGCTCGTCTCGAGCAAACAATCGCAACATCAGCTCGTCCCTTACGTGGCGACCGAAGAGTCATCAATGATTGGCAAGACGCTCGCCGATATCACCTTGCCGCCGAACACGGTCGTGAATGCGATTGTCCGCCAAGACTACCTCATCCCACCGACGGGCCAGACGAAAATCGAGCCAGGTGACTTGTTATACGTCCTCGCCTCGACATATCGCCACGACCAACTCGACCGAAAATTCGGGGAGGACGGGTTGGAGCGCGTCGAATTGTGACTCTCGTTTTTTCATCGAACTGTCACGATTTCCGAGTTTAATCCTTTAAAAAAACGGACAGATTAGAAGTGACAACACTTCTAGCCTGTCCGTTTGTATAAGGAGGGATTCTTATGTTCGATTTGACGCCATTCCGAAAGAATGAACTCGATCGATTGCGCAAAGACTTGTTCGGCGATGTCTTCGATCGGATGAATCAACTGTTCGACCCAAAAGACGGGGCGACGTCGTTCCTCGACTCGTTCAAGCTCGACGTCCGGGACCAAGACGGCCAATACGTCATCGAGGCGGAGATGCCCGGCATCAAAAAAGACAACATCCACATCCGCTACGATAAAGACTACCTTGTCCTCTCGGTCGACCAACGTGAAGAGAAGGAAGAAGACAAGGACTACGTCTATCGGGAACGCCGCGTCACATCGATGCAACGTTCACTCTATCTGCCGAACGTGAAAGAAGATGCCATCAAAGCAAAACTCTCAGACGGCGTACTCCACTTGACCGTACCGAAAGCCGATGACGGTTCGAGCACCCGCACGATCGAAATCGAAGAATAAATAAGGGTCGTGCCTCGGCACGATCCTTATTTTTTTACGCCGACCGTCCGCGCCGATGCAATCAACGTGGCCACGTCCTGAACACGTCCCGCATGGAGCGCCTCAACGATGAAACTCCCGACGACGACCCCGTCACAGGCCGACCCGAGTGTCCGAACCTGATCGGTGCGATGGACACCGAAACCAGCAAGCACCGGTACCGGCGACCGTTCCGTCAATGACCGCAAGTGATCCAGTAACTCATCAGGGAACACGTCCGTCTTCCCGGTCGTCCCTTTGAGCGTCACCGCATAGACGAATCCTTCCGCCTGGCTCAAAATCGTATCGATTCGCGTCTGACTGCTCGTCAACGTGACGAGCGGTACGACCGCGACTCCGTGACGATCGATGCCGGCGAACAAATCGAGGCTCTCTTCAAACGGCAAATCGGGAATGATGACGCCGCTGACCCCAGACGCTGCCGCTCGCTCGAAGAAGCGCTCAACCCCGAACCGGAACACCGGATTCAAGTACGTCATCAGGACGATTGGCACCGAAAAACGACCCGTTCCTTCTATTAAACGGTCCAACACGTCCGTCAACGTCACACCGTGTTCGAGGGCGCGCATTCCGGCCGCCTCGATGATGGGACCGTCTGCGACCGGATCAGAGAACGGGATACCGAGCTCGATTGCCGTCGCCCCCATCGCTTCTAGCCGTTCAATCGTCGGAATCAAGTGATCGAGTCCGCCGTCCCCGGCCATGATGTAAGGGACGAACGCCGTCCCTTCACTCCGCTGTCGAATCGCTTCATCTAATCTCATCATTGGGTCACCCTTTCTCGAATCGTATGAACATCCTTATCCCCGCGGCCAGATAGACAGATGACGAGCACTTCGTCCGCGTCCATTGTTTGGGCGAGCGTTTCCGCATAGGCGAGCGCGTGCGATGACTCAAGCGCCGGAATGATGCCTTCTTGGCGACTAAGTGTCATGCAGGCCGCGAGTGCGTCCTCGTCCGTGACCGCCGCGTAGCGGACCCGTTCGATATCTTTTAAGAAGCTGTGCTCTGGTCCGACGCCTGGATAATCGAGCCCGGCCGAAATCGAGTGCGCTTCCTGGATTTGTCCGGCCGCGTCTTGCAAAACATACATGAGCGAACCGTGGAGCACCCCGACCTCGCCTTTCGTGAGCGTCGCCGCATGCTTGTCCGTATCAACACCGCCTCCTGCCGCCTCGACACCGTATAAGGCGACCGTTTCGTCATTCAAGAACGGGTAGAACATGCCCATTGCATTGCTACCGCCACCGACACAGGCGACGACCGCGTCAGGCAGACGACCTGTCTTCTCGAGCACTTGGCGGCGCGTCTCTGTCCCGATGACGCTTTGGAAATCGCGTACCATCGTCGGGAACGGGTGCGGTCCGAGCACCGATCCCATCACGTAATGCGTGTCATCGACGTGTTTCACCCAGTAACGGAGCGCCTCGTTGACGGCATCTTTCAATGTCCGGCTCCCCGACTTGACGGGAACGACGGTCGCACCGAGCAGTTCCATCCGAAACACGTTCAATTCTTGACGCTCGACGTCGACCTCACCCATGAAAATGGTGCACTCGAGATTGAGGAGTGCGCACACCGTCGCCGTGGCAACACCGTGCTGTCCAGCCCCTGTTTCGGCGACAACTTTTCGTTTGCCCATTCGTTTGGCGAGAAGCGCCTGGCCAATCGTATTGTTGATTTTGTGGGCACCGGTATGATTCAAGTCTTCTCGTTTCAAATAGACGTTCGTTCCGAGGCGGCGGCTCATGTTCTCCGCATAATAGAGCGGCGTCTCACGACCGACATACTCGCTGAGAAGATCATTGAACCGTTCTTGGAACTCAAGGTCTTGTTTCGCTTCCTCGTAAGCCACTTCGAGCTCTTCGACCGCTTGCATGAGCGTCTCAGGGATATATTTCCCACCGTATGGGCCAAACTTTCCGTTCACTGGTTGTGTATACATGGTGTTTCCTCCTTGGCGCGTCGGATGAACGCGCGAATTTTATCATGATCCTTCTGTTTATTTGTTTCCACACCGCTCGAGACGTCGACGCCGTCCGGTCGCATGGCGCGAATCGCCGCGCCGACATTGTCGACGGTCAATCCACCGGCGAGCCAGAACGTTCGCTCCGGCCGCTCAAGCGTTCCCCAATCGAGCGTCTGACCACTGCCCGGTGTCGGGGCGTCGAGTAAGATAACATCAGCCTCTGACAGGCGATCCGCTTCGATGAGCGGAAGCCCGAACTGACGGAACGCTTCAAGCGGGCGCGTCCGACGGTGCAATTGAATGTCGGTCAAGCCGCAAGCGACGGCAGCTTCGACTTCTTTGACTGTCGGGTCGAGAAACACGCCGACGACCCGAACCCCGTCAGGAATCAACTGTCGCAATCGTTGCGCCGTTTCGATATCGACCTGTCGCGGACTGTCCGCAAACACGAACCCGATGGCATCCGCTCCCGCCTCTACCGCTGTGACGACACTGGCCTCAGTCGTCAGTCCACATATTTTAACGAACATGATGTCAACTCCTCGATCAAGGCTGTCGGGTCGTCCTGTCGCATGAGCGCCTCCCCGACGAGAATCGCTCGAGCCCCGGCTGTCTGTAGCCGACGGGCCGCCGCTCCTGTGCTGACACCGCTCTCGCTGACGAACGCGACGTCGGGATATTTCGTCATCAAGTCGACCGATGTATCGAGCGAGACCTCGAACGTCTTCAAGTTACGATTATTGATGCCGATCAAGACGTCTCCGAGTTCGAGTGCCGTCTTGAGCTCGTCCTCGTCGTGCACTTCGACAAGGACGTCGAGACCGATTGATTGGGCATACGTCTTCAAGGCGTGTAGCCGGCTCGGATGAAGCGCCGCGACGATCAACAGTGCCGCACTCGCCCCGGCCGCCTTGGCCCGGTCGAGTTGTCGTTCGTCGATGATGAAATCTTTACAAAGGACCGGGATATCGACGGCGGCCGCGACGGCGCGCAAGTCGTCGAACGAGCCTTGAAAATACGTCGCGTCCGTCAATACGGAAATCATTGTCGCTCCTGCCCGCTCATACGTCCGGGCCCGGCTCGCGACGTCCACTTCGCCGCGAATCAACCCTTTGGATGGGGAGGCCCGTTTAATCTCGGCGATGACATGAAACCCTTCCTCCATTAAACGTGGTAATGAGATGGGTGCTGTTCTTGTCACCTCGATCTCTTCTAGTTGATTGACCTCTTCGATTTTCGTGCCGATGATTTTCGTCAAGTAGCTCATGCTCCAACCTCCGTTCGTTGTAATTGTTTGAGCACGCGGATGGCGTTTCCTTCATCGATGCTCGCTGCAGCTAAGGCGACCCCGTCGCGAAGCCTCTGGACGCTTCCGTACGTACAAAGGGCGAGCGCGGCGTTCAATAAGACGACATCCCGTGCCGGTCCCTTCTCTCCGTTCAAGACGGCTAGGAGCGTCGCAGCGTTCTCAGCTGGTGTCCCGCCTTGGAGAGCCGAAAGTGGCGCTCGCATCAATCCGACATCGCGCGGGTCGACGGTGTAGCGGGCCACTTTGTCGCCATTGAAGAACAAGACATCGTTTCTGCCGGCGAGACTCGCTTCATCGAGGCCCCCTGCCCCATGGACGACCATGCCGCGCTCGACGCCGAGATGGCGCATCGCCGTCGCCATCTTCTCGATGAGCGATGGATGGTACACGCCAATCAATTGGCGTTTCGGTTTGAGCGGGTTCGTCAACGGACCGATTTGATTGAAGATGGTCGCCGTCGCCAGTCGTTTCCGGACCGGCATGACATGTTTCATGACCGGATGGATATGTTGGGCAAACAAGAAGCTCAAGTTCGTCCGCTCGAGGTCGGCGAGCATCGCCTCATGACTTTGGACGATGGGGATATTCAATGACTCGAGGACGTCGGCACTGCCGGATCGGCTCGACACGCTGCGATTCCCATGTTTGGCGACCGGGATGTTGAGCCCCGCCAAGACGAACGCGACCGTCGAGCTGATGTTGAACGTGTTCGCCCCGTCCCCGCCCGTGCCACAGACGTCGAGCACAGGAAGCGACGTCTCGGGGAACGTTGCCGCCTCACGGATGTAATCAGCGAGTCCAGCCATCTCCTCGGCCGTCTCACCACGCGCTTTCATGGCGAGTAACACCTCGGCGATTTGCGCTTCGTCAGCTTGGAACAGCTCGGCCGCCGCCAGTTTCATTTCGTTCGTCGTCAATGGGTTCGTCAATAGTCGTGTTAACATGTCCGTTCCTCCTCAAGCATTTTGGGTATAAAAAAACTCCATACGACGTCTGTCGTATGGAGGACGGTTTGGACCGCGGTGCCACCTCTCGTTGGATCGATCGATCCCACTTTCCGATGCTATCACATCGTATCCCGATAACGGAGGAAGCCGTCATGACCTACTTGATTCAGCCATGCTCTCATGAGCCCATTCACGTAAATGTCTCGGCCAGGATCCCACCACCCCCGGCTCTCTTGACGAGACTTGTCCACGCTACTCTTCTCAATCACTGATTTACTATGCATTGAAACGAAAAAGGGTTACCCGCCCTTCTCATAGCTTACGCTATGAGAAGGACGAGTAACCCCGTGGTGCCACCTTCGTTGGTTCCGTAGAACCCACTTCACGGACAATCATCCGCTTTCCCATGGTAACGGTGGGTGACCCGCTAAAGCCTACTAAAAGTTTCGGTTTAGAGCTCGGAAGTCCATTCGCGACGTCCCGCATACTGATTCACACCAACCATCAGCTCTCTGTCATACGGGGACCATCGTTACTTCTCTTCGTCGACGCCTTTATTCGTTTCAGTTAAGTTAACTCGTACTATACAGGGCGGGAAACCTCCTGTCAAACAAAAGCGTGCAAAAAAACTTTGCTTCTATAGGTGCGGTCAAATCGATACCGTCTTTTACGATTTCGCGAGTTGACACCCGATTTTTTTGTCTGCTATAGTCGTCCCCAACAACACTTCACTCAACTAAAGGAGAATTAACTTTGGAAACTAGCAAATTAAAACGTGAACTGTCCACGCGACAGTTGACGATGATTTCGCTCGGTAGTGCCATCGGGACGGGCCTCTTCCTCGGAAGCGGGCTCGCCATTCAAACGGCAGGACCGAGCGTGCTCGTCAGTTACGCCATCGGGGCGTTCATCGTCCTCTTACTGATGGGCTGTCTCGCCGAAATGACGGTCGCCCATCCGACCTCTGGCTCGTTCGGCACGATCGCCGAACGGTATGTCCATCCGCTCGCCGGTTTTTTGGTCCGCTACTCGTACTGGGTCGCTAACGTCCTCGCCATCGGCGTCGAAGTGAGCGCGATCGCCATCTATATGCGGTACTGGTTCCCTGATGTGAACGGATTCGTCTGGGTCGCCCTCTTCGGCGGTTTGCTTATTTATGTGAACGCCCGGCACGTCCATACGTTCGGGACGACCGAATACTGGTTATCGTTTATCAAAGTGACTGCCATCATTCTCTTTATCGTCCTCGGGGCCGCCTCGCTGTTCGGTCAACCCGGTTCACCAATCGAATCGATCACGACCGGTGACGAAGGTTTCTTCGCCTTCGGGTTTTATGGGATGTGGGTGACGATTTTCATCTCCCTCTTCAGTTTCCTCGGGACCGAGCTCGTCGCCGTCACGGCCGGCGAAGCGAAAGACCCGGACCGCGCCGTACCGAAAGCGTTGCGTGCGACCGTATTCCGGTTGACGTTCTTTTATCTCGTCACAATCGCCATCATGCTTATGCTCATCCCATGGCAGGAAGCGGGCATCGATCAAAGCCCCTTCGTTCTCGTCATGCAACAATTCGACGTGCCTGGCGCAGCCGGCATTTTAAACTTTGTCATCTTGATCGCCGCCTTGTCGGCGATGAACGCCCAACTCTACGCATCGACGCGGATGATGTATTCCCTCGCCGAAGCCGGCGATGCTCCGCGTATCTTTAAAAAGGTCAGCGGTAGCGGGATTCCAATGTCCGCATTGCTCGTCTCGACAGGCGGAATCATTCTCGCGGCGCTGCTTCAAGTGTTCATGGAAACATCGTATCCGTTCCTCATGGGGATTTCGATGTTCGGAGCCATCTTCACATGGTTCATGGTGTTCGTCTCGCATTTGTTCTTCCGCAAAAAATGGACAGGGCGCAAATTGCCGGTCCGCATGATCGGTTATCCGTTCCTACCGTTACTCGGTGCCTTGCTGTTGCTCAGTCTGATGATCACGACATGGTTCACCGATTTCAACATTTTGCTCAAGTTCGGGATTCCATGGTTGGTCGGATTGACCATCATCTATCTCGTCCGCGAGCGCTTCCGTAAAGCAAACGCTCAATCGGACGACATCGAACAAGCCAACTGAAACAAGCGCCTATCCGATACGGATAGGCGCTTGTTGTTCGCTCTTCAGGCACATTGAAACGAGCACCTGTCACGATTGACGGGTGCTCGTGGAAAATCAGAAGAACTGACGTGGGTTGACCGTGCTGCCCGCGCTCGATGACGAGTACGAGTAGCTGCCTTTGTGGATCTCGAAGTGAAGGTGCGGGCCTGAAGAGTTACCCGTGTTCCCGAGTCCACCGATGTTCGACCCTTGCGTCACACGTTGGCCGGCACTGACCGAGACCGAGTTTAAGTGGGCATAGACCGTTGTCCATACTTGTCCGTTGATGACGTGGGCGATCATGACGTGATTCCCGTAAGCGCCACCCCAGCCGGCACGGATGACCGTTCCGGTTGCCGAGGCACGGATTGGCGTCCCGACAGGTCCGGCGATGTCGACACCGTTATGGAACGTGTAGCCGAATTGACCGCTTGCCGGTCCAAAACCTTGCGTATAACGTCCTGCCGCCGGTTGAATGAACATCGCGCCCGATGGTGCTGGCGTCGAAGTTGTCGGTGCCGTCGGTGCCGGTTTAGGCGCTGGTGCTGGCGCTGGTTTAGGTGCCGGTGCTGGTTTAGGTGCTGGTGCAGCCGGTTTTGGAGCTGGTGTATTATTTTGAGCCGTCTGGTTTGAAGACGCAGATGACTGGGTATTATTGTTATTGTTCTGCTGTTTCTGAGCTGCTGCTCGTTCTGCCTCGGCTTTAGCCGCTGCCGCACGTTCTGCTTCTGCTTGACGGGCCGCTGCTGCCGCTTGGGCCGCTTCCGCTTGACGAGCTTCTTCAGCCTTACGTGCTGCTTCTTGACGAGCCGCCTCTTCAGCGCGACGACGTGCTTCTTCTTCCTCGCGACGCTGGGCTTCAATCTCAGCCGCAATCGCTTCTTCTTGGGCGATTAACGTCGCTTCGATTTCTTGAAGGTCGAAGATTTGCGATTCGAATTCGATATTCTTATCCTCGAGCTCTTTGATGCGAGCTTCGCGCTCTTTCATCTTCTTCTCGAGTTGAGCTTGGCGCACTTCAAGCGCCTTTTGTTGCGTTAAGAGCGAGGCCCGCTCTTCTTTCAGTGACGCTTGCGCTTCTTGTAACGATTGACGCGTCGCTTCGTAGTCTTCGAACAACTCTTGGTCGCTCCGTTGAATCGTTCCGGCCGTGATCATGCGCGTGATCAAATCCGAGAAGTTTTTCGATCCGAAGATGAATTCAGCCCAGTTGATCGAGCCGCCGCCGTTCGTTTGCATCGCGGCCATGCGCTCTTTCATCATTTCTTCTTGAGCCTTCATCTTTTTCTCGTAACCTTTAATATCTTTCTCGAGGTCTTCAATCTTCAACTCGGTGCGCTTGATTTCTTGGCGTTTTGCCGCGACATCGTTAATGATGTCTTGAAGCTGGGCGTCCATCTTGTTGACTTCAGTTTGAACTTTCGAGATTTCATTTTTGTTTTGCTTGATTTTCGAAGACGTGTTCGATTGGTTTTGTTTGACGTTATTTCGTTTCTCTTGCACTTTTTTCTGCTGTTCTTGTTTCTCCTTGATTGACGTCGAGGCATCAGCCACCGAGTGCGTCCCAAGAAGAAGCGCGCTAAGCGTAAGTGTCGAGACGGTGCGTTTCCAATTGATCAATGGGGACATCCTTTCTATATGACGGGGTCGGGGTTCACGTTCTATTTAAGGTCAGTCGTTTTGCTATGTAACAAAAACGATTAATTTTTTAGTTTCAACACGACTAATTATATCGAAGTGTCGAATGTTTTCCTGTTAAAGTTATATTTCACTTTTATTACGACTGATGAAGCCGAAACCTTATGTAGCTCCTCACCCCTTTATATTTCAACATTTTTTCACTTTTCTTTTCTCGAAACACTTTTGTAACAATAGTTGAAAATAGGAAATCATTGACCTTATATTTAAATAACATCATCCAGTCGTTTTTCTAAGTCTAACCATTCCCAAAAAACGTAAAAAGGGCCCGGCTGGTCTCTCGCTCAAAGCGAAGAGGCCAACTGGGCCAATTGTTCGTTGTCGTGTGAAGACGAGGGGTCTCACACTTAGAATGTTACACGATGACTGTTAATCACACGTTAACGTTTGATTACAGTTTGAGCGCGCCGATGATGACGAACATCCAAGCTGCGATAAACAAGACGCCACCAATCGGCGTGACCGCCCCGAGCTTCGTGATTCCGGTCAACGCCATGACGTATAGGCTGCCTGAGAAAAAGAGAATTCCGGCAAACATGAGCCAGCCTGCCGTGTTGAACTGGCTGATGCTCACTTTCATCAAAATGCTCGCTAAGGCGATAATCCCGATGGCGTGAATCATATGATAGAGCACGCCCGTCTGCCAGTTGGCAAGCATGTTCGGTGTCAGACGTTCTTTCAAGGCATGGGCCCCGAAAGCGCCTAGGGCGACGCCAAGCGCCATTAAGGCAGCGCCAATGATAAGCAATAGTTTCATACAAGTTTTCCCCCTTATCGCACTTTCCGTGCAGGTAAATTCCACTTTCGATAGTAGGATATCACTCGAAGCGCCGCAACGACAATGAGTAACGTGTAGACGGGAAGTCCACCTTCCAGCCGGAAATAATACGTGACGACCGCGATGATGATCGCCCACATCGCATACACTTCCGACTGGAGGACAAGCGGTTTCCGACCGGCCAATAAATCACGGACGACCCCACCGCCGACACCTGTCAGCACCGCCGCAGCGATGGCCGCCGATAACGGTAAATCCAGCTTGATGGCGACTTGTGCGCCTTGAAACGCAAAAGCGACGAGCCCGATGGCGTCCACGATGACGCCCCAGCGCTCCCAATGAGGCAAGACGACGTTCGGCAGCAGGAAGATGAGCAACGCGACAAGAAAACAAAGGATGAAGAGGTCGTTTTGTTGCCAAATCAAGCTGACGGGGTTTCCGAGCAAGACGTTTCGGATGGCCCCGCCACCGAAAGCTGTCGTGAAAGCGAGCAACCACACCCCAAAAATATCATATTTCTCGTCCATCGCGATGATGGCACCGCTCGCCGCGAACGCAATCGTTCCGACGACGTTGAGTAATTCCCACTCCATAAACATCCCTTGCCCTTTCTTCAAAGCATTCTGTGGTAAAGTTAAGATACAAAAAATCAGATCAGTCGAGCGACTGCTTGTAAAGGATGTCGGTACTTTTATGAAACGAATCGCCTTGTTCCGCATATGGATTATCGTCACGATGTTCGCCCGATTCATCATTAAAATTTATGCATTCTCCCGCAAACAGCAGCAAGGTCTCGCGTCGACCGAAGAGTATGAGGCGCTCATGTTGAACCTCGCCCGCGAGTATAAGCGAAACGCACTCCGGCTCGAAGGACTGCTGATCAAGCTTGGACAATTTCTATCGATTCGGGCCGACTTGTTGCCTCCGTCCGTATTGAACGAGTTATCTGAGCTCGTCGACCGCGTCCCGACTTCAGGCTGGGACAAATCCCGCGCCATCCTCGAAGCAGAATGGGGCGTCCCCTACACCCAAGTCGTGAAAGACGTCGGCATCGACGCCGTCGCCTCTGCTTCGATCGGGGAAGTGTACGGCGCCACACTCCTGGAAACCGGGAAGCGTGTCGCCCTAAAAATCCAGCGTCCGGATATAGAAAAAATCATTCGGACCGACTTTAAAGCGATGCGAATCGTCACGACGATGCTCAAACGGACCTCGCTGGCAAAATCGACCGACTTAGATAGCTTATATCGCCAAATGATTTTTGTCATCGGGGACGAGTTAAATTTCCAAACCGAATTGAAGAACGCCCATTATTTCAAAGCGAAATACGCTGACAACCCCGATGTGTACATTCCGGACTATTACGACCATCTGTGCACGAACCGGGTGTTGACGATGGATTGGGTCGATGCCCGCCGCATCACCGATCTCGCCTTCTTAAAAGAAAACAACATCGACCGCTCCGCGCTTGCCGAACGCTTGTTCACGATGGCAGCCGAGCAACTGCTGTTCGGCGGACAATTCCACGCCGACCCCCACCCCGGAAATGTCCAAATCCGGGCCGACGGGACGATCATCCTGCTCGATTTCGGGATGGTCGGGTCATCGACTGCCCAGGACATGGCGACGATTCGGAAAATCTTGCAGGCGTTCATCTCGCTCGATTATGACGGAGTCGTCGACGGACTTGAAGATTTGCGTTTCTTGTTGCCGACGGCGAACAAACATAATATTCGCCAAGCGCTCGAGAAGGCGGTCACGTTCTACTTAGAGACCGATATCGATACGGTCGATACGAAGTTGATTGAGAAAGTGCTACAAGACATCCAACTGCTCGTAAAGAACGAGCCGATCCAATTACCGGCCGAGTTCGCCTTCTTCGGTCGGGCCGCTTCGACGCTGCTCGGGATTCTGCAAATCCTCGACCCGAAAATCGATTTGTTCACGCTCGGTAAACCGATCGTCATCCAATGGCTCGAGTCAGATGGGACGACGATTCAGAACCGTTATGTCATGACGGCGCTCAACTACGGGAAGAAGTTACTGAACGTCCCGCCGTTGCTCGATAACTACTTGAAAGAACCGACCCGGAAGCGACTGTCCGAGCAGGCGATGTTCCAACGCGACCTCGAGTCCAAGGAACTGCTCCACCGCCAGACGTTCAACTCAGGTGTCATCATCCTTGGACTGCTCGTCGGCCTGTTCGGCTATGTCCGACCTGACGAGTGGCTGTTTTGGTCAGGTGGCGTCGTCGCCGTCGTCGCCTACTTCAATTCAAGACGCCTCGGTCGAAAGATTCGTCATTTGGCCCGCCAAGATTTCCGTGTCTGACCCCGTCACTCTCTCGAGTGGCGGTTTTTTTCTGGAGCCATGTCCCGATATAGGTGGCGACTTGTTGCATATCCCGTTCGGTCGTCCATCCCATCGTCGAGACTTGGAGACAGTTCGCACGCCGTAAATAAGAGCTCTCATATTGCACTTGATAGCCATGGAACGTCAACTGAAGTCCTAGTTCAAGCGAGGAAAGGTTCTCCGGGAGCGTGATTGAAAAAATGCCGGGCGCTTGGTCGTCTCCAATCTCAAGCGGTACGCCCCGACGCAGAAGTTCATTCACGAACACATCGAGTTTTGATTGATGTGTCGCAATCTCCACGTCTGTCAGTTCGGTCAACGCGATGTCCATCGCTTGAATGAGCGGGACCGATTGCGTGAAGGCGATCGGGTCATAGCCAGCCAAGTCCAAATAGCGCGGAATCGATGGGTTCGGAACGGCTCGATGTTTCATCGCGACAAACGCCAACCCTGGTGCATTGCGTAGCGCCTTCCCAGAAACGAATGTCACAAAGTGCGCGAACGAATAGTCGGTCAGTTTCGTACCGACTGCACTGATTGCATCAATCGCGATCATCGTTCCATACTTGCGTGTATAGTGACGCAACGCTTCAAGGTCGACCATTCTCCCCGTCGATGTCTCGCAATGGACCGTCCAAATCCAATCCGGTTCGTGTTGTTCGATTTGCTCCAGGTCGAGACGACGTCCGCCCGAAAGCGGGACGACATCAAATTCAAGACCAGCCCGCTCGGCATGGTCGATCAGGCGGTGCCCAAACTCCCCAGTGTCGATGATCACGCCACGTCCGATCAACTGGGCGGCGACAGCGTCGTTCGCGATCGTCCCGCTGCCGAGTAACGTGTAGACATGGGGCAACTTGACGAGGTCGCTCAACTTCGATTGGACAGAATGGAGCAAACGGCTGGCTTCGGCGGACCGGTGCGATAACGGCTGCACGGCCAAAGTAGACCGCACTTGGGATGACAGCTCGACGGGACCGGCGAGGAGTAGCTTCGGACGCAATATTCGAGCGGTCTCTGACTGCATAAATCCAGATCGAGTCAACTGCATCGGCACGTATAACGCCTCCGCCGTCCCAACCGCTTCTGCGAACGGGGTAAATCCGAAGCGTCGATACAGCTTCTGTTCGCGTATGGTCCCACTGATGACAATCCCTTCCACGCCTCGTTCTGTTGCCTCCATAAGCATCGCTCGCATGAGTCCGGCAAATGTCCTCGTGTTCCGATAGGCGGGCGTCACAGCCAGTAGCCGCACTTCAATCCATTCTCCCGGCGGTAGCGTCACACCTTTTTGTTCAAGTGAGAACGGGTGCTCGTCGCGGATGGCACACATCGCGACAAGCTGTCCGTCCGCCAATCCAATCCAGTATGTATTCGTATCATGGAAGCGATCGACGAGTCGTCGCTCCGCATTCGAATGGTGTTGCGGGATTTCTTCGACAAACGTCTCATAGTTCAATCGATGAATCGCTTCCGCATCCCCCGGCGTCGCTCTTCGAAATTCAAGCACGTTGTTTCCCCCTTATATGATGGTACATGATCAAAATCATCGTCAAACTGGCCACACCGACATCTGTTGCGTCGCCCCACGCGGCGAGCGGAAGGAGCACGAGCATGACGAGCCCGGTCTCACGTGAGTTCCCCGTCAGTTTGATGAGCAAGAGCAACGTGGAAAGTCCTGCTATAAACCATAGCGGGCTGTACGCTAATATAATTCCAGAAAATACGGCGTACCCCTTCCCTCCGGAACGAATATGCCAAATCGGATAAATGTGACCGATTGTCAAAGCGAGCCCGGTCTCAAAGAAGTATGGACCACTGATCGACAACACGAGCACCGTCTTCAAGATGTCAAACCCATAGACGAATAAGAAGGCCTGCTTTCCGCCGATTCGTAACGCATTGCGGGCACCTGTGTTTCCCGATCCGATCGTAGCCAGGTGTTGACCACTCCACATACCGTATAAGCGCCCGCCCAGGATGCTGCCGACAAAATACCCCACGATAATGACCCACATGATGAACCCTCCCTTTGTAAAATTGTGTATGATTTTTGAAAACGGGTACTTTTACAATGTGACCTAGACGAAAGGGGAAATCAAGATGCGAGTGGAGAACAATTTCATCAATGGAGAATGGATTGATACATCGGACACGATCGAGGTGCGGAATCCCGCGACCGGCAACATCATGGCCACGGTGACAAAGAGTGACACGGCCGAAGCGAAACAGGCTGTCGATGCCGCCCACGACGCCTTGAAGGACTGGCAAGAGAAGACAGCCGAAGAACGGGGTGCCCTGCTACTCGAATGGAATCGCCTGATTGATGAACATACGGAAGCCATCGCTCGGACGATGGTCGAAGAGCAAGGCAAGCCGCTCCAAGAAGCCATCGGCGAAGTACGTTACGCGAACGGCTTCATCGAGTGGTATGCCGCTGAAGGAAGACGCGTGTACGGCGAGACCATCCCGGCCTCGTCGAACAAGAAACGCATCTTCGCCATCAAACAACCGGTCGGCGTCGTCGCCGCCATCACCCCGTGGAATTTCCCGGCGGCGATGATCACCCGGAAGCTCGCACCGGCTCTGGCCGCAGGTTGCACCGTCGTCCTAAAACCGGCATCTGCGACACCACTGACGGCCATCGAACTCGTCAAGCTGGCCGAGAAAGCCGGTTTTCCACCCGGTGTCATCAATCTCGTCACCGGCAAAGCTTCTGACATCGTGAATGCGTGGCAACACGATCCCCGTGTCCGCAAACTGACGTTCACCGGTTCGACCGAGGTCGGCAAGACGCTCATGCGCGGCGCCGCCGATACGATGAAGAAAATCTCACTCGAGCTCGGTGGTCACGCTCCGCTCATCGTCACAGCGCAGGCAGATCTCGACAAGGCCGTGCCCCAAGCCGTCGCGACGAAGTTCCGTAACGGCGGACAGACGTGTGTCTGTGCCAACCGGATTTATGTTGAGCAATCCATCGTCGATGCGTTCGCCGAAAAATTCATCGAGGCCGTCGCAGCGCTCAAAGTCGGCAACGGGCTCGACGAAGGGACCGATATCGGTCCGCTCATCGACGAGGCCGCGGTCGAGAAAGTGATGAAGCACTTGGAAGACGCTCAAATCCGCGGTGGCGAGATCACGGGCGGAGAGCAGCTCGATGGCCTGTTCGTCCGTCCGGCCGTCGTTCGCTATGCGAATGAGGATATGCTGTGCATGAACGAGGAGACGTTCGGTCCTGTCGCCCCGATTGCGTCGTTCGATACTCTCGAGGAAGTGATCGAACGGGCGAACGCGACGCCGTTCGGGCTTGCTGCCTATGTGTTCACGCAAGACATCAACGAGGCCCTCTATTTGGCCGAAGCGCTCGAATACGGCATCGTCGGCGTCAATGATGGTCTCCCGTCGACGCCGCAAGCCCCGTTCGGCGGGTGGAAACAGAGCGGTCTCGGCCGCGAAGGCGGCCACCACGGCATCGAAGAGTTTTTAGAAGTGAAATACATCTCGCTCGGGCTATAAAAAAATCCGGTTGAACATCATGTTCAACCGGATTTTTTTTATGCTTCGATATAGGCGATCAAATCGTTCGGTGTCGCAATCACATGATCTGCGAGCGCCCACTCGTCTTCGTTGCCGAAGCCGAAACCAGTCAAGACGACAGGGAAGTCGTGGGCCCGAGCTGCTTCGACATCGGATTTCCGGTCCCCAACCATCACGTAGTCGTTCTCACCGTGACGGAGACGATGCGCCGTCAAAATGTCGGCTTTCTTCTCGCCGTTCACGGATTCGAGACATTCGGGTGCCGTCATGAACTGGCGGATATTTTGTGTGTCGAGCATGAGGTTCAAGTAATGGACGCCGCAGTTGCTCGCGGTCGTCAACGTATGCCCGTTCGCATGGAGCGCCTCGAGCATCTCGTAAATCCCGTCGAACAAGACGTGCTGGCCTTCCATCGCCCGTTCGAGCGTCTCGTGGCGGAGCTTGCGGATTTGGTGAATCTCCTCGATTGTCGCCTCTGGGATGACGTGCTCCCAGAACGCGTTACCGGCCAATCCGTACCCCGATCGGACCGCATCCTCACTCGGTTTCGGTAAATGTGGAAGTTGCTCTAACGCCTCGTGGATTGCTTGTGTCATCGGTCCGGTCGTGTCGACGAGCGTCCCATCGATATCAAATAAAATGACTGCCATGTTGGTATCCCCTCTCTCTTTCCTATGTTCCTACCGTAGCAGAATCCCCTGAAATCCGAAAGCGGAAACATCACACGGCAAGTCTCACCTCTAAAAGTGAAACTTATCGAAGACCATACAAAAACGGTTGAACATGTGTTCAACCGCCTCCATCTCGTATTAGCCGCGCCAGAAACTCATGCCGCCTTTGACGGAATAGACGTCCGTGTAGCCTGCGCTCTTCAACATGGCCGCGGCCCGTTGGCTCCGCATCCCACTCTGACAGATGACGTAGACCGGACGTTCTTTATCTTTCGGATATTGGGCGCTCGCATTCCCGAACCCGGATAATGGTACGTTCTTCGCTTGCTTGATATGCCCACCGCGGTATTCGTGCGGCTCGCGAACATCGAGCAATTGAATGTTTCGCTCTTCGGCAATCTTCCGTTTCAGTTCGTCCGTCGAAACTGTTTTCGTGCTGTTCCGCTTCGACCACCAAAAATAAATCAATCCCATCACTACTGCGACAAACAAGAAATCAAGCATGTGCACGCCTCCGTTACGTATAGTTTAGTTAACCTTATTATACCCCCTAAGGTATATAAGTCAACGTGAACGCCTCACAAAAAAAGCTGCGCCACAAGGGCACAGCTTAAAAGTCGAGCAATGAATCGGTTTTCGGTTTGTCTTCCTCTTCTAAAGGAATCCCGAGAAACGCTGCCATCTGCCGATCGAGCGGCGGTTTCGCCTCGGTCGGTTGGGCCAAGGGCGCCACAGTAGGCTGCGTCGGTGCCGAATCAGCGAGCAACAGCTCGCAATAGCCCATCAGCTTGGCCAAGTGACGCTTCTGGGTCTCTCCGCTCGACTGTTCGATTTGTGTCATCACTTGCTTCATCTGCAGGATGACCTGCTGTTCTGTAATCATACGTCGCACACATCCTTTACCGTTCCATTCTGAGGCAAATGAGGGCCTGGCCGCAAGTCCGATGCTCGTCAGACCCGTGTCTCCTCACGCGTCTTGAGCCAGGATTGGAACGCCTCGAAGTCGAAGCGGACTTGATTGGCGTAAAATTGCGACCAGCGTGTGATTTGACGAATGAATAGCGGGTGCGACGCCCCGATGGCTGCCGCAATCCGTTCACTCGCCTCGTAATCGAGTACATTCGCATCCGCATCCGCCCGGGCATGAATTTTAGCCGTGATTTCCGCCTGCACTTTCAACGTCTCAACGAGCGATTCGTCATTTTTAATATGTTTCGCCTTCACTTTCCGCTTATACGGCGACCGTTGACGGATATAGTACTCATTCCCGTCGATGGTCAAATAGCCGAGATACGGATCTTGGCTATGCACCATGGCGCGCTGGGCCGCGATGACCCGGGCCCCTTGATGGGACAAGCCGTCCTCGAACAACGGATGCGTCGGCAAGAAGAGCGACGGGACGGCCGACTGGGCCTGCTTCATCTCGAGGATGAGGTCCTCGTCATGCTCCGCATCCGCGCCTTCAATCAAGATGTAATACCGTTCGAGCCCGATCGAAGCCGTCCCGCTCTCGCGCTTGATGGCGATATCCTTAATCTCGTAATGGTCGGCGTGATGGCGATGCTTCTCTGACAAGGACGCCAAATAGTCCGGCCATGCCTGTTTGATGTGCTCAGCGGTTTTCGGACTGACCGGGACGAGATCGTCACTTGTCGCAAAGTAGCGCTCTTCGTCCCGCACTTCCGTCCGCTCGGCCATGAACGCGTCTTTCTTCTTCTCTGCTTTTTTAATCACTTTTTTGATGGCTTTGCACGTGTTCGCTTTCGTGAACTGCACGTCCTCATCTTTCCCTTTCGCATAGCGGTCGATGGCGAGCGCGTATGTTTCCGCATACGTCTCGATGGCCCGTGTCGCGTCAAAGCCCGACTCCGCGGCGAACAAATCGACCGAGATGGCCATGCGCAGGACATCAAACAAATAAGATCCGAGATACGCCTCGTCGAAGTCGTTCACGTCGTAAATGATCGTCCCGGCGCCGTCCTCGAACACACCGAAATTTTCAAAGTGAAGGTCTCCTTGAATGAACGTCGGATGGGAGGCATCGGTATCGAACGCGAGCGGCACTTTTGCAAAATCGTAATAGAACAAGTGTGAACTTCCGCGGAAAAACGAGAACGGGGTCGCGCTCATCTTGTTGTACTTCTCATCTCTGGCCGTTTCCGATAAATTGCGAATCGATTTGTCGTAGTAATCCAAGACGGTCGCGAGCGTCTCACGACGGATTTGTTGTTTGACGGATGTGAACATGACTGTCTCTCCTTCACGCATCGAATAAGTGCTTGTACTCTCCATAACCTGCAGACTCAAGTTCTTCTTTTGGAATGAAACGGAGCGCTGCCGAGTTGATGCAGTAGCGCAAGCCGCCGAGCTCTTTCGGACCGTCATCGAATAAGTGGCCTAAGTGACTGTCGGCCCGTTTCGAACGGACTTCGGTCCGGACCATATGGTGCGTCGTGTCCATGTTCATGTCGATGCGCTTCTCTTCGATTGGTCGGGCGAAACTCGGCCAGCCGCAATTCGATTGGAATTTATCGCGTGACGTGAAAAGCGGTGTGCCATCGATCACATCGACATACAATCCTTCCCGTTCCTCGTCCCAATACTCATTTTGGAACGGGGGTTCGGTGCCGTTCTCTTGTGTGACTTTATATTGGATCGGCGTCAGACGATCTTTCAGTTCTTTCTGAATCTTCTTGTCACTCCACGCCTCTTTCACGAACTTGGCCCGGCCAGAACCGACCCGGTACATCTCGTAACGGAACGGATTTTTCTTATAGTAGTCTTGATGGTAGTCTTCTGCTTCCCAGAACGTCTTCGCCGGACGAATCTCGACTTTGATCGATTGGTCGAATCGGCCCGAGTCCTCAACCTCTTGTTTTGAGCGTTCAGCCGCCGTGCGCTGCTCTTCCGAATGATAGAAGATGGCCGGACGATACGACTCGCCGCGGTCGTTGAATTGCCCGCCGCCATCGGTCGGGTCGATTTGACGCCAATAGATGCGCAACAGTTCCTCGTATGAGATGACTTCCGGGTCAAACGTGACTTCAATCGCCTCTAAGTGACCGGTCGTCTCCGAACAGACTTGTTGATAAGTCGGGTTGTCGACGTGACCGCCCGTGTAGCCGGAAATGACGCGCTCGACCCCCTCATATTTATGAAACGGTTTGACCATGCACCAAAAACAGCCTCCCGCAAATGTAGCTTTTGCCATAATAAATCCCTCCTTACTATGTAGTGTACCCAAAAAATCTCACGGACAACAAAAAACGAGAACCGCGAACGTGTTCTCGTTAGTCTTCTTCGACCCGATTCATATGTCGCATCACTAAAAATAAGATGACACCGACGATGGCCGCCCCGAGAACAGTCAACGCCAGGTTGCCTCGAGCCGATAATGTATAAAAGATGGCTAACCCGATCAAGATAAGCGCAATCGGAATGAAGGCTCGTTTGAAATGATCCCAATACCGCACAGACAGTCCCCCTTTTTCTCTATCATACCAAACTTATTTGCTAAGATAGAGTGGAAGATGATGTTCCAATTCAAAGGAGGTATCTCGTATGGAAGTTGAACAATTATGGGCCAATCGCCCGACACTGTTGTGGGAAGACCGAATGAACGAGGGCGATGACATATATACCGTCGAAATTATCTTTGCCGTTGATGCCGCACTCCGACGGTACGTGACCGCCCTGACACATGCAGGCGAAACGGAAGTAAGCATCTTAGCGGCTGTCCGAGATGTCGTGCTGCGCTTGAACGAACTCGATGAGGAGCACGACCATTTCATCGAGACGATAGAGCGCGAGGAGTTGTACGACTTCATCCAAGCCGGGGTCGCACTAGCCGGTTATGAGACGACAGAAGACGTGACAGAAGAATGGCGCGAATGGTGAACACATTCCTCCCATCCCTCTGGCGTCAATCTGGTTTGAATGTGCTAAACTAAAACTAATTATTTCCATTTCACGTTAGGGGATGCGGTCATGCTTACAATCATTAACTCGTTTTTCATCGATTTATGCATCTTGTTTACGCTGTTTACGATTTCCTTCCTACCTTTTCGCAATCGGCCTAGACTGACGCCGAAGTCCGCAGTCAAAAGTCGAATTCTCCTTGGTGTCCAAAGTGGATTTGTCGCCTTGATTTTATTGGCGAATGCCCTCCATTTGGAAGGTGTCCTGATTGATTTACGTGCCATCCCGATCTCACTCGCCGTTCTATTCGGAGGTTGGGTCAGTGGAGCCGTTGCCGGAATCATCTTTTTGATTGGCCGATTCTTCATGATTACGGATGGTGAATATGTCGGTTTTTATTTGGCTGTCCTGACAATGATTAGCCTTGTCGTCCCGACCAGTATATTACGCTTGAAACTAGACAACACGCGAAATACACTACTCATTTTTACAACAATCGGTGTTGTCGTCTTTGGATCGGCTCTTTATTACGCTTTGCCACTTGAGCTATTTTATCCAATCCTATTTGTATATGACGGTTTGTCAAATTAAGCGCAACACTTCCTCGGTGAAGGCCTCGTGTGCGGTTTTCCAGTTCAGGCATTTTCTCGGCCGCCCGTTGATCTTGGTGAGCGCGTCCGCGAGTTCGTCATGCGCCACCTGCGCGAAGTCCGTTCCTTTCGGGAAGAACTCGCGCAGGAGCCCGTTGGCGTTCTCGTTGCTTCCCCGTTGCCACGATGCGTACGGGTCGGCGAAATACATCGGCACACCGAGTGACGCCTGGATGCGCTCGTGACCGCTGAACTCCTTGCCCCGGTCCGTCGTCGCCGTCTCGAACGTGCCGTCCGGGAAGGCGACGTGCACCGCATGGATCGCCCCCTCCATCGAGGCCGCGGTGCGGTCCGCGATCGGCAGGGCGAGATAGAACCGGCTCTTCCGCTCGATGAACGTCGCGACGCACGCCTTCGACTTCCCTCGTCCGGAGACGACGGTGTCGAGCTCCCAGTGCCCGAACGTCCGGCGCCCCCTGACCTCTGGCGGTCGTTGCGAGATGGAGAGTCCGACGTTGATGCGTCCGCGCGTCTCGGTCGGCTTTTGACGTTTCCCTTTCTGGCGGAGCACGGTCAGGGGCACGTCGATCCGTCCCGCATAGATCCAACGGTAGATGGTGGAGAAGGCGAGCTTTCCGTTGAAGAGCCGTCCCACGATCTGTTCCGGGGACCAGGTCGCACGCAGCTTCTCGACGATCGTCCGGCGCATCGTGTCGTCGAGTTTCGTCTTGGCGCCACAGTTGGTCTTCGCCTTCTCGTAGCGTTTCTGGGCACGTCCCGATTCGTAGCCGGGGTTCCGTCTGATCTCCCGCGAGACGGTCGATGGCTGTCGCCCGATCCGTCTCGCGATGGACCGGATGGACATCCCGAGCTCCAGATACGTCTCTATTTTCACGCGTTCCGTTGTGGTAAGATGGGTGTAGCTCATAGCGATTCCTCCGTCTGAATGTGTGTTGTGGTGACTTCATTCTACACGAGGACGTCGCTGTGGGCTTTTTTTGTGTTCACTTTTGGGTGTTGCACTTAATTTTATAATTCATCATATATCGTGATGGCATACGCGGGCGCTTGTGCCGCCTACCGATTGCTCCACGAATTGCGCCGTCACTTTGAGAACGTCCAGCACCAGCAACAGCTCGCCCGGACGGACGCATTGACCGGCATCGCCAACCGACGCTTGTTGAACGAGGCGATGGCCAACTTGAACGTCGAAGCGAAAGAGTACGCCTTGATTCTCGTCGACATCGACCATTTCAAACGTGTGAACGACACGTACGGACATGACGTCGGTGACGACGTGTTGCGTGAGCTCGGCATGCTGCTCGTCGCCGAGAGTGAAGAACGTCATCTCGTCGGCCGCTTCGGCGGAGAAGAATTTTTAATCATCATGCCGAACGCCAATCGAGATGAAGTGACCCGCCTCGCCGAATCTATACGAGAAAAGGTCTCGACGTTCCCATTCGAGACGAGCGCCGGGACGTTACATATCACCGTCTCGCTCGGCGCATGCCATTCGAACGACATCGAAGTCGACAGTGTGTTGAAGCATGCCGACGAAGCGTTATACCACGCTAAGGAATCCGGTCGAAATCGCTTCATCTTGGCGTCATAATCGGCGAAACGTTCGCAAAAGATTGCGGTTTTCCACAGTTTTCCCGCTTTACTTTCAACTAGTGAATCGGTACACTAGGCTAGACTTTGATTCGACTATCCTTACAGTGATCATAGATTTGGACAGAAAAAGGGGAAACACATTTCATGACAGTATTGTTATCACTATTCGGTTTGATGTTCGTGGGGTCGTTTATCCTCGACTATCAACGTGGCAAGACGTTCCGGCAGTCACTCTTCGGGGGAGTCGACACGTTGAAACGGAACTTGTTTATCTTTTTACGCACGTCCCTCTCGATGATGATATTTATCGGCCCGCTCCTGCTCATCTCCATGTTCGCCTTCTCGGAACTCGTATCGTTCGAGACCGTCGCCGCATTCATGATCTCCGTGCTCAGCATCGGGTTCGCGGAACGCATCATTGGGATGATCGTTGCCCCGCTCGTCCGGACGTTCTGGCATCAGCGCGGCAAGTTGATGCCGCTCTATCTCGACGCTGGCCTCTACATCTTCTTGCTGTCGATTCTCATCCTCGAGTTCTTGATGAACATTCCAGGTGTCGAACTCGGCGCAGCCGCCATCGCCGTATTTTATGCGTTCGCGCTCTTCTATACGCGTTACTTGTTCAGCTTGCTTCGCTTCACGTTCCGCAAGGGCGTGCCATCAAGCTGACGAACGACCGCAACCCGAACCGGTTGTGGTTTTTTTGTATCATTTTCTAATTGACAATGAGAATCGTTATCACCTATACTCAAGATGTAGCTCCCAAAAGCTTGACGTAACCGTTCCCCAAACCATTACGTCACGTGGATTCCCCTCCACGACACTCTTTTTGAAAGCAATGCGACAACCCCCATTTGTTGCACCCAAATTTGCCATCCAAAAAACGAGCGGCTCTCCGACGGAGCCGCTCGTTTTTTTCATGCAAAGATATCTTGTTCGATTTGTTTCAATCCGTAGAACACGCCCTGGGACCGCATCAGTTCATCATACGATCCCGTCTCGACGACGCGACCACCTTCCATGACGATAATGTGATCGAAACGCTCGAGCCCGGTCAATCGATGACTGACCATGACGAGCGTCGATGACTCAGCGAGGCGAGAAATCTCGGCGAACACGTCCGCCTCGGTCCGCGCATCGAGCGCCGACGTCGCTTCATCAAGAATCCAAAGCACCCCGTTCTTCAGCATTGCGCGAGCGATGGCGAGACGTTGCCGTTCCCCGCCCGATAAGTTCGCTCCTTTTTCAAGGACGGGCTCGTCGAGTGCGAAGCCGAGGCGGACACTCGCGAGCGCCGCTTCCATCTCAGCGTCTTCGAAATCTCCGGCGAGCGCCAAGTTCTCCCGCACCGTCCCGAAGAAGAAGTGATTCTCTTGAAGGACGACGCTGGCTTCACGCCAGACCGATGCTTGGCTCACATCGTCCAACCGCTGTCCATTCAATCGGATCTCACCAGAATCGGGTCTGACAAAGGCGAGCAATAGTTGCAGCAACGTCGATTTTCCGGAACCACTCGGTCCGACGATGACGGTCTTCGAGCCGCTTCGCAACGTCACGTCGACGTCGCTCAATACGTCCCGGAATGTGTCCGGATAGCGATAGCTGACGCGCTCGAACGATACGTCCGGCGCTGACTCAAGCACCATGTCGGTACGGGACGATTCTGCCGCGACAATCGCTTCACTTGGCTCGACCACTTCAAGCAAACGGTCGGCCGCTTGCTTGCTGTCGGCAAAGTGACCTGGGAAGACCGCCATCGGCGTCGCGTTCTCAAACGCGGTGAGCGACATCATGATGAGCATGGCCAAGAAGAGGCCATTCAATTCCCCATCGACGACGAGATAGGCCCCGATGGCCAGAACACCCCAAGAGACGAGCAAGGACGCTGCCACGACGAGTGAGGAGTTGAAGAATTGGTTCGTCACGTCTCGTTTCTGGGCAGCGGCGTAGCGGTCGCTCTGCTCAAGCAGTTCGTTGCGCGTTTGACCGAGCCGATGGTGCAACAAGAGGTCCCGGTAGCCGTACATCATCTCCGTCATCCCACTCGACAGGTCTCCTCGCAAGGTACGGAGTTCTCGGTCATGTTTGGCACGGACACGGGCGAAAAATGCCGGAATCAAAAAGCCCGTCACGAAGACGCCGAACAAAATCCAGATGCTGACCCAGACCGAGAAGTACGTGACGAAGAAAATCGTGCTCAAGAAAACGAGCACCAAGATGATTGGCGGGTAGAACACCCGTAAAAAGTAGTTCTGCAAGCTCTCGACGTCACCGACGACGCGAGCGAGCAAGTCCCCGCTGCGATACTTGGCAAAGATGCTCGGAACGAGCGGCTCGAGTTGACGATAAAACCGGACCCGTAGCTCGCTCAAAATTGTGAACGTCGCCCGGTGTGAGGCGAGGCGCTCTTGATAACGCGCACTCGCCCGAATCACACCGAACAATTTAATCAAGACGACAGGCACCATCAGCGCGTAAAGCGGCGGTACGAGACCGGCCCGTGAGACGAGATAGCCGCTCGCCGCGAACAAGGCGACGGCCGCGATACCGGCCACGTAGCCAAAGAAGATCGAGAGGACGATATCTTTCTTCTCTCGCATCATCCATTTTGTGATCGTCCAAAGGGAATTCATCCTCTCACTCCTTTCTGCAACGTGAACAAGTCGGCATACTGCGGGACACTCAGCAGTTCATCATGCGTGCCTTGGGCGAGGAGCTTACCATCTTCCATGAACCAAATCGCATCCGCCTGCTTGATCGTATGCAATCGATGCGCGACCGTGACGAGCGTCGCATCACGCGACAACTCATCGATTGAGCGGCGGACGATTTGCTCGGTCACTAAATCAAGGCCCGTCGTCGGCTCATCGAACAAGATGATGCCGGGACGTTTCAAGAAGGCACGTGCCAAGGCGAGCCGTTGCCGTTCGCCTCCAGACAAGCCGTAACCCCCTTCACCGAGCTCGGTATCGAGTCCGTTCGGCAATTGGGCGATGACATCAGTCAGTCCGGCCGCGTTCACCGCTTCGAGGATGCTCGCTTCATCCGCCGCTTCCCCGAGGGCGATATTATCAGCAACGGCGCCGGCGAACAAATACGGATTTTGTGAGATATAACCGATCGTGTCATACCATGACGAATCGGTATACGTCTCGAGCGGTTCGCCGTCGACGAGGACACGCCCACTGTCCGGTTTGACGAGGCCGGACAACACGTTCAAGACGGTCGTCTTCCCGGACCCGCTCGCCCCGACGAGTGCCACGTGGGCCCTGGCAGGAATCACGCCGCTTACAGGCTGAAGCGTGAAGCGTCCACCTTCGTAAGCGAACGACACGGCTTCGAGCTCGAGTTCGGGTGTCCGGCTCGTCAACGTCCGGTCGCCCCATTTCAAGCGTTCATCCGGTGCGTCGAGCGCCTCGAAAATACGATCGGCGGCCCCCATGCTGCCGCGTCCGGTATGGAACGCACCGCCGAGGTCTTTGATGGCCAAATAATATTCCGGGGCCAAGACGAGAATCAAAAAGCCGGAGAAGAACGTCAAGTTCTGCCAAACGACCATTTGTAGCGCCACTTCGAGTGCCACAACCCCTGTGCTGAGCATCGAGATGAACTCGAGCATGAGACCCGACAGGAACGCCGTCTTCAAGACGACCATCGTCGCGTCACGGAAGTCGAGACTGCTCTTCTCGATGGCTTCTGCCTCGCGTTCGGTCCGACCGTATAGTTTCAACGTCGTCAGTCCTTGCAGCACGTCCAGAAACTTCCCGGAGAACTGATTCATCTTCTCCATCTGTTCTTCCGACTTCTTCTGTGTCGCAATCCCGATGATGATGAAAAAAATCGGGATGAACGGAGCCGTCACCATCATGATGACGCCCGAGATCCAATGTTGGCTGAAGACGACGACGAGAATGAGCAGCGGAATGATCGACGTTTGAATGACTTGCGGCCAATATTGACTGAAGTAGGCGTCGACCTCATCGACCGCGTCCATGTAGACGCTGACTTTCTTTCCCGATTGGCCGGACAAAGAAGTCTCGATCGGGTTCGACGTATAGCGGTCGAGCAATTGCAATCGGAGCGACCGTTTCGCCTTCTCCGATAGACTCGCACCGATTCGTCCTGACATGTACCCGAACAAGGCACGGGTGACGAGCGCAAGGATGAGCCAGCCGAGCGTCGGAACGATGCTTTCAAACGATGCATTCTTTAAAAAGACTTGATCGACAATGTCGACGATTAAATACGCCTGCGCCAAAATCGATAACCCGATCATCACTGCGGCGATGACGAGCCCGACAATGTGGCGTTTTTCAGCTAAAGCGAGAGCTTGCAGTCGTTTCACTGCGTTCATCCTTTCTATACTATCCAAAACTTTTCTTTGTGAGGATTCTCACTAATTATAACTGATGCATCCGACCATGGCGAACGCTTCGCTTAGTCAGACATGCAAAAGACGCCGCGTGCATCACGTGGCGTCATACGGTCGACTGTTCAAAATATTCCGGATGGCCAATCATCAATTCACGTGCGTCGAATTGGAGCACATCTTCTTTCCGCAAGCGTGACAAGATGTTCGACACGGTCTCTCGTGACGTCCCGGACAAACGTGAGATTTCAACCGTCGTGAACGGACAACGGACGCGGACGCCCGCCGCTTCCGGTTCCCCGAGGTCTTCAATCAAATAATGAATCGTGTTGAGCACACGGTCGGTCGCGCTCGGGGTGATGATATCCTGGACACGTCGTTCGTGCAAGTCGAGAATTCGATTCATCTGCCCGACGATATGGAGCAACATCGACGCGTTCCGGGAGACGAGTTGTTCGAATCGGTCCGTCGGCATATAAATGACCTCGATGTCGGTCAACGCCTCCGCCGAATGTTGATAATACGGTTCCGTCATTAAACCGCGATACGGAAACAGTTGCTTCGGTTTCAAGTAGTCTGTATATTGATGGGTCGCCGTCTCATTGTTGCGTTCGAGCTTCACATAACCGCTGATTAAAAAGTAGACGCGTTCCCGAGGGTCGCCTTCCATAAATAAGAGCTGACCTTTCCGATACGTGCGGCAATAGACATGAGGCAACAGCGCCTCGAGCTCGCGCGCGGCACATTTGGCGAACACATCAAGCTGTCGCAAGTCGTCTACGGTCCATTTTGGTTTCATGTCGAACCCTCCAATCCATCTTGCTTCTCCTCTAAGTATAGCGGGATTCATATTGAAAACGCTTACAAAATCCGACGATTTTCTGACAAAAAAAAGAAGGGCATGAACTGCCCCTCTTCGTCACAGCACGTTATTCAGTCGAGCATCAATTCCATGATCGCGTCTTGCAGGTCGCGGTCGAGCTCGAGCGCATGCAAGTCGAACAGCCATGCCTCAAGCCGTGTCTTCGCGGCAGCAGATCGATACAGGCGGTCTTTCAAATCGTAGGAAATCTCGGCGCGGTCCAAGAAGCGATACAAGCGATCGAGCCGGTGATCGTTCGTCGTCAGTTCGACCGGGAGTGACACCGTCATCTCCTCGTCAATCGGACCGAGTTCGAGGCGCAGTGTCTGGGTCTCTCGATTGTATTCACCAGAACCGGTCACACCTCGAAGGAGTAACGTGACATTGCGGTCCACCGGCAACACTGATCGGTCTCCTGTCACTTGGACGTGAAGGCTTCGCTCTTCCCAATCGAGCGTGAACGTCGTCTCAGCGTAAGCACCCGTCTCATAGTCACGGTCCGACCCGTTATCTTCATAAAGCGTGAACGTGTTCGATGCGCCCGGGAAGACGAGCACTTCCAAATCGACTGGATTATCCGTATCGTTCCGGCCCGAGTAATGGCGCGCCATCGGGATGATGGCCCCGGCTTTGGCGAACACGGCCTGTTCGTTGAGTCCACGGAACGCCCGAATCGATTTTTCGCCCGCATAGCGATGACCGGTAAAGAAGTCGAACCAGTCGCCTTTCGGCAACCAGACGTTCGCCGCTGCGACATGAAGTTGTTTGTTCATCGGCTCGACGATTGGAGAGACGATGAGCTCGCTGCCGAAGTAGTACTCATTCGGCACCTCATATGCCGGGTCCTCGTCCGGATGTTCATAGTACATCGGTAAGACGAGCGGCAAGGCGCCGGCATGATTGCGCCAGTTCATCGTATAAATGTATGGAATTAACTGATGACGAAGACGCAAGAACGTCTTCATCGACCGCTCCGCCTCGAGACCGAAGCGCCACGGTTCTTTGCCGTTGAACGTACTCAACGTCGAGTGCAGCCGCATGATTGGACTGAACACCCCGAACGCGACCCAGCGTGCGGCGAGCTCGTCGTCTTTCGAACCGCGATAATGGCCGCCGATGTCATGGCTCCACCAGCCGTAACCGATATTGGCCGCCGTCGCTGTAAAGTACGGTTGGAAGGCCAGAGACGCCCACGAAATCAACGTGTCACCCGAGAATCCGACCGGATAGCGATGACTGCCCGGCCCCGCATAACGGGAGAAGATGAGCGGGCGATTGCCGTCCCGGGCGATGTCGGTCGCGTGATAGTGATTCAACATCCAGAGCGGGTCAAGCCCTTCCATTTTCGACGTCGAGCCTTGCTGCCAGTCAATCCACCAAAAATCGACACCGTCGACTTCATGGGGGTGGTGCATCTGTTCGAAATAGGCTTGAATGAAGCGTTTATCGGAAAAGTCGAACGGGATGCGATCGCCATGGGACGGGTCGAGACCCATCGCCTCGGCCATCGCCTCGTATTGGTCTTCAAACGCACGCACGCCGTCCGCCGGGTGCAGGTTCAACGTGACGAGCAACGCTTCTTGTTTGAGCCACGTCAAGAAGCCTTTCGGGTCCGGAAACAAGTTTTTGTTCCAAGAGTAGCCCGTCCAACCGCTCCCATACTCTTCCGGGACGTCGGTGACGTGCCAATCCATGTCGATGACGCTGACCGAGAACGGGATGTCCTCTGTCTTGAAGCGGCGCATGAGTTCTTTATATTCCGTCTCATCATAACGCCAATAGCGGCTCCACCAGTTGCCTAGCGCTTTCCGCGGTAACAGCGGCGTCGGTCCGGTCAGTTGATAGAAGTCACGGAGTGCGCGCTTATACTCATGCCCATAGCCAAAGTAGTACAAATCATGGATATGTTTCCGTCTCGGTTCGACGAAACGATCTTCCGTCATGATGAACGAATCAGAGTCATCGATGACGGCATACCCTTGTTTCGAGGCAATCCCTTCACCGAGCTCGGTCGCCCCATCGACGTGGTCGAGCGTTCGCGCCGTCCCTTTCAACGTCCGCTCCGGTCCGTTGAACGTGTAGCGGCTATAATAAGTACTGAAATTCCCTTTCACGTCGACATACAACGTATTCGGCGCGAACGGTCCTTTCGTATAGTAGAGATGGACGTGCTCCGTGATGATCTGAAGTTCCGCCTCATCTTCAATCACGCGGAATTCCGGGACATCGAATGCGCGGTTCCAGACGACTTGGGTCGGCCGGTCTTCAAACACCCCATCCTCGGCATATTCCATCCGAATCAGTTGGCTCGTCAGTACCGTAAAGCGATAACAGCTCCCTTGGACGATCGCGCGATCATCGGCCTGGGATTTCATTTGCTTCGTATAGACGTTCTCCTCTTCAAATAGACGCATAAGCTCGAGCGTTGCCGCTCTTCGTCACTTCCCTTCTACATAGTGCAAACGTTTACACAAATTGATGATAGCAATGTCTGAATCGACATACAACAATCCTTCCCCATGTCGACGGATAAAAAACGATGAGCTGCCGATTCATGAAAAAAAAGCCACAGACGCATAATGTCTGCGGCTTCATGCTTATTGTTGGAGCGTCGCAGCGAGTCGGACACGCGTCCCGACATCGCCTCGCACCGCCGCAAGGGCTTGCTCGAGTGAAGTGATGACGGCGACCCGGTCGTGTCCTGACTCGGCGAATTGAAGGGCGGCCCGGACTTTCGGCAACATGCTGCCCGGTGCGAACTGGCCTTCGGCGATATACGCCTCGAGCTGTTCTTTCGTCGTCTCCTCGAGCGCCCGCGCCGACGGAGTCCCGAAATCGACGAACACGTGGTCGACGGCGGTCAAGATGAGGAGCATGTCCGCCTCGACGAGTTCAGCGAGTTTCGCGGCGGCGAAGTCTTTATCGATGACGGCCTCGACCCCGACATAGCCGTCGGCTGTGTCGATGACGGGAATTCCGCCGCCGCCAGAGGCGACGACGATGTGTTCATGCGCGACGAGGTCACGGATGACCGTATGCTCGAGAATCGCGACCGGATACGGGCTCGGGACGACGCGACGATAGCCGCGACCGGCATCTTCTTTGAAGACGTAGCCGGTCGTCCGTTCAATCTGTTGCGCTTCTGCCTCATCGTAAAACGGACCGATCGGTTTCGTCGGGTGACTGAAGGCGCTATCGTTCGGGTCGACGACCGACCGCGTGACGATCGGCGCGACCGAACGTTCCAAGCCTCGGGCTCTCAGTGCCTTGGCGAGGGCATTTTCAAACCAATATCCAATCATGCCTTGCGTCATCGCACCACAGACGTCGAGCGGCAAAGCTGGTGTCGCCGGACTGTCTGATGCGGCCTGTTGTAACATCAAGTTTCCGACTTGAGGACCGTTCCCATGGGTGATGATGACGTCGACCCCTTCGGCAATCAAGGCAGCCAACGATTCCGCTGTCGCCTCAACGGCTCGAATTTGAGCCTCGGCCGTCGCGTCTTTTCCTTGTTGAATTGCATTTCCGCCTAGTGCGATGACTACTCGTTTATTCCGCATATTGGTTTCCCCCGATCAAAAGACTGAGATATTTCCTGAGACGATGCGCACGACCGCCAAGATCGCAAGCACCGTCAAGATGCTAGCCACAATCCATTCCGTCTTCGTCAACGTCTTGATGCCGTTCTCACGTTGGGCCTTGATGTAGAGCAACGTCCCTGGCGCATATAGTAGCGTCGTCAGGAGAAGATAGTCGATTCCAGCCGCATAGATGAGCCAAATGCCGTATATCGAGGCGACGGCACCGATAATGAGGTCACGCGTCCGGCGCTCGCCGGCGTTGTAGCCGATGCCATTCTTGGCGACTTTGACTTGATAGAAGGCCGAGAAGGCGTACGGGATCAAGATCGCGCTCGAGGCGAGCGAGAAAGCGAAGTTATACGCCGCATCCGAGAACAGGAATGTGAAGAGGAACAGCTGAATCAACCCGTTCGTGAGCCAGAGCGCATTGGCCGGTGCGTTGTTTTTATTCTCTTTCGTGAACCATTTCGGGAACACACCGTCTTTCCCGGCCACAAATGGGATTTCTGCAGCAAGCAACGTCCAGCCGAGCCAGGCCCCAAGAACAGAGATGACGAGACCACCATTGATGAGCATCGCACCCCACGGTCCGACCGCCGACTCGAGCAAGTACGCCATTGCCGGTTGCGAGGCGCTTGCCACGTTTTCCGGATTCATGAGACCGAGCGACATGACCGAGATGAGCAGATAGATGATGAGTGTGCCGAGCAATCCAATGACCGTCGCTTTCCCGACGTCCGAGCGCTTCCGGGCCCGTCCGGACAAGACGACCGCCCCTTCGACACCGATGAACACCCATAGCGTGACGAGCATCGTCGAGACGACCTGGTCTCTCACACTACCCCACGAGAAACCGCCTTGCCCCCAAAAATCGAACGTGAAATTGTCGAGGTTGAAGAAGAATAAGGTGATGGTGATAAAAGCAAAAATCGGTACGAGTTTTGCGATCGTCGTGATGATATTGATCATCGATGCTTCGTGGATGCCTCGTAAAATCAACGAATGCACGAGCCATAGCATAATCGAGGCGCCGATGATCGATGCGATGTTTTGACCGCCTTCAAAGATTGGGAAGAAGTAGCCGACCGAACTGAATAGGAGCGTCGCGTAGGCGACGTTGCCGAGCCACGCGGAGAGCCAGTAGCCCCACGCCGAGTTGAATCCGACAAACTGACCGAAGCCGGCCCGGGCGTAACTGTACACCCCGCCGTCGAGGTCAGGACGACGCATCGTCAAATTTTGAAAACTGAGACCGAGGGCGATAATCCCAATCCCGGTGATGACCCACCCGATCAAAATCGCTCCCGCGTTCGCACCTTGTGCCAAATCGGCGGCCAAGTTGAAGGCCCCGCCCCCAATCATCGAACCGACGACGAGTGCCGTCAGCGCCCCGAGTCCTAAACGTCGATCTTTTTTCTCTGGTTGCACGCCAGCCGTTCCACTTGAGTCATGCGCTATTTTCGTAGACATTGAACTCATCCCTTTCGTTTAGTACGAACCGGAGGGGAGCCCCCTCCCGTCCGTCAGCGTTCAAGCCATTCAAACGTGTCAGTGAGCGTCGCGGCCATCACGGCTTTGATCGTGTGCATCCGGTTCTCCGCTTCATCAAAGACGAAAGAATGGCGGCTCCGGAACACTTCATCCGTGACTTCCATCTCGGTCAACCCATACTCCGCATGGATCGCCCGTCCGACTTCGGTCTCCAAATCGTGGAAGGCTGGCAGACAGTGAAGGAACATGACGTCCGGATTATTCGTCTTCATGAGCATGTCCATGTTCACTTGATACGGGTGGAGCAGTTTGATGCGTTCGGCGAACTCGGCCTCTTCGCCCATCGACACCCAGACGTCCGTGTAGATGACGTCGGCGTCGGCGACCGCTTCGTCGATGCTTTCGGTCAACGTGATCTTCGCCCCTGTCTCGGCTGCGACCGAGCGGGCGAAATCGACGACTTCATCCGACGGCCAAAGCGATTTCGGCGCGCAGATGCGCATATCCATCCCAACTTTGGCCCCACCGATGAGGAGCGTGTTGCCCATATTGTTGCGTCCATCGCCGACATAGACGAAGCGGATGCCAAACAGTTCACCTTTCTGTTCTTTGACCGTCAAGAAGTCGGCCAAGATTTGTGTCGGGTGATACAAATCCGTCAACCCGTTCCACACCGGGACGCCGGCGTCTTTGGCCAGCCCTTCGACCGTGTCATGGGCGAAGCCGCGGAATTGGATACCGTCAAACATACGCCCGAGCACGATCGCCGTGTCGCGCACCGATTCTTTTTTGCCGAACTGGATATCCGATTTCCCGAGGTATTCCGGATGCATGCCTAGATCGATGGCCGCCACGGTGAACGCACAACGCGTCCGCGTCGATGGTTTCTCAAACAACAGGGCCACATTTTTCCCTTCACAGATGCGATGCGGGACGCCTTGTTTCTTTTGACGTTTAAAGGCGGCCGATAAATCGATCAAATAGTTCAACTCGTCTCCTGAAAAATCGTTCAATGATAGAAAATGACGGCCTTTCAAATCAAAGTTGTACGTTGTAGACATGCTCGTTTCCTCCTCGTTAAATGTCTTCGCGGATAATCGGACAGCTCATACAGCGTGGACCCCCACGGCCACGCGACAGTTCACTCGACATGATTTCGATGACTTCGACGCCTTCTGAGCGGAGCAACTCGTTCGAGACGTAGTTGCGGTCGTACGTGACGACGACCCCTGGCGCGATCGCGAGTGTGTTCGACCCGTCGTTCCATTGCTCGCGGGCCGCGGCAATCGGGTCTCCGCCCCCACATGGGATCAAGACGATCTCATCGAGACCGAGTGCGGCTTTCAACACGTTCAACAGGTCTGTGTGTTGGGTGATGTGAAGTTCACCTTCAGCGTTCAACGTCAGTTCAAAGATGTTCATCTTGCCTTCTGGTCCTTGGATGAACGGGTGAATCGTAAATTTGTCATGGTCGACCATTGTGAAGACCGTATCGAGGTGCATGAAGGCGCGTGACTTCGGAATCTCGATGGCGATGACTTTTTTGAACGTGCCGCCGTTTTTCAACAAGTTGAGGGCGACCCGCTCAATTCCTTGGGCCGTCGTCCGCTCAGAAATCCCGATGGCGACGACTTCTTTCGAGAGGACGAGCTCATCCCCGCCTTCCATCGCGAAACGGTAGTCGCGATCTGACCAAATTGGGATGTCGTGTTTCGCGAATCGCGGATGATAGCGCATAATATATTGCGTGAACAATGATTCGCGACGTCGCGCCGGTTCTTTCATCCGGTTGATCGATAGCCCGTTCCCGATGGCCGCAGCCGGATCACGAGTGAAGTATAAGTTCGGCATCGGATCGAGATAGAACGGATATGTGTCTTCAATCATCTCGTGCAAGTGCCGCCGTTTTTCCGGCTTGATCTCAGACTTGCGAATCCCGGCCATGACGGTTTCAATCAATTTTTCATTGTCATAGGCGAGCAAATATTCTTTCAGCGTCTCATATGAGCCGTTGATATTCGATTTTGACTCTGACAAAATATCGGCGACGAAACGTGCGCGCACCCCCGGCAACGACAACGTCTCTGCCATCAAATTCTCGAGATAGAGCACTTCGACCCCACGATTTTGGAGCACGCTCGCAAAGTAGTCATGCTCTTTTTGAATGACTGGAAGATGAGGAATGTCATCAAACAAGAGTCGCTCCAAGTATTCCGGGGTCAAATTTTCGAGTTCACGACCTGGGCGCTTCAATAGTACCGTCCTAAGTTCACCAATTTCTGAATACACGTGGATCGGATGTTTTAGCGTTGTATCCCGTGCGGTTTGTTGATCCGTCATCGATATCATCTCGCTTCCTCCTTGTGATTCGGGTGTGTTTCTACCCTTACATTATCAACTTACCCAATTCCGAGGTGGGCAAGTCCGACGTTTGGACTGTGGTGGATTCCACATAAAAGTGCATAGATGATGACGTGACATGAATGAACAATCACTCGAGAAACGATGCGGCCCCTCAAGTCAACGAAAAGTGACGTATACATCCTGTATGGATTGTGAAAAAAATTCATAACATTTTTTTGATTTTGTTTGAGACCGCTCGAACTCATGACATAATATAGACAAATGATTTGAAAAGGAAGTGAGTCGATGGCAATCGAACGTACAGAACGCGCCCGTCATGAAGCCCAAGTGACAGCGCTCATTCAAAAAGGGGACCCGGTCGATTTCCGCGACGTGTTCCTCACCCTCCACCCTGGTGAACAGGCCGACCTGTTCATCGAACTCGAACGTCCGGCCCGTGAATTCGTCTACGAGGCGCTGTCCCCGGAAGAGTTCACCGACTTGTTTGAAAAACTTGAACTGGATGAACAGGAACAGTTTATTCAAGAGATGCCCCGTCCGTTCGCCGTGCGTGTCTTGAACGACATGTACTCGGATAACGCCGCTGACTTGATGAACCAACTCCCAGACGACTTCATGAACGAACTGTTCGCGTTGATGGATGAGACCGAGGCGACCGAGGTCAAAGACTTGATGCGTTATCCGGACGATACGGCCGGTGCCATCATGACGACCGAGTTCATCGTGTTGAAGGCGGACAAAACCGTCGGCGCGACGCTTGAAGACTTGCGCGAGCTCGGACCGGAAGCCGAGACTATTTACTACTTGTACGTCATCGATGCAGACAATCGTCTAGTTGGCGTTGTATCGCTCCGCGACTTGATTGTCTCCCCGCTCGATGTGCAAATCGCGGACATCATGGGGCGGCGCGTCGTATCGGCCCACGTCCTCGCCGATCAGGAAGACTTGGCCCGGACCGTTCAAAAGTATGACTTACTGGCCCTGCCTGTCATCGATAGCGAGGACCATCTACTCGGAATCATCACGGTCGACGATGTCATGGACGTCATCGAACGCGAGACGACCGAGGACTTTGAAGAACTGTCGGCGACGAAAGGTTCGTCTGACATCAACATGGGACCGGTCGAGGCGGCGATGAAACGGGCGCCATGGATTATCAGCCTCATGTTCCTCGGGATGATCACTGCGTCGACGATCGGTGGTTTCGAGGACACGCTTGAAACGATCGTCTTACTCGCCGTCTTCATGCCGCTCGTCATGGGTTCGGCCGGTAATGCCGCCACCCAATCGCTCGTCGTCGCCGTCCGCTCGATCGCGCTCGGGACGATCAATCGGAAGAACGTGTTGAAGATGATTCGCCGTGAGTTCGGGACGGGGCTATTGCTCGGTCTCGCCTGTATGGTCGTCATCTTCGGCGTCATCACCGTCCTCTATGACAGTGCCTTAATCGGTATGATTGTCGGTCTGTCGATTTTTGCGTCGCTCAGCGTGGCGACCATCGTCGGGACACTCGTGCCGCTCCTCATCAATCGATTGAAACTTGATCCGGCCGTCGCGTCGGGTCCGTTCATCACGACGGTCGTCGACAATCTCGGCTTAATCATTTATTTCACGGTCGCGACTTCGTTGCTTCGCTTTTTTTGACACCTGACCTCTCAGGTGTCTTTTTTTGTTGTGAGGTTTGTTACAGTTCTTTTACAAAAGAGAAAACGGGAAATAATCATACTTCGTGAAGGGTACTTATGAAAAAGTACTTATAAATAAGAAGAAGTTGAGGGAGGGAATGTCGTTGACCATTCAACAGGTTGTTTACATATTAATCACAGGGGCCTTATTCATGGGGCTCGTCGCTTACGTGTCTTATCGCATGACGAAAGGGAAAGTCGAGAGTGCCGACGATTATTTCTTGGCCGGACGCGGTCTCACTGGTTTGTTCATCGCTGGATCGCTCTTATTGACGAACTTGTCAGCCGAGCAGTTGATTGGCTTAAACGGCCAATCGTTCGCCGGCAATATGTCAGCCATGGCATGGGAAGTCACGGCCGGAATCGCCGCCATCATCATGGCGCTCTTCTTACTCCCACGCTTCCTGGGCATTGGAATTTCCACGATTCCTGAGTTTTTAAGCCAACGATATGACGAGGACGTTCGTCGTTTGACCGTCCTGTTATTCTTGTTCGGTTATATGTGTGTCACGATTCCGTCGATGCTCTATTCAGGCGGCTTGGCCGTCCTCCAACTGTTCGACGTACCGACCTTGCTCGGCATCAGTTTCGAACAGTCACTTTGGATTGTTATTTGGTTCATCGGGATTATTGGTGCCATCTATGCGATTTTCGGCGGACTTCGTGCCGTTGCCGTCTCCGATACGTTGAACGGGATCGGTCTCATCATCATCGGATTCCTCGTTCCGACACTTGGCTTCATCGCACTCGGTGACGGTAATCTTGTCGAGGGGATGAAGACGATCGCAACCGAGAATCCGGAGAAACTGAACGCCATCGGATCATCAAACGACTCCGTCCCGTTCTTGTCCATCTTCACCGGGATGATTTTTGCGAACTTATTCTACTGGGCGCTCAACCAATACGTCATCCAACGGGCGCTCGGAGCAAAGAACTTGGCCGAGGGTCAAAAAGGAGTGCTCTTCACCGGTTACTTGAAGTTGCTCGTCCCGATTTTCATGTTGCTCCCGGGAATCATCGCGTTCCATCTGTATGGCACGAACGTCGACAAGGCCGATCTCGCTTATCCGAGCTTGATTGCCGACTTGTTGCCGATGTGGCTCATGGGCTTCTTCCTCGCCGTCTTACTTGGCGCCGTGTTCAGCTCGTTCAACTCGCTACTAAATAGTATCGCTACGTTGTTCGTGCTCGATATTTATAAGCCGAAGTTCAAACCGGATGCGTCAGACAAAGACTTGATTCGCGTCAGCAAATGGTTCGGGACGTTCGTCGCGCTCGTCTCGTTCTTCGTCGCCCCGAACTTGATGTATGCACCGGACGGCCTTTGGGACTTGATTCGCCGCTTCACCGGCTTCTTCAACATCCCGATTCTCGTCATTGTCCTAATCGGGATGCTCGTGAAACGTGTGCCGCCGATTGCCGCGAAACTCGTCATCGGCTTCCACGTTGTCACGTACTACTTCCTCGTCTGGGGGACTGAGCAGTGGTTCGGCTTCGACCTCGGGATCAATTTCATCCACATTTACGGGATCTTGTTCGTCCTCGAGACGGCCATCATGCTCGTATTCGCGAAAGTTCGTCCGATGCAACATATCAATCCGATCCGCATCGACCTCGGTCGCGTCAAACCATGGCGCCATGCGATCTCGACGTCGATCATTCTGATCGCATCGATGGTGTTCGTCTACTTCGTCTTCTCGCCGATCGGTCTCGCCTATGCGAACGGGATCGTCTCAAGTTGGTTCTGGCCGGCGACGCTCCTGTTGGTCGTTGCGACGAGCGGGCTCGTCTGGACGTCGTATCGCTATTGGTTACCGCGTTATGAGTCTTATTTGAACAATCTTGATACGACAGACACCGAGCGTGAAGAAGCGATGGGTGAATAATATATTTAAACAAACAGACACACTCCTTGCTAATATCATTTAGCAGAGAGTGTGTCTGTTTGTTTTACATTTACGCTTCTGTTCATACATGTTTTGATCCGCTTGATTATATAAATTCGTGAAATCTATTAAACGCTCTTCCCAAGCTACCCCGACAGCGGCTGAGACGTGATTCACTTCAAATTTGTTTCTAACTAAAGCCGTCAAATTCAGTAACTCATCTTGTTGCATGTTGTCCGTTAACACAACGAATTCGTCGCCACCAATACGATAAACATCTGTACTTAACTCCTGCAAAAGGAATCCCACTTTTTGAAGTAACAAATCACCAGCTGAATGACCTTGGTTATCATTAATTTTCTTCAAGTCGTTCAAATCAATCACAATCAGTCCTATTGCTTTTTGAGAGAGACGATCAAGCGCTTCGTTAAAAGCGCGTCGATTCAAAACCCTAGTGAGTTCATCATGGCGGCTCTCATATTCCAACTCTTCGCGTTTCATTACAGCAGCTTCCACATTCCGAATGATTCCTTGTACAGCTACAATCTCACCATTTTTATAAATCGGGGTCGTGTATTCTTCAAAGCGCAAATAACGACCGTCATTCGTACGCCAACGTTGAGAGATAGGCTCATCGTAACTCATATTTCCTGATACTTTATTCATGAGAAGTTGATAATCATCTGGATGAATACGACGAAAACAATCATCTGGATTTTCATAGTTTTTCGCTACAACACCTTCACCTAAATATAAATCAAGGGAAGGACTGATGTAACGAAAACGAAACGTCGGTTTGACTTCAAATATATAGATGACATCTTTAGCGTGGTTACCGAAATGTGCAAACGCTCCGTCCACCTCTTTACGTGATTGAAATGTCTTTTGCGCAACGAGTACCAAAATCAATCCAACTAATAAACCTGACCAAAATTGTTCCATGTTTTCTCGCTCCCTATCTAAACGTACTATCCTATCGTATCACGCTAGTGAAACGACGCCTGTACCTTTTCCATTATTTAGGTTAATGTTTAAACATGAAGTTTACTGATTGATAAGTGTAAACTTGAAAATTAGAAGTTGGAGGTCCACCATGAGTCCTGACTGGTCACCCTATGAAGTCTCATCTACTTTTTCTGGATCGGCGCTCGTCATGCGACAGGACGACATCCTGTTCGAACATCAACAAGGATACGCAAATCGTGCTGAACAAATCGAAAATCGAACGTCGACCCGATTCGGCATCGCCTCTGGCTGTAAGCTATTCACGGCCATCGCCATCTGCCAACTCATCGAACAAGGTAAGTTGGCATTCACATCGACGCTCAGTGAATGCCTCACCATCCATTTTCCATATTTCGACCCGGCCGTGACAGTCGAACAGTTGCTCACCCATACGTCGGGCATCCCAGATTATTTCGACGAGTCTGTCATGGACGACTTTGAGGAATTATGGCGACAGCGTCCGATGTATCATATGAGACAGTCCCGTGACTTCTTACCGATGTTTCAAGACGAGCCGATGCGACAAGAACGGGGCGTGTTCGAATACAATAATGCCGGTTATATCGTGCTCGGTCTCATCGTCGAACAAGCGAGCGGGTTGACGTTCTCGGACTATATCGAGCGATTCGTGTTCAACCCGGCCGACATGACCGATTCTGGATACTTCTCCCTCGATGCCTTACCGGCGAACACGGCGCTCGGGTATATCGACAACATGGACGGCTCGTGGCGGACGAACCACTATTCGATTCCCGTCAAAGGCGGCGCGGACGGCGGCGCGTTCGTGACGGCACAAGATATGGCCAAACTGTGGAGCGCCCTGCTCGGTCATCGCCTACTTGGTGAGGAGATGACATCACTGCTCTTCACGCCTCACGTGCCAGTGAACGAAACAGGCGGACGTTATGGATACGGTCTGTGGATTCAACTGGATGCGAATCGACACGTGTTCAAATATCATGTCATGGGTTATGACCCCGGCGTCAGTTTTCATTCTGCTTACTACCCGGCCACAGACATCATTTCGGTCATCTGTTCGAACGAGTCAGACGGTGCGTTCGACCTCATGAAAGCCATCGAACAGAAAGCAGGTGTGTCTGCTTGAACATCCGCCCATACGAAGAGCGTGACTTCGACCAGATTCAAGCGTTGAATGAGACGGAAGGTTGGAGTCAACTCGTCCGACAACACGAGTTGACGAAACAGGCGTGGCGGCAATCGAACGTCGCCTATGTCGTTGAGTCAGAAGGACAGGTGATCGCCTATCTGCGTGGGTTGACCGACACGACCGTGAGCCTGTACGTATGCGAACTGCTCATCGCGGCCTCGCACCGTCGCCTCGGGATTGGCGAGCGACTGCTGTCACACGTCCATGCGCTCTACCCTGAGACGCGTCTCGAGATGCTTGCTAGTGCCTCGTCGCAGACGTATTACGAAAAATTAAACTTCCGTCCATTTTATGGATACCGGAAGACGATTCACGAATAGGAGGAGCTGTCATGAAACTAGCCATCGTGACCGGTGCCTCGCGCGGTCTCGGCCGTGCCATCGCCGAGGAACTATTGAAGCGGGATTACGAGGTCGTCAATTTCTCACGGACGCAGGCGGCCGATGCCTCGTTCCGTCACGTCGAGGTCGATTTATCGAATCCTGAGAGCACGCTGGCCGCGCTCGAACACGTGAAGCCGCTCATTGAAACGGCGACGCCCTTACTCGTCGTGCAAAACGCAGCTTTGATTGAACCGATTCATCGGGCCGGCCATATGAATCCGAATCAGCTCATCGCCCACGTCCAAGCCAACCTGCTCGCCCCGATGTTATTGACGAACGCGGTGCTCGCGTATGAACTGCCCGTCTCGCTCATCCATGTGACCTCCGGGGCCGCCAAGCGCGCCATCTCGGGTTGGAGCGCCTATTGTGCGACGAAAGCCGGTCTCGACCACTTCACGGAGACGGTCGCCCTTGAATTGACCGATACAAACGACAAGGTCGCCTTGTTCAATCCAGGCGTAATGGACACCGCGATGCAGGAAAGCATTCGGGCCTCGTCAGAAGACGCGTTCCGTGACGTGGAACAGTTCCGCTCCTATGTGACGGAAGGACGATTGCGCACCCCTGAGACGGTCGCCCGCATCTTGGCGAAACACTTGCTAGACGAGCCGTTCGAGAATGGCAAGACGTATTCCGTCTACGACCTTGCTTGATTTTTGACCTGGTATGAAATTCAGTCACCCTTTTCAGACTCTACCGCCTACACTAGAGACAGATGAAACGAGAAAGGGTGGCTGAGTCATGAGGACGATGGCAGGAGGATTATTATTTTTCGGCTTGTTCAGTCTCGGGTTGTCGTTCACGATGATCGGGGACACGGCGGTTGTCGGAGCAATGGTGAGCGGTGTTGCCATCTTATGTAGCGTCGGACTTTGGTTCGGAGCGACAGAAGTAACGCGCATCCGCGTTGCTCTCCTCGACAGTAAAAAAACGTCTTTCCCCGAATGAGGGGAAGACGTTTTTGGATTCATTGATTGTCTTTGTTTTCGTCTTCGTAATCATCATCAGCGTATTCTTCGAAGTCGTACTCTTCGAAGTCCGCTTCATCGATAAAGATGTCGCGGTCATTGACGACGTGAATCGGACCGTTGGCCACATCGATTCGAATCGTCCATGCCCATGGAATGCGCAATCGGCTATAAACGCCTGTCCAGAATTCCATCGATTCTTGCTCGTATCGCTCGAACTCTGCCAGCAACTCTTTAAAGGTTACCCCTGACAACTGAAAGTTTGAGTCTTGGATTCGCTCGAGCGCATTATGTGTCGCCTCGAGTTCCGCCGCACGTACCATCTCTTCGGCCGTTGCCATCTCAAGAATGGTACCATCCGGTGGCAGAATGTCGTATACGTTAAACAATTCGCCTTCTTCTACTTCTTCATCAAACTCATAGTCGTCGTGCCGCATGCTTCATTCCTCCTCACTCTAGTTGAATCTCTTTCATTGTACCATTCCACTCCCTGTTAGAACGAAACATTCGTGTATATATTTTGGCAGGTAGGGAATCATAACAAAGGAATAGAATACGTATCAGCGAAAGGGGCCAATTGACCATGAACGAATCATTTCAAGCACTCGTCCTCGACAAGACGGATGACCGTCTCCATGCCACGGTGACGGACGTCAAACTCGACGCGCTTCCAAAAGAAGAAGACGGCAACGTCCTCGTCGAAGTCCATTATTCAGCGCTCAACTACAAAGACGCCCTCGGGCTGACGGGGTCCGGCAAAATCGTCAGTCATTACCCGTTTATCCCCGGGTGCGAGTTCGTCGGGAAAGTCGTTGAATCCGACCATCTCGACTTCAAAGTCGGCGATGAAGTCATCGCCACCGGTTTCGGGATCGGCGAACGGCATTTCGGTGGCTTCAGCCGTTACGCCCAAGTTCCAGGGAACTGGCTCATCAAATTACCGAAAGGCATGGGCATGCGAGATGCGATGACGATTGGGACACCAGGACTTACCGCCATGTTCGCTGTCGAGGCGCTCGAACATGAGGGCGTGCATCCCGGTCAAGAAGTGCTCGTGACCGGGGCTTCTGGAGGCGTCGGCAGTTTCGCCATCGCCTTGCTCCACAAGCTCGGCTACCACGTGATTGCCTCGACCGGCAAACAAGACCCGGCGTATTTGCGTGACCTCGGTGTCGAGAACATGATCCCTCGAAGTCAGCTTGAGGGACCAGGACGTCCGCTCGACGAGCAAAAATTTGATGCCGCCATCGATTCGGTCGGAGGCGAGACGCTCGGTAATATCCTTAGCCGAACACGCTACGAAGGGACGGTCGTCGCCTGCGGGCTCGCTGGTGGACATGAGCTCCATATGACCGTCTATCCGTTCATCTTACGGGGCATCCGGCTGATCGGCATCGATTCGGTCATGCAACCGATTTCCCGTCGCGTGAAAGCGTGGGAACGACTCCATGAGCTTGTTGACACCCATGTGCTCAACCATATGGTCCATGAGATTCCGCTGCATGACGTCCCTCGACACGCCGAGGCGATGATGCGCGGCGAACTGAGCGGCCGGACCGTCGTCCGCATCCACGACTAATACAAACAGGGCTGAATCCATTGATTCAGCCCTGTCTCTGTATTCTCCATGGTGGTGGAATTATAAAGTGAATCCGGCTGGTGCGTCTTTGACGACGACGACCACCTTGCCTTGGTCTAATTTTTTCTCGAGTTGATCCGCTTCAGTCGATGAGAAACCGAGCTGTTCGAACTGGGCCCGAAGCTCATCGCCCTTTTTGCGGAATACATTTTTCGCGGCCGTCCCTAAGCCGACGTCTGATGCCGTCACCGTATTCGCGTCGGCATTATCGGCCACACGATCGGTCCGGTCATCGTCGTGGGTGATGACATAAATGTGCTTGTCCTCAATCCCTTTCGCTTTCATCGATTGAATGGCGGTCACGACTTCTTCATCATTTGTGAACTCTTTGTACAAAACTGACATGTCTGTTCTCCTCCTTCAATAGCGTTATATTAGTAGTTATTACCTTCTTTTTCAAAATTCACACATTAAAAAACGATGACAGTTGTCATCGTTTCGTTAAACGGCCGGTTCTTGGCCTTTTCGTTTTTTCAGTTCTTCTAATAAAATATCGGATTCGTTGAACGGAATCGATTCTTGACCGACGCGTTCGACGTGGTCATGCCCTTTTCCAACGACGACGATCCGCTTCCCGACGAGCGCTTGTTGCGCTGCGTGACGCAAGGCGTCGCGCCGTTCCTCGAACGTCACGTAATGTGTGTTCGCGTCGATTCCTGCGAGTAGCCCGTCGATGATATGCTTCGGGTCTTCCGTGCGCACGTCATGCACGGTCACGATCAAGTCGTTCGAATAACGACTCGCGATGCGGCCCATCTCCGCCCGTTTGGTCGGGTCACGGTCGCCCGCCGCACTCAAGACGACAACGAGTTCCCGCTCCCCTTGCTGAAGCGTCGACAGACATTTCTCGAGGCCGTCCGGTGTATGGGCGTAGTCGAGGTAGATTTCGGCGTCTTCCGTATCCAGTCGTTCGAGCCGACCTTTCGGAAGCGTGAGTCCCGGTACGTTGGCGATAATCGAACGCAACATCAGTTCCGACGTCGAGACGAGACCGATGGCCGCGGCCAAGTTGGCGGCATTAAATGCGCCCATGAAGCGAACCGGCGCCTCAATCGTCAGAGCGTTCATTTTGACGACGACCGTCTGGTCATGCCAAATGACTTGAATATCAGCCGGTACGTCCGCATGCGTGCTATACATGATGCGTCGACGGGACGGGGCAAACGCGGCCATCGTCTTGCTGGCCGGGTCTTCGGCGTTCAAAACGATGGCGTCCCCGTCTGTCGTTTCGACTTGTTCGAACAATCGTGCTTTGGCCCGGGCGTACTCGTCCATTGAGCGATGATAATCCAAGTGGTCATGCGTCAAATTCGTGAACGCCGCCGCATGAAATCGGACGCCTTCGACACGTCCTTCCATCATCGCATGCGAAGAGACTTCGACGACACAGTCGGTCACGCCAGCATCCGCCATTTCGGCCAAAATTCGATGTAAGACGACGGCTTCCGGCGTCGTGTTAGGTGTTTTTAATGTTTGATTTTTATAACGTGCTCCGATCGTACTGACAATCCCGACCGGTCGTCCGGACAGACGAAATAAATCATATGTCAACGTCGCAGTCGTCGTCTTCCCGTTCGTACCGGTGACACCATAAATGCGCATCCGATGTGAGGGGTGGTCATAAAAAGCACTGGCCACCACGCCGGCTGTCCGCTTCGTGTCCGCGACGACAAAGTTCGGCACCTCAAGGTCAAGCGGGTATTCCGAGATGACAGCAACCGCTCCTTTGGAGACGGCGTCCTCAGCGAATTCATGTCCGTCCACCGTATAACCACGGATACAGATAAATAAATTCCCTGGACTGACCTTTCTGGAATCTGTCTCAATTCCGGTCACCCATGGATCGCGTTCGATGTCATCCATCTCATTTTCTAGAATGGCGGATAAACGTTTCGTCCTCATGCTGTGTACTTCCTTTCTCATGGGTGTCGCTAGGTTCGCAAACCTTATCGTCATGGTACTAGATATTAGGCTGTAATGGAGATGACAAATATATTACTTCCCTTTTTACGTGCAATACAATCGCCCAACCAAAAAATTCCTGGTCCAGGACGGGACTAGGAATTTTTTTCGCTATCGGTGAACCGAAGTCCTTGCTCATGGAGGGCAGATTCCAAAACCAGCAACACACTCGGTCCGACGCCGTGAAGCGCCGCGATTTCTTGCTTCGTATAGGTGGCCAACTGTTCGAGTGTATCGATATAGGCGGCCTGGAGCGCCCGCTCGGCCGGTGCCGAACATTTCGGAAGTGGTGTCATCCAATTTCCTCCTCTCGTCCGGTGGCACGTTCGATCGTCGGGAGACAGGCGAGGACACGATCCATACAAAACGTGCGACGAGCCTGCTTTTTCACGTCCCAGCCGACGAGTCGATCGCCTTGCAACTTCATCAGTTTGACGCGTCGCTTTGAAATGACCCCATTCCGATCCATATACACCATTTCCACGACTCGTCCATTTCGCATCCAACGCATGACTTCTTGCCTCATCCTATCCCCCTCCTTTGTTACCTTTATTATAACGAACATTTGTTCGCTAATCCAGTCTAGAGGTGTACGTTTGAACAATTTCCCGTATGCTAGAAGAAATGAATGTTTCACGAAAGGGGTACGCCCGTTATGACCTATGTCATGTTGGCCGTTTTGGCCGTCGTTTTATTCATCTCCATGATTTTTGCCGCCAAGGCCTTGCCGAATTTACGGAATGTCTTATTTAACCGTGGTAGTCTCTTCGGGACAGAAAGTGAGACCGTCACTTGTCCGAACTGTAAAAAAACGTTCAAACGGTCCGCTGGGAACACCCAGACATGCCCACACTGTTATACGTCGTTTTAACCCAAAAACACCCGCCTGGCCGCTAGACGCGGACCTCGGGTGTTTTTTGAATGTGCTCGAATCAGCAAGTAACCGTTTACGTTCACGCTATAAGTGAAATAAGAAGGTTACGTCATTTGCCCGCTAGTCAAACCACGAGACAGTCTCATTCCTAAAGGAGTTCACCATGTCATTCATATCCGATCACGATTTATACGCACGATTGTTAAACCGCGACACTTCCGCGCTCGAACTGCTTTACGAACGCTATGAGCGCATCTTATATTCGCTCGCCCTCCGTTTGACGACGCGAGCCGACTTGGCCGAGGCCGTCCTATCCGAGGTGTTCACTGATCTCTGGAAACGGCGTCTACCACTCGATTTGACGACCCACCGGCTGAAAACCCATTTATTCGAGCGGGTGGAGGCCGCTGCGCTACGCTTAGTCGCCAGCGCTTAAGTTCGTCTATCGCATCGCTCGATGTAACACTTCTAGAATCCCATCCGCATACATGCCTTCGGTGACACGACCATGTTCTCGTTTGGCTTCTTCCGTCCCGTTGCCAAGTACATAGCCGTTGCCGACATGTCTTAACATCCCTAAATCGTTCCCACTGTCACCGAACGCATAGGCGTGCTCGGTCTGAAACGCATATCGGTCGCACACGTAGTCGACCGCAGCGATTTTCCCCGCTCCTTGTGGGATAAAATCGATATCGTAGGCGCCATCCGGGTCTCCGGCGAGCGGATTGCACCGACTGACGTTGACGGCGATTCCAAAGTCACTTGCGGCTGAACGAATGAGCGCGAGTTCGGCCTCCGATTCGCCATAATAATAGTAATTGTGCATCCAAGCACTCGTCCCGAGATTCGCTTGCGGTTCAATCGCAAGCGTTCGCCCTAGTCTGTCGACGACATGGTCGACACGGCCCGAAAAATCGTGCGGGAATCGTGACGAATAACCGGGATCAAGCTCCAATTGCCCCGTCGCCGTCACTTGATAAAGTTCCGTGCCGAGACTTGCCGCGATCCTATGCGGGAAGTACCGCATCTCGGCCCGCTTCACTTTCTCTATAATCGTCTCGAGCGAACTCCCCGTCACCCACATCGTCGACAGACGATGTGAATGATTCTCGAGAAAATCTTCGAGTTGCTGCAAATGCTTCAACTGCTTCGCGGAGCAAGCATGCGGGAAGTACGTCTCGTCGAAATCAAAACAGATGAGCGTCCGCCCCTCCTCGATAAATCGTTTCATAGTCATCCTCCTTGTGTCGTCATACCCCATCTCGTATAGTAAAAGAGAGAAAGGACGTGACATGATGAAAAACCGATTAAGCCGTTACTATTGTCAGTATAGCGGAATGCTCATCGGGTTCGGGCTAGTCTTCGCCTTTTTGTTCGGCGTGCGGACGTATCCGGTCTGGCAACAATGGCTCTCGAACGGACCCGCACTTCTCGTCACGCTCCTCACGGCGACGCTACTCAGTTACGTGACGTATCGATTGCTCAGTGCCTTGAATTTGAAACTCTTCCGCCGTCTCGGCGACGCGACGTCGACATGCTCCCGTTAAGCACGGGACTACATAACGACCGTTCACAAAATAGTCACCTCAAATAGGCATCCATTTCACGGTTTCATCCGTTAGATCAATACAAGGGATTCCCTTACGTATAAAGGAGACAGCCATGACTGATATTGAATTGTACGAGCGTGTCAGGCAAAAAGACAAACAAGCGCTCGAGGCACTTTATGACCGCTACGAACGCATCCTGTATGCTTTCGTCATGCAGTTGACGAAAGACCGCGATCTCGCCGAAGAAGCGATGCAGGAAGTATTCATCAAACTATGGCGCGGTGGCGGTGTGTATGATGACTCAAAAGGAAAATTCAAATCGTGGCTGTTCACGATGAGCCGTCACGTCACGATCGACTTGATTCGCAAACGAAAACCTGACCTACAACTAGACGAGTCTTACGCTGAAGCCATCCCTTCCCCGGCTCCGTCCGTCGAGACCGAGGTCGAGTGGCAAGAAGAGCGGACGCAAATCGAGACGGCGATGGCCGAGCTTCCGGTCGAGCAACAACAAGTCGTCCGTCTCATGTATTTCCAAGGGCTCAGCCAACAAAAGATTGCCGATGCGTGTGGCATCCCGCTCGGTACCGTAAAAGGAAGGATTCGATTAGCGTTGAAACAGTTACGAAGGCATCTATCCCATGATTTAATCGATAAGGAGGTGGAACGATGAACGCTTGTGACCAATTAATTGATTATTTCAACCAGCATTTGACGGAAGACGAACGCATCCAGTTTGAAGCGCATCTCGCGACATGTCAAACGTGTCAAGAAGAGCTCGAACAACTCGAGGCCCTCGTCGGCGGCGTCGCGTTCCTCTCTGAACCGGCTGAACCACCGAGCGGGATGAAGGCGCGCATCCTCGACAACGTGTTCGCTGAAGACGATACGGAGACAGAGTCGAAACTAGACGAACCGACCCCGATCACACCGTTCACTGCCACGAAGAAGAACCAGAAGACGCCATGGGGAGCGCTCGCGCTCGCAGCCGCACTCATGCTCTCCTTGGTCGGGAACGGCTACCTGCTATTGAACCAAGATGACCCGAGCGGCATCGCCTTGACCGAGACGGTACCGCTCGAAGGCGACTCGGAAGGCGTGGCTTATCTGGCCGAACAGGACGGTGAGCGTCAGCTTATCGTCCAAACGAACGGACTCGATGCGCTCGAAGCGAACGAGGTATATCAAGTTTGGCTCATCAAAGACGACTCCCCGATTCCGACCGGGGCGTTCGTGACGGATGCTAAAGGCAACGGGACCGTCATCTATACACTCGATTCGACTGAATCGGAGACGGACTGGGATACCGTCGCTGTCACGAAAGAACCCGAACGCGGTAACACGGCGCCCGAAGGCGACATCGTCCTCATTGCCAGTCTATAAGCAAGAACCGAATGACTTGACGCACCACGTGTGCGTGTCATTCGGTTCTTTTTTCGTTATGATGATAGAAAAGGAGTGGTACATATGCGTCAGCCTAAAATTGGTGTCGTCGGTCTCGGCGGCATCGCTCAGAAAGCGTACTTACCGATTTTATCGAACAGCACATCGTTCGAACTGATCGGTGCCTATTCTCCGACCGTCACCAAACGCGACGCGATTTGTCGGGCCCATCGGATGGAGTCGTTCACAGGACTTCCCGAGCTCGCGGCGTCCGTCGATGCGGCGTTCGTCCACAGTTCGACCGAGACGCATTTCGACGTCGTCTCTTATCTGCTCGCACACGGTGTCGATGTGTATGTCGACAAACCGCTCGCCGCGACAATCGAACAAGCGGAACGTCTCGTCGAGCTGTCCGAGCAGACGAGCCGAAAGCTCATGGTCGGCTTCAATCGTCGCTTTGCCCCGATGTATCAGCACGTGAAAGAAGCAGCCCCGTTCCACACGCTCGACTTCGTCAAGCACCGCGGGGACGGGTTGCGCGGCCATGACTATCAGTTCACGTTGCTCGATGACTATTTGCACGTCGTCGACACGCTACGTTATTTTGCTGGAAGCGACTTGCACCTCGTGACCGGGCATATCGAGACGGCCGAGACGAACGGGCTCCATTTCGCCCGCCACGTCTGGCAAGATGAACACGGTCTTCATACGACGTCGATGCACCGCAAAGCGGGTGTCAATCATGAAGGACTCGTCGCAATCAACGACGGCCTTCGCGTGACGGTCGACGAGATGGTGACGCTTCATCGTTTCGAACACGGCGCTCATTCGACGAAGACGTTCGGGTCATGGGACACGCTCTTGACCCAACGCGGGTTCCAAGGGGCGATCGACCACTTTATCTCGGCATTGACCGAAGATACACCGATCATGACCGATGGGCGTGAGGCGCTCATCACGCAACAGATGGTGACAGATTTGTTCAGCTTACGCTAAGAGGAGGAAAACAAATGGATTTCTTTTTCTACATTATGGTCATCGTCGTCGTGTCCATCGCCGCGGACACGTTCAACAAGACACAAAAGGCACGTATCGAGGAGCTGAGGTTAAAAGTCGAACAAGAAAAGCTCGCCATCCAGCGGCTCGAGCTCGAGATGAAGCGCGACGAAGACAAACTCGATCATCATGGATTTTGAAAAGACGGTCGGCCCTTATCGGGTCGACCGTCTTCACTTATAGGATATGCCGTTCTGAGGCGAGTCTTGCGTCACTTATCCGTTTTTGCCGCCGTTCGGCGAGTGTCGACCACGTGACGGCCGTGACGATGCAGGCGGCACCGATAAAGAAGTTGCGGTCGAGCCGTTCGTCGAGGACGAGCCAGCCGAGATAGCCTCCGACGAGCGGTTGGAAAAAGAAGAACAGCGAACCGACGCTCGCATCCATGAGCTCGAGCCCTTTGTTCCAAAAGAAGAACGCCCCGGCTGTCGAGATGATGCCGACGTATAACACGCTGAGCCAAAGCACCATGGTCATATTCGGAAGACCAGACGCGACCACTTCCATCCCCATGAGCGGCGTCATCAACACGAAGGCGATGCCGATGGCGAACGTCGTGATCGTCAATGACGACATCGTCTCGGAAGCGATTTTTACATAGATGGACATGAGCGCCCACGTGATGGCAGCACCGACCAAAACGAGGCTACCGATGAAATACGTGCCTTCGACGTGCCAGCCGACGACGATGATGACCCCGGTTGTCGCCAACAGGAGTGACCCGATTTTGACAGGTGTGAGCCGCTCTTTCAAGATGACTCGGGCAAAGATCACCATGAACGCCGGTGTCGCCGCTGTGACGAGTGATCCCGTATGAGCGTCGGACAGTTTCGTGCCGATGAACTGGAACGAAATCGAGGCGACGTAACCGATGACGCCGACGAGCGCAATCCATTTCCAGTCGCTTCGGCCGATCCGCTCGCGTCCGAACGCCCCCCACATCACGAACAAAACGACAAAAGCGACGGCGTAGCGCATCCAGACGAGCGTGAACGGTTCGATATAGCCGAGCGCATATTTACTGACGACGTACATCCCGCCCCAAATACTGGCGGCGAGCGTTAAACTGATGGCACCGAGCCATTCCTTGCGCATAGCGTCCCTCCTCCCTGATGCCTAAACAATACGACACCGTTTATTAAAATTCCTGTCTCTCCAGTTGTCGAACCGACCGAAATCGCTTACAATTATCGTAATGATGATTGAAAGGAGGGAGAAAGGTGAACTTTGTCGGACGTACGCATTGGTCAACAGAACATTTGTACATTTTGCGTGCGATTTTTCACGATGTCGCGTAACTATAGGACCCGTCTGTCCTTTTTTAGACATTGCTGAAATACGACAAAGCGCCTCTCTTTCTTGCCGAGCGCTTCTTTGCGCTCGGCTTTTTTGATAGGCCTCTACCTATAGGAGGAACCATCCATGTTCATCGAGTTACAACACATTCAAAAACAATTTGGCGGCCACGCCGTCTTGACCGATGCCAATCTTCACGTGAACGCCGGCGAGCGAATCGGGCTCGTCGGACGGAACGGGAGCGGCAAGACAACGCTCCTGCGCCTCATCGTCGGTACCGAGTCCCCAGATGAAGGAACAATCTATCGAAAACAACGGCTGACGATCGGCTATTTGGCTCAGATTCCCGCCCATCCCGATAAATCAGGTCGAGACGTGCTCTATACGGCGTTCGCCGAGTTAACGAGACTCGGTGACGAGATGCGACGACTCGAGGAACAGATGATTTCAAGTGACGACATCGAAGCGCTTCTAGAGACATACGGCGCCCTGCAGATGCGCTATGAAAACGGTGGCGGGTATGCCATCGATTCGAAAGTGAATTCGATGATCGATGGGCTACGCCTGACCCGCTTCGTCGACAGACCGTTTGATACACTAAGCGGTGGCGAACGGACAAAAGTCGGGCTCGCCTTGGCGTTGCTTCAAGAACCAGAACTGCTCATCTTAGATGAACCGACGAACCATCTCGATTTAGAAGCGATGACTTGGCTCGAGTCGTTCCTTCGTGACAGTCCGTCCACGCTCCTCCTCGTCTCGCATGACCGTGTGTTTCTCGATGCCGTCGCCACGCGCATCGTCGAATGTGAGGATGGGGAGTTGGCTAGTTTCGATGGCAACTATAGCGCATTCGTCGCCCAAAAAGAAAAGCGGTTGCTCGATCAGTTCCACGCCTACACGGAGCAACAGAAGAAGATCAAGAAGATGAAGGAAACGATTCGCCAGCTAAGACAGTGGGCCAACGAAGGCAATCCACCGAACGAGAAATTTTATCGGCGTGCCAAGTCGATGGAGAAAGCACTCACCCGCATCGAGACGATCAAAAAACCACGACTCGAGGCCGTGCAACCGGACATTCAGTTCACGGCTCAGGGGCGGACCGGACGCGATGTGTTCGAAGCAATCGATGTGACGGTCACTTACGACCGGACAGTCTTCGAAAACGTCTCGTTCTACGCCGGTCATGGCGAACGCATCGCCATCGTCGGTCCAAATGGGAGCGGCAAATCGACCTTGTTGAAAGTATTGCTCGGTCACCTCGAACCGACCTCGGGCACTGTGCGACGAGCGGAACGGGCCCAAATCGGCTACTTATCCCAACACATCGACTTCGATGACTCTTACCGGCTCATCGAGGCGTTCCGCGATCGCATCGCCGTCGATGAAGGGAAAGCTCGTCAACTGCTAGCCCAATTCCTCTTCTATGGCGCGAGCGTCTTCAAACCGGTCAAAGATTTGAGCGGCGGCGAGAAGATGCGCCTTATGCTTGCTATCCTCATGCACGAGGACATCAACGTGCTCGTGTTAGACGAACCGACGAACCATCTCGACATCGAAGCACGTGAGGCACTCGAGGATGCACTCGACCGCTTTACCGGCACACTCGTAGCCGTCTCACACGATCGCTACTTCTTGAACAAGCTGTTCCCGATCACGTATTGGCTCGACGGGACAGCGTCACGTTTCCCGGGAAATGTAACGTATGCACTTGAAAAACGTCAGCGCGAACCGGAAGCAATTGTGGCGGTACCGAGGAAAACGAAATCAACAGAAGCGGCTGTGACGACGGTACATGTCCGAGACATAGCGGCGGATGAAGCCCGCCTGACCGAGCTCGAAGCATCACATCGATCACTCCTGCACCAGATGAATGAGACGAACGATGTAGAAAAATTAATGATATTGCAGCAACAAGCCGATGCGCTCCAAGCAGACATCGACACGTTGTTGAACCAACTGCTTGAATCGATGTAACCAAAAAAAACGGCGTCCGCTTAGCGGCGTCGTTTTTGTTCGAACCAAGCTTGGACGAGAAAACCCGTCACCCCAAGCGCCATCAAAAAATAGGGAACGACACGGGGGACAGCGCCCGTTTCCCCCATCGTCATGAGAATCAATCCGCTCACGAACGTCCCGAGCCAGTATATTTTCGGCATATCGTCACTCCTCACTATTTCACCTTGTAATTTGTCAGAATTTTTCGTAAAATATTCTGACATTCTTAACTTTGTATCGAAAGGAGATGCGCTCATGCCAAAACGAAACTGGGAGACGATTTTCCGAACCACCCTCGTCGTCACAATCACGCTCGCCACCTTCCTCTACGTTCGCTACTCGACTGAAATCGAGGAACGCGAACGTGCATTAGAGCAACACCTTGCGACTCATTATAACATTTCGACGGACACCTATTCGATTGATGGGACCCTCTCCTTAAGCGGTTACGTTTATGATTTGACGTTCGAAGACGAGCCTGACGCTGCCTATACATTTCAGGTCGAACAAGCTGCGGACGGCCATCGCGTGAAGTTCGAACAAGCGGATGGCAAACAGCCGGCCCGGGTCGCCACGTTCGCCCCATAAGAAAAAGCGCCACGTATGTGGCGCTTAACGGTGAGCGTTTCTAGTAGAGCGGACTTTCACCCGACCGAGAAATCTCCCGGCCGACCGTCCCATGGAGTAAATCGATACGTGCTAGAAAATGGACGCGGTTCAGAACGTGATTTCGGTGCGTTCGTTCGTCTGAACATCAATCTGGCCCTGCACAGAGACGTTGCCTCCGGGATGGCCATAACTGCGTTTCGACATAATAAGATTGAAATCCATCTTGAACCTCATCATGCCCACCTGTTTTGAAACACCGAACTTCCTAGACGTCTCATCTCCCACATATCCTTTTTGTCTGCCCCTCACCTCTCGCGCGAGGTCAGGTGGACGACCGTTTGAAATAGGAGATCACCTAGTCAGCCGGTCTTTCAACCAACTTGTCTCTCGTTTCACCGAGCCGGCCTCAGTCAAACAACGATTGAATCTTCGTTTCATCCGTTGCCCCCTTTCAGCTCAACACGTTGAATGAGGACTACACTAATACATTAACCGTTTTACGTGTCATCGAATCCCTGTTCACCATTTCTCCAAACTTTAGTCGTCGATATAATGGTCGAGCGCATAGGCGACGCCATCGGCCTCGACATCCTTCGTGATATGAGTGCTGATGTCTTTCAACGGATCGACGGCGTTCCCCATCGCGATCCTCGTTTCCGCCACTTCGAACATCGAGATGTCGTTTAGATTGTCTCCGATGGCCACGACGTCTGCCTGTGGAATCCCATGGTGTTCCGCCAACTGTGTCAAGGCCATCCCTTTGCTCGCGTTCGGATGGCCAATCTCGATTTTTGTCCACCCTGCCGTCGTGATCAAAATATCGGTCCGGGGCTCATACAGCTTCCGGAGTTCGTGCAATTTGCGTCGGTCGAACGAATAGACGAAGACTTTGTACACTTCATCGGCCTCGAAATCGATTTCCTCGATTGCATCGACGTATGTCAGTCCGAACTGCTCGTTTTGAATTTCAATTTCCCGCTCGCCCCATTCCCGCGTGAACGATTGGTCGTGTGGCAACACCTCATCCAGCTCGCCCTTCAGTAAATCGGTGCCCGAACGGAGCACTTTCACCCCGGCGTTCGTATAAAATTCAACATACGCCCCGTGCTCATGGGCCACGTCCCATAACTCCTGTACGACGTCTTTCGGGAGCGCGTGATAATAGATGCGCTCATTCTCATAGAAAGCGATCGCCCCGTTCCCGGACAAGATCGGACAAGTCAACCCGCTCCGTCGCAGCAATTCTTCGATATCATGAATCGACCGTCCCGAAGAGATGGCGACCAAATCTCCCTCGGCTTGGCGACGCCGGATCGCGGCTTGGTTCGTTTCTGTGATGACACCCGTTCGAGACAATAACGTCCCGTCTAAATCGATGGCTATCAATTTCATGTTTCCAATCTCCTTTCAAGCTCGTCTCTCATCATTCCATTCCCCGAATTCATGCATCTCAACGCGCGCATGATATCATTCCGGCATATAGGCGTTTTCCTTTCCAACAAATAGGGAAATATTTATTAGTCCTAAATAATAATTTGTGCGTTTGGAAAGGAGTCCTTATGAACACTTCACCTGAAAAGCCACGCTTGAATCGCGTGTTCTACATTTCGGCGAGTCTCATCGCTCTCCTCGTCCTTTTCGGTGCGATTCGTCCGACATTGTTCGCGACGATCGCCGGAAACATCTTTAACTTCACGACCCGTTCGTTCGGTTGGTTTTACTTACTCGCCGTCTTCTTGTTCGTCGTCTTCCTCGTCTTTCTCGCGTTCAGTAAATACGGGAAGATACGGCTCGGGACGGATCAGGATCGTCCGCAATATCCATTCTTCACTTGGATCGGGATGCTGTTCTCCGCTGGCTTCGGAGTCGGACTCGTCTTTTGGGGCGTTGCCGAACCGATGAGCCATTTTATCACCCCTCCCTATGCGGATACGACCGAACTGACCGTCGAAGGGGCTCGACTGGCCATGGCCTATTCGTTCTTCCATTGGGGCGTCAGCCAATGGTCCGTCTTCGCCATCGTCGGCTTGATTATCGCATATTTCCAATTTCGTCGAAATGCGGACGGCCTCATCTCGACGAGTCTGTCTCCGCTCATCAAAGACCGTCCTTACAAACAGCCTCTCAATCAAACGATTGATATTTTAGCCGTCATTGCGACCGTCATGGGTGTCGCCACTTCACTCGGTCTCGGTGTGCTCCAAATCAATGGCGGATTGAACAGTGTCTTCGGGTTGCCGAACACGGCGCTCGTCCAAGTGTTGATTATCGTCGTCCTGACCGTCTTGTTTTTGACTTCGACGACGACCGGTCTCGACCGTGGCATCAAATGGCTCAGTAACATCAATCTTGGAACCGCGCTCGTGTTGATGGTGTTCGTGTTCTTCGCCGGCCCGACCATCTTTATTTTAGAGACGTTCACGCTCGGGTTAGGGGATTACTTACAGAACTTTATCCGCTACAGCCTCCGGTTGCAACCGTACCAACAAGGAACGTGGGTGCGCGATTGGACCATCTTCTACTGGGCCTGGGCCATCGCCTGGTCGCCGTTCGTCGGTGCGTTCGTCGCCCGCGTCTCGCGTGGCCGAACGATTCGGGAATTTATCGTCGGCGTTCTCGTCGTACCGCCATTCATCGCGCTCATGTGGATCGCCGTGTTCGGCGGAACGGCCCTTCACCTCGACTTATTCGAGGGGACATCAATCGCACAAGCGGTCGATGCCGATGTGACGAGCGCCTTGTTCGTCACGTTCGCCGAACTGCCGTTTAGTTTCATTTTATCGACCTTGTCGATTTTGTTGATTCTCACCTTTTTGATCACGTCAGCCGATTCAGCGACGTACATCATTAGCAGCATGACGACGAACGGGAGTTTGAACCCACCGCTCACCGTCCGGATCGTCTGGGGTATCTTGCTCGGCGGGATTGCTGCCGTTCTACTAATCGCGAGTGGGCTTGAAGGGTTGCAGACCGCTTCACTGATTTCCGCTCTCCCGTTCACCGTCATCTTACTCTTGATGGTGTACACGCTGTTCAGCCTGTTACGCAAAGAGAACGTCCGCAAAATCAAATAGGAATTCGGGTCGCCCAAAGGCGGCCTTTTCTTATGGCGATGCGTCCCTTCATATTGACACGTGCAAAGGCGATTGCTACGCTTTTGTCAGCATGACACGCAAGTCAAAGGGGGAAATGATATGGCTCAAGATTTCACACGGACGTACGCGGAAACACGCGACGCCAGCGACACGCTCGCACCATACCGGGGAGAATTTTATTTGCCGACAGACGGGATTTATATGGACGGGAACTCGCTCGGTCTGTTATCGAAACGGGCCGAACAGACGCTCCTCGAATCGCTGAACGATTGGAAAGAGCTTGGAATCGATGGTTGGATGTCGGGACGCCATCCATGGTTCAACTTATCGGAACAATTGGCCGCGCTCAACGCCCCGCTCATCGGAGCGAGAGCCGAAGAAGTGATGGTCACCGGGTCGACGACGGTCAACTTGCACCAACTCGTCGCCTCGTTCTTTAAACCGGAAGGCAAGCGGACAAAGATTTTAGCTGACACGCTCACATTTCCATCTGACATCTATGCCTTGAAAAGCCAACTCGAACTCCGTGGACTCGACCCGGCCGAACATTTGGTCCAAGTCTCGAGCCCAGACGGACGCTACTTGAAAGAAGAAGACATCATCGCGGCGATGACGGATGACATCGCCTTGATCGTCTTACCGACCGTCCTCTATCGTAGCGGACAAATCCTCGATATGGCCCGTCTCGCCAAGGCGGCACACGAGCGAGACATCTTGATCGGCTTTGACGCCTGTCATTCAGTCGGCGCCATCCCGCACGCATTCCATGACTGGGGTGTCGACTTCGCCTACTGGTGCAACTATAAGCATTTGAATGGCGGACCTGGCAGCGTCGGTGGTCTGTTCGTTCACGAGCGTCACTTCGGGACGACGCCCGGCCTTGCTGGTTGGTTCGGCTCACGCAAAGATAAACAGTTCGATATGGATCATACGATGACACCGGCCGATCACGCAGGAGCGTTCCAAATCGGGACCCCGCACGTCTTGAGCCTGGCCCCGCAACTTGGCGCCCTCGAGATGTTCAACGAGGTCGGCATGGACGCCATCCGCGAGAAATCGCTCGCCTTGACGACGTATATGACCACACTGATTGACGAAGTGCTCGCGCCGTACGGCTTCGTCATCGGCAGTCCACGTAGCGAGACGCAGCGTGGTGCCCACTTGAGCCTCGAGCATCCGGAGGCGGCCCGCATCTGTAAAGCACTCAAACAGCATCGCGTCATCCCGGACTTCCGGGCCCCGAACATCATCCGTTTGGCGCCGGTCGCGCTCTACAACACGTTCACCGATGTGTACGATGTCGTGATGACGTTACAAACAATTATGGAAAACAAAGAATACGAGGCGTTCGAGAACGTCCGCGAAGTCGTGGCCTAAGGAGAATCGATATGAGTGAACGGATTGAACATAAAGTCGAGCAGTCGATTCAGACAGATTTTTCGAAAGATATGTCGTACGGTGACTATTTGCAACTCGACCCGATTTTATCGAGTCAGCACCGCTTATCGGACCATCATGACGAGATGCTGTTCATCATCATCCATCAGACGAGTGAGCTCTGGATGAAATTGATTTTGCATGAACTGACGGCGGCCGTGACCGCAATCGAGACGGGAGAGCTCGAGCGTTCGTTCAAGATGCTCGCCCGCGTCTCGAAGATTCAACAACAGCTCATCCAGTCGTGGAGCGTCCTCGCGACATTGACTCCGGCTGAATATTTGGAGTTCCGCGACAAACTCGGTTCGTCTTCTGGTTTCCAATCGTACCAAAATCGCCAAATCGAGTTCGCGCTCGGCTTTAAGAACGCGCGCACGCTCAGCGTCTATGCCCATGACGAGAAACTGTATCCGCTTCTCGAGGCGTCGCTACAGGCACCGAGCATCTATGACATGACCGTCCGCGAAATGCACCGCCGTGGCCTTGCCATCGATGACGCCGTGCTCAACCGGGACGTCACGAAAGATTGGGAATGGAACGAGAGCGTCGAAGCGGCTTGGGCCGAGGTGTACCGGGACGTGGACAAGTACTGGGACTTGTATGAGCTCGGAGAGAAACTGCTCGATATCGGCAGCCAGCAGCAGATGTGGCGCTTTAACCATATGAGCACGGTCGAGCGGATTATCGGTCAAAAGATGGGAACCGGCGGCTCGTCCGGCGTCAACTATTTGCGACGTGTCCTCGACCATCGCTTCTTCCCTGAACTTTGGACCGTCCGGACAAAACTGTGAGGAGGATGAACACGATGACATGGATTGATGTTTCGCAACCGCTCGAAGATTCAATCACGACATGGCCCGGCGACACGGCGTTCCGTTACGAGATTGCCTGGCCGATGGCCGACAGCGGTTCGGTCAACGTCGGGAAAGTGACGATGAGCCTGCACACCGGCACGCACATCGATGCCCCGTTTCATTTCGACGACGCCGGACAGCGCGTCATCGACCTTGATCCCGGCCTCTATATCGGCCCGGCCCGAGTCATCCATCTCCCCGGCCGCGAAAAAATCGAGGCGACGGACTTGGACGGTTTTGACTTGACCGGCGTCGAACGATTGATTTTAAAGACGGACGGCTGGCCGAATAAGCAGGAGTTCCCGAGCCATATCCCTGAACTTACGCCTTCACTCGCCGACCGCCTCGGCGAGCTCGGGATTTACTTGATCGGTCTCGATTTGCCGTCAGTCGATGCGATTGACAGTAAAGAGATGGCGGCGCATCACGCGCTCGCACGCAACGGGGTCCATATTCTCGAAGGACTCGTCCTCGACCATATCGCCCCTGGTGATTACGAATTGAACGCCGTGCCGCTCCCGATCGTCAAAGGTGACGGTAGCCCGGTACGCGCGCTGTTGCGTTCGCTCGACTAACGACACATCCATCCGGAGTCCGGATGGATGTTTTTTATGGGAAACTGTGGGGCTACGCTTGACCCTATCTGATTAAGGGAAGAGAGGTATTATTCGAACTGTGTAGAAAGGAGTGTTTTTCTTCATGAAAATCATCTCATTTGTCCTCCCCGCCTATAACGAAGAAAAAAACATTCCACTCATTTTTAAAGCGATTCAGGAACAATTTGAAGGAACGCCATATGGCTACGAGATCGTGTTTATCGACGACGCGAGCTCAGACGATACACTCGGTGCCATCAAACGATTGGCGAAACAGCATCCCGAAGCGCGTTACGTCTCGTTCTCACGAAATTTTGGAAAAGAAGCCGCTATCCTCGCAGGTCTGCAACACGTCACCGGTGACGCATCGATTATCATGGACACGGACCTGCAACATCCGCCCACTTTGATTAAGCAAATGGTGGCCGGTTACGAGGAAGGTTACGATCAAGTCATCGCCAAACGTGACCGAACCGGCGAGAGCGGTCTCCGAAAGTTAGCGTCCCAAACGTACTACACGTTAATCAATAAGATTGTCGATATTGAACTCGAAGACGGGGTCGGTGACTTCCGATTGCTCAGTCGTGATGCAATCGATGCAATTCTCCGGATGAACGAGAATCAGCGCTTTTCAAAAGGGTTGTTCTCCTGGATTGGGATGGAACAAAAAATCATCACCTATCAGAACGTCCTTCGTCAAAACGGAGAGACGAAATGGTCGTTTCGTCAGTTATTCAATTACGGCGTCGACGGCTTGATTTCGTTCAACTCCAAACCACTCCGCTTCTGCTTCTTCACCGGGGTCTCAATCCTGGTCCTGTCGATGCTGTATATTTTATTCACGCTATTCGGGATTATTCAAGACGGCGTCGAAACGCCAGGCTATTTCACGCTCATTTCGGCCATCCTTTTGCTCGGAGGGATTCAACTCGTCAGTCTCGGGATTATCGGTGAATATGTCGGACGCATCTATTTCGAGACGAAACAACGTCCCGCTTATTTGATTCAAGAGACTAATATGCAAAGGAAGAGTGTGAATGAACAATCGGAAGGCAGAGTTTATAAGATTCATCGTCATCGGGGGAATTAACACCCTCAATTACTACGTCGTTTATATGCTGTTTCATCACGTATGGAACATCAGCTACGGGGTCTCTCATGTGGTGGCGTTCACGCTCAGCATGGTCGCCTCTTTCTTTTTAAACAGCTATTTCACGTTCAACGTCAAACCGACGCTACGTAAATTTTTGCAGTTCCCGCTGACACAAGTCGTCAATTTCACGGTCACGACCGTCTGTATTTATGTGCTCGTCGAACAGCTCCGGGTGTCGACTGCCATCGCCCCCCTGTTCGCCATTTTCATCGCCGTACCGGCGACGTTCATCGTCACGAGTAAGATTTTGAAGCAGGGGCACTCCGCCATATGAAAAAAGGATTGCTCATCGCTGCCGCTTTACTCGTGTCCACCGTCGCCCATTCCTTTTTCATCTATTATCAGTCGCAAGGTGGTTACATCGCTGGGACGAATGACGGATTATCGCAGATGGTCCCGTTCAAACATTTCCTGTACGAGACGTTCCATAAAGGAAACCTCGTCTATGCGGAAGACTTCGGCTTTGGCGGTGGAATCATCACGCAGCTCGCCTATTACTATGCGACGTCGGTCGTGTTTTGGCTCACGGTCGCTGCCGTCTCACTGTTCGACGTACTCGGACTCATCACGCCAGACCTCGAGCTGTGGTTACAGCTTACCCTCGTCGTCAGCATCATCCGTCTCGCCGTCGTCCTTTTGTTAGCGACATACGCGTATCGGCTGTTCCACGTCAGAACATTTCACGCCTTCGTGGGTGCCGTCCTATACGGGGTATCTGTCATGTATATTCGCCATGTGACGTTTTGGGAGTTTTTCGCAGACGCCTTTCTTTGGGTTCCGCTCCTCGTCATCGGGCTCGAGCGCATTATCCGGCTTGGGCGCGCCGACTTTTTCATCGTCATCAGCGCGCTCATGCTCGTCAACAACTTCTACTTTGCGTATATCAATTTGGTGTTCGTCTTTGTCTACGTCGTGTTCCGCCAGTTCATCCACTTCCCGGAAGACCGTCTCAGACGCCGGCAACAGTGGCTGCTATATAGTGGTTCTGGTGTGCTCGCATTGCTTCTTAGCGCTTTCGCATTCATTCCCGCGACGTATGGATTTCTGCAAAATGAGCGACCGTCTCTCGAGCACGAGATTGACCTGGTGCGATTCGATAACATTTTGTACGATAGCCGCCTGTTCATCATTCCGGCCGTCTTCATCCTGTTCGCGCTATATCGACCCCTCTATCGCCAGACGGCGTTTCGTCTCTTTGCGGCGATGAGTCTTTTATTCACAGCACTCCATTTCAGCCCACACGTCGGAAGTTTCTTCAACGGTTTCTCGGCCCCGCAATATCGCTGGGAATATCTTGCGAGCTTTACAATCGGTGGTGCGGCAGCTGTCGGTTTATCGCATTGGCGGTTTGAAAGAAATGCGTTCCTTACTGCCGCTATTGGCACAATTGTGTTCTATCTCCTGTTCGGTCTGTTCGGGAATGTGACATGGCCTGTCGGTCTCGTCATCTTTGGATTGATGCTCGTCACCGTGGCGTCGCTTTGGTGGAAACCCCTCCTCGCGCCATACATCATTCTCGCCTCGTGCCTCATCGTCTTTAACGGCTATACGAAACTCGTGCTTCACGATCAAGCCATCGTTAAGACGAACGAGTCATTCGTGAACAGTTCCGATTATGACAGCGCCGAACAACGTGAACTTCTTGCGCTTGTACAAGACGATGCCGCCCCGCTCGAACGACTCGATTGGATGGTCCCTTTGCGCAACAACACACCTATCGTCCAGTCGTTTCTCGGGACTAGCCTATACTCGAGCATATTGAACGGGAACCTGTTGACGCTCTATTGGAGCGACCTCGAAATTGATATGGGACGGGAGAGCGTAAGCCGATACGGCACGCTCGGCAATCGCGCCAACCTGCATCACTTATTATCGAGTCCGTACTGGATGCGCCATAACAACGTGGCGAGTGAAGCACCATACGGTTTTACCTTGCTCGCCGAGAGTGACCGATATGCTGTCTATGAAAGCGAGACACGCCTCCCGTTCGTCCGGACGACGACGTCCACATATCGTCAAGATGCTCTGAAAGACGCCTCGATCTTAACGCGCGAACAAGCGATGTTGACCGGTGTCATTTTAGAAGATGGCAACGAAGCACCATTACCGGCCCAATCGCTCAACTTTACGATGGAGGCTACCGACGCCGAACTTGAGGCTGAAACGCTCCGCGTCACAATGGACGACGGTGGCATCGACTTGATCCCTGACGTCCCCGCAACAGCGACCGGAGACTTGTATGTCTCATTCAATATCCGAAAGCTCGAAGGCGACGGGTTTTTTATCAAACTAGGTGGATACCGGACGACGCGTAAACCTGAGGCGTCGATTTACCGGACCGACCTCACATCGATGACGCTCCGCACACCGATGTCCGAGCGCATCCCGTTACGTCTTCCCGAAGGCACATATGCACTCGAAAACGTGACCGTCGAGTGGGAAGATTATGCGACGCTCACCAATGTGTTGCAAGAGACGAATCAGCGTCCTGATATCCCGGTCACTTGGGATGGCCCGGACCTCGACTTCACCATCGAGGACGCCGAGCCTGGAACGTATGCCGTTCTCCCTGTACCATTTGAACGCGGATGGCGCGCTTCCGTCAACGGAGAAGCCCGTGACGTCTTACCGGCCAATTATGCGTTCAGTGCAATCCAGCTCGATCAAGGACGAAACGAGGTCGAACTGACATATCGTCCGCCATTCTTTAGAATCACAACGGCGATGACATTGCTTGGTCTCGTCTTGTTCATCAGCTATCTGATATATGTACGTCGCAAAGAGCATCCGTTCACGTGAACGGATGCTCTTCTTCTTGCATGACCTCACTTGAAATCTTGCGATGATCGAACCGTTTGGAGATGTGCACTTTATACGCCATGTTCGCCGCATAGTCTTTCGAGAACACACCCGCATACAGCAGGTCGAGCAGGCAATGAATCGAATCGTTCGATGTGAAGCTGCCGATTTTGGAATAGAGGCGCTCCCGTGTCGTCAAACGAAGCGCACAATCCGCCTGGCTCGAGATGGCATTCTCCCCGAGACTCGTCATTGCGAGCATCGGGACGCACCGTTTTTTCAAATAAGGGATCAGTCCAAGCGTGTAATCGCTCTCCCCTGTATACGAGATGAGGAGCGCACACGTCGTTTCATCGGAGTTGGCCGCCTCGAACTCGGCATCCACTTCACACAAGCTGACTTGTTTGCCGATGCGATTCATCTTCGATTTGAAGTCATGACAAAGCGACAAGTTATGAATCGCAGAGAAGATTTTGATGTGCCGCGCCTCACTTAACATCGTCACGGCCTGTTCGTACGCCTCATGATCGAGCAACGACAGCGTATCCTCAATCGTCATCTGTTTGAGCGCCGCCAGCTTGTTCGCCACGACCATCAACTGGTCGCCGGCCGCAAACGGTTCGTTGGCATCGATGTCCGAGAAATGCCGGTTCAAATACTCGATTTCCTCCAAAAATTGTTCCTTCAACTCGACCCAGCCGGTGAACTCTAACTTTGCGGCGATTCGGCTGAGGATGGACGGGTGCGTGTACGTCGCCGCCGCGATTTGCTTCATCGTTTGGTCGTGGATGCGCTCCCGCTCTGCGAATAAATAGTCGATGACGTCTCGTTCCGACGGCGAGAATCCATCCTGTTTCATTTTTTCAGTCAACAGCATAAGCCAGCTCCTCACGTGAATGACATTCACAAAAAATAATCGAACTTTGTTTTATTTTGTAAACGCTTTCTGAGTTATCTCGAAATCCATTGTGTTAATTTCTCTCTATTCTATACTAAAGTGGACAACAGGATACAACTCGAGCATCACATTCCGTTTACACATGCTCGATTTTTTTGTGAACAAACAAGGAGGAGATTCGTATGACAACCGGAATCAAGCTCGTCACCATCGGGGGCGGCAGCAGCTATACACCAGAATTGATGGAAGGGTTCATCAAGCGGTATGAAGAGTTACCAATCCGCGAGATTTGGCTCGTAGATATCGAGGCCGGGAAAGAAAAGCTCGACATCGTCGGACAGATGGCGCAGCGGATGTGGGACGCTTCACCTTATGACGTCAAAGTCCACTTGACACTCGACCGCCAAGAAGCGTTACAAGACGCCAACTTCGTCACGACCCAATTCCGTGTCGGTTTGCTCGACGCCCGAATCAAAGACGAACGGATTCCGCTCTCGTACGGTATGGTCGGGCAAGAGACGAACGGGGCCGGTGGCATCTTGAAGGCGTTCCGCACCATTCCTGTCATCCTTGATATCGTCGAAGACATGAAACAGCTCTGTCCGGACGCATGGCTCGTCAACTTCACGAATCCGAGCGGAATGGTGACCGATGCGGTCATCCGTTACGGCAAATGGGACAAAGTGATCGGACTGTGCAACGTGCCAGTCAATGCGATGATGGCAGAACCGGAACTGATCGGCAAGAAACCGGAAGAGTTGATTTACTCATTCGCCGGATTGAACCACTTCCACTGGCATCGCGTCCACGACGTGAGCGGACATGACGTGACACGCGACATCATCGACAAGATGTACGACGGCGATTCGGGGATTCCAGCCAACATTCATGACATGCCGTTCTTCCAAGAACAACTGCAACAGATGAACATGATCCCTTGCGGCTATCACCGATACTACTATCGTGCCGAAGAGATGCTCGCCCACATGCTTGAAGAATATCGCGACCCGGCCGTCGGCACGCGGGCCGAGCAAGTGAAACAGACGGAAGCGGAACTGTTCGAACTGTACAAAGACCCGAATCTCGACCATAAACCAGAACAACTGTCTAAACGCGGTGGCGCCCACTATTCGGATGCGGCGTGTGAGACGATCGCCTCGATTTACGCCAATAAGAACACGCACATCGTCGTCTCGACGAAGAACAACGGGGCCGTCCCGGACCTCGCCCCGGACGACGTCGTCGAAGTGTCGGCCTATATCGGTGCGACCGGCGCGAAACCAATCGCGTTCGGCGCGCTCGCCCCGGCCGAGAAAGGATGGCTCCAGGTTATGAAGAACATGGAGCTGTGCGTCGAAGAAGCGGCCGTGACCGGAGACTATGGACTCGCCCTCCAAGCGTTCATCATCAATCCGCTCATCCCGAGCGGCGAGACCGCGAAACGGGTGCTCGATGAACTGCTCATCACCCATAAAGCGTATTTGCCACAGTTCGCCGATAAAATCGCCGAACTCGAAGCCAGCGGCGTCACAATCAAAGACGAAGTCGTTCAAGCACTCCAACCTGTTAAACAAGCATAAAAACAGCCGACGCACCTCGAATGCGTCGGCTGTTCATATTATTTGATCAACTCGAGGTCGACTGGGATGTTTTCTTCCACTGTCTCCCCTTTCAAATGGTCCACCGCGGCTTGAACACCGAGCTTCCCAATCTCCGTCGGTTTCTGCGCGACCGTGGCCGCCATTGTTCCGTCTTCAACGGCTTTGACCGCATCATCCGTCGCATCGAACCCGATGACTTTGACATCATTCAAGCCGGCACTGTTCAACGCTTGAACGGCACCGAGCGCCATCTCATCGTTATGAGCGAACACGGCGACGATATCTTTATTGTCTTGCAAGATGTTCTCCATGACCGTCAACCCTTGGGCCCGGTCAAAGTTAGCTGACTGTTTGGCGACGACGTCAAGTTTTTCGTCAATCGCTTCGTTGAATCCTTGACCACGGTCACGTGTCGCTGATGCGCCTGGAATTCCTTCGAGTTCGACGACCTTCCCGCCTTCCCCGACGAGTTCGACCATGTATTCACCCGCGAGCTTTCCGCCGGCGACGTTATCTGACGCGACGTGCGCGACGACGTCGCCCGACTCAGCGTTGCGGTCGACCGTGATGACCGGGATGCCGGCATCGTTCGCACTTTGAACGGCTGCACCGACAGCTTCCGAATCGGTCGGGTTAATGAGAATCAAGTCCATGCCTTTTTGAATCATGTCTTCGACGTCGCTCACTTGTTTGGCTGCATCGTTTTGTGCATCGGCGACTGTAAGTGTCGCATCGAGTTCAGTTGCTTGCTCTTCCGCCCCGTCTTTCAAGGCGACGAAGAACGGGTTGTTTAATGTGGAAATTGAGAGCCCGATTTTGAAGTCCCCGTCTTTCGTCTCTTGCTCCGAACTTGTCCCCGGTTGTTCCGTCGAACAAGCTGCCATGACGACCATTGTCAATACGAGTAGCCAAGCTGTCCATTTTTTCATCTTCTGTTTTCCCCTTTCGATGATTACGCGTTTTGTTTTCGATCGAGCAATACTGCGAATAAAATGACGGCCCCTTTGACGACGAGTTGGAAAAATGATGAGACGCCAAGAAGGTTCAAGCCGTTGTTCAACGTTCCGATAATGAGCGCCCCGATGAGCGTCCCGACAATCCAGCCTCGTCCACCCGCAAGACTCGTTCCCCCGAGAACGACCGCTGCGATGGCGTCGAGTTCATAGGACGTCCCGGCCGTCGGTTGGGCCGAATTGAGACGTGATGTCAAAATGATACCGGCGAGTGCCGCGAGCGTACCCGACAACGAGTAAATCAAGACTTTCACTTTGTTGACCCCGATGCCCATCAGTTTGGCAGCTTCCTCGTTACCGCCAATCGCGTACGTGTGACGACCGAACGTCGTCTTTTTCAAGATGAAATACAACACACCGAAGGCGATCAACATCGTCACGGCTGGCACCGGGATGATCCAGAAGTAACCGCGTCCGAGCAGTTCGAACCACGTCGAATCACCTAACCCGGTGATGGGACGCCCGTCCGTATAGACGAGCGTCAACCCCCGATAAATCGTCATCGTCGCCAGCGTCGCGATGAACGGGGCGACTTTTCCATACGTGATGACGGCGCCATTGAACGCCCCGAGCACAGCCCCGGCGATCAATCCGAGCGCGATTGCCATGACCGCGTGTTGCCCGTCGACCATCATGCCGGCGACGAACGCCGACGACAAAGCGAGAATCGAACCGACCGATAAGTCGATGCCGCCTGTCAAAATGACGAACGTCATCCCGAACGCAATCAAGGCATTTATGGAGACTTGGCGTAGAACGTTAAAGATGTTGTTCAATGAGAGAAAACCTGGTTCGAGCGCTGTCACCACAACGATGATGGCGAGCAATCCGAACAACGGTCCGAGCTTTTGTCCCCAACCGAGTTTTTGCGGCCGACCTAATGCAGTCGCTGCTTTCAATTCCATATCATTGTCCTCCTGTCGCATAAGTCATGACTTTTTCTTGTGTCGCCTCGTCTTTGGCCAACGTCCCCGTGACGACACCTTCTCGCATGACGACAATCCGATCGCTCATCCCGAGTACCTCGGGTAAATCCGACGACACCATAATGATGGCGACGCCCGCCTCGGCGAGCTCACTCATAATCGTGTAAATCTCTTTTTTCGCCCCGACGTCGACACCACGCGTCGGTTCATCGAGAATCAAGACGTCCGGCTCGGCGCCGAGCCATTTGCCGAGGACAATTTTTTGTTGGTTCCCGCCCGAGAGCGACTTCACTTTCTGCTCCATCGAATGATGTTTGACGCGTAGCTTTTTCAAATAGCCGTCCGCGAACTGTTCTTCCGTTTGCCGTGAGATGATCGTCCCTTTCGCTCGTTTATCGAGCGTCGGCAGCGATAAGTTCTCACGTAACGTGAAGTCGAGCAACAACCCTTCGCCTTTCCGGTCTTCCGTCAAAAAGGCGATGCCGTGTCGGATGGCGTCAGCCGGTTGCTTGATCCGAATTTCGGTTCCGTTCAATTTGACGACGCCCGCTTTGGCCCGGTCAGCTCCGAACAAGGCACGCATCACTTCGGTGCGTCCGGCTCCCATGAGTCCCGAGAATCCGACGATTTCACCGGCTCGAACATCGAACGAGACGTTGTGGAACCGGTTACCTATCAATCCATCAACTTCGAGCACGACGTCGCCGATGGTCGCGTTCCGCTCCGGATAGCGTTCCCCGATCTCTCGCCCGACCATCTCTTTGACGATTTCTTCAAACGATGTCTCATTGATGCGATGTGTCCCGATCGATACGCCGTCGCGAAGGACGGTGATGCGGTCACATAGTTCAAAAATCTCTTCCATCCGGTGCGAGATATAGATGATCGACACGCCTTGGTCCCGGAGCGCCCGCGATACCGAGAACAGCGCGCGAATCTCGCGGTCGGTGAGCGCAGCGGTCGGTTCGTCCATGACGATGACTTTCGCATCCGTCATGAGCGCTTTGGCGATCTCAATCATCTGTTGTTGTCCGACAGATAAATGTTTGGCGAGTTGATCGACTTCCATGAACACGTTCAGTTCCGCTAAGTACTCTCGTGCCCGTCGTTTCATCTCTTGCTGTTTGATGACACCGAACGGACCGGTCAACTCCCGTCCGAGGAATAAGTTTTCCATGACCGTCAGTTCCGGTAGGATGTTCAACTCTTGATGGATAAAGGCAATCCCCGCTCGTTCGGCTTCTTTCGGATGTTTGAACTGTCGAACGGCACCATCGATGACGACTTCCCCTTCGTCGAGCGGATGAAGCCCGGTCATCACTTTCATGAGCGTCGATTTACCGGCCCCGTTTTCGCCCATCAAGGCATGGATTTCACCGGGCAACAGTTCGAAGTCGACACCTTTCAATACACTGACCGGACCGAACGACTTATGGATGTCTTTCAATTGGATGTGCATCGAACCCCTCCTTAAAAGATGACGCCGGCATGTAAAATGACGTTCGCATACGGAGTCGCTTCCCCCGTCCGGATGACGACTTTTGCCTGTTCGACTTCACGTTTGAACGCTTCATGCGAGCATGTGTTCACCGTCTCGAATCGGTCGGTCAACGCTTTGGCGATCGGTTCGTTCGCTGTGAAAATTTCATCTGCGATTGTAATTTGTTCGATGACCATATCGGCCTCGACCGCATCCAATACATCGAGGAATGACGGCTCACCGAGACGAAGCGCCAAATCGACCCGCGCCACGCCGTCTGGAATCGGTAGTCCGCAGTCCGCGATGACGACCGTGTCCGTATGGCCCAAATCCGCAAAGATTTTAGTCAAATGGCTATTCAAAATCCCGTGTTTCTTCATCACACTCGCTCCAATCGTCTCATGACGTCATTTCGATTCGGCATGCCGCCTTGGGCCCCAAAGCCTTCTACGCTCAACCCCGAAGCGACGACGGCGAAGCGTACCGCTTCACGTAACTCGCTTCCTTCCATGAGGGCCGCTGCGAGGGCACCGTTGAACGTATCTCCCGCCCCCGTCGTGTCGACGACATCGGCTTGAATCGCTGGAATCTGATGAACCATCTCGCCATCAAAGAAACGGACACCTCTGACCCCTTCGGTCACAATCAGTTTGTTCGGATAGCGTCGCAGCACCTCATCGAGCGGGACGTCTCCGAACAAGTCACGGCACTCGTGCTCATTCGGTGTCACGTAGGTCACATGCTCGAGCAGCTCATCCGTGAGCGGTTGTGACGGAGCCGGATTCAACAGCACCGGGATGTGGCGGGCGCGACAGTACGCGCTCACTTGTTCGACCGTCGCAATCGGAATCTCGAGCTGGAGCAAGACAAGCGTATCGTCATCGAGTAGCTGTTCGAGCTCGGCTTCCGTGAAGACGACCTGCTTGTTCGCCGATTGGACGACGACAATCGAGTTATCGCCTTCGGCGAGCACGATATGCGCCGTCCCGGTCACTTCGCCGTCAAGCGTCCGTAAGTGGTGCGTCCCGACGCCGTTCTGTTCAAAGTTTTGGCGAATGCGTTGCCCAAATTCATCGGACCCGACACATCCGACCATCTCAACTCGTCCCCCGAGTCGCGCGGCCGCGACCGCCTGATTGGCACCCTTTCCTCCAGGTACCGTCTGGAATGCCTGTCCGATGATGGTCTCTCCTGCCTGTGGACGTTTGTCTGTCGTGACCACTAAATCCATCGATACACTCCCGATGACCACAATTCGCTTCATGTGTCATGCCCCTTTCGGATCGTCGTCTGTCGCTCCGTCAACGTGACGGGCAACAAGATTTCTTTCGTAACGGTCTCTTTCTTCTCAATCAAGTCGAGGAGTCGCTCGGTCGCTCGGCGTCCCATCTCGTAGATGGGTTGCGAGATCGTCGTGAGCGGCGGCGATGTCATCTCCCCGAGCTCGATGCCATCGTAACCGATGACTTGCAAGTCTTGCGGCACACGCACATTCCGACGTACCGCTTCCTGTAACACTGCAGCCGCGATGACGTCATTGGCGGCGAACAATCCATCGAATGGCCAATGCTCATCAAACAGCGTTTGCGCCGCCGTGAGTGCTTCTTTGAACGTGAAACTCGAATGCGTCATGCCGACGAGGTGATCTCCTGCGACGTCAAGGAACCCATCCGTCCGTCGCTTCACCGTCTGAAGCTGTTCGGGTCCGCCGATATGAGCAAGCCTTGTCGCCCCACAATCCAACAGCGTCTCCGCCGCCAGCCGACCGCCTTCATACCCGTCTGAGATGACGGCGTCAATGCCAGACTTGACGATTCGGTCGAGCGCGACCATCGGCACATCTAACTTCTCATAGTTCGGGTTGTCCGAATGGTTCGTCGTGATAATCAAGCCATCGACATGCATCGTCTGAAGCGCGACCAAATACGACTGCTCTTTCGCCAGTTGCTCGTCCGTGTTACACAAGACGACCTGATAACCGTGTTGATTGGCCACGTCTTCAATCGCACGGGCCAACTGTGGGAAGAACGGGTTCGTGATATCTGGCATAATCAATCCGATGAGCCCCGATGTTTTGGTGAATAACGAACGCGCGACCCGGTTCGGGGCGTAGTCGAGCTCGGCGATAGCCCGCTCGACGGCTTCCCTGGCTTCGGCGCTCACATAGCCGTTATTGTTCATGACACGGGACACGGTCGCGACAGAAACGTTCGCCCGTTTGGCCACTTGTTTGATTGTTGCCATCTCGACCTCTCCTTTTTGGTAACGCTTACAAACACATCATAATGTGTAACCGGTTACATATCAAGCATTAATTTTTTCTGTATCAAAAAGCGCCTGACTCATCGTTGAGCCAGACGTTTCTCATACTCTTCTTTCGTCACGACGTAGACGAGACTTTGCACGGTACGTCCATCTAAGCGCGTCAACTGTTGGGACGTCGTGAACACGTACGTGAAGCCCGTCTTTTCGACGACACGGCGCGACTGGTCGTTGAAGTTGAAGTGACCGCACCAGATGCGCTCGAGCCCGAGGTCATTAAAGCCGTGGCGTATCACTTCGCGGACAGCCTCAGGGATGTAGCCTTTTCCCCAATGGTCGGGGCTGAGGACATACCCGATCTCACGTTGGCGGTCATGCTGAATCTCAGGGTCCGGCCGGCGGTCGTGCAACCCGAGGCTGCCGATGACTTCACCTGTTTCTTTCAGTGTGATGGCCCAGACGTCTTCGTCTTGTTGGAACAGCCTGATGACGTCGCGGGTCTCGTCGACCGATTGGTGCGGCGCCCAACCCGCTTTCGGACCGACCCGCTCGTCTTGCGCATAGTGAAACATCTGTTCAGCGTCCTCGAGCTGAAACGCCCGGAGCTGGAGTCGATTGGTATCAAGTTGAATCATGGTGTTCTTCCTTTCTGTCGTTTCCCTCGGATTCGTTCCGGGAATGAGTCCATGAGGAGGGATGACGATGCCATTTGATTATGATTTAGATTTCGAAACGATTGATTTCCGCAAACAACCCGAGCTGTATCGCGTCGGTCGAGGCGAGCAAGGTGTCCTGCTCGTCGAACCGTATAAAAGTGAGATATTGCCGCATTGGCGTTTCAAGACGCCCGACATCGCCCGCAAGTCCGCCGATGAGATCATGAAGCTGTTCGAAGCGTATCGGGCCGCCGATGACTTCGTTGGGATGGATATGGCCCGCAAATTCATCCAAATGGGCTATACCCGGGCGAGACGTTATGCCAACTATAAGGGTGGACGAAAATATAAAGACGACGGCGACATCCACGACCGTCAAATCGATGAAGAGAAGGCGGAATCGGCCCGCATCTTCAAGGAACGATGGGACCAGCTCCGGGCGGATGAGGACTATTTGAAACGAAAAAAAGCCCATCAAAAACAGTACGGCTGATCATTGGGTCATGACGAGAAAACGAATTTCGCTTCTTTCAAACGATGCGACGTGTTGAAACCCCAGCTGCTCATAGAGATGGATGGCCCTTTGATTGAACGCGGCTACCGTCAACCGGAGCGGTTTGCCTTCGCGCGCCGCCTCTCGCATCACCAACCGGACGAACGTGCGTCCATGTCCCCGTCCCGTTCGGTCAGGGTGCATGCCGATTCCGATGTCGATGTATGCGTCATCGTAGATATATGTATCGTTCGGCACCTGCGCGTATCGGCCAAGACAGTAAAAACCGATTAACGCCCCGTCATGGACGGCCTGATACGCCATCAGTTCATCGAGCCCTTCCACTGAAGCATCTTGGTTGTAGAAATCGTACGGCGACTCGTACGCCCACGCTTGAATCGCGCGGGCGTCTTGTCGCGTCATCGGGCGAATGTCCATCATGTCCTCCTTTCTCACGTCTCCTCTTGTTCGTGCTCGCCGGCAAACATTCCTGTCTGCATCAAAAAAAGGATGGGTCGCCCCATCCTCACTTCCGCGTCCACGTCGCCGTGATATCGACGTCGGCCGCATGCATCAAGTTATGGATCGGACAACGTGCCTCGACACCTTTTCGAAGCGCCTCAATCCGTTCATCCGATTCGGTCGTATCGAGCACGATGTTCACGTGCACCTTCTCAAAGTATGTCCGCACGCCTTCGACCCCTTGGAAACCACGCGGGTCGAGCGTTCCTTCGGTCACGAACGTCACCCCATCGTAGTTGAAGTCTTGATCTTGCGCGACGTAAGCGATCATGACCGTCGTGCACGACGACAACGCTCCGAGCAAATATTCGAGTGGGTTGGGACCGGCGTCCGTCCCGCCGAGACGTTCCGGCTCATCGACGACGAACGGTTCGAGGTCACGCACATGGACCGTCGTCTTCACACTCGTCGCTTCTCCTTCAGCACGCATCGTCACTAACGGTTTTTCTGTCATATCGTCTCCTCCTCTATGATCATGCCATCTTCCTTCTCGTTCCCGTTATTTCGGCCCGTGTAACACCTCGTCATAAATCGCATAATCATTTTTTCCTTGCTGTTTGATTTGATACATCGCCTGATCGGCTTTATGAATGAGCGTGTCTAAGTCCGTCCCTTGATCTGGCGAGACGCTGACGCCGATGCTCGCGCGAATTGGAATGGTTTCGCGACCTAATTTAAACGGCCGTTCCGCCAACGTCGTCCGCAGCCGCTCCACGAACGTGACGATGTCCTCTTCCCCCACGTCCGACAAATAAATGTAGAACTCGTCCCCGCCGACACGCGACGCGAGTCCTGCGACCGGTGTCGCTTCTTCGAGCAAGGCACCAAGATGAATCAAGAAGTCATCTCCGACTTGATGGCCATACGTATCGTTGACTCCTTTAAATCCATCAAGGTCAATGATGACGAGGGCAAGCGTGTCAGCTTGAAGCAACGCTTGATCAGCTTGTTCATAAAACGCGCGGCGGTTCGCGAGCTTCGTGAGCGGGTCGTGATAGGCGAAAAAGCGAATCGATTGCTCGGCTTCTTTGAACGTATGAACATCTCGAATCAAAATCATACCATGAATCTTCTGGTCGATATAAACGAAGTCCCCGTCGATGACGACGTAACGTTCTTGTCCCGATTTCGTCTGAATCTTCGTCTCGAACTCGAGAAACTTTTTTTGCGCTTGGAAATGTTGAGTGTAGTGTTCGCACCATTCTTCCCGTTTTTTCTCAGGTAACAAGTCGACAAAACGTTCATTGACGACACGAACGGTATGGAACAATGTGCGCGCAGCCGGGTTCGCACTCTCGATGCGACCGGTATCGTCGACGAGCAGGATTGCCGACGGGTTCAAGTTGTAGAGCGTGCCGTATCGTTTCGCATATGAAGCAAGGAAGTCGAGCCGATTCATGGCGACAACGAGGGCGACCGTCCAGACGAGTCCACCGTACATATACGCATACGGCGGCATGATTCCACGAAACTGGAAATAACCGAAGACGATGTCCCAGACGAGGACGGCGATGGCGGTCCAAATGAGCATGCGCAAGACGCGTTGATGTTCGGTCCGATCGGCGCGTTTGAGCGCATAGACGAGCAGCAAGATGATGAGAAAATGAAATACGTTGCCAACGGTCATCGTCGTCAAATAAGACGCATTGAACTCAGGGTAAATCCAGACGCCGACTTGGTCGAAGCGCTGGCTGTTCAAGATATTCTCTTGGCGGATGAACGTCAACGCGACCGGCACGAGCGGCAAATAGATGACATATGGATATATCCATTTCGGCAGTTTCGCCCCGACCCCCGTCACTTTGACGATGAAGTGGACGGAACACACAAAAATCAAAATGCCGGCGTTGCCGAACCAATAAGTGATGAAGGCCGGACTCGCTTCAATCGGGGACAGATGCCGCCCGAACTCGGCCAAGAACAACATCGCATAACCAAATACGAATAGGCTGAGCAGTCGATGCTCGACTTGACGCGGGTTGCGGAGCAACACGTCAAGGGCAAGGTGGCTCAATAAGAAAGCCGGCAATAAATACACGGCCATATAGAGAAATAGTGTGGTCACGGATAGACCCCTTTCTTCAAACAAATCCATGTGTTACTTTCTCTATCGGTCGAAGCGAATCCTTTCTCGAGTGCGCGGACACATCCATACAAAAAGCGAGCGGAATGAAATCCGCTCGCTGTCGTCATCTCGTTTATAGAGTATCTTCAATCGCCGTGTCGCCTTTGACGAGGTCGATCGCTTGATTGTGGGCTGCTTCATGACCGATAAGGTGCGCCAGGAAGGCCGCTACGTCTGCGCGTGGGATTTCGCCCGTTTCGACGTCCCCAATCTTCACGTTGTTTGTCCCCGCGTCATCTGTGAGAGCACCTGGGCGAACAATCGTGTACGTCAGCCCGCTCGTTTCGAGCAACCGATCGGCGTGATGCTTCGCGACATAATATGGTTTCATCTCTTCCGGCCATGCCGAACGATCTTCCGCCTTCAAGGCGCTCACCATGACGAACTGTTTCACACTCCCATTCGCCTGAGCCGCCTCGATACTTTTCGCCGCGCCGTCCAAGTCGATTAACAGCGTCTTGTCGGCTCCGGTGCTACCACCCGAACCGGCCGCGAAGACGACCACGTCCATACCGGACATCGCCTGTTCAAGTGACGACACGTCACCTTCGAGGTCTCCTAAAACAGCTTGATAGCCTTTCGATGTAAAGTCGTCGAGTTGCTCTTGTTTCCGCACCATCGCCGTGACTTGATGCTTCCCTTCCTCGTGCAATCGTTCCACGAGCTGTTTTCCAATCTGTCCATTCGCGCCTATTACAAATACGTTCATCTGTCTTCCTCCTCGATTTGAATTCAGAGACAAGCGAAACGCCGTGTGGCCATGGCCACATCCGGTGCAGAAGCGATGGCCGAGATGACGGCGACGCCGTCCGCCCCGTCTTGCCGAATCATCGGGACGTGTTCCGGTAAAATACCGCCAATCCCCACGATTGGCAGCTCTCGATACATGTCTCGGACTTGGCGGATGAGCGTCGTCCCATTGACTGCCCCGGCATCTTCTTTCGATTTTGTCGGGTAAACCGGGCCGATGCCCACGTAATCCGCATGGTCGATCGCCGCAGCCGCTTCTTCGAGCGTATGGACGGAGACACCGAGCCATTTGTCCGGACCAATCCGCGCTCGAACGTGTGCGGCCTCGGTATCGTCTTGCCCGATATGGACACCGTCCGCATCGATGCGTTCTGCTAGTGCGACGTCGTCATTGATGATGAATGGGACGTCGTACGAGCGGCAAAGTGTTTGCAACGCTCTCGCCATCGCTTCTTTTTTATCCCCATACAGTGCCTCTTTACCTTTTTCACGAAATTGGAAACATGTCACGCCACATTGGAGCGCCGTTTCGACCGTCCCTAGCACGTCTTTCGTGTTCGGTGTCCCACAGATAAAGTAAAGTTGCAATTGTTCAGCGAGTGCTCGTCGTGATGGATTCAATCGTCACGCCCTCCTCTCCATACGCCGCATGCGCCCAATGGTTCGTCGGCCCATGTCCGGCTCCGATATCAAGTCCATGCGTGATGGCGCTTTGAATAAATCGCTTGGCCGTCACCGTCGCCGCCAGGATGGAACGCCCTTTGGCAAGTTCCGCCGTGAGTGCCGCCGAAAACGTGCAGCCGGTGCCGTGCGTGTCGCTCGTCTGGATGCGTGGGGCCGACAATATGAACGTCTCCGATTTGGTCATGACCAAGTCGTCCGCAGATTCGCCTTCGAGATGGCCGCCCTTTAAAACGACCGCGCGCACACCGTACGCTAGCATCCGCTGTGCCGCTTCGATGCGGTCCTCAAAGGTCCGAATCGTCATTCCCGTCAGCACTTCGGCTTCCGGCACGTTCGGTGTGACGACGGTCGCAAGCGGTAGGAGAGACGTCTTGAGTGCATCGACCGCCGTGTCCTGTAAGAGCGATGCCCCGCCTTTCGCAATCATGACCGGGTCGACGACGAGTCGATGGAACGCATGACGTCGGACTCCGGCAGCGACCACCTCGATGCGCGCCGCATCGAACAACATCCCGGTCTTGCACGACGCAATCGAAAAATCAGAACCGATCGCATCGAGTTGTTGCGTGACGAGTTCCGGCGACACTGCTTCGACCCCGTGCACTCCGCATGTGTTTTGTGCCGTGACGGCCGTCACGACGCTCGTTCCGAACACGCCGAGTTCTTGGAACGTTTTCAAATCGGCTTGAATCCCCGCGCCGCCGCCGGAGTCCGAACCTGCGATTGTCAATACTTGCATCCGCATCATGAAACCACCTCGATTCGGTCACTCGGCAACTCGACGGCCGTCATCTTGCCGAGTTCATTCAAGAAGTGGGCCGGAAAATCACCTGGCCCGTCGGCCAAAGCGGTGGCGAGTTCCCCGCAACGGGCATAGCCGGCGAGCGCTGTCGCCGTGGCCGTCATCGCATCCGATTCGACTGCGAGAAACGCACCGACGACCGCACTGAGTAAACAGCCCGTCCCGGTCGTCCGGGCCATCACTGCAGTCCCGCCTTTGATTTCAATCGTCACGTCCCCATCGCTGACGACGTCCGTCTCTCCCGTCACGGCAATGACACAGTTGTAGCGCCGGGCCGCCTCACGCGCGATTTGATTCAAATCGTCCCGCGTCTCGCCCGCATCCACGCCGCGTGATGCCGCGTCGAGACCAATCAATGTCGCGATTTCTCCGGCATTGCCGCGGATGACCGTCACGCGGACGTGTTGCAGAATCGACTTGGCGACGTCACGTCGAAATGCGGTCGCCCCGACCCCGACCGGATCGAAGACGACCGGACGACCCGCTTGATTCGCTGCCTGTCCGGCTCGAATCATCGTACGTTCCGTCGTCGCATCGAGTGTACCGATATTGAGCACGAGTGCATCGCTCACAGACACCATCTCGGCCACTTCTTCGACAGCTGACGCCATCACTGGGGCTGCCCCGATGGCGAGCAACCCGTTCGCTGAAAAATTGGCGACGACAATATTCGTGATGTTATGGATGAGCGGACGAGCGGCCCGGACGTTATCCCATAAATCGCGCTTCATCGTCTCACCCCCGTTGGTAACGCCCACGACTCAAGCGTCCATGCCATCTCCCAAAACGCGTGTTCATAATAGCAACTCTTCAAGAACAACTGTTGATACCGGAGACGTTCTTCCGCCGTCGCCTGTCCTGCGAGCACGTCGAGCCGTTCAATCTGTTCCTCGACGAGATCGCGGAACCATTCCGACCCGTACGTCGCAATCCATGTCGCATAAATCGGATGGTCGGGTGTGGCGTCTTTCATTCGTTCCCCAATCTCATAATAGACCCAATAGCACGGCAAAATCGACGCGAGCACGTCGCCGAGCGTCGGACCGGCCTGTTGCATATGGAGCGCATAGGCGTAAGCGGTCGGGGCCGGCTCAAACGTCGCCCACTCCGCCTCTGTCACGTCGAGCAACGTGAAAAACTCCCGGTGCAACGCATGCTCCGCTTCAATCGTATGAAGCGCGTGCGTCAAAAAGCGGCTCGCTACTTCCATGTTCGGGGCGAGGGTCGCGCCTTTCGCCTGCACTTTGGAGAACTGGTTCAAATAATATGAGTCTTGCATGACGTAATGCCGAAATTTCGCCTCGTCGAGTTCACCCGTTCCGAGCTCGCGGACGAACGGATGGTCAAAGCTGGCTTGAAACAAGGCATCGGCCTCTTGTCGTAGATGTGTGGTAAATGTCATGTTTTCTCCTCCTTTGTCATAAAAAAGACGCCGCCTCCCATAACGGAAGCGGCGTCGGATTTACACAAAGTGTACGAGAACAATCGGTTCGCCCACTTCCCTACGCTAGCGTGAACTAGATCAGGTTCAAAGGGTCTGGACCTCGTCCATCTCAGCCGCGTCACGCGACTCCCCTAGTGGTAAACATTATGAAATTCGGTCGTCTACGACCACATCATATCAGTCTTTTTCCATGTTGAAAACCCTTTAACGCGAGAAGCGACGGTTCAACAGTGTCCCCATTTGCGAGAACCGTTCGGTGCCGAGCTTGCGTCGATTCGCGGCCGCGAACACGTAATAATCGACTTTGCCCATGTAATAGATCAAGCGCAATCCGGCCAGGAAGAACGTGATTGTCGTGCTGACGGCAAAGCCGACGCCGTACCAATCGATGCCGCGCGGCAAGAGCAATAGCGTGAACAACGCGTTCAGCGTGAAGAAGGAGATGTTGACGAACAACGCCCCGCGCCGGTCCTCAAAATAGAGCAATAAAAGTGTCAGAATGAGAATCATCGCGTTCGCGAACGCCGCGAGCGTCGTCATCCGAAAAATTTGACCAATCTCATCCGGCACACCGATCCAACCGACGAACACCCCTGCCATCAGGATGGCGAACAGCGTTACGACACCTTGGCTCCGCGCGAGTCGAATCAGCTCATTTTTCAACACGGACGTCATCGTCTGTTTCGCCTTCTCGATTTGATGGAGCGCCCCGCCGTAGTTGATCAACCCATAAAACGTACGATAACGCTCATAAAATCGGGTCTCGACGGCGACGACGAATAGCAGTTGCGTCGGGATGATCGTCAAGTACGACCAAAAGATGGCCGTGTCATAATACGGGTTGAACAAGAACGAGTCCGCAATGATGACACGCCCTTCGCCGAACCAGATGATGAAGTTCGTGACCCAAATTCCGAGCACGTACAACACACCGATGGCAAACAAGTCCGGATAGCGGTCGAAGTACTTGAAGTACGAGAACTCTTTCACCGCATAACGGAGCGGGAACGTCCGGAGCATCGCGAAGAACAGACCGAACAACGTCACAATCATCCCGACCGTGAATCCGAGCAACAGCTCAAGGCTCGACGGATCGGTCATGAGACGGCTGATCACATAGACACTTCCGATCGAGATGAGGCCCCCGACCAGGAAGCTATAGGCCACCGCTTGATAATATTTGGCGGCACTTAAAAACAAGAACATGACCCAGATGACGTTGATCGTCATGAACAAGACGAACAACGTCAGTTTGTACAGAAAATCGAGCGGGGACAACATCCAGAAGATACTGTACAGGATGGCCGCCGCGAGAATCGTCACTTTGAGCATCCCGGTGAAGACCGGGAAAATCTCGTGCGCTTTCTTCTCGTAAAACAAGTCCGCCACATATCGTGTCACGACGAGCTGTTGGAAGCTGAACAAAATTTGCGAGAAGATGAACGCATACGAGACCGAGATCATGAAAAGCGTCCGCTCGGCGAGAGACAACGTCGGCATCTGGAACGCCAACCATTGAATCGTCCCGACGACCAAGATGACAATCAACCACGGTCCGGACGTGACGAGTCCTGAGAACGTGTACGCCTTCAACCTGGACGAATAGTAGTCTTCTTGGAACAACTTCTGCAACTTAAACCCGATGCCCGCCATACTGTTCCCTCCTCGTTTCATAGATGGCTTTGTAGCGGTCCACGACTTGTTGGAGACGATAGTATTGGCGGACCCGCTCCCGCCCGTTCTTACCGAAACGCATCCGTTCCTGCGGATAATCCATCATCCACTCGACCTTGTCCGCGACCGCTTCCGGATGAACCGGGGGCACGATAAATCCAGCCGGTCCGAACGGATCATCTTCTCGGCCATACAGAAGTTCGGAGCAAGCACCGACATCGGTTGCGACCCATGGAATCCCCGCGGCCATGCCTTCGAGGATTGCGAGCGGCTGCCCTTCCGAGATGCTCGTCAACAGCAGTAAATCGAATGTCGGCAAATAAGCTTGAACGTCCACTTTCCCAACGAGCTCGACATAATCGGTCAATCCGCTCTGTTCGATGAGCAGCCGGCACTCCTCCGCATACTCTTCATCCTCATCGAGCGGACCCATGATCGTCAGTTTGAACAGGCGATGCCGCTCCTGCAAAATCTTGGCGGCGTAAATCATCGTCTTCAAGTCTTTGATCGGGACCAAGCGGACGATGGCGCCGATTTGAAAGAAATCGTGCTCCGTACGATCGACCGTCGCTTGAATTTGACGGTCGGCGATGCCATTGGCGATGATTTTTGTCTTCTCGCTCGGGGCACCGATCCATTCTTGATATTCACGATTCCGTTCGAACAAGGTGATGATTTCATCGGCCGCATTATAAGCTTCACGCGACAAGTGATGGAAGAAACGGACCCATCTCGGCTTATATGGCGCGGGTATCCAATACGACTGTAAAATCTCTTCTTCGCGTTCACGCGAGTAAATGCCGTGTTCGGTCAATATGAACGGAATCCCTTGCGTCTCTTTCATGTAGGAGGCGACCACGCCGGCATACCCTGTCGAAACGGAGTGGACGAGGTCGACTTTCGGGAGCGGCTGATGGAGCACCCGTAAAATCGGGGTATACATGCTTTGCCACATCCAGAAATAGTCGATGAACGATCCGCCGTTCATCTCTTCCGCGTATGCCGCCTTCACATTTCTCCAAAAGAACTCACTTGCGAAAAATGCCTGACTCGAGGGCACTTCTTTCCCGAGCAAACGGAGCGCTTGTCGGTTCGGACTCTTCAACATGAGCCAATCCGATACGTTCTGTTCATCCTCAGCACCCCACTTCAATCGTCCTTTCGCTCGCTCACCCACGTCGGTCAAATATAGATGGGTAATGCCGGAGACGTTCGCAGGAAGCGCGTATTTCATGTCTTCCGGCCGTTTCTCGGTCGGTTGAATCGAGATGATTTCAAACGACACCTCGGGCATCGCCTCGATCAACGTCTGCGTCCAACTTGAGACGCCCCCGCTCACGTACGGATAACTCCCTTCTAATACGAGTCCGATTCTCATTGCGCTCCCCCTTTGATGGCGATTTCAGCGTTCGCCGATGTCAGTTTGACGAGATAAAGTGGACGGTCGGCTTCCCACTGTTCGACCGTCCCGAAATCGAACTCTCCTGTCTCAAGTGACTGTCCTGGTTTGAGACGAATCGTGAAGTGGGACGGGTTGATGAGCCCTTCCCCGGCTAAATAGATGGTCGACTCATCAAACGTGACGTTCAAATCAGCTTGTTGGTAGGTGATCATCTTTTCGGTCGCGTAGTGCTGTGTATACGCCTCGAGGTGCGGATATTGATCCTTCACATCGTGGACGATTTTACGCAGACTCGCGAACATCGTATCCCAGTCCCGACCAAAGGCCCGGTCTGGGTCGATGACATCATCGGGGTGAATGAAGTGTGAAAACACACCGAAATTGGCGATCGCGTCGACCATTTGGAAAATCGATCCGCGCTCTTCCCCATAATCACTCGTCACGCGCGGAAAGTGATACAAGTTTGGATGCGCTGCATCAAATTCGAACTCTTGCACGAAGTCCCCGCTCTCCGGTTCCCCCGTATAGAGTGAGGCGATCGTACGAAGTTCCGGCAGCGCCTCGGCAATCGCATCGACCCCTGTCCGGTTGAGCGCGTTCGACGGCGGGACGTATGACTTGAGCGTCTCGTCCGGGAAATAATTTGCAAACACGGATTCGGCTTGCAATAACGACCGTTTCATCTCATCCTTATCCTTCCAAGGAATATATCCATACGTTGGATCGATCGGTTCATCGGCGGTGACGAGCGACTGGTGGTTATAACCATGGAGTCCAATCTCCCCACCGTGGGCAATCAATTTTCGACCGAAGTAGAGCATCGGGAACTCGCCACGTTTAATCAACTGTTCGTCGACGAGCTCCATCTCTTCTTCATACGTCCCGATCATAGCCCCCGTGTAAATCAAATCATCGTCTTCCGCCAAATCAACCATGTCTTCCCACCAATCCTCGGCGAAGAAATCTTTGACCGATTTATCGAGGGGGGTCGCAGAGACGTCTTTCATCTTCCCATCCATGACTGGTGCCGGGAAATCGTCGATGTACATGAGTTTGACGGCTGCTTGTGCCGTGACGAACGCCGGCGGCATCGTACCGAGCGTCTGGACGAACAACCCGCGGATCATCTTTTGATCGGTGATCGTCGTGTTCCAATAGAGGACATTCCCGTCGCCGACTTCGTATTCCCAAAGGATCGGGAAACCTTCAGCGGACAACATGACGTTGGCTTCATCCGCGATGGCGAAATCGACGACGCTATGGACAAACAAATCGTCCGGCGGGTTCAAGTCGACATAGCCCGGGAAAATCGTCTCCTCGAAGTTCAAGCCGTATACGTCCGGCACATACTCACCGATTTCTTCGATCCCGGTCAACGCATTCCACGCCGGGTCTTTGAACCGATTCGCAAACACGAGGTTCCCCCCTTGTTCAACGTAACGTTTCATCTCGACGAATGGCCAGCGCTCAGTGCTTTCACCCGTGAAAATAATGATGGTGTACGGAGAGGGAGAAATCGCTCCGACGGCACCAGGACTCACTTCACGAACGTCAAGCTTCGCATACTGCAGGCCGTGTAGCAGGTTGTCTGCCGTCCCGACCGCTAAATCGCCCTCATCCCGGACGAGATAAATTTGAAGTTGATGTTCTCCAGCTTTCGCTGAAGCGTTGCTCTTCAATTGGTCGATGTTCATCCTTTGCTCGGCGACGTTTGGCAACAACGTGTGCAACGAGTGAATCCGTAAGTATTGAATCGCACCGACGATGACTAAAAATAAGACGATGAAGAGCGAGAATGAGATTACAGTTCGTTTTTCCATGATGTCGTGTCACTCCATTCTTCAAACAGCAGTCGGTACTCATACGGCACATCCTCAAGTGAGAACTGGGTCTGCATCATAAACATGACTGCTTTCACTTCATTCCAACGTTCGCGCTCATAATAATAGTTGATGAGCATCAGATGAGCCTCGATCCGTTCCGGAAAATGATGGACGTACTCCTTCAAGATGTTCAATTGTTCTTTCGGACGCTCTAACGTAAGATAAATCTCGTTCAAATCCTCGTAAATCCATGGCGAGGGCGGATAAAGCGTCTTCGCTTTCAGCAATTCCTCGAGCCAAGCTCCTCGCTTGTCCTTCAGCATGACTTCGGTGATGAGCTCGCTATGGATCATGCGTTTATAAATCGTCGCGAGCCGTCGAATCGTGTCTGGATTGCCGAGGTCATACTCCCGTTTCGCCAGTTTTAGCTCTTGTTCGTATTGATCAATCAAGATGTTCATCGTCGCCGCCGCATAATGGACGGTCTCGCTGTCCGTGCTCTCGAGTCCCATCTGCAAATATTTCCCTTGATGGTCAATCGATTGGTTGACGTGCGTCAAAATTGAATGTTTGCGGATGGCCGGATCTTTGGAATTGATGGCGTCGTTGAGCGGTAATAGATGGCTGCTGGTGCTCGCCTCGTGACGAATCTGTTCATAGTTGACGACCTTGAAGTCGATGTAATCGTCATAGTCTTCGATCAGCCCGCTCCGTCCGAACCGTTCAGCAAGCCGATACACCGCATAGACGGCAAGTTCAGCCAGAAACGGTAAGAATAGACCGAAGCTGAGGGCAGCCACCGCCACACCATAATCCGGCGCTTTCAATTTTCGTTTCAACGCGATCAACAAGACGAAGGCGAGCAGGGCATGAGCGACATAAATCCCAATCAACCCGAGACGAATAGTGGATTCCATGCCGTCACACTCCCTTCTGGATCAAAATCCCTTCGATCCGGTCATAGATTCGTTGACGGTGTTCCTCACTCGTTCCCGGGAGTAACAGCAATAGCTTGTTCTCCTCCGGGTCATACCCGACGACATCAATTTCCCGCAAATACGAATGGACGATGGCCTCGATACTCTCGAGTGAGACCGGTTCATAGCCGAGCGCATAATCGAGCACGATATAGGGCTGTCCGTGGTGAAGTTTCTTTTGCTCTTGGATGGCCACGAGTTCCGTGAACGCCTCTTTCTTATAAAACGAAGTGCCTTTATGCATCTTCTCGTGTTGCTCTTTGCGAATCAGGTTCTCGGCGTTTTGAATGCGCGTCCCGATCCAGGAGAAGAGGATGTTGAGGACGTGCAAATCATCGGTCGTCAATTTCCGAAGCGGTAGCCGCTTGATGACGACGACTTCACGGGTTGTGCCGTCTACGATAATCGGTGCGAGCAACATCGGGTCCGTGTTCTCATCGTCGAGTTGACGGAGCGTCGTCTCTTGGACTTGGAAGAACCGTTTGAACATACTCGACGCCTCATCGAGGAAAATCGTTTGCGGGAATTCTTTCTTGTCCGTTTGGCGAATCAAGAGACGCATCGACTTCTGAGAGCGGTCAACGTGGTAAATGGCGACATCGCTCGCTAGGAACGTTTTTTTCAACAGACGAATCGTCTCGCTTCGAATCAATTCTGGATGTGGCAAATCGAGCGATACGGCAAGTTCATACAATTGGTTCAGGCTGTACTCGGATTGAAGTAGTTTTTGACGAAGTGTGGTTTGCGAAGTGTTGAGTAAATCGACGGTCTCTTTCAAATACGTGTTTTCATCTTTCAGTTCTTCGTTGCGGAACTGACCGATTTCGTAACGCTCTCGAAATGAGGTGCTGAACAACCCGACGATGACAGTGATGGCGAAGTAGTAAAACAATGTAAGAAGTGAGTTTGTATCGTAGAACAACAGGAAGATATCTCCCCCTATTAAGCCGGTGTATAACACTTTATAGAGGAGCAAAATGCCGAAACTGATTAAGCCGAAAATCGTTCCATACCTGAGGGCGAACAGGATGGCGGCCACGTAAAACAAGTTCAGTTCGTTTTGAATCGTGCCTAGACTGAAGAATAAATCAATTCCGATCAATAGTGCGAACACGACAAGAATCTCGACCCATTTGAGCCATGGACGGTCTTGAGCGTACAGAATGATAATCCCCTCCTCATGGATAATGTCTCTTCAGTTTTAATATAGGATAATCAACCGCCCTTGGACAGGCGTGCACAATCCCTTATCTTCTCTTACCCTAATTAGCGCCTAAAAATCCCATGTATTGTAATATGTCGGTTCGTGATAATGGATGAACCCGTTCGCCTCGGCCATATCCCGACTTGTCGCTTCTTCTTGGTCTGAGACGGTGAGGACAGCGATTCCGTATTCGTCCTGAATCGCGTTCATTCGATCGAGCATCTCCATCGACCAAGAATCGGACGTGATTTCCGTGTAGTTAAAACCTTCCCACATGAAGCCTTCCACATAAGGCGCACTCGTTCGTTCGAGCGTCTCGATGCCCCAGTTTTGGACGACAGGAACGCCCGGATACGCTTGTTCAATCGCTTGTAAAAAGGCCTCAAGCCCAGCCAGCTGTTCTTCTAAGTCGTCCGGATAGTCGAGGTGGACGTCATCGATATCACCGACCGTGTCGAGGAAAATTCCGTCCAGATGTTTATTGATGACTTGTTTTTGAATCTCACGGATTAAAATTTTACGGAAATCGGACGAGCTGATATCCGTCAAATACGAATCCCATTTCGGGAAATAGATGCGCTCCCCGTCCCGATAGAAGAAATCGTCTTTGTCCATTTGACCGATGAGCGCTCGATTCCACGTGTCCGCTTCCATCACGTTAATATAGCCGAGCACTTTCGTCCCGTTCGACCGAATCGTTTCAATCTGTTCCGGTGTATACCAAATCGGTTCGATGATGACGAGGTCGTATCGGGCCATATCTTCAATAATCGCCTCGGTGGGCATGTTGTAAAAAATCTTATAGGAATGGATCTCATCAAAATCAAACGGCTCTTTCGTCGTACATCCTCCTAAAAAGAAGATGAGCAATAAGCCGCCCATTAAACATCGTCGCACTCGGACACCTCCTTGTTGAATGAATCCGTCTTGGTGTGAATCGGTCCGTTTGACGGTGAACGATCAGGGAAACAACATAATACAGTCTGTCACAGAAGGGAGAAATGGGCGTGAATTCCATTTTATTGACGATTGCCCTGTTATTCATCGGTTTGAACGTGTTTACCTTCTTTCAGCGCCAAACGTACAAGCAGACCGCTTTTGATTTGCGTTTGTTCAGCCATTTGTTCGTCAGCCTGCTCGGCGTGATGATCGGGTTCGCCTTGATTTACTACGCGCTCTCACGAGATGGTGTCATCTTGGTGACCTCACTCGAGACGATGACCGCGGTCGAACCAAGCTGGCGCAATCTGCTCTACTTTAGCGGGGTCACGTTGCTATCCATCGGGTTCGGCGACTTGCTACCGATTGGCCCGGCCCGGCTGTTCGCCTTGCTCGAAGCGGCCATCGGGATCTTGTTGCCGACGGCGTTTTTTGTAAAATCGATATACAAAAAAGAAGACTGAAAAAAACAGTCTTCTAACGTCCAGTGATCAGTAAATACATGTTGAAGGCGACAAGTCCAAGCGGAAATAAGGCCACGACTAAAATCGGCCATTTTTTCGTCCGGATGCCGACAAATAAAAGTAAACTCCCCACTAGGAGCGCGATGAACGTCGTATACGGATTCAAGCGTCATTCCCCCTTCTATAGAGGGGCTTTTCCCGACTCAACCAAAAACTAATCGTTTGAACACCAAAGCGTCGAAAAGGCGTCACGAATTCGTTGCGCCTCCGCTTCTTGAAACGGATATCCGGCTTGGTCGGCCACGCGGCGACTGACCCGCTCAAATTGTTCCACCAACGTCGCATGGGCCGTTTCCATCGCTAGTGTCTCGGCTGATGTGTATGTATCGAGATAGGCTTGCCATACTTCAGGGGCCAGATATCTCTCCAGCCCATCCCCGGACTTTCCTCCGTTCGCTGTAAAGTTTGTCGCAAAACCGACTTCCCACGCGAGCATCTGTCGGAGCATCGTCCGCATGATCATCAAATGGTCGAAAGCGTACAGCAGTTGCTTCCGATGCATCCCTTTGATGACGTAAAGTGACACCCACCAAAACTCGTTCCAGCACTGCTCATAGTCGAATCGGCTCGGCCGGTTGATGCGGTACGAATGATCGGACGGAATCGGTTGACCGGCGATGCTGTCTTTGTCGACGAGGACGATACTGAGTGAATCCGTTTGAATCGTCGCCTCCACGTCACGCAGCGGGCGGACGGTCAAATCGACGCGGTGTCCCGCTGCAAACTGGACGAGAAACGCGTAATGTTCATACTCGACGTCTCCTGGCACCTCGTCTGGCGTCTGCATGATCAACACATCCCCGAGCGGCACCAGCCAAGAGCGATCTTCGATGAACGCGGTCACGTCTTTCACGAAACAAGTGATATCCACGTCTTGAAAGCGGTCTGTCGACACGTTCGGATTGACGAGCGACCCGTTCAAAACGAGGACGCGGACGTCTTCCCGCTCCAAGGCCAATGACGTCAAATACTCGAGCACTTGCTTATTGGTCATATGACGTTTGCCCCGAGCGAACGGGCAATTTGAACGGCCTGCATGACGTCAAGCGTCGCTTGTTTCAGAATGACGTCCGAGAAATCGACCCCATCCATCTCGGCCCCTACAAAATCAGCACCGGTGCAATCGGCATGTTGCAAGACGGCACGTGACAAGACGGCGTTCGTCCAGCGTGATTCTTTCAAGTCTGCACCATATAAATCGGCCTCGGTCAAACGGACACCGGACCAATCCATCTTCCGGAGCGGAGCGTGACGCAGATTGACGAACGACCAATCACCCTCGCGCACGACGACCCCTTCAAACGTGCATGACTCAAACGACGAACCCGTCATCTTGCATTGGTCGAACTCGCTTAAAAACAGGTTCGCCCCGTTGAACTGACAATTCAGGAACGAGCTGCCGCTGTGGCGTGAAGCGTTCCACTTCGAATCGGTGAAGTCACAGTTGATGAAACGACACTGTTCGGTCTCGAACTCGGTCGCATCGATATAGGTGAAGCGACAGTTCTCGAACGTCGTCTGCGTGAGTTGGATGTCACGGAGCGTCTCGTCGCGGAAGTCCTCGCCTTTATAACTCTCATTTGATTGAAACATGATCTGCCTCCTTGGCGTATACTTGATGTAGCTTAAGGAATGGAGTGATGAAAATGGATATCGTATTTCCGACCGAGCACGGCACGTTCAATTATCGCGTCGCCGGCATCTGGGTCCAAGACGGTCATTTGCTCGTTCATCGGAACGTGAACGATGACTTTTGGGCGTTACCGGGTGGACGCGTCGGCATCGGCGAAGAGGCCGAGCTCGCTTTGACGCGTGAGCTGCAAGAAGAACTCGAAGCAACACTGACGGGAACGACGTTCGCTTTCGTTTCCAAAAATTTCTTCACGTATTTGGAGCGCACGGTCCATGAAATCGGCATGTACTTTTATGTATCGGGTGACCTCCCGCTCCGTCACGGAGATTTCCATGGACCAGAAGGGAATCACCTCATCTATCGTTGGCAGCCGCTCGACGCGCTCCGGGACTTGAAACTCTTCCCAGAGACGCTCTACGCGTTGCCGCAATCACTGCCGCCCCACTTTATCGACCGCTGAGCCGGACAGAATCGATTTCAACTCGTGCAAGTCTTGAATCTCATACGTCGTCTCGACCGACGCCGCAATCTCGTGCGGATTGTACCAGCACGTGTCGAGCCCATACATGCGACCGCCGGCGATGTCTGCCGTCAACGAGTCCCCGACGATGAGTCCGCGTTCCGGTGCCACGTTCGGAACTCGGTCAAATACATAGTCGAAAAATGGCTTCATCGGCTTTTGCGAACCGGTCGCGTCCGAGACGAACACGTCCTGGAAATAAGGGAGCAGTCCCGACGCTTCGAGCCGCTTGAACTGAGTCTCCGTCACACCATTCGTGACGATATAGAGCGGATACTGTTCACTGAGCGTTCGGACGAGCTCGAGTGCCCCATCGATGATGTGCACCCCGTCGTGCAAATGGTCGCGATAGCGCTGTTCGACTTCATGCGCGTCGATCGTGATGCCGAGCGTATCGAACAGTTGCGTGTGTCGGCCCATCAAGACGTCTTCCCGTCCGACCTCGCCGCGCTCGAAGGCGCGCCATAATCCGTTATTGATCGTCACATACTGCTGTTTCAATTCATCCGTCATCCGAACGTTGTGGGCAGCGAGCAACTGCTCCAAGGCGACGTGCTCGCTCTGTTTAAAGTCGAGCAATGTATCGTCGACATCGAATAAAATCGCTTCATATCGTTTCATGATCTGTATTACCCCTCTCTGCCTCTAATGTACAGGAATGGGCCGAGAAGTTCAAAACAGGGAGTGAGCCACATGCCAAAACCACCAATCAGCAACCTCGAGTATTCCGATAAAGAACTCGCGTCGTTTTTCTATTTGGCCGACGAGACATTCGGCATCGATTTTCGCGAGTGGTACAACGCTGGCGAATGGACTGACCACTATCGCTGTTATTCATTGACGTTCTATCGGAATGTCATCTCGAACGTCGGGATGAGCCGGATGACAGTGATGATGGACGGAACCGCGCGCGAAGCGTATCAAATCGGAACGGTCATGACGGACGAGATCCGACAAGGACAAGGGCTCGCCACCCGCATTTTTAAGCATTTGTTCAAGCAGCACGACACGGATGGGTTGCCTTATTTCCTAGCTTGCAACGAAAGCGTTGAACCGTTTTACGAGCAGCAAGGATTCACCGCCCAACCCGAACCGGAGCTCTTCGTTTCAGTGTCGGGATCAGCGCCCGCGCTTGAACGCGTCGACGTCGATGCCGAACAGTGGCGTCGTTTCAAACTGGAGTCGCTCCCGTTTTCACCGCGACTGTATACGACAGACGACATGCACATTTGGATGTTTCATTACTATCAAGGGATGGACGAGGACGTGTATCGTTTCGATGACGTCCATGTCATTTATATGATTGAGCGCTCGCGCTTAAATTTGTATGCCGTGCTGTCGCCGCGACCTGTCGATATGCGTGACGTCGTGGCCCGCCTCTCCTTTGAAGGCATCACCGAAATCGTCTTTAAATTCACGCCCGATCTGGACGGCGTGGAACAACGTCCGTCCCGCGACGGCCAATGGATGATTCGCATGAACGAAGGACAATTTTTCCCGGAAGGCTGTCGCTTCCCTTATTTATCGAAAGCATGAAAAAAACTCGCCTCAGGGGCGAGTTCAGGCTGTTGACGAACCAATTCGCTTTTCGCGGATTGGTTCGTCTTTTTTTAGGTTCGATGAGCTTGAGGCGCTCTGCCCGGCACAAGATTGAAAAAATGGTATGTATACGGTCTCTCCAGGCCAACAGGTTGGCCAGCTTCTTCATGTTTTGTGCGGTGGCTGCCACCAGGTTGGCGCGCTGGACCGCCTCACGCCCACGGTAGAACGTGAAACGGAGCCCATGAAGCTCCTTCGCGTCAGCGAACGAGCGCTCCACGGTCTGTGGCCGGAGACGGTATAGGTATTGACCGGATGCGGTCAATCGATTTCTGTTCACCGCTTCGAGGAACGGCTCGTCCAAATGGCGCGTGATGATCCGACGGTTCGTCTCGTTCTCCATGCATTTTTCGAGGAGCGGGCAGTCTTGACAGACTTTCGGGTCGGACACGTATTGACGGTATCCTTGGCGGGTCGTCGTGCTGTAACGGAGGATTTGGCGGGCCGGGCAGCGATAGGCGTCCTCATCCGCGAGGTAGGTGAATTTGGACTTTCGGAACTTCCCTTTCTTGCCGCCGAAGCGGCGTCTCGAGATGACGCTATAGATGCCACGATTGACGAGCGACTTGGCGATCTCCGTTGAGAAATAGCCCGCGTCGAGCGCCACCGCCTCGAGCGGGAAGGCGAAATGCTGAAGAATGTAGTCCAGACGCTCCAGATAGACGGTACTGTCATGCACGTTCCCCGGCGTGACGTAGGCATCGACGATGAAGTTATACTTTGCGTCGACCGTTCGGTGGACGAGCCAAAAGAAGCCTTCCGGCTTCCGGGTCCGATACATATAGCCCGCCTCGGGATCGGTCCGGCTCACCTTGCTCACCTTCTTTTTAGGTTCGCTGGGCTCGGCGGGCTCTAGCGCTTTTTTCCGTGCGCGGACCGATCCTCGTTCACGCGCGCCAACAGCTCGTCCTCGACCGCAGTGACGACCGCGTCGACCTCGGTCTTGTCGAACTTCTTCTTGCTGGCGTTCGCCCGGATATGGGTCGAATCCGTGAGGAGGATCCGTCCCGAGACGAGGTGATGCGCCTCCGCCTGGTGGATGATGTCGTCAAAAATTTGTTGGAAGACGTCCGTCCCGGCGAACCGTCGCCGGTAGGCTTGGCTGATCGTCGAATGGTCAGGGACTTTCTCGTCCATCCCGAGCCCGAGGAACCATCGGTACGCCAGGTTCGTCTCGATCTCCTTGATGGTCCGGCGGACGGACCGGATGTTGAACAACGGGCCGAGGAGGATGATCTTGATGAGGATCTCCGGATCGATGCCGGGCTGCCCGGTGTTCGAATAGAGCGGTGCACACAGACGATGGACGATGGAGAAGTCGACATGGCGGTCGATCTTTCGGACAAGGTGGTCTTTCGGGACCAACTGGTCCAACGAGGCCGCGGTGTGGATCGGTTCATGACGTTTGGCGATGTGGGCTCGGTACATGATTGATTCCCCTTCCTGTTCGGAGGCGGTGACGGTCCATACCTACCGTTTCCCGTTTTCATCGGTTCGAAGAACATATCTGGGCTTTTTCTTCGGCCATCGAGGCCTCAGAAAAAGACAAACGGCCGCCAGATGGCGACCGTTTGAGTTGCTCGTCCGACGGCGCCCCGACTCCTGCAGGAGAGCAATCCGACGGAGACCCAGCAGCGACGCTAGTCGCGATGCGGCTCCGGGATTGCCTGCGGAAAGCGTGGGCGCCGAAAGGACGAGCGATTCGATTGAGGTTAGTCAACAAGCTGAACTCGCCTCAGGGGCGAGTTTTTTGTGTATGGAATGCGTGTCCGAGCGACTGTGCCGCTTCTTTGACGGCTCGTCTCGCTTCCGGGACGTACGTGTAATAGTTGACGAACCCGTGAATCAAGCCATCGTAATTTTGATACATCACCGGGACACCAAGACTAATCAATTTGTTGGCATATGCGCGTCCGAGATCTCGGAGCGGGTCGTATTCGGCCGTCAACAACGTCGTCGGGGGAAGGTCCCCCAAATGGTCCGAAAAAATCGGCGAGGCGTACGGATGCATCAATTCCGACTCATCATGGAAGTATTGTTGCTGGAACCACCGGATGAGCCCTTCATCGAGCAGATAACCGTTCGCGTAATCAATCAATGACAGCGGCAAGTTCTCCTCGGTCCCGGTTACCGGGTAAAACAGCAACTGATGCATGACGAGGGGGCGACCTCGTTCGATCGCCATCAAGGCGCAGACCGTGGCGAGTGTCCCGCCAGCGCTGTCACCGCCGACCGCGAGACGTTCGGCGTCAATCTGGAGTTCAGAGGTATGATCCGCAATCCAAACGAGCGTCTCATAGCTATCGTAGACGGCTGTCGGAAACTTATGTTCCGGAGCGAGTCGATAGCCGACCGAGATGACGGTGCAGTCGGCCTCGTTCGCGATCGTCCGGCATATCGCATCATGGGTGTCGAGACTGCCCGTGACATATCCGCCTCCATGATAATACACGAGTGCTGGCGCGATCGTTCGACCCGACCGATAGATGCGGATCGGGAGCGAGCGGTCCGGTAGCACAATCACGCGCTCCTCAACTTCATGCACGTGCTCTTTATGTTGAAACCGGGTCATCATTGCGTCTTCTTGTCGTCTTAATTCGAACGGATCCAATTGGTCATATGTGGTCGAGAGCTGATTTTGAAACTGGTTCAAATAAAATTGAATCGTCGGATTGACTGGCAATGGGAATCCCTTCTTTCTCTTTTAGGCGTACAGTTGCCTATTCCCAGCCGCGTCCGACCTTAAGCAGATTCACGTGCTTTTTCAAACGCCCACCGATACACGTACCCCACGCCGACCCCGCTCGCGAACACGACGGTCCATATGTTCATGACGATCGACTGGTTGAACGGCTTGAAGAAGTAATCCCATGCCCCATCGATGTACCCGACCATTGCCGTAGAAATGAAATAGGAGATGATAAGCCCTAAAGCAATCCATCGAAGCCATCCGCGCCGACTAAACCGCCACACGTTCCACCACATGACGGCCGGAACCACGAGATAACCGAGCGCATTCCCCCACAGAAAGTCTGCCGCTGTCACGAAAAAGCCCCACGGCAGACACAAGAGACCGACTAAGATGATCCGCCCCCGCATCAGGCTTGTCCTTGTTGATTCTTTTTCCACAAAACGAACAAGAAGATCCCCATCCCGACGAATAAAATTAACATCGAGAAAATCAGTTGTTGCTCGAGCGGCAAGCTCGTCTGAGCGAACGCATATTGTGGCCCGAACAAGAGAATCGGAATGATCAGATTGATCCATGTTTTCGTCCAAACCGAGACGATGAGCAACGTGACGACGGCAAGGCCGAGCAACACGAGTTGGCCAGTCGGGCCGAACACAATCGTCGGGGTCTCGACGAAGATGTCGAGTATCATCAACCCGAGGAATAACGTCATCGGCATCGCCGCGAGCGCGATGTACGTCGCCCCATTTTTGATTTTACTTTCTTTTGAGCGAACCGACATGTTGCGGAACGCTTGTGCGGCGGCCAGCAAGAACAGGACGGCGACGAGTGGGAACCCAATCAACTGGACCGTTGAGAACGTCATCTCACCTTGGATGAAGTTAGAAATGATGATGTACGCGAACACGTTCGGGATGATCATCGCGATGATTTTGAAAAACCCTTTCCCATCGAACGCCATCTCACGACCGAGATGCTGCATGTAGGCTTTCGGACTTTGGCCGACGACATCGTCCACGCTTTTCCCTGCCCGTTCCGCCTCCTCAAGGTGATCTTTCAACTCCTCGACAACGTCTTTCACTTCATCTTCCGACTTCCCGCTCGACATGAGATATACCGCCAAATCATCCAAAAAGTCACGACTCTTTTTTGAAAGTTCCATCTTCATTCCCCTCTCCGAGTACGCGGTCGACACCGCTTGACACTTCCGCCCAACGTTGTTTGAAGGCGAGCAATTCTTGCTGTCCCGCTTCCGTCAAGATGTAATACTTTCGCTTCGGCCCTCCGGACGGCAGTGTTTTTTGAATCGTCTCGACCCAGCCGTCTTTCTTCATCCGTAACAAGACCGGATAGATACTGCCCTCACTCACCATCGTGAATCCATACGCCTGTAGCTTCTCCGACATCTCGTAGCCGTACGTCTCGCCTTTATCGATGATGGCCAACAGGCAACCTTCGAGTAGTCCTTTTAACATTTGACTCATCGCCATGGCGTAACCTCACTTTCACCAAACTAACTTGTTATACACAATAGTAATGGAAGGCACTACCAATTTCAACTACTTTGTAAAACAAGTTAGTTGCGCATCGAGAGGTTTATTTTTTCAAATCAGGTGAATACTTCTTAAGGTGAATCAAAAAGATAAAGGAGTGTTTGAATATGCATACCGATTTTACAAAGATGTACATTGATGGCCAATGGGTTGAAGGATCAAGCGACAAATCGATCGACAACGTCAACCCGTTCACGGACGAGACGTTATTCTCCATCCGGTCCGCCGACGAGTCCGATCTCGACAAGGCTTATGAGGTCGCCAAAAGAGCACAAGTCGAATGGGCGACGATGCTCCCGCAAAACCGACGCGCCTTGATTGAGAAGTTCGCCGAGGTGACGTCACAACATAAAGAAGATATCGTCGAGTGGCTCGTCAAAGAGTCGGGCAGCACGCGCATCAAAGCAGAAGGCGAATTTTTAGCCTCGATGGCGATCATCAAAGAAGCTGCGACGTTCCCGTTCCGCATGGACGGGCTCATCAAACCGTCGATCGTCCCGAACAAAGAGAACCGGGTTTACCGGAAACCGCTCGGCGTCATCGGCGTCATCAGCCCATGGAACTTCCCGTTCCACCTCGCGGTCCGCTCAATCGTCTCCGCACTCGCGACGGGCAATACCGTCGTCGTCAAACCGGCGACGGCGACACCGGTCACAGGAGGTCTCTTGTTCGCTTCGTTATTTGAGGAGGCAGGCCTACCGAAAGGCGTCTTGAACGTCGTCGTCGGTCGCGGTTCGGAGATCGGGGACGCGATCGTCGAGCACCCAGTGCCAAAACTCATCTCGTTCACCGGTTCGACCGAGGTAGGCAAAGGCATCGCCGAAAAGGCCGGACGCCTGTTGAAAAAGACAGCGCTCGAACTCGGCGGGAATAACGTCTTCGTCGTGTTGGACGACGCCGACATCGACCGTGCCGTGGAATCAGCCGTCTATTCGAAGTTCTATCACCAAGGGCAAATCTGTATGTCGACGAACCGCATTCTTGTCGCCGAGTCGATTCACGATGCGTTCCTCGAAAAATTCGTCGAGCGGGTCCGCGCCTTGAAGTTCGGCAATCCGAACGAATCGGATACACAAGTCGGCCCGCTCATCGACCACGATCAAGTCGAGCGCATCCTTGACCAAATCAAGCAGACGGTCGATGCCGGTGCGACGCTCCAGGTCGGCGGCAACGCTGACGGGAACGTGCTCGAGCCGACCGTTGTGAGCGGTGTCACGAATGATATGCCGCTCGCGAAAAATGAGATTTTCGGACCGGTCGCCGTCATTCTGTCATTCAAGGACGACGCCGAGGCGCTAAAACTCTCGAACGAGTTGCCGTACGGACTGAGCGGTGCCGTCCACGGTTCAATCTATCGCGCGACCGAGTTCGCCCGCCAAGTCGAGACGGGGATGATTCACGTCAACGACCAATCGGTGAACGATGAGCCGCACTTGCCGTTCGGCGGTGAGAAAGATTCTGGTCTCGGTCGTTTCAACGGCGAATGGGTGCTCGAGGAGTTCACGACGCTCCAATGGGTATCCGTCATGCACGAACGCCGCGAATACAAACCATTCTTCTCATAAACAGCAAAAAGCGTGTTGGTCCGTGAACGGATCAACACGCTTTTTTTAGATTTTTTTCACGAACTCTGATTTGAGCTTCATCGCACCGAAGCCGTCAATCTTGCAGTCGATGTCATGGTCCCCGTCGACGAGACGGATGCTTTTCACTTTCGTGCCTTGTTTGACGACGAGCGACGTCCCTTTCACCTTTAAATCTTTGATGACCGTGACCGTGTCCCCGTCTTGGAGCACGTTTCCGTTCGCGTCTTTGATTTGCGCGTCCGCTTCTGCCTCGGCCGCCTCGCTCGGTGACCACTCGTACGCACATTCCGGACAGACGAGCAAGCTCCCGTCCTCATACACGTAAGACGATTGACACTTCGGACAATTCGGTAGTTCTGTCATGCTGATTCCTCCATTCGATTCACTGTCCCCAGTATACCGTATTTTCGGAACGTCGACAGCTAGCGGTCAGCCTTCTTGCGGAGTCTCAGGACCTTTCAAATCGAGTTGATAAAACGATAAGTCGAGCCACTTCCCGAACTTGTAGCCGGCCCGTTTAATCGTTCCGGAATGGACAAATCCTAACTTTTCATGCGCTTTGACGCTCGCGATGTTGGCGGCATCGATGCCACCGATCATCGTCTTCACTTCCCGTTCCTCACCGATGCGGATAATCTCACGGAGCAACTTGTTGCCGATGCCTTTCCCCCGGTAGCCGGGATGGACGTACACCGAGTGTTCGACCGTATAATGATAGGCCGGCCAAGGGCGGAACGGACCGAACGTGGCAAAGCCCATCACGACATCGCCTTCTTCCCATACGATGATTGGAAGTCCGGCCGCTTTTTTCTCTTCGTACCACGCGATACGATTTTGCAGCGTCACCGGCTCGTAATGGTAGACGGCGGTACTGTTGACGATGGCATCATTATAAATATGTAGGACGGCCTGAAGGTCGTCTCGACGGCAGTTACGAATCATACATACACCACTTTCATACGTTTTCTTCATTATACTTATCTCGATTTCAAAATACACGTGACGATTCACTGCCACATAAAAAAAGTCAGCCGTTTTGACTGACTTTTTCACATTATGCTGCCAAGCGGTCACACATCGACGCGCACTCGAAACAGACACGCGCACACTCTTGGCAATGTTCGTGCTTATGTTTCTCGCACTCTTGGGCGCACGCCTTACAGACGACCGCACAAGCCCGGGCGAGTTCCGGTACGAACGCCGAATCCCGGGTCATCGCCTCGGCGAGGAACGAACAGATTGCGGCGCACTCACGGTCGAGTCGGATACAGTCGACCATCATCTTCACGTCATGTTCCTCGAGACAAGATTCAAGACAGTAATTGCACGTCTCCACGCAATCGTGCAACGTTTCCAGTTCGTTCGCATAAATTCGATGAGCCATGTATTCGTCCTCCTTTTGAATGACTACACAACGACAATACGTTACTGTTGTTCCCTAATCTCCAAAAGAAAAACGACCGTCGACTAACGTCTCGGGTCGTTCACGAACGTGCGATATAAATAGGCGACACCGTTCAACCAGCGCTCCGAATACCGCTTCGGCATGAAGCGGAGGCGATAGAGCCGATACATCCGCTTCAAATCTTCCCATTGGTGATCGATTTGTTGCCCTTGTCGGAACCGCGCCAAGTCAATCAAATAGATGCGGCCGTCCGGCGTGAGGATGAGGTTGCGTAAATGGACGTCGGACGGGGTCAACCCGAGTCTCCGGGCCGCTATCAGCGCCTGATCGACTTGCTCGATGTACGCGGGGTCGATCCAAATGCCTTCAATCAAACACTCAAACAGCGTCTTCCCTTCGATATAGTCGATGACGATATAGGTCGGACCTGCGTCGTACAGACCCGGGAATTGAGGCAATCCCTCAAGCGTCCGATAGATCATGGCTTCCTCGGCCGCGATGTGCGTATAGCCGGGAAAAAATACTTTAATGACGAGTCGCGTAGCTTTTATGCGGAATACGGCAGCGCTGCGCCCGATCCCGTGCAGTTCGAGGTCGGGATGATAGGCGGTCACACGCGTGTCTTGCCCGTGTCGCTCAAACGCGACGTCCGCATATTGTTCATAATGATTCATAAGATACTCCTCTTTTTCAGTTCATCTCTTTCCTATCATAACTGAAATCACTTTCATTTGACTCGGTCGGCGTCCGTCCGATACGCCCAATAAGTGACGCATCCCCCGTTTATCTCTATAATGAAAGCGACAGACAATGAGGAGGAACCAATCATGCAACGTATCGAACTGACAGAAGATTTATCATTCTCACGGATCATCCACGGCATGTGGCGTCTCGCCGAATGGGACATGAGCCCGCAGGAACGTCTCACGTTCATCGAGCAATGTATCGAGCTCGGGATCACGACGTTCGACCACGCCGATATATACGGTGGCTATACATGTGAAGGACTTTTTGGGGAAGCGCTGCGCCTCAACCCTTCACTCCGAGATCAAATCGAGATCGTGACGAAGACCGGTATCAAATTGACAGGCTCTTATAACCCAGGTCAAACGATTAACCACTATGACACGACGAAAGAACATATCATCCGTCAAGCCGAGCGTTCACTCCAAGAGCTCGCCATCGACCAGATTGACACGTTGTTGATTCACCGTCCCGACCCACTCATGAACCCGGACGAAGTCGCCGAGGCGTTCATCACGTTGCAACGAAGTGGAAAAGTCCGGACGTTCGGTGTCTCGAACCACGTACCGGCGACCCAACAGTTGCTCCAATCACGCTTGCCGTTCCAACTCGTGACGAATCAGCTTGAACTTTCACCGATGCAATTGAAACACTTCGAAGATGGTTCTGTCGACCTATGTCACGAGAAGCAGATGCCGCTCATGGCGTGGAGTCCTCTCGCCGGCGGACAACTGTTCACCGAGTCACAGTATGCGCCTCTTCGCGAGAAACTCGAAGACATCAGTGACCGCCATGAAGCGGACGGCATCGATGCAGTCGTTTACGCATGGCTCTTGAAGCATCCGGCCAAGATCATGCCGATCGTCGGATCTGGGAAAATTGACCGAGTCAAGACCGCCGTCGGCGCGCTCGATATCGAGCTCACACGTGAAGAATGGTTCGAAATTTTGAAGGCGGCCCGCGGCCGCGACGTTGATTAAAGGTAAAAATAAACAAATAAAACCCAGTTAATCTCATCCTTGTTTTTTTAATAGTTTAGTCATTTTTTGAGAACGTGGCCATTCCAACGTTCATTCGTCAAAAATCGACATGTTCAAAATAGTGAAATTCCATTTCATATCCATAAGTGTAAAACAAGCCCGCTCAGTTCAAGTTGAGCGGTTTTTTTGATTTTTTTTTAAAAAAACACATTAATTTTCCTAAGACTAAAGTCACAAAAAAATGGTGCTAAAATGATGAAAGTTAATCATCAAAGGAGTGCACCCTCGTGAAAAAGTACTTGATTCTTTGTACGCTCGCCATGTTGTTCGTCCTTTTTGGATGTGAAGAAGAACATGCATTTCGTTTACATACAGCTCCAGAGTACTATCAAGGTCGCGCCACCCTGCCGTCAGGGCAACAAATCGAGATGACCGAGTCCGATCGGACGAACGTCCTCGATGCCTGCTATCCGGAGGACGCGATTCCCGATATTCCTGACGGAGAGCGTCAATTGATCGGGACGGTCACTTTGACCCAACCGTTGACGACAACGACCTCAACCGATGTCTTTCCGACCGCCACTTTTTTTGAAGTGGACAATCAAGCCTACGTCCAGTGCCAAGCCGATACGATCACATATATGAAACAAATCGACACGTTGCCGAACAGTCTCATTGCGTATCGTGACCACGCTGTCCCGTCTTCGGAAACGTCAAAACTACGAAACGCCCAACCGCACGAACGGATTCATTTCACAGAGGAAATGACTAAACCCGTCGGCAACGAGCCGTATCCGAAACGGAGCGCCTTCGAACAGACGCTCGTTCACGTGACGATGCCTTTCAACGGTTCTTTTGAGTTTACGTTCGAATCACCGGAATCGCGCGAGACGATCACGTTGCCGATTGACGAATCTTCGCGCCAACCTTTTCTCTCCCTCGGCTTAGGAACCGAGGTGACTCAAGATGCGAAACAGTACGGACTTCATATGTCACCGGACCAAACCTTATACGAGGACGTCCTTCGACCGAAAGATGCGAATTTCGACCGCTTACTTGGCGCTCGCCAGGCGAGCTCGCTCCCGATGAAGCTCGTTCCGAATGAGCGCTACCCTTTGTTTAGCTTTTCTTTCATCCGCGACGGAAAAGCGCATAAACAAGTCGTCTCGATCACCTATCGAGAAGAAACATTGCTTCGCGGCGATCGGTTAAAAACGAAAATGCGCCAACAATTCGCCCACCGCCGCCATGTCGTGACGCATGAATTGGCGCTGCTCGGAACGGAGTCCAAAGACGCATCGTTCTTGCATCACGCCAATGCCGAGACCGTTCAGTTCGTGTTCCAAGCGATCGATCGATCAAAGGCTGTCGCCACGGCCGGAACCCCGGCCCCGACTCCCTATTTGACCGTCTTTGAAGGTATTTGTGCGCAGACGTTCGACGTCAGCTATAACGGGGACGATGTCTTTTTGACGAATACGTTGACAGGATCACACTTCAAACTGCTCCGCACCGATGCCGAACGCTGGCATGACCTATTCAATAAGCAAAAGGGCTAACCCCCTTCCTAAAGACAGACTGGTTCACGCCAGTCTGTCTTTGCACGTTTTCTAGGCAAAATCGGGAAGCATCCATCGTTCGCTATGCGACAATGACAGCAAACGGTGCAAAGGAGAGGATTTGATGACAAATCGATTCGAGCGCGACGTCGCCACACATTGGCCAGTCGCCTATAAGCAACCTGGATATCCACACGTGCAACAAGGGTGGATCTTGCCCCCTGAGCGAAAAGACGAGTTCGACCCGTTCATCTTGATGGCCGAAGATTGGTTCAAACGAGGCACGTTCTCAGACCACCCCCATCGCGGCTTCCAGACAATCACCTATGTGATTGACGGGCGACTCGAACATATCGACAACCATGGCGGGCATTCGATTTTAGATGCCGGAGACGTCCAGTACATGAACGCAGGCTGGGCGGCCCGACACGCCGAGGAGGCCGTCGCCGATGACTTGATCCACACGCTGCAACTATGGCTCAATTTGCCGAAAGCGCTCAAAACGACGACGACGTCTTATCAAAACGTGTACGTCGAAGACGCCCCGATCGTTCCAATCGACGGGGGGCAAGTCCGTGTCTATTCGGGTGAGGTCGCCGGCGCGACAGGCCCGATGGATAGCCTCGTCCCGATTACGATGAGTGAAGTGAGCTTACGGGAAGGTGCGGTCTATGAGCACGTCATCCCGGCGAACCATAACGCCTTCGTCTACATCCTCGCCGGTGCGGTCGAGCTCGGGACATCAGCGTCTCCGCTCGAGAAGACGCACGTGGCGACGCTCACGTTCGACGAGACGGCCGATGGTGAGAGCGGACTCCGCATAAAAGCGACGTCACGCACGAAATTGCTCGTCTATTCGGGAAAACCGATTCGAGAAGACTATATCGCCCACGGCCCGTTCGTCATGAACACCGAAGACGAGATTCGCCAAGCGTTCCGCGATTATCATGCTGGTGTGTTCGGTCCTCCCGCCGTCAAATAAAATAAGCCGCGCCTGAGGCGTGGCTTATTGTTTGTCCGGCATGAGCACCGTCTGCTGTGTTGGAATCCGACCAATCGGGACGGTCCGCTCGACGAGGACGTAGCGTTTCCCGTCCACTTCAAACTTTCGGTCGCCGAGGTAATGGGCCGACTTCCCGTCTTCATACAATTTCGTCAAGATTGCCGGCACGTACTCATTTAAATTCGTATAATGCTCGTCTAGCGTCATGACGATGTTCCCTTTGCCATAACCCAACCACTGGTTCGACATGAATAGCATGAGCGAAATCGTCCCGATGACACCGATGACTAAAATGACTGTTTCCATCAAATCCTCCTCATTCCACTTTCAAAAATTGCGCATCATAGCGGCGCGCCAAGACGAGATGCCCGTCGTGCGGACAAGCCAGATGTTCACACCCCAACACGACCATGACAGACTAAACGTCAACACGATGAACAAGGTGATCCGCCGGGCCATGACCGGTCTCTCCGTTCTACAGCTGCTTCACGACGATTTGACGTTTCGCTCGGAATCCGACTCGTTCATAAAAAGCAGCTGCCCCTTCATTCGCCGTCCAATAATCCAGTTCGATGGACAGAAATCCGTGCGTGATGGCATAGCGTTCCACCTCATCCATAATCAAACGTCCATAACCTTTTCGCTTCGCTTCCGGGTTGATACTGATTTGATGCACGTAAAGTGTTCGAACAGCTTGCCGAAATGCGTTCGCCTCACTCACCCGCTCTTGAAAACAGACGTATCCGACCATGTCACTATGGGCCTCCGCTGTGAAGAAATGGTAATCGTCTCGCGCCATCATCTCCGAAAACGCCGCTTTCATCGCCGCATGATCGTAAGGTGCAAAGAAAGCCGGCGCCAGTTGAAGATGATGTTCATGGATGGGACGGTTCAACGTCGCAACCAATGCCGCATCGCCGGTTCGTTTCAACTGCATCATAACGATCCCGATCCCTCGTTCCCGTAGTCTCGTGTCTCAGTGACTCCGTGCGGTTTTTCATTACCGCGCAACATGTGGTTCGAACTGACCGTCTCTTTCCCGCTCAAACGGCGCTGAATGGGACGGGCCAGCCAGTAACCTCCAAATAGAGAAGCCGGAAAGACGATAAATGCAGTGCCGAGAAAGACATAAAAATAAGACTCCTCGGCTGTTAAGACGAAGTGATTGACTCCATAACGCAGTCCGAAAAACAAACCAACGAACACGATGGCGACGAACGCGTACTCGATACACTTGCCAAGAAATTGTTTCATTCCGTTTCCCCCTTAATGAATTACCATTCTATACGGGGGAAATGGAAATAGGTTTCAAATATGTTCTCTAGATCCATACCATATTGTAGCCGTTCGCTCTGTTGCCGACACCCAGTCTTGTTTGCCCTGGATATAACTTTCAATATCGTCCGGATGTTGGCTCGCCAACTGTTGTTTAAGCGCCGCGTACTCGTCACGCACGTCCGGGAACGTGATCAAGTAGTCGCGAAACGCGAGGTGCCGGATCACGCCTTCATCCCCATCCTCGAACATATGGACATGAATCGTCCGCACTTCCTCACCTTTCGCAAAAAACCGGCGTCTCGGTATGCCGTGCTCACCGAAACTCCGATAGCCGAGCGCTTCCATATGACCGACCCAGTCGTCGATCCGCTCGATTTGCCGCACGACCGGCATGATGTCGATAATCGGCTTCGCATCGAGTCCGGGGACCGACGTGCTGCCAATGTGATGAATCGCGACGAGTTCAGCTTCGAACAATCGCTGAAGCTTGGCCGCCTCTTCATTGAATTTCGTCGCCCATATCGGATCGTATGGGACGACCTCTACTTTTCTCATCGTCCAAATCCCTCCTTCGGCTAATTCGTTCCTTCTCTTTCATCATACCCGTTTTACGAATCGTTTAGAAACCGGCCCTGCCGACGGGAAGGTTTGTCACGACCCAAAATGGGAAATGCTAATACTAATGAAAACAGAACTGGAGAGTGAACCGTATGTTGACACAGAAGCAGATCGATACGTTCAAGGAGCGTCTCTTAAAAGAAAAAGCGAAGACCGAAGGATATATGGAAAATCGAGAAGAGGTATATGACGAAGGGGAGTTGTCACATTATGACAATCACCCGGCCGATTCCGGCGAAGAACTCTTTTTACGTGAACGCGACCAAGCACTCACGGAACTTGACGAAGATTTCTTGAGTGATGTCGACAAGGCACTGCTCGCCATCGAGAACGGGACGTATGGAAAGTGTGAGGTGTGCGGGGAAGACATCGAGTTGGACCGCCTAGAGGTCATCCCGGAAGCGACGCTCTGTATCAAACATGCGCGTGAACAAGAAGAAGACGAGCATCAGACCGACCGTGAGCGCCCGGTCGAAGAGGACGTGCTCAACCCATCCGAGACAGCCGCCCGCAAACAGCTCGATGGGACGGATGATCCTGGCCAAAGCACCGACGCGTTCAGCCAAGTCGAGGATTTCGGGAGTTCAGACACGATCGCCGATAGCGAAGGCAATCACGACCCGACAGGAGAATAAGTTCGGCATCGAGTGCGCGGAAGGAGTCCATCTCCTTCCGCTTTTTGCTGACCAAATAAAGTCGACTTCCCCACCCTTTATCTTCCCCATTGCCATACCGCATGATACACTGTGTAAAAATACACTCTAGGAGAAGTTATGCATACAAAAGAAACGTTTTCCGAGCTGATTTCCAGCAAACTCAAATTAATTCGGACGGAACAAGGGCTATCCCAAGAAGAACTATGTACGCTTGTCGGCATCTCAAAAAAGACGTTGATTCAAATCGAAAAGCGACGTTCGAACGCGAACTGGACGACGACCGTCGCCATCTGTGCCTTGTTCAATCAAAGTCCCTATCTGCACTCATTGATTGGCGACCATCCGATTGAATTCATCCGCCTCGTCGCGCATACCGACTCTAGCCTCGCGACAAAGACATTGGGCGGGCACGTCTGGTGGACGACAATCGAACATCAAGGGAAATACCGGATTCAACAAAACATGGTCAGCCAGCATTATCGAATTCTAGATATCGACGATTTCCGATGGTTCAGCACGTTCGATCGCGACGAGGCGTTCCAAAAACTGTTCGAACTGCGAACGACACATGACGAGCAGACTTGAAGAATGGACACACAAAAAAATGACGCAACAAATTTCGTTGCGTCAATAAGTCGCTTTAATGGGCGACGAGCCACCGAGCACTTCAGTGACGTTCATCGGGTTGACCGTGTTTCCGGCCGAACTGGATGAGTAGGCGTATTCGCCTTGATGCACTTCGAAATGGAGGTGAGGACCTGACGAGTTGCCGGTGTTACCGATTTGGCCGATGCCTTCGCCTTGAAGCAACGCCTGTCCTTTTTTCACTTCGATTTTATGCATATGGGCGTATACGGTCGTCCATTTTTGCCCATCGATTTCATGCTCGATGAAGACGTGCTTGCCGTAAGGACCGCCCGATTTGACGTCAGTGACCGTCCCGGCTGCCGCCGCGTAAATCGGCGTGCCGATGTTCGCCGCGATATCGATCCCGTTATGGAACGTGTACCCGAACTGACCGCTCGCGGGTCCGTACCCTTGCGACAGACGACCGGTCGCCGGCATCATGAATTTGTCAGGCGCAAGCGCCGCCGTTTGTTTCTTCAAGTCTTTCAATTGGGCCGCTTGCCCTTTTAACTGCTTGTAGGCGGCTGAATGGGACGAGCGGGCCTTCTTGTGCTCCGCTTCCACTTTCGCCTGCTCGTTCTCTAGTTTTTCTAACGACCGAGCCGTCGCCGCTTGTTTCGCCTTCAAGTCGGTCTCGGTCTTTTCAGATGCCGCAGCTTCCGCCTTCGCGCTCGGAAGCACGGTCGATAACACTTGTTTGAACAGGGATGGGTCATCTGCCTCTGGATTCAGCGCCGTCTCGTAAGACACGAGTTGCGCGTTGGCATGATCGATTTTCTTTTGGATTGCGTTCACTTTTTCTTCAGCCGCTTCAGTGCGGCGTTTGGCTTTGGCGACCGATTGTTTCGACGTTTGAATCCGTTGTTCGGTCTGTTGAAGCGATTTCGTCGTCTTGACGAGGTCTTGCGGGGTAAGCTGATCCGCGGATACGGCTGAAGTCCCTGATAAAATCAAGACGCCTGTACCGACGGTTACGAGTAGTTGTTTCCACATATATTGATAAAACCTCCAAATAGGATGATTCGCTAGCTGTATAAAAAGCTACAAGTGCGAATATAGCATCCACGTTTGAAAAGTTCAATATATGAAGCATTTCATTTGTATGTCGAACATGTCAAAACGGTGAATCGCCCTTCCACAAACTTCACTCAAACTTCATACGTCCTATCACTGTCATCGTTTTCGTTTCAATACGATCACGACGATGCTGATAGCGGCGAAGACCGTCAAGGCCGGTCCACCGATTAGAAAGAACCGCGTACTGCCTGACGACAAGTTCGTCGTCAGCCCAAGGATCGTGAACAAATTCCCCACGATCAACAGCACCATCAGAGCGGGCAAGAAACGGTGCATCACACGATCCCTCCCGATTTCATCATCTCGAATTGTGCGATGTCATCCTGCACGAACCCGAGCTTCCGAGCTGCCTCGACCAAGGCCGGACGATCCGAGGTGAGCGTCAGTTTAATCGGACCGGCCGCGGCTGCCGCTCGCAACAACCATTCCGCGTCCTCATCGCGACCAAACACATCAAGGAGCAAGTCGCCTCGGAAAAGGAGCGCCCCTGTCGTCTCGCCTTCCTCGACTCGAACGAGCTCAGCCTGTTGTTGGGTCGTACGAACATCGACTTGCCAAATCGGTCGGTGGGTTGCGGATGGATAATACGTCTCGAACAGCTCGGTGATCGGTTCCGGTTCGAGTGACGCATCCGTCTCGGTCGATACAGATTGGAAGTACATGATGTCTCGAACTGTTTCATAGCCGAGCCGTTCGTAAAGCGCGAGCGCTGGTTCGTTCCCTTGGATGACTTCGAGCAGACGAATGCCCGTCGCTTGTTCATCGAACCGTCGCATCAGCTCGTTCGCGATGCCTAAATGTCGATAATCAGGCGCGACCGCTAAGCCGCCGCAACGAGTGACCCATCCCGTATCGAGATGTGCCACACCGCTCAACATGACGGCAACGGGTCGATCGTCCGTATAAGCGACGATGGAACGGGATGGCTGGTTTTGATCGCGGACGAGGAACACCGCCTCAAATCGAGTCTCATCCATGTCAAAGTGAATCATATAATCGGAAAAGCCATCCATGAAGGCACGGTAGAGATCCGCGCGCGGCGGATTTTGGATATAGGCAATGAATGGTCTCGCCATCGTGTTCAGTTCCTTTCGAGTTAGAGTTCAGTATACTAGAAGAGACAACTTACACCGAGGAGGAATCCGGATGTCAATCAGACTCGAACCACTCCGTGACGCCCATTGGCCTGTCCTGGAGACATTTAGCCTGCCGCTCGACCAAGAGAAATATACGACGCTCCCAAAAGATATCGATTCGCCGTTGCCAGACGGCGTGCACCCTGTCGTCATCACGACAGATGAGCCCGTCGGTTTCTTTTTGCTCCACGACACGGAACGGGTCGCCTCGTATACGGAGACAGACGACGCGTTATTGCTCTCGATGTTTTCCATCAATCATTCGGTTCAAGGAAACGGCCATGCCAAAGCGGCGCTCCGTCAATTGCCAAGTTACGTCCAGGAACATTTCACCGATAAACACGAAATCGTCTTGTCGGTCAATCTCAAAAATGGGCCAGCCTTCTCGCTCTATCAAACGGTCGGCTTTGTCGATACCGGCCGCCGCATCGACGGACCGATTGGGCCGCAACGAATCATGGCGCTTCAGGTATAAGTTCTCCCGGTAAGATTCCGTAGACAGCCGTGTCCGTCAATCGCTGTCCGTCAGCAGACAAATCTTCGTTTCGGAGCGTACCTTCCAAACGAAAGCCGAGTCGTTCTGGAATCATTCGACTCCCCTCGTTCGTCGACTCGCATTGGATTTCAATCCGATTGAAGCCAAAGTGGGAGAATCCGAAACGGACGATTGCCTCGACCGCCTCGCTCATATAACCGTGACCAGTATATGCCGTGTGAAGCCAATAGCCAACGGCAGCCTTTCGCACGTCCCAGTCGATCCCAAACAGGCTGACCGTTCCGACGAACGTCCCCGTGTCTCGTAAAAAGATGAGATACCGAAAACTTTCGCCTGTTACGTAGAGTTCCTGCGCCCGCTTCAAGTTTTCTTCCGTCTCGGACAACGTCGGCACTTCTTGCGCGAATGGAAGCCAGCGCTTCAATTCATCATGTGACTCCCGAATCGCCTCGTTGACGATACGCGCATCTTCCCCTGCGTGAGGTGCCCGCAAGTATAATCGCCCGGTCTCAATCTGGAGCGGTGTATCTGTATGTTCAACGTTCATCTCGCCATCCCCCCTCTTCACTTGCGAAAACACCAAAACAAAAGACTGCCTAAACCGAACACGAGCATCACGTTCAGCAGTTGCCAAATGAAATCAATCATGAGACTCGCCTCAATCGCTTGAAGTCAGCTCTTCAAGGCCTGTCAAAACTTGCTCCCAGTAGCTTGTCGGATGTGGCACGAGATCTTGCTTCGTCACGGTCCGTGTCTCCCCTGAGATTGCCGAGATCGACTCAACCTCCGCATGCGTCCCGGCCAAAAGTGACCGGAACGCCGCGAAATCGACGGTGACGACATCGGCCACTTCTGTTTCATCTAATGTGAACGGTTCTCCCGCGTACGCGTAGACATATGTATGGGCGAACTCTCGATCCAAAAACGTCTTTGTCTCGATCACGTCTTCGAAGATGCCGAGTGGGGTCAATTGGTCGAGCGTCAGTTCGAGCCCGAGCTCTTCATGAATCTCACGCACGCCGTCCCGAACGGTCTCTCCGGCTGCTAAATGCCCGGCCGCAGTGATATCGAACAATCTGGGAAAGTCTGCCTTGTCGTCGCTTCGAAGTTGCAAGAAAAGACGGTCCTGGTCCGTCATCCAACAGTGGAACGTCTCATGCCAGTCCCCGTCCCGATGCACATCGGCGCGTGACTTCAACCCAACTTTTTTCCGTCGGTGGTCCACGACCGTGATGAATTCCATTATCGCGTCACTCCATCCTCTAAAAATGTGATTGTTCCTGCCGTCGCATCGAGCATGACATCGATGCCGATCGGGAACACGTGGGACGGGAATGTATGCCCGATATCGACGTTCGTCAAAATCGGGAAGTCGACGTCTCCGAGAACTTCGAGCACCAACTCCTCGAACGTGAACGGCGCGCCGCCCGCATCGAAATGTTCATGTTTCCCAATGATGAGTCCATTGATTTGATTGAACACACCTCCCAGTTTGAGCATACTGAGGGAACGCTCCTCGTCCGCCATCGTTTTGAAGGAGTCTTCTAAAAACAGGATAGCCCCTTCCATGTCGGGAAAATAGTCCGATTTCAAGAAGCCGGTCATCGTGTTCAAGTTCCCACCAATCAACTTCCCGCGGGCCTGGCCGCCTTGAAGTGTGAGCCACCCTTCATTCGGATAGAATTTTTTCTCTCGGTCCTGCGTCGACCAATCGATCATCTCCTCGGTCCACTCCCGGGGCACGTCGAGCGTATAAGGCGCCGTCCGCTCCAAACAAAGTACCTCCCGCACATAGCGCTCCCCGTCCGCAAACATCGTCTCGTATTCCCCGAACGACGGGATGATAGCTGGACCATAGAACGTCGTCACACCCGTCTGTGTATAGCAGGCGAGAAGAAGTGCCGTGACATCACTATAGCCCATGATGATTTTTGGGCGTCGTCGCAACGCCTCGTAATCGATATACGGCAAGAGCGAGTTCGAGTTCGTCCCTCCAATCGTGCTGATGATCGCTTTCACGTCATCATCACGCAGCAGCTCATTGAACTCCTCGGCTCGTTCTCGGATCGAGGCCGAGCGGTATCCTTCTGAACGGTGCGTGCACCGTCCTTCTCGAACGAGAAATCCCATCCGCCTTAGTTGTTCCGTCCCGCGCGCGTACCGTTCTGGAAACCGGACCGGTGCCGGAAATGATGGTGTGATGATCCCAATCGTATCCCCCGGTCGTAACGCCGGTGGTTGTTTATTTGACACCAACATAATCCCCCCTCAGCTTCGTTTCATTCACTGTACGGGTTTCAGGAGTCGGCTGACAACCCGCCTTAAAACAAATCAGGGTCCTCCGAGAGGGTCCGTACCTTCCGGACTTTTTGCGGCCGACCGATCCAACCGAGTGCAAGAAAGAAGAACCCGCCCGCAACGATACAAAACAGTCCGACCAATCCCGCGACGATGCCATCGAACCCAAACCGTTCTCCGCTCACGACGAGGAGGAATGGCGAGCAGGTGAACGCGACACCTAACATCATTATTCCGCCCCATATGCGTCGCCGCGGAAAACCGATTGTCCACCATCCGAACGCCACCAATCCTGAAATAATCAAACTAACCAGCCCGACTAAAATCATCGTCAGCGCCTCCACTCATCAAATTGTCTTGTTTTATTCCGCATCACCGATTCAAATTCCTGTAAAAAGAACCCTATACAATTCCTGTTATCCGGGTAAATAACTAATGGAAACCATCGTACCGGAATACCGCAGAGGAGGAACATCATGAGGACACGACTCATCTTTGCCCTCGCGTTTATCGGTCTTTGTTTAATGGCAGTGTATTGGATTAGCACATGGGACGACCATCAAATCGAGGGACGGATTGAGCAAATCGATATCCCGCAATTGATGATTGGTCCGAGTGACGTCTCAGGCAGTGAGGTGAAGTTGCATACGATTTTAATCAATGATCAAACCGAAGTGACCGGGAGTGCGGACGACGTGCAAGAACTTCGGGTCGGTCAAAGCGTCACGGTGGAACTCGACCGAGACGCCAAACTCAAGATTGCCGTGTCAATCCATGTAACACCGGATTAAGTGACACGGCTTTTTTTCAGAAAACGAGCATAGTTTTCATAGAACGGTGGAATATGAGAACAGGAAGCTGAAAGGAGCGAATCAAATGATTTCAAATACATTGTTGTCGGGTAAAGTCGCGTTCATCACAGGCGCGGCATCCGGAATCGGACGCGCCGCCGTCATCCGATTCGTCCAGGCAGGAGCGAAAGTCGCCATCGTCGACTTAAAATTGGAAGATGCACAGCAACTCGCGAGTCTAATTGGAGACGAACGGGCCATCGGCATTAGCGCCGACGTGGGGAACGAGGATGAGATGAAACGGGCGTATGAACAGACGGTCGAGCGTTTCGGCCGCATCGATATCGTCTTCGCGAACGCGGGCCGGAACGGGACGATCACACCGATCGAACACTTATCGCTCGAGGATTGGAACGGTGTCGTCGAGACGAACTTGACGGGCACATTCTTGACGGTGAAACACGCCATCCCTTACTTAAAAGAACGAGGCGGGAGCGTCATCATCACCTCATCCATCAACGGGAACCGTTACTTCAAAAACTTCGGCTTCAGCGGCTATGCGACGACGAAAGCCGGGCAGACCGGATTTGCCAAAATGGCAGCGGCCGAGCTCGCCCAGTTCGGCATTCGCGTCAACTCGATTTGTCCCGGGGCCATCGATACGAACATCGATGACTCGACGAACCGAGACGACGCCTTGCTTGAGGAAGTCGTCATCCCGATCGAGTACCCAGAAGGAAATCAGCCGCTCGCCGGCAAGTCAGGAACGGCCAAACAAGTCGCGGACGTCGTGTTGTTCTTCGCGAGCAACATGTCGAGCCACGTCACCGGTTCCGAGGTGTACGTCGACGGCGCCGAATCTTTGCTTTAACGACAACAGGTCGCCCCGCGGGGCGACCTGTTTATTTGAGAATCGGGCTTTTCATGACCGCTTTCTGATAGAACGGGATAAAACCTAAACGCTCCATATTGCGGCCCGAGGCCGTATCGACTTTCGTTGTGACGGTCACGTACTGACAACCCGCAGCTTTCGCGGCGGCGATCCGCTCCAAGATGAGCTGTGTCTGGTAACCTTTGTTTCGGTAAGCTGGGATTGTGCTCGTCAAAAACAGTTCGCCCATCCCGTCCTGGATAGCAAGAATACCGCCGGCGACGGCCGTCTCGCCTTCGCGGACGAGAAACGCCTGGTTTTCGGGTAACGCGTAGAAGCCTTTCGCGGTATCAATCGTCTCTTGTAAAATCGTGCCCGTCTCGGCAAAGCCGGCCGCGATGGCCCGGGCCCACTCGTTCACGTTATCGGTGTGCACGCGTTCGACCGCATGCTCCATATCCGGAAACACGAACGCGTTCACGTCGAGCAACCACACGTCCAGGAAGTGGTCGAGCGTATAGTTTCGCTCTTGGAGCAACCGAATGAGCGACATGTCCGCGAGCGGGCAGACCTCGATATGTAGGCGGGACACGTTCTTGCCGCGCACCCACTTCTCCATTTGATGTAAATCGTAAAAACTGGTCGGTCGGTTCAGGCCAAAGCCGACCGCAAAACTCGTGTTACCCATCCGGAAGACGTGGCCCTTATTTTCGACAATCAATTCCGAACCTTCATAGGGAGGGGTCTGTTTACGATGCCGAATATAGGCAGACGTCCCTTCCGCTTTGATGCGTTCGATCCGCCTGGCTAGTTCTAAGCGTCTCATCTCATTCCCTCCCTCTAATCTCCCCTGAGTTTACCATACTTCGATTGCGAACAGATTGTGATTCCGTTACAGCCGGACCTCATCGACGACAAACGACGACGATCCTTCGATTTCTTCGATGAAGTGCGACCCGAACAGCATCGCCGGCGTGAAACTGCCGGGGATGACGCGGCCTGAACTGACAAGGCGGGACACGACCTCGAGCGCCCCGTACACAGTGAAAGCATACGTGCTCGCCGTCTTGATGCGGACGATTACTTTACGACCCGAGGCGTTCGTCGCCTCGCCCCAGACATACGTCGACGATCGCTCCCGCTCCGACTCGTCCGGTCCGCTCACGTGCTCATCGACATAACGGAGAAGCTTCCCTTGCACTGCATCACTGCCGAGAATCGGACCGAACCAAGACAAGAGACGTGCCCCATAAGCATAGACCGGCGGAACCGGCACCCACGTCGTGATATTTGGGATGCCCGTCGTATAGTAGGCGGTCGAGACGTCTCCCCACGGAATGGCGATGGCCGTTTTCTTGCCGCGTCCGAAATCGATGTGACGGCGTTTCGCCCCAAGTGGGAACGGTGTCAGTTCGCCATCTTTCCGTTCGGCACTGCTCGACCCGAGTCCGCGGATGGCCGTTTTCAGCGTCCCGCGCGAGATACCGGCGGCCGCCGAGAAACCGAGGGCGAGGTTCGTCGCGTCCGGCATGAGCTCTTTCAATTTTCGGCCCACACAGTCGGTCGGAATGACGTCGAACCCGACACCCGAACAGAGCAACACGCCCGCTTCTTGTGCGAGCTTAGCCCGTTTCTTCGAGTGGATGTATTCGAACACCTCGATTTCCCCGGTAATATCCAAGTAATGTGTCTTCGTGGCGAGACACGCCTCGACCATCGGCCGACTCGTATCGGCGAACGGTCCGGCACAATGTAACACGAGGTCGATGTCTTCCAATTGCTGCGTCGCCTTATCGAACGACAAGTTGAAGACGCGTGTCTCGCATCCGAGCTCTTCCCCGAGCTTCGCAATCGCGTCCGCACGCCGACCCGCGAGCACCGGTGTCATCCCTTGTTGCACGGCTTGGCGGGCAATCAGTTCACCCGTATAACCGTTCGCCCCATAAATCATCCATTTCATCCCGATTCCTCCTTCAACTCTCTAAACATGTCCTTTGTTTGTTCCCTATCTTGCCAACTTTCACCCGTAAAAACGCTGCATCGTATCTTGAATCACACCAATCAAATAAACGATACCGAAAGCCGTCACTACGACACCGACGGGGATGACGAGACTCGACCACGCCTGTGTCGTTTCAAATCGACGGCCTTTATGCGTCAAATAGCAATCGATTATCCAGTATAGAACCGAAGCCCCTACACTGAGCCAAAGCAGAACCATTCCGAATCCTATATGTAAGCCAAACGAGACGAACGGCTCGAACCGTTTCGACATTCGGCGTGCCAACCAGTCACTGAACACCGATGTCAACACGCCGTATGTGACGATGGCCGGGAAACTGATTGCCAGATAGGCGGCCGTCAACATCAATAGCCCATTCACCGTGTCACTGCTCCCTCCACTGACCGGAGGCTGCAGGATGACGACCCCACACGCCAACAAGAACGCATAAATCGGCGCCGTTAGCGAGGCCGCGACAGTTTTCCGAGCCCACATGCTCATTCCCCCTCTTCTCCTCCCACTCTACACGACCCGTCTAAAAAGCGCACAAAAAAACCAGCCTTGTGAAAAGGCTGGCCAAATACTTAGTTGTTCGCAGCTTCTGCCGCTTTCGTACGGACCGTCTGCATCGCTTCTGTCCAAGGGACGAGCTGGTCGAGCATATCGTTGACCGATTGGACTTGAACGTCTTTCGGTGCGAAGTCTGTCCCGTTCTCGAAATCTGTGAAGAGCGAGAGCGCTGGATGGACACGGACGTGGGCGATTAAGAGCTCGCTCAACACGCCACGTAAGTGTTCCGTCGCACGCGCGCCGCCGACCGAACCGTATGAGACGATTCCGGCTGCTTTGTTATGCCATTCGTTGCGTAAGTAGTCGAGGGCGTTTTTGAGCGCGCCTGTGATCGAGTGGTTATATTCTTGGACGATGAAGACGAAGCCGTCCATCTCAGCGATTTTCTCAGACCACGCCGCGGCACCTGTTGCGTCGCCACCTGGCTCGCCGAGAAGCGGAAGGCTATAGTCTGCGATATCGATGATTTCATAGTTGGCGTCACCGCGTTTGTCCGCGAGTTCTTTGACCCATTCTCCGACTTGAGGGCTGACGCGTCCTTCACGAGTCGATCCGAGTACGATTCCAATTTTCAACATGTTAGTTCCTCCTTGTGAGTTGGTTGGTTCTTCTTGTTTACCGAACAAACGATTTAAAAAGCTCATTTCATTTCCTCATATTCTTTCTCAAACGTTTTTGTACTTCTGACCGTATCAATCGGTCGAACCATCGCTTCAATCTGTTCCCGCTTCGGTTCTAAGAACGGCGGGAGTGACAATTTCTCACCGACCGTCTCATACGGCTCATCGCCCATGAATCCTGGTCCGTCCGTTGCCCATTCGAACAGGATTTGTGGCGCGACGCGTGCGTAAGACGATTCAAAGAAGAAGCGGTCGACATAGCCTGATGTCGGTAATCCGAACTGTTGCAAGCGCGCCGTCCATTCATCGAGGACACTGCGGTCATCGACACGGAAAGCGACGTGGTGCACGGTTCCGAACCCTTGGCGCGCAACTGGTGACGTCTCGTCATGAATGACGACGACTTGCGCTCCGTTTCCACCCTCACCTCCTTCAAAGAGATACGCGTCGCCTTCTTGCCCGATTTCTTCGAACAACATGACTTGCTCCATCACTTGTTTGAAATACGTAAAGTCCGCGATGCGGATAAAGATTGGACCGAGGCCCGTGATGGCGTACTCGAGCGGGACCGGGCCGTTTTGCCACGGTTCGCCTGACGCGACGCCGACGTTGAACTCATCCGAGATGAGCTGGTACGCCTGTTCGTCGAAATCGACGAACGAAAGCGTCTTCTTTCCGAACTGCTCGACGATGCCTTCATGCTTCACTCCGAGGCGGTCGAATCGACGTTCCCAATACGTGAGCGACTCATCGGTCGGGACGCGGAACGACGTCTTGGCGATCTCGTTCGTCCCGTGCACGCCTTTCGGGATGCCCGGGAAATCAAAGAACGTCATATCCGTTCCGGCGCTGCCTTTGTCGTCGGCGAAAAATAAGTGGTACGTCTGAATGTCGTCTTGGTTGACCGTCTTTTTGACGAGACGCATTCCGAGGACGTTCGTGAAGAAGTCATAGTTTTTCTCGGCGCTGCTCGTAATCGCCGTTACGTGGTGAATGCCTTTTACATGGTTCATCATAATCGCTCCTTTAAAATCTTGATTTCAAGATAATTAATTAAATTTTTTTAACGCTTCGGCGCGTTTGCCGACCGTCTTCAATTGAGTAATCGTGTCTGCTAAATCGAGTCCGTCGAACAGCTCGTCCATTCGTTTTTCATGGGCTGGGAAGATGCATGACATGAGGCCATGCCCTTCTTCAGTCAGCGCCGCATATGTGACACGCCGATCGCTCGGACAGGCTTTGCGTATCAAGTAGCCTTTCGCTTCGAGTCGGTCGACGATGTACGTCATGCTCCCGCTCGTCAATAATACCTTTTTGCCGATCGTTTGAATCGGTTGGTCGCCTTTATGGTACAGCAATTCCAGGACCGAGAACTCGGTCGGATTCAGCCCGTACTCGGCGACTTCATGCTTGACCACGTCTTGAATCGATTGCGAGGCTCGAAGCAACACCGTGATCGCTTTCAACGTTTGTCGTTCTTCCATGTGTTCCCCTCCTCTGCCGAGAGAAAACTATACTTTAAATTTTATTATCTTCAATTCGAGATAAATATAACATGGCAAATTTGATGGGTCAATCAATTTGTCTTATAAAAAAAGACGAGTTGCCTCGTCTTGTCATGCACGGCGAATGACCGCCATCTCCCGCCCGAAGCGATTGCCTTCATCGACGAAGCCCAAGCTTTCGTATAATCGATGCGCGCCCGTATTGTCAGGATGGTAACCGACGACGATTGGTTCGGTGCCGAGTTGCCCCATCTCTTCGAGCATGAGTTCGGTCGCTTGGCGTCCAATCCCTTTCCCTTGTTGCGCGTGGTCGACCATGATGCGATACACCCAGCGCGCGTTCAACTCTTCGAGCACCGTGTTGTACATGAGGAAACCGACCATCGTCTCATCCTCATAAATGGCGTGTGCCTCGAGCGTCGGCTCGTACACCGCTTGTAGCAAGGAAATCGCATTCGGTTCCATATACGCTTGTTGCGCGTCACTCAGAGTGAGCTGACAGAACGTATACCAGTTTTGGTCTGTAATCGGTTGAAGTGTGATCATCCAGTTCTCCTTAGTCGTAAGTCTCGTCCAAGTTACGCGCATAAAACGCGATGGCGCGACGATACCGTTTAATGCTGTCATCTGGCTCCGGGCTGGCGAGCAGTTCGAGCAACGTACCGGTCGCTTCAGTGTGGCGCCCGAGATTGTAATGGGTCATCGCCTGGAACACTTTGAGCGCCCCGATGTCAGGGAACTGTTCAATCGCCTTGGCGAACAACGCCTCAGCGTCCTCGTAGCGGCCGAGCGCCCGGTACGTGCTGCCGAGTCCAATATACGTCTCACGGAGCTCGTCTCCAGTGAGTCCGAGCCGGATCGCCCGTTCATAATGCGGGACGGCTTGACGCTCTTCGCCGAGCGAGTCATAACACGAAGCGCAATGGGCATGGAGGCGCGGATTTTTCTCGTCTTGCCGGAGCAACATCAGGAACAGCTGCTTCGCCCGTTCGAGCTCTCCGTTCTCACGCAGACGAATCGCTTCATCGAGCCCTTTCTCTTCTGGAGTTTGGACTTCCAAGTCGCTCAAGTCATCGAGCCACGCTTGCAACAATTCGTAATAGCGACCGACATGGACGCCATCGACGAGGGCATGGTGGGCTTGGACCGAGAGCGGCATCGTCATCCGGCCACCCGTCTCCGTGAATTTGCCCCAGGCGATGCGCGGCACCGTATCATGCTGTTGGTCGTTCGTCGGGTGGCTGATGCTCGTGAACGTGACCCAAGGCACGCTCGTGATATAAAGCAGGCTGTCCGGTTCATCGTCGCCGACGACGACTTCCCGTTTCGCCCCGCTCATCCGGGCCGTCACTTCTTCCATGAAGTCCGGGAACGCGTCTTTATAGGTCGCTGTGCAAAAGTTGAAGACGTCATCGTCCATCATGACGGTGAACGAGGGATGCACGACGTCGTGCTCGATGACCTCGTCGCCGCGGATGCGGTAGCGAAGCTCCGGGATGGCGTTCGCCGTCTTGACGGCACCGTACAAGAACAGTTTAAAGAACGACTGACCGGTCCGTTTGGCGTGCGTATGTAACTTCGTCACATCGACGCTCGCCGTCACGTTGAAGTGCGGGGCGTCGAACGCCTTGAAAAATTCGTAGTGCTTCTTGCGCGACCACGCCTCGGGATTGATGATTTTCATGATTCGTCCCCCTGTTTTTTCTTTCACTGTACCAAAGGGAACAGGCTGTTCAAAGTTTTTGCTTCAACTCGGTGTAATGCTCGTTCGCCAACTCGAAGTAGATGAAGTCATTCTGTTCAATCCGGTCGAGCGTCGCATGAAAGTCACGCCAGCCCCGCTCGACGAGTTCCGGCGTCAGTTCTCCGGCCTCTGTCGCTTCCTCGAACTCGTCCTCGTCTTTGCGGACGACGTCCCCGTTCGGGAAGATGAGGATGTCGAGCAACAAGTCGTCCATATACGGGATTCCGTCCTCATATCCGATTGCTTCGACGATATCGATGTACCATTGGACGATGTGCCCTTCATCATTAAACATGACGGTCACACCGAACGGCTCGTCATCCGGGAAATATTGGAGCCAGCTGTAACCGGCATCGGCGACGATGAACTCTTCTCCCTTGTGCAGCTTATATTGAGGTGCGCGCACCGCATCGATTTGAAATAAGGCGACGGTACCGGAGAAACGGTCATCATGTACCTCCATTTGCGCGTAGCGATGTTGCAAGATGCGTTCCCAGTCTCGGCGATTGGCAAATTTTCGTTTTGGCATATGTCTCTCTCCTTTTGACCTAATTCATACGTAAAGAGTTCGCCAAAATCCGACATTCCCCTGTTCAATCGTACAGATTGTGTTGATTGAACAAGACGAGGTGACTTTGTTTCAATCGTTTTCGCTCCACCATCCGGGTAAACGCGTCAGTCGAGATGAAGCGATTGCCTGGGTGAATCGTCGCCAGCTGCAGCAAAATGAATCGAATGCCGCGCTCGCCTTCCTGCAACGGGACATGGAACATCGTCCCATCCTCGTTGAATCGATTCAAGAATAGCTCGATTTTGCAGTCCTCTTTTAACAGGCGTGACGTGACGAAGGCGGTTTGGCTGATGAGCGATTCGAAGTCGTGATGGAGCGTATAGCCGGACGGACCGTTCAAATCCAGGGCGAATGTGAACGTATCGAGTGTCGTCTGTTGAAACACTTTTGACTGCAGTCGTCCGAGTTTCGCCGTCGCATACCAATCGATTTCCTTCACCGGCTCCCCTTCGTACGGTTTCGACCCGATCAGCTGCAACGGATTTCGAAGCGGTGACGCCAAGAGCGGACGATCCCCGAGCGCTAGCCGCTTCGTCCCTACCGGTGGATGCAACAGGAGCGATGGGAGGACGATCCACTCTGTATCGACCGGCCGTTCATACAAATATGTCCCGAGTCGAAACGGGAGTGTGACGGCGATGACACATTCCTCGAACGTGGCTGGACCACGATACTCGGCGCGCACGACCACTTCATGTCGAGCGCGAGTGACATCGATCTCATAATCGAGCACGTTCGGAAGTCGCTCATGCGCCGGAAAGCTGATTCCTGAGCTCGCCTTCAAACGAATCCGTAGCGGTAGTCCGAGCCGGTCCAACTCGTCCACGCCATCAACTACCAACACGAGCCGACTCTCGTCTCCGACAAACAGCAGTTCTTCGTATTGCGTGAACTGAAGGTCAATCTTTTGCTCGAGTTGTTCCCGCGTCCGCTCGAGCATCCAAATCGCACTCGCCACAATGAAGCATATGTAACCCAATCCGTATACGTACGGGAAGAACACGAGCATGACTCCGCTCACGAGATAGACGGGCAGAAACCGTCGCTGCAACCAAGCGTGTGTGGAGAGGATCATCCGTCAGCCCTCGACCGGTACGGGCACGGTGTCTAAAATGTGTGCGATGACGCTCGCTTTCGTCGACTTGATGCCGCCTTCGAGCGTCAAGCTGATGCGATGGGCGAGCACGTACGGCGCCACGGCTTTGACGTCTTCCGGGATGACGTACAGTCGACCGGCCAAATAGGCATAGCTTTGACAAGCGCGCAGCAGTGCAATCGCACCGCGTGGACTGACCCCGACCTCAACGGACGCGTGCGCCCGGGTCGCATGGACGAGACCGAGCATGTAATCGAGCACATCGTCTTGAATCGCGACTTGTCTCGTCTCGGCCTGGGCTTCTTGCAGGGAGGCGAGTGACGTCACGGCTTCGATGTGTTTGCGGGTTTCCGTCAACACTTGTAGCAACAGTTCCCGCTCTTCGGCGGCATCTGGATAGCCGACCGGAATCGAGATGAGGAACCGATCGAGTTGGGCGTCTGGGAGCGGGAACGTCCCAGCCGATTCAATCGGGTTTTGCGTCGCGATGACGAAGAACGGCTTCGGCATCGGATACGTCTTCCCGCCGATGGAGACTTGTCGTTCCTCCATCGCTTCTAACAGCGCTGACTGGGTGCGCGGCACGGCGCGGTTGATTTCATCAATCAGGGCGATGTTCGCGAAAATCGGACCTTGTCGGTGATCAAAGCCCTGTGTCTGCATATTGAAGTAGTCGGTCCCGATGACGTCGGACGGGAGCAAGTCGGCCGTAAATTGGATACGCGAGAACGACCCGTCAAAACTGCCGGCAATCGCTTTGGCGAGCAACGTCTTACCTGTCCCGGGTACGTCCTCAAGCAAGATGTGCCCTTCGGCGAGAAGGGCCGTGCAGCAGAGCCGGACGACCTCATCTTTTCCTAAATACACTTCATTTAACTGTTTCATGACCGCTCCGATTCCCATTTCGTTCCCCTCCGTTAGTAGATGTCTTATTCGAAGTTTACCTGTTTATGGTAATATAGACAATAAATAGTCTGAATATTTCGATAAGGAGGAGAAATATGAAGTGGTCGTCTCGATTTATAGGATTCTTAATCGTGACAGCTTGTCTCGTGGTGACATTCGTCTTTGTCAGCAAAGAGACGTTCAGTTGGTTTCAAACGATTAACACCTCATCTCCAGTTAGCGTGACCGAGATGAACAGAGAAGAAGAAGATGATGAACGGCAAACCGGAGGCATTGATATGGGAGATACTCCTATAGACACTGAATTCCGCGGAGAGCCTCATGAAAAGGAGGACATGCTCAAATTCAAATTTGGTAGCGGGAATGGCGATTCCCCCGGCGGACTCGGTACATTGTTCGTCTTCCTTGCTATCGTCGGATTGATCGTCTATGGCGTGCGTAGATGGCTGCGTCGTCGACAAGGCCAAAGATTAACGTTTCCGTCGATGCATGATGCTTCGGTGCCACTGTCCCTCAATACGGACGCATCGGGTGAGGCACAGCGATTCCCAATGCTCACGAACATCGAACTGAGAGATTGGCTCATCACGTTCAATGCGTCGCTCGCCCCCGAATTAAAACTTCGGACAAATGAGACGCTCATCGACTGGTTCGAGCGCATCGACCTGACGGATATCGATGCCTCGCTCTATCATTTAATTCGCTATGGTGCTGCATCCGATCACGATATTCCGTTTGAGCAACAACAACGCTTTCATGAGGCACTCGACCGCTATTTGCGAAGACAACCCTGAGCGAGAAAGTACCCGGGTTCTCAATGAATCGTAAACGTGCTACGCTCATTGATAACAGGAAAAAAATGTAACTTTATTAGGAGGTTTGATTGATGAAACGCCTAGGCTTGCTCGGGTTCAGTGTGTTCTTGCTTACCGGATGCACGGATCCAGTTGAGAGACCAATCGTCCCGGCCGATACAAATGAGCCATCGTCCGAAGACATCACCGCCTGGACGCGCGAAGACTTCAAGGACGTCTTCGACCAATACGAAAAAGTATCGCCGCTCTTGAAGGCACTCGAGAACGATGGACTTACCCCGTTCCGTGAGACGTTTGAGCACGTCGTCATCGCCGGTGACGGCATTTATCATACATACGCCGATATTCATCCGTTCAAACTCGATGACGGCACGTATGCCACCGTCTATGAGAGCGAGAATGGGGATATCGCCAACGGTCCCGAGTCGGTCGCTCCGCTGTTTTGGCAAGAAGCGTCGTTCCTTCAATTCGTCGAAGAGATCGAGAAACGGAAATATGGGACGAGTGCCCCACCGACGGACGTCGTCTTGACCGAAGATGAATTTCAGGCGCTCTATAACCGCCACGCCTACACGTCCGCCCTCATCGTCGAGCTCGATGAATGGGGTGTAAAAGTCGCGCGCGACCCGCTCGAGAACGTCATCATCGCCGGGAACGGGGTCAAGGAAGTGAAAGCCGACTTGATCGTCTTTGAAGTCGAGGGTGGCTACGCCATCGTCTATGACCGAGACGGTGAAATCTTCAAAGGGCCGGAGTCGATTGCCCCGCTATTTTGGAACGAGACGGATTATGAAAACCTGCTCGAGAAGCATAAATGACTTATCGGACGCGTCGTTTCAAATCCCGGAACTCGAGTAGCAAGTTGAGCCATTGCGCCGGCTTATCGCTCGACTCAGCTACATCGTACCGGTACCTCGTCACGTACACATGCCACGACAAGGCCCGGTAGACGCAACCGAGCTCTTCGGCGATCAACAGGTGGCGCCAAAGCACATCTTCGGACGCGAGGCCGCTCCACGCTTCCAAGTAGACTTTACGCATCTGTTGAATCTGTTCATACCAGGCAATCTCATCCTCTTCCGGCAATACATCATAGAGCGCGTTCCAGAATACGCGCACGCTGAAAAACGGATGCGTGACCGTTGCGTCGCCCCAGTCGAGGATACACAACTCGTTCGTCTGCTCCCGCCAAAAGATATTGCCGCCGTGTAAATCACCGTGCTCGAGGCTCATCGGTATCCCAGTCGCCAGCTCGTCACACATAGTAATCAATTCGTCTTGAAGCGCGATCACGGCCTCGGCTTGGTGTTGGTCGAGCCCAGCGCAGAGCTCAGGCAGATACGTTTGGATTTCATCCTTCAACTTGGCCGGTCGCCGGTCCGGGACGCCGTAAGACAAGCAGGTCTCAATCTGGTCGACTTCCTTCCGCTGCAACTGTGCGTATTGGCGCAACGCGGTTTCGTATCGACTCACGTCCGGCCGTGCACGTAACGCCTCTCCGCCGATGTCTCGCATGAGCAGCCAGTTCTGGGCTGAATCGATAGCGATGACGTCAGGGACGAGATTCGGATGCCGCTCGGCCAGAAACGCCGACAGTCCGGTCTCGCCGCGGCTGATATCGGTCACCGCTTTGGCGTAGTAGCGTTCCGCATCGACCTGGCCAACAACCAAATACGTCAAGTCGGTGTCTTTGACGACGTGCCACGTCGCACTCGGCACGTTTGCGTCAATCCATCGCTCAAACTGTTCACGAAACGATTGGTCACGCCATGGGACGGCCTGTCTCATGCTTTTTCACCCTTTCTTTCATCATCTCCTAGGAGGAAACGATATGGACGTTGTGTATTACTCATACCCGGTCGATGCCATCTTGTATATGTATTTAGGGGCGACCGCCGTCGTCAGTCTCATCATCGGTCTGCTCGTCTGGCGTCTGTCCAAGCGCCGGGATGTCGGCTTTTGGACAACGCTCGTCCTTAGCTTTGTCGGGCTGTCGCTCGCGCTCGTCTGGTTTCAAAACGCTTCCGTCGCCGTATTCATGGGCACACTCCCGTGGCTCATCAATCTCGTCTTTTCCCTTTTATTGTACGGCCTGTTCGTCGGCATCATCTATGTCACGTTCAGACCGCGAAAGCTCGACCGCGTCAAATGACGGTATGCTATACTCATGTTAATAAACGACCACTAGGGGAGCCTTCGGGCTGAGACGGCAAACACCGGACCCTTCGAACCTGATCTGGCTCATACCAGCGTAGGGAAGTGGTGTGGGATTCGTCTGTCTTTCCACGCCACTTTTCCACTTGGAGAAGTGGCGTTTTCATTTTGAAAGGAGACTATCTATGCGTATTCAACAACTCACTTGGATGGCGATGCTCATCGCCATCGCTGTCATCGGTTCCCTGTTCATCTCGATCCCGACCGGTGTCGCCCGTGCCTACCCGATTCAACATATGGTGAATGTGATCGCCGCCGTCACCGTCGGGCCGCTCGGGGCTGTCCTCGTCGCGTTCGTGACCGGACTCGTCCGCGTCATGACCGGGACCGGGTCGCTCTTGGCCTTCCCGGGTGGCATGATTGGAGCGCTCCTAGCCGGTTTGTTTTATATGAAGACGAGCCGCGTCGCCTTCGCCGCAGTCGGTGAAGTCATCGGGACGGGAATCATCGCCTCGCTCATCGCCGTCCCGTATGCCAAAATCTTGATGGGGACGGAGTTCGGGGCGCTGTTCTTCTTCCCGGCCTTCCTTGCCTCGAGTGTGACTGGGGCCGTGCTCGGCTGGATCGTCTTGGCTCGGGTCAAGCAATTGCGACCGCTCACAGTGAAGCGATAAGTCCTTCCTCCGACTGATAGTAAATGGTAAAATCAGGATATATCATTTAGGGAGGTCATCTTTTGAATCGATTGACGCTATTGCTTACTGGTACCGCTTGCCTGTTCATGTCCGGTTTATTGTACACGCTCGAACGGATCGCCACGTTCACCCGCTGGAATGCCCAGATTGCGACGGGTACGTTCCCGAGCGAGCCGATGTTCGTCGATGTGCTGCTTCAAAACGTATTCATCTCGATTTTTGGGGTGGCCGCGATTGTCCTCTTTTTTATGGCGGGCAACGCTGTCCACCACACAGCGTCCACCAAAACAGGGACGGCCGACTTATGACGGCTGTCCCTGTTTGACGTGATACACCCAAATTTCTTCTCCATTCGCCTCATCGATTAGGCCACTGTCGACAAATCCACCCTTCGCATAGAAGCGTTTCGCCGGTTCATTCGTCGGATGGAGACTGAGGATGAGGTCATCGACATCGAAGCGTTCTCGTATCCACTGAATCGCAAGTTGTAAACATGTTGAACCGATGCCTTTTCCTTGCTCAGTCACATCAATCATAAAACGATCGAGCCAGACGTAACGTTCCTCTTTATTCTCGGCCCCAATCATCATGAAACCAATCGGTCGATCGTCTCGACAGAGCGCATAACATTGCCATGCGTATTTGATGTCGACTTCCATTTCACGGAGCGATTCGGCGTTTGTTTCGATAAAGCGAGCTTGGTCAGAGGCAACGGTCAACGCGATCACAGCTTCCCGGTTCGTGTCGTCGACGAGTTGAATCATCAGCGTATCGTTAGCCATCGGCGCACCTCTTCCATATCCTGCCCGCGTTTCGGCAAGATATAGGCACTGACCGAGGAATTGTATAGATACACGTAATCGGCCTCCTCGACGACTTCTTTGATCCCGGCCCAAGACACCCGCGTCTCGCCGAACTCATTTAAATCACGCAGACCGTTCTCGTCCAAATTCATCGTATGGGGCCCAATCATGCCCTCGTTGTTGCGTTCGTCAATGAGCCGTCGCGTCTGCTTCCTGACGTGCCGTTCAAAGTATTTCGGATAATACAGGAACCATAGAATACTAGCGACCCCGTATATACCATACAACCACCAGTCCATCTCTTGGAGCCATGTCGCCAATACAAAAGCAGCGCCTAAAAAGATAAGTGGTCCGATGATTCGCTGCAGGAGAAGCATTCGCTTTCCTGTCTTCGAACGTTTAATATGACTTAAGTTGAACCGGATATAGTCGTCTTCTGTCAATTCATATTGAATCTGCATCATCATTCCCTCCTCAATGTCCTATACGTCTCACGAGAAGAAAAGTTCCGTTCAGAACGTCGATTCGATACACTAAAACAAAGGAGTGACATCATGAAACAAATCCATCACATCTGTATTCAAACAACCGACTATGAGGCGTCCAAACGATTTTATGAGGCGCTCGGCTTCGAACTCGTTCAGGAGTCACCCGACTTCCACACCCGAGCATTCAACAGCTGGCTCAAACTCGGCGACTTCTATATCGAGCTCCAAACGGCGAAAGGGGACGAGACGTTGTCGCCTTATTCAAAGCACGTGGCCGGCCCGGTCCACTTCGCGCTTTATGTCGATGATCTCGAAACAGAAGTGCGGCGCCTCGAGGACCTCGGTGTAACGTTTCTACCAAAGCACGGCGGGAATATCTATTTCGTCGTTGATGGCCACTTAAGTAAACTGAAAGCCCCTGAAGGCACGATTATCGAGCTGCGGGACACGTTTTTCATCAAGTGAGGTGCTGCCTCACTTTTTTTATTGAACAGAATCGCACACCCTCATGTTTTTTGCCGCCTTCGAACAGGTACATGACAGAGAACACACTTTGTCCGTACCGTTTGGAGGCCATTCATGAAATATCTCGATTATTGGAGTTATTTATCGCTCTCCCTCGCCAAGCTGTTCCTCTTCAGCCTGTTGACCGCGAGCGCGTTCGACCTACCTTTTCTATTCATCAACCTCGCGACCATCTTGATGATGACGAGTTGGGCGCTACTCGTAAAACCGCAGACACGTCGCTGGATTTTGTTCGCGTCGCTGTTTCTGCACAGCACGCTACTCATCTCGGACGTCTGGTATTACCGCTATTTCGGCAACTTGCTGTCGGTCGCCCTACTGTCTGATATCGGCCAGATGGGAGACGTCAGGGGCGGATTTTTGACATTGATTCAAGCACCCGACTTCATCTTGTTCACGGATTTGCTCGTCTACGCGGCTATCCTCGTCTATATGAAGCGACACCCCATCACGGAATCGAAACGCCTCGGTCGCCGTTTGGCAGCTTCCGGCTTTCTGATCGGCCTCATCGTCTTTACCGTTCCAACCGCCGTTCATTACGCCGAGGCAGACCATCGCAAGACCCCGATTTCGAATATGCGTGAGTATTATCAGTTCGGATTTTGGGGCTATCACGGGCTCGATACGTTCCGTGGCCTTCGCGACGCGTTGAACCTCGGTGACGACCTGACGGAACGGGAGCGCGGCCAAATCGAAGCGTTGGCGACCGAACCGGTCGAGGCTACAGCCGACACGAACGTCATCGTCGTTCAGCTCGAGTCGTTCCAAACGTCCGTGATCGGCCAGACCGTCAACGGTCAAGAACTGACCCCGAATTTGAATGCGCTTCGCGACGAGATGCTGTACTTCCCGAATTTTTATCATCAGACGCACGAGGGCCGGACGTCCGATGCGGAATTTACCGTCAACGCCTCGCTCTATCCCGTCCAATCGGGGTCGGTGTATACGCAATACGCCACGAACACGTTCGACGCCTTGCCGGAGCAATTACGGCGCGCTGGTTATGACACGGCCGCGATGCATGCATTCGACAAGGAGTTTTGGAACCGCGCCAACTTTTATGAGCAAATCGGCTACAACCATTTCTTCCATCAAGACGATTATCCGACGAAGCCTGTCATCGGGATGGCGGTCGGTGACAAGGAGTTCCTGACGACGTCAGTCGACCATTTGGACACGTTGGACGAGCCGTTTTATTCCTTCATGGTCGCGTTGACGAGCCATACGCCATATGAGATTCCGGACGAGGAGAAACGATTGGATTTGTCGGGGTACGACGACTCGCTCCTCGAGGACTATTACCACACAGTCCACTACAGCGATGCCGCCGTCGGTCTTATGGTCGAACAATTGAAAGCAGACGAGAAGTGGGACAACACCCTCGTCGTCTTTTATGGTGACCACGACAGCGGATTGACCGCTGCCGGTGACGAGATGGCCGTAAAAGCAGATGCCGACTCCACGGTCGAGTTGTTTCAGCTTGACCGCTCCGTCCCGTTATTCATCAAACCGGCCGGGCTCGAACGAGGTCAGACGGTGCAGGCGAGCGGCGGGCAAGTCGACCTGGCCCCGACCATCCTCGATTTGCTCGGGATGACACCGACGTATATGCTCGGACGCTCGCTCCTCGACGATGAGCCGAATTTGACCGTGTTCCGGAACGGCTCCTTCCGCTACGACGACCTCTATTTCGTCCCGGATTTGACGGAGCCGGTTGGCAGCGGCATGTGTTATTCGGTCGAGACCGGTGATGACTTGCCGCTTCAAGCATGTGAGCCGTATATTGACGAGGCCGCCGAACAGCTTCGCTTATCCGATACAATGATTGAGAAAGACGCCCTGTCCGACTTCACACAACACGACTAACAAGCCGCCCCGAACTAATCGGGACGGCTTGTTTTGTCAGTAGACGTTTCGTAACGCCTTGACGTCGATTTTCTTCATCGGCAAGAACGCCTCGGTCACTCGTGCCAATTGTTCCTTTGTTCCGGTCGTCAGCATCTCTTCCATCTCCCACGGCACGATTTGCCAGGAGACGCCATAACGATCTTGGAGCCAGCCGCACTGTTCCGCTTCCGAGACGGCCGACAGTTTGGCCCAGTAGTCATCAATCTCGGCTTGTGTCTCACAAAACGCGATCAGCGACTGCATCTCGTTGAAGGCGAATTGATGATTTTCCGCGCTGTCCATGGTGACGAACTCGCGTCCGGACAAGACGAAGCGGGCGTAATTGAGCTTCCCTTCCAACTCCGGTCCGTCTGTCGCCTCGTAACGGATCAGATGGTCTTCCAACACGTACGAATCCGGGAAGATGGAAATCCAGTCGTTCATGGCCGCCTCAGCGCGCCCGAAGACGTCCCCGACGAACAAAAAGCATGGGGTCACCGTCTGGATGTCCATCCCGCCGCTATGCATGATTTGCCAAGAGACACCGTGTTTGTCTTTTAACCAGCCGTAGCGCTCGCTGAAGTCATACGTATCGAGCGGCATGAGCACCTCTGCCCCCTCCACAAGCTCGTTCCATAGCGTCTCTACTTCTTCCGACGTCGGGAACGCAACCATATACGAGATGGACGGGTTGCGTTCCTTCAACGGACCCGCCCCGAGCAGTTGAAAGAACTGTCCTGCCAGCGAGACGGTCACAACCGTCGTCTCCCCGGAAGGTGTATCCGTCAGTTTCGTCGTATAGTCGACGAATGAATCCGGAAACTTCGACACGTACCACTCCGCAATCGCCTCGACGTCACCTTCAAACCAAATGCACGGGATAATCGATTGGGTAATCATCGGATTGACTCCTTTCAGACTTCACGCAGACGATACACATCACGGACGGCGAGCAGCGTCTCGGCTGCCTTTCGGTATGCTTGATAATGTGGTGAGTTGATGTGATGGTCGAGCGCCGTCTCGTCTTCATATTGCTCATAAAACACAAACGTACCTGGGGCGTCGATCGACTCATGGAGCACATACGTCAAACATCCCTCTTCTTGTCTCGACGAGGGGATGACCTCATCGAGCGCTTGCCGTAACTCGTCCTCTTTCCCCGGATGTGCCTTCAAGATAGCGGTGATTGTAATTGCCATATGCGATTCCTCCTCATTTTAGGACTGACGCAAAACTGTTCCCGTTTTGGAAGAGATGTATACGCAAATGGACACGCCTATTTGTAAAGGCGTGTCCATCGTTTAGACGAGTTCGTTCGCAATCTCGTTCAGTTCTTCAATTTGATCTTTCAACGAAGCTAACGCTTCTTGCTGTGACATCGTCAGCACATGAACGTCTTGACTGTTCACTTCGAGCGCTGTCATTAGTGCCGACATTTGGGAAGTCACTTGGTGAACTTTGTTCAGTTCTGATGCGACGACTTGGAGCTGTGTCGACGTCTCATCCACGGTGCTTGCGACCGTTCCTGTCGTTTGGATCATGGAGAGAATCGATGTTCCGCTCTTACGTACTTGTTCTTCCTGCGTCGATAAACGTTCTGTACTACCATCGATTGCACGTTCCGTCACTTGCACCTCCTGCATGACGAGTTGGATAATATCATTGATTTGAGATGAGGCTTGGGCCGTTTGAGCCGATAGATTCCGAATTTCGGACGCGACGACTGCAAATCCTTTTCCGTGTTCCCCCGCTCGCGCTGCTTCAATTGAAGCGTTGAGCGACAGCAGGTTCGTCTGAGACGAAATCTGCTGGATCGTACCCGTGATGGTCCGCACTTCTTGGAAACGCTCCGCCAATCCTTTAAACGCATGATTGACTTCACTGATACTTAAGTTCAGTTCAGCGAGCGACCGTTCTGTCGAGTCCATATTTTCATGCGATACATGAGCGTCCTGCAAGACCCCACTCACTTGAGACGTCGTCTCCTGGAGCTGTTGTTGCATCCGCTCAAACGCCTGTACAGTTGAACGAATTTGCGAAGCGACGTTTTGAATCAGACCTGCTTGTTCCGACGTCCGTTTCGTCATCAAACCGATTTGTTCTGTCACTTGCTCCGAAGCATTTGTGACAGAGTCGACTGAATCATTCATCGTGAAGACGGCCCCATGAAGTGTGGTCGCACTCGCTGTCGTCTTCGCCATCGTTAGCTCGATTTCGCTAGCGTGTTGTTCTGACTTTTCTTGTTGCGTGAACGTCTCATGTAACAACTTCGCACCAAAGAATGACACAAAGTATGCGCCAGACAAAGCCATTGTGAGCACAGTGAACCAAATGACGAGATCGAGCGGCGTTTCAAATGAAAAGCGCCCAATCAATACAGCTCCGACCGATACGATAAGCGCGAGAATGCTGCCGTACAGCACAAGATGCCGATTCAAGTACATCAACATCAATACGATATACAGAAAGACGATATTTTGAATCGCAGTACCTGGCAGCGTCAAGATAATTGCTGAAGCTGCAATGTACATCAACGTGACGAGCCCATACTTCAACCAAGTATGTTCCACATAGAAGCGATGGCCCAGCCACGATGCGGCTTGAATGACACCACCTATCAGAATAAAATTGACTGCGCCTTGCCCCGCGAGCTCCCCCATCCAATACAAAACACCCATGATCGGATAAGAGAGGAAAAATAAAATAATCACCATGCGCGATACAAACAACGAACTCATTTTTTCAAAATGATTCACCATAATTGTTGCCTACTTTCAATAGAATAAAGATCTATATTATATTTCGGCGTATTTTTATTAATCTCAAGTCCGTCTTTCTCCATTTCGCTGACATTGACTCAACAAATAAAAACAGCACAACAATTGTTGTGCTGTCCATCGCAAAATTTAGTCTCTATCTTTACTTTTTTGTTTAAATGGCCACCATACCCCGTCCCCGAACGATACGGTGATCGCTGGGATGAGCAGTGGCAACACAATCAATCCGTATAACAACAGTCCGGTGATAACAATTGTCGCAATCTGGACGAGACTGAGCACGCCAGACGGAATCATCGCCCCGAACGTTCCGGCGAGGATGACGGCCGCGGTCATGATGACCGTCCCCATCTTCGTCATCGAATGGACGAGCGCATCGCGAACCGTCATCCCGTTGATCGACTCCTCGCGGAACCGATCGAGCAGGAAAATCGAATAGTCGATGCCGAGGGCGATCAACATGACGAACCCGAAGAACGGAACAGCCCAACTGATGCCGTCATAACCGAGTCCTTCGACGAAGATGAGCTCCGTGATGGCCGCCGACGTGTAATACGTCAGTAAGAGCGAGCCGATCATATAGAGCGGCATGACCATCGAGCGGAATAACACCGTCAAGACGAGGAACAACGTCACGAGCATGATGGCGACCGTCCGATTGAAGTCGTTCGTCGACGTCTCATTCAAGTCGCTGTTAATGCTCGAGATACCGGTATATCCGATTGTCGCCTCCGCGAACGGCGTATCGGTGACGACCCGGTCCATCGTCGCTTTCACGGTCTCGACCGTGTCAATCGCTTCCGGCGAATATGGGTCCATCTCGAGGATGACCTCGAGCTGTGTCGCCGTCCCGTCGTCAAACACGTAGCGCTCGACAGCTGGAGCGAACTCCTCTGACGTGAGCGTCCCTTCCGGTAGATAGACGCCCGTATCGCGCAGGCTGTCCGAGCTACTCAGGTCTGATAGGAATGCTGCCGCTTCATTGATGCCAGTCTCGATTTGAGCGAGCCCTGCGTTCGCTTCACCGACTCCTGCGGCGAGTTGTCCGAGACCCGTTCCGAGTTCTCCGGCTTGGGCGCCTTGTGCCGTCAATGCCGTAGCTGCCTCGTTAATGCCTGCCTCGATTTGACCGAGACCGGCCGACACTTGCCCGAGCTGCGTTACGGTCGCAGGAATATTTTGCGTCGCCGTGAGTCCTTGGCCAATCAGACCAAGCTGAGCGTTCAATTGACCAAGTCCCGCTGCCGCTTCCGCGAGCGGGGCGCCGGCATTCGTTGAACCGGCCGGCAATTGGCCAACGACGGCGTTAAGCCCAGATTCGACTTGCGCGAGTCCGTCCTGGACGTCACCGAGACCAGTCTCGGCTTCCGTCAGTCCTGCGCTCACTTGTTCAAGCTGGGTGTCGACGTAAAAGTCATCGATGACGTCACCGGTCGGACGCGTCACGGAACGGACGCCGCTCACCCCGTCGACGTTTTCAAGTTCACTCGAGAATTTCTCGATGTACGGAATGTCCGTTTCGGACAGCGTGCCATCTTGTTTCAAAATGACTTGGACCGGGAGCGACTCCCCTTGTCCGAATCCTTCTGAAATCAAGTTGAGGCCGCGTACGGAATCATAATCGTCACCGATCTCATCGACCGTATTGAACGACCGGGCATCGTCATACGTGAACAACACCGGTACCGTGATCAACGCGACGACGAGAATCGAAACGAACGGTCGATTGACCGACAGACGGCTGAATCCTTCCCAGAGACGGCTGTCGTGATGTTCGCCCGCCTTCTTCGATGGCCAGAACAAACGATGCTTGAGCGTCGCCATAAAGAACGGCACGACCGTGAAGAGAATGAGCAAGAGCACGGCAATCCCGACCGCGACGGCGACAGCTGATTTGAAGATTGGGAAATCGGCGAAACCGATGGCCGCAAATCCGACGAACACGGCAAGACCGCTGATGAGGACTGTCCGCCCTGCTGTCTTGTACGTGTTGACGATGGCATCTTCAATCGCGTGGCCCGCGCCGAGCTCTTCTTTATACCGGCTGAGCAGCAAAATACAATAGTCAGTTCCAATCCCGAACAAGATGGCCACGAGGAAAATCTGCGTGTAGTTCGAGACCGGGAAGCCAAACCAATCGACGAAGAATGCGACGAACGATTGGCTCAATAAATACGTGAATCCGACCGCGATGAGCGGGATGAACGGCGTCACGATTGAGCGGAACACGAGCAGGAGCAGTCCGAAAATGAGCACGACCGTGATGATTTCCGTCTTCTTCAAGCCTTCCTGCGCACTCAAGTTCACATCGTTGTTGATGATTTCTTCACCTGTGATGTAGACGGTCTCGTCTTCCGGGAGGATGTTCGCCCGCACGTCGTCCGCGAAGGTGTTGATGTCTTCCATCGACCCTTCGACCGTGATTGGGACGAGCACAATGCGGCCGTCCTCCGAGACGAGCTGTGCTTCCGTCTCTTCACTTTCAAACGGGTCGAGTACGTCTTTGACGACCGTGTCGTTTTGTTTCATCTCGTCGATGACCCGGGAAATATCGGCCCGTTCGGCATCACCGAGCGTTTCGAACTCATAGACGAGCGAGATCGTCTTATCGCTCTTCCCGGCGGCGTTCAAGATGTCCTGCGCCCGCTGCGAGTCCATGTCCTCTGATAATTGGAAGCTGCCGGCTTGTTCGGCCTGCTTCGTCAAGTTCGGCGCCATCACAAACAAGGCAACCGTCAAGACGATGAGACCGATCAAGATGCCCCAGCGCCATTGGATGATTTTATGCACGTGTTATTCCTCCCCAATTCGAAGCAGCTGTTTAATTTTCCGGAACGTCCGGACGAACTGTTCGATTTCTGTCTCTTCGATGTTTCCGTCGAGCAACGATTCGACGTAACGGTAGACGGCCGCATCCGCTTCTTCGACGACCCGACGACCTGATTCAGTCAACTCAATCAACCGCTCGCGCTGGTCATGCCCGCGTCGACTGACGACGAGCTCTTTGTCGACGAGCTTTTTTAACCGGTTGGAGACGGCGCTCTTATGAACTCCTTGTTTTTGGGCCAACTGGCCGGCTTGAATCGGACCGAACTGTTCGAGCAGCTTGAGCAGCTGCAGTTGTTCCCGCGAATAGTCATGCCAGACGTCACCGTCCATCGCCTCGATGACATGCTCCGCACCTTGGAACATGACCTCTTCGAACAACTGGACGGCCTCCCGCATCAATTCTTTCATTTTGGTTTACCCCCTAAACTAGATAAAGATAGTTTATGCCCTAAACTAAGAGCGGTCAACTAAAATGACCGATGAAGCCGCTCCTTCATCGGTCGAGTGGATATACATACGTATAAAACGTCAGCGTTTGTCCTCCCCATTCCATCTGTCGTACCTCGCCGTCACGGATAAAACCGGCACCCCTTAATACGTGTTGGGACGCCACATTGTCGCTCGTCGTCTCGGCTCTCAATCGATTGAATCCAGGCAACTCGAACGTCAACAATTGTCGCAGGGCCGTCGTGGCATATCCGCGTCCCCCATGCTCCGCTCCGACCCGGTAACCGACCTCGCCAGTGTCGGCATCGGTATGATGAACGTTCAGACGCCCGACGATTGTGTCGTCGCGCCAAATCAAGTAATAGTACCCGTCCCCGTTCGTCTGCTCGCTCAATAGTTGCTGCAACGCCTGATGGAATGATTCCGGCTCATAGTAGGTATCGCCTCGGCTCGGAATGGAACGCTCGAAATACGTGCGATTCTCGCACTCGAACACATACAGCAACGCCTCATCTTGAAGACGTAACGCCTTTACGCTTACCCGATCCATGTGACGAGCGCCTCCCGCTGTCTCGACGCCTGGGCGAAGACACGTTTCAACTCATCGAACTGGTCCAATAAGTACTGTTTTTCCTCGAGTCCCCACTCCCGTTCAAATGGGTACAGTTCCTGCTCGTTCATCGTCGCGACGTCGTAGCGCGCTTCTAGCGCCTCCAGCTCGATGTATTGAAGTCGGGTCGACAAGTCCTCGACTTCTCCCGGCATCAAATAGGCGATGCCCGTCTCTTCGTCGATGACATCCCCTCCGAAGACTGCCTTCCCGAGCGAATGACGGTCGATCTCGTTCAAATCGGTCGCCCCGGTCAATAAAAAGTAAAGACCGTGCCACGCCTTATCGATATCGGTCTGTCGTTCCTCATCTTCTAACAGTTGCTCGAAACGCTTCGGCTCTTGAAGCAGTGCTGTCAACTCTTCGACCGATACCCGCATGTATGCGCCAACCATCCCCATGTCTGATTCCCCTCTCCAATTCATATGTCTGACTATTCGGCACGGTCATGAAAAAAACCTTCCGAAGAAGGTTTAGCGCATCGCTTCCGCGACACGGAGTCCTGAGACGTACGCGCTCTCGAACCGAGTCCGGCCTGAAGCGTCATCCGGCTCGAGGAAGACGTCACCGGCCAAGAAAATCGGCTCGTCCCGCAATCGATGGTAAGGCTCGTTCCAGACGTCGGTCGCCTGCGCATAGCGCCACCGTTTCAACTGCCTCGATTGAACCACCGCCGACCCTGTCACCGTTTGCAACAGGCGCTCAATCTCACGAAGCGTGTCTTCGTCCGCTCGTTCATACCACTCCTCGCTCCACGACTCGTCCATATAGACACTGACGAGTTCGGTCGCCGAGATGCCTTTTTGGCGGTTGTTGATGACTTTCAAGATACTCGGCGCCAAGTCTGTATCGAGAATCCCGTCCGGACCGATGGGAGTATCGCTTGCCAATTCGAACAAACCGACAAACGTCGGGGCGTACGTCAATTCACGTAACGCCGCATCGACTGGAAAATCTGCGAGCAAGTCGAGCGTCTGCGGGAGCGGCGACGTGATGAGGAGACAGTCATACTGTCGCGTCGTCACATCCGTCTTGACACTGACCTGACCATCTCGGGTCGTGACCGTCTCGACCCGCTCGTTCAAATGGACGGTCAACCCGTCGGCCAACCGTTTGGCCAAGGCGTTCATCCCATCGACGGCGACGTAGCGCGGATACGGGTCAGCGTACCAGACGTTCACCCACCCTCTCGTCTGCCAGTCGGCGACATCTTGTTTGAGTTCTTCCCCTCGTACGGTGAAATAGACAGCTCCGTGATCGGCTTTGCCGTCTCCGATCCGCCTCGTCGCCAAGCGTCCCCCAACGCTCCGACTCTTCTCAATCAATTCAACTGTATGGCCGTGACGCACAAGGTCGCGTGCTGCGACAATCCCGCTCAGTCCGGCACCAATAATACCGATGTTCATGTCCATTCCCCCTTCTGTCAGGAAGATTGTATCATGGCCGAGGACTCATACGCCGGAACCGATGCGCTTCACGCCGAGCGATCCCACTGCTCGTCATACTCGATACGCGCGTCTTCATACATGACGGCGAAACGGCTGACGATGAACGGGCGGATGAGTGCTAGTGCGACAAGGAAAATCCATGACCCGAGGATGACCAAGTCGAGTTGTATATAAAAAGTCAAACCGACTAGATACATCGGAACGAATGGCAAAATGAGTTTGAACGCATCCCACTTTCGTCCGCGCATCATCGTTCTCGATTTTGTGATTGCCTCTGTAGCAGACAGTTCTGGTTCGTCGCGTAAGATAAAGTATGTGAACGCATACGAGAAATACTTTATGATTCCTGGTACGACTAGCAACAATGTCCATAGTACTTGGAACAATATGACGAGAATTGTTGCGAGCAAATGTTTTCCATAGCGGTGACGAAACGGGTCGAACACATCACTCCAGCGAATCGGCTGATCTCGTACCGTCTTTAAGATGAGCCAGTTGTATCCGACGTTAACCGGATAAAGGGCGATATAAACTAAGATGCCACCTAAACTGAGCACGGTCAGCGGCAATGACTCCACCGTCAAACCGTAATAAGTCGGGTCTGCCATCAATCCCAATTCTAACATCACAGAGCAGGCGAACGACCAGATGAGTAATAGCCTTGCCTTTCCTTTTAACGCTTTGTGCGCCCGTTCATTCCATGTCTGAATCATCTTGTTTCCCCTTTTCGTTCTTCTTTCCTGTCTTATATGCAACGTGATGGAAAATGTTTCAAACTCCACAAAAAAACAGGGCGATCGCCCTGTCCATCACTCTTCCCGATATTCTAAAATGTCGCCCGGCTGACAGGCGAGCGCCTGACAGATTGCTTCGAGCGTCGAGAAACGAATCGCTTTCGCTTTGCCCGTCTTTAAGATCGACAAGTTTGCCATTGTGATACCGACTTTTTCAGACAGCTCGGTCACACTCATCTTTCGTTTCGCCAACATTACGTCAAGATTTACGATAATCGCCATCTATCTCACCTCAGACCGTCAAATCATTTTCTTGCTTCATGTCGATGGCACGCTTCAATAGTTTCTGTAACAGTTCCGCGAATACGGCGACGACGAACGCGGCAAACACAAAGACGAGCCCGATGAGAAGGAATCCAGGCGCATCATCTCGCTCGGCGAACCAGTAGAAGAACGGGAGCGTCCCGATATAAACGGCCGTGATCGCCAACGCACAATACTTGATCATGCGGAGTGATTGGACAGCCCGATACGAGAACCCTTCATCGCGGTCAATCAACCGTAGCAACATGAACGCTTGGAACAGCGCAATGAAGAACGGAATGGCCGATACGTACATGCCAATCACAATCGGGCGAATCGAGTCCTCAATCCAACTCCCGCTCTCGACCGCCTCGCGCCAAATGTACGGAAGCAAAAATAAGCAGGCCGCCACAATCGGGACAGCCAGAACGAATACGGCCAACCGTAAAAAAACCGTCTCTCGTTTCATGATGAAGCCACCTCACTTCGTTTGATAGCTTCATCATAACCTCACTTTTATCGTTTATCAATAAATAATCATCGTAAATGAATAAAAACCTCAGATTACTCTGAGGTTCATCCTTAGTTCATGGCTTCGAGTTCATCTTCTGTGACCCATTTATGGTTCGTGACGTCTTCCCCGTCGTTTGTGGTGAAGTCGACCATATACACCGTCGTCTGTTCGGCCGAATCAATCGTCGCCTCGGCGCCGTCCATCCCGTCCATGTGGTCCGTGGCCAGAGTGGCTTCGGTCCCTTCTTCTAACGGTGCCTCACCTGGATTGTCGAGTTCTTCATGGATGACCCACTTGTGATCTTCGACCGGGTCACCTCCATCCGTCGGGGTATAAGAAACCGAATAGACGGTCGTGTCATATGCACCGACGATTGTCGCTTCGGTGCCATCCATGCCCGGCATGTGGTCGGCCGTCATCATCGCGGTCGACCCGACCGGGAACGTCGGATCTGTCGCTTCACTTAACCCGCTCGGCACCTCTCCTGATCCCGAATGGTCCATCATCGAATGGTCCGAATGTTCTTCTGTCGAATCGCTCGTCTGTTCTTCCTCGGCATCCCCACAAGCTGCCAAAGTCGTCGCGAGCAACATCGCGCTCAAACCCGTCATCCATTTTTTCTGTCTCATCGAATCTCTCCCTTACGTCTTTATGTGTATACGTTACCCTGCTGCTAAGGTGATGAGACGTTTTTGAGACCGATACGATGATTTGTTATCGCTTTGACACATTAAAAGACCGCCTCGCGGCGATCTTTTAATTAATGCGCATGCTTCACATCCTCGAATAGTCCGAGCGCGAAACCGGCCACCGCTCCGATTGTCGTCACGATGAGCACGTAATTCAAATCGACCCCTTGCCAAAATTGGCCTTGCATCACGTTCGTGACTTCAATCAAAACGGTCAACACGAGTGCCGTGACGAAGCTGGCCAATAGGAAGAAGCTAAGTGCTTTCTTCCCGTACACGATGACACCGAGCATCGTACCGAAGGCCGTCGTCACCATAATCAAGAATGCCGTGTTTCCGTACGTGTCACCGAGTGATGGGAAGATGGCCGTGAACGTTTCGCCGACCGCAAACCCGAGCAAGATGGCGGCGACCATGCCAATCGTGCTCAATCCGACATTTCGAATCAAGTGTTCACGGTGACCGAGCAATAAGAACAACAGGACGCTGCCGACGACACCGGTGAGGAACGTGACGAGCACACCGGTTTCAATAAAGAGACTGAAGAGGAAACTGCTGAGCAGGAACGACCCTAAACCGATCAACAACCCGATTGCCCAATGCGTCCGGTGACCTCCATGAACAATATTCATGATGTTCATCCCCTTTATATGCTCTACTATCCTATTGACCACTTTTCTAATAATCAAACGAGTTCTATCATTTAATATGGCACTTGACTGTAGAATTCCTCACATCGTCACACAAAGACCGCCCCCGAACGAATCACGGGACGGTCTTTGCCTCAATGGTGCTTGATTTTTCTCAAGAAAACCAACATCGGGAGGAGCAAGAGCGCCGCTGCCCCGAGCCCTCCTTGAATCGACGTGTACAGGGCGAGCAGTCCAATCAACGGTCCCCCGGCGACTTGACCGAACGCGTCGACCTGACCGAACATCGACAAAATCGTCGGCCCGGCCTTTCGACGGGAGCCGCTCGTTCGTCATGACGCTCATAAGCGGGTAGTGCACGTTGCGCAGTGCCGCAATCGTCCAATACAGCAACACGGCCACCCAAAACTGTCCGACCAAAGCGAAAGCAAGCATCGCAACGATGAGCAACACGTTGAACCAAAACAAGGTCGTCGCATAGCGTCCTTTGACGTATAGCTCGACACCTTTCAACACCAGCATGTTGAATAGAAACGCGACGGCATAGAACAAGCCGAACCAATACACGGCCGCCTGTTCCGACAACTGGAACGTCTCAATCAAATGCGCACCCCATAACCGGTCGAATCCTTCACTAGCGAGACCCCAGACGAGCGTGATGGCAGCCAAGCCGACGAGAATCGAATTGCCACGGATATGGGTGTATCCGTCCCGAACCGTCCGTTTTGCTTGCACGAGGTTCGAGGTATCGGCCCGCGTGATCGGTTCGAACCGCGTCTCTGGCAAGACGCGCCATGCGATGATCGCGAGCATGACCAACATCCCACCGGCGAGCACGATTGTCGTTTGGACGGACGTGACTTCGGCGAGGAGCACGGCAAGCCCAATTCCGACGAAGCGGCCGAGCGAACTATATTGAGCGCCTCGCAAAAACACTTGTTCTAACCCGTCATTCCCCATCTCATCGGCAATCCATGCCTGTTCGGCCCCGCTGATGAACGTCCAGCCGATACCCCATAGCGCTGACGCGACCGCGATGGCCCAAAATTCAGGGATGCCCCCTTCTAGCAAATGGGCCAATCCAATCAAACCGATGCCGATGACCATTGACCGCTTCCGCCCATATAAATCGGCGACGAGACCGGTGGCCAGCTCGAATAGTAAAATCGATACTTCTAAAATCGTTCCAATCAAGACGAGTTGTAACGCATTCAACTCGGCGGTCGTCACATAATAGATGGCGTTCAACGTGAACACCATCTGTATGATGAGCGAGCGCGAACTCGTGACCGCATAGTAAAGCTGTTGAATCTTCAATTGTATGGTTCCTCCGATAGTTTGTTCCGATACAGTGAATCATCGGAGGAGGTGGCCAACTTATGAACGCACGTCCTCCGGCAGGATGAATGTGTTAACTAGTTGGATTCGCATGGCGTTCTCTCCTTAGTCGTTATACCTTCAGTATACAAGCCGGTTCGCATGACGTAAATCACAACAAAAAAAGCCAAGATCCCGAAAGATCTTGGCCTACCGTTTATTCGACTGTGACTGATTTCGCCAAGTTACGTGGCTTGTCGACATCGCAATCACGCGCAAGTGCCGCGTAATAAGAGATGAGTTGAAGCGGTAATACCGTCACGAGCGGCGTGAGCAGTGGCTCGACACGCGGCAAGACGAATGAATCACTCTCGTGTTCCATGCCTTCCATCGAGATCGTGCAAGCAACGGCGCCACGGGCGACAACTTCCTTGATGTTTCCACGGATGTTGAGGTGCGTGTTCGGTTGCGAGACGAGCGTGATGACCGGTGTGCCGTCTTCGATCAAGGCGATCGGTCCGTGCTTGAGCTCACCACCTGGGTAGCCTTCTGCTTGGATATACGAGATCTCTTTGAGCTTGAGGGCACCTTCGAGACCGACGTATGAGTCCATGCCGCGACCGAGGAAGAACGCGTTGCGTGACTCTTTCAAGAACTTGTCTGCCAATTGCTCAAAGATTTCTTTTTGAGCCATGACCGAGTCCATGATCGTTGCGACACGCGCGAGCTCTGTCATGAGGTCAAACGGAAGCTTTTTGCCGTTCGCACGAGCGATGTCGTAGGCGAGGATGGCGAGCACGGCGATTTGGGCCGTGTATGCTTTCGTCGATGCGACCGCGATCTCCGGACCGGCGTGGAGGAGCATCGTTTCGTTCGCTTCACGTGAGAGCGTCGAACCGGCAACGTTCGTGAGTGTGAGCGCCTTGTAACCGCGCTTCTTCACTTCGACGAGGACGGCCCGGCTGTCCGCTGTCTCACCTGATTGTGAGATGAAGAGGAACAACGGCTTCTCCGTGAGGAGCGGCATGTTGTAACCGAATTCTGAAGCGACGTGCACTTCTGTCGGCACACCCGCGACGCGCTCAATCAATTGCTTGCCGACGAGACCGGCATGGTAGCTCGTACCGCAAGCGACGATATAGATGCGGTCGGCTTCCGAGACGAGCGAGCGCACGCCTTCCGTGAGCTCGATGTCACCGTTCTCGTTCTGGTAGTGCTGGATGATGTTGCGGATGACGGCCGGCTGCTCGTCCATCTCTTTCAACATGTAGTGCGCGTACGTGCCCTTCTCGATGTCTGACGCATCGATCTCGGCCGTGTACGGGGCACGCTCGAGGACGTCACCGTCGAGTGTCTTGATCGTCGCTGATTCGCGCGTCAAGATGACGATCTCGCCGTCGTGGAGCTCGAGGTACTGGTCCGTCACCTGGAGCATCGCCATCGCGTCAGACGCCACGACGTTGAACGTGCCGTCCCCGAGTCCGACGAGGAGTGGTGACTTGTTCTTGCCGATATAGAGGCGTCCTTTGTCCTCCGAGTCGATCATCGCGATCGCGTACGAGCCGTGGAGCTCAGCCAACGTCTTGCGGAACGCTGCCTCGACGTCGCCGAGTTCGACGAAGTTCTTCTCCATGAGCTGGACGATGACTTCCGTGTCCGTCTCCGAGAGGAACGGCACGTCGAGTGTCGCCTTGATCTGTTCGTCGTTCTCGATGACACCGTTGTGGACGAGCGTGAAGCGGCCCGTCGTGCTCTGGTGCGGGTGGGCGTTCGGCACGCTCGGCACCCCATGTGTTGCCCATCGTGTGTGGCCGATTCCAATCGTGCCATCTACTTCTGCTGGGACGACTTCGCGTAGCGCAGCAATCCGGCCGACTTCTTTATGCACGTTCACGTTATCATGCATCAAAGCAAGACCTGCCGAGTCGTAACCGCGGTACTCGAGTTTTTCAAGACCTTTGAGAAGGATTTCCTTCGCTCCGGTATTCCCAATCATTCCTACAATTCCACACATACAAAAATCTCCTCTATATTCGATTTCTCGAAAAAGGAAACGGGCTTTTTCTAAGAGCTGTCAACGCGCTCCCCTTTGGCCGTCCGGTCGCCCGGGCGTTTTGAGGGTTTGCTTGTAGTCGTGACAGGCGACTAGGAGGCATCCGCCGAAAACTCGATAACCTCCAACCTCGTCAACTCCGAAGAGTTCTGGCGCTTGTTTCGTACTGGGTGTCCTTCCGTTTCTAAGGTCACGCTCTTAATAGTACAAATCACACCTCCATTCGTCAAGAAAATCACATAATTTCACAGTGACAAAACGGAAACAAAAAGGGAACCCGAGGACGGATTCCCTTGTTTTATTCCCTATTTCGACAGAATTATCCTTCTAAGCCGTAATCTTCGCGGACAACTTGTGCGATTCGTTCGACATAACGATCACATTCTTCCGAAGTCGGCGCTTCCGCCATGACGCGTACGAGCGGCTCCGTACCAGAGGCTCGAACGAGGATGCGACCGTTGCCGTTCATTTCTGCTTCGGCTTCTTGAATCGTCGCGAGCACACGGTCGCCGTTCATCGCCTCATTCTTGTCCGTGACACGAATGTTGACGAGTTTTTGTGGGTAGACCGGCATCTCAGCCGCGAGTTCTGACAGCTTGCGGCCTGTCGTCTTCACGATTTGCGCGAGTTGGACACCAGAGAGCATGCCGTCTCCCGTCGTCGAGTGATCGAGGAAGATCAAGTGACCTGACTGCTCGCCACCGAGCGTATAGTTGTGCTTCTTCATCTCTTCGACGACATAACGGTCACCGACCGCCGTCTGGAGCGCCGTCATGCCTGCATCTTCAACGGCTTTATGGAAACCAAGGTTACTCATGACCGTCGCGACAATCGTATTGTCTTTGAGTCGGCCTTTCTCGCTCAAGTACTTCCCGCAGATGTACATGATTTTATCGCCGTCGACGATATCGCCGTTCTCATCAATCGCAATCAAGCGGTCGCCGTCGCCGTCAAAAGCGAGACCCATGTCCGCTCCTTTTTCACGAACGAACTGTGCCAAGTGCTCAGGGTGAGTCGAACCGACACCTTCGTTAATGTTCAACCCGTTCGGCGAGTTCCCGATGGTCGAGACGTTCGCCTCGAGGTCAGCAAACAGACGGGCTGCCAATCCGCTCGTTGCACCGTGAGCGCAGTCGAGGGCGATATGGAGACCGTCGAAATCTTCGTCGACCGTCTGTTTTAATAGTTGAAGGTATTTTTGAGCACCTTCATAGTAATCCGAGACGAAGCCGAGGTCTTTTCCGACTGGGCGTGGCAACGTGTCTTCTGCCGCATCCAAAATCGCTTCGATTTCCGCTTCTGTCGCGTCGTCAAGCTTGAAACCGTCGCTACCGAAGAATTTGATGCCGTTATCCGCTACCGGATTGTGCGACGCTGAAATCATGACACCGGCTGTCGCATCAAGCGATTTCGTCAAATAGGCGACACCTGGCGTCGAGATGACGCCAAGACGCATCACTTCGGCCCCGATCGACAAGAGACCCGCGATAAGCGCGCCTTCAAGCATGTGGCCTGAAATCCGCGTGTCACGGCCAATCAAGACTTTCGGCTGTTCGCCGGCTGGCAAGTGCTTCGATAATACGTATCCGCCCGCACGACCTAAACGATATGCTAATTCTGCTGTCAATTCTGAGTTCGCGACACCGCGGACTCCATCAGTTCCAAAATATTTACCCATGAATTCAATTCCTCACTTTTGTATGATTGAAAGCCTCATTGAATCGAGGACGTTTCGGTTTCTTCATCAACACTCGTCAACTCGATGTCGATTGTTTTCGGCGAGACGATGGTCACACCTTTTGGTACTTCATAATCGACATCGACCCCATGTAGTCCGCTCGGGAGACCTGTCAAATCCAAGGTCACACTCACACTGTTCGAAGTGATGCTTTCTAACAGGGATCGCTTCCCGGACAACGTCACTCCAATCACTTCAGGAGCTTTGAGCGTAAAATTGGTCCGGTCATACCCTCGCACGGTCACAGGGACTGTCAAGCGGACCCGTTCCGTCAATTCGCCCGTGTCGTCCCGTGTCTCATCTGCAGCCCGGACGAGCAATTGGACTTCTACTTGCTTCGTCTCAAGCGATGAGGCGCCTTCCGGCACGGCGAGCGTAGCGGTCACTTTTCCGGTCTTGTCGATGCCGTCCAAATCGATTGGCTCCGTTTCCACGGTGTCAATCGCGTCAAGCACGTCTTGTGGCGCAAAGACACGAACTTCCGTCTCTTCAAGCAATGTATCGACAAGCCTGTAATCGTCGGCCACCGCTCCGGCCGTGACTGCTTCAATCGGGAAGACGGCGCTCTGTTCGTAGACCGGGACCGTCACGCTGATGATATTCGGTTCGACCGTCACGTTGAGCGGGTTGCCGTTCGCATCTAAAATCGTCGGCGTCAGTTCTCGTGTGAACGTTTGACTTTGATTGGCGACATCGACGTTCAACGTGATCTCTTTGACGCTTTGAATCCGACTCGCACCACCCGAGACTTTTACTGTCGCCGGTTCGATTTCGGCGTCACCGACCACTTTCCCTTCCGGCAACTGATCTTTGTTTAAGAGGTTGACGGATACCGGGACTTCGATTGTCTGTTTGCGGTCGATATAGATTTCTACCGTATCCCGTTCGAGCTTGACGTTGACGTCTCCGCCAAAGCCGCGTGCCTCGACCGGAACACGATGAAATCCAGTCCCGAGATTCGTTAAATCGACGAAGACTTGATAATCTTTCACCAGTTTCGTCATCGTTAAACTGCTAGATGGTCCTTGCAGTTCAACGTTCATTTCTTCCGGAACGTTATAAGCCACATACTGCACCTCGTCGAAGAACACTTCGACCGGGACGTCGAGCGACATCGAACTTTGTCCGACGATCGGGAGGGCATTCGTGGAGTTGGTCGACGAACTCGTCTCGGCGACCATGAAATAAAGCAGGATGGCTAAAGCAAGTGCGATGATGCGGAGAAACCATTTATGTTGTAACCACTGATCAATCACTTACTTGTCCCCCCCTTTTTTATTAAAGAACGAGAGCGTCGTCTCTTTTTCTTCAATAACGAGTTCTTGGATCAATTTATTGCGAAGTGCCTCCTCATCCAACTCTCGATACAGACGACCGGCAATCGCGAGCGACACGGCACCTGTTTCTTCAGAGACGGTGAGGGTCACGCTGTCGGTCACTTCACTGACCCCGATGGCGGCCCTGTGTCGTGTCCCTAACGCTTTATCGATGTGCGGGCTCTCGGACAACGGCAAATAACAAGCCGCAGCCGCAATTTTCCCGTCTTGGATAATCATCGCCCCATCGTGCAACGGGGTGTTCGGAATGAACAGGTTGATGATTAGTTGTGATGTGATATGCGAATCCATGCGAATCCCGGTCTCGACGTACTCATTCAAGCCCGTATCACGTTCAATCGCAATCAACGCGCCGATGCGACGTTTTGACATATATTGCGCCGAACTGACGATCGCTTCAATCATTTGACGTTGCTTATCTTCATCGCTCGTGCTCGTCCGGCCAAACAAATTGCTCGTTCGTCCTAAATGCTCGAGTCCTCGTCGAAGTTCTGGTTGGAAGATGATAATGATTCCGAGCAGTCCGTATGTGATGATTTGATTCAATAAGAACTGTAACGTCTTCAATCCAAAGAACCCACTGAGGAACCAGCTGACAAGGATGATGGAAATCCCTTTAATCAACTGGACCGCTTTTGTCCCACGTACAATCATCATCAATTTATAGATGACATACGTGACGACGACAATATCTAAAACGTCATTCAAATAATCGTACCAATGTACGTTCTCTGAAAGACTAAAAAATGATAAGAATGATACCTGTTCAAGTAGCGGCAAATGCTCCCCTCCTCAACTACCTAGCCAATTCGTGCAAATTACATTATATCACATTTCCGAAACCGCGCATCGCCAGACGATAAAACGAAACCAGATTGAAACGAACACAAAAAGACGCCGTCTCCGGCGTCTCCGTTAGAAGATTTGTTTGAACGAATACCACATCCACTCAAACATCCGATCGATTTGCTCGATTTCTCCTGTGACTTCTCCAGCGCTAGCCAGATAAGCCCGACCATTTACAGCCGTCGCGTTCCCGTTGACCGTCCCTTCAATTCGAAGGTCACCGCCTTGGACCGTGATATCCCGCTCGACGGTAACGCCTTCTGGGATGACGACCTCATTCGACGTGACAACGATGCCCGGCACTTTCGTGTACGTCATCGTCTCCGTCGACTCGTTCCATAGCCCGAGTGTCGCGCTCGACATCAAACTAAAGAAGAGAGCGGCAGCCATCAGTCCTGGATGCTTGCGGAACCATGTCATCCCTTTGGATTGTGGTTTCCGTTTCTTCCGGACTTTTTCTTCAAATCGAGTCACCGGTGTGACCTCTACCCGTGCTTTCGCTTCCGGCAAGGACGCCATGACACGGGCTGTAAAATCATCGGATAGTTTAGGCCGTGGTAAGGCCTTCAGTTCGGCATCTATTCGTTCGTATTGAAGGTACGTTTCATATAAGTCGTCGTCCTCCAACAAATGACGTAGTTCGTCAGATTCTTCGGGCAGGATGCCATCTTCCAAATATTGTTGTACTTTTTCTTCAGGAGTCAATTGAACCCCTCCCTGTTTTGAAAGATTGTCTTTAACATTTCTCTTCCCCGGAAGATCCTTGTTTTAACCGTAGCGACCGGCATATCGATCATGACGCTGATTTCTTTAAGCGATAAATCATCCACGTACTTCAGCAGGAGCGGGATCCGATACTTATCGGGCAACTGCTTGATCGCTTCATGCATCTCGCCTCGAATTTCGCGATGAACGACTTGGGCATCGGGTTGGGGTGCTTCATCAGCCAAATGGTCCTGATAGGTCAAGCCGTCGGTGCCCGCAATCTCGGCATCCATCGAATATTCCGGCTTTCGCTTTCTGAGACGATCGATTGCGACGTTCGTCGCAATGCGATAGAGCCACGTCTTGAACTTGTACTGCGGATCGTACGTATCAATTCGGGTATACGCCCGAATGAACGTCTCCTGGGCAGCATCTTCTGCTTCGCCACGATCATACAATATCTTATAAGCGACAGCAAAGACACCATCCTTGTACAGTTCTACCAGCTCAGCAAACGAATCATGATTCCCCGACCTCAATTCGTCTACTAAACGGGTGGTCAGCCGTTCCATCAATCCACTTCCCCTCTCCGCAACCTATGCGGTCATCTTTCTATACGAATCGTTTTCTATGTAGGTTTCAAAAATATCGCGACAACAAAAAAAGTTTCCAAGTCCATTGTAGCAAAGGGACTTGGAAACTGTAAGGTCATCAGACAGTTTCACTTTCCAATAACAGGTTTTCTTTGGATTTCAAAATCGTCTCGCACAGTTCAAACGCCAACTGGGCCGTCGTATCATCATGGTCAAGCGATGGATTCAATTCAACCAGCTCAATTGCAATCAAATCGTCTGCCTTCATCGCTTCGGCCAAGATCGCTTTTCCTTCCGCGGCCGTCAGACCTTGATCGACCGGCGTGCCCGTACCTGGCACAAGTTTCGCGTCCAAGCTGTCCATGTCGAAACTCAGATAGAAACGATCGACACGTGCGCGCAAATAAGTGAGTGCTTCTTCCATCATAACGTCGACACCTCGCGTCCGAATTTCTTCGACCGTGATCACTTTTATGCCTAGACGATTGATCTCTCGAATCTCACCTTCATCGATGTCTCGAAGCGCCATATAGACCAAGTGTTCAGGCGCGAGTTTTGGTTCACGTCCGCCGACTTCCGTCAAACGGATATCTCCCATCCCCATCGCCGCAGCAAGCGGCATACCGTGAATATTACCCGATGGAGACGTTTCACCTGTATTTAAATCAGCATGCGCATCGACCCAAATCACACCGTACGGGCCTGTTTTGGCAAGACCCGCAAGCGTCCCGATCGCCATACTGTGATCTCCCCCAACGATTAACGGGAATCGTTTCGCCTGTACTTCCGCATCGACGACTTCTGCCAGTTCTTGAACCGTGTATAATACCCCATCCACTCGTTTCAAGTGCTCTTCACTGTTGATCAGCTCAGATTCAGGTAACACCCGAATCGTATGTTGCTTCGTTGTTGCCGGCAATAAGGTCTCCAACCCAAGTGTTCGTAGCTTTGATGGACCTTGCTCTACGCCATGTTTCCCCTGTCCATAGCGAAGCGGTACTTCAATATATGACCAATTCATCCCCATTCCCCCTTGAACGTTTAATACCTTCATTGTAAACGCTACCAAACATGTGGTTCAACTTCACACAATGATGAATAAACATACAAAAAGGCAGCCTGAATGGTGGCAGGCTGCCTTTCTCTGTACTCTCAAGTGAATGGTTCATGGATTTAGGCAAAAAAAAACTTAAGTCGTAAGTAACTTAAGAAAAAAACAAATGGTGGAGCCTAGCGGGATCGAACCGCTGACCTCCTGCGTGCAAGGCAGGCGCTCTCCCAGCTGAGCTAAGGCCCCTTTAAAGGGAATAATATGGAGCGGAAGACGGGATTCGAACCCGCGACCCCGACCTTGGCAAGGTCGTATTCTACCACTGAACTACTTCCGCATAAAAAATGAGCCATGCAGGGCTCGAACCTGCGACCCTCTGATTAAAAGTCAGATGCTCTACCAACTGAGCTAATGGCTCAAACCTGGTGGGGGGGGGCGGATTCGAACCGCCGAACCCGAGGGAGCGGATTTACAGTCCGCCGCGTTTAGCCACTTCGCTACCCCCCCAAGGAGTGCCGGCGAAAGGATTCGAACCCTCGACCCTCTGATTACAAGTCAGATGCTCTACCAACTGAGCTACACCGGCATATATGGTTTGATTGGTTAAAATTAAATGGTGGAGGATGACGGGATCGAACCGCCGACCCCCTGCTTGTAAGGCAGGTGCTCTCCCAGCTGAGCTAATCCTCCAAATGGTGACCCGTACGGGATTCGAACCCGTGTTACCGCCGTGAAAGGGCGGTGTCTTAACCGCTTGACCAACGGGCCTTAATATGGCTCCGCAAGTAGGATTTGAACCTACGACCTACCGGTTAACAGCCGGTTGCTCTACCACTGAGCTATTGCGGAACGATCTTGCCTGGCAGCGTCCTATCCTCACAGGGGGAGACCCCCAACTACTTTCGGCGCTGAAGCGCTTAACTTCCGTGTTCGGCATGGGAACGGGTGTGGCCGCTTCGCTATCGCCACCAGACAAAAGAATATTAACACCGCCCTGGGGGCGTGTCAATACGTTTCAAGGGTTGTTCCCTGAAAACTGAAGACTCATCAATTCATACAAACCGTTAGACTAGATCAAAGCCTCGACCGATTAGTATCATTCAGCTCCACACGTCGCCGTGCTTCCACCCATGACCTATCTACCTCATCGTCTCTGAGGGGTCTTTCTTGATTGCTCAAAGGGAAATCTCATCTCGGAGGGGGCTTCATGCTTAGATGCTTTCAGCACTTATCCCGTCCGCACGTAGCTACCCAGCGATGCTCCTGGCGGAACAACTGGTACACCAGCGGTGCGTCCATCCCGGTCCTCTCGTACTAAGGACAGCTCTCCTCAAATTTCCTGCGCCCACGACGGATAGGGACCGAACTGTCTCACGACGTTCTGAACCCAGCTCGCGTACCGCTTTAATGGGCGAACAGCCCAACCCTTGGGACCTACTCCAGCCCCAGGATGCGATGAGCCGACATCGAGGTGCCAAACCTCCCCGTCGATGTGGACTCTTGGGGGAGATCAGCCTGTTATCCCCAGGGTAGCTTTTATCCGTTGAGCGATGGCCCTTCCATGCGGAACCACCGGATCACTAAGCCCGACTTTCGTCCCTGCTCGACTTGTAGGTCTCGCAGTCAAGCTCCCTTCTGCCTTTGCACTCTTCGAATGATTTCCAACCATTCTGAGGGAACCTTTGGGCGCCTCCGTTACTGTTTAGGAGGCGACCGCCCCAGTCAAACTACCCACCTGACACGGTCCTCCAGCCGGATCACGGCTGCGAGTTAGAGACTCTATACGCAAAGGGTGGTATCCCAAGGGTGTCTCCACCGAAGCTGGCGCTCCGGCTTCACAAACTCCCACCTATCCTGTACATCGCGTACAAAGCCTCAATATCAGGCTGTAGTAAAGCTCCATGGGGTCTTTCCGTCCTGTCGCGGGTAACCTGCATCTTCACAGGTACTATGATTTCACCGGGTCTCTCGTTGAGACAGTGCCCAAATCGTTACGCCTTTCGTGCGGGTCGGAACTTACCCGACAAGGAATTTCGCTACCTTAGGACCGTTATAGTTACGGCCGCCGTTTACTGGGGCT